>NZ_JANZKY010000013.1 GCF_025770765.1 Propionivibrio soli | reverse complement strand
AGCCTTCGTCCAGCAACAGCGCCAGCCGCTCCCGCGCGGTCAACTTGCCCCGCTCGTGCTGCTGATCGATCCGCTTCTGCCCTCCCCCCAACACCGCACGCTCACGTAACTCACGCAAGACCCCCAACTGCTTCTTCGTCTTCCCGCTCATCGTCACTCCCTTTGACCTTTCCGGTCGGCCAAGACCCTCACAGAGGGCCGGAAACATGAAAAACAAGTTGAAAATTATCCGCCGGCGAGACAACGGGGTCAAACAAAAAATCCCTTCTTACTCAAAAAAATAAACTGATCAGAAAAGTCAATCCGAGGTGCCGCTATTAGGTTTTGCGAGCGTCATTTATCCCGTCTTCCAACGCGAGAAGAATTGGCGATTGAAAGATCTGAGAGGGTTGTTTTATTCGCCCGGGACCGACGCTTGGCGAAAGGCCGACAAGGGGTAGAATGCATGCAGTAGCGGATGAATCTTGAGTAGCCAATTGCTCTACCAGGGACATCGTCTGATACGCGTCCTGCGGGAGAGTGCGTTCGACATTACCGGGAGAAAACATGGGTCAAAACATCACCGCCAACCTTCGTACTGTCGCTCTTGTCGGACACGGCGCGTCCGGAAAGACGACACTTGCCGAAACCCTGCTCGCCGCCGCGGGAGCCATTACCAGCCGCGGAACGGTCGAAAAGGGAAACACGGTGTGCGATTTCGACCCTCAAGAAAAGGAACTCGGCCACTCGATCAATTCCGCCATGGCGAGCTTCAACTGGCTCGATACGCAAGTCCATCTCATCGACACACCCGGATACCCGGATTTTGCCGGACAGGCTATCGGCGCCCTGGCAGCGGTGGACACCGCGCTCATCATCATCAATGCCCAAACCGGCATCGAACTAACGACCGAGCGCATGATGCGATTCGCTGCCGCTCGTGGGCTCTGCCGGATGATTGTGATCAATAAGATCGACGCGGAAAACGTCGACCTTCCCAAACTGGTCAACGAGATTCGCGAACGCTTCGGTCACGAGTGCTTGTTGTTGGACCTTCCGGCACACCACGCGCAGGACGTTGTGGAACTGCTGGGGCACGACAGTGGCGACAGCGACTTCGAATCGGTGGCTGCAGCGCACCGGGCCTTGATCGACCAGATCGTCGAAGAAGACGAGGACCTTCTCGCCCGTTATCTCGATGAAGGGGCAGACCCCAGTCCGGACGAACTGCACGCGCCGTTCGAGAAGGCGCTGCGCGCAGGGCACTTGATTCCCATCCTCTTTGTATCCGCCAAAACCGGTGCCGGCATTCCCCAGTTGTTGAACACTCTCGTCAAACTTGCGCCGAACCCGGCTGAAGGCAACCCGCCGCCCTTCTACAAGGGGCTGCTGGACGACCCGAATAGTGTGCCATTCGACGCCAAGCCCGATTCGGGTATGCATGTGCTCGCCCACGTCTTCAAGATCGTCAGCGATCCGTTTGTCGGCAAACTGGGCGTGTTCCGGGTACATCAGGGCACCATCAAGAAGGATTCCCAACTTCTCGTCGGGGACGCCAAGCGGGCGTTCAAGGTCGGCCATTTGTATCGGCTGCAAGGCAAGGACTATGTGGAGGTTGACGCCCTGATCCCGGGCGATATCGGCGCCATCGCCAAAGTCGACGAAATAGAGTTCGACTGCGTTCTGCACGATTCACACGAGGAAGACCACATCCACCTCAAACCGCTCGAATTCCCGGTGCCTATGCAGGGACTGGCCGTCGAGACGAAACGCAAATCGGACGAGCAACGTTTGTTCGATGTCCTCCACAAGCTCGAAATCGAAGACCCGTGCTTCAAGGTGGAACGGCATCCAACCACCAACGAGACCGTTATCCGCGGCCTGGGGGAAATGCACCTACGCGCCAAGCTGTCACGGATGGCGCAACAGTACAAGATCGAGTTGGATACCAAACCGCCACAGATCGCCTATCGCGAAACGATCACAGGCAAAGCCGAAGGTCATTGCCGACATAAGAAACAGAGCGGCGGCGCCGGTCAGTTTGGAGAGGTCATGCTGCGCGTCGAGCCCCGTGAACGCGGCGCCGGCTTTGAATTTGTCGATATCGTAAAGGGGGGGGCCATCCCCGGTGTCTTCATGGCCGCCGTCGAAAAAGGCGTGCGCCAGGCGCTGGAAGATGGCGTGGTCGGTGGTTTCCCTGTGCACGATGTCCGCGTCGTTGTGTACGACGGTAAATCCCACGCTGTCGATAGCAAGGACATCGCCTTCTTCACCGCAGGACGCAAGGCAACGATCGAAGCCGTGCGTGCCGCCACTCCGATCATCTTGGAGCCGGTGGTCGACGTCGAAATTCTGGCGCCGGACGCCGCCGTCGGTGACCTCGCCGGCGATCTGTCGAGCAAGCGTGGACAAGTAACGGGAACGCAGCCACGCGGAACGGGAACGATGGCAATTGCCGGCAAGGTGCCGCTAGCCGAATTGGACGATTACCAAGGCCGGTTGAAGTCGCTCACTGGCGGGCAAGGCTCCTACACCATTGAGTTTTCGCACTACGCGCCGGTCCCTGCTGCAACGCAGCAGCAACTCGCGGCCCAGTACAAAACGGTGGGGCTCGACGAAGACTGACCTTAACGGGCTTTGCGCCGCATCGCTGTGAGCCGTTTTTTCGCAATGCCCGGTTGGGTCCTGCCGTTGGCCCGCCGGGCTTTGTATTTCTGGGTTCGCACGACCGTGCTGCCCGAGAACTTGCCGCGACTCGGCGTGGATGCCACAAAGCCGGTGGTTTACGTCCTGCAGGAACGATCCCTCGCCAACCTCCTAATCCTTTTCGAAGAATCCCTTCGTGCGGGGCTGCCCTCCGCCGCCCAACCCATAGTCATTGAAGGGCGGCATTTCGGTCACTCGGCATTCAGCCTGGGGGGTCGTCAAGCGCTTTTCATGCGTGCCCGCGACCGGTATGCGCATCCCTCGTTAATGACAGCGATCGTGCGGCGTGCCCTGAATGACCCGGCGGGGGAATTTCAGATCGTTCCCGTTACCATCTTGTGGGGACGCCGCCCTGACAAGCAGGACTCGATTCTCAAGGCTCTCTTCTCGGAAACCTGGCGGCGCACGGGTGTTCTGTACCGGCTGCTGACGCTCGTTCTGCACGGGCGCAACGTTCTTGTGCGCTTTAACCCGCCGCTCTCGCTGAACATTCTGTCTCATGAGGGGCTCGACGAGGGAAAGGCGCTACGGAAGCTTTCCCGGGTCCTGCGGGTACATTTCCGCCGCCAACGTTTGATGGCGATCGGGCCGGACCTGTCACACCGCCATACCCAAATCGACGTCGTTCTCGCCGGAGCTCCGGTTCAAGCCGCCATTAAGGCGGAAGCAACCGCTCATCGCATCTCAATCAAGCAGGCGGAGAACCGCGCGCGGCGTTTTGCACTTGAGATCGTTTCGGATTACTCCTACGGCACCTTGCGTGCGCTCGAGCTTTTTCTTTCCTGGCTTTGGAACCGCCTCTACGACGGAATCGAAATTCACAACATCGAAGCCGTCACCCGGATTGCGCCAAATCAGGGCATCGTCTATGTCCCCGCGCATCGCAGCCATATCGACTACCTGCTGCTCTCCTACTGCCTTTATCGCCAAGGATTGACGCCACCGCACATCGCCGCAGGCGCGAATCTCAACATGCCGATCGTCGGCGCCGTGCTACGCCGTTGCGGCGCCTTTTTTCTGCGCCGGTCACTCAAAGGCCAAGCGCTTTATGCCGCGGTTTTCCATGAATACCTGCATCTCATGCTTACCCGCGGTTTCCCGGTCGAATATTTCATCGAGGGAGGCCGGAGTCGGACGGGTCGCACATTGACGCCTAAAGCGGGCATTCTGGGCATGACGATCAGCAGCTTCATTCGCGAACATAACCGGCCGTTGGTTTTCGTGCCGGTTTACATCGGTTACGAGAAGGTCATCGAGGGACGAACCTATCTAGCAGAACTCGCCGGCAAGCCAAAGCGGAAGGAGTCGCTCAGGGGCTTGATCCGTAGCCTGCGCCACATCAAGCGGATTTTCGGAAAAGTGCATCTCAATTTCGGGCATCCGCTGCCTCTCGCTGAATTCCTCGAAAGTGACCGGCCCGGCTGGACGACGCAATCAACCGATCCGGAAAGCGATTGGCCGCGGCTGGTGACGCGCAAGGCAGCGCTCGAACTCGCGCGGCGACTCAATGAAGCCGTAGTGATCAACCCGGTTAACCTGATCGCCCTCGCCCTTCTGCCGACCCCGCGACGGACTGCCGACGAATTGACGCTCACGCGCATGCTCGCGCATTACCAAGCGTTGACCGTGGACGCGCCATATTCTTCCTGTGTCGTTCCCTGCTCGCTCAGCACCCGGCAGATTCTCAACCATGTCGAACGGCTTGGCCTTACGGAGCGGGTACCTCACCCCTTGGGTGACCTCATCCGGGTTCCGGAAAAAGTGGCCCCCTTACTGGCCTACTTCCGCAATAACGTCCTGCACGCGTTCGCCCTCCCCGCGCTTGTCGCGTGTCTGCTAAGTCATAACCGAGCGCTAACCGCGGGCGAGGTGAACGAAGTCGTGGCGTCGATGTACACGCTCGTCGGGCCGGAACTATTCCTTCCTTGGCTGCCATCGGAACTCGCCAGTCGGGTTGGGCCGGTCGTTGAAACCTTAGCCGAGCGCGGCCTGCTAAAAGGCAACGAATCAGGGCGGCTTTCGGCACCCGAGCCGAACAGCCCGGAGTTCGCCGAATTGCGATTGCTCGGCGAGACGCTCCGTCCCATGCTCGAACGTCACCTGTTGATGCTGGCGCTGCTGCAGCACGGCGGTTCTGGCCGCCTCACGCGGCGCGCGCTGGAGAACGATAGCCACTTGCTCTCCCAACGCTTGTCGCTGTTGTACGATTTCACGGCGTCCGAGTACGCGGAAAAAACGGCGTTCTCAGCCCTGATTTCCCACCTGATCGACGCCGAACTCCTCTCTGAAGATGCAGGAGGACTACTGCGCTTCGACGAAGGGCTCCTTACGCCGCTCGCGTACGCGGAACTTCTCCTGCCGATTGAAGCGCGGCAAGCGATACGCCGCATGGCCACCCAGGGGTGGTGAGCCTTCACTTACGCGCTATCGCGCATACCGCGACGTGCCGCCTGCTCCAGGCGATTCCTTTCGGCGAGGACCTTACTCGCATAGTCCCCCTCTGGATCTAGAGAGCCGGCATAGTACTGAAGGCCGGGGACCAGCCCTCCACGACGACGGATCGCTTCCTCGAGGACATTGACGCCGACCCGGATGTTGATCAGCGGGTCCAGCAGCGGTTTTTCTCCAGCGTCATCCGGAAGCTTGTCCTGATGGTAGCGAGGGATGACCTGCATCAAGCCCTGAGCGCCCATCGGACTTTCCGCAAAGGGATTGAAGCGGGATTCGATGCCAATGATGGCAACGATGAGCAACGGGTCAATGCGCCGCTCTTTGCCGATGATCTGAGCCATTTCGAAGACAGGAACAAGGGCTTCCGACGAGACGCGGTACCGCCGTGTCACGTAATCCAGTGCCGCTTGCATGCGTGGCGAAAGAACTGGCGCTTTCTCCACATCGACAAGCGAGGCATTTTCCGAGTCCGAAACGGCTGGGCTTGGTTGTACCGCGACGGCCGGCACTTGAGTTTCCGCCGGCACGGACCTCGCCGGCAATGCGCTGCTGACGCCGAAAGCGAACAACAGGGCTACGATCAATATGGCGCACTGCAAGAGGCTGGAGCCGACGTCGCTACGGCCAGACGCCACGTGTTTCAGCGTAGTGAATGCTGACATGCTCTCTCCTTCACTGTTGTCGTCGCGCAATGAAACAGCTTGGGCGACAAACGGTTTTAGGCGGGGGCAAAGCCTGAAAGCGCGGCAAGGGCGCCGCGGGGGCGGAACAATCTGCCAGAAGAAATACCCTCGTTCGAGTAGAGGGGATGCAGAAGAGTTCCATGCTGAACTGCATCGCTTGTGGCGTTACAGCGCAACACAGACTGCATTATATTGATTTTGTTGATGTTCGTCAATTCAGGCGGTGGGAGAGGGAGGGGCTCGTACGCGCCAGCCATTCTCAAAAGCGTTGCTGGAGCGCCGACAAGGCCGTTTCAGCAGGCCGGCACCCGAGTTCAATGACGGGAACGCGTATCCGTTTGATGTGCAGAACCGGGCGTCACCTTGGATCAGCAAAACCTACCCATCGCAAACGAATCTACACCGCCCGTCTCGATCGCCACTCGGCGCAGAACCGTGAGGCGTCCGGCAGAAAAGTGCGGAAGTCGGCAGCAAAGCCTTCGGCGTCGGCGAGGAACTCTTCGATGCCACCACCCAGATGGTTGGGCTGCCGCAAGCGGTAACGCGCCATGCGGTCGATCGTGCGGGCGACGGCCTCGACGCGGCCATACGAGACGAGCCAGTCGTGTTGGCGCATCAATTGCGCGACTTCGCGTGCCGCCTCAGGCAGAAAATCTGCATAGGCATCGAGGGTCGCGTAGACGTCCGCCGCATAGGCGGCCAGCGGGCCTACGCCGTGGCGTGCCCAGTCGCGCGCCAGCAGGTGGTCGTAGAACAGGTCCACGAGCACGCCGCCGACGCGGCGACGCTCCGGGGTGATGCGGGTTCGGCTGGCGATGAAGGCGGGATGGCGGTCGGCATAGGAATCGAGCGCCCGGTGCAGGGCAACGCCAGCGGCAAGGTCTTCCGGAAGACCCGCCGGAAGAGGCCCTTTAATGAAGTCGCCGATGACGCCGCCGGCGCGGTAAGCGGCATCGTCTCCGGCGAGAAATGCGTGGGCGAGAAAATTCATGCCGTAAAAAATTCCGGTCCGGGGCTGGATGCTAGATCAGCCGATGCAGACGCAGTAAGCCGAGCACCGCCACTGTGGTGGCATCGACGATCGTTCCCGCCCGTATCATCGCCTCGACCTCGGCGAGCGGGAAAACACGGGTGATCAAGCCGTGCTCCTCGACGTCGAGTTGCCGTTCCGTCGTCGAAAGCCTGGTCGCTAGGAAGACATCGTAGGCCTGCGACGAATAACCGTAAGCGAGATAGAGTCGCCCGATGTGTTGCATCGAGGCGGCAACGAGGCCGGTTTCTTCGCGCAATTCCGCCTGCGCCAGCGTCAATGGATCCACCGTGGCATCTTCCCATGACCCTTGCGGCAACTCCCAGAAGCGCCCGTGCACCGGATACCGGTATTGCTCAACCAGGTGCACCATACGGTGCTCGATGGCCGCAATGACAGCAAAATCGGGCTTTTCGACGACACCGTACGTTCCCGTTCGCCCATCGGCCCGTACGATGGCATCCTCGCGCACCGTCATCCAGCGGTTGCGATAGACAATCGCGGACGCCGTGGTTTCGATTTCCGGCTTTGCCATACGGAACTTCTCCTTTCCCTTCTTGCTTCGCCCGCCTGTCCGCCGCGCGTCGAGGTCGGACAATGGTTTTTCCGGCGGATTCCACCGACGGGGATACGAACAGAGGGGATTGAATCACAAGGACGGGGAGGAAGGTTCGCCACCCTGAGCTGATACGCGTATGAAAGTGCTGCGCCTGGGCGATGCGACGGGGAAGCCGAATCTCGGCGAAAAGGCGAGCGGACGCAGAAAGCGCTGTGCCGGCCTCTCCCGTACCTTACGCCGAGTCTTGCGCCTGCTTCCGGCAATCCGGCGCTTCTATCTTCTCGGGCGCACGTCCCGCGCGGTGTTTCCGAACCGCGAATTCGCTACTGCGAAGGCGGCTCGGCGACGAAGATCTCGACGCGGCGATTCCTCGCTCGGCCGGCCACGGTGCTGTTGTCGGCCACCGGCTGGGTCGATCCGTGGCCTTCGATGGTGATGCGGTTGACTGCGACGCCACGGCTTACGAGGTAATCCCGAGTAGAGGCGGCGCGGTTGACCGAGAGAGGACCATTGATGGCATCGGTACCAGTATTGTCGGTGTGACCCACGATACGCACGGTCGTCACCGGATTCTGGTTTAGCGTAGTGCCGAAATGATCAAGGATCGGCCGCAGTTCGGGCTTGATATCGGCTCGCCCGGAGTCGAACGAAATATCGCTCGGGATATCGAGCTTGAGCTGATTGTCTTGCGTCTGCGTCACCGACACGCCGGTGCCCCGGGTGGCCTGCTCCATCGTCGCCTTCTGCTCCTGCATCCGTTGCGACCACAGATAACCGCCGCCTGCTCCGATCGCTGCACCGATGGCCGCGCCTGTTCCCGCACCACGGCCGCCGCCGGTTGCGCCACCGATCACCGCTCCCGCCACGGCGCCGATTCCTGCACCGGTGCCAGTCGTGCGCTGCGTTTCCGTCATGTTCGCGCAACCTACGACGGCGCTACTGGCGAACGCAACCGCCAGCCATCCCGCAAATCGCTTGTTCATGGTTCGCTCTCCTTGCTTGTCACCTGCGAGCCAGCCCCCAGCGTGCCCGCACGTTCAACACTTCAACGGGGCGGGGGCGCTCCGTCCTGGGAGGCCGCCAACCCCTGCGGAGGAGCGCCAGTAGTTTCCGCCAGTAATGCCTGAACCATCCGCAAGTGTTCGACCACAGTGGGCAAGGTATCGACCGCTAAACGCTGCAATGGAGCATCTTGCCCGTTGCTGATCTCCCATTCGAGAAGCTGAACGGTCTTCTGGTGATCGATCAATTGCGCCCGCAGATAGGCTTGGTCGAAGGCCAGACCGTTCAGGGTTTCAAGATGCGTTTTCACGGCCTTTTGATCTGGTTGCGGCTCGCCCGGTAAGCTAAGGTTTCGCTGCTTCGCGATATCGGCAAGTTTGGCATTCGTGGAGGAGTGGTCCGCGACCATGCGGCGCGCGAAGGCCTTGACGCTCGGATGACTGGCTTTTGTGTCGGCGAGCCGGCCGGCGTCAGCCTCGCCAAGATTGCCCATTCCGGCAAGCTGAATGAACAGACGATCCTGCGGGTTGTATTGCCCCGGGGCCGGGGTTCCCGGCTTGGCTTCGACATTGCCGGGCATCATTCCCGCGGGATTTCCCTGCTGCGCGAAAAGCGGGCCGGCGGCAAACAGGCCGACCACAACGGCGATCGTTTTGACGTTCATGTACGACTCCTCGATGAAAGGGATAACGCGAAGACCGCACGTGCTCCGTCACAACGTCAGCAAATAAGCCGTGAGCGCCTCCTTCTCCTGTTGATTGAGCTTGAGCCCAAGCACGAGGTTGAAGAATTCCACCGTGTCGGCCACCGTCGGCAGTCGTCCGTCATGCAGGTACGGAGGCGAGTCCTTGAGACCGCGCAGGGTGAACGTTTTGATCGGACCGTCGGGGATCACGACCTGATCGTTCGCCACCTCGCCGACCCGGTAGAAGCGCTCGAGCTTCAGGTCGTGCATGTTGTTGTCGAGGAAGGACGTCTGAGGAACGTGGCACTCGGCGCACCGCCCCTTGCCGAAGAACACCTTCTCTCCCGCCAGTTCCTGCTGGGTGGCTTTGTCGGCCCGCAGGCGGCCGGCCGAATCGAGCTTGGGCGCCGGCGGGAAATCGATGATGTTCTGCATCTGCGCCATCATCGCCACCTGGTTCGGACGGTCGGGCAGATTGACGCCCTTGCGTGTAGCGCTTACGTGGTCGCCGTTGAAGTAGGCGGTGCGCTGCTCGAATTCGGTAAAGTCTTCCACCGAGCGCAGCGAACGTTTCGAGCCGTGGATTTGCTGATTGAACATCCCGCGCAGACTCACGGTATCCAGGCGGAATCGCGCCGATTGCGGCCGTACGTCGGGGGTTAGGTGGAACGCGGCATTGCTGTGGAAGTTGGTGTGGCAGTCGAGACAGGCGACGCCGAGGCTGGGCGCAGCCACCTTGCGGTCTTCGGTCTGGTTGAATTCTTCTTGCGGGAACGGCGTGAGTAGCAACCGCAAGCCTTCCATTTGTACCGGCGTAATGATGCCGTTCATGATCTCGTAGTAATTACGGAAGGAAAGTACCTGTCCGCGCGAAACATCACCCAGTTCCGGATGCGTGGTAAGGAAAATCGGCGGGGGAAACTCGGGCGTCAGATGATCGGGCAAATCGAAGTCGACATCGAAACGGCGCAGATCCCGCTGTTCGAGACGATCGATCTCCGCAATCTGGTTCGTGGGAAAAACCTGCCCGCCCGTTGACTGCTTCACGTGCGGCAGTGGCTTGAAACCCTCGGGAAACAGATTGCGCTGACGGATTTCGTCCGGCGACATGTTGGCAAGCCGTTCCCAGGTCATGCCCGCCGGCAGCTTGACGCGCACGCCGCCCTGCACCGGTTTGCGGCCGCCCGACATCATGACGCCGGGGAGCGGCCGGTTGGACATGTCATAGCGCTGGTTGAACAGTGCCTGCTGCCGCTTCATGACATCCGGCTTCTGCGCCTCGTCCATGCGCTTGACGTCGGAGAAAGGTTGCGTCGGTAGCGGCCGGTACGTCGCATCCGGCGGCAAAGGATCGGCAAAGACAGTCAATCCGATCGCGGTCAAAGGCAGGATCGCGAGCGGCAGCAACGATTTCATTTTCGGCATTTGAACCTCCCGGAGTGAGCCACCAACGCAGACCGTGGTATGACGCCACGATCGCTCATGGCCAGCAAACGCCGTTCCCACGTTAGGGTTATTCGGCTCGCCGGAAAGAGAGGTTCTCCGCCGTCTTATGCTGCTCGGATGACGTCGACACCGAGGTCGGTAACGCCGCGGAGCATCTCCTCCGGCGTATCGGGAGGAACGAGCAGGGCCGCGATTTCGGTGATTCCGCAGATTACATGCGGCGAGGCGGCGCCGAGCTTTTCCGACGACGCCATGACAAAGGTTTCGGCAGCGCAAGCGTGCAACGCCCGCTTCACGCACGCCTCCTCGTAGTCGCCGGTGGTCAGCCCAGCTTTCGGATGCGCGCCAGTGACGCCCATGAAGTACAGATCGGCATGGAGCCGCCCGGCCGCCTCGACCGTCGCCGTACCGACGGTGACCATCGAATGCTTGAAGAGCTTGCCGCCCAGAAGGATCACGTCGACGTGCGGGTGCTCGGCCAACTCGACCGCAATGCCGGGACTATGGGTAACGACGGTGGCGTGCAGGTCGAGTGGCAGGCAACGCGCCAGTTCGGTCGTTGTCGTCCCCCCGTCGAGGATTACTACTTGGCCGGAACGGATGAGCGCCGCTCCTGCCCGTGCCAGATTCGCCTTGTCCGCCGAGGACACAGCTCGCCTGACCGTCAGCGTCTCGATGGCTGCCGAAGCCGGCAAGGCGCCGCCATGAACGCGCTGCAACTTGCCTTCGGCCGCCAGCTCACGCAGATCCCGCCGGATCGTATCCTCCGACGTTCCCAACTCCTCGCTGAGCGCTTTGGCGACGATCTGACCGTCCCGCGCGAGGCGGGTAAGGATCAGTTTCTTGCGTTGTGAAGTCAGCACGGCAGATTCCAATAGACGTAGAGAAGAACACCTGTCACAAGAATACACGAAACTGCACGAAATTACTTGCACAACGGCCGGACTTCGAATAATGTGCACGATATTGCACGAATATTCAGGAAAACGCATGAAAACTCGACGTTCGATGCTGATTCTCGTGGCCGGCCCTTACCTTTCCGGAACAGATGGTGATCCAGAGCGCATTGCCGCCAATCTGCGAGCCCTCGAAGCAGCGGCCTTGCCGCTATACGAGCGTGGCCACCTGGCAGTCGTCGGCGAATGGCTGGCTTGGCCGGTCATCCGTACGGCCGGCGGCCGCGAACCGGGCGATCATGTTTTTCGAACCTTTCAATACCCGCTGGCGCATCGGCTGCTTGTCCACTGCGACGCCGTGCTGCGTCTTCCCGGTACTTCGGCAGGCGCCGATCTGGACGTTGCCCGGGCACGTGAACTAGGTCTTCCGGTGTACACATCGATCGAAGAGATACCGGCGTGCTCAGCTTTGGACATTTCAAACGGACAGGAGAACCGACATGCCGCCGGCTGAGGACATTCGCGTCATTGAGGAAAAAGTACTCTCCAACGACTGGTATCTGCTCAAGAAAACGACGTTCGAACGGCGACGACGCGATGGCCGCTGGCAGCGGCTGAACCGCGAAACATACGACCGCGGCAACGGGGCAGCGATCCTGCTCTACGACGCCGAGCGAGGCACCGTTCTATTGACGCGGCAGTTTCGTTTTCCTGCTTACGTCAATGGCCACGCGGACGGACATCTGATCGAGGCTTGCGCCGGCCTTCTCGACGGCGATGATCCAGAGCAGTGCATCCGACGCGAAGCGGAGGAAGAAACAGGCTATTGCGTACGTTGCCCGTGCAAATTGTTTGAAGCCTACATGAGCCCTGGGTCGGTGACCGAGAAACTCCACTTCTTCGCCGCCGAGTACACGGCCGAAGATCGCGTGCACGGCGGCGGAGGCGATCCCGAAGAAGGCGAGGACATCGAGCTTCTCGAGGTGTCTCTGGACGAGGCATTAACGATGATGCGTTCCGGTTCGATCGAAGACGCCAAGACGATCATGCTCTTGCAGCACGCAGCGCTCGTCGGTCTTAAGACACTGTGCGCTTCAGGCGCCGACTGAGGCGCTGCACTGCAGCAGGTGGAAACGCCCCTCCGATTGACCATACCGTTCTTTCCCCCCCAACCCCACCGCACCAGGAGGAACCATGGCTGTCATTCTGCAAATCGATTTTCCGTTTTCCGGCCCTTGGGGTGCTGCGCTCACCGAAAGCGTACGCGGCCTTGCCGAGTTGATCGCGACCGAACCGGGCCTGCTGTGGAAGATCTGGACCGAGAACCCGGATACGCGCGAGGCTGGGGGAATTTACCTATTTTCTGACGCGCCTAACGCAGAACGATACCTGGCAATGCATACCGGACGCCTCAAGTCGTTCGGCATAACGCAGGTGAAGGCAAAGCTATTCGACGTAAATACCGAGTTGTCCAAGCTCGACCGCGCTCCGCTGTAGACCAACCGCGGAGTTTGTCCGCCGCGCGCCAGTCTCGCGCGGCGGACAGCATCGACGCCCCACGCGTCCCGCACCGGTGAACGCAAGAAAAGGTTGCCGCAAATAGAAGCATGTTGAGACAGAGCACGCTTTTATTTGCAGCAGAGACCCTCTTTCCGCTTCGGTAATCCGCCTCTCCGATCCGCTCCTCTCGTTCTCTCACTGCCTTGGCAGAGGCCCTTCCTCGGCACTCCGTGCGCTGAGCCAGCCCGCTTTCGGGAATACCGATTGCAGAAGTCGCTTCCGAGACCTAAGCACAGGAACACCCCGAGGGCAGAGCTTCTTCCCGACCTGGCCTCTCAATTCCAACGAAAGGAGCTCCATGCTCAACAAGATCAATGCCGAATCGATCATGCAGTTCCACGACCGTTGCCTGCTCGATGCCGACTGGCCCGATGACACGGATATCGCCTCCGCAGCGGAGCTATGGGCTGGCGTCGAAACCAACCACGCTTTCAACACACGGCTCTGGGACGAAGAGGACAAGGCCCGCCGCACGGATGTCGGCGACGACGCGATCGCGACAAGCAAACGGCTCATCGACCGCTACAACCAACGTCGCAATGATGCGGTAGAGCGAATCGACGAAATGATATTGGCGTCGATCAGCCGGGTACCGTTGAGCGACGCGCGTTTGAGCAGTGAAACGGCTGGGGCGATGATCGATCGCTTGTCGATTCTGGCGCTGAAGATCCATCACATGTGGAAGCAAACGCAGCGCAGCGACGCGGCGAACCATATCGCGACCTGTCGGGACAAGCTTGACCGGCTCGTCGTGCAGCGGCTGGACCTTGCGGCCTGCCTGGATCGCCTGATGCACGAGACGCAACAGGGCCGTGCCTACTTCAAGGTCTACCGTCAGTTCAAGATGTATAACGATCCGACGTTGAACCCCTATCTCTATGGCGGCATGGCGGACGGAATCCGCGTGCTGAGGACGCCAGCATGAGCCAGCCGCGAATCGACGTACTCGTGCCCACGTGCGACCGGCCGAGCGCGCTCGCGGTCACCCTCACCTCGCTCGCGGGGCAGACCTATCCCTCGCTGCGGATCGTAATCTCCGACCAGACGGAAAACGGCAGCGCCTTCGCTGCGCCTGAAGTGACGGCGGTGCTTCGTTTCCTGCGCGCCATCGGCCGCGAAATCGTGACGGACAGCCACCTGCCTCGGCACGGCCTCGCGGAGCAGCGCGCCTTTCTGCTCTCACGGGTCGAGGCACCGTACTGCCTGTTTCTCGATGACGACGTTTTACTCGAGCAAGACCTGATCGCCCGCCTTCAGCAAGCAATCGCCAAGCAGCAGTGCGGCTTCGTCGGCAGCGCGTTGCACGGGCTAAGTTTCGTCGACGACGTTCGCCCGCATCAACAGCACATCGAGTTTTGGGATACACCCGTCGAACCGGAGCGCATCACACCCGACAGCCCGGCTTGGACACGCCACCATCTGCACAGTGCAGCGAACCTGTTTCATGTGCAGCGCAAGCTCGCCTTGCGCCCCACCGACACCCGTCTTTATCGCGTCGCTTGGATCGGCGGCTGCGTTCTCTTCGATACCGCGAAACTCCGGGCCGTCGGCGGTTTCGACTTCTGGCGCGACCTGCCCAGCGAGCATTGCGGCGAGGATGTGTTGGCGCAACTACGCGTCATGGAGCGTTTCGGAGGCTGCGGCATCATCCCGTCCGGCGCCTATCATCAGGAACTGCCGACAACCGTTCCGCATCGGGACACTGATGCTCCACGAGTACTGCGCGTAGCGCCTGCGCTACGCCCGAGTGCACAGCAGCCCGCTGCCTCGTTTGCCCACTCAGGCATCGTCAACAGCCCCACTGGTACAAGCGAGGCGATCTAGTGAGCGCGGCCACCCCTCCCGCACCACCCGGCGTACAGAAAATCGCCATCCTGCGTCCGAGTGCGGTGGGTGACTTTGTCTTCGCTCTGCCCGCGTTGCACGCCCTTCGGCTCTCGTTTCCGGCGGCTGAGATCGTGTATATCGGACAACAATGGCATGCGGATTTCCTCACCGGACGGCCGGTCCCCGTCGATCGGGTCGTGGTGCTTCCGCCCTACCCGGGTATCGGTTTGCCGGCGAACGCTGAAGTCGACGAGGCGGGCAGAGAATTCATCGAACGCATGCGCACGGAAGCATTCGACATCGCCATCCAGGCCTACGGAGGCGGACACCACTCCAACGGACTGATCCGCGAGTTCAATGCTCGGCTTGTCGTGGGCCTTTGCGCCGATGGCGCGCCGGAACTGGACCGTACCATGCATCTCGGGGCGTTGCAGAATCGGCGTCTGCAACTTATGGAATTGGCCGCCCTGGCCGGGGCCACCGCGTTCGAGATCGGAGAGGAGTTGGAAGTCACTGACGTCGACCGTGAGGCCGCCGAATGCGTACTTCCCATGGAACGAGACGAACGCCTGGTCATCGTGCAACCCGGCGCCAGCGACCCCCGGCGCCGTTGGCCCGCCGAACGTTTTGCGATGGTCGCCGATGCATTGGCCGCCGCGGGGGCGCGCGTGGCGATCAACGGAACCGCAAGCGAAGCAGCCCTCGTGCGGCAGGTCATCAAGGCGATGAAACAACCGGCGGTCGATCTGAGCGGGAGGACGCCGTTGCCGGCGTTGTGCGGTCTGCTTGAACGCGCTGCATTGCTCGTTTCGAACGATACCGGACCGTTGCACCTCGGCGTGGCCATCGGCACGCCGAGCGTCGGTATCTACTGGTTCACGAACTTGATCGAATCGCAGCCGTTACGCCAGAGCATCCACCGCGCTGCCTTGTCCCTCCGCCTCCATTGCCCGGTGTGCGGAGTGGAGAACGTTCACGAGCGTTGCGAGCACGACGAGAGCTTCGTCTCCGACGTCGACGAACGCGAGGTGCTCGCTCTCGCCCGGAGCTTGTTCGAGGCCGAACACGCCGCACCGATGCGCTGATCGGACGGAATCGGAAAGCGGACGTGGCCGCTTGGACGTGCCCGTCAGCGGCAACTACTTGCTCGTCTCCAAAGCGCCGACGACCGCGCGCAAACCCAGCAGGTAACTGTCGGCACCGAAGCCGCAGATCTGTCCCTTGGCAATCTGGCCGAACACCGAGTCGTGCCGGAACTCTTCACGGGCATGCACGTTCGACATATGCACTTCGATAATCGGAGCGGTGAGGATGGCGAGTGCATCGCGCAAGCCATAGCTGTAGTGTGTCCATGCACCCGCGTTGATCACCACCCCGTCTACCTTCTCGGTGAAGGCCCTGTGGATGCGCTCGCACATCTCGCCTTCGTGATTTGTCTGGAAACACTCGACTTCGACGCCGAGTTCCTGCCCGAGAACACGCAACCGAGAATCGATCTCCGCAAGCGTAACGGTGCCGTATTGCTTCGGATCGCGCTTGCCGAACATATTGAGGTTGATGCCGTGCAGAACCAGTATCTTCTTCATTTCTCTTTTCTCCGCCCCCGGAGAGCGGCCAAGCGAAAGCTCTCGCGGGAAACGTAGCGAGCCTACGGCGGCAATTCACCGGGGCGATAACTAAATTGGAAGGGGATAGCCGACGTGCGGAGCGCGCGTCGGCGGAGGCCGCCGGGCTGCAAAAGCAGCCCGGCGCCGTCAGGCCAGATTACTTCTTGGCGGCGCGATACTTGGCGATCTCGGCGAAGAGTTCCTTGCCGAGTTGTTCGTCGTACACCTTCAGGTACTTCTCGACGACCGGCTTGGTCGCTTCGCGGAAACGAGCAATTTCTTCCGCGGACAACTCGGTAACCGCTGTCTTCGTCTTCTTCAGTTCAGCCAAGCAATCGGCCGACTTTTTGAGGGACATCTGGCGCTGATAACTCAACGACTCTTTGGCCGCATCCAGAATGATCTGCTTTTCGTCGGCGTTCAGCTTGTCCATCGACTTCTTGCTCATGAGCAGAGACACCGGCGTAAATGAGTAGCGGTTCACCGTGTAGTACTTCGACACTTCGCCGATCTTACCGTAGATCATGTTGAGCGGCGGTTGTCCGCCACCATCAACGATTTTCGACTCGAGCGCGGTGAAGAGTTCGGCGTAAGCCAGAGGCACGGCGTTGGCACCCCAAGCCTTGTAGGTATCGATGGTCACCGGCGTTTCGGTAACCCGCATCTTCAGGCCCTTGACGTCCTCGACCTTGGTAATGGGATGCGTGTTGTTGTGCAGGCTGTAATAGCCCATGTCGAAAAACGCCAGGCCGACCAAGCCCTTTGATTCAAGCTGGCCGTGAATTTTCTTGCCGAACGGGCCGTCGAGCACGGCGTAGGCTTCCTGCTCGGTATCGAAAAGGTAGGGGAGATCGACCAGGCCGGCATCCTTGATGATGCCGACGAGGAGGTTCGTGTTCATCGTCGCGCCGTCGACCGTGCCACCCTGCATCGAGGAAAGAACCTGGATATCCTTACCCAGCGTCGCGCCGGTGAATACCTTCACGGTCATTTTGCCGCCGCTCTTCGCGCCCACAAGTTCCGCGAACTTCATCAGGCCGTCGACTTGGGGATTGCCTTCTACGTTGCTCGTCGCAAACCGGAAAACCCGCTCATTGATTTCCGCCGCACCGGCACTGGCCGAGAGAACCAGACCACAAGCCGCCATGGCAATGCACACCGATTTCATACTCTTGATCATTGAGACTCCTCCTCCGTTTTCGAATCGTCGCTGACCGATGTTCCCGGCCAGACCACAGGAATAACAGGCAGACGCCCGCCGAAACGAGGAACGAACGCGAAACTGGAAAGACTCTCCACTAACGGCTCGCCCACCCCACACGACATCCTCGCATACGGCTTGCACAAAATCCTAGCCCTCGGAAACTATATTGTCCATCTGATAACTTAGATAATATTTATCCCGTTTTTCCGATAATCCCTCTCCCCGTGATTCCTCGCTGAGACGTGCACAATTATTCGTTTTTTTGATACTAGGTATCGCCGATATCGAATTTACAGGATGGGGCGGTCTTCCTATCATCCGTAACGACAGTCCGGCTGCTGCGACTCCGGACGCTTGTTAAACGAATGTTCCGGAAAACCAAAAATGATCACCGGCACCACTCAATTGCTCCCGCTGTTCGGATATCCCACTTACGCCTTCAAGGCTCCGCTCATCTACAACCCCTGGTTCGAAAAACGCGGCATCGACGCTGTTGTGGTACCAATGGGCGTGAAGCCCGAGGATTTTCCTGACGTCGTTAAATCGGTGTTCCAACTCACCAATGTCCCAGGCGCATTGGTCACCATGCCGCACAAGATCACGACGGCGGGTCTTGTCGATGACTTGTCCACGACAGCGCGCGTTGCCGGCTCGTGCAACGCGATTGCCAGGAGGCCGGACGGCTCGTTGTTCGGCGACATGTTCGACGGCACCGGCTTCACGCGCGGCCTCCGGCGCAAAGGATTTGAATTTTCAGGCGCTCGCTGCCTCGTCGTGGGCGCAGGTGGTGTCGGATGCGCCATTGCCGCCTCGTTGGCGGCCGAGGGCGTGGCCGCAATCACCGTATTCGATGCGGCCTCGGATGCGGCGGCTGGCCTCGTGGAACGGCTGCGTGAACACTATCCGCAGGTTTCAGCAAACACGGGGCCCAACTCGGCCGTTGGCCAAAACCTCGTGGTCAACGCAACCCCGCTCGGCATGCCTGGCGATCCGCTGCCTATCGATGTACGCGGCCTTTCGCCGGAGACTTTTGTCGGCGAAGTGGTGATGAAGCAGGAAATCACGCCGCTTCTGGAAGCCGCACAAAAATGCGGATGCCGCTATCAGGTCGGCGTCGACATGCTGTACGAAATGGTGCCTGCGTACCTCGAATTCTTCGGTTTCGGTAGTGCCACCCCGAGCGAGCTGCGCGCTGTCGCCCAGATTCGCTATTGAGTCCCCGCGCCGGTCGTGCCTTCGCCAGCCAACGTTAAACCACTTAGCTTGTAGCCTTGAGCCTAGGCCCGCCCCGACCAACCACGGGGTGGGCCTCTTTTTTTCCCATTGGCTACTAGAGCAACGGCAGGGCAACCGGCCATTGAAAGCCGGTATGATGAAGTCGCCCTGTCCGGGCCACTCGGCTCAAAGGTCCGACAAGGGCGCCTTCCGGGGAGCAGTCGATGAACGAAGCGCTGGAATACGAAAAATACCTCGACGCAAAAGACCTGAAGCTGATTGACGTCCTTTACACGACTCGCAGCGTCTCCAAGACAGCCGAAGTCATGGGGCAAAGTCAGCCGAAAATCAGTACGTGGCTGAAGCGCATCCGCGAGCAACTCAAAGACCCGCTGTTCGTACGTACGTCGGAAGGCATGACGCCGACGCCACGCGCCGAGGCCATCGTCGGCAAGGCGAGAAGCATCCTGGAAGCGATGCTGCAGATCATCGATGCGCCGAACTTCGACCCGCAGACGTCAACGCGAACGTTTCGCATGTGCATTCCCGACGGTGCTCAGACAACGCTGCTGCCCAACATGCTGCGTACCATCTGCGCGAATTCACCCGGCATTCGCTTCGAAGCGCTGCCTCTCGATCACAACACGCCAAGGCTCCTGGAAAGTGGCGCCGCCGATTTGGCGTTCGGCGGTTTTGTGCCCGAGATGGAGACCGGCTTCTACGAACAGACCCTGTTCGACCAGAACTACGTTTGCCTCGTCAGCGCGGAACACCCCCGGATCAAGGAGGAACTGACGCTCGATGCCTTCCAGCGTGAATCGCATATAGCGTTCGGATACGGTCGCTCGTATGAGCTGATCGAATCGGAGATGAAGCGCTTCAACATCTCCCGCCGGGTTCGCGTCTATTTGCCGGGCGTATTGGGGGTCACCAAGATCATCGCGGCGACGGACATGATCACGACGCTTCCGGGACAGATCGGCACCATCCTCGGCCGCAGCAGCCCGGCAATCCGGTTGTTTCCGTGCCCGGTACCTCTGGCCAACGTCGTCGTGAAGCAGTTCTGGCACAGTCGCTTTCACCTCGACCCGGGCCACCAATGGCTGCGCCGCATCTGTGCGGAGGAAGCGCGGCGCGGTATGGAAAACCTCTCGGTCGAATGAGTCCGCAGCCCTGACCGCTCTTCGCCTCGTTCAAGGCACACCGAAAAACGAATCGCTGTGTAGCGCCTGCCGCTGCGTTGCCGCGTCCGCTGCCCGGGTGTCGACCGTCAATAAACGGCGGGCGTGCTGAAGCACGGCGGAAACCGACCGGCCTTCCGGGTCCCAGATGCTGGCATGCAGCGATGTATCGATCGGCGCCCAGCGTGCCATTTCGGAGCGGGAGAAAATGACAACACTCGGCAATCCTAGACCATCCGCGATATGCGAAACCCCGGTGTCATTGCAGACAAGAAGCCGTGCCCGGCTCATCAGCGCGGCCATGGCGCCGATCGAAATCGGAGCGGCGGCATCTACCGGCGTATGGCGCATGCGCGCGGCCACGGCGGCCGTCATGTCGCGCTCCTTCTCGGAGCCGGTCAACACGACGGCTAGACCCGTTTCGTCCGCCAGGCGATCGGCCACCTCGGCAAAGTGCTGGGCCGGCCAGCACTTGTCGCGGCTGCGAGCGCCGGGGTGGACGCAGATATACGCCCCGGGGGTAAGGCCGGGTTCCAACCCGCTCGCATCCAGCTCGGCGTAATCCGCTTCGCGGAGCGGGAATTCCAGTCGCATTCCCGCGTCCGGCAGGCCGAGGTGTTGCGCAAGGGCAAGCAACCTGACGGCCTCGTGTCCCACCGTCGGATACGCGATGTAATTCAAGGCGTTGGCCGCCGCTCCGCCCGACGCCTCGTCGGCCGGCCGAAAACCCACTGAATGAGCGGCTCCCAAAGCCTCGACAATGGAGTTGCTCACCAGACCGTTGCCATGAAGCTGGACCGCCAGGTCGAAGCGGCATGCTCGCATGTTCTCGAAGAACCCGTCGGCAGCCTCACCCCGCACAGGTTGTTCGGGAAGGTCTGGATGTCCGGGGAAAGCGGCGAAGACGTCCACGTAACGATGGAAGCGGGCAGCGAACTGTTCTGCCCAAGGCAGACCGATGAGCGTTATTCGGGCTCTCGGAAACCCGAGTCGCAGTGCGCGAAGGGTGGGCACCGCGCACAACATATCGCCCAGTTGCAACGCGCGAAAGACCACGATCGAGCGAATCGCCCTGCCTCGGGACACGATGAAGGCAGGCTTGGAGGGTGTTGGCAGCCGTGGAGTCTTGGGCTGGTTTGGCATGGACACGCTTTCTTTAGGGCGAATCCCGCCTTCCTGCAAGCCATGTTCCCATGCCGTCAGCGGAGAGTTTCGGCGCTTCCTTCTTCACCGATCCGCGCGCGCAGGAAGTCCATGAGCACGCGCAGCCGGTGCGGCACATGCCGACTGTCCGGCAACACCGCGTAGATGCCGATTTCCGGCGGCGCAAAGTCCTTCAGAACTTCAACGAGTTGGCCGCTCGCCAGCAGTTCGCCGGCGCTGAACATCGGTTCGTAAGCGATACCCAAACCGGCGCAAGCGGCCTTGAGCAGGACTTCGCCGTTGTTGGCCTGCAAGCGCGAACGCGCCACGGCGAAACTTTCGATACGGCCATCGACTGAAAATGCCCACCGCTGTGCATTCGCCGTTGCCGTATAACCGAGGCAATGGTGGCGAACAAGCTCGCTTGGGTGCTTCGGTTCTCCGTGCTGCTCGATATAGCCTGGCGAAGCGACGACGACCATGCGGCCCGAGCCAAGACGGCGGGCCACGTCGTTCGGATCGAGACGCGGCGTAATGCGCACCGCAAGATCGATCCCTTCCTTGATCAGGTTTGCGCGCCGATCCGAAAAGTCCATATCCAGCTCGACCTCGGGATACCGCTGCGAGAATTCGAGCAACCAGGGCGCGAGATACTTGAGCCCATAGACGAGAGGAAGACTGAGCCGGATCAGCCCGCGCGGCGTCTGGTGGTCTTCGGCAATGCCCGCTTCCGCCACGTCGACAAGATCGAGGATGGCACGGCAACGTTCGAGGTAAGCGGCACCGGCCGGCGTCAGGGACAGACGCCGAGTACTGCGCGCCAGCAACTTCGCCCCAAGGTGCGACTCCAGCGCCGCCACCTGCCGCGTAACGACAGAACGTGCGACACCGAGTTGCACGGCTACCGCCGAGAAACTCCCGAGGTTGGCAACGCGCGAAAAGAGGCGCATTGCGTCGAGCTTATCCATAAGCGGAATTCCGAGCGAAAGGGTATTTGCCGGTAAACTGTTGCAACTAGAGCAACAAACCTTTCCAGATTGTCGCCTATTTTGGCACAGCCACAATCCGTACAGTGTCGTCTGCGGTCACATCCCGGGGCACTGGGTTACCTTCTTGCCCCTTCCGAGGACCGAGCCATTTACCCGATCGTGCCGTAACGCGACGCGACGGAATTGATACGCACTCCATGACTAAATACTCGACGACGGCAATCGTTTTGCATTGGCTGATGGCCGCGGGATTGGCGGGGCTCTTTGTGTTCGGTCTATACATGACCGACCTGCCCTTCTCGCCGCAGAAGCTGCAGTTTTACTCCTGGCACAAATGGGCCGGCGTCATTCTCTTCATGCTGGCGGTCGGGCGCATTCTCTGGCGCCTGACGCGCACACCGCCGCCCCTGCCAGGAACCATGTCCCGCCGCATGCAGGCAATCGCACATGCCGGACACGGCCTCCTTTACCTGCTGATGCTGGCGGTGCCGTTTTCCGGCTGGCTAATGAGTTCGGCCAAGGGCACGCAGACTGTATTGTTCGGCATCTTGCCGCTTCCGGACCTCCTGGCCCGTAACAAGGAACTGGGCGACCTGCTCGCCTCCCTGCATTGGTCGCTGAACGTGGCGCTGGCGGCCGTGGTTGCCGGACACGCGGCGGCGGCGCTCAAGCACCACTTCGTCGACAAAGACGACGTGCTCACCCGCATGCTGCCAGGGCGCCACGCGCGCTAGCCGGACCGGAGCACCCTCAGCTTGTCGGAAATCGAAAACGCTTCGGAGAAACCATGACATTCCGTTCGATCAGCACCCTCGCCTTTGGCGCCGCCGTTGGCCTTCTTCCCCTCGCAACGCAGGCGGCTGAATTCAGCGTCGTCCAGAACTCGCAAAGCACGATCGCCTTCGCCTACAAACAGATGGGGGTCGGCATGGACGGGCACTTCAAGAAATTTATGGCACAACTCGCCTTCGACCCGGCCAAGCCAGCGAACGCCCGGGTGAGTCTCGACGTTGATGTCGCCAGCATCGATACGGGCTTTGCCGAAGGCGATAGCGAGGTCGCCGGCAAAGCCTGGTTTGATGCCAAAACCTATCCGAAGGCGACGTTCTCAGCGAGCAGCGTGAAAGCCCTTGGCGGTAACCGTTATGAAGTCACGGGCCCGCTAACGATCAAGGGACGCACGCAGACTGTCACCGCCCCGACGAACGTGACGGTCCAGGGCAATACGGCCGCCTTCGACGGTGCATTTACGATCAAGCGAGCCGATTTCGCCATTGGCGAAGGGCAATGGGCCGATTTCGGCACCGTTGCCAACGAAATCCAGGTCAAGTTCCACATCGTCGCGGGCGCCAAATAGAGCGGTCCGCGGCCAATTCAATCCATCACCACCACCCGCAAGGAGTTCCCCCGCATGAAAAGAGCCCTCCGCCTGACGCTCGCCGTTACCGCGTTCGCCGCCCTCGGCGGGTCGGCATTCGCCGCACCCGAGACCTATGTCATCGACGGGGCGCACACCTTTCCTCGCTTTTCCTACAGCCACCTTGGTTTTACCACGCAGCTGAGCCGCTTCAACAAAACGACCGGCAAGATCGTGTTCGATAGGGAAGCGAAAACCGGCTCGGTGGACATCGTGATCGATACCAAGTCGGTCGACACCGGATTCCCGCTCTTCAACGAGCACATCCAGGGGGCGGATTTCCTCGATACGGCGACGTATCCGACGGCCACGTTCAAATCGACGGCAGTACGCTTCGACGGCGACGCGCCGGCCGCCATCGAGGGTAACCTGACGATCAAGGGCGTCACACGGCCGGTCACGCTGGCCGTCACCTCGTTCAAGGCCGTTCCCCATCCGATGCTGAAGAAGGATGCGCTCGGCGCGAACGCGACGACGAAGATCAGCAGGACCCAATTCAATGCCGGGAAATATGCACCCACGGTTGGCGACGAGGTGACGATCGACATCGCCGTCGAAGCGATCAAGGAATAGCGTCTACCTTTGAGTGCCCGGGGAACCCCTCCCTTCCAGTTGTCCCCGGGGCTTGCGACCGTCGCCCTTCTCCGCCGATCACGCGGAACTATCGTCTATTCCGTTGCCTAATTCTTTCGCGGACGCCTAACCGGACGTCTGGCGAACGGAATACCCGTTTGCGAGCGTCTATAGTGTTGTGATGCAGGCATGTGAATGACAAGCGGCAGATAAGCCGCGGGTCTCTCGTTTGCCTGTCTTTCGGCAAACGGAGGAAGTGGCATGCGATCGACGACGCTGACGAATCCCGAGAATCGGCCCGACCTGGAAGCCCAGTCCGACACGGGGCACGTTCCATCCACCTTGCAGTCCTTGGCGGCCGCCGCCGGGTTCCGATTCAATGGCAACGATCCTTGGGATATCCAAGTCCTCGACCCGCGGCTTTATCGGCGCATTTTCGTCGACGGCTCGCTCGGCTTCGGCGAAGCCTACATGGACGGATGGTGGGAATGTGCCCGCCTCGATCAACTCTTCCACCGGTTGCTCTCGGTCGACGCCGACCGGCAAGCCGACCGGTGGGCCTGGTTGCGCTCGACGAAGGCGGTGCTTCGTCACACGCTGTTCAACCTGCAGTCGATGCGCCGCGCCTTCCAGGTCGGCGAACGTCACTACAACATCGGCAACGACGTATTCACGACGATGCTCGACCCGACGATGAGCTACTCGTGCGCTTACTGGGCGCGAGCGAATAGCCTCGCCGACGCGCAGGAGCATAAGCTCGACATGATCTGTCGCAAACTCGAACTGCGGCCTGGCGAACGCCTTCTCGACATCGGTTGTGGCTGGGGCGGCCTGGCTCGCTTCGCGGCAGAGCGCTACAACGTCGAGGTGGTCGGCATTACCGTGTCGGTCGAGCAGCAGGCGCTTGCCCGTGAGCGTTGCGCCGGCTTGCCCGTGCATATCGAGTTGATGGACTACCGCAAGCTCGATGGCCACTTCGACAAGGTGGTCTCAGTCGGCATGTTCGAGCACGTCGGCCCGAAAAACTATCCTTCGTTTTTCGAGGTTGCTGAGCGCGTTCTCAAGGACCATGGACTGTTCCTGCTACACACCATCGGCAACTATCGGCCGACGCGCAAGGTCGACCCGTGGATCGACAAGTACATCTTTCCGAACGGCCATCTGCCTGCCGCGACCGAGATTTCCAATGCCGTCGAGGGTCGTTTCCTGATCGAGGATTGGCACAACTTCGGCCCCGACTACGATCGCACGCTGATGGCGTGGTGGGAGAATTTCGAGCGCGGCTGGGACGATCTGTGCGAGAAGTACGGCGAACGCTTCTACCGCATGTGGAAGTATTACTTGATGAGCTGTGCCGGCTTCTTCCGCGCTCGCCAGGGCCAACTCTGGCAGGTGGTCATGAGCAAGCGCGCCCGCACAGGGGTTTATCGCTCGGTCCGCTGAAACGGAGCCGGCGGGGCCCGCTCCGTTTCAGGTACCGGCGGGAGAGGTGAAATTCTGCGCTACCGATCACCCTGCCGCGTCGGCCAGGAAAACCTTTTCCGCCTCTTGAGTCGCGTCGTGGTCGAGCAGCTCGGGAAAGAGGCGCGGCGGAATCGTGATCGCGCCGACACCGATCTCCAGCAGCGCAAGATAGGCCGCCCGAGAGCGAATACTGGCCACGAGCAGGCGCGTTTGCGCATTACTGCGCTCGATGAGTCCTTGCATCTGCCGAATCAACGCCAGCCCGTCGATGCCGGCGTCTTCAAGGCGCCCGAGATAAGGGGCAGCATACGCGGCATCGAGTTGGGCTGCGAAATGGGCTTGTTCCTGAGCATAGACGGCGGTGAAGGTCACTGGCACGCCTTCGGTGGTCAGCGTCGCACCGGCGCGCAACCCTTCACGGGTCGCCGGAATCTTGATGACGATCTGGCCGACATCGAAACCTTGCAACAACGCTTGGGCGTCGCGCAACATCCCGTCGGCATCGCTTGACGAAACCTGCGCCTGCACCTGCTTGGCTCCGAACCGCAACAGCTGCTCGAAGAGCCGCGACCGCTCGGCAGGGCGAACCCCGGCGCGTTTAAGCAGCGTCGGGTTCGTCGTCACTCCATGAACGACGGGATGCGGCAAGCACTGACGCACCTCCTCAAGGTCGGCGCTGTCGAGGTAAAGGTGGAAGGATTTCATCGCGGTATCGTGCTTTCGAGGACGAAGCGAAATGATACGCCCGGCCACGAAGCCTTACCGATCGATTCCTGCCAGGCACACGTACTTTATTTCGAGGTACTCGTCGAGGCCGTGGCGCGAGCCTTCCCTGCCGAGACCCGACGATTTGACTCCGCCAAAGGGGGCAATCGCCGTCGAAATGATGCCGGTGTTGACGCCCACCATCCCATACTCGAGCTGCTCTGAAACGCGCATGATGCGGCCGATGTCGCGGGCGTAGAAGTAGGCGGCGAGCCCGTACTCGGTGTCGTTTGCCATGGCGACGGCTTCTTTTTCGTCGCGGAAGCGGAACAGCGGCGCCACGGGAGCGAACAACTCTTCGCGGGCAAGCCGCATGGCTGGGGTCGCATCGGCGAGGATCGTCGGCTCGTAGAAGGTACCGCCGAGGGCATGCCGACGCCCGCCCCGCACAACCCGCGCGCCTTTCTGCACCGCATCGGCGACAAGGCTTTCCACCTTCTTGAGCGCGGCCTCGTCGATCAAAGGTCCTTGAGCGACACCCGCCTCCAGGCCATTGCCGACCTGGAGCGCCGCGACCGTCGCCGACAACTTCTCAGCAAAGACGTCATAGACGCTGTCCTGCACCAATAGACGGTTCGCGCAGACGCACGTCTGGCCGGAATTCCTGTACTTCGAGGCGATCGCGCCGGTAACGGCCGCGTCGAGATCCGCATCGTCGAAGACGATAAACGGCGCGTTGCCACCCAACTCCATCGATAGCTTTTTCACCGTCGGCGCACACTGGGCGATCAGCCGGGAACCGGTTTCCGTGGAACCGGTAAACGACAGTTTACGCACCAGAGGATTCGCGCACAGCTCGTCGCCGATGGCCTGTGCCGAACCGGTGACGACGTTGAACACGCCACGAGGCAGTCCCGCTTTCTCGGCGAGCGCCGCGAGTGCCAGCGCCGAAAAAGGCGTCTGACTCGCCGGCTTGACGACGATCGTGCAGCCGGCCGCCAGTGCTGCCCCCGCCTTGCGCGTGATCATCGCCGCCGGGAAATTCCAGGGCGTGATCGCCGCGCACACACCGACCGGTTCGCGGGTCACGAGCAACCGGCGATCCGCCATGTGCGTCGGAATAATTTCGCCGTAGGCGCGTTTTCCTTCCTCGCCGAACCACTCGAAAAAGCTCGCCGCGTAAGCGATCTCGCCGTCCGATTCGGCTAACGGCTTGCCTTGCTCCAGCGTCACGATCCGGGCCAGATCCTGACGGTGTTCGAGCATCAGGTCGCTCCAGCGGCGCAGCAATTTTCCCCTGGCGGCCGCCGTCTGCGCTCGCCATCCTGGCAAAGCGGCGTGAGCGGCGGCGATCGCGCGCCGCGTCTCGTCGCCTCCCATGCGCGGTACGGCCCCCAACTCCTCACCCGTCGCCGGATTGCGCACCGTCAACGTCCCGCCTTGGTCGGCGTTGGTCCAGATTCCATCCACGTAGCATTGCGAGCGGAAGAGCCCGGCGTCCTTCAGATTCGACATGGTGATTTTCCTCTTCAGGTGGCCCAACAAGACCTCATCGTAGGCGCGCACGTCACGTCGTTTGCGCCGGCGACATCCTGCGGCGATAGCGGTATTTCAAAGGGGAGTTGCAGCTCCGCTTAGGCTAAACCTGCCGCGTTCTTCGGGCAAGGCGTATGCCTCGGCCGCGGCAATGCGTCTCTGCGGGCCGTTGGCATTTGACGGCAAATGCCGGCCGCCTCTCATGCTGACCAGAAAAAAAGACGGGCGCCCTTGGGCGCCCGAAAGTGGCTTTGCTACGAGGATAAAAAGGCTAGATGTGGTACGCGGTTTCGCCGTGGGAAGTGATGTCCAAGCCTTCGCGTTCTTCTTCTTCCGGAACGCGCAGGCCAATCAGCATATCGACGATCTTGTAAGCCACCACCGAGACGATACCCGACCAGATGATCGTGGTGCCGACGCCCCACAACTGGCTGATGACTTGCGCCGTCATGTCGTAATCGGCGACCTTGTTCGCGACGTAGTCGTAGACCCCGGTACCACCGAGCGACGGCGCGGCAAACACGCCGGTCAGGATGGCGCCGAGAATGCCGCCCACACCGTGGACGCCGAACACGTCGAGCGAGTCGTCCGCACCAAGCATGCGCTTCAGGCCATTCACGCCCCACAGACAGATCACACCGGCCAGCAACCCGATGGCAATGGCCCCCGGTACGCCGACGAAACCGGCCGCTGGCGTGATGGCAACGAGGCCTGCGACAGCGCCGGACGCCGCACCGAGCATCGACGGCTTGTCTTTGAGCATCCATTCCACGAGCATCCAGGACATCGTCGCGCAGGCCGTCGCCACCCAGGTGTTCACCATCGCCAGCGCAGAACCGCCACTCGCCTCGAGCGCCGAGCCTGCGTTGAAGCCGAACCAGCCGAACCACAGCAACGAGGCGCCGATCATGGTGAACGTCAGGCTGTGCGGCGCCATCGACTCGCGGCCGTAGCCGACCCGCTTGCCCATCAGGAACGCGCCCACGAGGCCAGCCACCGCCGCGTTGATGTGGACCACGGTGCCGCCGGCGAAGTCCAGGGCGCCCTTCTGAAACAAGTACCCGGCCGTTTTGCCCGCGGCTTCACCCGCCGCTGCGTCGACGTAGGCGTCCGGACCGGCCCAGTACCAGACCATGTGTGCCATCGGCAAGTACGAGAACGTAAACCAGAGCACCATGAACACGAGCACGGCGGAGAACTTTGCCCGCTCGGCAAACGCGCCTACGATGAGGCCGCAGGTGATCGCCGCGAACGCGCCCTGGAAGATGACGTAGGCGTACTCGGAGATGACTACGCCCTTGCTGAAGGTCGCCGCCGGGGAATCGACAGTCACACCGCTCAGGAAGAGCTTGCTCAACGTCCCGAAGAACGCGCCGCCTTCAGTAAAGGCGACGGAATACCCGTAGCAGACCCAGAGCACGCTAATCAGCGCAAACGTGACGAAGACTTGCATCAGTACCGAGAGCATGTTCTTCGAACGCACAAGGCCGCCGTAGAACAGCGCGAGGCCGGGGATCGACATCAAGATGACGAGCGCCGCGCTCATCATGATCCAGGCATTGTCGCCCTTGTTGACCACCGGCGCGGGTGCGGGCGTCGCTGCCGCCGCAGCAGGAGCCGCGGCCGCCGGGGCGGTGGCGGCGGGAGCCGAAGCCGCATTGTCCTGCGCCCACGCCGGAGAGATGCATAACACGGCGCCAAGCACAGCAAGTATTGCAAAGAGGTGTTTCATGGCTTTTGTCTCCTTACAGGGCTTCTTCACCGGTTTCGCCGGTGCGAATGCGAATGACTTGTTCGAGATCGAAGACGAAGATCTTGCCGTCACCGATCTTTCCCGTTCCCGCCGATTTTTCGATCGCCTCGATCACCTGGTCGAGGAGGCCGTCGGCGATCGCCGCCTCGACCTTCACCTTCGGCAGAAAGTCGACGACATACTCGGCGCCGCGGTAGAGCTCGGTATGCCCCTTCTGCCGGCCGAACCCTTTGACTTCCGTTACGGTGATGCCCTGAACGCCAATGACCGACAGCGCTTCGCGCACCTCGTCAAGCTTGAAGGGCTTGATAATTGCTGTAATCATTTTCATGATTGGCTCCAATTCTGAGGCCGGCTATCCAGACCCCGGTGGTTACTGAAGTTCTAGAACGAGTGGGTCACCGAAAGGATGGCGATGCCCCGCCCGGCGTCTTTGTTGCTGCTGCTGAGGTCGGCTACGCCGCCGTCATCCTGCCAAGACTTGGCGAAGCAGTACGGCTGGTAGGTTGATGCGCCAGAGCACTTGCCGGATGCATTGGTATCGACATAGGAGAGGCCGACGACCCAACCGTTGAAGTCCTTGGTCACACCCACCTTCCAATCGGTGTAGTCACCGTTGTAAACATTCTTCAGGTTCAGGTGACCGACGTGGCCGTTGACGCCCCAACCATCGCCGAGATCGTAGTTCGCATTGACCTCCAGGTAGCCCGTGCCACGCGTCTTCTTGCCCGTGCTCGTGCCGCTGGAATCAACCCCGCGCAGCGAGAAGTAATCGTCGATGCTGTGCGAGTACTTCACGGACAAGAACTTCCACGAGCCGCCAATGTAGAGTTCCTTGTTCGAGACGGCTCCATGATCGGCATGCAGCCCGAGCGAGCGGCCCTCGGAGCCGGGGTAGTAGTAGTAAATGGCGCCGACGTCGAGACCGAAATCGCCGAGCGACGTCTTGTAACCGCCATAGAAATCCATTTCGAGATTGCCGTCCGGGAAGCCGGCGCCCGAACTCACGTTGGAGTTCCAGTTGCCCGCGTAGAGACCGCTCGAATGTGCGTAATCGACGCCGCCCTGAATCGCCGGCTTGCCGTAGGTCTGATCAATACCGCGGAAGCGGTAGCTCGAGACGAGTCCGATGTTGCCGGTCACCGAATGCTCAGGCGTTGGCGCGGGAGTTTGTGCCGACGCCGCCATGGAAAATCCGGCGGCAAGCAAAGCGGCGATGATCGACTTGTTCATTGTCTGCTCCTCATGTAGACAGGAAAACTCAAAGCGGTGCCCACACTCTTAAGCAGCCTCCGTGCCAGAAGAAATCTAACGTATTTTCAGTTAGTTACTCTGCGACCGATAATCACCAGCCATAGGAGCGCACTGTGCTGGCGCATGATGCAAGCCCCCCGCACCACGCGAGGGCAACCGCGGAAATCCGCGCACCATCGAACAGCGCGCACGCGAAAGAACCGTCCTCCGGCGACATTCGGCGTATCGCCCCCAAAGCTGGCGGCCGCTACGGGCCGCTCCGTCTCGCAACCCACCGTGTGATAAACTCAGAGCGGTCTTCAGGGATAAATGACGCCATGCTCGACCCGAAAATATTTGAGGAATTCAGCGCCCGGCTCGGAGCGATCATCGCCGCCAGCCCAGCCGCCGACATCGAGAAGAACGCCCGTGCGCTCCTGTCGAGTTTTTTCACCAAGCTCGATCTTGTGAGCCGCGAGGAGTTCGATATCCAGGCGCAGGTGCTGCAACGCACCCGCGAAAAGCTCAAGGACCTCGAAGCCCGCGTCACTGCGCTTGAAAGCCGCAATCAGAACGACGCCTGATCCCGCGCCCGGCTGCGACGCGCTAAGCGCGGCCGGCTGGCCGTCGCAACCGATCCTCCGCACATGCCGCTAGCCATCGTCCATAGCCGTGGCCTCGACGGGCTTTCCGCTCCGGAAATCGCTGTCGAAGTCCATCTGGCCGGCGGGCTTCCGAGCGTCACTCTGGTCGGGCTCCCCGACACGGAGGTCAAGGAAGCGCGTGACCGCGTCCGCGCTTCCTTGCAGAACTCGGGCTTCGAGTTCCCCGCCAAACGCATCACCGTAAATCTGGCGCCCGCCGACCTGCCGAAGGAATCGGGCAGGTTCGATCTCCCGATCGCGCTCGGCATCCTGGCCGCCTCCGGGCAGATTCCGGACAGCGCGTTGCAGGGTTACGAGTTCGCCGGGGAGCTTTCGCTGTCGGGTGGGTTGCGCCCCATACGCGGCGCGCTCGCGATGGTCCTTGCCGCAGGCCAGCGCGGACGAGCGTTTGTCATGCCGACTGAGAGTGCCCGTGAAGCGTCGCTTGCTCGCGACGCGGAAGTGCTCGGCGCCGATACGCTGCTGCAGGTGTGCGCACATCTGGCCGGCCACGAGACGCTGCCCCACAGGACTCCGGAACTAACTGAGAGCGCGGAGGCTGACGCCTATCCTGACCTGACCGATGTGCGCGGGCAGACGCAAGCCAAGCGCGTGTTGGAAATCGCTGCAGCAGGCGGCCATTCATTGCTGCTCGCCGGACCGCCCGGGACCGGCAAATCGATGCTCGCGACCCGATTGCCCGGTTTATTGCCGCCCATGTCGCACGCAGCGGCGCTGGAATCGGCAGCGATCCTGTCGCTCGCCGGGCAGTTCCGCCCCGATGGGTTCGGACGCCATCCTTATCGCTCGCCCCATCACACGGCCTCGTCGGTCGCTCTGGTCGGAGGCGGCAGCGTGCCGCGCCCGGGCGAAATCTCGCTCGCTCACCAGGGCGTATTGTTTCTCGATGAGTTGCCCGAGTTCGATCGGCGCGTCCTCGAAGCACTACGCGAACCGCTGGAAAGCGGTCGCGTCCATATTTCGCGAGCCGCTCGACAAGCGGAGTTCCCAGCGCAGTTCCAACTCATCGCCGCGATGAACCCATGTCCGTGTGGATACCACGGCGACGCGAATGGAAAATGCCGCTGTACTCCAGACCAGGTGGCGCGTTATCGAAACAAACTCTCTGGCCCGTTGCTTGACCGCATCGATTTGCAAATCGAAGTGCCCGCTGTGCCGGCCGACGCGCTACAGAAAGCGCCCGATGGCGAGCCGTCCTCAATCGTACGTGAGCGCGTAAGTCAGGCACGCGCCTTGCAAATAGCGCGTCAAGGAAAACCAAACGCCCGGCTGACGGTAAAAGAAATCGACCGGCATTGCGAAACGGACAGTGACGGATCGGCACTGCTGAAACACGCCTTGGCCCGCCTGAACCTTTCGGCCCGCGCCTATCACCGTGCGCTGAAGGTCGCGCGCACGATTGCCGACCTAGCGGGAAGTCCGGACCTCCGTTCCCAACATATCGCCGAAGCCGTCCAGTACCGTCGCTTCGCCAAGGATTAACGTGTCGCAAACATCCAGCCCGCCACCGCGTGGCATCGCTCTTGTATTGGCTGCGCTCGGCGCGCTCGGCCCCTTCTCGATCGACGCCTACCTGCCTTCGTTTCCCGATATCGCGCAAAGCCTCGGCGCGACACCGATCGAGGTACAGCAAACGCTAACCGCCTACCTGATCCCCTTCGCCGTCATGGCGTTGTGGCACGGAGCCATTTCGGACGCCCTCGGTCGCCGGCGCGTAATCCTTGTCAGTCTCGTCCTGTTCGGCCTGGCCGCCGGCGGTTGCGCCTTCGCCACACGCATTGAGCATTTGTGGGCGCTACGCGCGCTGCAAGGCATATCGGCCGGAGCAGGTATCGTCATCAGCCGCGCCATCGTGCGCGACCTGTTCGACGGCCCGGCGGCGCATCGTTTGATGTCTCACATCGCCATGATGTTTGCGTTCGCCCCCGCCGTCGCGCCGATGATCGGCGGCCGGCTGCAGGCCTGGTTCGGCTGGCGCTCCGTGTTCGGCTTTCTGGTCGTGGCCACCGTCATTCTGCTCATCGCCTGCTGGCGGCTCCTGCCCGAAACGCTGCCCCTGGAACGCCGGCAACCACTGTATCCGGGCTACCTTGCGCGGACTTATGTGAAGGTTCTCAGTTCGCCGGTTTTTCTGTGTGCATGCGCGGCGCTGGCACTCAACTTTGCCGGCTTCTTCATTTACGTGATGTCGGCTCCGGAATTCCTGATGCGCCACCTCGGTGTCGCGGAAACGGGCTTTCTGTGGCTCTTCGGCCCGGCGATGGCCGGGCTCATGGCCGGTTCCTGGTACTCGGGACGGCTCGCCGGAAAACTGTCGCTGGAACAGACCATCGTCCGGGGTTACGTGGTGATGGCTTGCGCCGCGCTTGCCAACGTCATCCTCAACATAACGTTCCCGCCAGGACTGCCGTGGAGCGTGATGCCGATTCCGCTCTATACGTTCGGCATGTCGCTCGCCATGCCATGCCTGACGTTGCTTTCTCTGGAGCCTTTTCCCGAGCAACGCGGACTCGCCGCCTCGTGCCAAATGTTCCTGCAGTCGATAGGAAACGGGGCAGTGGCCGGCATCCTCGCACCGGCCCTCTGGGGATCGACGCGTACGCTGGCCTTCGGCATGGTCTCGCTGATGCTGTTTGGCGCCACCGCCGCGTGGCTGCATCGTCGGCTAACGAGCCGGCGTCAGGCCGCTTAGCATTGCCCCGCGGCCACCATGCGCGATCGGAGATGACCGCTTCAGTTTGCTGATGAGGCTTCGTACGCCGACAGAGTCACGCCGGCCCGAGCGAGGAACTCGCGTATCTGCTTGATCTCCTGCTTCGGGCACGTCGGGCTATTGTGCGGATGATGCAGGAAGATCTCGATGCGATTGAGCACGATGCGGAAACGGGCACCGTGTGCAGATTCGACTGTAGCGCCAAGGTGGTCGAATAGCGACTCGACCTCGCGCCAATGGATATTCGAACTCGGCGGATCGCGGTAGATCGCCTGAAGCAAATGCAGGTGTTTGTGGCTCATGCCGTCCTCCACGCCGAAACGGTCACCCACGCGGGCGGGGAAATGCTTTCGGGCATTTTGCGCCGACGCGCGCGACAAGAAAACCCATCGGCGCCAAAACGCACCACCATCCGCGCCGCCATCCTCACGGTACAGAGGGCGTGAGCCCGCTTTCGGCCCTGCAGAAACACCGTGGCCGCCGGCTTGCGGCGGTCACGGTAATGCGCGACCGTTTAAAGCGCAGCGATCTTGGCGCGCATCGATTCCGTTCCCGACACGATTTTGTCGAGAATGGCATCAAGGGCCCAGAAACGTTCGCGTACGTCGAAAGTGATCGTACGGCTGTGAATTGAACCGAAGGTGCCAATGCGCTGGTGGTACATCTTGGCCAACACGGGGTAGCCAAAGGCTTCGGACAACGCCGCCAGAACGAGGAAAGTCGCCACCTCGTCGGCCAGTTTCGGGTGCTTCGTACCCGACGTGTACAGCCATTTATAGAGGTCGGGGTGGAAGTTCGTGAACACGCCATTGAAGCCGCGCGAGCCGGCCTTCATCGCGTCATAGGCGATTGCCGCATTGGCGTTCAGAATCGCGAATGGCGAACCCTTGGTCAGGGCCACGCGGCGTTTCACAGTCTCCAGGTCGCAGGAAACGTCCTTGAGCATGATGAACCGGCCGCTATCCATGCAAAAGCGGAGTTCGTCGTCGCTCAAGAGGCGACGATACGGGGCCGGGCACTCGTAGAGCCCGAGAGGCATATCCTTCGGCAGACGCTCGAGCAACCAGCGCATGTTTCCGAGGAAGGTTTCCGTGCCGCGATTCTTCGGATCGAGATGGTTGGTCACGAGCACGACGCCGTCGGCGCCGGTTTCGGCGGCGACCGTCAACTCCTCGATCTGGCTGTGCGGATCGTCGCTGATGTGCCCGGAGACAACCACGGGAACCCGCCCGGCCGCTTGCTTGACGACGAACTTGCCCAGCGCAGCACGCTCTTCCAGCGACAGAAACTGCATTTCGCTCGACTGGCAAACGGCGAACAGCGCGTCCGAACCGTTTGCGATGTACCACTCGATGAGGCGCTCGAGTCCCGCATAGTCGATTTCGCCCGATTCCAGATAAGGCGTGATCATCACCGGGATGATGCCTTCGATTCGTTTCGCGTTCATTTGCCACCCTCCGAAAAATACCGGCGTCTACCCGAATAGGGTTCTCGCGGGTTTTTGCTAAATCGTATCAGCGCTAAATTTTAGGAGGTATCCGGTAGAGGGGCAAGAAGCAAGCGACAAAGAGTCGAGGAGCCTATTGCCCGACCGAAGGAGCCGTTGTCGGGAACACGACCTCCACGATCAGCCCTCCTTCGTCGGCATTCGAGAGCCGCACTTGCCCACCACACGAAGCGACGATCGTACGCACGATGGCAAGGCCCAAACCGCAGCTTCCGCGGGTAGCACGGGCGGGTTCGATCTGCGCGAACGGTTCCAGTGCGCGTTCGCGCAACTCCGCCGGGATGCCCGGCCCATGGTCGCGTACTCGTAGGCACACGCTACCCGGCCGATCGACCAGGATTTCGACCTCCACCGGCGGCGCTCCATACTGCAGGGCGTTGCCGATGAGGTTGTCGAGGATGCGACGGAGCGCGACACCCGCGATGGCTACCTGGCATGGCGCCGCGGCCTCGCTCACCGTCATCGTGACGGCGCGGCCGAGTTCGGCATGACGAGCGACTTCGTCGCTGACTGCGTCGGCGATCAACAAGGGCGCGGTCGGCTGAGCACAATCTTCCTCGGAGCGCAGAAACGCCAGACATTGACTGACAATGCGTTCCATGTCATCGACATCATGCGTCAGTCCGGCGGAATCGTCGGCGTTTTCGAGCAGCGCGAGGCGAACGCGCAACCGCGCCAGCGGTGCCCGTAGATCGTGCGTCAGCCCGGCCAGCATTTCACGCCGCTCGGCATCGGACCGTGCAAGCTGAGCCACCATCGTGTTGTGCTGAGTGGCCAGTGTCTGCACTTCCTTCGGTCCTTCAGGGAGAACGGTACGCGCCGCTCCTCCGCCCGTCGCTGCGACGGCTTCGCCCAATCGCTGCAAAGGACCTACGATGCCGCGTACAAAGATGGCCGCCAGTCCGACGAGTACGGCCAGCGTCGCGGCCAGCCATTGCCACAGATCGCGCGGTAACCCCTGGGGTTCGAAACGAGGGGGCGGCAGGACCAGCCACCACCGTTCCCCGCCCGCCTGGAAGCCGATCCAAAGGCCACCGCGAGGATTCTGCCGCGAATGGCGCAGCAGCACGGGTTCGCCGAGAGCCTGCTCGAGCCGTTCACCGAGGCCGTGCGCAAACCCGAAACGGGCCTCGCGGCGTGGCACGAGGTCGCCGTCCGGCACCAGTTGCAGCCACTGCTCGCCAATGTCCGCGCCTTCCAGATTCTGGCGCGCTCCCGGGTCAAGACCGGGCAGGACACTCTGCAGCAAGCGAATTTGCCCTGTGACGAACTGCACGGTTTTGTGCATATGCGTCGCGCGGCCGTTCTGGAAGATCAGCGAAAAGGTCGCGAACTCGGCGATAGCCACCGTGGCCACCACCAGCAGGAAAGTGCGCGCCGCAAGCGACGATGGAAGCAGCTTCATGAGGCGCGCTTTTCTTCGGCACCGCCGTCCGGCACGAACACGTAGCCGACGCCCCATACCGTTTGCAGATAGCGCGGGCGCGAGGGATCGGTTTCGATCAGTCGGCGCAGGCGATGGATCTGCACGTCGATCGCGCGATCGAACGAGTCGCTGTCGTCACCGCGCGTCAACTCAAGCAGGCGCTCTCGCTTCATGGGCCGATTGGCATTCATGACCAACGCATTGAGCAGAGCGAACTCGCCGCTCGTGAGGGCGACCACCTCGCCATTGCGGGCGAGCTGGCGCGTGCCGCGATCGAGCGACCATTCACCGAAGCACACGACCCCGCCCTGCGGGTCGGGCGCCGCAGCGGAGCGCAGACCGCGCCGCAACACGGCCTCGATGCGTGCCACCAGTTCGCGCGGATCAAAGGGCTTGCCGACGTAATCGTCGGCGCCCATTTCGAGACCGATAACCCGGTCAACTGGCTCATCGCGCGCCGTCAGCATGATCACCGGCAACGTTTCACCGCGTGCGCGCAACCGGCGGCAAGCAGCCAACCCGTCTTCGCCCGGCATCATGAGGTCAAGGACCACGAGGTGGGGGTGATAGCGCTCGAGATACGCGTCGAGTTGGCGCGTATCGGGCAGGAGCAGCGTGTCGAAACCGTGCCGCCCCAGATAGGTCGCGAGCAGTTGGCGAAGCTCCGGGTCGTCGTCGACGAGAAGTATCTTTTTCATAGTGACGGGCATCTGCATTGTTTTACGGAAATCATTCTATGCCTGCGCCCGGATGACGCCAGGCGACGGAAACAATTTGCAACGCACTGGTACGGCCTCGAAATCCTTTGCAATGGCATGCGCTGGAAAATGACGTCGTCGAAAGGGGCGGCCGAATCTCCCCGGCTCCAACTGCCGAACCGCCCTCGACCTATCTGAAGGAGAAAATGTCATGAAGAAAACCTATACCCCCCGCCTGATCGTCGCCGCGATCGCGTTTTCGATGGGCCTTGCCGTCAATGCCTACGCCATGCCGCGCGGAGAACATCCGGGCCCGGGAATGGGCATGTCGGGTCATCATGAGATGTACCATGGCCGTGCCATGACGCGCTTGCACGACGACTTGAAACTGGACGCGCAACAGGAGTCCGCGTGGAAGGACGCCGAGGCGTTCGCCAAGGAGACGATGGACGGCATGCATGAGCGATTCCGCAAGCATCACGAGGAAATGCGCAACGCACTCAATCAACCGAATGCCGATCTGCGTGACCTGGCCAAGCGTATGGACGACTTCCGCGCTGAAAGCCAGAAACTGCGCACCGCGGTGCGCGATCGTTGGCTGGCCGTTTACGACAAGCTGAATCCTGAGCAAAAGGAGAAAGCGCGCGTATTCTTCAAATCCGGCATGGAACGCATGGACCAGATGCACGAGCGGATGCAGAATCGCATGCACGAGCGTGGCCGCGGTCAGCCTGCGCAGCCGCAAGGGGCTCCGAAGAACTGAGGCTACCTGAGAGACCGGGAGCGCACCCCGCACCGCCGGGGTGCTACCCGCCATGTTTCGATCGGAGCTTCCTTCTTTACCCGGATTTACCGCTCATCCACCCGGAAAGCTTCCGCCTCTTTGGCTTGGCCGAAGATTTCCGGACCGATAATAGCGCCTCTCCAATCCAACAAAAAAATCGTGACTGCGTCACACACCGGAATCCGTACCGCTGCCCTTGCCATTACCGCCCTCTTTTTTCTTGGCGGATGCGCATCCCTCGAAGAACGCGTCGCCCAGATAAAGGCGACAAGCACGGTCAACGCACCGTCTACTTGGAATTCTGCCGCCGAAGCCACCCGAACGATAGCTCCGACGGATGACACCCTCGCCGTCTGGTGGCGTCAGTTCACCGACCCGCAACTCGATGCATTGATCGAGGCCGCCCTGACCGCCGCACCCGACGTCCGCACGGCGCAAGCCAAGCTGCGGCAATCGCGCGCGGCACGCGAACTGGCCGTTGCCAATCTGTATCCCAGCCTCGACGTTTCAGCTTCGGCTACCCGCTCCCGCGCTGCGGCTTCAGCCGGAGGCACGGGGAAGACGCAGACCTTGTATGCCGCCGGCTTCGACGCCAGTTGGGAGCCGTCGATCTTCGGCGGCCTGCGCGACGCCGCTTCAGGGGCCGAAGCAGACGCAGCGGCGGCAGCCGCCACGCTCGAGTCGACGCGAGCGTCATTAGCCGCCGAAGTCGCGTTGGAATACGTCACGCTGCGGGCAAGCCAGCAACGGCTTGAGATCGCCCGCGCCAACGTGGCCAGTCAGGCCGAGACGCTGCAAATTGCGACGTGGCGCGAGATGGCGGGACTGGTAACCACTCTCGACGTCGAACAGGCGCGCACCAATCTCGAACAGAGCCGCGCGTCAATCCCGAGTCTGGAAAACAGTCGCGCGGCGGCGGAGAACCGCCTCGCCCTGCTCACCGGTCGAGTTCCGGGCAGCTGGCATACCGCGTTGCAGGACGTAAAACCATTACCTACGGCCCCGGACGAGATCGCCGTCGGCATTCCAGCCGACACCTTGCGCCGGCGCCCGGATCTGCGTTCTGCCGAATTCACGTTACGTGCCGAGATTGCTCGCACGGCGGAACGCGAAGCGGATCGCTACCCGACGTTGACGCTGAGCGGCTCACTCGGCTGGAAGGCGTTCAGCACGGCGGCACTCGGAGGCAGCGGGAGCCTCGCGCGTTCGCTGGCGGCAAGCCTTGCGGCGAACATTTTCGACGCCGGACGCATCAGCAGCCGCATCGAAGCGCAGTCGGCGGTGCAAGAACAAGCGCTGATCACCTACGAGAAAACGCTCCTGACGGCACTCGAAGACGTCGAGAACGCGATGGTCTCGTACGCTACCGGACGCGACCGCATCGAAGCGCGGCGCCGCGCCGCCGTGGCCGCCGCGAACGCCGCTATCCTCGCCCGCAACCAATACGAAGCGGGCATTGCCGACTTTCAAAAAGTGCTCGAAACCGAGCGTACGCGGCTGACGGCCGAGGACAACCTCGCCAGCGCCGAAGCCGACATCCTCACCGCCGTCATCCAACTGTACAAGGCGCTCGGAGGCGGCTGGCAGGCAACTCCCACGCCACAATAGAAACGGACGGATTCAGGCAACATGCACAAATCAAACGACACTCCTGACTTCCTCAAACCCGGCGCCGGCGTATCACGGCGTTTTCTCGGCAGGTCAAAACGCTTCTGGGTAGTCGCAGGAGGCGCGGCAATGGCCATCGTCCTCGGTACGCTAGTCTTCGGTGGCGGCAACGGGCCCGCTGGCCAGTACGTGACTGAAGAAGCAGTGACCGGCAATCTGGTCGTCAGCATCTCGGCGAGCGGGACGTTGCAACCGACGCGCTCGGTCGACGTGGGCAGTGAGCTTTCCGGGACGCTGGAAGCCGTCCTCGCCAATGAGAACGATCGCGTCACAAAAGGGCAGATCGTCGCCCGCCTCGACACGGCCAAACTACGCGACTCGGTCGCCAAGTCAAGAGCCGCCGTCGAGGCGGCGGAGGCAAGCGTTGCCGAGGCGGAGGCGACGGTATCCGAATCACGCGCGAGCCTTAACCGCCTGCAACGCGTCGCTGAGCTTTCAGGCGGCAAGGTGCCTTCGAAGACAGAACTGGAGACGGCCGAGGCCACTTATCAACGTGCGCTGGCCAGTGTGTCAAGTGCCAAGGCGGCGGTCGCCCAGGCACGGGCCACGCTGAAGACGGACGAGACGAACATCGAAAAAGCGGTCATTCGTGCGCCGATCAACGGCGTCGTCCTGACGCGCAAGGTGGAACCGGGGCAGACCGTGGCGGCGCAGATGACAACGCCCGTTTTGTTCACGATCGCCGAAGACCTGACCAAGATGGAGTTGCAGGTTAAGGTAGACGAAGCCGACGTCGGCAGCGTTCAGCTCGGCCAGACGGCCAGCTTTACGGTGTCCGCGTGGCCCGGCCGGAGCTTTCCGGCGACCATCGAGCGCGTCGGGCTCGGATCGACAACGACCGACAACGTCGTTACGTACAAGACTGTCCTCGCGGTGACCAACGACGATCTTGCCCTCCGCCCCGGTATGACGGCGACCGCGCGCATCATCACCGCGAACCGGGAGAACGTGCTGCTCGTACCTAACGCGGCGCTCCGCTTCACGCCGCCGCAGACACTGGCACAAGGCCCATCCGGCAGTGTGCTCTCACGGCTGGTGCCGCGTCCGCCGCAGCAGAAACGACCGCCCGTGAAAGCCACCAATACGAGCGACGCCAAGCAGGTCTGGGTGTTGCGCGACGGCCAACCGGTCGCCGTCCCGGTCCAGGACGGCCCGAGCAACGGGCGCCTGACGGAGATTACCGGCGCCGACCTGAAAGCCGGCATGGCGGTGATCACCGACTACCAGGAAAAGGCGAAGTGAGGAATTGGTGAAGGACACTCCGGACAGGGCAGTGCCGTTGATATCGCTGCGCGCCGTCACCAAAACATACGGGAAGGGCTCGGCGGCTTTTCAGGCCTTGAAGGGTGTCGATCTCGACATCCCGCAGGGGCAGTTCATCGCCATCATGGGGCCGAGCGGCTCAGGCAAATCGACGGCTCTCAATATCCTCGGTTGCCTTGACGGCCCGACGACCGGCTCCTATCAGTTTCGCGACATTCAGGTCGAGGAGCTGACGCGCAACCAGCGTGCGTTGCTGCGGCGGCACTACCTCGGTTTTGTATTCCAGGGCTTCAACCTGTTATCGCGCACGTCGGCGCAGGAGAACGTCGAGCTGCCACTGCTTTACCGGGGCGCAGAGACAAAGGTACGTCATGCCGCGGCGCGCGAAGCGCTGGCGCAGGTCGGCCTTACCGGCTGGGAACACCACACGCCCGGCGAACTCTCCGGCGGCCAGCAGCAACGCGTCGCCATCGCTCGTGCCATCGTCACCCGGCCGCTCGTCCTCCTGGCCGATGAGCCGACCGGCAACCTTGACAGTCAACGCGGGCATGAAATCATGGACCTGCTCGTTGCTCTCAATCGGGACCAGGGAATCACCATCATCATGGTGACCCACGAACCAGAAATGGCCGCCTACGCGGGACGCGTGGTGAAGTTTGTCGATGGGCTCGTCGACAGCGACGTGCACGCAATCGAACAGAAGGGCGACCGATGACCCAGATGCTGCTAAACGCCTTGTTGCTCGCGCTGCGCGCCATCCGCCGCAACCTGATGCGCTCGTTCCTTACCGTCCTCGGCGTCGTCATCGGGGTCGCCGCGGTTATTACGATGGTAACGCTCGGTAATGGAGCAACGCGCATGGTCGCCGACCAGATTTCGAGCCTCGGCAGCAACCTGCTCATTCTGCGCCCCGGCCAACAGCTTGGCCCCGGACGCGACAGTGCCGGCGCGCCGAGCTTCAAGCTGGCGGACGTCGAGGCGGTGCAGACCCAAGTCCCGAGCTTGCGTGCCGTCGCCCCCGTGGTCGGCAGCAAAGTCACGCTCGTTGCCGGTAACCAGAACTGGCAATCGCAGGTGAATGGCACCAACAATGCCTATTTCACTGCCGGCAACTGGCAAATCGCCGCCGGGCGACAGTTCGAGGAAGACGAGGAAAGCGCCGGCAAAGCGGTGTGCATCATCGGTGCCACGACGAAAAAGCAGCTATTCGGCAATACCTCGCCAATCGGCAACGAAATCCGGGTCAAGAATTTCACCTGCCAGGTCATCGGCCTGCTGCAGGCCAAGGGCCAGGGCGCGATGGGCCAGGACCAGGACGATATCGTGCTGATGCCCATCCTCACCGCCCAGCGCCGGCTCACGGGCAGTACCGACGTATCGACCCTGATGCTTTCCATGCGTGACGGCATCGCCTCGGATCCCGTGATGGAACAGATCCGCAAGTTGATGCGCGAACGGCGCAAGCTTTCGGAAAACATGGACGACAACTTCAGCGTCATGGACACCAAGCAGATCGCCGAAGCGTTGTCGGGGACGATTCGCACGATGACCGGCCTGCTCGGTGCCGTCGCCGCCGTGAGCCTACTCGTGGGGGGCATCGGTATCATGAACATCATGCTCGTGTCGGTCACCGAACGGACCCGCGAAATTGGCGTACGCCTTGCCATCGGCGCCCTTGAACACGAAGTTTTGCTGCAGTTTTTGATCGAGGCCGTCGTGCTTTCCGCTCTCGGAGGATTGGTCGGCATCGTCCTCGCCCTCGTCGTCTGCCTCGGCCTCACGGCGCTGATGCACATGCCCTTCCTGTTCAGCCCGGGAATCAACCTGCTGGCTTTCGTGTTCTCCGGAGCCATCGGCATCGTTTTCGGTTACATGCCGGCACGGCGGGCGGCAAGCCTGGACCCGATCGTCGCCCTGCGCTTCGAATAACCCGCGTGCGCGGGTTTGGCCGCGGCTTTTTGACGTTGTCGAACGTCTCATTCGTTGATCTGACAAACGCTGACAACGTCCAAGCTTTCGTACGCCAAGGCGGCCGATCAGTGTGGGATCACGAAAAACGAAGGGGCGGCGGCCGCAGCGTCGAGCCGAATCGGCCTTACGGCAAGGTTCGATGCTTGACGTCGGAATCAACGCCGGGTGTTGCCCTCGCGTGTGCGAGTTTCTTCGCGCAAGCCATTGTCAGGAGTTCCCTCTGGTTGACGCCTATGACCCGTCCAAAGCGCTCATACTCGCTACGCGGGGGAACGAAACTGCTTAGTTGTTTTTCGCGCCCTGCTCGACCCACTTTTTGAGAACAGCGATCTTCTCTTTCGGTAACGGCTCACGCCCGTGCGGCATCTTGATCGACGGATCGGCGCGACCTTCGACGAGCATGATCAACACGCTGCTCAAGCTATCCCCCGGTTTGACGATCGCGCCGAAGCGGGTGCCTTTCATCAAGCTGTCGTAACTCGTAAGAACAAGGCCCGACGCCTGGCTTCCCTTGCCGCCTTCAGCGTGACACTCGACGCAATACTGCTGAACGATGGGCTGCACGTCCGCTTTGTAGCTCACTTCCTTTTCGCTGCAGCCAGCCAACGCGAACGCGACGGCGACAAAGAACGGTTTATGGAGACCCGGAGTATTCATGACACGCTCCCTTCCCAGTTGTCGTTTTCGCACGAGCCCGCCGGAACAGCAGACCCGGTGTTGTCTTCAATATAGCGCTACAAGGGAAGCAAGCGCCAGCACGGGCTTGTCCCCGTAACGTTGCCTGGAAGTTGCGACGCTAGAACCTCCTGCGGCTCGAGGTTTCGACAAGCAGAAAAGAAAGAGCTCACGTCGTTTTCCGGCGCCCGAAGTCCTACGCCATGTTCGTTGCCACAAGGATTACTGGCAAAAAAAATCCCGCGCCAGTTTGGCACGGGATTGAAATCCCATCATTGCGATGGGTCAGGGAGGGTCAAACGTTGCCAGCGGGGGGCGCTGAAGCAACGATTGCAGTGTACGGAAAACGGAATCTCAGGTCTGTACCTCGATTGAACTTTTGCGTAACAGTTTGTAATCGAGCATGACAATTGGTAACCTGAATGGCATAAACCGCGATGCCTCGGCATTTTAGCCGCTTCGGCACACCAGTCACCAGAATTTCGTCGTCATCGCCGCACCACGTGGTTTCTTCAAGTCGGCCGCACAGGGACTGACACAGTGACTGCGGCGCATGCGGCGGCGAAAACCTCTCGTTACAAATCGGCCGCCCGTTTTGACGAAGGCACCTCGATGCGCGCGCTATAATTCCCGGCTCCCACAGACACACTGCACAGGGTTCTCATGCGCACGCTTCAGAAGCTCTTTCTCTCCCTCCTGATTCTTCCAACGCTCGTTTTTGCCCAACAGCTTCCCACCCCGCCGGCGCTGGCCGCCAAATCGTGGTTACTGATCGAAAGTGCATCTGGCCAGGAACTCGCATCGCAGGCAGCCGACGACCGTCTGGAACCGGCATCGCTGACTAAGTTGATGACCGCGTACCTCACTTTCGCCGCGCTCAAACAAGGGACGATCAAGCTCGATCAAGCCGTGCCGGTTTCGGAGAAGGCGTGGAAGACGGAAGGCTCGCGCATGTTCATTCAGGTCAACACCCAAGTCAAAGTGGAGGATCTGATCAAGGGCATGATCGTTCAGTCGGGAAATGACGCCTGCGTAGCCCTCGCCGAAGCGATCGCCGGCAGCGAAGACAACTTCGCGCAGATGATGAACCGGGAGGCGCAGCGCCTCGGCATGAAGTCGTCCAGCTTCCGCAATGCCGCCGGCTTGCCAGACCCACAGCACTACACGACGGCCCGCGACCTCGCCACTTTGACCAATGCCCTGATCCGGGATTTTCCGGAGGAGTACGCCAAGTACTACTCGCTCAAGGAGTTTCGTTACAACAACATCACCCAGCCGAACAGAAACCGGCTGCTCTGGCTCGACCCCACGGTTGACGGTGTAAAGACCGGCCACACCGAAGCCGCCGGCTATTGCCTGATCTCGTCTTCCAAGCGGGGCAACCGGCGCTTGTTGTCGGTGGTTCTCGGCGCGAGCTCGGACAACGTGCGCGCGCGCGAGTCGCTGAAGCTGCTCAATTACGGCTTCCAGTTCTATGACGCGGTGCAGATGTACGCCAAGGATCAGGCGGTCTCAAACCTGAAGGTCTGGAAGGGCGCAGAAAAGACCGTCAAAGCCGGGTTCACTCGCGATTTCATTCTCGCCGTTCCCAAGGGCTTTGCGCCGCGGTTGAAGGCCGAGCTCGTATCGCAGCAACCCCTCATCGCCCCGGTAACGGCCGGCCAAGTCGTCGGCACGATGAAAGTCACCCTCGACGGCAAAGCGTACGGCGAGTATCCCGTTGTGGCGATCGACGGCGTCCCGGTGGCCGGCGTCATCGGTCGCGCGATCGACACCGTGCGTCTGTGGTTCAACTGACCGTCTGATTGTCCGGCGAGCGAAGGAGCACGTCATGATGGCTTATCTCAATGGGGCCTTCATGCCCCTGGCCGAAGCGCGGATTTCGCCGCTTGACCGCGGCTTTCTGTATGCCGACGGTGTTTACGAAGTCATTCCGGTTTACTCGCGCTGCCCTTTTCGGCTCGACGAACATCTGCGACGCATGCAAGCATCGCTCGACGGTATTCGCCTGAAGAATCCGCACTCGGCCGATGAATGGCGATCGATCATCCGGCGTCTGGTTACCAGCGCCGACTATGTCGACCAGACGGTCTACATCCAGATCACCCGGGGCGCCGATGTGCGGCGGGACGCCTGTTTCCCATTGCATGCCCAGCCCACCGTTTTCCTGTTTACGTCGCCGCTTGTCGGGCCCACGCCCGCGCAGCGGGAGAGCGGAGTCGCCGCCATCACGCAACCGGATATTCGCTGGGGACGTTGCGACCTGAAGACGCTCGCACTCCTGCCCAACGTGCTGATGCGCCAACTTGCGGCGGACGCAGGCTGCGCCGAGACGATCATGCTGCGTGACGGTTTCCTTACCGAAGCGTCGACGTCCAATGTGTTCGTGGTCAAAGGCGGAGTGATCCTGACGCCTCCCAAGGACCATCGTGTGCTCCCTGGAATTACTTACGATGTCGTGCTCGAGTTGGCCGCCAAGCACCAGGCGCCATACGAGGTCCGACCAGTTTCCGAAGCCGAACTACGATCCGCGGATGAGTTGTGGTTGACGGCCTCGACGAAGGAAGTCTTGGCAATCACGACACTCGATGGCAAACCGGTCGGGAACGGACCAAACGCAGGCAGGCCCGGTCCGCTCGGACGACAAATGTATGCTTGGTACAGCGACTTCCGCGAAGAGGTGATGCGGCATGCCGAAACCTGACCCGAACGAAACGTTGCTAGACTTCCCCTGCGCGTTCCCGATCAAGATCATGGGACTTGCCGAAGAAGCGCTGGCGCAGACGGTGCTGAGCATCGTGCACCACCACGCGCCCGATTTCGACGGTGCAACGATGGAGATGCGCGCGTCATCCAAAGGTAAATACATCAGCCTGACGTGCACGATCAACGCCACCTCCCGTCCGCAACTTGACGCGCTTTACCGCGAGCTCAGCGGCCATCCGCTGGTCAAGGTCGTTCTCTAGACCAAGTCCGAATAGCGAAACCGGTGATCAGCGTGCGGTGCGAGATAGACGAGCAACTGTCGGTAGCCCCCGGCACAAAGGAGGAGTTATCAGGAACGCTAGTCGTTCGCCATCTTGGCTGCGCTGACTATGAGGCGACGTGGCAGTCGATGATGCGGTTTACCGCCGACCGCAATGCGGAAACACTCGACGAGCTGTGGGTATGCGAACACCCGCCCGTGTTTACACTCGGTCAAGCGGGGAAACCGGAGCATCTGGTCGCTGATACCAGCATTCCGGTCATCAAAGTCGATCGCGGCGGCCAGATCACATATCACGGCCCCGGACAGGTCGTGATCTACCTCCTGCTCGATCTCACGCGCCGCGGGCTCAAGGTGCGCGAACTCGTACGCCACATCGAGCAAGCAATTATCGACATGCTTGCCGAACAGGGAGTGGAGGCGGCGCGTCTTGATGGGGCGCCGGGCGTCTATGTTCGACTTCCGGAGCAGAAGGAAGGCTACCCGGCCAAAATCGCCGCGCTCGGCCTCCGTATCCGCAAAGGTTGCTCCTACCATGGACTGAGCCTGAACGTGGATATGGAACTCGCCCCGTTTTCTGCGATCAACCCCTGCGGATATGCTGGAATGCCGGTGACCCAGATACGTGATCTGGGCACTCGGCTCACCGTCGACGAGGCCGCCGCGGCACTGATTAGAAACCTCGTCCAACAACTGGAGCGGAAATGAACGAGCAGGAAAGCAACCGTATCGGCGAAGACGCCGGCACGGTGACGAAGGAGGCCCCAGCGGCAAAGGTCGCGGGCGTCAAACAAAAGGGAGAACTGAAAACGGCGCGCATCCCGATCAAGATCGTGCGGGCCGAAGAACCTCTGCGCAAACCCGAGTGGATTCGCGTCAAGGCCGGCAACGACGCCGGGCGCTTCGGCGAGATCAAGAGAATGTTGCGCACGCAAAAGTTGCACACCGTCTGTGAGGAAGCGGCTTGCCCGAACATCGGTGAATGCTTTGGCCGCGGCACGGCGACGTTCATGATCCTTGGCGATATATGCACCCGGCGTTGCCCGTTCTGCGACGTCGGCCACGGCAAACCCTTACCCCCGGACCCCGAAGAACCGGCCAGCCTCGCCGAGAGCGTGGCCAGACTCAAGCTGCGTTATGTAGTCATCACGAGCGTGGATCGCGACGATCTACGCGACGGCGGTGCCGATCATTTCGTCAAAGTCATCTCCGCCGTTCGCGAGCAATCACCGGCGACGACGATTGAAACGCTCGTCCCCGATTTCCGGGGCCGGATGGACGTGGCCATCGAGGTGCTTGGCCGCGCGTTGCCCGACGTGCTTAATCACAACATGGAAACGGTACCGCGTCTTTATAAGCAGGCAAGACCGGGCGCCGATTACGCGCACTCGCTGGAGTTCATGCGCCGTTTCAAGGAACGCTACCCGAGCGTCCCGACAAAATCCGGGCTGATGGTCGGACTCGGCGAAACCGACGACGAAATCCTGGCCGTCTTGCGCGATCTGCGTGCCAACGGCGTCGAGATGCTGACGATCGGGCAATACCTCGCGCCCTCCGTGCATCATCTCCCGGTAGCGCGTTACGTTCACCCGGATACGTTCGCACGCTTCGAACGCGAAGCGCTGGCGATGGGATTCACGGGCGCCGCCTGCGGACCCATGGTTCGTTCCTCGTATTGGGCAGACAAGCAAGCGCATAGCGCGGGTGTCGTAGCGACCGCCTGATCCAAGTCCCCTGCGCTGGAGCCTGCAGCCGTTCGGCGAGAGCGGCCGCCCGAACGAAATCAGGTCGTACGGTCCGGCAACGTCAAAATTTCTACACAGATCGGGTCTTTTCCGGTCGCCTGGCGATGCCGTGTTGTGAGCCTGCCCGTAGCGCCGTCCCGCTCATAGAGGGTCACGCCGGCCGAAAGCTGCCCAGCGGCTACCAGCCACCGGCCGGAGGGGTCAATGGCCATGCCGCGGGGTTGCGTCTCCGTCGGATAATGTCCGAACGCCGACAGACGACCACTCTGAAGGTCGACGGCGAACACCGCGATCACACTCGATGTACGCTCCGTCGCATACAAGAAGCGACCGTCGGGGGTTCCGCGCAATTCGGCCGCCCACGGCTTGCCGTCGAAACCGTGCGGCAGCATGCTGATCGACTGGACCCGCTCCAGCGTTCCAGTCGCCGCATCGAAATCGAAGGCGTCGATACTGCCATCGAGTTCGTTCAGACAGTGAGCGTGCCGGTTGTCCGGCGAAAAGACAAAATGGCGCGGCCCACACCCAGAGCGAACGATCACGGCAGGCGGGTCATTGGCGACAAGAACGCCGCCCGTATCCAGCCGATAAACGCGGATTGCGTCGACACCGAGTGTTGGCACGATGAGCCAACGATTGGTTGCATCCATTACTGCTGCGTGGGCGCGCATCAGGTTTTCCTCGACCTGACTCACTGGCTCGGGCGCACCGGCCGCGTCAAGCGGAAAAACTGCCAGATTATTGTCGCCATAGGACGCGGAAAACCCGAAGCGCCGGGCGTTGTCACACGCCACGTAGGTAGGCCGCCCGGGCGCCGGTACGGTGCCAAGTAGTGATAGGCGGCCGTCGGACGCATCGATCGTGTACGCAGCGAGAGCGCTTCCGGAATCCTCCCGGGTACCGGCGTAAAGGACCCTTCCTTGGCGATCGAGCTTCAGCGGCGACGGAGCACCGCGCGTACCGATGCATTGGCGCGGGCGCAACTCGCCTGCCGCAGAGTCGAGCGAGAATACGTGGATTTCCCGGCTTTCAGCGCAGGATACGTAGACGAGTGTCTGGGTCACAAGCTTTCCTTTTGGAATAACGGTCTTGCCCGGCGTACAAAAAGCCGAATATGGCAGACAAAACCCGGGGGAACGGCGACGATAACAAAGGCTTCGTGGGGAAGAGTATAAACTGCACTGGATCGTTATAGCAGCTTAAGACGACAGGATATTTGCGATGACGAACAAGTATGCAAGCCTCATCGGTGCGCCGACAGACATCGGTGCCGGTGTCCTCGGTTCCCGCATGGGTCCTGAAGGGATGCGGGTTGCGGGGATTGCGCCAGCACTGGAGCAGTTCGGCTGTGACGTCCGGGATCTGGGAAACCTCAACGGCCCTCACAACCCTTCGCAATTGGCCGTGGACGGATTCCGCCATTTGCCTGAAGTGGTGCGATGGAATCGACTCGTTCACGACGCAGTGTACGGTGAGCTTGAAGATGGCCGGCTGCCGATTCTGCTTGGCGGAGATCACTCGTTGGCCATTGGGTCGATCAGCGCCGTGTCGCGCTACTGCCGCCAGCGGCATAAAAAACTGCGCGTTCTCTGGTTCGACGCCCACGCGGACTTCAACACCTCGGCACTTACGCCGAGTGGAAACTTGCACGGGATGCCCGTGGCTTGCCTCTGTGGCCACGGCCCCGCGGAACTTGTCGAACTCAGCGGTCAATCACCGGCACTCGCTGCTCGTGAGATACGGCAGATCGGTATACGCAGCGTCGACCCCGGGGAGAAACGCCTGGTCCATGAAGAAGGAATCGAAGTTTTTGATATGCGCTACATCGACGAGATGGGCATGCGCCACGCGATGGAACTGGCCCTGGCCTTGATCGGTCCAGACACGCATCTGCACGTAAGTCTCGATGTCGATTTCCTCGACCCCGACATTGCGCCCGGGGTCGGGACAACGGTTCGCGGCGGCCCAACCTATCGCGAGGCACAATTGTGTATGGAGATGGTTGCCGACACCGGCCTCTTGGCCTCGCTAGACGTGGTCGAGTTGAACCCCGCACTTGACATACGTAACCAGACGGCCGAGTTGGCGGTCGATTTGATCGAGAGTCTGTTCGGCAAGAGCACACTCATGCGCAAGTCGGGAATCGCTGCCGACCGGACGCCCTAAATTCTGCCGCCCCCTACTCACACGCCTATCGTCCCGAGCGACCCAGTACCCGCGCAGAAGCTGGCGACTAGACGGCGTCCGGGATCGTCATTTCTTCGAGTTGCTGATGCAAAAGCACAGCCGGCGCATTCACCCGCGGGCATTGGCGTACACCGCCGATTTCACGAAAACCCAGCCGGCGCTGGTAATAGAGCGAATGGCGCGGATTGATTTCGATAACGGCATCGCTTGCCTCGAAAATATCCTTGGCATAGGCAAGCGCCACCTTGAACAACTGTCCGAGGAGTTCACGCGATTTGAAGTCAGGGTCCACGGCGAGCCGCGAGACTTCGACAATCAGCCGGTCCGCGCGGCGAAGCCCGGCAAGCTCACGGCCGTATAAAGCGTCAGCGAGCAAGCCAGCCGCCGAATCGAGGCCAAGCGTCAACGTGGCGATGACTTCATCGAAACGCCACGCCGCGAGCGTTATGCGATGCGGATCATCGGGACGGTGAGGCGGTATCTCAGTTTTGTAGTCCCGCCACGCATACATCCTGCGTACGAGCATGTTGGCCAGTCCATGCTGGTACTCGGTTCGCGCCGGCCGAATGTCGTAATCGCGGCGAGGCGTCGCACCCCAGAAATGGCGCAGGGATGAAAACATCGAAGCAGCGGATTCGTCGCCGCGTATCGGCTGCCGCTCCGGCGAAAGCGCATGATCGGGCGACCATACGAGGTCCAAAGCACTATGCATTATGCGTCCGTTATTCTCTCGTTATGCCGCACTATCCCGCGGCGCTGAGCAACGATGGGGACTCCCCCGTCAGTTTTGGTTCTCCGCCACCATGCTTGCTTTTGGTAGCGGCCTCCGTAAGCACATTGATTTCGCCGCAGAGTTCACCGCCTTCGTCCACGACGAGCTTTCCAAAACGGATGGTACCGCTGACACGGCCCGTGGAATGGATGATCAACTGCGACCGCGCGGTTAGTTCGCCGTCGAAGGTGCCGTATACTTCCGCGATATCGATGCTCACCTTGCCGGAAAACGACCCGTTTTCGTCGATGCGGATAACGCGGCTGTCCATCGTCGCCTCGACACGCCCCTCGACCACGAGCGTATCGCAATCGAGAATTTCTGCGCCGCGAAGCTTGACGTCAGGACCGACGATCAATCGGGCGCCGGTAGCGCCCTCCGCGACGGCTGGTTCCTTGGCCACCGCGGACGCTTCCGCTGCCCCGGCGACCGGCTGGGCTTGCAGCGGCGGGACCGAAGCGGAAGCAGACGAGACACTGGAAGACGTTGCTGCTGCCCCGTTTTTTCCGGAAACGGATGAAGGGGTCGTTGCGCTGACAGGCGTTTTTGAGCCGGAAGCGAGTACCGGCGGCGCATCGCGGCGCTGCGTGGATTCGTCGCGACCGAAAACGTTGGGTTTGTTAAACATTTGCGGATAACCTCTCGCTGGTGTGAAAACGCACTTCGCGGAAGGGGAGCGATATCCGTGCCAGGACACAATTTCAGCGCATTTACAAGGAAATATATCACGCTTTTTACGCGATTTATGCTCTGCGGGGACAGATTTGTCGTGGAAAAACGACGTAACAATCGGCCATCTTGCCGCGATTCATAGCCCGCCCGGCTTTTCTCTGTCGCCAAAAAGCGACGCAGTTTTTAACTAATTGATTTTCAATAACATAAACATTACCAGCGTCATCAAGTGAAACCTCCGTCAACGGAAAGTTGTTGTCCACGGCACCCCTTTGCCGTTTTAAACTAGGCGCCTTTCCTGTGTAGGCCAGCTTTGGACGATCCCGCTCGCGGCACCTTGCCCGACGTGCAATCCCCCAGGGGTCTCCTTAGCGCCTTGGAGAAGGTCATGTTCCGAATCTCTTTCCGCCAAAGCATGCTGGCGGGATTTCTGTTGATCGTAGCGCTTCTGAGCTGGGCAGCCATACGCAGTTGGCTGACGCTCGAACATTTCGTTGAGCAAAGCCGGCGCGGCAGCGAACAGGCGCTGCAATTGAGTGCGGCGATCCAGGAACTGTCGGAACGGACAGTCGACCTCGAGCGTAGCGGGCGGCAGTTCATGATCCTCGAAGACGCCGACGTGCTGGCGCGGTTCGACGACAACCTCAAGAGAGCGCTGGGCGCCATAGCGCGACTTGAGAGCATGCCGGCGTCAGCCGTTGGAACACTGCCGGAAGAATGGCGAAAAGCGGTCGAACAATTGAGCGCGGCAGTCCATGTAGCCCCGGCGGGACCCATGCGCGCAAGCGAATTACTCCCGATGCTGAGCCGGATCAATGACGTCAACCGTGATCTGGGAGTCAATGGACGGCGCTGGATTGACGATCAGCGGCTTGCGGTTCTGAGCGAGCTCGAACAAAGCCGGATGCACCTCACGCGCCTGGTTGTCGCAGCGGTGCTTGGCGCCTTGCTCATAGCGCTTACGATGAGTTGGTGGCTCTCCCGTCCCATCGACAGCATCGAACGTTCAATCAAGCGGCTCGGTGAAAACGAATTGGACAAACCGATCACGGTCCGTGGACCGGCCGACCTGCGCCGGCTTGGCCGGCGCCTTGATTGGCTGCGTCGTCGCCTTGGTGAACTGGAGTCCGAGCGCGAGCGCATGTTGCGCCATGTTTCGCATGAGTTGAAAACGCCGCTCACGGCCTTGCGCGAGGGCATCGCGTTGCTTCAGGAAGAGGTCGTCGGTCCTCTCGACGGTTCGCAGAAAGAAGTTGTCGATATCCTTCAGCACAATGTGGTGGCTCTGCAGCGACAGATCGAAAACCTGCTGCGGCTTAACGCAGCCGCATCGGAGGCGCGTCGTTTGTGTTATCGTCCGGTGGCTCTGCGCAAGCTGCTCGCCGATGTCGTCGAAGGCCGCGAACTGCAGATCCAGGCACGCCGGCTGACTGTCCTGCGCGACGCACCCGGTGTGACTCGCCCACTCGACGGGGACAAGCTGCTGGTCGTTCTCGACAACCTCCTTTCCAACGCCATCGAGTTCAGCCCCGAAGGCGGAGTCGTGCGGCTCGAGGCCGCCGTCCAAGACAACACGGTGCGATTTGCCTGTATCGATCAAGGGCCGGGAATCGCTCAAGAGGATGCAGAGCGAATTTTCCAGCCGTTCGTGCAGGGCAGCCGGGCTTCCCCGACACCTCGCCACGGCAGCGGTGTCGGACTGTCGATCGTGCGCGAGTTAATGACAGCGATGGGTGGCCGCGCTTTCGTGGTCCCCAGCAAGGGCAACGTAACCGGTGCCAACTTCCGAATTGAGGTTCCTTGTGAACAGGCTATTTGATGGACCCCGCTCGATGAGTTTTCGCTTTCACCTTCAATGGCCGGGACGAGTGGTCGCACCGTTCGTCATGCTTCTGACCGCGTGCGCAACGACTCCGATTCCCGTGCACGAAGACCCGGGTCCGCCGCCGAGCGATGCATCCTACCGAACTGTAAGAGTGGACGAGTCGGCGATGCTGCCTCTGCTCGGTTACCTGCAGTTGATACAACGTATGACGCCGCACGAACTCGCGCGCGAACGCTCCATGCTTACGGCATTACCGCCCACGCCGGCGATGCAGATACGCTTGGCTATTGTTCTTGGCCAGCCACGTGGCCCCGTGGATCTGACGCGGGCACTGAGTTTGCTGGACAGTGTGCTGAAATCGACCGACCCGGTCGCGACGAGCGTAAATCCACTGGCTCGGACGCTTTCCGTGCAGTACGGCGAGCGGCTCAGACTCGAACTGCAAAATGACAAGCTCGCTCAACAGCTCAAGGATAGTCAACGCCGCAGCGGCGAACTACAGGAGAAACTCGACGCGCTGGCCGACGTCGAGCGCTCGCTCACAGTGCGCCCGGCCGGCGAGCGAGCCCCCGGAGCCCTACGATGAATGTCGCAGAAAGCCATAACTCGACGCCACTCAATCCGCCCGTTTCCCAGCACGCCGCGCATATCCTGATCATCGACGACGATCAGGATCTTCTGCGTCTACTCACCATGCGCCTACATGCCTGGGGATTTCGCGTATCCACCGCGGCCTCCGCCGAGGAAGGGCTCGCTCGCATCGCGGTCGAGCCTCCTCAGCTCGTGGTCAGCGACATTCGCCTCCCGGGCAAGGACGGGCTCGCGCTGTTCGAAGAAATCCGCAGTACCCGCCCCACATTACCGGTAATCCTGCTCACCGCCCACGGAACGATCCCGGATGCTGTCGAGGCAATGTCACGTGGCGTATTCGGATACCTGACGAAACCCTTCGACCGCAAAGTCCTCCTGGAGAAAATCCAGCAGGCACTGCAGGTCGCATCTCCCGGTGGCGTGGGAGACAGCAAGGAAAGCGAAGCATGGCGCGAAGGTATCGTTTTCCGCAGCAGCCGCATGGCCGAGCTGATGGACGAAGCCCGGGTCGTCGCCGCGTCGGACGCGAGCGTGCTCATCCGCGGCGAAAGCGGCACCGGCAAGGAAGTGCTGGCGCGGGCGATCCACCGGGCCAGCCCGCGCTCCAAGGCGCCATTCGTCGCCATCAACTGCGGCGCGATTCCCGAGCAGTTGCTGGAGTCTGAACTCTTTGGCCACGTACGCGGTGCATTCACGGGCGCCGTCGGCGAACACGTGGGGTTATTTCAGGCGGCCGACGGAGGAACGCTGTTTCTCGACGAAATCGGCGACATGCCGGCGGCGCTGCAAGTGAAGCTTTTGCGCGTGTTGCAAGACCGTGCCGTACGCCCGGTTGGCGCCACACGCGCCGAACCCGTTGACGTGCGCGTTCTCTCCGCAACCCATCGCGACCTCGAAGTAGCGATGGCCGAGGGTCTTTTCCGCGAGGACCTCTACTACCGCCTCGACGTCGTCACACTGACCCTGCCGCGACTCGAAGAGCGGCGTGAGGATATCCCGCTGCTGGCCAACTATTTCGTCCAGCAGCTAGTCAAAAAATACAACAAACGCATCACTGGGATCGCGCCGGAAGCGCTCGAGCTGCTCGTCGGCGCCGCGTGGCCCGGTAACGTGCGTCAGCTCTACAACGTCGTCGAACAGTCTTGCGCGCTCGCGACCACCCCGCTCATCACCCTGCCCCTAGTCCAGCGCGCCTTGCGTATACCGACCATGGAGGCGCTTTCTTACGCCGAGGCCAAGCAACGTTTTGAGCGCAACTACTTAGTCCAGCTTCTCAAGTTGACCGACGGCAGCGTGGCGGACGCCGCCCGCATCGCAGAACGCAATCGAACGGAGTTCTATCGCCTGCTCCAAAAACACGAGTTGACGCCCGACATGTTTCGAGGACGGAACGGAAACGCGACGGAACCGGAGCGCTAGAGACCCGGTCCGCCCCGGACTGCCATCCGCATGACGTCGCGTTGCTAAACAGAGGGCGCGTTGCCGAGCAGCAGGCAAAGGCCTATAAAGAGAACAAACTGATCCCTCACGCCTGATTTGCAGAACGCCTTCATTTTTGGGGAGAACTTCATGTATTCCGCTTTATTTGCGCTCAAGACCGCCCTCATGGCCGTGGCCACCGTCATGCTTTTTGGCAATGCCACCGCAACACTCGCCGGCGAAGTATCGAACAAGGACGCCGCCAGCGGATTGAAGGAAGCCCTCGTCCGCGGTGCCGACGCAGCGATCGGTCAGCTTGGCAGGAAAGACGGCTTCCTCGGCGATGCGCGCGTTCGCATTCCGCTTCCCGAATCGGCGCGAGCGGCGGAGAAGATGATGCGCACCCTCGGCATGAAGAAGCAGGCTGACGAACTTATCGAAACGATGAACCGGGCGGCCGAAATGGCGGTCGTGGAAGCCAAGCCCATCCTGAGCAATGCGGTAAGAACCATGAGCTTCGACGATGCGCGCGGTATCCTCACTGGAGGAGACGACGCAGCGACGCAGTATTTCAAGCGCACGACATCGGACGCCATTGCCGGCAAGTTTCTGCCCATAGTGAAAAAAGCCACGGCAAAAGTCGGTCTCGCGGCTCAGTACAACGAATACGCGGGGCACGCGGCCAAATTCGGACTGATCGACAAGAATGACGCCGATCTCGACACCTATGTCACCCACAAGGCGATGGATGGGCTTTTCCTCATGATCGCAGAACAGGAAAAGGCCATCCGCAAAGACCCGATCGGAACCGGATCAAGTCTGCTGAAAAAAGTCTTCGGATCGATTGGTGGGTAGGACGACAGCCGGTTCCGTTCGAGAAGTGGCACCGTTTCCCGGATTGACAAGGGACGACCCGACGCGTAAATTCAAGCGTCTCTGTGTCTCTCTCGCGGAGAGACACGCGCCGATTTGAAGTTCAGCTTGCGGGCGCGTTACAAATCCGGCTAAAGCGGGCGCTTCGACACCTTCTCCGAAACCCGTTCGCCAAAACGCTGAACGGGTTTTTTGTTTTGGGGTTATCCATGCAGCCAGACCGTACGAACGAGCTTACCGCCCTCCTGCGCCAACGTATCCTTCTTCTCGACGGCGCGATGGGGACAATGATTCAACGCCATGCGCTGCAGGAATCCGATTACCGCGGAGAGCGTTTCGCCGCGCACGGGCAGGACGTCAAAGGCAACAACGACCTTTTGTTGCTGACCCGCCCCGACGTCATACGCGGCATCCACGCCGAATACCTGGATGCAGGCGCCGACATTATCGAAACGAACACCTTCAACGCGACGTCGATCTCGCAAGCCGACTACAAGCTTGAGGACATTGTCCACGAACTCAACGTCGCCGGAGCGCGCCTTGCGCGTGAAGTGTGCGATGAGTTCACCGCACGCACGCCGCAAAAGCCGCGCTTCGTCGCCGGCGTCCTCGGCCCGACGTCGCGCACAGCGTCGCTTTCTCCGGACGTCAACGATCCCGGCTTCCGCAACGTGAGCTTCGACCAACTCGTCGACGCCTATACCGAGGCAGTACGTGGCCTCACCGACGGCGGCGCCGACATCCTGCTCGTCGAAACGATCTTCGACACGCTCAATGCCAAAGCCGCGCTATTCGCCATTGACCAATACTTCGAGACGGTCGGCCGGCGCTGGCCGGTGATGATCTCGGGGACGATCACCGACGCTTCAGGACGCACGCTTTCTGGCCAAACACCCGAAGCTTTCTGGAACTCGCTCAGCCATATCCGGCCGCTGTCGTTCGGACTCAATTGCGCACTCGGAGCCAAGGACCTGCGGCAGCACGTCGAGGAGCTCTCGAATGTATGCGACTGCTTCGTTTCCGCGCACCCGAACGCTGGCCTGCCGAACGCCTTTGGGGGCTACGACGAAACGCCCGAACAACTCGCCGACGAGATCGCCGACTGGGCGCGAAACGGATTCGTGAATATCGTCGGCGGCTGCTGCGGGACGTCGCCCGCGCACATCGCGGCCATCGCGCGCGGGGTGGAAGAAATCACGCCGCGAGCGATCCCTGAACTCGAAAAGAAACTTCGCTTGTCCGGGCTGGAACCGTTCAACGTCGGTAAAGGATCCTTGTTCGTCAACGTCGGCGAGCGTACCAACGTGACGGGTTCAAAAGTCTTTGCCCGTATGATCCTCGAAGGGCGCTTCGACGACGCCCTCGCCGTCGCCCGACAACAGGTCGAAAACGGAGCGCAAGTCATCGACATCAACATGGACGATGCGATGCTCGACGGCAAAGCGGCGATGGAACGTTTCCTCAAGCTCATCGCCTCCGAGCCAGACATCTCGCGCGTGCCGGTGATGCTCGATTCGTCGAAGTGGGAAATCATCGAAGCCGGCCTCAAGTGCATCCAGGGCAAGGGAGTCGTTAATTCGATCTCGATGAAGGAAGGCGAAGAGGGCTTTCTACGCCACGCCCGCCTTGCCCGCCGCTACGGTGCGGCGGTGGTCGTGATGGCGTTCGACGAAGCCGGCCAGGCAGACACTTTCGCGCGCAAGACGCAGATCTGCCGTCGCGCGTACGACCTGTTGTTGGGGGTCGGTTTCCCGCCGGAAGACATCATCTTCGATCCGAACATCTTCGCCATCGCCACCGGCATCGAGGAACACAACAACTACGCCGTCGACTTCATCGAAGCCTGCCGCTGGATAAGGGAACATCTGCCGCATGCCCACACGTCGGGCGGCGTCTCCAACGTTTCTTTCTCCTTCCGCGGCAACGACCCGGTTCGCGAAGCGATCCACACGGTTTTCCTTTATCACGCGGTCGAGGCCGGCCTCTCGATGGGCATCGTCAACGCCGGCATGCTCGGGGTTTATGACGATCTCGAGCCCGCTTTGCGCGAGCGCGTCGAGGCCGTCGTGCTGAACACCTCGCCGGACGCCGGCGAGCGGCTCGTTGAGTTCGCGCAGACAGTCAAGGAAGGCAAGGCCAAGGAAAGCGGCCCGGACCTCTCCTGGCGCGAGCTGACGGTGGAGAAGCGGCTCGAACATGCGCTCGTCAAAGGCATCACCGAGTTCGTCGTCGCCGACACCGAAGAATGCCGCGCCGCGCTCGAAGCCGACGGCAAACCGCCGCTATCGGTGATCGAGGGGCCGCTGATGGCCGGCATGAACGCCGTTGGCGACCTGTTCGGTGCGGGCAAGATGTTCCTGCCGCAAGTCGTCAAATCGGCGCGGGTGATGAAGCTCGCCGTGGCGCACCTCATCCCCTATATCGAAGCCGAGAAGCTGCGTACCGGCGCGACCAGCAAGGGCAAGATCGTGGTCGCCACCGTGAAAGGCGATGTTCATGACATCGGCAAAAACATCGTTGGCGTCGTACTCGGATGCAACGGCTACGATGTCGTCGACCTCGGCGTCATGGTTCCCTGCGATAAGATCCTGCACGCGGCGCGCGAGCATGGTGCGCAGGCGATCGGCCTCTCCGGGCTGATCACGCCGTCGCTCGAAGAGATGAGTCACGTCGCGGCCGAGATGCAACGGCTCGGCTTTGCGGAAGGTGAAGCGATCCCGCTGCTCATCGGCGGCGCCACAACGAGCCGCGCACATACGGCGATCAAGATCGCGCCGAACTACACCGGTCCGGTTGTTTACGTCCCCGATGCTTCGCGCGCGGTGGGCGTCGTCACCAAGCTGCTGTCGACGGAACAAGCCACGCAGTTCAAGCAGGACATTGACGCCGACTATGCGCGGGTACGCGAACAGCACGCGCAGAAGAAGGGTGTCCCGCTCGTCTCGCTCTCAACTGCACGCAGTAACCGCTTCGCCTGGAACAGCGATCCTGCGTACCGGCCGACGGCTCCGCGCAAGCCGGGTCTGCACGTACGGCGCGGCATCGATCTCGCCGCCCTCAGGCCATACATCGACTGGTCACCGTTCTTCCAGACCTGGGATCTCGCCGGCAGTTTCCCCAAAATCCTAGACGATACGGTCGTCGGTGAAGCGGCGCGGGCAGTGTACGCGGACGCGCAGAAAATGTTGGACACCATTGTGCAGAGCCAGCAGGGCAAACCCTGGCTCACCGCGAATGCCGTCTTCGGGCTCTATCCGGCAAACGCCGTCGGCGACGACATCGAGATTTACGGCGACGAAACGCGGCGCGAGAAACGGATGGCGTGGCACACGCTGCGGCAGCAGCATGAGCGGCCGCAAGGCAAGCCGCACTACAGCCTGTCGGATTTCATTGCCGGCGAAGGAACGGCGGACTGGATTGGCGCCTTCGCCGTAACGGCAGGCATTGGTATCGAAGAGAAGCTCGCGGAGTTCGCGGCACGCCACGACGACTACAGCGCCATCATGCTGAAAGCGCTTGCCGACCGGCTCGCGGAAGCGTGCGCCGAATGGCTGCACGAACAGGTACGGCGAGACTATTGGGGGTACGCGCCGGAAGAAGTACTCGACGGAGGGGCGCTGATCCGAGAAGAGTATCGTGGCATCCGACCGGCTCCCGGTTACCCGGCCTGTCCTGATCACACAACCAAAGGTGGATTGTTCGCCCTGCTCGACGCTCCTGGCAAAGCAGACATGTCGCTGACTGAATCGTTCGCCATGAGCCCGGCGGCCGCCGTTGCCGGGTTCTATTTCGCGCATCCGCAGGCTCGCTACTTCGCGATCAGCAAGATCGGTGGCGACCAGTTGGACGACTGGGCCGAACGCAACGGCATTGACGTCAAGTCGGCCAAGCGTTGGCTGGCACCACTGTTGTAACTGGACGACGATCCATGAATCTGCCCGCCTGGGTCGAACGCCACGCTGACCTGTCGTCGCGCAATACGCTCGCCCTGCCCGGACGCGCGGCACTGTACGCTGACATCACCGATGCAGCCCAACTTGCCCTGCTACGGGAGCACCCCATGCTGGCGAGAACGCGGCGGTTCGTCCTTGGCGGCGGCAGCAATCTGGTGCTGGACGGCGATTTCGACGGCCTCGTCCTTCACGTGGCGAATCGCGGACGGCGCCTCGTAGCCGAAGATGCAGACGCTTGGTACGTGAACGCGGCCGGTGGTGAGAGTTGGCACCCGTTCGTGCTGTGGACGCTGGAAAATGGTTGGGGCGGACTCGAAAATCTTGTACTGATTCCCGGAACCGTGGGCGCATCCCCGGTACAAAACATTGGTGCCTACGGGTTGGAGCTTGCCGACCGCTTTCACTCGCTGACGGCCTTCGATATGGCAACCGGGGCGGCGGTCCGCTTCGAACGCAACGACTGCCGGTTCGCTTACCGAGACAGCATTTTCAAGCGGGATGGGCAACATCTGGAAGGACGCTATGTGATCACGGACGTGACATTCCGGCTTCCCAAGAACTGGCTCCCGATCACGCGCTATGGCGACGTGGCCGCGGAACTGGATGCGCACAAGACAAAAGCGCCTTCACCGCAACAGGTGGCTGAAGCGGTAATCGCTATCCGCCAACGTAAACTCCCGGATCCAGAATTGCTGCCAAACGCCGGCAGCTTCTTCCAGAACCCGATCGTCGACGCCGAGAGTGCTCGAAACTTGTTCGCCTTGCACCCTCGGATGCCGCACTATCCGCAAGCCGACGGACGAGTAAAGCTAGCGGCTGGCTGGCTGATTGAACAGGCTGGCTGGAAGGGTCGCAGCCTGGGGCCGGTAGGCATGTACGAGAAGCAAGCGCTCGTGCTCGTCAATCAGGGAGGCGCGACGGGTACCGACGTAAGGCGAGCGATGGAAGCGGTGCGCACCGAGGTGTCCACGCGGTTCGGCGTACAACTCGTCCCTGAACCTGTTTTCCTGTAATCCTGAGCAGCGGCCTAGCCGCTACTCGGCGTGAATGAAGCGCACTTGGCCGTACAACTCCGGGTGATTGATCGCGATCCAGTTGGCGGCTTCCGCTTCAGCCCGCTCCCAGGTCGCCGCCCGCAAGGGTACTGCGGTGATCTCATCGCCCCCGTCGCACACCCATTCCAGAATGTAGCTGCGAAAGCCGCCGCGCTCCTGAAAGCGAATCGTTCTTGCGCAACGGGGCGGTTCACGCTCGAGAGTTGCCTCATCGCCTACAAAACGGAGCCGAAACAACGGCCCCTTCCCACGATGCTGGACCAGACAATCGGTGTTCAGGACGATTTCCTGCACAACCTGCCAGTCGGCGCAGCCGGCGATAATGGCAGCGATGGGTGCGCCACGTTCATCGCGCACGATCTCGGCCACAACCTCATGCACCATCATCTCGCCTTCGACGAGATCGTGCCACGGTAATCCGTCGCGAGTCGGTGGCGGGAAAGGCAAGGGCCGTTTGCCTTGGCGGATTCGAGCAAAGAGCGCCGACTTGAGTACGTCTTCGAGTTCGACCAAGGGAAACGCCGAACGCGGTGACGCCGGAAAACTCCCAGCCCCCATGTACCCTACGTCCCAGAGTGTTTTCAGCCACTCCGCTGCATCGAGGGCGACCTGCGCAAGTTGAGGGTCAAACTCCCCTGTCGTTTCCCCGGGCGCGCGCGCGTCGCTCCCTCCCCCCTCACTTTGGGCGGCCATGAGCAGCGCTTCGTTCATGCGCGCTCTCAGGCACTCATCAAACAAACGACGGACCCATTCGGCAGTATCGGGAGCAAGGCTGTCAATACGATCGGCCATCGCCATCAGGTCCTCCGCTTCCAGCGGTTCTTCCATTTGCAACGATATTTCGTCGTCCATTATTTTTCTCATTGATTCGAAACAAGGCGCGCCAGATCTTCCTGCCTCCGGCATTACTCAGTTTGTGGCCTGGAGGAAATACGGGAGTTCGACTCCGGTTACCGCTGTACCCCGCCGCATTCCGGCGGCGGACTCCCACTGCAGAGTTTACCGTTTCTCGGCAAGAACAGCGGACCAATCGTCGGCAGACGAGGATCGCAGATAGCGGCTATTGGAAGGATTTTTTTCGCATTAGCGACCAGTGAAATCCGCTAGAATCGGCCTCCGTGTAAGCTACTCGGGATTTCGGAGTCTTCCGTTGATCGGCAAGACGATTTTGATAACAGGCGCAGCCAAGCGGGTCGGAAGTTCGATTGCTCGCGAATTGCATACCGCTGGTGCGAACCTCGTTCTGCATTACCGTAACGCGGGTGCAGCCGCTGGGGCCTTGGCGGCTGAACTGAACGCGGTACGGCCGGAAACTGCGTTTTGTGAATACGCTGACCTCCTCGATATCGAAGCACTGCCCGGGTTGATAGAAGCGGTCATTGGCCGATTCGGGCAACTCGATGCGCTAGTGAACAATGCGTCCAGTTTCTTCCCCACCCCCCTCGGTTCGATTGATATCAAGGCTTGGGATGATCTCATCGGCAGCAACTTGAAAGCCCCTCTATTCCTCGTACAGGCGGCGGCGCCTCATCTCCGGAGAATGCAGGGGGCGGTAGTTAACATTACCGATATTCACGCCGAACGGCCGCTGGCTGGCTATCCATTGTATTGCGCAGCCAAAGCGGGCTTATTGGGGCTGACGCGAGCGCTCGCTGTTGAACTTGCACCCGAGGTAAGGGTGAACGCTGTGGCGCCAGGTCCAATCCTCTGGCCCGAGGACGACACGTTCGGTAACGAAGCCCGATCGCAGATCGTGGCTCACACGTTGCTTCAGCGTTCCGGTGAGCCGCGGGATATCGCCCGCTGCGTGCGCTTCCTCCTCGATGATGCTCCGTACGTCACCGGACAAGTAATAAACGTCGACGGAGGACGTACTGCACATCTTTAGCCGGCAGTCCGTGCTAAAACGGTTTGTGGAAGCTAACCAACTGCACATAGGGCACCGGCTGGTACGAGCACTGTCAAATATTCCCGGCATGCCAAGGCATCGGCACTCGCCATTGACTACACTTTTAGCATCCCATGAGTCGGTAACAATCTGGTGGAAAACTCGAAAAACGTTCAACGCCTTAAGCGGCGGATAGAAAGCGATGTCGGCAAGGCGATCGCCGACTACAACTTGATCGAACACGGCGACACCGTGCTGGTCTGCATTTCGGGCGGCAAGGATTCTCATGTTCTGTTGTCGACCCTTATGACTCTCCAGCAGCGGGCACCTGTCGATTTTCGACTGATCGCCATGAATCTGGATCAGAAACAACCCGGCTTCCCGGCCGATGTGCTGCCCAAGTATCTATCCGGTCTGGGGGTCGAATACCGCATCGTGGAGCAGAACACCTACTCCGTGGTCAAGGAAAAGATCCCGGAAGGGAAAACGACATGCTCGCTTTGCTCACGGTTGCGGCGAGGCGTTATCTATCGGACGGCCAAGGAACTCGGCGCGAACAAGATCGCGCTCGGACATCATCGCGACGACATCGTCCATACGTTATTCCTAAATCTGCTGTTCGGCGGAAAACTGAAAGCGATGCCGCCCAAGCTCGTCACCGACGATGGCGCCCATGTTGTCATCCGCCCGCTCGCGTATTGCAGCGAAGCGGATATCGGCCGTCTGGCGCGGGCGATGGATTACCCGATCATTCCATGCAATCTCTGCGGTTCCCAGAGCAATCTACAGCGGCAGAAGATCCGGGAAATGATGGCCGATTGGGACCGCCGTTTTCCTGGACGCACGGAGTCTGTTTTTTCCGCATTGCAGAATATAGTGCCCTCGCATCTCGCCGACGGCAGCTTTTTCGATTTTCACAGCCTCCGGGCCGGAGCACCTCTGTCTGAGATGGATGGCGGTGATACGGCCTTCGATAGCCCAACCCTTGACTTCAACCCGTTCTTGACCAAGGAAACAACAGTGCATATTGTTCACGAGCCGACATAACGAATATTTTTATTTGTCTGCATTTTTATAAAACAAAAATGTCTTGAGCATTAACAAGGGGGCCGAGAGATGAGCGTAGAGGCTGTGGAAGCGGTTTTCACCGGAACTGACACCATCGTTTCCGCTGCGGGGTTGCCAATGGAAGACAGCGAACGAATCCTATCCGTATTGTTTGCCGGCGTATCCGGCAGTGCACGCTTGCATGAGAAATTGGGGGGGGCCGAAGCCCTGCGCGCGGTAGACCGATGCCTGAAACGCGTTGAGCGCGCCGTCGAGGCCGCCGGCGGCCGCGTCGTCAAGACGGGAGCAGACGAAATGATGGCGGTTTTCGAAAGCGCCGAAGACGCCTGCCAAGCGGCCATCGAAATGCAAGAACGAGTGATGGATCTCCCATCTGTTTCTGGAATCAAGCTGGCCATCCGAGTTGGCTTCGCTAACGGAGCGGCACATGGAGACGATGATGACTTGGGGGGCGAGACCGTTGACGAGGCCGCCCGCCTAGCCGGTCTGGCGAAGCCGGGTCAGGTACTGACGAGTATCGTGACGCACGGCTTGTTGCCGGCTTCCGCCCGAAGGTCTGCGCGAGAGGTTCGTGTTGGCGAAGGACAGAACCCGCCGACAGTCGCGTTCGAAATTGCGATCCATGAAGCCGGAACCGCAGCCAAACTTGCGGGAGGCGCGGTTGCCGGAACTGAGGCAAAAGCGGCGCACCTTACGCTTCGCTATGAGGACGCTGTCATTGTCGTTGACGAGCAGAACCAATTGCTGAATCTGGGTCGTGACGCCAAAGGCAATACTATCTTGGTCCGCGACCGACGGGCTTCCCGTCACCATGCGCGAATCGAGTGGCGCGGCGATCGCGTGGTGCTTGTCGACTGCAGTACAAACGGTACGTATGTCACGCTCACGGGCAAACCGGAACTTTTTCTGCGTCGCGGCGAATGCATCCTTCGCGGAAAAGGCTTGATCTGCTTCGCTGCGTCGGCGTCGAGTCCGGATGCCGACTTCGCCGAGTTCGACGCTGACTGAAGCGCGCCTAATTTGTGCGCACCGGGGAGAATCCAAAGGCACGGATCACAGGGCGCCGCAATCTTCGGCTCCAAGTAAAAAAGGCGGCGCAAAAAGCGCCGCCTTTTCCTTCCCCGATTGTGCCTAGGGCTTATCTGCCTTGAGGCATTCGCTCATAAACTTCTTCCGCTCGTCTCCCTTGAGCGCCTTGCTTCCAGCCTCGGCATTGCACGCTTTCATCTTGCCTTGCTGTGTCGTCGGCGCTGCCGCCTGCTGAGCGGGCGCAGATTTGGCCCCAAGACACTCGCTCATGAATTTCTTGCGCTCATCGCCTTTCAGGTCCTTGGCGCGAGCGTCGGCGTTGCATGTCTTCATCTTTTCCTGTTGCGCCTGCTGCGCCGGAGAAGGTGCCTTTTTCTCCTTTTCGGTTGCCGCATAGGCACCGGATATCGAAAAGACAAGCGCAATGACTACGAGCATCGACTTCATCGGCAACTCCTTTCTGTGAGCGGGAAAAATGTCGAATGATTATAACCGATGCTTAAATATTGTCATCTAGGACGGCTTGTTGTTGCCGGTTAACGAATTCGCTCATGCTGTCGATGCCGCGCAGGTGCAGGATGCAGTTACGCACGGCGGCTTCCAGCAAAACAGCCAAGTTGCGACCCGGAGCAACGTGAAAAACGACTTTCCGGATCGGAATCCCGAGGATTTCTTGCGACTGGGACTCGAGCGGCAGACGCGGAAGGTTGTCGTTCGGCGTTTGCTTCTGCAGATGAACGATGAGCTTGAGTTTCATCTTCCGACGCGCGGCGGTTTCGCCGAAGATCGTCCGGATGTTGAGCAACCCTAGTCCACGGACTTCAAGATAATCGCGCAGCATTCCGGGACAGCGGCCTTCGATGGTTGTGGGCGCGATCCGCGCCAGTTCGACGACATCGTCGGCAACCAGCCCATGACCGCGCGACACGAGTTCGAGCGCCAATTCGCTTTTGCCGATTCCGGAATCGCCGGTGATCAGCACGCCCATCCCAAACACGTCCATGAAAACGCCATGCACCGACACGGTATCGGCAAACCGGCGTGCCAGGTAAAGGTGCAGCAGGTCGATAACCGCTGAGCAGGCCTTGGGCGAAGTGAACAAGGGCGTGTCTGCTGCCTCGCAGGCTTCAAGCGTTCCGGTCGGAACTTCAAGGCCATCGGCGATGATCAGCGCCGGCGCCTTTGCGGCGAGCAGGTCGCCAATCAGCTGGTGCCAGCGATCCAGACCGAACTGATCGGCCCACTTCTGCTCGGGCTTGCCGATGACCTGAACGCGATGGCTGTAGATGAGGTTCATGTGCCCCACGACGTCGGGGCCATAAGTCTCCATGTCCTTGAGTTCGACATGGCGTTCGACGCCGACCGCGCCGACCCAGGTCAGCTTGAGCTTCTCGAGATTGTCTTCGTAGAGCTGCGTAACGCTAAGGGATCGGGAGGAAATCATGCGCGAACTCTCAAGTGGCAAGCAATTTTCGGATCGTATCAGGACTATCAGCGGTTGAAAGCGCTTCCCGGCACGTCCTGTCGGAAAAACGTTCGGCAAGCTCAGAAAGAATTTGCAGGTGCTGTTCAGTGGCCTGTTCGGGAACGAGGAGGACGAAAAGCAGCGATACCGGCTGGCCGTCTGGAGAATCGAATGGAACCGGCGTCGTCAAGCGCAGAAACGCGCCACGCGCTTCCTTGAGGCCCTTGATCCGTCCGTGGGGAATCGCGATGCCGCGACCGAGGCCGGTCGAACCCAGCTTTTCTCGGGCAAACAGGCTGTCGAACACGGCGCTCCGTGCGATGCCTTGGTTATTCTCGAACAGCAGGCCGACCTTCTCGAAAACACGCTTCTTGCTGCTGGCGTCGACGTCGAGGACGATATTTTCCGGAGCGAGTAACTGGCTGATTTGATTCATGCTGAAACGCCGAGACCGGCTAAGACGCGGGAGGGAACGAGAAGATAACAGCGGATGGGAGAAAATCAAGTGACGGGGCGGCAAATCGCCGCCCCGAAGATTCAAAACATTATTCGACAGTTATTTGACTGGCCTTCTGGCCGCGGTGATGGTCCTGCAGTTTCTGCTTATGCTTCTGGATCTGACGATCAAGTTTGTCGGCAAGAAGATCGATCGACGCATAGAGATCTTCATCAATTGCCTCGACATAGATGTCCTTTCCTGAGAGGTGAACGGTCACTTCCGCCTTCTGCTTCAGCTTGTCCACCGAAAGGATCACATTCACATCGATGACGTTATCGAAGTGGCGTGTAACGCGCTCGAGTTTGTCCAGCACGTAATCGTGAATCGCTGGCGTAATCTCGAGATGGTGTCCACTGATCTGCAGGTTCATGGTGTGGCTCCTTTTCAAGGTGATAGTCGCATGAGCGACTGTCGGACAACCCCCTCCCGCTCCGTGGAGATGGGTTGGGGGTGAAGGTGACAAGCATTGCTTTCATCGCTTGGCTTTGGCTTTTTGTGCAATGCCTCTTCTCAGATCGTCTTGCGCAGCTTCACAGGGGGAATGCCGAGCGCTTCTCGGTATTTGGCAATCGTCCGCCGGGCAACGACGATGCCTTGCTGACCGAGAAGATCGGAAATCTGACTATCCGATAGCGGCTTCTTGGCGTCCTCCGCACCGACAAGTTGTTTGATCAACGCGCGGATCGCAGTCGCCGAACAGGCCCCCCCTGTCTCCGTTGCCACGTGACTTCCGAAGAAGTACTTCAGTTCAAAAATCCCGCGCGGCGTAGCCATGTATTTTTGCGTTGTAACCCGGGATACCGTCGATTCGTGCAAGCCAAGAATGTCGGCGATTTCGCGCAACACTAGCGGTCGCATCGCGACCTCGCCGTGATCGAAGAACTGGCGCTGCCGTTCGACAATAGACTGCGCCACTCTGAGGATCGTGTCAAAGCGCTGCTGTACGTTCTTGATTAACCAGCGCGCCTCCTGCAGTTGTCCGCTCAAACCCGACCCGCGTTGTTGCGAAAGGATCTGCGCGTACAGGCTATTGATCCGCAAGCGCGGAAATGCGTCGGCATTAATGCTCGCCGTCCATTGACCACGAATCTTGCGCACGACAACGTCGGGGGTGATGTAGCGAGCATCGAGAGCCGCGTATTGAGCACCAGGGCGCGGGTTCAAGCTGCGGATTAGGAATTGCGCTTCGCGCAGTTCGTCATCGTCGCAATTGGTCAGTTTCTTCAGCTTCGCAAAATCCCGACTTGCCAGAAGATCGAGATGATTACGAACAATCTTCAGCGCAAGAACTTGCGTCGGGTCGACCGGCAAGGCTTCAAGTTGCAGCGCCAGGCATTCTTGCGCATTCCGCGCTCCAACTCCTGTTGGGTCGAAGTGCTGCAAACGCTTGAGCGCAATCTGCAGTTCCTCCGGTTCGATTTCCTGCTCCGGGGGCAAGGTTTCCGCCAGTTCCTCAAGCGAAAGCGTAAGGTATCCGTCATCGTCGAGGGCCCCGATCAGGCACTGGACGAGCGTACGATCGCGCTCGGAAATTTTCATCAGGCCGAGTTGCCAAGAAAGATGTTCGTGCAAAGACGTCGTCGCCGCTTGCACATCCTGGTAATCGCTATCGTCATCGTCGAAAGATCCCGACGAGCTGGCGTAGTTGCTTTCCTCTCCGAGCCAACTCTCCTCACTTGCCTCAGCCGATGAGGTCGCCGTGTCCGCTTCGGCACCTTCGGTGGCCGCAACTTCTGCAGGCTCCGTCTCACTCGGCTTGGGCGGGGCGTATTCCTCTTCCTCGCGTTCGAGCAGGGGATTCTCCTGCAGGTACTTCTCCAACTCCTGCTCAAGCTCGAGCGTCGACAACTGCAGCAGTCGAATCGACTGCTGCAGTTGCGGAGTCAGCGCGAGGTGCTGCGAGAGCTTGAGCTGAAGGGATGGCTTCATTTACGGAACCAGATCGGCCGCCGAGGTGGGGGAAGGGGCTACTCGTTTGGTTCTGAGTTGTTCAAACGGGCCGGTCAGAGGCGGAAGTTCTCGCCCAAATAGACCTTCCGGACGTTTTCATTATAAATGATTTCATCCGGGCGACCAGCCGCGAGGACCGCCCCCTCATTGAGGATGTACGCGTGGTCGCAAATACCCAATGTCTCACGGACATTGTGGTCGGTAATCAGAACACCGATCTTGCGTTCCTTGAGAAAGCGGATGATTTTCTGGATATCGAGCACGGCGATCGGGTCGACCCCGGCAAACGGTTCGTCGAGCAGGATGAACTTCGGCTCGGTGGACAGGGCACGCGCAATTTCAACGCGACGCCGCTCGCCGCCAGAGAGCGAGGCCGCAGGACTATGACGGATATGACCGATGTGCAATTCGTCGAGCAAACGTTCGGAGCGCTCCTCGATTTCGCTTTTCGCAATGTGCTGCAGTTCCAGAACCGCCTTGATGTTCTCGATAACGGTCAGTTTGCGGAAGACAGACGCCTCCTGAGGAAGATACGAAACACCCAATCTGGCGCGCTGATGAATCGGCATGTGGGTCATTTTCCGGTCGTCGATGTACACCTCACCGCCGTCGCACGCCACAAGGCCCACCACCATGTAGAAACAGGTCGTTTTGCCCGCACCATTAGGACCAAGCAACCCGACCACTTCCCCGCTGCGTACCTCAAGCGACACGCCGTTCACGACGGTGCGGCCTTTATAGGCCTTTCTCAGATCATGCGTGGAAAGGGTAGCGACAGTGCTTTCCGCACCCAGGTCGATCTCAACTTCGGACATTGTTCAATCGTCTTCAAAAGCGCCGCGCAATACGCGACGGACTGTTTCACCGGAAAACCCGCGACCGGCCAGGAATCTCGCTTGGCGCGCCCGCTCGGCCGCATCTTCCGGAGCTTTTCCTGCAAACTTGCGCCGCCAGACTTCCCGTGCACGATCGAGTTCATCCTCGGTTGCCGCCAGCGCCGCACTTACCAGATCATCTGCCACCCCTTGCGTACGCAGTTCATGCGCTAGGCGGGCATTACCAAAGCGCGCTGCCCGGGCACCCAAGCGCATTTCAACGTAACGCTCGTCCGACAGCAGGCGACGCGCCTTCAGATCATCGAGTAGCGCATCTAGTGCCTCAGCCGACTCGGCGTACGGCTTGAGTTTGCGCATTAACTCGGCCCGCGTATGTTCCCGCCGAGCGAGCAGGCGTAACGCACGCTCGCGCAACGTCTGCTCCATCGTTGCCTGCTTGCCGCTTACTCTGCCGTATCCTTGATCGCCTGCGGCGACGGCACGTGAACCGCTTCCCGGATCTTCGCTTCGATTTCTTCGGCGATCTGGGGATTGGCTTTCAGGAACTCGCGCGCGTTATCTTTGCCCTGGCCGATTTTCTCACCGTTGTAGGCATACCAGGAGCCCGATTTTTCAACGAGTTTGTGCAGTACACCGAGTTCGATGATTTCGCCCTCGCGCGACGTCCCCTCCCCATACAGAATATCGAAAATGGCCTCGCGGAAAGGTGGAGACACCTTGTTCTTGACGACTTTGACGCGGGTTTCGCTGCCGACAACCTCATCGCCCTTCTTGATGCCACCGATACGCCGGATGTCGAGGCGAACCGACGCGTAGAATTTAAGAGCATTACCCCCGGTCGTGGTCTCAGGGCTACCGAACATGACGCCGATCTTCATCCGGATCTGGTTGATGAAGATAACCAAGGTATTGGTACGGTTGATGTTCGCCGTCAGCTTCCGCAACGCCTGACTCATTAGACGCGCCTGCAAGCCGGGCAGCGAATCACCCATCTCGCCTTCGATTTCCGCCTTCGGAACCAACGCCGCCACCGAGTCGACAACGACGACGTCCACGCTGGCTGATCGCACAAGCATGTCCGCAATTTCCAACGCCTGCTCGCCGGTATCAGGCTGAGAGATCAGGAGTTCGTCGAGGTTAACGCCAAGCTTTTGCGCGTATGTTGGATCCAGCGCATGTTCGGCGTCGATGAATGCCGCTGTGCCACCCAGTTTCTGCATCTGGGCAATGACCTGCAATGTCAGTGTCGTTTTGCCGGACGATTCGGGGCCGTAGATTTCGACAACCCGTCCGCGCGGCAGACCACCGATTCCCAACGCGATATCGAGCCCAAGCGACCCGGTCGAAACCACCTGAATATCGCCGGCGACGCTGCCGTCGCCCATCTTCATGATCGAGCCTTTGCCGAATTGTTTCTCGATCTGGGCAAGCGCTGCCGCGAGTGCTTTTGCCTTGTTGTCGTCCATTGCCTGTCCTTTGCTCAAAGTGATCGAAATTATCTCATGTTCGTGCGCGTCGCCTTGTTTCACCGCCAATGCAACTTCCTGTCATTATATACAGTATCAGGAAAAACCGAAGAGGGTGACTTATGCGGACAGATACGCCGCCCGCCGAAGTATCCCGGACAGCGCATGGGCAACTGACTGAGCACGAATAGCGCGGCGATCGCCTGAGAAATGGTGGCTTTCGGTCTCCACCACCCCATCCGGGCCAGCCCAGCCGAAGCACACCAAGCCGACGGGTTTCGCAGGCGAACCGCCGCTCGGACCCGCGATGCCGGTCACCGAAAGCGCCCAGTCGGCGCGACTATTCCGTAGAGCGCCGACAGCCATAGCTGCCGCCGTGGCCGTACTCACCGCTCCGTGCGCCACAAGGACTTCCGGTGCTACACCGAGCATTTCCTGCTTGGCATCATTCGAGTATGTAACGAAACCGCGATCGAACCAGTCCGAGCCGCCAGCGATAGCCGTGGCACACTGCGCGATCCATCCTCCGGTGCACGACTCGGCCGTCGAGAGCCGCTGTCCATTCGCGAGCAATAGCTGCCCCACACGCGCGGCAAGCTCTTCAAGCTCGGCCTGCTCGTAGTTCCTCATGACAATAGAAAGCGCGCCAGCGCCAGGACAAGGAGCGTGTAAGCCGCCGCGACGAGATCGTCCATCATGACGCCGAAGCCGTTCTTGACGTTGCGGTCGAAGTAGCGCGCCGGTTGGGGCTTCGTGATGTCGAAAACGCGGAAAAGTGCGAATGCCGCGACCTGCCAGGCCCAGCCGACAGGACAGAAAAACAAGACGAGCCAGAATGGGACGATTTCATCCCAGACGATACTCCCGTGGTCGACAACGCCCATGTCCCTGCCGGTGCGGTGAACTGCCAGAACTCCGCCGACAAAGCAGACGGCAAGAAACGCGAGCAGTTGCAAATCGTTGAGCGACGCACGAAACAGCGGGAAAGTTACCCACGCGAACAGCGTCCCGGCCGTTCCCGGCGCGACAGGAGACAAACCGCTGCCGAAGCCGCAGGCCACAAGGTGCGCGGGATGCGCGAGGAGAAAACGTGGGGCGGGCGCTTTACTCACCGTCTTGCCCAAAATGGTCAAACCCTCGGCGATTCATCGGAACAACAGCTCCGTTCTCATCAAGCAGCCGAACTTCGCCGCCGCCCAGCCGAGCCTTGATGACGCGGCCAATGCGCCAAAGCGGCAACTCAAGACGGACACCGAGCGCAAGAAGTCCGTCTCGGCTCGCGGGCGGCGCCGTGAAGACGAGTTCGTAGTCGTCGCCGCCGGCAAGCTGGCACTCACGAGCCAAGCCCGCGTCCACATCAAGAGGTAAGGGAGGCAAATCCTTCAATGAGACCTCCGCGTCCAGGCACGAGCGTTCGGCAATATGTCCGAGATCGGCAAGAAGCCCGTCCGAGACATCGATCGCCGCACGGGCGAGGCCTTCTTCACGAAGCGCGCGGCCCAGTTCGACGCGAGGAAATGGTTGCTGCAGCGCAGCAATACAAACGTCGCGCAAGGAAGGGGGTAACGAGACGCGTCCCTGCAAATGAGCCAAGCCGAGAGCCGCCATCCCGGGATGGCCCGACACCCAGATATCGTCCCCGGCAACCGCACGGTCACGCCGCAACGCCGACCCGGTGGGTACTTCGCCAAGAGCCGTAATGCAGAAATTCAACGGTCCGCGGGTGGTATCGCCACCGACCAGATCGACACCATAACGCTCCGTGCATTCGAACAGCCCGCCGGCGAAGGCGGCAATCCAAGCCTCATCAGCGTGCGGCAGACTGCCCGCGAGCAGCAGCCAGCGCGGCTTCGCTCCCATGGCCGCGAGGTCCGAGATATTGACTGCCGCCGTCTTCCAGCCGAGCTGGCGAGGATTCGTGTCGGGGAAGAAGTGAGTTCCCGACACCAGCATATCAGTCGTCACTACGAGTTCAGTGCCGGGAGACGGAGCCAACAGGGCGCAATCGTCGCCGGGGCCGAGCACGGCATTAGGGGTAGCTCGCGCAAAATAACGCGCGATCAAATCAAATTCCGACACGGACATAGGCAGTCTTCTCTTTTCCCCTGCCGGCAAGAGGCGATCCCCGTGAGTTTCGTGCAAACTGACTCGGCGGGGCCGAGTACAAGCGCTAGTCGCGCTCAGGCTTTCGCACGAGCAGCGCGCTTGGCTTCGACTTCCACCGGCCGCAACTTGCCCGCGAGCTTGTCCAGCACGCCATTCACATATTTGTGGCCATCCGTGCCGCCGTAGCCTTTGGCCAACTCAATCGCCTCGTTGATGATCACGCGGTAAGGCGTCTGCGGATAATTCGCCAACTCATAGGCTCCAGCCAATAATACGCAGGCTTCGACTGGAGAGAGTTCGGCGAACGGCCGATCGAGATGAGCCTGGAGTTGTTCCTGCAACGACTCCTGGTGGGCAAGAACGCCGCGCAACAAGCCCATGAAAAACTGCCGATCGGCCTTTTCGAACCCGGCAGCGTCGGTCAAATGCGCCTCAATCGCCGCTTCGTCATTGCCACCGATCCGCCATTGATAAAGGCCCTGCAACGCAAGTTCTCGGGCACGCCGCCGTGGCGACTTAGGCGCCGCTGCTTTTGTTTCGCTCCCCGCGGCAGATTTCTCGACCGTTTTATCGTGAGTACTCATACGGGCCGATCTCCCATCGCACGTAGAAGGTTGGCCATTTCGACAGCGGCGCGCGCGCAGTCGGAACCCTTTTGCTGCATACGTACCAACGCCTGATCGTCGTCTTCGCAAGTCAGGATGCCGTTTGCGACCGGGATGCCGGTGTCGAGCTGAACTTCCATCACGGCCCGACACGAATCGTTCGAGACGACCTCGAAATGGTAGGTATCGCCGCGAATGACGGCCCCGAGAGCCACCAGCGCATCGTAACGATCGCTTTGCGCCATCGTTTGCAGAACGAGCGGAATCTCCAGTGCCCCAGGCACCGTGGCGATTTCGATGTCCGCCGGCGCCACGCCGAGCCGCTTGAGTTCCGCGACACATGCGGCGAGGAGTCCTTCGCAGACATCCTGGTTGAAGCGGCTCATGACGAGCCCAACACGCAGCCCCTCTCCGGCAAGGACCGATTCATACTCGTAGATGTTGTCGTAGCGCGCCATGGCAGGCCCTTTGTTCAGTTCTGATGATTATGACGGCCTAGGCTGCTAGTCGAGCCCGTCCGGAGTAGCAATGTAACTGGTCACTTCGAGATCAAAGCCCGTCATGCTGGGCATCCGGCGCGGGCTGGCCATGAGCCGCATCTTGCGCACACCGAGGTCGCGCAAAATCTGAGCGCCTATGCCGTAAATGCGCGGGTCCCATTTCGCTGCAGGGCGCTTGATTGAGTTCGGCATCTCGAGGGTCGCCAAGATATCCTGCCCGGATTCCTGTCGGCGTAGAAGAACGACCACCCCGGCCTCCGCTTGCGCCAGCGTACGCAGCGCCTGATCCAGCGAGAATGTATGGTGGCCGCTCTCGGTATCCAGGAAGTCGAGCACCGACAAGGGCTCGTGCACCCGAACCAGCGCTTCCTTGTCAGGGCGTATCTCGCCCTTGCTGAGCGCGAGATGGACATCGTTCGACGTCCGGTCGGTATACGCGTGCAGAGTAAATTCACCGTGCGCCAGGTGAACGGGTTTGGAAAGAGTCCGTTCGACCAAGGTTTCGTTACGACTGCGGAAATGGATCAGATCGGCGATCGTCCCGATCTTCAGCTTGTGCTCGCGCGCGAACTCGATGAGATCGGGTAGCCGTGCCATCGTCCCGTCGCTCTTCAGTATTTCGCAAATGACCGAGGCCGGCTCTAATCCTGCCATATGCGCGAGATCGCAACCGGCTTCTGTGTGACCGGCACGTACCAGCACGCCGCCCGGTTTAGCCATGATCGGAAAGATGTGGCCGGGCTGAACAATGTCGTCCGGCTTGGCGTTGCGCGCGACCGCCGCCTGCACCGTGCGGGCCCTGTCTTGAGCCGAAATACCGGTCGTGACGCCAGAGGCGGCCTCGATCGACACGGTGAACGCGGTGCTGTACGGGCTCTTGTTGTCGCGAGCCATTTGCGTGAGACCGATCTGCTTGCAACGCGTCTCGGTCAGCGTCAAGCAGACGAGGCCGCGAGCGTGCGTGACCATGAAGTTGATCGCTTCGGGAGTAATGTATTCGGCAGCGAGAACGAGGTCGCCTTCGTTCTCACGGTCCTCCTCGTCGACGAGAATGACCATGCGCCCGGCGCGCATTTCGGCAATGATTTCTTCGATCGGAGCGATGGCCGACGATGTAGACTGTGGTGCCATTCAATTCACCTCGGAAGCATCGGAGCCGATCATGCGCTCGACATAGCGCGCGATCAGATCGATTTCAAGATTGACGCGCGCACCCGCCTGTAGCTTGCCAAGCGTGGTCGCGTCCAGGGTATGCGGGATCAGGTTGATGGTGAAATCGGCATCGTTGACGGTGTTCGTCGTCAGGCTCACGCCGTTGACCGTAATCGATCCCTTGCGCGCGATGTACTTCGCGAGTTCGTGCGGGGCCCGAATTTCGAGCAAGCGATTGTCGCCTACCGGGTCGAACCGTACGACTTCACCGACGCCGTCGACGTGGCCGGAAACGAGATGGCCGCCCAGGCGATCGGACAGGCGCAGCGCCTTCTCGAGATTGATTGGCCCCGGCGCGTCGAGGCCGACGGTACACGAAAGCGTTTCAGGAGAAACGTCTACGTCAAACTGGGTGGCGCGCTTATCGACGACAGTGAGACAGACACCGTTACATGCAATGGAATCGCCCACGGCAACGTCGGCGAGGCCGAGTGCCCCGGCTTCGACCGAAAGACGAACGGTCGGCGTACCGTCGTTTCTAGGGGTAAGTTGAGTGATGCGGCCGACAGCGGCAATGATTCCGGAGAACATGGTGGCAACGTTCGGAAGACGCAAGGGAAGACGACGATTCTACCACGTTGGGTGAACCGCCATCCGATGGCGCCCGCGTACCGGGAAGCAAGCCCTCCTCAGGCGGCCTTTTCAGCCGTTGCGACACCAGCCAACCGGTTGATCCCACTCATGAGCGCCTTGATCGATGCAGTCACAATGTTCGCATCCAAACCGACGCCGTAGCACTCGCGCTCGCTGCCATTCTGAGTGACTTCCATAAAGGCGCAGGCCTTCGCATCGCCACCCTTACCCATCGACCGCTCCTCGTAGCTTCGCACTTGGAGCTTGATCCCCGAACGGCCTAAGGCGTGCACCGCGGCGTCGATGGGACCGTTCCCTTCCCCGGTCAGGACCTGTCTCCGACCATCCATCTCGACAGTGAGGCGTATTCCCTGTTTGCTCCCCTCCTCAAACAAATGGTGCTCGACGTATTGGATCGGTGTCACCGTATCGAGATAGGTCGCGGAGAACAGCTTCCAGATTTCCTCGGCTTCCATCTCGCCACCGTGCGCATCGGTGTAGCGCTGGACTTCGCCCGAGAATTCGACCTGCAGGCGGCGCGGCATGACGACGCCGTACTCGGCTTCGAGGAGATACGCAACGCCCCCCTTCCCCGACTGGCTGTTGATGCGGATCACCGAGTCGTAGCTGCGGCCCAAATCGGCCGGATCGATCGGCAGATAGGGAAGCGTCCACAAGGCCTGTGCGTCCTGCGCCGAGAAGCCTTTCTTGATCGCGTCCTGGTGCGAGCCCGAAAACGCCGTGAATACGAGGTCGCCGACGTATGGATGGCGTGGGTGGATCGGCAACTGCGTGCAATGCTCGAAGGTGCGCGCCACGGCGTTGATGTCTGAAAAATCGAGGTTCGGCGAGACGCCCTGCGTGTAGAGATTCAAAGCCAACGTAACGAGGTCGACGTTTCCCGTCCGCTCGCCATTGCCGAAGAGGCATCCTTCAACACGATCGGCACCCGCCATCAGACCAAGTTCAGCCGCGGCAACCGCCGTTCCACGGTCGTTGTGCGGATGCAGGCTGATGATGATGCTATCGCGGCGCGCCAAGTGGCGATGCATCCATTCGATCTGGTCAGCGTAGACATTCGGCGTCGCCATTTCCACGGTGGTCGGCAGATTGAGAATGATCTTGTTGTCGGGCGTCGCTCCCCAGACGTCAGTCACCGCGTTGCAGACCTCGAGGGCGAAATCGAGTTCGGTGGCGGTAAATGTCTCCGGGCTGTATTCGAGAACCCACTCGGTTTCGGGGTTTTCGTCGGCCAGCTGCCTAACGAGCTTGACCGCACGCACGGCCATCTCGACGACCTCGGCTTTGCTCATGCCGAATACGATTTCGCGGAACGGCTTCGACGTCGCGTTGTAGATATGGACGATCGCGCGGCGCGCGCCCTTGAGTGCCTCGAATGTACGCCGGATGAGCGCTTCGCGGGCCGGCGCCAGGACCTCGATCGTCACGTCGGACGGGATATGTCCGCCTTCGATCAGCTTACGAACGAAATCGAAGTCGGTTTGCGACGCCGAAGGAAAAGCGACTTCAATCTCTTTGAAACCGACGTTGCACAACGTCTTGAACATGCGCATCTTGCGCTCAGCGTTCATCGGCTCGAAAAGTGCCTGATTGCCGTCGCGGAGGTCGGTGCTCATCCAGATCGGTGCGGCAGTCAATGAACGACCGGGCCACTGACGGTCATCGAGTTTGACGGGAGGGAAAGCGGCGTACTTTACAGACGGGTTCTTCAACATCACACAGGCTCCTTGGCGGCTATCTTCTATGGTTTGAATGATAGCGAACCAGAAGCCGCAGGTGCTTGCGTATTGTGATGAAAAAACGGCAAACGAAAGCACTTCCTTGCTATTGAAAGCGTTTTGGTGAAATAATATCGCCCTGACACTTGCTACCAGGCAATATCATGGAGATTGACCGTTTCGATCGGCAGATCCTGCAAGTGCTCCAGCAGGATGGCCGTATTAGCAATCAGGACCTGGCCGACCGCATCGGCCTGTCGCCATCGCCGTGCTTACGACGAGTGCGCGCTCTCGAAGACGCAGGAATCATCACAGGCTATCGCGCGACCCTGAACGGCAAGGCGCTCGGCTACACCTTGATGGCACTCATCTATATCGCGATGGACAAACACACGCCGGAACGATTCGAACATTTCGAGAATGAGATAGGCCAGATTCCCGAGGTTCTCGAATGCTTGCTGATCACCGGCCAAGACGCGGATTACCAGATCAAGGTCGTCGTCAAGGACATGGACGCGTTCCAGGAACTCCTCCTAAACAAGGTGACGCGCATCCAGGGCGTCACAGGAGTTCATTCGAGCTTCGTGCTGCGGCGGGTCGTAGACAAAACTGCACTGCCGGTATAACCGTTAGCCGCACATGCATGGCGGGTGGGAATTATTTTGGGCAGGTAACGGTTCTCCTATCCGTTTGAAGTCGCCGCATGGGGCGCCGGGGTTTCCGACGGATGGCGGCCTCGCCGCCAGAGTTAGCGGCTTATCATTTTTAAGTAGACACAACGAAATATCGGGTATAAATTCGCGCCTGCTGAGCACGATTTAGTTCGTGCTAACGAGAATTAAGAAAAGGGCGGGAATGAACAAGGTTGTCGTCGTCGGCAGCATCAATATGGACCTCGTTGTCCAGACCGGGAAGTTTCCCGCACCAGGGGAAACCGTCCTTGGCTCCGACTTCAAAACCTTCCCCGGCGGCAAGGGCGCCAACCAGGCGGTTGCCGCCAGCCGATTGGGAGCGAAAGTGACGATGGTCGGTTGCGTCGGCGACGACGCATTCGGTACAGGTTTGCTTGCCCAGCTACAAGGCGAAGGCGTCGAAACGCGCTTCGTCCGAACGGTAGCCCAAACGTCCACCGGCATCGCCGCGATCACGGTAAGCAGAACCGAAAACAGCATTGTTGTCGTCCCCGGCGCGAATTACGCCCTAACCGCCGATGACGTGCTGAGCGCAGAAGCGGCCTTCGCCGAGTGTGACGTCGTTCTCAGTCAGCTTGAAGTCCCGCTGCCTGCCGTGGAAGCCGCCGCCGCCCTGGCCGAACGCCTCGGAAAACCTTTTGTGCTCAATCCAGCGCCGGCCATGCCGCTGCCGGACTCCCTGCTCGATCGCATCTCATTGCTGACGCCAAATGAGCACGAACTCGCCGTCGTTCTTGACGGGACGGCGGGTAGTTGGCGCGAGACGCTCGCCACTCGTCCCGAACGCGTCTTGATGACCAAGGGGATCGACGGTGCCTGGTTCGTAGATGCGGCAGGCACGTTGCGGCATCAGCCGGCTTTTCGGGTTCTCGCCGTAGACACGACGGGAGCGGGCGACACCTTTAACGGCGCATTGGCGGCATTCTGGGGAAAAGACTTAGCCGACCTAGCTCGGCTCGGGTGTGCCGCGAGCGCGCTTTCCGTGACCCGCCCAGGGGCCCAGGGCGGCATGCCGACGCAAGCGCAACTCACAGAATTTCTCAGAGTTAATTAGTCGGAAGAAACCGAAGAAAACGCCGGCACAGCGGACGGAAAACGACGAGGGAAGAAAAGCGAACGACGCGGCCAACTCGAGCGCGCATGTACGACGAAACGAATTCAAGGGTCCTGCTCCGCACAAAGACATCGCGCGCGAAGCAGGACCGGCCGTGGGTGGTGGGCGTCAGCCCGCGCATCTGCACTGGGGGGCGCGATGTGCCTATTAGCAATGTTCCGAAGGAGAAATCCATGAGTCAAAAACACGTACTACGCCGTACCACTCTCAAGGCACTCGCTGTGGTTGCCGCCCTGGGCTTCGGCTTCGCCGCTCCGCAAGCCATGGCGCAGAACAAGACAGTGATCCGTATCTCGACACCTGCCGTTCCCGAAGACTGGCATGCCAAGATGTGGACGGTGTTCAAGGACACTTTGGAAAAATCGGCACCGGGCGAATTCGACGTTCAGATCCACCTGAACGCCGCGCTCTTCAAGCAAGGAACGGAACCGGCCGCCATGGCCCGGGGCAACCTTGAAATGTCGGCCATTTCGGCGCAGGACATCTCCAAGATCGTTCCTGAGTTCTCGATCTTCACCGCCGGCTACATCATTCGTGACCCGGACCATCAGCAGAAGGTTTTCAACGGCCCGATCGGTGAAGAGGTCTTCAAACCGGTCATCCAGAAGATGGAAGTGACGCCCCTCGCCACGGCTTATCTCGGAACCCGCCAGGTCATGCTGCGCGAAGACAAGAACGTCACGACCCCGGCTGATCTGAAGGGCATCAAGCTGCGCATGCCGGCGAGCAAGGAATGGCTGTTCCTCGGCGAAGCCCTCGGCGCCACGCCTACGCCGCTCGCCTTCGGCGAAGTCTATCTGGCCCTCAAGACCGGGACGATCGACGGACAGGACAACCCGCTGCCCAGCGCTCGCGCTGCCAAGTTCTATGAAGTGAGCAAGACCGTCGTGATGACGAGCCACCTCGTCGACGCTATCTTCTTATCGTACTCGACCAAGGCGTTCAACGCGCTGAAGCCGGAACAGCAGAAGAAGGTCAAGGAGGCCGCCCAGGCCGCCGCGAAGTACAACAACGAAAACCGTATCAAGGACGAAAAGGAAATCGTCGATTACTTCAAGTCGCAAGGACTGAAAGTCGTCACGCCGAACGTCGCGGAGTTCCGCAAGGTCGTGCAGGAAAAATACCAGAAGTCCGAAATGGCGAACAACTGGCCAAAAGGCCTGCTGCAACGCATCAACGACGTGAAGTAACTCTGAAGCAACACGCATGGAAGGGGCGCTCGCGCCCCTTCCATGCGTCTCTTGGCCTTTGTCGCCAAGCAGATACTCGGTAAACCTTGTGGGGGCGCCATGCTCAAGTTGTTAAAGAAAGCCGCTGGCTTGATCGGGACGGTCAGTTACGGCGTTCTGTTTTTGACCTTCATCTTTCAGGTCATCATGCGGTTCGTATTCAATAAACCGCTGACTTGGAGTGATGAGCTTATCGTTATTCTTTATGTCTTCAGCATGTTCTGGGCGGGGGCTTTTCTGCTCAAGGAAAAAGAACATGTCATGCTCGATCTGATTTACGAGCATCTTCCGCCACAGGGGAAGCGTTGCTTCCAAATCGCCTATGCGCTGATCATCGGCGGCCTGTTTTTGTGGGCTGTACCCGCGTCGTACAGCTACGTCAGCTTCATGATGCGCGAAGCGACACCCGTGCTTGACGTGCCGTTCGGCTACGTTTTTGGCGCCTTCATCCTCTTTCTGCTTTCCATCGGATTTTTCTATGCGCGCAAGTTGATCGTGCTTTTCGGGCCGAACTGGAAATCCGAGATTGGTGAAGTTCCTCAAAGTGCACAGAAAGCGGAGTCCGTAGAATGAGTAACGCGCTTATCATAATGCTGGCGATCATGGGCGGTACGATGCTGCTACGCGCCCCAATCTCGTTCGGCATGCTCGCCGGCGGCGTCGGCTACCTGGTTGCCAAGGGTCAGGACGTTGGGCTGATGGCTGATCAGGTTCTGAACGGCTTGTACAACAGTTACGTTCTTCTTGCGGTGCCGCTCTTCATCCTTGCAGCGAGCATCATGAACGCAGGAGCGATCAGCGAGCGGCTGTTCTCGATGGCGATTGCACTCGTTGGACATTTCCGCGGCGGCTTGGCATACGTAAACGTCATCGTCAGCGTCATCTTCTCGGGCATGAGCGGCAGCGCCATCGCCGACGCGGCGGGTCCAGGGCTCGTATCGATCCGAATGATGACGAACAAGAACCGCTTTTCGGCCGAATTCGCCGGGGCGATTACCGCATGTTCGTCGACGATCGGGCCGATCATTCCGCCATCGATTCCGTTGGTGATCTATGCGCTGGTTTCCGGTTCATCGGTAGGCGCATTGTTCCTCGGCGGCGTGATGCCCGGGTTCATGATGGCCATTGCGCTGATGATCGGCATTTACATTCTGGGCCGCGTCCGCAACCTGCCACGCGAGCCGCGCACGCCGCTGAAGGATATGCCGAAGGTCATTGCCGAGGGCTTCTTGCCGCTGACGCTGCCGATCGTTTTGCTCGGCGGGATCTACACCGGCTTTTTCACGCCGACGGAAGCCGCGGCCGTTGCAGCAATGCACGCCATTCTGCTGACGATTTACTATCGCAGCCTATCGTGGAAGCGTTTGTGGCAGGTCCTGAACGAGTCGCTCCGCCAAAGCGCCTCCGTGACGTTGATCGTCGCTAGCGCCTTCATCATGAACTACGCGATCGCGGCCGAGCAGATTCCGGATCTCGTGGCGCATTGGTTCACGCTGCACCACTTCAGCCGAATCGAGTATCTGCTCTTCGTTAACCTGATCTTCCTGATCCTCGGTTGCTTCCTCGACACTTCGACGATGCTGCTGGTGCTCGTGCCGCTCTTGCTGCCGGCGACCCGGGCAGTCGGCGTCGATCTGGTGCACTTCGGTGTGATCGTGGTCGTAAACATGATGATCGGAATGGTCACCCCGCCGTTCGGCATGCTGCTCTTTGTCATCAACGCGATGACAGGCACTTCGCTGAAAGGCATGATCCGCGAATCGGTTCCATTCATGATCCTGCTGTTGCTGGCCTTGTTGCTAATGACTCTGGTACCGGAAACGGTGCTGTGGTTACCGCAGTCGATGGGATACAAAACGGCTTAGCAATTTGCTCGAGCGTTGAGGGGAAGGACTCTTGCGTTCCCCTCAACGTTTTTCCTCAGTTCTAATATCCGCGCAACCACCAATGAGCAGTTATAAACGCTTAACGATTGACGATATCGCCCGCATGGCCGGCGTGTCACGGACAACAGCGAGCATGGTGCTCAACGGCCGCGCCGAGCAATTCCGCATCTCTGCGGCCACACAACAGCGCGTACTCGAAACCGCGCAAGCGCATAATTTTCAGCCGTCGCACTCAGCGCGCGCCCTACGCTCCGGATGCAGCAACACCCTTGGGCTGGTGGTCCCCGAACTGACCAATTTTGCGCACGCCAGCCTGGCTCAAGCCATGGAGCCTGCGTGTCATCAGGCCGGTTACCAGTTATTGGTCGTCACGAGTGGCGATGATCCCCAACAGGAACAGGCGGGTATCGAGCACTTGGTCGCCCGGCAGGTCGATGGCCTGATTGTCGTGCCGTGCTCGCCCGATCCCGAGATGTACCTGAAATGGCGCAAACGCTTGCCACTGGTGCTCGTCGACCGCCGTGTCGACAACAGCGGCTTGCCCTACGTGATCACGGACGCCGAAAGCGCTGTAAGCACGATGGTGCTGGACGCGCTGCGTAACGGCGCGAAGGAAGCCTATTACTTCGGCGGCCAAGCCCATCTTTCGCCGAGTATCGACCGTCTAAACGGTTTTCGGGCCGCGCTCGCCGAAGCCGGCATCGCCGAACAGCCCGGCTGGGTGCGCCAACGCGACTATCGCCGCAGCACAGGTTACGCCTTGATGCAGGAATGCTTTACGGAGCTCGGCCGTTATCCGCGCGTGCTCTTTACCGGTTCGATCACGTTGCTTGAGGGTGCCCTGATCTTTATCAGTGAGCACCACCATTTCGGCATCGCGCCGCAACGCATCATGACCTTCGACAACCACCATCTGCTCGATTGTCTGCCGCTGCCCATCGACGCCATCCAACAGGACAGCCAGGGCATCGCGGAAGCTAGCCTCGAACGGCTCATCGGCCTGATCAACAAAGGACAAGCGACATCGACGACGATCCCGGCGCGTCTGCACTGGCGGAGTCGTGAAACGGAGACGTTCGAACACTGAGCCACAGCCCGCGTAGCGTCGGCCGGGACTCTCTGTCGTACCTGGCGAAAAAAAGGGCCGCCTAAGCGGCCCCGATCAGGGTCGTCGATGAAGTCTATTTTCCGATGCCCAGTTGCCGCTTCACGAACTCTCCGAGCTGGACCATTTCGCGCATGTTGCTGGTGAAGTGCGCCGCATAGTAATTGCCCGCATCGCGCACACGGCTAGCAACCGATTTGAAGTTACCGATCGACTTCTGGTAGTCCTTGGCACAGATCGGGTAATCAAGGTGTTCGGCCAGGGAAGCGGTGGAGAGGTACGCCGACAGCACTTCCGCTTTCTCGGGTTCCTTCTCCCAGTTATCGCAGAGCCAGACGTATAACTCGGGATGGAAGTTGGTCATCACCCCGCTATACCCAGCCGCCCCCGCACGTAGCGAGGCCAGCAGCGTCTGGCCGTTGGCGTTTGCGATATGCAGTCCGCTCCCCTTCACCAACTGCACTCGCCGGCGAATGGTATCGATCTGGCAGCAGGTGTCCTTGATGAAGGTGAAACGCCCGCTCTTCGCACACCAGCTGACGATCGCATCGGACAACAGCCGCTTATAGGGATAGGGGCATTCGTAGATGCCCAGCCCAACCTTGGCTGGCACGTTGGCGGTAATCGCCTGGATATTGGTCAGCGCCACGTCGTCGCTTTCCTCGCGCATGGCGAAACGGTTGCTGATCAGGATGACGCTGTCGACTCCTGTTTCAGCGATCTTGCCGAGCTGGTCGATTTGCTGCGAGAGGCCGCACGCTGTATGCCCGGAAGCGACGACGGGCACACGACCGTCGACATAGTTCACAACGAACCGCGTAAGCTGTAACGATTCAGCTTCGGACAAAAAAAACATCTCGCTCGATTGGCAATTCGCAAAAAGCCCATTGACCCCCGAAGCGATGTACCAGTCGATCAGCTTCTTCAATGATTCCCAATCGATTTCCCGGCGGTCGTCGAAAGGCGTCAACATGACCGGCCAGACTCCCCTGTACTTCTCATTCATATTCGTACTGTTCCTGTAAGTCGCGGGCGACCTGAGCCACCCGCGACTATGTTTGTTATAGCAATTTGAAGGCGTCGCCGGCGACGCAAACCTTGATGTTTTGCGTCACGGCCTGTGCCACGAAAGCCCGCAGCACGTCGGCCAGTTTGCCCTCATCGACATAGGCAACGGTAATGTGGTTACTTTGATGCCCGGCCATCAAGTCATCCCGGCCAACGCCGTCCAGGGTGCAATTGAGGAGCGGCCATTCATACGTGGTGGCGCGGCGCCGGCGCTCGAACTCGGCCGCCGGCAACTCGACGGCCTGCCCGGTCCCGATGTGCATGTGAACCTGGGTTCCTTCGTAATGCGCACGGGCCCAGATCAGTCGGCCAGCCTTGCCTTGTCCGTGGATCGACGATCCGCCTTTCGGGAAGTACATCGCGGGCTGCCGATAGCCGGTCGAACCAGCGATCCCACCCTTGATGTGCTCGAAGGGAACCGACCCCGAGATCTCGAAATCCCAGTAGAACGTACCCTCGTAGTCGCTACCCCACCGGATGTCGTGCAGCGTGGTTTCTGACGGCAAGCCGAGCGAATCGAGCAGGCGGAAAAGCATCGTCTGCGGCACGGCCGTCCCCATGTCCACCTCGTTGGCGCAGGTGATCGGCTTGCCCGGGCGAATGATCTTTCCGTTCTCGTCCGGAATCGGAAAACGCTCGGTGGAGCCGATCGCGCCTTCGGCAAAGTCGGAAGCCGCGCACGAGTGGGCCAACCCCTGCTGATACTGGACGCCGACGCATGAAAGGCCGAAACGCTGTGTGAAACGCGCCATGGCAATCATCATTGCGCACTGCTCGAGCACTTGGTCGCGCGTCAGTTCCTTGGCGGGATCCTTGCCGAAGTTGAACTTCATGCCGCGCGCCTCATACCACGCTAGACATTCTTCGCGCAGCGACTGCGGCACCTTCGCCATTTCGACGAGCAGGGCGGACTGCGACAGGCTTTCCAGCGGCATGCCGATGTCAATGAGCGCTTTCTGCGGGAAAACCCCGTTGATCATCCCCATGCAGAACATGTCGAACAGCCCGAGGATTTCCTTGTTGCGCAGCACGTATTCGCCAACGCTGCGCCCAATTTCCCAAGCCGGCGTTTTGGCCACGGGGTGGCTCGCGTCGACCGGGTGCAGATACGATGTATCGTGCTTGATGGTGCCCGTCTTGACCCAGGACTCAAGCCCTTTGTAGAAGAACTCGTCCTCGAAATCGCTCGACCAGAGGCGCGAATACGATTTACCCAAGCTCGTCAGCGTGCCAGCCAAACAGAGCATGCCAACCAGGCCGGGCCACGTGCCGTCGAAATTCGCGAGGAGAAGGACAGGGCCACGATGCTTAACAAGGCTCGGCGCCAGATGGTGCGAATACTGCCACGCCGTCAACAACACGATGACCGGCGCATCGGGATCGATGGAGGCGAAGAGATCGCTGCCTTCGCGCTGGCTGCTGATGAACCCGTGCCCCTTGTCGCCCTTGTAGAGATGCGCGCGTTTGGCCTTGAGGCCGAGACGTTTCGCCAGCGCCTGCTCGAGCTTCGCCTCGAACTTGCTCTGCACCGGCCAGCATTCGACGTTGGCCGATTCGCGGAGGTCGGCATTGGTGACGAAGAGGACTTCCTTTTCACCGGGTTTGAGTAGCGGTTTGGATTCGGGGAGGGTCAGCTTGAGCATTTGAGAGTTCCTCTTGGCTAGTGCGTTTCGGTGGGACGACGAGCGGTCTCGGCGGACACCACCCGCGAGCGATCCCGGGCCATTCGCCCCGAGTCCTCGCTCTGCTTGGTGCTCATCGAGCTGCTCCTGCTTTTCATGCGCGAACTATTGCCACGCCTTCATGGCGGCGCGGCATCGCTCCATGTCTTCATACAGTTGCAAATAAACGGCGTACTTGGCGTCATGAAACGCCTTGGTTTCCGGCCGTGCCTTCACGCTGCCGCCCGGGCGAACCATCGTGGCGGCGGCCTCCGGCATCGAGGCAAAGGCGCCGCTCGAAACGGCTCCGAGCAAAGCGGCGCCGAGGGTCACCGCATCCTCCTCGCTCACGAGATGAATCTCGCAACCCGTGGCATCGGCGTTCTCGCGCAGCCAGTACGGATTCTTGGTGCCGCCGCCGCACATCACGATGCGCGTAATGTGGTGGCCCGCCGCGTTCATGCTTTCGACGATGTGGCGCGTGCCGTACGCCAAGGCTTGCAGCGTCGCCAGATACAGGCGCGCCAAGGCATCCTTGCCTTGCTCCAGGGTCAGGCCGACGACAGCGCCGCGGGCATTTGGATTGGCGCGCGGCGAGCGGTTGCCGTGGTGGTCCGAGAGGACGTGCAGATCGCGCGTCGGCCAGGTTTCCCGCTTTTCCAGATCGGCGAGCCAGTCGTTCGCCACGGCATAGATGTTCCGGTTTTCAGCCTTCGCGGTGCTTTCCAACAGCGGCCAGGCGTCGCTTTGGCGCAACGTCCAGTCGAGCAACGCTCCGGCGGCGCTTTGCCCGCCCTCGTTCAGCCAGTACCCGGGAAGCATCGCGCCGAAATACGGGCCCCAGACGCCAGGAACCATGACTGGCGATGGATTGACCACCATGTGGCAGTTCGACGTACCGCCGATGATCGCCAGGCTTCCGTTCGGTTCGGTACTCACCAATGCCAGTCCGCCGGCATGCGCATCGATGATGCCAGTGGCGACGACGATACCGGCGGGAAGATCGAGCGCGGCAGCCGCTTGCTTGGTTAATGCCCCCGCTTTGGAGCCCAATGGGAGGACCTTCTGCGGCACCTTGGCGACGATGTCCGTCAAGCCGACGGCATTCAACAATGTCTCGCTAAAGCGATTCTCGTGCGCCAGGTAATTCCATTTGCATGTCAGCGTGCAGACGCTTGCGATATCGGCATCGGAAAGGCGCCAGACAAGATAGTCGGCAAGGTCGAAAAGACGCCAGGTAGCGGTATAACGTTCCGGGTAACGTTGCTTGAGCCATAGTGCTTTGGGCAACTCCATCTCGATGCTGACTTCACCGCCGACATACGCGAGCGCCGAATCTTTCGTCGCGTTGATGGCTCGCGTCTGCTCGCCGGCACGATGATCCATCCACATGATGATGTCGCGCTCCGGCGAGCCGTCCTCCGCTACGGAAACCGGTTGCCCGCCCTGGCCGACGGCAACCAGCGAACACGTCGCATCGACGCCGATCGATACCACACGCGCCGCGTCGACCCCGGGGAATGCAACGGCTTCGCGAACGGCCGCACAGGCCTGCGCCCAGATATCCCCAGAGGACTGCTCGACAAACAAGGGCTTCGGGTGGAACTGCTTGATCGGCCGAACGGCAAACGACAACCGCTGTCCGGCCGCGTCATATACGCCGGCGCGTACGCTCGCCGAGCCAATGTCTATGCCGAGAAATAGTTTGTCCATAGGCGATTTTCTTTGTTGTTGGCTCAGCGAGGGTATCCCCGGCCGCAGTTTGCAATCTTGCTCAATGAAGGGAGTGCGGGAACGAGCGATAGCGGTCCGGTGAGCATCACCAAGGCCAACTACAATCCTTGCAACCCTCGTATGAGCGGTTCATTTGCCGCTTTTGCTTGTCACGATTTAGCGCATAGTTTCCTGCGCTCTTCGTCGCGTGTCAACTTTGAATTGCAGGCATGCTGTAACGTGTTAGCACGTGCCGTACATCAGACAGGTGGCTTGGCCGATTCCGCCCTCGGAGAAGTGGCAATGACCGGACCCAGACCACCTGCTCGTTGCCTCCGAGTGAATACAACGACGCCCGCGAGGCCGTCGGCCGTGCGGGCGTCATTTCGTTCCGGCGCTTATCGCACCTATAACGCCAAAATCAGAGGCCGAGCAGACTCCGGTGGACTTTGACCACGACCTTGCGAATCGTTTCGATCTTTCCGAGCGAAAGGCAGGGACGATGCAGTTCTTTCGGCATAAAAACGAGATAAGTTCCCGGCACCGTATCGACGAAGCTTTCGTTTGCTGGCGTCGGATAAAAGGCGAGGTCCTTGGTCGCGAGCTGGTCGTCGGTCGGCGCGAGAGGCTGCGGCAAGGCGAACCCGTACCGTTCTGCAGTGCTCACGGGAATCTGAATGTCGGCGTACTCGACATGCGCCTCAGCTCGGCTCTGCTCCACCGTGCGCAGTTCGACGTCCTGGACGAGGTAGAACAGCTTGTCGCCTTCGATCTCGTAGCGCCCCGGCTCCGCCTTGCGCAGATCGACCGACGAGAGTTTTTCGAGCGCGCGGACGATCGCCGCCGGGAGCGCGCTTTTCTGCGCGCCGACATCGGATAACAAGCCAACAATCATGATCAACTCCTGTGTGAATGAGCGTCTGCAAGGAAAAGCAGGCGCAAGAAGAATCGCGATGGGGAGACGGCCATCCAGCGCGAGCCAAGCGACGCGTGATTATCCACCGATGCGGCACATTGCGCACCTCTTGACCCGTGAGCTCGCGGCTCGTTCAGTCAACACCACCGTGCTCCGCATACCAACGGGCGAGAAAGCCAGCCATCGCTTGCACCCGGGCGGAGAGATGTCGACGCGCAGGGTAAACGACCTGTATCGGCAGTCTCCGTAGCGGCCATTCCTGGAGAACGCGTTGCAGGCGACCGCTCTTGATCAGCGGCGCAAGAATGAAGCAGGGCGCCATCGCTATTCCCGCGCCGCTCGCCGCCATCTCCCCGATCAGCAAACCGTTGTTGGCGTTGATTGGCCCGCGAATGCGGACGTTCACCGGCTCGCCGTCAGTTTCGCCATCGGAAAAGAATTGCCACTGGTTGCCTGTAGACGAATACGCATATGTAAAGCACGCGTGATCCGATAACTCCTCGGGTCGTTGCGGCACGCCGGCCCGCGCAAGGTAATCCGGCGAGGCGGCGACGAGCAGCTCCGTTTCTCCGATCTGGCGGGCAACCACGTTGGTACTGCCCACCTTGCCCACACGAAGCGCGAGGTCCAGCCCTTCCTCCGCAAAATCCGCGATCCCGTCCGAGAGGACGATATCAAGCTCGATCTCCGGGTGCTCGCGGGCAAAAGTGGCGAACGCTGGGCCAAGCCGCAGAACGGCAAGTGCAATCGGTGCGGTAAGGCGCAATCGACCATGCAGGCGGCGGGCCTGGCCTGAGACGCTCGCTTCGGTTTCGTCGAGGTCGGCGAGCAATTGCGTGCAACGCTCGAAATAGGCGAACCCATCCGCCGTCGGACTCATACGCCGTGTGGTGCGGTTCAGCAGGCGGACGCCCAAGCGGCTTTCGAGTTGCGCTACGTGGCGCGAAACGGCCGTCGTCGACAAGCCGAGCCGATCCGCCGCCGCGGCAAATCCGCCGGCCTCGATTACCGTGCAGAAGATTCGCATCGCCTCAAAGCGGCCCATGATTATCCCGAAAATCGCAACGATTTATGAATTGTAGAGCCATTTATCCTGAAGCAGCCAGTATGTACAGTTCTCACAACGCCGCGATACTCGTCGGCGCCGAACCAACCACCTACCGTTGAGGAGAAAACCATGACTACGCTGACCGCCGCCATCCCTTCAAACGCAAACCCTGCCATTGCCCCCACGCGCACTGCCGATCGGACGGCTACGGATTACGGTGTTGCCCTGCTTCGGGTAGCACTCGGCGCCATGTTCCTGGCCCACGGTTTGCTCAAGATTATGGTATTCACCCTTCCAGGAACCGCCGGCTTTTTTGCTTCTGTCGGCTTTCCACCTTTCCTCGCGTACATCGTCGCACCGGCTGAAGTCCTCGCTGGCATCGCGTTGGTTGCCGGCTTTCAGACACGCCTCGTTGCCGCGCTCACGGTACCTATCCTGATCGGAGCGGCAACCGTTCATTTTGGAAACGGATGGGTGTTCAGCGGCAAAAACGGCGGCTGGGAATACCCTGTTTATCTGATCATTCTGGCCATCGCGCAAACGCTGCTCGGAGCCGGCGCCTTTTCCATCGACTCGGCGAGATCGGCGAAAGGCGCTTCGCGCTGATCGGTCCGAATTCCCGAGTCGCTTTACCCACTCTAGAAATTGAAAGGAGAATCGAATGAAACTCTATTTTTCCCCCGGCACCTGCTCATTTTCGCCGCACCTTGCGCTACGCGAAGCCGGTCTCAACGCCGAACTCGTCAAGGTCGACCTCCGCAAGCACGTCCTGAGTCGGGACGGCAGCGACTATCTGACTATCAACCTCAAGGGCTATGTCCCCGTCCTGGAGCTCGACGACGGCACGCGGCTCACCGAAGGCCCGGCCATTGTTCAGTACATCGCCGATCAGAAGCCGGAATCCGGGCTCGCGCCCAAGGCCGGCACGATGGAACGCTATCGGCTTCAGGAATGGCTCGGCTACATCAACTCCGAGATTCATAAAGGGTTCGGCCCATTGTTCAAACCCACAACGCCCGACGACTACAAGACGATCGCTCGCGAGGCACTGATCGTGCGCCTCGATTTCGCGGCCAAGCACCTGGAAAAGAACGACTATCTTGTCGGCAATCGCTTCACCGTGGCCGACGGTTACCTCTTCACTGTTCTCGGCTGGGCCCAACACACCGGCATCGACCTGAAACAATGGCCTTCGCTCGTTGCCTTCCAGGAACGGGTCGGCGCCCGCCCGAGCGTGGAGGCAGCACGCGCCGCCGAGTCCGCGGCCAGCTGACAGAGCCATTAGTTTGTCACGGGGAGGCACGCCTCCCCGAACCGATTCCTAATCTACCCAAACACGGAACCGACGTGAAAAACTCAGACCGCCAGCCCATCCTCTTCCTCTCGCACGGCTCGCCAATGACGGCCCTTGATGGTGGTGAACTGGCTACCACCTGGACAGGGCTCGCCAAGCGGTTGTCGAAGCCGGACGCCATCCTCGTGGTTTCAGCGCATTGGAATACGCAATTGCCGGTGATCGGCGGCAGCGCGCGGCCTGAAACGGTCCATGACTTCGGCGGGTTCCCTGCCGAGTTGTATCGCATGCAGTACCCTGCTCCCGGCAACCCGGCTCTGGCGCAACAAATCAAAGAAGTCCTTGCCGATGCCGGCATTGCGGCGGGGATCGATGCCGGTCGCGGCCTCGACCACGGGGCCTGGGTGCCGTTGCGCATGCTCTTTCCAAGGGCCGACATACCCGTGGTACCGCTTTCAGTTCAACCCGGACGCTGCCCTCGGCATCACTACGCCCTCGGAGCGGCCTTGGCCCCCCTAGCCGCTGAGAACGTCCTCATCGTGGCCAGTGGTCACATCACGCACAATCTCGGTGAATACATGCGTCCCGGGGGTGAGCGCCCTTCGCAATCGGCTCGTGCATTTCGCGACTGGGTGCATGCACGACTCATGGCCGGAGACCACGAGGGCCTGTTCGACTGGTTGCATGAGGGCCCTGGCGCGCGGGCCGCACATCCGACACCTGAGCACTTTTTGCCGCTGTTCGTCGCGCTCGGGGCCGCCGGGGAAAAAAGGCGAACCGAATGGCTTGGCGGCGGCTGGGTCGAACAATCGCTGGCGGCCGACAATTACCTGTTCGAGGTAGCCTGAAAAAAAAACCGCCCGGGAAACCGGGCGGCAGATGTGTAAGTACCAGCGCGAACTAAATGGTGGCGACGACGCTTCTCGCCTACGCTCCCGCCATGGGCGCCAGCGTCGTGCGCATTTTCTGCATCGCCTTCGATTCGATCTGACGGATCCGTTCTGCGGAAACCTTGAACTCAGCGGCCAGATCATGCAGCGTGGCCGGCTCCTCGCTCAGCCAACGGGCCTCGACGATGCGCCGGCTCCGTTCGTCCAGCCCCGCGAGCGCCGTTTGCAGGCCATTGCTCTGAAGCTCGTCCATCGCGCGGGATTCCAGCACCCGCGTCGGCTCGCTACGGTTGTCCTCAAGATACGCGATCGGCGCGAAAGCGTCCTCGTCGTCATTGCCGGTTTCCAACGCCAAATCATGACCCGAAAGCCGAGTTTCCATCTCGACGACTTCTTCCGGCTTCACGGTGAGTTGATGGGCGATATCGGCGACCTGTGCGGGGGTAAGCGCGTCGCTTCCCGGCTTCATGCTGCGCAGATTGAAGAACAGCTTGCGCTGCGCCTTGGTCGTCGCAACCTTGACCATGCGCCAGTTCTTCAATACGTATTCGTGAATCTCGGCTTTGATCCAATGGATAGCAAAGGACACCAACCGGACGCCGTGCGACGGGTCGAAGCGCTTCACCGCCTTCATCAGGCCGATGTTGCCTTCCTGGATCAGGTCGGCATGGGGAAGCCCGTAGCCTAAGTAGCCGCGAGCAATCGAAATCACCAAGCGCAAGTGCGAAAGAACCAGTTGGCGCGCCGCTTCAAGATCCGCTTCTTCACGATACCGCTTCGCCAGGCGAAACTCTTCCTCCTCAGAAAGGATCGGAAACCGTTTCGCCATCTGGATGTAGGCGTCAATATTGCCCACCGCCGAAATGGTCGGAAAAGCCAAAGCGTGTGTCATCTGAACTGCACCTCCTTACTCGTTGTACTGCATTTGCAGTTTAGCACTCTCGTCCTGAGAGTGCTAAACAGACCATAAGTTTCTCGTATCTATATGTAACAGCAGCCATTAAGCTCAGAATCCGCTTCCGGCATACAGGGCTACCAGAGCTGGGCGGAAAGCCAGTAGAAGCCTTCTTCCAATCGGTCACCTTCTTCCAAATGCGCAACCTCGATCTTCTTTTCGCCGCTTTAAGTAAATCCCGCTTTCGCCGCCGCTTTTCCCTCGGGGCAAAGGAACATGAGTACTTGGCAGCAAAGGGAACAGAAACGATTGCCGATCATGCCAGGGAGTTTGTGGCGCAGCGTCTCGCGCCTGCCAAGCCTGCCAACGATGGCCGGCAAACGCCGTTCCGTGGCCACCCGGTGTTTGTCGCGCAACACGCCACGGCGACGTGCTGCCGGAGTTGTCTTGCGAAATGGCACGATATAGCCGCCGGCCATCAGCTGACGCCGGAAGAGCAAGCGCATGTCGTGGCCGCGATCATGCGCTGGATCGAGACACAAGAAGGGGAAACTGGGCTACCCAACTCTCCGCGCTGATTGTCGCTTCAAGGCCTTCAGGTCGATTCCGTATGAACGGCGAACCCCGACTTTCCCGGCGCAAGCTCTTCTCTCAGCGTCAGTTCGGGAATCAGATAATCGCCGGCGTTTTGCCTGCGGAACCGCAGCGGGGGCGTTGTCCAAAGGGCATCGAGTCGTTTTCCCAACGATTCGCAGACTTCGCCGAAGGACGCTTCGGTCACCTTGCTGGTGCGGTGGATCACATGCGGTGGCAGCACGTCAAACCCTGGGTAGAACAGGACGCCGTGCTGAATCGGGAAAAGGATGTCGTCAATCGGACCGTTGATGCCACGGGACCCGTAATGCGAGGCCCAGCCACCCGTTGTAACGACAAGCATCGCCCGCTTGCCGGCCATCGAGCCCTCGCCGTAACGGTCGCCCCAGTGCGAGTCCGAGTGTTCGCCTACGCCGTAGGCGAAACCGTACGCATACACCCGGTCCACCCAGCCCTTCAGGATGGCGGGCATCGTGAACCACCATAGCGGAAACTGCAGGATGACGGCATCGGCCCAGCGGAGCTTGCTCTGTTCGCGCTCGATGTCGGCGCTCTGCGTACCGTTTTCGTACGCCCGCTTGGAGTCGGCAGAAGGATTGAAGCGCGACCCGAGTAGGGGTGCGGTATTGTCGTCCGCATCGAGCGCGGCTTTCCATTTCATGGCATACAGGTCGGAGACCTGCACGACATGGCCGGCGCGTTCGAGGCGCCGGACGGAAAAGTCCTTGAGTGCCCCATTCAAGGATCGAGGTTCAGGATGGGCGAAGACGAGAAGTACGTTCATGGCTAGGTACTCAAAGTAATTGGGAAGCAATACCGTAAGGCCTGATGAGATATATTGGAAATGAATTCCCAATATACGTGGCATAGAAATGAACAATACCTTACGGCGCATCGACCTCAATCTGCTGGTCACCCTCGACGCCCTGCTCGCGGAACACAACGTAACCCGCGCCGCTGACCGTCTGCACCTCTCGCAGCCCACGGTCAGCGTGCAGCTCGCCAAGCTGCGGGAAGTCTTCGGCGACCCGCTGTTGCTTCCCGGCCCGCGCGGCATGCGACCGACGGCGCGAGCCGATGAATTGCGCGAGCCGTTGCGCCAGGCCTTGGAAACACTGCAGCAGGCGATTGCGCCTTCCAGCCCCTTCGACCCCGCGCAAGCGACCCATACCTGGCGGATTGTCGCCTCCGACTACAGCGAGTCCGCGATCGTGATGCCAGCACTCGCCGGACTCCGGTCGGCCGCGCCGAACACGAGGCTGGCCATTCTCGGGCTGAATCCACCGGCGCTATCGCGTCAAGCCGAACAAGGTGACATCGACCTCGCTTTTCATATCAGCCCCGAAGCGCCGACTAACCTGCGTCGACGTTCGATATTGACGGAGCGGTACGTTCTGGCTGGCCGGATCGGGCACCCCTTGCTGAAATGCCGCCCAACATTGGCTCAGTTTTGCCAATTCGATCATGCGATCGTGTCGCCGGACGGCGGGGGCTTTTACGGTCCTACGGATACGGCGTTGGGCGAACTGGGCATGACCCGGCGGGTGGCGCTTTCCGTGCCTCACTTCCTGTTCCTCGGCGCCGTGCTGGCGAGCACTGATCTCGTGGGGCTGATACCGTCGCGTCTGGTGCGAGAGAATGAGAAGCTGCAAGCGGTCGAGCCGCCTGTGGAGGTTCCTGGCTTTGAGATGCTGATGCTTTGGCACGAACGAAAACACCGTGATCCGGCACACCAGTGGCTGCGGGATTTCATCGCCAAGTCGGTGTAGCGGCTCACTTTATTTTGAGTATAGCTATGGCCGTAGCGATGGAAACGCCTTCAACTACGCCACGTGATCCCAGGCACCCTCAACGTCCTCTTGATGTTCGGGTTCGCCGACATTCGGGCGGCCGCGGCAAGACACTCACCGTGCTGCGGCGCCTTCAACGAAGAGCCGTACGACCGTCTCGAACTCGCCTGCTAGGCTCAGATCCCGACCGGTGATCCAACGCATCAGCGCGCCAAGGTACAGGTAGTGAAAGTAGATCGCTAGTTGGTAAGCAGGCCGGTTGGGATCCAGCTCACCGTGGCGCTGACCGGCGCTGATTAGTGCCTCCCACGCCGGTACGAGTCCGCGGTCGCTACCGGCATCTGCTCCAGGCTCGAAGACCGAAAACTTGTATCGGATGTAAGGCAAGAGGTAGTCGGAATGTCCCTCGCACCAAGTGGCTGACTCCGCAAGCAGCGCTGACGCTCCCGCCCGAAAAGAACGCGCGTCCTGAAGTCCGAGTTGCCGATCATCGAGGTCGTGCGCAAGCTCATCTTCCAGAAGGTGAGCCAGAATGGCCTCTTTGGCGGGGAAGTATTTGTAGAGCGTGCGTTTGGAAACATCTGCTTGCACCGCCACCTGTTCCATGGTCACCGCCACGTATCCCTTGCTCAGAAACAGTTCGCCGGCCGCAGAAGCAATGCGCTCAAGCAGCTGCGACTTCTTCATTGCCCGCAAGCCTGGGTGGATGGAGGTATTGACGGCGCCTTCACGGATGGATTGTCTCGTCATGGCCGAAGAGTATACGCAATGCTAAAGTATACGACGTATACATTTTGCAGAGGAATGCGATGAGACTATTGGTCCTGACTTATGGCACGGAAGGCGACACGCGGCCCCTCGCGGCCCTAGGCCGCGCACTACGCCAATCCGGCTATGAGGTTCACCTCATGGGCGACCGGCGAACCCTGGGGTCGGCGAACGAACTCGGCGTTCCCGCGTCCGCCCTTTCCGGCGACATTCAGGAGCTTTTCTCCGAGTGGGGAAAACAGGGCCCGAAAGGCACCGCCAAGGCGCTGGTGCGTCTGACAAATAACAACACGATGCGCTGGACCAAGGAAGCGCTCGCCGCGGCGCGAGGATGCGACGCGATCATCACGTCCGGACTTGCCGGTTTCGTCGGGCTTTCGGTCGCCGAGCACCTGGGTATCCGGGCTATCGGCGCTGGCATGATCCCACTCACTCCGTCACGCGAATTTCCCTCGGCCTTTCTGCCACCCGGATGGGTCCCGACCATCCTCAATCACGCCAGTCTCCGCCTGACCAACCAGCTTTTCTGGCTGGCGTTCAAGAAGACGCTGAATGCGGCGCGGGAGAGCCTGCTGGGCTTGCCACCGTGGAGAGCGCTCCCGGCCGGGCATCCAATGCTTTACGGCATCTCGCCGACGATCCTTCCTCAACCGGCCGACTGGCCATCATATGCCTTGATGTGCGGACAGTGGGTATCGCCGACAGATAGTTTCTCGCCGCCACCTGAACTCGCTGCCTTTCTTCGGGCCGGACCGCCTCCCATCTATGTCGGGTTCGGAAGCATGGCAGGAATCGACGCGAAGCGGACGGCGGAAACATTGGTTTCCGCCCTCGATGGACGACGTGCGCTGTTCTATCCGGGATGGAGCGGAATGGACAATGTCGTATTCCCCGATAACATCCACTGTATAGGCCCCACACCGCACGATTGGCTGTTTCCGCAAACGGCGGCCGTGGTTCACCACGGTGGATCGGGAACAGCTCATTCCGCGACACGTGCCGGAAAGCCTTCCGTCGTCGTGCCGTTCGCCGGCGACCAGTTCTTCTGGGCCCAGCGGCTGGCACGCCTTGGCGTCGCACCGCCCGCGCTGAATGGACGACATTTCAACGCGGGCGCTCTGGCTAACGCGCTCGCTTTTACTGAAAAACCGGGGGTTCGCGAACGCGCTATCCGAGCCGGGGAAAGCATGGACCGGGAAGATGGCTTGGGCACGGCTGTCGCGGCAATCGAGTCTTTGATCGGAGTACGCCAAAGCGACGGTTAGCGGTGATCAAACGGGAAGCGCCAAAGAGCCCATGCCAGGCGCTTCTTCTATGACGCGGTATCCGTTGCGTCGAAGATGACGGACCTTGGGAACCGATAGCCGATTCTGCTGCCTTTCCGCTGTGAGCAAAAAAGCACTGGGAGTACTACGCATGAATCAGTCGCGAGACCGCCGTACCCTTCACTCCGTTTCTGCGGGGAGGCAAGTTGGATACTTCAACAGCCCGTCCGTAGACAACGACGCCGAGTGGCCGCTCGAAAGCATTCGTTTGAGCAGGACGTTTTCCGATGTCACCGGAGAACCGCGCCCACACCGTCGAGCGGCGCTGGAATATCTGAAGGAAGGCGACACGCTCCACGTTCCTTCCATGGATCATTTGGCAGACGATCTGGGCGATCTGCGCGATGTCGTAGCGGAACTCGTAGCACGCGGAGTCACGGTCCAGTTCCACAAGGAAAACTTCACTTTTCCAGCCCAGGATGCGCCGACTACGAGCGTGCTGGTGAATCTCCTGAACGCCGTTGCTGAATTCGAGCGGCGGGGAGACACATTGACGCCGAGTGCGGCCACCGCGGGGAACAGGCCACCGCCATCCACGCGAAGCAAGAACGAGCGGACGAGCGATTTTCGCGATGGCCGGGAAACCATGTTCCGATTCCTCCGATTGCGTGACGTTTCCTGAGAGCCCCCTCGCCTTGCGCTAGTACGGCACGCAAGAATGAACGCCATGGATTCCCGCGCATTCGCCATAGCGAAAGCCACCCGCGGCAAGTACAAATAGGGGGCACAAAGCTCCGGCCATCTGAAACATTGTCTCCCTCGCGCTTAGCGGGCAACCACGGCCGGACGTGTGCAGCCCCTCCAACCCGCTATGCTAGAGTTCCATCATGAAAATTCTGCTCACGGGCGCTTCCGGTCTTCTTGGTCGGTCTCTGATGGATCGTCTCGCGCCCCTCGCCGGCTCACCGGGCGATCTGATCGGCACAGCGCGCTCGAGAGTCAAACCGCCGTTACGTCACCTCGATTTGACTGACGAGCACACCGTCCGCACCGCCTTCGCCGAGTTGTCGCCACGTCTGGTTGTGCATTCTGCCGCAGAGCGGAGGCCCGACGTCGTTGACGGAGACCCAGCGGCCGCCGAGCGGATTAATGTGGATGCCACAGCGCTATTGGCGGCCCTCGCGGCGGCGAACGGTGCCGCCTTTATCTACATCTCGACCGATTACGTCTTCGACGGCAGCTCGCCTCCCTATGCGGTCGATGCCAAGCCGTCACAGCTCAATGCCTATGGGCGCATGAAACTCGCTGGGGAGGAAGTGGTTCGTGCAGCCTACTTGGCCGCCGGCACCCCTTCCTTCGCCATTCTGCGAATCCCGATTCTTTACGGTCAGGTCGAAACGTTGGGGGAATCGCCCGTTACCGAGCTTGCCGTGAAGCTTCTCGAAGGGCGCCCCCTAACGGCAGAAGATTGGGCCATGCGCTATCCTGCGCACGCAGACGATGTTGCGGAAGCCGTTGCCACCGTGGCGGCCGGGCTCACCAGCGATTCAATGCCACGGTTCACCGGAATCTTCCATTTTGCCGGCCGCGAACAGTTAACCAAGTACGGAATGGCACGCGTGATCGCAGACGCGCTCGGTGCGGACGCTGCGCTCGTCCGTGCAGACCCGAATCCGCCGGCTGGAGCTCCCCGACCCAAGGATTGCCGGCTGGATTCCTCGCGGCTCGATGCGCTCGGATTCACCCCCCGCATCCGCTTTGCCGAAGGCATCCGCGCGGCGCTGGCTCCGTTCGTCCGAGGGTAGGATTTGACCCGCCGCACGGCCATTCCACCCGGCGTAACAGCGGAGCGCGTCTGGAGCGGCTGGCCGCAAACATGACAACTCCAAGAACAAATTGATGATGACAAGGCAAGAAAAGCGGTGCGACGAGGCGATCGCCGATATCGACTGGGATTATCCCGCCCCCTTTACCGTGTCGATCACCCCCTCTCCTGACGAGATCGACGGCTTGAACCACACGAACAACGCAGTCTACGTGCAGTGGTGCGAGGCGGTAGCCTGGGCACATTCAAAGGCCATCGGTCTCGACCTCGCCGCTTACCAGCGACTGGACCGGGGAATGGCGATCCGGCGCGGCGAGTACGACTATCTTCTCTCCAGTTCCCTTGGCGATCGGCTGGTCCTGGGCACCTGGCTGACGGCGAGCGATGGCAAGCTGACGCTGGAACGGCGGTTTCAACTCGTACGGGCGGACGGCGACCATGCAACGATCCTGCGCGGGCGGTGGGATCTCGTCTGCATCGCATTGAGCACCGGCAGCGCGCGCCGGATGCCTCCCGAGTTCCGGGAAGTCTATCTGCCGGCACTGCGCATCGCCTAAGTCTAGCCGCCAAAAAACGGCGGAGCTATGCAATACATCTAGCAGTCGTTCACTGACACTGATCGATAGCCAATTCCTGCCGTCGGCTTGCCCATCCCCATCTAACCGACGGCATTTCCCTTTACAAACACTACATAATTGCGTTATCACGCACAATTAATGTATGTTTGGCTATTTTTCGCCACAAAGGGAGAACAATAATGAAGCTGCGAGGGTGCCTTTCTATCGCCTTGATCCTGCCTTGCCTGGTTTTTGCCGCACCGGCATCGGAAGAGGATCGCATGGAGGCGATGCAGGCATTGAAATGGCAGGAAGGGCCGAGCCTTGCAACAATTGCCGACAAGGCCGTCTTGAAGACGACGGCGGACCTTCTGTTCATCGACGAACAGAACAGCAAGCGCTTCCTTGAACTAACCGGCAATATTCCCGAGGACGGCAACTACATCATCTACAACAGGAAAGACGGCTGGTGGGCCGTATTCCAGTTTGATCCATCGGGTTACGTCAAGGACGACGAAAAGATCGACGCGGACGCCTTGCTGAAGAACCTGAAGGAAAACGACGCGCCGAGCAACAAGGAACGGCAACGTCTCGGCATTGCGGAAATCTACACGGACGGTTGGTCCGTCCCGCCGCATTACGACGAGGTCAGCAAGCGACTCGAATGGGGGGTTCGGCTGCGCAGCAACAACCACGTGAGTGTGAACTACACCGTGCGCATTCTGGGCCGTAGCGGCGTAACGAGCGCGACGCTGGTTTCCAGTCCCGACAAGCTGGCGAGCAATGTAGAGAGCTTCAAGTCCGTGCTTCCCGGGTTCGAATACAAGTCGGGAGAGAAATACTCTGAGTTCAAACAGGGCGACCGCATCGCCGAATACGGGCTTGCTGCACTCGTCGCCGGAGGAGCGGCCGCGGTAGCCACAAAGAAAGGGCTATGGGGCGTCCTCGGCGCCTTCCTGGCAGCGACCTGGAAAGTCTTGGCTGGCGCTGGAGTAGCCGTCTTCGCCGGGGTTCGCTCTCTGTTCAGACGCAAGCCTTCGTGATGCTGCTGCCCTCTGCGGAGTATTTGCTGATCGGTGCCGTGCTGGTCCTCTATCTCTATGACTCGGCGGTCCTCCTCTACGATAACGAAGCGGTTCTCTACCCGTCCCGTGGAAATCGTTGGCGCGTCCTTTTCGCATCCGATGCCTTCCAGTGCAAGGGAAAAGGGGTTTTGCTACCCAATCCTTTTGCGCCGCATCGCCCTCTCTATCGGATAACGTGGTCGATGGGAGAGGAGAGCACGCCCGAAAATGAAGTCGAGGAGCCGAACCATCTGTTTGGCTGGCTGGCGGTCCAAGTAGGATTCATGGCATTTGCGTTGTTCATCCTGCTGCCAGCCGGTTTATTCGCAAGGCATCGCGATGCGTTCATGCTCGCAGCAATCGTGTCTTTTTACGGAGCGGCGACAAGCGCATTGAGCTACATCTGGATTCAGCGCCGACAACTCCGGTGTTCGGGCGCGGCCTTCGTCCGCCTCGCTTTCGAATCATTGACCTGCCCGCCATTTGCATTGAACCTCGTCCGCCATCTATCGTTGGCTCACGAATTACCGTTCGATCTCGAAAACGCAGCGCGTGCACTTCAATGTGATGCCGATTGGGCGGAAACACGGCAGGCATTGATCACCCGACTTGAGAACGAATTGATGTGGTCGGACGGGCGCCCGGAAAGCGTAGCCAAACTGAACCGGCTGGTTGCCCGCTTAACAACGAACAGGAACACCGGGGAACAGTCGTTGTGCTGACCGCGAGGCAAGAACCGCCGGCAAACGGCTCACTGACGAGGGATCGGGCATGAAACTGCTCACGATGCTTCTCGTCACGGGCAAGCTCTCCAAAGTGATGATGACAGGAGGGACGATGGTGCTGTCCCTTGTCGCCTACTCCTGGGTCTTCGGGTGGCTCTACGCGGCTGGATTCATTGCCTTGCTGTTCGCTCATGAAATGGGCCATTACCTTGCCGCAAAGCAACGCCGGCTTGATGTTGGAGTCCCTTGTTTCATCCCCTTCGTTGGCGCCTGGATCAATTTGAAGGAACAACCGCTGGACGCCGAGACGGAAGCTTATGTCGCCATTTGCGGTCCGTTATTGGGCACAGTGGCGGCGTTCGTCTGCTATCTATTGGGCCGCAATAGTGACAACGGCTTGATGCTCGCGGTGGCGTATTCGGGCTTCATGCTCAACCTATTCAATCTCATCCCACTCTCGCCGCTCGATGGCGGCCGAATCATGGCCGCGGTGTCACCCCGCATCTGGTTCGCGGGGCTTCCCCTCCTGGCGGCTTTATATTTCTGGCGGCCAAGCCCGATGCTCGTTGCCATCGCCGTGATGGCCGCACCCCAGGTCTTTTCGCTATTCAGGGACCGCTCGAGCATCGCGACAGCGTATTACGACGTGCCAGCCAACACGCGCATCGGGTACGCGGCGCAATACCTCATCCTCGCCGGATTTCTCGCCGTCACGGCCTACGAATTGCACAGACAGCTTCCGGGCATCGAGTAAGTCGGACGTTTCTTTTTCTCATCGGGACAAGCAAAGGGTTCGGCGACGGAACGGGAGCCTTTAGGGCCGAAACGTTGCCTGCACGCCATGAGAGTCTCTGCCCACCCTGACCAATTTTTTCCAACTGTGACGCGAGCCGATTGTATGGCAGCATGTGCAGGCGACGTGTGCCGCCAGCATCTCATTCGACCGGCGTAGCCGGCGCCAGCGCCTGCCGGCCAACGACCTTTGAGGAAAACGTCTATGGAAGCGCAAAACGTAAGCTCCCTCGGCCAGGATGATCTCGATCTCCTGCAGCGTTGGGTCGGGAAAACGGAGAGCAGCTCGGACGACATTTCGGCCGCACCGGCCCGCGGGCTGCGGGCAACACTCGATCTCGATGATGTTGATATCCACCCCGGCGTGCCATTACCGCCGTTGTGGCATTGGATTTACTTCCTCCCACAACATCTGCAACGAGAACTGGGGCCGGACGGCCACGCCAGACGCGGAGGTTTTCTCCCGCCGGTGCCTTTGCCGCGGCGGATGTGGGCCGGCGGGGACTTTACCTGGAACGAAGACAATCCACTGCGAATTGGTGATTCAGCCACCCGGGAATCGACCATTGAATCTGTTACACACAAGAAGGGAAAGAGCGGGGAGTTGGTCTTCGTTCAGGTCCGCCACGACGTGCATAACGGACAAGGACCCACGCTCGTCGAACGCCACAATATCGTTTACCGTGACGCCGCACTTCCCGGCGAAACGCCGCCCGCCCCAATCGCCTCGGACAAAGGCGCGGCGTGGCAGCGCGAAATTGACGCGGATGCTGTACTGCTCTTCCGGTATTCGGCGCTGACGTTCAACGGCCACCGTATTCACTACGATCGCTCTTACGTGACCGAGGTCGAGAAGTATCCCGGCCTCATTGTCCATGGCCCGCTCATCGCCACGCTTCTTCTCGATCTGGTGCGGCGAAATGCACCCGCCGCCTTCATCAAACGCTTTCAGTTCCGCGCCGTTCGCCCGACGTTCGATCTGCATCCTTTCCGCATCAACGGTCAGCCAAGTGAGGACGGCAAGACCGTGCGCCTATGGGCTGAAGACCACGAGGGATGGCTAACGATGCAGGCGCAGTGCGAACTGCTTTGCTTTGAATAAAGACGGCTGGCTAGGGGCGGTAGTCACACAGTGTTCGCGGAGTCCTTGAAACGACTCGTACTGACGCGAGACGAAGACGGCCAGCAGTGACTGATAGAATGCTTCGCTGATCAGGAGAGGCGACAGTAACGCGGTCACCGCATAGAGTGGCGCCGAAAGTTGTACGCGTCGCCACAAGACGAATCATCGCGCATACGAAGCGAAGAGCGACTCGATGCTACGTGCCAGACGGATACGAAACACGCTGTCCATTTTCGGGATGCTGTTGGCGTTTGGCTACCTCGTTTACAACGCCAGCCTGCAAACCGGTATCCGGGATCGTCAGGCGATCGCGGCACGCCGCCTGGAAGCTTTCAGCGCCGCCCTCTTCTCGCCGATGGACAAGTACGATTACTTGCCCGAGATCACGGCAAACCATCCCTTGGTCATGGACGCTCTTGAGCACGCGGATGATCCTCTGCGCATCGGCAAGCTCAATGACTATCTGCAGAATCTGAACCGAACGGCAGGATCCGAGGCTATCTACGTCATCGATGCCAAAGGGTTGACGATCGCCTCCAGCAACTGGGCCGATACGCCGACATTTCTCGGCAACAACTACTATTTTCGGCCGTACTTTCAGGACGCCATCGGAAACGGCAAGGGTAGATTCTACGGTGTCGGCACCGTCAGCCAGAAACCCGGCTATTACCTCGCCCACCGGGCCAATTCGGATAGCAAACAGGCCGGCATCGCGGTTGTAAAAGTCGATCTCGGCGATCTCGATGCGCGATGGGACGACGAACAGGACACGATGGTCGTCACCGACGAGAATGGTATTGCGTTCCTCAGTTCACATAAGGACTGGAAATATCGCGCGCTCCGTACACTGGATGCGAAGACGATCGACCAGTTGGAAAAGACCCAACAGTATGGCTCACGCCTCAGGACGCCGGTTCACATTGTCCATGAGAGAAACCTCGACAACGGCGACCGTATCGTTCGCATCGATAGCGACGGAGAAAAACCTGAAGGACGGCGCTACTTCGTGCGCAGTGCTCTCCTGTCTGGATCGAAATGGGAAGTCAGTATCTTTACGCCGCTCAACGAAGTCGAAACGCGAGCAAGCCTCACGTCGGCTGCGGCCATGGCAGCTGGAACGTTTCTGATCCTGCTGTTCATGTACTTCCATCAGATCCATAAGCGTCGCCTCGAGCGCGAAGAATCGCAGCAGGCCCTGCAGGCGGCGCATGAGAAACTCGAGGCCAAACACGGTGAACTGGAGGTGTTGAACACCAGCCTGCTGGAACAAAGCGAGCAGTTGCGGCACACGGTGTCTGAGCTCAAGCGCGCCAAGGCCGACGCAGACTCGGCGAATCAGGCCAAGTCAGAGTTTCTCGCCAACATGAGCCACGAGATCCGCACGCCCATGAACGCCATTCTTGGCCTCACTCATCTCACCCTGAAAACCGAGCTCACATCAAAACAGCGCAATTATCTCGCCAACGTCGATTCGGCCGCGACCACCTTGCTCGGCGTGCTGAACAACATTCTCGATTTCTCCAAGATCGAGGCCGGCAAGCTGCAGATTGAACGCGTCGCATTCGACTTGTGCGAGATTTTCAGCAACGTCGCGTCAATCCTTGCGCTCAGTGCCGAGGGCAAGGGACTGGAACTTGTTTTCCGTATCGATCCCGACGTCCCCGCACGCTTGGTCGGTGATCCCTTACGCCTGGGGCAGGTGCTGCTCAACTTCGTCAATAACGCTATCAAGTTCACTGATCGCGGCGAAGTTCGGGTATCGGCAACCTGCACGCGGACGTCGAACACCGCCGTCGAATTGAAGTTCGCCATCGAGGACACCGGGATCGGCATTTCCACCGGAGAACTGGAACGTCTCTTCCGATCTTTCAGCCAAGCCGATCAATCGACGACTCGACGGTATGGAGGCACCGGGCTGGGGTTGGCAATCAGCAGAAAACTCGTCGAAGCAATGGGCGGAGTAATCAATGTCTATAGCCAACCCGGCATCGGCAGCACGTTCTCTTTCTCCGCCGTCTTCGGGAGCGGTCACGACACAGCCATCCCTATTCGCCAGCTGGCTTCCGGTCTGCCGCCATACAGAGTGCTTGTCGTCGAAAACAATGCCAGCGTGCGCCTCATGCTGGGCGAGTTGCTTGGCGCCTGGGGCATGGCGGCGACATTCGCTGACACCGGCGAATCGGCTATCGAGCTTCTGGCCCAGGCACAAGAAGCGGACACGATGGCTTTTGACCTTTTCCTGATCGACTGCCGAAAATCGGCCGTCGATAGCCTCGATATTGTCGGCCGGTTGAGGGAGACGAGAGCATCCAGGCCACCACGAATCATCATGCTCACATCGCGCGGTAGCGACGATTCGTCGCTCCAGGCCGGAAATGCCGGAGTTAACGCTCTGCTTGCGAAACCGATCGAGCCCGCTACGCTGGCTGACGCAATCCGCCGCGCCGACGATGCACCGGTCGCGAGGCAACCGTTGTCACCCACAGGCAAGATGCAGGGCGATGTCCCCGAGGTGCGAGGCCTCCACGTGCTTGTGGCCGAAGACAACGAGAGCAATCAACATCTTGTGCGAGAGATTCTCGACGCGTCGGGCATCGCATGCGACATCGTTGCAAATGGGCACGACGCGGTGCGTTTTGCACTCGATTCCACGCGGCACTACGACCTGATGCTGATGGATCTCGAAATGCCCGGAATGGACGGGCTGGACGCCGCGCGCGAAATACGGCGTCGATCGTCGCGAGAGATTCCCATCATTGCGTTGACGGCACACGCGATGGAGCAGGACCGCCAGCGATGCCTCGAAGCAGGGATCAACCAGCACCTCACCAAACCAGTCAATCCGCAACGGTTGATCAGCGAAATCGCGCGTTGGGCCTGTGCTGATTCTCCGCCGGTCGCCACGCCATCCGTGGACGCTCAGGCCTTGCAAACGCTCGTAGCGGATATCGATCGGTTGTTGGCAGGCAACAACCTCAACGCAGAAAAGCGGGTCACGGAACTACGTGCAATGCTCGCGGGCAATGGTTTGGAAACCCAGATGGACAAACTTGAACTGTCGATCGACGGGCTTAATTACCGCGAAGCGCGCGAGCAACTCTTCACGCTGGCTGCTCAGGCAATACCTGAGGTTTCGCTATCGGCCGGCACGACGGACGTTTACCGACAGGGTTAACCGGACGGACGAAAACCATGCCTTTTTCCCGGAAATACTCGGTTTTGCTCGTCGATGACGAACTCATCAACATCAAGATACTGTCCGACCTTTTGAAAGACGAGTACGAAGTCGTCTTCGCGACAAGCGGCGAGGAAGCGGTCTACCGCGCCATCGAATCGAAACCGGATGTCATTCTGCTAGACGTCATGATGCCGGGCATGGATGGGTACGCCGTGTGCGCGGCATTGAAAGACGATCCCCGCACCGCGTCCATGCCCGTCATATTTGTCACAGCGCTCGATTCGCCGGTCCACGAAATCAAGGGGTTGAATACCGGCGCCATCGACTATGTCACCAAGCCCATCAATGGTGACATCGTCAAAGCTCGGGTGCGTAACCAGCTACGGTTCCGTGATGAACTCCTTGCTACGGCGCAGCCCGAGCCGCCGGCCGACCAGGCGATGGAGTTGCTCACGGAGCGGCAGCGCGAGATTTTCCAGTGGGTGAAGGAAGGAAAGACCAACTGGGAAATCGCCAAAATCATCGGCTGCTCCGAAGAGAATGTGAAGTACCACATGAAGAACATTCTTCGACTTCTCGGCTCATACAATCGGACACAGGCCGTAGCCAGTCACTCCGGCAAGAACTGATCGAATCGGGCAGCAGGCGAGCCGGAGAGCGCGGAACACAATCCGGCCGCTGCGTTGGTTGCTTTTTCCTGTTCGATCAGAACAACAGCTTGACCATCAGCCACCCAACGGCGCATCCCGTCCCGACTCCAATCAGGCCGGGAATAATGAAGCTGTGGTTGATGACGAACTTTCCAATGCGCGTTGTACCGGAGCGGTCGAAGCCAATGCAGGCCAGATCGCTGGCATAGGTCGGCAGAATGAAATAGCCGTAGCACGCCGGCAAGAAGGCGATCATCACTTTCGGGTCGACGCCCAAGCTGACGCCAAGGGGCGCAATCGCCGCGATGGCTGCCGCCTGGCTGTTGACCAGCTTCGAGACAATGAACAACACAATCGCATAGGTCCAGGGCTGGGCGGCGACGATACCTGCGAGCGCCTCCTTCAACAGTTTGAAATGGGCTTCGAAAACCGTGTCGGCCATCCAGGCAACGCCGAAAATGGATATCACGGCGACCATCCCGGCTTTGAAAACGGTACCGTTCGGGATTTCCTGCGGCTTCACCTTGCAGAACACAAGAATTGCGGCACCCGCCGTAAGCATCATCACCTGGATCAACAGATTCATTGACAGCGGCTTGGTCTTGCCGACCTCACCGACCAGTGGGCGCAGCCCCTCGAACGCACCGAGCAGCACCACGATGCCGATTGCGGCAAAGAAAATCGCCGTTGCCCAATACGCTTCCTTCGGGAAAACCTTATCCAGCAGGGTGGCAGCTTCGCCGTAAATGTAGTCCTTTTGCGCCGGATCTTTCAGCTTGGCCTGGAAGTCCGGGTCTTTGTCCAGGTCAAGGCCACGGCGCATGCTCCACAGAGCGGCCATGATCATGCCGCAGAACGTGGCCGGCATACCGACAGAAAGCAATTCGACGATGCTCACTGGATGGTCGAGCCCCTTGGCTTTAGCCATGATGGCGACCATTGATACCACCGCGACGGACACGGGCGAAGCGCAGATCCCGATTTGCGAAGAGATGGACGCCACGGCCATCGGGCGTTCCGGGCGGATTCCGGTCTTGATGGCGATGTCGTAAATAATGGGAAACATCGTATACACCACGTGACCGGTGCCGCACATCACGGTCAAGGTCCATGTCGTGATCGGTGCCAGCAAGGTGATGTGTTTCGGATGGCGCCGCAGTATCCGCTCGGCAAAACGCATCATGACGTTGAGTCCGCCGGCGGTCTGCAGTGTCGAGGCACAACCGAGCACGGCCATGATGGTCAACAACACGTCGATTGGCGGCTTGCCCGGCGCAAGGTGAAAGACGAAGGCAAAAATCAGAAGTCCAAAGCCGCTGATCAGCCCGAGCCCATAGCCGCCGTAACGCGCACCTGCGAGCAGGCAGCACAAGATAATGATAAATTCATATACGATCGTCGTGTCCACAGGACTTCCCCCGATTGGTCAAAAATAGCTCGTCGGATGCGGCTCGCTATTCGGAGCGCACCTCGACGGCGGATTTCTTCTTATCGTTTCCACCGCCGATCCATTGCAGACGGGTTATGCCAATTTGATCAGTCGCCCGCCTTTTGACTGGCGTGAATCGTAGACCACGCGGACAGTAGGGGGACTACCCGGAAGAGTAGTGTCTTGTGATGTACCGACGAAATATCCGGGGTAACTGCGGATTCCATGAAGGAAAAAACGCCGCCCGCGTCGAATGGCGCCGTGGTCTGCAACGGCGCGGTGCAGGGGCATACCGCTTGCTGTGTTCGCCGCGCATCTTCAGGGCCTTTTTGAGCCGAAGGGAAAGCGAGTTGAACTCCGGTGGGCTGCGAGGGTCGATTCGCCCACGGCCCTACTTATTTCAGCGTGACACTCACTTTCGCAAGGAGAAATGATGAGCATCGACGATCAAACGGCTTTCGTCGTTTTGCAGGAAGGAAGCGGTGGCGAAATCATCGCGCACGTATTCGAATCGTACGGAGAAGCTCACGAACACCGGAACGAAACTGCGGAGTACCGCAGTTCGGAGCCTGTCGAGGTTCCCGCTTCAATTGCCAACCATCCCGAATTCCCGGAAGTAGCGGTTGCGCTCATTGACGCCTCCCAGGCAATGGACTATCCGGACGAGGATGTCGACGACGAAGAAGACGACATGGATGAATAGGGGATGGAGGCCGGTTTTTCCCGGGCGTTAGCGGCTTAGGTGTTGCCAAAAGAGTTTCGGAAGGGCATCCGGATAACCGGCACTACCACACGAGTCGCAGCTAACCGGAAATTCGGCGAACCGGTGCAGAAAACGGAAGCGATCCTGGCGGGGGCAAACTGGTACGCTCGCGAGATTTTGCGTGGGGCATACGCGCGCTTCCTGTTTCTTGACTTTGATGTGGCGGAAGCGCGGAGCTGGGGACTGTATTCAGTGGAGTAACCTCGGCCCGCGTGATCCCGATTCGACGATACTGAGGGATGGCATTGTTACGTTGGCTCAGACAGTAGCCATCGCTGAAGCCTTTGGTTTCGACGTCAGAGTGGACCAAGCAAATTGCGTCGGTTACCTCTCAAGAGGAGTTACCACCCGAGCACCTTCTTGAGCTGCACGCGCAACTGGTCCGGTCGAAAGGGCTTGATTACGAACCCCGATATACCAAGAGCCACGGCATCCAAAACATCCTGCTTTCCGGCGCCGACCGCAAGCATCATGATCACGGGGAGCGCTTTCAGTTTGTCGTCGCCGCGTACCGCTCGCATCAACTCCGCTCCGCTCATGCCGGGCATGGCCGTGTCGGCGAGCATCAGGTTATAACGCCCGGACTGGAGCCGTCTGAGCGCTTCGGTCCCGGTACTCACCTGATCGAAATCAAGATCCGTCCGATTGCATGACAACAGCACTTGTACAACGGCCGTCCGCACGTTGGCCTCATCGTCCACAATCAGGATACGCGTCACGGTTCTACCCTCAATTCGCTACAAAAAGCGCACTCTTCTCTTTCGCGTCCGCATGATCCTGCGGCAAAGCCGGCCGGCCCATGCGGTGCGCCCCACGTCACGCATAACTCTTGTGACGTCTCCACGCCGAAACTATCCGCGACCGCGAAATGACTGTCAATTGCCCCACTCGCTCTCAAGGAGAACGATGACGGGTCACGTGGAAGCGTCGTCCAGCGGCCCGCTCGCATCGAAAACGGCTTCGCACTGGGCCATCACCGACAAGGCGAGTTCGGAACGGTAGTTGGGATCGAGCGATTCCGTCAGCTCATGTGCGGCATAGAGCCCGGCCTCGCGCGATAACGTACTGGCGATCTGGCGCGCCAGTTGATCGCTCAGTTCGGAAAGATGTCTCCGCACGGGTAGCGGCAGTGCGCGTTTCGTTCGCCCTAGCCATTCGCCAGCCCGCGTTGCGCCTTGCGCCGGCGTCAGCCATACGCCATGTTCGTAATAGGTAGAAAGCCGTTCGGTGACCAGAGCGAAGATCAAAGCGACCTGGGTGCCGCGATGATCGGCGGAAGGAAGAGGTGTCTTGTCCTGAGTCATGGGCGCATTCTCCCCGAAAGCAGGGGCAGGAGGTAACGTAAAGAAACCGGCACGGCCCGCCGGTTGTCCAAATGACATTTCAAGCTGAAACGGAACGGTGGCGCGCCGCCAACCATCTGCATCGCTACCGCCGCCTGTGGCCTTTACAAGGAGATCGACGATGAGCGACGTGAACGTGGCCGCCAACCCCTCTGTTCATGGCATAACGCAGCACGAGATCGACCAAAGGGTATTCGATCTGTACGACGAGTACTGTCACGGTCGTATCGACCGACGCGAATTCCTCGCGCGCGCCGCCGCGCTTTCCATTGCCGGTGGCTTGGCGATGGCGCAAGCTCTGCTGCCACGTTACGCTCAGGCGCAAACGGTTTCATTCACCGATCCACGCATCAAGGCTTCGTACGTTCAGTACCCGTCGCCCGGTGGCAACTCAGGAACAATGCGCGGGTATCTGGTTCAACCGACGGCCACCGCGCCATCCCCGGCCGTGCTGGTGGTACACGAAAACCGGGGGCTAAATCCCTACATCGAGGATGTGGCTCGTCGCCTCGGAGCCGAAGGGTTTCTCGCGCTCGCCCCGGACGGCCTATTCCCGGTTGGCGGCTATCCCGGCAACGATGACGATGGCCGCACGCTCCAGGCTGGCCTCGACCAAACCAAGTTGCGCACCGACATGCTGAACAGCGCGCGCTTCGTCAAGAACCACGCGCTTTCTTCGGGAAAGCTCGGCGCCACGGGCTTTTGTTACGGCGGAGGCGTGGTCAACTACTTGGCAGCGGCGATGGGCGAAGAAATCAATGCCGCCGCCCCGTACTACGGCGTCGCTGCCGAGACGACCAGCGTTCCGCGAATCAAGGCGCCCCTCCTGTGCCATCTGGCGGAGAAGGACGAACGCATCAACGAGACCTATCCGGCGTTCGAGGCGGCTCTAAAGGCAGCCGGAACACCATACCTGGTGTACGTATACCCCGGCACCCAACATGGATTCCACAACAACTCGACGCCGCGTTACGACGAGGAGGCCGCAAAGCTGTCATGGGAACGCACCTTGGCGCACCTCAGGAAATACCTGGTTTAGCCCGCCGCCACAGCGCTTATCACACGGCTCAGAGAAACGAGTCCAAATCGGCCAGCGAGCGGATGAAGACGACCTGCCCGGCGATTTCCTCCGGCACGCCTTCGCGCTCGTGGAGCGAGAAGACCTGCATGCCGGCAGCGACCCCGGCGGTCAGGCCGGGGATACTGTCTTCGACGACGGCGCAACGCACCGGCTCGCACTCCAGCAACCGGGAGGCGCGGAGGAACAATCGGGGATCCGGTTTGAAATGGCCGTCGTCGTAAGCGCTGTAAATGCGGTCGCCAACCAGCGGCAGGAGTCCCGTCAGCTCTAGTGTCAGCAATACCTTCTCGCGCGGGCCATTGGTAGCCACGCCGAACGGGACCGAAAGCCGGCTCAGCAAATCGAAAGCTCCAGGCATCGGTTGCAAGCTGGCCTTGAATCGTTCGTTGATGGTTTCGCGATACGTCTTTGTAAACCGGGCTTCGAAGTCCGCCGGCTTGTCGGGAATCTGGGATCCGACCCACGCAGCGATATCGGCCATGCGCTCGCCGCGAAATCGGGCGTGCGCTTCGGCCCGGGTGAACTGGACGCCGGCGGCGCATGCGAGTTCGAACAGGGCGTCCATGCCCGGTACTTCGCTGTCTACGAGCGTGCCGTCGCTGTCGAAGATCACGGCGCGGATGTCTTTCTTCATAAATCGAGGAGTTGGTTTTGAAACACGGAAAAATCGTGCCGGCGCATTGTACGCAGTAAGTCGACCAGGGCGAATCGTGAATGCGAACCGCGTCTCCCTGCCATGATTGGCATCGCTCTTGGGGGATCACGGAGAAAATGGTTGGACCGCTGAAGCGCGCCTTGTTCTCAGCACGGCCTCAGACAGAACCAGATCCGCTCCTGCCCTGGTCAGGCCCCAAGCTGAGTGACACGACGCCGCCCTTCCCGCTTCTCTTTCCGGTTCAACTCCATTTTTCACTAGATGAATGCAGGCAAAAAAAATCCCGCGCCGGTTCGGCACGGGATTGAAATCCCATCATTGCGATGGGTCAGGGAGGGTCAAACGTTGCCAGCGGGGGGCGCTGAAGCAACGATTGCAGTGTACGGAAAACAGAGCCCCAGGTCTGTATGGCTTCGTTGCAGTTTTCGTAACAGTTCTTGAGCGCGCAGGTAATGCTTCGATGGCCGTCGTAGGTCGTTTCAGTTGAAATATCGTTTTTTCTCCACTGTTAAAGGAGTATAATTAATACATGTTTAAATGATCGGGAAAAGCTGACAAGCCCCGGCGAACAGCGTTGATATGGCTAAAAAATTCCCACTGCACCCCAAGCACCCCGAGCGCGTTTGTTGGGGATGCGACAAGTATTGTTCGGTCGATTCCCTTGCCTGTGGCAACGGTTCCGACCGTACGCAGCATCCAATCGAACTGCTCGGTGAGGATTGGTTTGAATACGGCGGCTGGGGAATTGAGGTCGAAGAAAAGCCTTCCTCCGCAGCCACGAAGAACTAGCTCCAGGCCACCACGACCCTGGGCTTATCCGGCACGAAAATCTTCGTGGATGACGGCCTGGATTGCTCGAACGATCCTAACGTCATAGTGCCCCGGAGCGCTTTCTGTCGCGATGTCGAGCGCCTTGCGTAAGCCCTGAGCCGGGTGATAGGGGCGATGCATGCTGATTGCATCGACGACGTCAGCCACGCTGACTATCCGTGTTTCGACCAGGATGCTTTCCCCCATCAGCCCTTCAGGGTAACCGCTGCCGTCGAGCCGCTCGTGGTGCTGCAGAATCATGTCGGCTACCGGCCATGGAAAATCAACGCTTTTGACGATGTCGTAGCCCGCCTGCGGATGCGTACGGACGAGCTCGAACTCCTGCTCCTCGAGTCGCCCAGGCCGATTCAGGATCGCGGTCGGCACCGAGAGTTTGCCGATATCGTGGATCAGCGCCCCGCAACAGATGCCGCGCAGCTGTTCCTCGGCAAGGCCAAGCTTTCGCGCCGTTCGTATGGCGAGATCCGCCGTACGCGACTGGTGACCCGCCGTGTAGGGGTCGCGTTTTTCCAAGGCGAGCGCCAGCGCCTTAATGGATTCCACCAGGGCGGCGCGTCGTTTTTCGACAGCTTGCCGCGCTTTCTCCTCCGCCCGTTCGGCGCGCTCTTCGGACACGTTGTACCGCGTCGTTTCGACAAGAATTGCGACGACGCTCGTGGCGTTGCCTTCAGGCCCGACCTCGGGAATCAGCTCGATCTGCACGGTGCGGACCTGCCCGCCGACGTGCCTGTCAATCTCGAAACGTTGCGCCGCTGAACCGAGTATCGCGGAGGCAAAGCGAGTGCGAAATTCGCTCTGGCCTGGTTCTGAGAAAATGCCTGGCAGCGGTTTTCCCACCAGGATATCGGGACGAAGCGCCACGAGGTTCTCAATCGTGGCACTCGCATACCTGACACGCCCATCGAGCCCAAGGCGAACGACCGCAGAGGGCAACCCCCCATCTACGCTGGGGGTGGTTCTTTTCGACGGTTGATGTGGTTTGCCGGACTTGCTGGGGTGGGCCTCGCCTTTTCCCGCAGTCCCCCGGCTTGTTTCCCCGCTCATACGCGACCGACAACCGCCGGAGCCGGAGGTTCCGGATACGAGAGCCGGGGCGGGCCGCGGTAGAGTATGGTGTTCGGTGCATCAATAGTGAGAACACGGGTTGCACGATGAATTGCCGTTGCGGCATACGGTCCAATTGTGGGATAACCCAGCTTCAGGAAACGAGATGGTAGACAAGGAATGGGTTTTCGTTCTCGGAGCCCAGGATCCGGAAATGCGCGAGATCGAGCGAACGTTGCGGCGCGCTGCACGGCCGTTCGTTCATGCGGCTCAACGCAATAGTCGCTGTATTCCACGCACCGCCTACGACGCCGATGGCGTCATCCGCGTCTCGCGCGCGGGCCAGGCGCTTCCCACCGTTCTATTGCCTGCGCAGCCCGCTGTGTTCGTCGAGTGTTCTATTGCTCGTGTTCCGCCCTCGTTCCGCGTCGACCACCATCATCCCGGCGATCCGGGCTACGACAAGTTGCCGCACGACTACTTGGACGGCTCATCCGTTGGTCAGGTTCTACGCTTGCTCGAAATGGAGGCGACCGAGACTCAACGCTTGTTGGCCGCCGCGGACCACTGCCTCACGGCCGCGTACCAGGGCGCATGCCCCGGTATAGACCCGAACGAACTCCTGTTTTTACGCGCCTCATGGCAAGGACTGATGAGCCGACGCAGCCTGGCCGACATGATCGATGGCATCAGGGAGTCAAAGAAACAGGTCGTGCGCCATTTCGACTCCGAACTGGGCGAAGCGCTGTTTCTCGATCCGACCGAGATCCCTCCCGATCTTGCCGAAGGCGCGGCCTTGGCTGGTAAGCCGGTACGTTACCGGCAACTGCTCCCCGACGGCACGGTGAAAGAAATGCTCAAGGGCGCGGCGCCGCCCCATATCGAGCGCTTCATGGAGCAACACCGCTCGGCTGGCCGCGATGTTTATGGCAACCCCCACCGCGGCTACGCCGGCGCTTACTACTGAGCGTCTGGCGGCAAAGTCTCGCTTCGCCGCCTGCGTGTTGTTACGCTGTTCCACACCCTAACGGTTAACGCTCGAAACGCTTCTGCGCCTTGCTTAAGCGCGTTTCGCGGCCGCCCTGGATGCGAGACACCTCATCGCGTACGGCAACCACCTTCGCGGCCGAATCGAGCACTTCGATCGTAAGGTCGAAGCTGGTGCTTTCCCGCGGTGCCAGCTGGCGCAGACGGCCCATATCGCGCTCGATGGTGCGCGCATAAGGCGCGTTCGTTCCCGGTTCGATGCCGGTCACGTAGCCTTGTTTGAGCGTATCGGTGTTCTTCCACAACGTCAGCGCCGGCAGTTGCTGCGTCGAATAGCGCAGTACAACGCCCCGGGTTTCCCCGGCATTCACCAGGGCGGCCAGCGTCGCGTCGCCATTTTGCGCACAAGGCTGGCAATTGAACACCATCTCGTCGTAACACGGCGTCGGAGCCGAATAGGTGCTCCAATGCTCTAGGCCCGGAAGCGCGGCGTCGTTGAACGGGGAAACTTCGAGCAGCGGCGCGAGAACCTTCGCCGATTCTTCGAGCAACGGGGGGCCGAAGTTGGTGTGATAGATGATCTGATAGGCGCGCGCGTAATCCGACAGGTTGGTGATCCGGTCGTGCACCTCGAAGCGCGCTTCGCCCGGCACGATCGACAGCCCCGCCCACACTTCGAGGTCGGAGAACTTGAAGGTCTTTTCCTTTACCAGCCCGAAAACGCGGATGCCGTGCGGATAGGCTTTGGCAACCTGTACGACCACGGTGGACGCCGGCGTGTTGGCCGACCGGCCGTGCAGCGTGTAGCGCGTTCCCGCGTCCTCGCAAGCGTGACCGGTCCATTCGAAACCGCAGCGCACCATGAGCTCGGTGAATCCGTCGAGCCACCCGAGCCCGCCCCGCTGCTCGAGATTCATGAACGCCGGGTGCACGATCTCGTCGACCGGCGAGTTCCATCCGAGCGTGACGTCGCCGGACCGCGCATCGAGGATGCTCATGCCGCGGGTGGGCACGATCGACACGTCCATCGCGTCGGTCTCGATCTCTATAAGCGTACTGCCTTCCTGCTTACCGCCGTGCAGCGTTTTCTTGCGAATATGGAAACGGGTCGGCAAGCCGAGATCACGGTTGCTTAAAGACCACGCCGGGACTTCGATATTCATCACGGTGTCCGTAAGGACGTACGACCAGTAGCGATCGTCCTTCACGTACGTTTCAGCGGCCGAAACGGCTTGACGATTGATCATTTTCTTCTCCATGAGAAAACGGGCGGAGCCGGAGCGTGTTCATGCCCGGCGGAACACCGGGATTGTGCGCCGCTTCGGTCCACCTGTCTTTATCCCGGCATGCCGAATGATTTGCTTTTTTTGCTCCGTCGCCACATTGCTTCGGGTTACGAGTACCATCGCGTCGTCGCTTTCGTCGTACCTGCCCTTTTTATCTCAGCCATGCCTTGGTATCTCTACCTGCTCGAATGCAAAGGCGGCCGGATTTACGCCGGCATCAGCAACGACGTCGCCGCTCGCTATGCAGCGCACGTCTCGGGTAAAGGGGCCAAGTTTACCTGCGCGTTCCCTCCGACGCAGATTCTCGCCGTGTTCGAGTATCCCGACCGCTCTACGGCCTCAAAAGCGGAAGCCCGGGTCAAGGCCATGCGGGCGGAGCGCAAGCGTGCGCTGTGCCTGCAATCCGAAGCCCCCTGAAGCCAGGGCAAATCAGTGCGGCAGTTCCTCGCTAGCCGCCACGGGAAGATGGATCGACCGGCTCGTGTCGTCCATACCGAGACGGCCGACGAAGGGCAGACGCAAGCCAAGGCTATTGAGGTCGACCCCAAGATTGAGGCCGAGAAGATTCATTTCGACGCCCTCTTCAACCCCGACGCTGATCCCGAGCAAGCCGAGCAGCGAGGCCTGAACGCCGCGCCCAGAGGGCGACAGTCCTAGCGGCGCGCTGATCGGGCGATAGTCCTTACCGATGGCGTTGGCCGGTAGGTCGAGGTGCAGGTCTGGAACCTCGCGGCCGATATGTGCGAGAAAGGTATTGCTGTTCGGCCCCGGGTAGCTGCGGTAGGTGGTCGGATAGGGGTAGCTGGCGATGGCTTTTTCGATCTGGCCGATCAGCGCATCGACGCCTTCGCCGCGCTGGTCGACGAGCAGCTTCGGCTGCGCCCCGAACCACAGGCCGTCGGGAAGCGCGTAGTTGCGCTGGACGACCTCACCCCTGCGCCAACCAACGACCTCATAACGGGTAAATTCGGTCTCTCCGGACTTCTTGTAGATGATCCAGGGGTGGACGGCGAAGACGCCTCGCCAACCATAAGTCGACGCGGCATACACCTGCACGATCGGGATATCCGCAAACTCGGCGGGATTTGGCGCAATGCCCGCCGAGTGGCGCGGCGCCGTTCGCCAGCTACGAACCTCGCCGCCGCTTTCGCCGCGGGAAGCGTCGGCAACGCTAAGACCGAAGGAAAAGCAGAGAATCGCGGCCAAGGCCAACGTGAGACGGCTCGTGCGCTTCATGGGACACCTGATCGGGAACAAATGCGTTCGCCGCATTTCTCCCTCAAGTATGCACGATGTTCGCCCGGCTTAGCGACCCGCCTTAGGGACGGGCCGCCAGCATCTTCTTCGCGTCACTTCATCGCGCCGGCGGCGGCCATTGGCGGGGGCGCGTTTTCGGGCACCTTGTTCTTTACCGGCGGTTGCGCCATCAGGTAAGTGTAGATAGCCCGCAGGTCACGCTCAGGGAGCCGCGACATCCCCTGCCATGGCATCGGCGGCAAGATCGGTCGACCCACACCGAGATGCTTGCCGCTGCGCATCGCGCGTATGAAGTCCTTCTCGTTCCAACTACCGATACCCGTCTCGCGATCAGGCGTCACATTAGCGGCATACGAAGTACCCCAAGGGCCGACGAACGCCGTCGTCGTGGCACTCCCCGCCCAGTTCCATTCCCCGCTCAAACGCGGCGGAGGCGGCAGATCGAGTCGTTCCGGGTGGCCGGACAATCCGCGGCCTGCATCGCGCTCCGGCCCGTTCGGACCCATCTTGAGCGGCATATGGCAGTCACCGCAACCGCCGACACTGACGAGCAATTCGCCGCGCTTCACGAGCGCCGGGTCACGGCCGGCAGCAAAAGTGGAAAGGGAAAGCAGCATGCAAGCGACCAGGGTAGCGACGCGTGCAGTGTGTTGATGGTTGTAATGCATGGTTCTACCTCACGAATTTCGGTATGGATTGAGAATGGGCATCAGGCGTACTGCCGCCTGCAAAGACGCTCGGCGGCCGCTGCGATCGCCGCCGCTTGCGGCACGAAAGCCTGCTCGAGCGGGTAGCTGGCGGCGACCGGCGCATCGGGACCACCAAGGCGAGCGATAGGCGCTTTCAGGCTGGCGAACGCTTCCTCGGCAACGACGGCGGCAATCTCGGCCCCAACACCGCACAAGCGGTTGGCCTCGTGGACGACGACCAGCCGTCCCGTTTTGGCGACAGAGGCAAGCACGGTCGGCATGTCGAGCGGTTTCAGACTACGCAGGTCGACCACCTCGGCCGAAACGCCCGCAGCCGCCAACTCGTCGGCGGCGCGCAGGCAGTTGTGCACCGTCTTGCCATAGGACACGAGCGTTACGTCGTGCCCTTCGCGTCGCACAGCCGCCGTGCCGAGCGGAATCGTCGCCTCTGTATCGGGCACTTCGCCCGGTTCGTGGAGCAAGCCGATGTCGAGGAAGAAGAGCACCGGGTTGTCGTCGCGGATGGCCGCCTTGAGCAACCCCTTGGCGTCCGCCGGCGTACTCGGCATGACGACCTTGAGGCCCGGGCTGTGTACGAACCAGGCCTCGACATTGTGGTTATGCTGTGCGCCAACGCCCCAGCCGGCCCCGGTCATCGCCAGCGTGACGAGAGGAAATGACCATTGGCCTCCGGACATGTAACGCAGCTTGCCGGCGCTGTTCACCAGTTCGTCCATCGCATAACAGAGGAAGGGCGCGAAGAGCAGATCAATGACCGGCCGCAAACCCGTGGCCGCCGCACCGACCGCCGTGCCGGCGATGATGCCTTCAGCCAGCGGCGTGTTGCGCACACGCAGCGCGCCGAATTCGCTCACGAGTTCGTGGCGTTTGGTTGCAATGCCTTCGCCGAAGGCCATCACGGTGCGGTCGCGGCGCATCTCCTCGGTCAGCGCGGCACCGACGGCGTCGTAAAGAGTCAGGATGGGCATGCTCAGTTCTCCTGGGCCGCTTCGAGAGCAACAAGGCGTCTTTGGGAAGCGGCAAATGGTTTGAATGCGAGCGAGGGGATCATCGTCTCCCTCAGGCGTAAACGTCGCGGGTCAGCGTATCCGCATTGGGATAAGGCGAAGCGTCGGCGAAGGCGTGCGCCGCACAGATGCGGGTGGCCACCTTGTCGGCCAGGCGAGCATGGCCGCTCGCCGTCATCGATCCGTCGGCGACGAGACGGTCGCCAAGGAGCTTGATCGGGTCGCGGGCCAGCCAGGCGGCCAATTCTTCACGGTCGACATAGGCTTGGTCATCGGGCTCGAAATGGCCGCGAGTGCGGTAAGTCAACACCTCCAGCAGATAGGGGCGGCCGCTCGTCCGCACTTGCTCGGTGGCGGTCTGCGCGGCGGCGAGCACGGCCAACACATCGTTACCGTCGATGGTTTGCGCAGGGATACCGTAAGACGCCGCCCAGTCGGACACGTGTTCGCGGCTCATCGCCTCGCGCCGATGCACGAAGGCTTGCCAGTGGTTGTTCTCGCAGACATAGAGGACGGGCAGGTTCCAAAGCGCCGCAAGATTAAGCGACTCATGAAAACGCCCTTCGCAGGCCGCTCCGTCGCCGAAAAAGCAGACGACGATGCCGGGCAGGCCGAGCATCGATCGCGACAGCGCGACGCCCGGGGCCATCGCCAATTCGCCGCCGACGATGGTCGACGTGAGGACGACGCCAAGTTCCTTCACGGCGATGTGTAACGAACCGCTACGGCCACCGCAATAACCGCCTTCGCGGCCCATCACTTCGGCCAGCAGCCGGCCGGGGTCGGCGCCGCGCGCGAGCAGATGGCCGGCGCTGCGGTGGTTGGTGAGGATGAGATCCTCGGCGGCGAGCGCGTTCACCACGCCGACAGCCGCCGCTTCCTGACCGACCGAGGTACAGGTTCCGGGGACCGCCCCGGCCGCACTGCCGGCGACGATCGCTTCCTCGTAGGCGCGGATGAGCAGCATCTGCTCGAGCAGCATTGACGGATCGATTTGAGGGAAATTTTGTGCCATGACTTCTCCTGTCCAGATGACGGAAGCAAGTCTATGGGTGCGGCGCCACCTGGCAAGACGGCCAGACGCCGCTTACGATTCTTTTAAGAAGTCGTGAATGAAGATTTAAGAAGAACCGCCAGATGGCCCCTTCGGGCGCGATACATTCAGCCTTCGCCGAGATGCAGCGGCCGGTCGACGGAGAGCACGAAACGTCCACGCCCCGACTTTTCGAGATGGATTCCCGCCTGCCGCTCGTCGAGACGGCGGCGCAACAACACGAGGCGGGCTTCCAGGTTGTCGCCGAGGTCGGGGAGGCGCACACGCGAATCGACACGCAGGCTCTTGTTGGTGAATACGGTGCGGCCGCGTTCTACATAGTCGGTGAGCAGCGCCCAAAGGATCGCTCCCGCAACGCCCTTGATCAGGTAATCGTCACCGAGGAACACGCTGTCGTTGCCCGCGAAATGGCGGACGAGCAACGGTGTTCCGGAGATCGCCGGCGTGACGACGCCAACGAACGAAGGTTCTTCGGCCTGATCTTCCTGCTGCTGGTGAAAGTGGACGGCCATCCCGAGCTGCGCGGCCAAAGCCACAAGGGCATCTTCGTCGTCGTACCCGAAATGCAGATCGGCCACGCTCTCGACGTAGAGAACCCCGATCAAACGTTCGAACGCGAGGATGGGTACCGCCAACTGGCTGCGTGCTTCGGGCAGTCCCGGCAGCGGAATCGCCGTTTCGAGCGTGTCGCCGAGCCCGCCCGCGATCCAGCCCTCGCGTATCGCGCGGCCGTAACCATACTCTGCAGTCATGAAGCCGATGCGGATCGGAGTGCGTTCCCGTGCGCAGACACCGATCACGCCGTCGCCCACCGGGATCTCCGAGCCCACCCCGGATTCGGCGTATCCCCGGCTGGCGAGCGTGTACAAACGCCCTCGGCCTTCGTCGTGCATCAGTAACATCGCGTGGGCGATCCCGAACTCCTCATCGAGTGCATCGAGTGTCGTCTCCAGCAGGCACTCGAGCGTCGCGCAGGTACCGATGCGCGCCACCGTGCGCCGCAACGCGGTGAGCAAATTGATGAGCGATGGCGGCGAGGCGACGGTCGGCCCCGGAACCTGCTCGATGTCACCCACTTGGTAGATGTCCGCTCCGAGCAGGCGGAAAACGCCGCTCATGCCGGTGTGCGAGGCGATGCCGGCGAGTTTCGCCTTCATTTGCTCAAATAACGGCCCCGCGGTCTCGGTACGCAGATACCGCAGCCCGAGACGGTATTGCGCGCCGGTGAGGTGGCTCGTCAGCAAGAGCTGCACAGGAGAACCGGCGAGCACGTTCTGCCGGGTACGGTTGAAAAACTGGTACGACAGGGCGACGTGTTGGCTGTCGATGAACTGCACTTGCGAGAGGTAGGCGAGGTTCGGGACTCCCTCGGGATCGCAGGTAGCGATGTGGCCCGGAATGATGCCTTCCAGGCACTCCCGCAGATTGTCTAGACGCAGGCTCATGCTCCGCCCAGCCTTTCGCCAGCGTTCGGCCCGGGGGTCTGGGAGAACACCGCGTTGGGTGAGTAAACGACCGTCACAAGGTCGTCGGCATTGAACGCCAACACCGCCCGTACGACGGACTCGGGCAGCCCGAGCGGCCGGACTTCCTGCATGAAGTTGCTAAGGTGTGCTTCGACGACCGGCCAGTCCGCCGCTTCGAAGGTCTGTACCTCGGCATCGGCGCCTTTGAGCTGCAAGGTCCGGTTGGTACTCGGCAGGCTGAAGACGTTGGCAACCCGCCGGCTCGTGCGTATGCAGTCGAGAAGTGCCGCCGATTGCGAGCGCAGGATGAAAACACCGACTTGACGGCCATCATCCAAGACTTTGCACCCCATCCCCCGGCTCATGGTCGGCGGATGGCCGGGCCGCCACGACGCCAAGCTGATGCTGACGCCAGAGGTTATGAAATCGACATGATCGTTTTTGAGCAGGTTTTCTGCCATGGCGGCTTGGCTCTCTCTCGGTCTTTCGGAGAAAATCCCGCATGTTTATCGCGGTTTAGCCGCGATTGGACACGTCCGCCACCCCGAAGTGCCCGCCGCACGGTGACGATGAACATCGTCCCGGCGGATGGCTTTTTCGCGGCGCCTTACGGTAAGCCCAACACGGTTTCGACTTCTCGCGTATCGGCTTCCGCCGCGGCGCGCCCCCAAGCCAAACGCCGCTCGTGAAACTCTTTTGCCTTGCGGTTCACTTCTTCGGTGTTCGCCGGATTGCCCGGTGTCGCCCGCGGCGGGACGAAGCGATGCCTGTACTGCAGGGACGCGACCCCCTTGCCGTTCTGACTCCTCCAGAAACGAACGACGTTGAACTCCATGAATTTTTCGTCGGGCGGCCACGTCAGATAATCGATGATCGCCTGGTCTCCCTTATCGTTCTTCTCAACGTGGAAACTGGCCTGTGGGTTGCCGCGCTTGACGAGTTGGGCCATCGCCTGCGCATATTTTTCCGGATCGTTCTCCAAAACCGCGATCTGCTGAAAGCGGAAAGCGATCAGGCGCGTCCAGTTCTGCGGCGTCTCCGTTGGCCGGATGAACTCGATGAGCTTTTCTCCATCGGCCGGATGCCCGACCAGCTTTTTGCTGAACGCCTCGCCTTCGAGCATAGGCGCGGTTTCGCCGGCGAAGACAAAAGGCCCGAAAGCCAGCACTAGAACGAGGAGCAGAGCAAAGCGGCGCATGGCGGCCTCCGTAGCTGGGTGGGATACGGCAGGGTAACAAAATCGGAAGGGGGCGCCTATCGCAAACTCTATCGCGTGCTTTGTGACAACCCGAATTACAGATGTAACAAACGCGGATTCAATCCGCAACATCGTGCTCATGCTCGGCGATCACTATTCGCTTGCGGCCCGGGAACAAGCAACAGGAAGTACCCGGGCCAGGACAGGCGCATTGGTTGTCGGTTCTTCTTCTTCAGAAACACGAAGGGGATTGACCCTGATGCCGCCTTTCTGAACCCCTAGTTCTTATTTGGAGAAGTGAAAATGCTGAAGAAAACCATGATCCTCGTCGCCCTGAGTGCCGTCTCTGCGTTTGCCGGTGCTAGCGAACTCGATGCCCGTCAAGAAGCGAAGCAGGTCGTTGATCTGCAAGACGGCTCCACGCTGTATGTGTTCGATAGCGGCAAGACCGCGCTGCAGAACAAGTACGGCCAACCCGTGAGCATCGCACCGGGATCGACCTTGAAGGCCAAGGATGGCCACGAAATCCGCACGGTGGGTAACGAAGTCGCCCGTCTTGACTACCTGCTGAAGCTCGGCATGGGCGTATAGTCGGAATGTGCGTACCGGCAACGACAGAGCGTTGTTAACGAAGAACGTGTTGGTGGCGGCAGATCGCCAAGACCAGCGCGTTATTCACCCTCTCAGAACGGAATCGGCGCCACCATGCGCTGATTCCGTTCTCCTTCGTTCACGCTTCACGCGCCCCGCTGAGCAGCGCAATGAGACTTCCTCAGTACAGCGTTTCAACGTCAGCGGCGAGCCGATAGCCGGCGCCGCGTTCGGTGAGGATGAGCAAGGGGTTCGCCGGGTCGCTCTCAACCTTCAGACGCAGACGCCGGACCTGTACGTCGATCGTCCGATCATAGACTTCGCCTTCATGCAGCCGCGACATCGACAGCAGCTGATCACGCGACAGGATACGCTGGGGCGCACGGCAGAGCGCGCTCAAGAGGCTGAACTCGCCGTTGGAAAGCTCAACGACCGCGCCACTGGGCGACGTAAGGCGCCGTGTGCGCAGATTCAATTCCCATCCGGCAAAACGAAACGCGCGACGCGACGAATCGCGTTCGGGCAGCGTCGCCTGTACTTGGTAACGACGCAGCACGGCGCGCACGCGGGCGAGCAGTTCGCGCGGGCTGAACGGCTTCGTCACGTAATCGTCGGCCCCCAGTTCGAGGCCCATTACACGGTCCGCCTCCTCGTTGCGGCCGGTCAGGAAGATGATCGGCACGGCCGCCCGGTCGCGCAGGTGGCGGGCGAGCAACATGCCGTCCTCGCCGGGGAGGCGCAGATCGAGCAGAACCAGATCGATCGATTCGCGATCGAAGAGATCGAACAGATCACGGCCGGATTCGCCGGCGCTGACGCGCATGTCGTTGTTGCCGAGGTACTCGACAACGAGTTCGCGCACGTCGGGATCGTCGTCGATGACGAGAATATGTGGAGCCGTGGGGACGTTCATTGCTTCACCGCAGTAGGAGACCGGCAGCGGCCCCGTAGACGCGGGGCATGCGATGCGAGCGGAGTATCATAGCATATGCTCACCAAGCTTCAGGATCACAGTTCCCCTCATCGTCTCTGGGTCGCGGCGCTTTCCGTATGGTACGCCGTGATGGTCGTCGCCACCGTCGCGCTATGGCATATGCATCGCAGCGCGATCGACATGCAGATGCGCGAAACCCGTTTGATTTCGTTCGCTCTCGCCGATGAAATCGCGCGCGGCCTGCAAGGCGTCAAGGACGGCTTGTTCGCCATGCGCGACGATTTGCGCAGCGGTCAGGTTTCCTCCTCGGGCCCGCAGGGAGCGCTGGAACGAGCGGTCCGTTATATGCCGACGGTAAGGACCCTTTGGTACGTCGATAACAAAGGCGGCCAGCGCTACGGCTCGGATGCGAGCCACCCGCCCGATCCGCGTTCCTTTTTCCCAACGCTGGAATCGCTAGGCAACGGTGCCATCGCCGTGAGCGCCGCGTTCACAGACCCGGCCACGCGCGAATCGTTCATTGCTCTCGCCGCACGTGCCAACGGGAAGATCGATGGAAGCGGCGGCTGGATCATTGCCGGCGTGCCGGTCGCGGCGCTCTACGGCGCGTTTCATGTCGCTTCGCCCGGGGCAGACGCGCGCATGGCGGTCTATCGTAACGACGGATTGCGCCTGGCTGGGCGCATCGACGACGGCGCAAGGCTCGGCGAATCGACGTTAAGCGAGCTGCTGACCGCCCCTCCGCGGATGGAAAAGCATGTCTTCTCCGATGGTACGGAACGTCTTGTGAGCATTCACAGCCTGCCGCAATACGGTCTCAAACTCATGGTCACGCGCGACCTGAAGGCCGCCCTGCAAACCTGGCACGACGTGGCTTTCTGGGCCTTGCTTGGAATCGTGCTGCTCTCGGTTGTGCTCATTGTTTCCGTGCGTCGCATCGCGCGCTCCGACCGCCGCTATGCTGAAGCGCGCGATGCGCTGCGTCTGCAAAAGTCGCGGGCCGGGAAGTTCGAAGCGCTGGGCACGCTGGCCAGCGGAGTGGCTCACGATTTCAATAACGTACTCGCCGCGATCGTCGGCTTCGGCGAAATGGCGCGCGACGCGGCACCCCCTGGCAGCAGCCAGGCGCGGCACCTGGACAAGGTGATGCAGGCCGCGCTGCGCGGGAAGGCATTGATCGGCCGCATCCTCAAATTCAGCCGCACGGGCGCCCACACCGCGGCCGTGTTCCGGCTGGAGCCGATTGTGGACGAAGTGCTCAGTTTGCTTGAGAGTTCGCTGCCCGCCGGCGTCCGGGTCGAGCGCTATTTCGACGCGGGGCCTGGAAAGCTGCGCGGTGATCCGACACAGGCATTCGAAGCCGTCATGAACCTGTGCACCAACGCCATTCAGGCGATGCCCGAAGGCGGCACGCTGCGCGTCAGCATCATGCACACCACCTTGTCGGTATCCCGTCTGCTCTCACACGGCGAGTTGGCACCCGGCGCTTATCTTGCGCTTTCCGTCGCCGATGAGGGCTTGGGTATGAATACAGACGTCATGGAGCGCCTTTTCGAGCCGTTCTTCACGACGCGCGGCGACCGTTCAGGTACCGGTCTCGGACTTGCCGTCGTGCACGGCGTCGTAGGCGAGTTCCGCGGGGCGATCAACGTTGAGAGCGCCGTCGGCCGCGGATCGCAGTTCACGCTGTACTTCCCGGAAAGCCAGGACGAACTCACCGGCACCGCCAGCCTCCCGGAGTCCGCCATGCCGGTCTCGGGCCAACGCCTGATGATCGTCGACGACGAACCCGACCTCGTCGCGCTCACGCAGGAGACGCTGAACGGGCTCGGCTACGAATGCGCAGGCTTTTGCGACCCCAAAGCCGCGCTGGCGGCGCTGCGCGAAGACCCGAAGCGATTTGCTGCCATCATTACTGACGAAGTGATGCCGACGCTGTGCGGCACCCGCTTCACGCAGGCGTTGCGCGCGTGCGCCCCCGACGTCCCTGTCCTCCTCGTCAGTGGCTGCGGCGGCTCGTTCCTCGCCTCCCGGGCGGCCGCTGTCGGCGTCACCCGTGTACTTGCCAAGCCGCTGGAGCGCGCCGACCTGCAGCGCGCGCTGATCGAGGTTCTCCCGTCGGCAACACGCCAGGATGGGGCGCCAGCCGCGACGATAGCCACGGCGATCTGAGATCCAGTAGGCAAGGTCGCGATAGGCAGCTAGGCAGCGCAAGACGCTCGCGTTGACCGCGCTTGCCACCGCCGCTAGACAACGGTCGCCTGTTCCTCGGCGTTCTGTTGCTCGACCTCGCTGCGCAGCGTGTTGTACCCGGGGCGGTAGGGAAAGCCGCATTCGCGGGCGGCATGCGCCGCGCCGCCAAGCAATGGGCAACTGCCGAACAGGTCGGCGACCCAGTCGACAAAAGCGCGCACCTTCGGCGAAAGATGCCGGTTCTGCATATACCCCACGGAAATGGGCATCGGTGACGGCGAAAGTTGCGGCAGAATCTCGACCAGCGCCCCCGACTGAAGGTGCGGGATCGCCATGAAGCGTGCCGGCTGAATAAGGCCGAAGCCTTGCAGGCCGCAGGCGAGGTATGCCTCCGCGTCGTTCACTGAGACCATGCCGCGCATCTTCACCGGCGTCGCGACGCCATCCACGACGAAGTCCCAGTCGATCGTGCGGCCTGTGCGGTGAGAGAAGTAGTGGACAGCGTGATGATCCTGCAAATCGTCGATGCTCTTCGGCGTTCCATGACGTTCCAGGTAATCCGGCGAGCCGCAGGTGATCGAGCTGAACGATCCGATGCGCCGCGCGACGAGCGTCGAGTCCTGAAGCTCGCCGACGCGTATGACGCAGTCAACGGCCTCGCGTACGAGGTCCACCAACCGATCACCCATACCGATGACAAGCTCGACGTCGGGGTACTTCGAATGAAATTCGCATAGGCGCGGAATCAAAATGAGACGGCCAATCACTGACGGCACGTCGACGCGCAGGCGCCCCTTCGGTCCGCGGGCCGCGTCCCGGAACGACGCTTCCGTCTCGTCGACTTCCGCCAGGATGCGCGCGCAGTGCTCGTAATAGGCGGCGCCGTCGGGCGTCAGGCTGATGCGCCGTGTCGTCCGATTGAGCAGGCGTACTTGTAGCGCCGCCTCCAGGCTTTGAATGATCGTCGTCACCGTCGCGCGCGGCAGACCGAGGTTGTCGGCGGCGCGCGTGAAGCTGTGGCAATCGACAACGCGAGTGAATACTTGCATGGCTTGAAAACGGTCCATCGGTCGATTCTCCGGCTCGGATTGTTTGCTCGAACTGAATAGTGTTGTCGGATTTTGGATATTTATCCATAGACAAACAGCATCGAGAATTGCTCCATCGATTTTTGACTTTGTTTCACTACCGACAAACGCGATGGACACTCTGCTCAATCCGACCGCCTCACGCCTACGCGACTTCGCGATTCCCGGCCCCGCCGGCGCAATGGCCGCCCGTCTGCACGGAGAGCCGAAATCCGCAGGACTCCTTCCGGTCGTGCTCTACCTCCACGGGGGTGGCTTCGTGAGCGGTAGCCTCAATGACGCTGACGTGCCGGCGCGATTCATTGCCGAAGCGTGCGGCGTGTTGGTGCTGGCCGTGGACTATGCCCTTGCGCCGCAGCGCCCGTTCCCAGCCGCGCCCGAGGACGTGCATGCCGCTGCGCTATGGATGGCAGACAATGCTACGGGCTTTGGCGGCGACGTGCACCGCCTCGTGGTTGCCGGCGACGATGCCGGCGGCAACCTGGCGGCTAGCCTGACGCTGATGTCGCGCGACCGTAACGGCCCGGCCATTGCGGCCCAGGTGCTGATCGGTCCAATGCTCGATCCAAGCATGACGCGGCTTGCGGACGCCATACGGATCAAATCGGATATCGACGCGACCATATGTGCCGAACGGTATCGGCAGTACCTGCCATATTCCCGCCAGCGTCTGCATCCCTACGCCTCACCGCTCGTCTCATGCCGACAGGCGGGTCTGCCGCCAGCGTTGATTCTGACGGCGGAGTGCGACGTGTTGCACGACGAGGCCGAGAAGTACGCGGCCTCGCTGATTGCCGCCGGGGTGCCAACGCACGTTGTGCGCTTTCCCGGCATTACCCATGCGGCCCTTCCGCGCCACACGCCGGCGCTGGAAGAGATCGGTTGTTTTCTTCGTCATCGGCTGCGGACGGATAGCGCCTCGCGCACATAAACCCAAACGCCGACAAACGATTTTGCATTAACCCGTGTCACAGAAAGGAATCGCCATGCCCCGACGTCATAAGCAGTTCGTACTTGTCGCCGCTATTGCCGGCCTCTTCATCGTGGGCGGGGGGCTCACGGCTTATCAGAGCCGCGCGGCGGCGGCCCCCGGACCGGCGGCCGCCGCGCCGGCCACCGTTGACGTGGCCGAAGTCGGCAGCCGGCTGGTAACCGAATGGCAGCAATATTCCGGCCGCCTGGAGGCCGTTGAGCGCGTTGAGGTTCACCCGCAGGTCTCCGGAATATTGACGGCTGTCCACTTCAAGGATGGCAGCCTGGTAAAGAAGGGGGACCTCTTGTTCACGATCGATCCGCGACCTTTCGCGGCCGAGGTGGCGCGAGCCGAAGCCGTCGTCGCCGCCGCGCAAGCACGGGCCGCGTACACCGCGGATGACCTGGCGCGCAGCGAGCGCCTGCTTGCCGATAATGCCATCGCGCGACGCGACTTCGACGAGAAGCAGAACGCTTCCCGCGAAGCGGATGCCAATCTGCAGGCCGCCCGGGCTGCGTTGCGCGTGGCGCAGTTGAATCTCGAGTACACGCATATCACCTCGCCGATCACCGGCCGTGCCTCGCGTGCCGAAGTGACGGTCGGCAATCTCGTCGCTCCCTCTGATAGCCGGCCGCTGACGACGCTCGTCTCCGCAGATCGCATCTATGTGTCGTTCGACGTCGATGAGCAGAGCTACCTGAAGGTGGTGAGCGGCGCCCAGGGCAAACCGTTGCCGGTTCATCTCGGGTTGGCCAATGACGAAAACTACTCGCTGGAAGGCATTCTCAGTTCGGTCGATAACCGGCTCGACAGCACATCGGGGACGATCCGCGTGCGTGCGCTCGTCGACAACCCCGGCGGCCGACTGGTGCCCGGGCTTTACGCCCGCGTGCGACTTGGCGGTGCCGACCAGCGCGACGCGCTGCTGATCGACGAGAAAGCGGTGGGCACCGATCAGGACAAGCGCTTCGTCCTTGTCGTCGGTGCCGACGGCAAGACGGCGTATCGCGAAGTGCTGCTCGGCAGCATTCAGGAGGGCTTGCGCGTCGTCGAAAGCGGGCTCAAGGCCGGCGAACGCATCGTGGTCAACGGCCTGCAGCGCGTGCGCCCGGGCGATGCGATCACGCCCAACGCCGTACCGATGGGTGGCGCGACCACGCTAGCGCAGAAAGGCTGAGGACCACGCATCATGAACATCTCGCGATTCTTTATCGACCGGCCGATCTTCGCCGGCGTCCTGTCGATGCTCATCCTGCTCGGCGGAATCCTGGCGCTCTTCCGGCTACCCATATCGGAGTACCCGGAAGTAGTCCCGCCATCGGTGGTCGTGCGGGCGCAGTATCCGGGCGCCAACCCGAAGGTGATCGCCGAGACTGTCGCGTCACCGCTCGAGGAGTCGATCAACGGCGTCGAGGACATGCTTTACATGCAGTCGCAGGCGAACAGCGACGGCAACTTGACGGTGACCGTGTACTTCAAGCTCGGTATCGATCCCGACAAAGCACAGCAGCTCGTGCAAAACCGCGTCTCGCAGGCTTTGCCAAGACTACCCGAAGACGTGCAGCGCCTCGGCGTGACGACGGTAAAGAGCTCGCCGACGCTGACGCTGGTGGTGCACCTGATCTCGCCCGACGACCGCTATGACGCCACGTATTTGCGCAACTATGCGGTGCTCAACATCAAGGACCGGCTGGCGCGCCTTTCCGGCGTCGGCGAAGTGGCCATATGGGGCGCCGGCAACTATGCCATGCGGGTTTGGCTCGATCCGCAAAAGGTAGCGCAACGCGGACTGACGGCGCCTGACGTCGTGCGCGCGATTCGCGAGCAGAACGTACAGGTAGCCGCCGGTGTCATCGGTGCCTCTCCGACGCAGGCGGATACCGCGATGCAGTTTTCGGTCAACGCGCAGGGCCGGCTGCAGTCGGCCGAAGAATTCAGAGAAATTGTTCTCAAGTCGTCCCCCGACGGCGGCATCACACGGCTAGGCGATGTGGCGCGCGTCGAACTCGACGCCGCCGAGTACGGACTTCGTTCATTGCTCGACAACAAGCCGGCGATCGGCATGGGCATCATGCAATCGCCTGGCGCCAACGCGCTCGAAGTCTCGTCGCAGGTACGCGCGACGATGGCTGAACTCGCCAAGGATTTCCCGTCGTCCGTCGAGTACCGCATCGAATACGACCCGACGCAATTCGTGCGGGCCAGCATCAAGGCGGTCGTGCATACGCTGCTCGAAGCCATCGCGCTCGTCGTGCTGGTGGTCATCGTGTTCCTGCAGACCTGGCGTGCCTCCGTCATCCCGCTGCTCGCCGTCCCCGTGTCGATCGTCGGCACCTTCTCGCTGATGCTCGCCTTCGGCTACTCGATCAACGCCCTGTCGTTATTCGGGATGGTGCTTGCCATTGGCATCGTGGTCGACGACGCGATCGTCGTCGTCGAAAACGTGGAACGCAACATCGAAGCCGGCCTGACGCCGCGCGAAGCGACGTACCGGGCCATGCGGGAGGTCAGCGGGCCGATCATCGCCATCGCGCTGACGCTCGTCGCAGTGTTCGTACCGCTCGCGTTCATGACGGGGCTCACCGGCCAGTTCTACAAACAGTTCGCGATGACGATCGCCATCTCGACGGTGATCTCGGCGTTCAATTCGCTGACGCTCTCTCCAGCGCTCGCGGCGTTGCTGCTAAAGAGCCACGACAGCAAGCCCGACTGGCTGACGCGGCAGATGAACCGCTTTCTCGGCCGCTTTTTCGATGCGTTCAACCGCTTCTTCGGACGCGCTTCGGAGAGCTACGGACGGGGCGTGACGGGCGTCGTTCGGCGCAAGGTCTCCGCGATGAGCGTTTACGCCTTGCTGATCGCACTCACCGCCGGTGTTTCCTACATCCTTCCCGGCGGCTTCGTTCCGGCACAGGACAAGCAGTACCTGATCGGTTTTGCGCAACTGCCCAACGGCGCATCGCTGGACCGTACCGAGGCGGTGATCCGGCGCATGGGTGAAATCGCTCTCGCGCAGCCGGGGGTGGAAAGCGCCATCGCCTTCCCCGGCTTGTCGATCAACGGCTTCACCAACAGTTCGAGCGCCGGCATCGTCTTCGCGACGCTCAAACCGTTCGACGAACGTCACGACAAGAGTCTTTCGGCCGGAGCCATCGCGGGCGCACTCAACCAGAAGTACAGCGCGCTGAAGGAAGCCTTCATCGCCGTCTTCCCGCCACCGCCGGTGATGGGGCTGGGCACGCTCGGCGGCTTCAAGATGCAGCTCGAGGATCGCGGTTCGGTCGGCTACGCGGAGTTGAGCGCCGCGGCCAACGCCTTCATGGCGGCGGCGGCAAAGACGCCCGAGCTCGGCCCCACCTTCTCCAGCTATCAGATCAACGTTCCGCAACTCAACGTTGATCTCGATCGCGTGAAGGCGAAGCAGCAAGGCGTTTCCGTCACCGACGTGTTCGATACCATGCAGATCTACCTTGGTTCGCTGTATGTGAACGACTTCAACCGCTTCGGCCGCACCTACCAGGTACGCGCCCAAGCGGATGCGCCGTTCCGCTCCCGCCCTGAAGACATTCTGCAGCTGAAGACGCGCAACAGCAGCGGCGAGATGGTGCCGCTCTCTTCACTGGTGAAGGTGCGGACGACGTACGGGCCGGAAATGGTCGTGCGCTACAACGGCTACACGGCGGCCGACATCAACGGCGGCCCGGCGCCCGGTTATTCGTCGGCACAAGCGGAGGCCGCCGCTGAGCGCATCGCCGCCGAAACGCTGCCGCGTGGCGTGCGCTTCGAGTGGACAGACCTTACGTACCAGAAGATTCTGGCGGGCAACGCCGGCATCTGGGTGTTCCCGATCAGCCTGCTGCTTGTGTTCCTTGTGCTTGCCGCTCAGTACGAGAGCCTGACGCTGCCGCTCGCGATCATCCTCATCGTGCCGATGAGCATCCTGGCGGCCCTGGCCGGAGTCTTCCTGACGGGTGGCGACAACAACATCTTCACGCAGATCGGGCTCATGGTTCTGGTCGGGCTCGCCTGCAAGAACGCGATCCTGATCGTCGAGTTCGCACGCGAGCTGGAGCTGCAGGGCGCGACGCCGGCGGAAGCGGCGTTCCGTGCCAGCCGGCTGCGCCTGCGGCCGATCCTGATGACGTCGATCGCCTTCATCATGGGCGTCGTTCCCCTCGTCCTGTCGAGCGGTGCGGGATCGGAGATGCGGCACGCGATGGGCGTAGCGGTCTTCTTCGGCATGCTCGGCGTAACCTTCTTCGGCCTTTTCCTGACGCCTGTCTTCTACGTGCTGTTGCGCTCGCTCGGCAAGCGTCGCCCATTGCATTCGGCCACGCACCACGAAGCGCCGCTCGCCGCGCGCGAAGCCGTCCAACACGTCTGATGCGGAGAATGACCATGCTGCATACAACCCCCCGATTCAATGCCGCGGCGCTGACGCTACTGGCGAGCGCAATGCTGCTCGCCGGTTGCGCCACCGGCCCGGATTACCAGCGACCTGCCGTCGATACACCGACCGCCTTCAAGGAAACCGCGGAAGGCCAATGGAAAGCCGCCGAGCCGGCGGAAAGCGTGCCGCGCGGCGAGTGGTGGAAGGTGTTCCGCGATCCGACGCTCGACGCGCTGCAGACGCAGGCGGCGGAAGCCAACCAGGATCTGAAAGCAGCCCTGGCGCGCGTCGCCCAGGCTCGCGCCACGCAGCGCGATGCGCGCGCCGCGTACTTCCCGCAGATCGACGTCGGGGCCGGCCCGACGCGCCAGCGTTCGTCGCCCGCCTCACGCGGCCTGGAGGCGGGTGCCGACAGCGACCCGTTCACGCTATGGCGCGCGCAAGCCACGGTATCTTACGAAGTCGACCTGTTCGGCCGCATCGGCCGCACCGTCGACGCCGCCACGGCAGCCGGCGATCAGCAGGAGGCGTTGTTCCACTCGATGCAGCTCGCAGTTCAGGCCGACGTCGCGCAGACCTATTTCACCGTGCGCGAACTCGACGCTCTCGCCGAACTCTATGCGGAAACGGTACGCCTGCGCGAACGCAGCGCGGGTCTGATGCAACGCCGTTTCGACGAGGGCTACGTCAGCGAGCTGGAGGTTGCACGCACGCGTACCGAACTTGCCACGGCGCGTTCCGAGCAGGTCGGCGTCGCACGGTTGCGGGCCGCCGCCGAACACAGCCTGGCGATCCTGCTCGGGCAGGCGCCGGCCGCGTTCTCGCTGGCACCCCGGCCGCTCGACCATGCGACAGTGCGCGTCCCCAGCGGGCTGCCTTCAGCCCTGCTCGAGAGGCGACCGGACATCGCTGCCGCCGAACGGGCCATGGCCGCCGCCAATGCCCGCGTCGGAGCGGCACGGGCTGCGTTCTTCCCGAGCCTGACGCTGACGGGAACGCTGGGTTACGAATCCGCGGAGCTGGGCGATCTCTTCAAGTGGAGCAGTCGCGCGTTCGTTCTCGGTCCGGTCGTCGGGACGATGCTGTCGCTGCCGATCTTCGACGGCGGCGCCCGCGAGGCACGCCTCGACCGCGCCACCGCCGCTTACCACGAGGAAGTCGCCACGTACCGGCAAACGGTGCTACGCGCCTTCAAGGACGTCGAGGATAACCTCGCCCACTTGCGCCTGCTCGACGAGCAGATGCGGGCGCAGGACGATGCCGTACGCTCATCCCGCCGTGCCGCCGACCTGTCGCAGACGCAGTACCGTGAAGGCTCGATCAGCCACCTCGGCGTGATCGACGCCGACCGCAGCGTGCTGCAGCAGCAACGCGTCGCGGTCCAACTCGGCGCGGAACAGGCTCGGGCCACCGTCGCCCTGATCCGGGCGCTCGGGGGCGGATGGGATGTAGCGCAAGCAACGCCTTGAGGTCTTTGGGGCTGCTGAAAGCGAGGCAGCCCCGCATTCGCATTTCCCCGTCCTGCACACCGACAACGGCGATTCGAGGCACAATAATGGCACACGGAGCCACCGCGCCCGTCCGCCAATCACGTGACCAGGAGACCGCCATGGAGATGAAACGCCTGCATTCCGGGAAACTGCGCGCCGTCGGCTACGAGCCGCGGGATCGGCTGCTGCGGGTTGAGTTCGACAACGGCCGCGTGGTCGAACACAGCGGAGTCGGCGACGAGGTCTGGCGACGGCTGTCGACGTCCGGTTCGGCGTGGAGCTATTACCGCGACAACGTCGAAGAGGAGTACACGAGCCGCTTCGTTGCGGCGACCGAGACGGCCGAAAAGAGGCCCAACCCGCTCGACGAATTGTTCAAGAAGTAGCGCCACCGCTGTTCGGGGTACAGCGACCCGGGGGACGACCGCACGTCAAGCGTCTGGGCCCCGCCCGGTCTCATTTTTCGCGGCGCGGCGAAACGCCGGCCGTTCGAAGACGACCGGCAGCGAATCACGGGTAAATGGTTTGAACCGCTGTATGCGAAAAAACAGCGGGGCGTTGCCAGCGTCTCGGTACGCTACGCCCAGGTGTCGATACGAGCCTGAGCCGTGTTCAGCGCCGATTCCTTGATCTTGTTCATCGTCTGGTTTTGCTCGGCTTTGATCGCAAAGCTCTCGCTGACGACCGCCTTCAGCGCTTCGTGCTGTTTCTGCATGCGGGCGAGGTCAAGTTCCGTTCCGCGCGCATTCGCCTGGTTGTTCTGCTGGATGTAAGCCATTGCACTACTGCCGACGCTACCGACTGCCATTCGGGATCCTCCGGGTCTCGGGTGGTGGGTTTGAAAAAGCCAGGGTGGATTTATATCAGGGAGAGACCCTGAAATCGTGTCTTTTTTGTGTCGCGTCGTGCACCTTGTGACACTGGACAACGGGGGCCGGACACGAAACAGGCGCTGCCGTACGAGGGAAAGGAGTCAGCTGCGGGAGCCAGTCGCAGAAATCAGCGGCGCAGTTCGGCGACGAAATCGTAGTAGTCGCTGCGGCACCAAGTGTGGGTGATTTCAACCGGGCGGCCATCGCTGTGGTAGCCGATGCGGGTAATGAAAAGGAGCGCCTGCCCGAGCGGAATACCGAGGAGTTCGGCATGGCGGGCGTTGGCGTTGGCAGCACGGATGTGCTGCAGCGCGCGCGCCGGTACGCAGTCGCGTTCCGCGAGATAAGTGTAGAGGGAATCCGTCACCGCCTCCGGGTCCGGAACGACCGTGATCGGCAACGCGCTCGCCTCATACGCCATCGGCGTCTCGTCGGCGAGACGAACCCGTTCGAGCCGCGCAACCCGTTCGCCGGGCGGCAGGCCCAACGCCACCATTTCTTCCGGACCGACGACCGAGATCACCCGCCGTATCCAACGCGAGTGGGGGACAAATCCCCTTTGCTTGAGCTCTTCGGTAAAACTCGTCAAACGGGTTAGCGGCTGTTCGAGCATCGGCGCGATGTAATTGCCCGAACCGTGCCGACGCACCACAAGTCCTTCGTCCACCAGCGCACCGATCGCCTTACGCGCCGTCACGCGCGAGATTCCCAGCTTGTCGGCGAGCACCCGCTCGGAAGGCAGGGGGTCGTCGGCGCTGAACCGGCCTTGACGAATCAGCCGTTCCAGTCCGTTACGGACCTGCAGATAGAGGTGCGGCGACGCCGTAGGATCGAGCTTGAGTTCGGCGACCAGGGAATCCGCTTCTTGCGATTCGGCTATGTTGCTCACTTATTCGGAATCGTTCTGCGAAAGATGGCGAGACATGCCGAATGATACCACTCGGCCCGGATACCGGATCGTAGCGAGGGGCGCCTTGGAAACTTCCCCTCGGCCGACAACGACGAAAGCATATGTCGGCCGAATGCGCGGACGCCTCTCGCGCGTCCTCCGAATCGCTCAGCTTGTCGCAGCACCCTTGGCCAGCAGGCGCTGCATCGCCGCGGCGACAAGTTCGGCCATCGGTCCAACGACGATCTGGACGTTCTGGCTATTGAGCTTGATCACACCGCTGGCTCCGGCACGGCGCGCCGCCGCTTCGTCCACCCGAGACCCGTCCTTCAACGTGAGCCGCAGGCGGGTGATGCAGGCGTCGACGTCGGAAACGTTGGTCGCACCGCCGATCGCCGAGAGGTAATCGCGGGCGAGCGACTCGACCTCACTGCCCGAGCCCTTTGCCGCCGATCCATCGTTGCCCGACGCAGCACCGCCGAATACCTTATGCATGGCGGTCGCGATCGATTCGGCTTGTGGGCCGACGATGATCTGGACGTTCTGGTTGTTGAGACGAATGACACCGCTCGCGCCGGCACGTTTCGCCGCCATTTCGTCGACCTTGCTCACGTCACGCAAGGTAAGCCGCAGACGGGTGATGCAGGCGTCCGCATCGACCACGTTTGCCGCCCCGCCGATGGCCGCCAGATAAGCGCGGGCCAGGCTCTCGGCATCGCCCATGGACGCGGAAGCGTGCGCGGGGGCGGTGCCCATTCCCTGTACGGGAGAAGTCGCAACTCCCTTCTCGTTCTCATCTTCCTCGCGGCCCGGCGTACGCAAGTTCAGCGCGCGAATGGCGAACGAAAACACGAAGTAGTAGAGCGCGAAGAAAACGACGCCTTGTACGATCAACATGTACCAGTTAACCGCCAGCGGGTTGCGGGCCGAAAGCATCATGTCAACGAGCCCGGCGCTGAAACCGAAACCGGCGATCCAGTGCAACTGCGCCGCGAGGAAAACCGAAATGCCGGTCAGGAGCGCATGCAGCACATAAAGCAGCGGAGCGACGAACATGAACGAGAACTCGAGCGGCTCCGTCACGCCGGTGAAGAACGACGTGAAACCCGCGGCGAGCATCAGCGAGGCAACACGCGTACGGTTGGCCGGTTTGGCGGCACGGTAGATCGCAAGCGCCGCGCCCGGCAGGCCAAACATCATGATCGGGAAGAACCCGGCTTGGTACATGCCCGTCACGCCGAGCACTGCCTTGCCTTCGGACAGCGCCTTGGCGCCGGCCAGGAAGTTCGGGATGTCGTTGATGCCGGCCACGTCGAACCAGAACACGCTGTTCAGCGCATGGTGCAAGCCCACCGGGATGAGCAGGCGGTTGAAGAACGCATAGATGCCCGCACCGACCGAGCCGAGGTTGACGATCGACTCACCGAAGCCGACCAGGCCGCTGTACAGCGGCGGCCACACGGCCATGAGTATGAACGAGACGACGATCATTACCGCCGAGGTGATGATCGGCACGAGGCGCCGGCCGGAGAAGAAGGCTAACGTCCTGTGCAGTTCGATGCCGCTGAAGCGGTTGTAGAGTTCGGCGGCAATCACGCCGCACAGGATGCCGACGAACTGGTTCTCGATCTTCTTGAACGCGACCGGCACCTGCTCGAGCGGTATCGCCTGGATTTGGGCGACGACGTTCGGCTTGAGCAGCGTCGTGACGACAAGGTAGCCGACGAGACCGGCCAGCGCCGCGGCACCATCCTTGTCTTTCGACATGCCGTAGGCGACACCGATCGCGAACAGGATCGCCATCTTGTCGATAATCGCCGCGCCGGCCTGGATCAGGAAGGCCGCCACGGCACTGTCGGCACCCCAACCGTTCGGGTCGAGCCAGTAACCGACACCCATCATGATCGCGGCCGCCGGAAGAACCGCCACCGGTACCATCAACGCGCGACCGATTTTTTGCAGATAGCCTAGAGCGCTCACTTTGATTTCCTCATGTAGAAAACGAAACGACACTTCTGCGAAAAGAACCGGATGCCCGCACCGGATTCGTCCGGGCATGTCGGTGATAAAACTCGTTCGGTCGGAGGGCTCATGCCCCGTTCAGCCGCTTTCATCGCTCGCCCCCCGTCACTTCAACCCGCCGCTCCGTCAAGCCACGGCCAGTTCTTCTTCACGTATTCCCGTACCGCCGCCGCCGATGGCAGATCGACCGCCTGCCGTGCCGCGTCACGACAATCGGCGAGGCTGAGGCGCCGCACTACGGCCTTGATTTCTGGAATCACCGCAGGGCTCAATGACAGCTCGCTCGCGCCCAGGCCGAGGAGCAACGGCACCGCCAGCGGGTCCGAGGCGAGAGCACCGCAGACGCCAAGCCACCGCCCGTGGCGCTCCGCGCCCTGCGCAGCAAGGGCGACAAGACGCAACACCGCCGGATGCAAACCGTCGATACGCGCCGCCAATGCGGCATTCCCTCGATCCATGCACAAGGCATACTGCGTAAGATCGTTCGTACCGACCGAGAAGAAGTCCGCCTCGCACGCAAGCTGGTCGGCGAGTACCGCAGCGGCCGGCGTTTCGATCATCACGCCGACTTCGATCTTTTGTTCCCCTCCGCTTTCGGCCGCCAAACGGTCGATGAGGGCACGTACGGCGCGCACCTCGCCGACGTCGGCGACCATCGGCAGCAAAATCTTCACGGCCGCGCGCGGCTGCACACCGAGGATCGCGCGCAACTGCTCGATGAAGACCGCTTCGCGGGAAAGCGACAAACGGATGCCGCGCAGACCGAGCGCCGGGTTCTCCTCGTCTGCCAGCGGCAGATACGGCAGGGTTTTGTCGGCGCCGACATCGAGCGTACGGATGATTACATTGCCCGGTTGGCACGCCCGCATCGCGTCGACGATCTCCTGATAACACGCGCACTGCTCCGCCTCTGTGGGCGCCGACTGGCGTTCGGCAAACAACAGTTCGGTACGCAGGAGACCGATCGCCTCGGCGCCTAGTGCTGCGGCTTCAGTGGCATCGGCGGCGCTGGCCACGTTGGCGGCGATCTCGACGCGCGTTCCGTCGCGCGTCGTCGCCGGGTCACAGGCCCGGGCGCGCGCTTCGGCCGCGAGGCTCCGCCGACGGGCGACTTCCGCTTCCGCGGCGGTGAGATCCTGCATGGAGGGCGCTACATCGAGAACGCCACGGTCGGCGTCGAGCACGACCATGGTCTCGTCGGCGATTTCGGCCAGACGCGGCCCGAGGGCCACCAGAGCCGGAATACCATGGGCGCGGGCGAGGATCGCGACATGCGAGGTCGGCCCGCCCTGTTCGGTCGCAATGCCGGCGACACGGGCGCGCAACAACGCCGGAAAATCCGATGGCGCGAGATCATCGGCAATCACGATCGAGTCCGGCGGCAGCGAGAGCGCCTCCGCTTCCTCGCCGGCCAGCTTGCGCAATACCTGGCGCTCGACATCGCGCAGGTCGGCGGCGCGCCCGGCCAGCAAGGCATTTCCGGTGGCCTGCAACGTGGAACACTGTGCTTCGACGGCGGCTCGCCAGGCGAATGCGGCGCTCTTGCCGGCCGCGATCAATCCGGCGGCATAGGCAAACAATTCCGGGTCTTCAACCAATGTGCGATGCGCGGCGAAAATGCCGGCTTGCTCGGCGAGACCGCGTCGCGCCGCTTCGGCGACGGCCGCCTCGATCTCGCCGGCTACCGCCTGCAGCGCGGCCGCGAGCGCGCGCCGTTCAAGAATTTCGCCCTCGCCCTGCTCGCGGATCGCGGCTACGGCGTGACCGAAGCGCGCGGTGGCGCCGATGGCGAGGCCGGGAGCAGCGGCAACGCCGGCCAACTGATGTCCGTTCAGCGCCACCGATGCAGCAACCGGCGCTACGATGCTCGCCGGCATGGGCATTTCGGCAGGCAACGGCGTCTCCAGAGCCACGACAGCGGCTTCCAGCGCGTCGCCTGCGCCTTCGCCAACGGCGACGACTTGGACTTCTTCGCCTTCATCGACAGCCAAGCCCATGACGGCAGTGACACTGCGCGCGTTGGCGCGCCGACTGCGCGCTTCGATCTCGACGACGGCCGCGAAGGGCTTGACCGAGGCGGCGAGGGCCGCGCACGGCCGGGCATGCAGTCCGCCCGGGTGGCGGACAATGGCCCAACCTTTAGCGGTCTCTGCGTCGGCTGCCGTGAGCGAAGAAGCGTCCGATGCCTGCCCAGCCTCGCCTGCTTCGGCGTCGGCTTTCGTGCTCACGGCGAGTAGTGGGGCACCGACCGCAACAGTAGAGCGGTCGGTACGCCACGTGATAGCGAAGGCGTCACCGTTCTCGACGGTCAAGATGGTAATGGAGGGCTTGCCTTGGCGGGCGAGTTCGGCGATGTCGAACTCGATCAGCGGTTGCCCGGCGTAAACGAGATCGCCTTGCGCCACACGTGTCGAGAACCCGGCACCTTTCAGGAGCACGGTGTCGATACCCACATGCAGGAGGACGCGCATCCCGTCGTCTGTCTCGAGAATGCAGGCATGCCGCGACGCATGCAGTTGAACGACGCGCCCGGCACAGGGAGCGCACAACCGACCTTCGGTCGGATCGACCGCGACACCGTCGCCCATCATGCCGCCGGCAAACACCGGGTCGGGCACCGACCCGAGCGAGACAACCGTTCCCGTGGCGAACGCCGACAGCGTCTGTTGCGACAAGGTCATCGATGGCTCCATATCGGGTCGCCGTAACCGCGGCCCCCCGCAGATTAACTAGAATGAAACCAGTGTAAGACCAGTTGTAACAGCGTGTCAACGAGGTACACGCTTCGCGGATAGCAACTCTGCTCTCCTACAGTTCTCGCATACTGCCGTGGTAGAAACCAGTGGGCGTTTCTTGACAGAGCGGTCAGCGCATTGACCTCCTCGCCCGACTGGTACTATAGTGGAATTACCAATTCGGATAAGGCTTATGCAGAATCAACTCACCGGATGCATCCTGACGCCTGAGGGATGGGTGAAGGGATCGATTTCCTTCGATACGCGAATTGTCGCCATCGAGGGGGAAGAGGTGCCGGCTCCCAGTCCGGCCGATGCTCTCGTTCTCCCAGGATTCGTGGACCTGCACGTGCATGGCGGCGGTGGTGCCGACGTGATGGACGGCGAGGGAGCGATCGACGTGTTGGCCCGGACGCATGCGCGCCACGGGACAACCAGCCTGCTGGCGACGACGATGACGGCACGCCGCCCGGAAATCGAGCATGCCCTGCGCGATGTAGGAAGGGCCATGCGGTCCCGCGCGGAAGGCGGCGCGCGCGTTCTCGGCGTCCATCTCGAAGGCCCGTTCATCAACCCCGGCCGGCTCGGCGCCCAACCCAACGACTGCCGTCCGGCAACGCCGGAGGAACTCGGGGCGTTGAACGCCTTGGCAACGATCCGCGTACTGACGATTGCGCCAGAACTCGCCGGTCATCTGGATTTCATTCGCCAGTTGAAGGTGGCCGGCATCGTGCCGCAGATCGGCCACAGCAACGGCAGCTATGAGGACGGCGTGGCTGCGCTCGACGCCGGAGCCGGCGGCTTCACCCACTTGTTCAACGCAATGAGCGAACTGCATCACCGCAAGCCGGGCATGGTCGGCGCGGCGCTGGCGCACGCCGAGTATGCCGAAATCATTCCGGATTTGCTACATGTCCACCCCGGCGCAATCCGGGCGGCAAAGCGGGCGATCCCCAAACTCTATTGCGTGACGGATTCGACCTCCGGTGCCGGCATGCCGGACGGCGAGTATCACCTTGGATCGCAGCGCGTCACCCGTTGCATGGGCGGTGTCCGGCTTGCTGACGGCACGCTGGCGGGAAGCGTTCTGACCATGGACCAGGCTTTCCGCAACTTGCTGTCGATCGGTATACCAATCGATGAAGCAGCGCGCCACGTATCCACCTTCCCGGCGGACTACCTCGGCGAGTTTGAACGCGGACGGCTCCAGCCAGTGGCCTACGCCGATATCGTCGTCATGTCGCCGCAGATGCATCTGACGCATGTGTTCGTCGAAGGCGAGGCGATCAACCTTTGCCACCATTGACGGCGCAACCCGATCACGCCGGCGCCGCCGTGCTTTTCTTCGCCGTCCAAACCGAAATCAATGGAACATAGATGGAAATAGTCATCCAGGAAACGCCGGAAGCCGCAACGGAGATCGCGGCAATGATCGTTGCCCGCCTACTGCGCGAGAAACCCGATGCCGTGCTCGGGTTGGCGACGGGCAGTACGCCGTTGCTGCTCTATCGCTCCTTGATCGAGAAAAAGCTCGACTGGAGTCGCGTGACGACGTTCAACCTCGACGAATACATCGGCTTGCCGCAAGACCACCCGCAGTCATACCACAGCTTCATGTGGACGAACCTCTTCCGCCACGTCAACATCGACAGGGCCCGGGTGCATATTCCTGACGGCAATGCCAAAGACATTCCGGGAGTCTGCGCGGCCTACGAAAAAAGAATCCGCGCAGCGGGAGGCATCGATCTGCAGATATTGGGAATCGGCACCGACGGCCATATCGGATTCAACGAGCCGACGTCGTCGCTCGCTTCGCGTACGCGCATCAAGACGCTGACACCGCAGACGCGCAAAGACAACGCGCGCTTTTTCGGCGACGAGGAAAGTGTGCCGCATCACGTTGTCACGATGGGCATCGGGACGATCATGGAAGCGCGCGAAGTACTTCTGCTGGCGTTTGGAGCACAAAAGGCGCAGGCCGTGGCCGAAGCGGCCGAGGGCCCGATGACCGCCATCAATCCGGCGTCGGCCCTGCAAATGCACCCGGAGGCGCGCTTCTGTCTGGATACCGGCGCCGCGTCCAAGCTGCAGCGCGCCGAATACTACCGCTGGGTTTACGACAACAAGCCAGACTGGCAGCGTCCTTAAAAAGCGCTATGCGCCGCAAAACCGCGTCAAACGCGGATGCCGAGGGCCTGCAAATCGGTGCTGAGCTGTTCGGGCGAAGTGAATCGCAGCGCGTGCATGCCGATGTTCCTGGCCCCCTCGACGTTGGCCGGGCTGTCGTCGATGAACACGGCCCGCTCGGGGACCACGTCGTAACGTTCGCAGAGCAGCCGATAGATCGCCGGGTCCGGCTTCACGATCATCTCGTCGCCGGAAACGAGGACGCCCTCGAACTCCTTGAGGAACGGGTTGAGGCAGACGGCACGCGGGAAGGTCTCGCGCGAAAAGTTCGTCAGCGCCAGCGTCCTGTAGCCGGTTTCGCGCAGCCGACGGGCCAATGCGACGGTACCGTGGATGGGTTCGGCGATCGTCTCTTCCCAGCGGTCGAAGTAGGCCTGCAAGAGATGACGATAGTGCGGAAAATCAGCCGAGAGTTGAGCGATGCCGCGCTCGAAGGTCTGGCCGGCATCGTGCAACGCATTCCAGGCGGCGAAGTCGACCTCGGCAAGGAAGGTTTCGACAGCGGCTTCGCTCGGCAACAGCTTGCGGAAAAGCCAACGTGGATCCCAAGGAATCAGGACATTGCCGACGTCGAAGACGACGGTATCGATGGGTGCCTTCACTCCTCCGCGGCCCCCTCGGCTTCCGTGACCAGACTTTCCTCGGCGGCACGCCGGGTCATCACCTTGCCGATGATCAGGACCAACAGGGCGCCGATCACGGGCAGCCCGTAGTGCATGTATTCCATGCTGCTGACGGACGACGCCACGACCTCTTCCTTGTAAAGCATCTCACCCGCGATCCAGCCAAGCAGCATGGCGCCGAGCGTTACGATCACGGGGAAGCGATCCATGAACTTGAGAACGATGCTGCTGCCGAAAATGACGATGGGAATCGACAAGGCAAGTCCGACCACGAGCAGCAGAAGTTTGGTTTCGGGCGGAGCGGCATCCGCCGCGCCGGCGACTGCGAGAACGTTATCCAGGCTCATCACCAAGTCAGCGATCAGGATCGTCTTCACGGCGGCAAGCAGGCTCCCCGCTTCCTCAATGTCGTCCTCGCCGCCATCGTCGGTGAGGAGCTGAATGCCGATCCAGATCAGCAGGACGGCTCCGATCGCCTTCAACCAAGGCAGGCCGAGCAACTGCACCGCGAATATCGTCAAGGCGATCCGCATGCCGATGGCTGCGATCGATCCCCACACAACCGCTTTCTTTTGCTGCGATGCCGGAAGAGCCCGCGACGCCAGGGCGATCACAACGGCGTTATCTCCGGATAGTAGGATGTTGACCCACACGATTTTCAGCATCCCGACCCAGAACGCGCTCGACCATAAAAAAAGCATCGCCCCCTCCACTCAGTGGTCAAAAGTCCAGATTTTCTCCTATTTTTTACATGAGTTGTGCATAGATTGATCGGATGTCGGCCACACTCATCGGTCGAGGGTTGTTGTCGAGCAATCGCGTCACCTTCGCCGCGCCGTCAACCAAGGCATCGAGATCGGCCTCGGTGATCTTCCAACGCTTGAGGTCGGCGGGGATCTGCAGGTCGCGATTGAGCGTGAAAAGCGCTTCGATCAGGGCGGCGGCCGCCTCGTTGTTCGACCGTCCGGCCACGTCGATACCCATGGCGATGGCGACGTCCCGGAACTTCCCCTCGTTGCCGACGACATTGAAGCGCATCACAAAAGGAAGCAGGATGGCATTCGAAATACCGTGCGGAATGCGGTATTTGCCGCCGAGCGGGTAGGCCAACGCATGCACCGCCGTCGTACTCGAAGTGGCAATGCACATACCGCCGTACATCGCACCCAGCAGCATGTCATGGCGCGCTTCGAGATCGTCGCCCTGTGCAAATGCCTTGCGGATACTGCGCGAGATCAGCGTAATCGCCTTGAGCGCCAGCATCTCGCTGAACGGGTTGCCCTTCTTCGACGTATAGCATTCGATCGCATGGCAGAGGGCGTCCATCCCGGTCGATGCGGTGATAGCAGGCGGCAGGCCGAGCGTCAGTTGCGGGTCGAGGATCACCACGTCGGGCATTAGCCTCGGGCTGACGATGCCCACCTTCAGTTCGTCTTCGGGCACCAGGACGATGCTGTTCGGCGTTGCTTCCGAGCCGGTTCCGGCTGTCGTCGGAATCATCAGCGTCGGCACGCCGCGGCTGGCGATCGGCGCCTTGTTCAGCAAGTCGCGCAATGACACGTCGTTAGCCAGCAAGACAGCCGCGACCTTCGCCACGTCCATGGCGCTGCCGCCACCGATGCCGACGACGAGTTGCGGCGCATGCAGCCGGGCCGCCGCGACGATGGCATTGACTTGGTCCACATCCGGCTCGGGCGGCGTATTGTCGATGACGGCCACAGCCACCCCGGCGCTCTCCAGCAACGCCTTCGGTTTGTCGATCAGGCCTGCACCGGCCACGCCCTTGTCGGTGATGATAAGCACCTTTTCGGCGCCGATTTCGGCGACGATCTCGGTGATGTTGGCGACGCTTCCTGGCCCGGCGACGATGCGTCCGGCATTGAGTAGGGTGTAGGTGCTCATTTTTCCGCCTCCCGGTATTGCCTGTTCATTTGTTGCCCGCCTTCACCCACTCCTCACGCAGCCGCACGTAGCGGATCTTCTGGCGGTAGAAGGTGTAGGCGATATGGATGAAACCGTCCGGCGTCTGCTTGATGCTCGGATACGAGTACTCGCGATTGAGCTGCAGTTCCGAGTTATTGGTCATGCAGTAGCCATCGCCGACTTCGAGATTGCGTTTGAACGGCCACGTGCGGCCGCCATCTTCTGAGATGGCCAGGGTCATCGGCGCGCGCGGCGCGCCCCAGAATGCCGTGCGTCGGCCGGCGGAGGGCGTCGGTTCGACGGCCGGAGACGCCGCGCTTGCCATTTGCTCTTCATCTTCGATCTCGTCGTAAAGCGACAATCGACGTTCGATGGCCTGCGCCGCCGACGAATCGTTGAAGACGATCGCCAAATGGCCGTTCGTCAGGCGAGTGAATTGAATCGACGAGTTGTTGTTGGGAAGTTCGGTGGGGACCGGGGGTGTCCACGTCCGCCCATTGTCGTCGGAGCGGCTCATGTACACGTTGTCGGCCCAACGGCTGCGGTACATCGCAAACAGCGAGCCGTCCGGCATCTTCTCGATGTTCATGTGCACGCAGCCCACGCTGGCAGGCACTTCAACCTCATTCCATGTGCGCCCTTGATCGGACGAAATACGCACGGCGCTCACGTCGTCGTTGCCGACCCATTTCTCGCCTGGCGACGTCCTGCAATAGAAAACGGGAATGAGCCAATCCCCATTATCGAGAACGATCACCGGCTGGCGTACGAACGTTCCGGGCTGGTCGAACAACACGCCGATCGGCCCCCACGTAACGCCGTTGTCCTGCGAGACGCGGTAACGGATGATCGAAGTATCCTGGTTGCCCGACTTCTGCGCCGTATAGAACAGCCGCAAGGTGCCGTCCGGCGCGGGAAAGAGAATCGGGTTCTGTTCGGAGCGAGCCGGATCGTCGGACAGCTTGACGGCCGGCGACCAGCATGTGCCGCCGGCAGGCAATCGGGAAAAGTAAACCGAGATATCGGACTTTCCCTCCTGGCTACCGCCGAACCAGACGCAGGCAAGATCGCCGTTGGACAGCGGCATCAGGTTAGCCGCGTGATTCTGCACGCAGGGCGATGGAAGATCGGCGATCAGTCGCAACGGATCGTCGGGGTGGGGATTGAGACACGCGGGATTCTCTCCCGGCCACGGGGTCGCGGTCGTCATGGCTGAACTCCTGGCGTGATGATGCTAAGTGTCCGTTACAGGCCCTTGCGGCGGCGCCCTTCAAGCAACTTCAGCGCGTACTCGGCGGCATCCACCAGACTGTCCGGATTGGCAATGCCCTTGCCGGCGATGTCGAAGGCGGTCCCGTGATCAACCGAGGTGCGCAGGATGGGCAAGCCGAGCGTGACATTCACGCCGCTGATTGCCTGCCATTTGCCGGAAACCGGATCGACGTCGAAACCGAGGAGCTTGACCGGGATATGGCCCTGGTCATGGAACATGGCGACGACCGCGTCGAACTGGCCGGCACGCAGCTTGATGAACACCGTGTCTCCCGGCACCGGACCAATCACGTCGTAACCCTGGTCGACGAACTCCTTGATGATCGGCGCGATGATCTGCTCGTCCTCCTTCCCAAGAATTCCGCCCTCGCCGGAGTGGGGATTGAGACCGGCAACGCCCAGACGCGGCTTGTCGAATCCGAGGCATTCGAGAGCCTCGAGCGTCACCGAGAAGACTCGGCGCAAGCGGGTGGGAGTCATCCGCGACGGCACGTCAGCAATGGCGCAGTGCGTGGTGACGTGCGTGACGCGCATCGGCCCGTGGGCAAGCATCATCACGGCGTCACGCTGGCCGGTGAGATGCGCCAGCAGTTCGGTGTGGCCTTCATAATGGTGACCAGCGAGGTGCAGCGCTTCCTTCGAGAGCGGCGCCGTGACGATGGCGTCGGCTTCGCCGGCCTGAACCATCTCGGCCGCCTTCTTTACCGCGCGGTAGGCCCATTCGCCGCCGACCGGAGCGATCTGGCCGGTGACGATTTCCCCCGCGACCGGCCCCACGTCGATCATCTTCAACGGCAATGCCCCAACGTCGACGCCCAACTGCGCACACGCTTTGTTCAACGCGACCGAACTGCCGAGGACAAGCAGCTCCATGCGTTGCTTGGCGATTTCCGGCGCCAGCTTGAGCGCGGCCTTGGCGACGATTTCGGGCCCGATCCCGGCCGGATCGCCCATGGTGACCGCCAGACGGATGGCTTTAGACATTTCGTTTCCTCTCAACAAGACGTTGCATGACCAAGGGCGGCGTACAAGGCGACGAGGTCATCCCGCGTACCGAACGCGCCCGAACGTGAGTAACAAGGCAACCCGTCCCAGACGCCGCCGATCACCTGCGCACAGCCCCAACCGGGCCGTGGCGATGGATGCGTGAGCAATCCCGTGGCTCCCGACGCTCGGCAAAGACCGAGCAAGGTGTCACCGCCGACGACGATCAACCGGCCGGGCTTCGGAAGTTCGCCGACGAGCCTCTTCGTATTCGCGTCCAGGTTTTCGGTCGCCCGGCGCACATCGATACGCTGCCGTGGGGAAAGGTCGAACCAGGCTTCCGCCGCGCCTGAGCGGACTTGCGAAATCGCGGACACCATCTGGTCCGGGTCCGCTGCTTCGGCTATCGCCCCCGGGTTACGGCATGCCCGCAATGCAGCCCATTGCTCGCGAAAAACCGCCTGGAAGCTGGCACTGATCATCACGGTCGGCCCAGAGCCTCTGGGCAATTCCGAAGTCGCTTCGTTTGCCGCCACCAAGCCATGTCGGCGCGCCAAGGCGTTGCCCAGGCCGGCACTGCCGATCCACATCACCCGCCCGGAGAGGCTCTCGCCGCGTTGCACGACATCGTCAAGTTCGGCATCCGTGCTTGCGTTAGCGATCCAAAGCTCAGGGGACTCTTCGACCCTCGGGTTCGACGTGATACCCAGGCGAGCGAACTCGTCGCGAAACGGAACAGCCACCGGCTGCGGCGGCTCGCCGGAATGCACGATCCATTGGTGACCATCGGCAGTGATGCGTCCCTGACCGGGAAATGCAGGCGCAAACACCGCGTGGTCGAAAGCAGCACGCCGGTAGAGCCAGCCCATTTCTTCAAATGTGTTTCCGCGCAACAAGCTGTCGACTTTCTTGAGCGCCACCCGGCCAGCTGCAAACCAGTCGGCGACGGGTTCGAGAAAACCGGGCAGGCTCGCCGGTTCGACGTCCCGCGTCGGCGTGGCGACCACGGCCACTTCATGATTCTCGACCTCGTCCACCGGCGGCCGATCTAGAAACACCGGTACGCTGCCCTCAAAGGCTGCCGCCGTGTCGAGCGCACCGGTCAAATCGTCGGCGAGAATCCGGACTTGCGTCATGCGGCGTTCTTGGCGATGGTCAGCTTGGCACCCACCGAGCGGATTCTCTCCAGCTCTTCCTGCGGCGCGCCTTCGTCAGTGATGACTTCGGCAATCTCGCCCATATCGCAAACGGTCATGAAGACGCGCGGGCGGAACTTCGAGGCGTCAACCAAAAGCCGGCACGACGTTGCTGAACGCATCAATGCACGTTTGACGGCGGCCACTTCGGGCGACGTTTCGGAAACCACGTTGTCGGTCACCGCATGCGCGCCGAAAAACAGGACATCGGCACGGATCAGCTTAGCGGCGTTCTGTACCTGTTCGCCCACCAACGTGTTGCTGCCGGGGCGAAGCTGCCCGCCGAAAACGTGCACTTGCACGAGGGAACTGCTGTTCAGCACCTGGGCAATCTCGATGTCGTTCGTCACCGCAACGATCGGGATCTTGCGCGCCACGACGGCGCGGGCAGCTTCCAGCACCGTGCTGCCGCTATCAAAAATCACGCTCTGCCCGGGCACCAACGACTCGGCCGCAGCGGCACCGATGAGGCGTTTTTCGCGCGGCGACAGATCGCGCGCTGCCGTGATATTGGGCTCGAACGTGCTGTATTGAAGATGACGGAGAATCGCGCCGCCATGCGTCCGCTCGACGACACCCTCTTCGGCCAGAGCGTCGAGGTCGCGCCGCAAGGTCGACAGCGATACGTGAAGCGCCTCCGCCAACTGCTGCAGCGTCACGGCGCCATGATGATGCAGGAACTCGGCGATCCGCTGCCGCCGCAGGGCCGGCAGCAAAGGCGTGTTCTCCACATCCAGCCAGTTATCGTTCTGCACTACCTGTTCCACGATTCCTCACTTTCCCGGCTCGGCAGCCGCTTTTCTTGGTAGATTTTGACACTTTACGATAGATAACGCAATCGACACGACAGCCCTATTTCTAGTCCATATCAAGATAACGTCACATTTAGGCGGCTTACCACCACCAAATCACCCTTTCTAGATTAGGCATTTGTCCTCGGCTCCTTAACGCAGGCCAGCACACACAACCATAATGTTCTGATTATTAGCGATAAAATGATAAACAAAAACTTTCTATTAAGATCGTCATCAGCCCATTTTGAGCACGTGGTAATTATTAGTTCGTTGTGACGCTTTACGAAAGATTTTGTTGACAGTCTGTCACATATCTATCAACATTCGTCACAATCCATCTCCACGGATGGCAAGCTTTAAGCCGCCCCGGGAGCCATAACGGAAAAATTACAGTTGCGCCGAAAGAAGGAGAGCATTCGATGAACGCGCGGATCAGGGGAGTCCTCACCGCCATCATTACCCCGTTCGATTCTGACGGCCGGGTTTGTCCGCAGCGACTACGGCGGCAAATACAGCGGCAGATGGAGTACGGCAACGGCATATTTTGCAATGGCACGAACGGCGAATTCTTCGTGCTCAGCCTGCAAGAGAAGCTTCTGGTCACAGAAACCTGTGTCGAAGAAGCGGCAGGAAAAGTGTCCGTTGTAGCGCATATCGGAGAAATCTCCACAGCGTCGACGATCAAGCTTGGCAAGGAAGTCGCCGCCATGGGGGTGGACGCCGTCTCGGTGATTGCGCCGTTCTTCGTCCCCCTCAAACAAGACGAACTCATCTACCACTATACGGCGATCGCCGACTCCGTACCGGTACCCGTATTTCTCTACAACATCCCCGCGCGGACCGGGAACACCATCGAACCGGCGACGGCAGCAAAGCTCGCGCAGCACCCGAATATCGCCGGCATCAAGGACAGCGCCGGCAGCTACGAAAGCCTGAAAGGTTTCCTCGACGCCGTTAAGGACAGTCCAAACTTTGACGTCTTGAGCGGTCCGGACCACCTGGCCCACCAAGGTTTCCTCGACGGATGCTCGGCCTGCATTTCGGGACTGGCCAACGTCTGCCCCGAGGGAGTGAGCTTGATCTGGAGGCATTTCCGCGACGGCAACATCGAGAAGTCGAAGGCGGCGCAAGACTTCATCAGCGGACTGCGGAAGGATCTTTATGCCGTCTGCTTCGCGCCAGCGGCCGTCAAGAAAGCCACCGCCCTGCTTGGTGAAGACGTCGGCGACAGCCGTTATCCGATCCTGTTCTCCGACGCCGACATCGCGACGATCAGGCAAGTCGTCGCGACGTACGGGAAAGCACCTGTTCTTTAAGGAGATTGTGCGAAAGGGTGCAGGGAAGCGAACAGTGCCGGCGGAACAAAGAAAACAACGGCGTTTCGCCAAGAATTTCAGCAAGGGTCCATTAGCAAATCGGGCCGAAACCGGGGTGGCTAAACCACCGCAACCGTACCAAAAAGCAAGGAGGTTCATCGTGAATAAAGCAACTTTCGGTTCCCGCCGCGGCTTTGCGAAACTGCTCGCGGCCGCCTTCGTCGCCGGCTTTGGTATAACCGGCACCGCTTACGCGCAGAACTACCCGGCAAAGCCGGTCACGCTCGTCGTTCCTTACCCGGCAGGAGGCGCGAACGATATGCTGGGCCGCCTGATCGGTCAGAAGCTCTCCGAGGGGCTCGGCCAGCAATTCATCATCGAAAACAAGCCGGGCGGTGGCACGCTGATCGGCGCCACGGCGGTGGCCAAGGCCGCGCCGGACGGGTACACGCTGCTCGTCGGCGGTTTTGCCTCGAACTCGGTCAGCCCGTTGCTGTTCAAGGCCGATTACGACCCGATCAAGGACTTTGAACCCATCGGCATGTTCGGCACGGCGCCGACCGTGGTCATCACCTATCCCGATTCGCCCTACAAGACGATCAAGGACGTCGTCGAAGCCGCGAAGAAGAAACCGGACCAGATCATGTACGGTTCTTCCGGCAACGGCTCGCCGCTGCACATGTCAGGCGAGATGTTTACGGCGCAGGCGGGTGTGAAGATGGTCCACGTTCCCTACAAGGGCGGCAGCGCGCACATCCTCGACCTGATCGGCAAGCGGCTGGACGTCATTTTCGATACCTCGACGAACTCGACGCCGCTGATCAAGGGTGGCAAGGTGCGCCCGATCGCTGTCTCGTCGAAGACACGCCTCCCCGATTTCCCCGACGTCCCGACGCTTACCGAGTCCGGCTATCCTGACTTTTCGGTCAACGGCTGGTATGCGCTCTACGCTCCGGCGAAGACGCCTAAGCCCATCGTCGACAAGCTGAGCGCCGAGTTGCAGAAGATCATGAAGATGCCCGACGTCGTCGAAAAACTTCGCGGCGTCGGCGTCACCCCGGGAACCGGCAAAGCCGACGAACTCGCCGCCTATGCGCCGGCCGAACTCGAGAAATACCGGAAGCTGATCAAGGACGCCAACATTAAGGCGGATTAACTCCGGAGAACCCACCCTTTGTTGCGGCGGATGTCCCGGCACCGGTGGTCGTCGGGACATCGATCTTGCGGCTCCACGCATTCCAAGGAACTTCATGAAGATCAAGAGTCAGCGGGACTTTGTCTCGGGGCTTGCCCTCATCGTCACCGGCGCCGCCTTCGCCATTGGCGCCACCAACTACAGCTTCGGAACAGCCATCCGCCCGGGCCCCGGTTACTTTCCATTCGGACTGGGGATCATCCTGGCCATTCTTGGCGGCATCGTCCTCTTCGGGTCCCTGACACAGAATCGCAAGGGAGGCGATCCGATCGGAGCGATTCCCTGGCGTCCGCTCGGGTGCATCGTGGGCGCCATCGTTTTCTTTGGTTTCTTCCTGCCGAAGCTCGGCTTCCTGATCAGTTTTCCCGTGATGATCGTCCTCACCGCCGCGGGTGGGAATGAATTCACCTGGAAAGACGCGTTGCTCAATGCGTTCATCCTGACCGTGATTTCTTACCTGATCTTCATCTACGGCCTGCAACTCACGATTCCGCTCTGGCCTGCGCACGGATAACGGCAACGATTAAAACGGAAAACGCGCCATGGATTTCCTCCACAATCTCTATATCGGCTTCCAGACATCGCTGTCGCTGATTAACCTCTGGTACGCCTTCCTCGGCGCCATGCTTGGCACGCTGATCGGCGTCTTGCCCGGCCTCGGCCCGATCGCCACCATTGCGATGCTGCTGCCGTCGATGTACACGCTAGAACCGACATCGGCATTGATCATGCTCGCCGGCATTTATTACGGAGCGCAGTACGGCGGCTCGACCACGGCCATCCTCATCAACGTACCGGGCGAAGCGTCGTCCGTCGTCACGGCCCTCGACGGCTACAAGATGGCGCGCAAAGGGCGGGCCGGCGCGGCGCTTGCCACGGCAGCGCTAGGGTCGTTCTTCGCTGGCACGATCGGTACGATGGTCGTGGCTGCCTTCGCGCCCCCGCTGACCGCGTTGGCTTTCGAATTCGGCGCCCCCGAATACTGCGCGCTGATGTTCCTCGGCCTCGTTGGTGCCGTCGTTCTCGCGTCTGGCTCATTGGCCAAAGCGTTGGCGATGGTGGTGCTTGGCCTGCTGCTCGGTCAGATCAATACCGACGTCATTACCGCCGTCCCACGCTTCAGCTTCGGCATCACCGAGCTCATGGACGGCATCAATTTCGTCGTCATTGCCATGGGGGTCTTCAGCTTTGGCGAAATCATCGCCAACCTCGGCAAACCCGCCGAACACCGCGACGTTTTCATCAAGAAGGTCACGGGCCTCATGCCGACGAAACAGGACTTCAAGGATTCGGCGCCTGCTGCCCTGCGCGGCACGATCCTCGGCTGCCTGCTCGGCGTGCTGCCGGGAGCCGGGCCGATGCTTGCCTCCTTCACGTCCTACTCGGTCGAGAAGAAGGTAGCCAAGAACCCCGGTGAATTCGGCCAAGGAGCCATTCAGGGAGTGGCGGGGCCGGAAGCCGCCAACAATGCCGGCGCTCAGACCTCCTTCATCCCGATGCTGACGCTCGGCATTCCGACGAGCGCGGTGATGGCGCTCATGATCGGCGCCATGACGTTGATGGGCATCCAGCCAGGCCCTCAAGTGATGACCACGAACCCGAGCCTGTTCTGGGGGCTGATCACGTCGATGTGGGTTGGCAACCTGATGCTCGTGATCCTCAACCTGCCGCTCATCGGCATCTGGGTGAAACTGCTCACAGTGCCGTACCGCTTTCTGTTCCCGGCGATCATGGCATTCTGCGCGATCGGCGTGTACACGCTCTCGAACAACACGTTCGACGTGTATTGCGCGGCCGCCTTCGCCGTGCTCGGTTTTGTCTTCCATAAGCTTGGCTTCGAGCCGGCACCGTTGATTCTCGGTTTCATCCTCGGGCCGATGATGGAAGAAAACCTGCGGCGAGCCCTGCTGATGGCGCACGGAGACTGGAGCGTTTTCGTCACCCGGCCGATTTCAGCAACGATGATCGTGGTTGCCGTGGGCCTCATGATCGCGATTACGCTGCCGGCAATCAGCAAGAAGCGCGAAGAGGTCTTCGTCGAGGACGAATAAAGAAGAAGCGTTACCCTGCGTTCCTCCTCAGGCCCCATGCGTATCGCATGGGGTTTTTTTTGCCCTTGGCAAATGGCCAAGTCGGGCCAAGTCGCAACAACCTGCCGGGCCTTGCCCGGTCAGAGAATCGAAGCTTCGCCGGCAAAGCCGCGCGCGGCGGCCGCCGCGGCATCCATGATGGTCACAACGCCCGCAACCTCATCGGGAGCGAGCGCCCCGAAGCCGATGCGGACTTGGTCGGAACCGCGTGCGGCCTGCAACCAGTAATCGGCGCCGGGAGACACAAGGACGCTGCTTTTCGCGCACTCGGCAATGAAGCGGGCAGGATCGACGTCGGCATCGAGACGCCCGAGCAGGCAAAGACCAGCGGGCGGATCGTCGAACCGCAACGGGCCGCGCAGGCCGGCGAGCACGTCGCGTAGCGTTTCGCGAACCATGCGATAGCGCGGGCGAACCCGTTCGAGATGCCGCGCGTAGTCGCCCTGCCGGATGAATCGAGCCAACGCCCGCTGCAAGAACGCCGAGCAGCCAAGGTCGTCGGCGACCTTGAGCGCGAGCAGACGGGCGATCAGGGCCGGTTCCGCCGTGACGCTCGCAATCCGTAAAGCCGGAAGCAGGCATTTCGAAAAGGTGCGGATGCGTACAACGCGCGCCTGCGGATATTGCGCGGCGAGCACTGCCAACCTTGTCGGCTGTTCGCCGAGATAATCGAGATCGCCGAGATAGTCGTCCTCGATCACGAGAAAACCGCCTGTCGCCGCCGCCTCGAGAACCCTGCGACGGGCCGCTTCGGACCACGTCCGCCCGGTCGGATTGGCGTAGGTAGGGCAGCAATAGAAGGCGGCGACCGCTCCCGGTTCGGCTAGGCGGCGCAACGATTCGGCGTCCGGGCCATCCTCTGTCATGGCGACGGGGACGACACGCGCGCCGGCGTGCCCAAAGGCGAGCCGCGCGCCCGGGTAGCAGGGGTCTTCGACGGCAGCCGCAATGCCAGCGTCGAAGATACGGGCAATCAAGGCCAACGCCTGCTGCGAACCCGATGTAATGAGCATCCCCGACACCGGGTCCGAAGCAATGCCGATTTCGCGGTCGATCTCGGTGACCGCTTCCCGGAGGCCGAGGTAGCCGCGGTATTCCTCGTACCCGCCACAGCGTTCGTCGTCCGATGCGGTTTGAAAAACGAGCCGCGCAAATTCCTTCACCGGATGCAAGCGCAAATCCGGTTCGATGCGGTTGAGTTGGTATTCCCGACGCTGGTTCTGAGCGCTTCCCGCCACCCGGTAACCCGAACGCGGCGAAGCCAATACCAGCCCAGACGCACACAATTCCCGATACGCCGCAACGACGGTGGTGGGGCTGACTCGAAGCCGCCCTGACAAGCCGCGCACCGACGGCAACGGCGTTCCCGCCGGCAAACGTCCGGCCCGGATCGCCTCCCCATAGGCCGAAGCGATCTGGTCACGTACCGGCAGTGGCGATTGGGAGTCGATCTGTACTGATACAGAAATCATACACACGCCCGGTTATTGCCTTGTTTGTATCATAACACGCCCCTTAGAATGGGGCCGTCTGTGTTTGCAAGGGAGTTGCCATGGAGACGTCTTACGCGCAGCGCATGAGCGCGATGAAACCATCGACCATTCGGGAAATGCTCAAGCTTACCGAGCGCCCCGGAGTGATTTCGTTCGCCGGCGGGCTTCCCGCCCCCGAGTTGTTTCCGGTGGAGGACATCCGAGCCGCCGCCGAACGCGTACTCGGCGAATGCGGCGCCAAGGCGTTCCAATATGGAGCAAGCGAAGGCATCGCGCCGCTGCGCACCCGGATCGCCGAGGAAATGAAAACACGGCAAATCGGCTGTATGGCGGACGACGTGCTGATCACCACGGGGTCGCAGCAGGGACTCGACCTGCTTGGGAAGGTTTTTCTCGACCCGGGCGACGTGATCCTCACCGAAACCCCGACCTACTTGGCCGCGATCCAGGCCTTCCAGTGTTTCGAAGCGAGCTTCCAGCCGGTGGTCACCGACGACGAGGGAGTAATTCCGGAAGCGGTGGACGCGCTGGCCGCCGCAGGACGCGTGCGTTTTCTCTACGTCATCCCGAATTTCCAGAACCCGACCGGACGCACGCTTTCTCTCGTCCGTCGGCGCCAACTTGCCGAGATCGCCGCGCGCCGCAACCTCCTCATTGTCGAGGACGACCCTTACGGACGACTGCGCTATCGAGGCGAGCACCTGCCGCCGATCAAGTCCTTCGACGAAGGCGGCCACGTCATCTACTTGAGCACGTTTTCGAAGACCGTCGCGCCCGGTTTCCGCACCGGCTGGATCGTGGCCTCGCCCGCGGTCAGGGACAAGCTCGTGATCGCCAAGCAGGCAGCCGACTTGCATACGTCGAGTTTCGACCAACTGGTGCTCGACCGCTATTTGGCCGACTTCGACAACGCGGCGCATGTCCGGCGCGTCTGCGCCGCGTATGGCGAACGCTATGCGGCAATGGACGCAGCTCTGCGGCGCCACATGCCGGCCAGCTTTTCCTGGACGCAACCCGAAGGCGGAATGTTCCTATGGGTCCGTGGCCCGGAATCGTTCGACTCGATGCACGTCCTCGGCGAGGCGATTGCCGAGGGCGTCGCCTTCGTTCCCGGTGCCGATTTCTTCCCGCGCGGCGGAGGCGGCAATAACATGCGCCTCAATTTCTCAAACGCGGGTATCGAAGCCATCGAGGACGGCATCACACGATTGGCGGCCATCTGCGCTCGCTCCGCCCAATGACGCAAGGCGACGACGACATGGCGTCGCCTCTACCTCCGCCACCTGTTTCACTTCCCCGACGCCAATAGGGGCACGAGCTTTACCGACGCTCATGCCCTCGGCGAGCGCCGTTAAGCGTCGCCGCTCGCGATTCGCGCCAACTAACGATCGACGTACCTGAGTGAACGTTCCGCCAACACGCAGGGCGTTGCATATCCTGCTTCCGGAATGCCGCGAAGGTCAGCGGTAGAATGACGAACGCGTTTCGGACTCCTCCGGCCTGCAGCCGCCGGCTGGCCGTGCCGGCCGAGTAGCGAAACGAAGCGCCGGCGAAAAAGACGGGAACCATGGCCGTGCCCAGGCTTCTGAGTGACATCCATGCTTGAATTATCCGACCTCGGCCGTGCCTTCGACGGGCGGCCCGTCCTGCGCGACGTCTCCCTGATCCTGGGCAACGGCGAGTACGTCGCCATCGTCGGCGAATCCGGGGTGGGCAAGTCGACGCTCCTCAACCTGATCGCGGGCCTCGATAGGCCGGATGCCGGACGCATTCGACTCGATGGCGACGACTACGGCAGCCTTGACGAAGACGCTTTGACGCGGTTGCGGCGGCACAAGCTGGGCTTCGTTTTCCAGGCGTTCCACATCCTGCCGCATCTCACGGTCGCCCAGAACGTGGAGTTGCCGCTCTGGCTTCAGGGAGTCGATGGAAAGACGGCCGCGGCGCCGGCACAACGTCTGCTCGACGCCGTCGGCCTCGGCGATCGCGCATCGAGTTGGCCACGCGAACTCTCGGGAGGCGAAGTGCAGCGCGTGGCCATTGCCCGGGCGCTGGTACACCGGCCGCGGTTGGTCCTCGCTGACGAGCCGACCGGCAACCTCGACCCCGCGAACGGCGCGCGCGTGTTGGCACTGCTCGCCGAGCAGATCCATGCCGCAGGAGCGATCGGCATTCTCGTCACCCACTCGCGCGATGCCGCCGCCACCGCTGACCGCGTATTGCGTCTAACGCCCGAAGGTTTGCGCGAGTAGGATGCGGCCGGTACTCACCCCTGTCTTTCTCGGATCGCTTTCACGTCGACGGCTGACGACGGCGTTTTCGCTGATTGCCGTTGTTCTCGGCGTCGCGCTTGGCATGGCGGTTCAAGCCGTGCACACGGCGGCACTCTCCGAATTCTCGCGCGGCGTGCGCACCGTCGCCGGCGAAGCCGATCTGCGCATCGTCGGACCGCGTAACGGTTTCGACGAGACGGTGTATCCGCTCGTCGCCGCGCTTCCAGAAGTCGCCGCCGCCAGCCCGGTGGTGGAAGTAACCACGCGCGTCGCCGGGCAAGAGCAGGCGCTTCAGATCGCCGGCGTCGATCTGTTCGCCGCCGCAGGCATCACCCCAGCGCTGTTAGCTCGTCCCAGTGCCGGCAGCGATCGTTTGTCGGTGCTCGGAGAGGATCGGATTTTCCTTTCCGACGCCGCACGGGTTCAGCTTGGCGCCCCCCCCGGCAGCGAACTCTCGTTGCGAGCGGGTATCCATCTAGTCCGTGTCGTGGTCGGCGGCGACATTCCAGCGGCGGCCGAGAACAGTCGCCTCGCCATCATGGACATCGCCGCGGTTCAGCGCCAATTCGACCGGCTGACCCGGCTCACACGCATCGACGTGCGGGCCACAAACGGCGTCTCCCTCGAAACGGCCAAGCGGGCTGTACAGGCCGTGCTGCCCACGGGGGTCATCGTCGAAACGCCGGAAGTGGCGGAGAATCAGGCGGCCTTGCTCTCACGCGCTTACCGCGTGAACCTCACGATGCTGGCGGCCATGGCGCTCCTCACCGGGAGCTTTCTCGTCTTCTCGGCGCAGGCCCTCTCGGTCGTCCGGCGACGCAGCGAGTTCGCCTTCCTGCGCGCGATCGGGCTCTCGCGCCAGCGGCTGCTCGTGTGGCTGCTTGGCGAAGGCGCGGCGATCGGGCTAGTCGGCGGGGTACTCGGCGTTGCGCTGGGTTACGCGGTGGCCTGGGCACTGCTCGAGCTTTTCGGCGGCGACCTCGGTGCGGGTTACTTCGCCGGGCTGCGGCCTCGGCTTGAATTTACTCCAATCGCCAGCCTGACCTACGGCACGCTCGGTATCCTCGCCGGCATTGCCGGCGCCTGGTGGCCGGCGCGCGAAGCGGCGACCGTACCGCCCGCGCAAGCGCTGAAGGCCGGCGATGACGCATCGATCCCGGTGGGACACGGGCATCCGCGGGTCGGTCTCGTGTTGCTCGCTGTCGGCATCATTGCGTGTTGGTTACCGCCACTGGGCGATTTGCCGGTCGGCGGCTACGCCGCGATCGCCTGCCTGCTTGGCGGCGGCGTGCTGCTGTTGCCGGTTTTCGCCGCTGCGCTGGCGCGGCGCCTGCCGAACGCGCTCTCCGTTCCGGCACGGCTTGCCAAGGCACGGCTCGAAGCCGTTCCCGGCCATGCGGTCATAGCCGCGGCCGGCGTGCTGACCAGCGTTGCGCTTTCGGTGGCGATGGCCATCATGGTCGCCTCGTTCCGTGACTCGGTTGATGCCTGGCTGCATCAACTGCTACCGGCCGATCTGTACGTGCGCGCCGGCGCCGTAGAGACCGGGACGACCCTCGACGGCGAAACGCAGGCGCGCATCGCGTCCACACCGGGCGTCGGTACCGTCAGCTTCACCCGGCACGAGAGTCTGCGGCTGTCACCGGAGCATCCGCCCGCGGCGTTGATCGCCCGCCCATTGTCGATGGACGGCAGAGAATTGCCGGTCGTCGATCGCGCACCACCCGAGAGCGATCCCTCCGCTGTTCCCATTTGGATTTCCGAGGCGATGAAAGACCTTTACGGCTGGCGGCCCGGGCAGCGCGTCGAACTGCCGATTGCCGGGCACGCCGCTCCGGTACGCGTCGCCGGGGTATGGCGCGACTACGCCCGTCAAACGGGCGCCGTCATGATCAACCTGACTGACTATCGGCGACTGAGCGATGACCGGTTGGCAAACGATGCCGCCATCACACTGGCACCGGGTCACGGTGCCGCCGATGTGGCCGCCCGGGTAGCGGCGACCGCGGCTCCCGGAACCTTGCAGATCGCCTATCCGGGCGAAATCCGGGCCACAAGCCTGCGCATATTCGATCGCACCTTCGCCGTCACTTATCTGCTCGAAGCGGCCGCTGTGGCCATCGGACTGGCCGGCGTGGCGGCGAGCTTCGCGGCGCTGGCCGCCGCCCGCCGCAAGGAGTTCGGCATGCTTCGCCACCTTGGGGTGACGCGATCCCAGATCGCTTGGATGCTGGCTCAGGAAGGCGCGCTCGCGGCGGGCGCCGGCGTGCTTGGCGGGCTGGCGGTCGGTGGCGCGACGGGGCTCGTCCTAATCGAGGTGGTCAACCGGCAGAGCTTCCACTGGAGCATGGATCTGCACGTGCCCTGGGTTTCGCTCACCGTCTTCGCCGGCGTCCTGATCGCGCTCGCCGCCCTCGGCGCAGTAGTCGCCGGGCGAGCCGCGATGCGCCAGGAGGCGGTGCTCGCCGTGCGGGAGGACTGGTGATGAACCGGCGCGCTTTCCTGTTAGCGATGCTCGGCTCACAGGGCCTCATGCGATCTGCATTGGCCGAGGAAAGCCGCGCCGCACAACGAGGATCAAAGGGCGCCGGCAACGGTGATTCGGTGGCGTTTGCGCCGGTGGTTCCGGGGCGACGGCTCGTCTTTCCGGATGACTACGGAGCGCACCCCGACTTCCGCACCGAGTGGTGGTACGTCACCGGCTGGTTGAGACTGCCGGATGGCACTTCGATCGGCTTCCAGAGCACCTTCTTCCGCGTACGTACCGGCATCGGCGAAGACAACCCCAGCGCGTTCGCGCCACGCCAGCTCATCCTCGCCCACGCGGCGATTGCCGATCCGCGGCTCGGCCGCCTGCGCCATGACGAACGTATCGCTCGAGCAGCCTTCGACCGCGCCGGTTTCACCCGTGGACGGACGCATGTGTGGATCGGCGACTGGGTGTTCGAACAAACGGGCGACGGTTATCACGTCCTCATTCCGCGCAGCGAGTCCGGCGGTTTCGCCTACGAGTTGCAGTTCAGCACGCCGGACGCGCCGCTACTCAACGGCACCGGCGGCTTCAGCGCCAAGGCGCCCGATCCCCGGCATGCGAGCTATTACTACAGCCGTCCGCAACTCAAGGTTGCCGGGACGGTGACCCTCGACGGACGCGCTCTCCCGGTTACCGGTCTTGCCTGGCTCGACCACGAATGGTCGAGTGAGTTGCTACCCTCCGAGGCACAGGGTTGGGATTGGACCGGCATCAACTTCGACGACGGCGGCGCGCTGATGGCGTTCCGCCTGCGCCGCCAAGACGGTGGCCCGCTCTGGCATGCAGGGACGTTACGCAACGGGAATCAGAGGAATAGCGATATCCACATCCTGATGAATAACGACCTTACGCTCACGCCAACGAGGGAATGGGCATCATCGCGCACAGGCATTCGCTATCCGGTGCAATGGCAAGTGCGAGCGGGCGCCCGGACCTTCGATCTAGCGCCGTTGTTCGACGATCAGGAACTCGACAGCCGGCGTTCCACCGGCAACGTCTACTGGGAGGGCGCCGTACGCGCTCAAGAAACGGGGCGTACGGTAGGCAAGGGTTACCTGGAACTGACGGGCTACGACCGGCGCATCTGGATCGGATGATCGGCTGGCCGGACTCGGGCTTACATCTGCTTGCGAGTCCGGCCCTCCTTACCGGCTTTTGACGCACGCGACGGCGGACGGTTGCCGCGCATGCTCCCGGATTACGAGGTGCTCGCCGTGGCGTGCCAGAGGCGCAATTTCTCGAGCGAGAGATGGTCGGATGCGTGCAGCACCATGCGCGCGCCGTCGAACTCCTCGTTGCTCGTGTAGTCGCTAAGCGTGATCACCGTCGGTATGCCAGCCGCCAATGTCGCCGCCAGACCATGCGCCGAATCCTCGACCGCCAGGCAATCGCGCGGCGGAAGGTTGAGCTGCTCGAGCACTTTTTTGTAGACGTCCGGCGACGGCTTCTTCGCCTGCACGACATCGCCCGAAACGATCGCATCGAACCAGGAATCGGCGTTCGGACCGAGGTTCGCGCGCAGCAGGCCGACGATGTTCTCGAGCTTCGAACTCGACGCGATGCCTAGGCGGACGCCTTCGGTGCGCGCGTCGCAGATGAGCTGCCCGACGTCGGCGCGCAACGGGATGGCCCCCGCTGCGAGCAGGCGCTGGTAGTTGCGCGTCTTGATCTCGTGCACCCGCTGCATCAAGTCTTCGAAATCCGGGCGGGCGCGCGTCGTCGGATCGAAGTGCTCAGCGTAGAAATAGAGCCGTTCCAGCCCGCCGCCCTTGATCAGCAGCGTGCCGTAGAACGATTCGTCCCAGTGCCAAGGCAACCCCATTTCGACGAACGCCGCATTGAAGGCCGGGCGGTGCCCGTCGCGTTCCGTGTTGGCCAGCGTGCCATCGACATCGAAAATTATTGCGCGTAGAGCCATGATTGTTCTGTTCTCGTCTGGTTAACCGAATAGTTTCCCGTGCCGGTCAGTGCCCACGCAGCGACTCATTGAGGGCGTGCAAGGCGGCGCTACCGGGGCACAACTCCGCGTCGTCCAACTGGTTGAGCGGCTTTTCCACGGTGTTCAGGTAACGGTGCAGATCCTCGGCGCTGCTGTCGACATAGATGAGGCCGGTGACGATCTCGCCGAGCGCAGCGCGCTCCTGCAGGTAATTCATGGCGCCCACGCGGTCCGAGGGGTCGTACTCCTCGTGCAACTTGCGCAGGTGCAGCACCGAGCCGTCGTGTTGCACGATACGGCGCAGTTCGCCCGGAGCATACGTCGCGGTGATCTTGTCCTTGGGCAGAATTACGTCGAGCCGGTTGATGGCCTCATTGTGCTCGCGCACGTAGTCGTAACTCTTCGTCGACCCGGCGTGGTTGTTGAAGGTAACGCACGGGCTGATCACGTCGATCAATGCCGAACCTCGGTGGCGCATCGCTCCTTTGATCAGCGGGACCAACTGCTCCTTGTCACCGGAGAAGCTGCGGGCGACGTAGGTCGCGCCAAGCTGCAAGGCGAGCGTGACCAGATCGATCGGCGTGTCGTTGTTCACGACGCCGCGCTTGCTCTTCGACCCCTTGTCGGCCGTGGCCGAGAATTGACCCTTGGTGAGGCCATAGACGCCGTTGTTCTCGACGAGATAGACCATGTTGACGCCGCGCCGCATGGCGTGGGCGAATTGCCCGATGCCGATCGACGCCGAGTCGCCGTCACCGGAGACACCCATGTACAACAGGTCGCGGTTGGCGAGCGCCGCGCCGGTCAATACCGACGGCATGCGCCCGTGCGTCGTGTTGAAGCCGTGCGAGTTGCCCAGGAAATAGTCGGGCGTCTTCGACGAGCAGCCGATGCCGGAGAGCTTGGCGACACGGTGCGGCTCGATGTCGAGGTCGAAGCAGGCCTGCACGACCGCCGCGCTGATCGAGTCGTGGCCGCAGCCGGCGCAGAGCGTCGAGATCGAGCCTTCGTAGTCGCGCTTGGTATAGCCGAGCGCATTGCGCGGCGTATCGGGGCGCAGGAGTTTTGGTTTGGCGAGATAGGTCATGAGGCCACCTGTTTGCGAAGCGGAGTAACGTTGCTTTCCTTGATGACGTTGGCGATGCGATTGGCGATGAAGCGTGCCGTGATCGGCGTGCCGTCGTAGTGCAGGACGCGGATCAGCCGCTTCGGATCGATTTCGCATTCGTTGATGAGCAGCATGCGCAACTGCCCGCTTTCGTTCTGCTCGACGATGAATACGTGGTCGTGATCGTTGATGAAGTCGACGACTTCGTCGGCAAACGGGAAGCCGCGTACCCGCATCAGGTCAACGTGGATATGCTGCGCCTTGAGCAGGGCGAAGGCTTCGGCCATCGCCGGGCTCGTCGAGCCGTAGTAGATCGCGCCAAAACGGGTCGGCAGGCTGGCTTTCTGCTCGATCGGAGCCGGCACGAGCTTCTTCGCCGTTTCGAGTTTGCGGCGCAAGCGCTCCATGTTGTAGACGTAGTCGGTGCCCGTCTCGCTGTACTTGGCGTAGGCGTTGCGCGTCGTGCCGCGGCTGAAGAACGCGCCTTTCGTCGGGTGCGTACCGGGGATCGTGCGATAGGGAATGCCGTCGCCATCGACGTCGAGGTAGCGGCCGAAGTTCTTGCCGGCTTCGAGCTCGGCAGCGGTCATCACCTTGCCACGATCGTAGCGTCGGCTGTCGTCCCAGTCGAACGGCTTGCACAGCACCTCGTTCATGCCGATGTCGAGGTCGACCATGACGAACACTGGCGTTTGCAGCCGTTCGGCGAGGTCAAAGGCCTGGGCGCCAAGCGTGAAGCATTCGTACGGGTCTTCGGGGAAGAGGAGCACGTGTTTGGTGTCGCCGTGCGAGGCGTAGGCGCAGGAGATCAGGTCGGACTGCTGCGTACGCGTCGGCATGCCGGTCGACGGACCGCCGCGCTGCACGTCGAAAATCACCGCCGGCACTTCGGCGAAGTAAGCCAGCCCGAAGAATTCCTGCATCAGCGAGATGCCGGGGCCCGACGTTGCCGTAAAGGCGCGCGCGCCGTTCCACGAGGCGCCGATGACCATGCCGATCGAGGCGAGCTCGTCTTCGGCCTGCACGATGGCGTAGCGCGCCATGCCATTGTCCGGGTCGGTGCGGAACTTGCGGCAGTACGCGCTGAAGGCTTCGATGACGGAGGTCGACGGGGTGATCGGATACCAGGCGGCCACCGTGGCGCCACCGTACACCGCGCCGAGGCCGCAAGCGTCGTTACCGTTGACGAAGATGCGGTCGCCGACGCCGTTCGAACGTTGCACCGTCAGACCGATCGGGCATGGCAACTCGGCTTTGGCGCGTTCGTAGCCGAGCTTGAGCGCATTGACGTTGGCGCTGATCAGCTTGTCCTTGCCGCGGAACTGCTGCGCGATCAGGCCCTCGACGACGGCGAACTCCATGTCGAGCAGCGCCGTCAGCGCGCCGACGTACATGATGTTCTTGAGCAACTGGCGCTGACGCGGATCGGCGTATTCCCGGTTGCACATCTCGGTGAGCGGCAAGCCGAGCACGGTCACGTCCTCACGGAAACGCGAACGCGGCAGCATCTTGCTCGAATCGTAGAAGAGGTAGCCGCCGGGCGCGAGTTCGGCCACGTCGCGGTCCCACGTCTGCGGGTTCATTGCCACCATCATGTCGCAGCCGCCCTGGCGGCCGAGCCAGCCTTCGCCGGAGACGCGCATCTCATACCACGTCGGCATGCCCTGGATGTTCGACGGGAAGATGTTGCGCGGCGCCACCGGGACGCCCATGCCCATTACGGCACGCGCGAACATCTCGTTGGCAGAGGCGGAACCGGTGCCGTTGATGTTGGCGAACTTGATGACAAAATCATTACACTTGCGGAGGGATTGTACGGTACTCATGTTCTCGGGGCCTCCATGCCGGCCTGGGCGGCTTGCAGGAAAAATTTCTGCATGTCCCAGGCTCCGGTCGGACAGCGTTCGGCACACATGCCGCAATGAAGACAGATGTTCTCGTCCTTGACCATGACCCGCCCCGTTTTCAGTGCATCGGAAACAACGAGGGCCTGATCAAGATTTTTGGCGGGCGCTTTCAACCGTGTACGTAGATCTTCTTCCTCGCCGTTGGTCGTGAAGGTGATGCATTCGGTGGGACAGATGTCGGCACAGGCATCGCATTCGATGCAGGTCTTGGCGTTGAAAACGGTCTGCACGTCGCAATTGAGACAGCGCTCGGCTTCCGAGCAGGCCATGAACGGATCGAACCCGAGTTCGAGCTCAAGCTTGATGTCCTTGAGCGTCTTCTCAAGCGCCTTCACCGGCACCTTCTTGCGCTCCTCCTCGGACACTTGGTTGTCGTAGATCCATTCGTGGATGCCCATCTTCTGGCTGACGAGGCTGAAGTTGGGCGGCACGCGCAGTTCGAGGTTGCGTCCCTTGCAGAAGAGATCGATCGAGATCGCCGCTTCGTGGCCGTGTGCCACGGCCGTGATGATGTTCTTCGGACCGAACGCAGCATCGCCGCCGAAGAAGACTTTCGGCAACGTGGACTGGAAGGTCTTGGCATTGAGGACCGGCAGCCCCCACTTGTCGAATGCGATGCCGATATCCTTCTCGATCCACGGGAAGGCGTTTTCCTGGCCGATGGCGACGAGCACTTCGTCGCATTCCATGAACACGTCCGGCTCGCCGGTGGGAACGAGCTTGCGTCGGCCCTTTTCGTCGTATTCGGCCTTGACGATCTCGAACATGACGCCCTTCAACTTGCCGTTGTCGTGCACAAATTCCTTCGGCACGTGCATGTTGATGATGGGAATCTGTTCGTGCATCGCCTCTTCCTTTTCCCATGGAGAGGCTTTCATTTCGTCGAAGCCGCTGCGCACGACGACTTTGACGTCGGCGCCGCCAAGGCGGCGCGCCGAACGGCAGCAGTCCATCGCCGTGTTGCCGCCGCCGAGGACGATGACGCGCGGGGCAATGCTCGTCGTGTGGCCGAAGGCAACGTTGGCGAGCCAGTCGATGCCGATGTGGATATGCTTGGCGGCCTCTTTGCGGCCCGGAAGGTCTGCGTCGCGGCCGCGCGGGGCGCCGGTGCCGATGAAGACGGCATCCCACGGCTCGTCGAGCATCTTCTTGAGGCTGTCGATCCAGTGATTGAGATGCAGATCAACGCCCAGATCGATGATGTAACCGCATTCCTCGTCGAGCACGCTATCAGGCAGGCGGAATTTCGGAATTTGCGTCCGCACCATGCCACCGGCGGCCTTGCCGGCGTCGAAAACGCTCACTTCGTAGCCCTGCAACGCCAGGTCGCGAGCAACGGTCAGCGACGCCGGGCCCGCGCCGACACAGGCGACGCGTTTGCCGTTCTTCTTCTCCGGCGCTTTCGGCAGTTGTTCCTTGATGTCGTCTTTGAGGTCGGCGGCCACTCGCTTGAGGCGGCAGATGGCTACCGGCTCCTTGTCGATACGCCCGCGCCGGCATGCCGGTTCGCACGGACGATCGCAAACGCGTCCGAGAATTCCCGGAAACACGTTCGAGTGCCAGTTGATCATGTACGCGTCGGAGTAGCGCCCGCCGGCGATCAGCCGGATGTACTCGGGCACCGGGGTGTGGGCGGGGCACGCCCATTGGCAGTCCACGACCTTGTGGTAGTAGTCGGGCCCACCCGTATTTGTCGGTTTCACGTGCTTTCAGACTCCAGTATGAAGAGGGAAAGAGGACAGCGGCCATTTGATCGGCACGTGCGTCCGTGCCGTTTCATCTTGGTAGCGCAATCCCTCGGGTTTCCCGGTTTTTCTTCTTGCCACCGCGACAAGCGCGGCGCCGGCTCCCTGATAGGAAAGCGGGCACGTCCGGCGATAGGGTGGAAGCCTCTCACCGAAGGCGCAGGCCATATTGTAGACGGGCGCCGACCGAACGGCGATTTTTCGGAATAACTAGAGCCGATTGGGAACGGTATTGGTGGTAGTCGGAGGCAATCACTTCGACTGCTGGATAGCCGCTATGAGACGGCCGTGGGCGAAAGGTATTCGTCGACAAACGAACGTGATGCCGGGTGTTTAGTGTGGGAAAACACCGCCGGAAAAGGGATGGCCGACCTGCGGCTTTGGCAGAAAGAATATGGGCGGCACGCTTACCAGCCACCGCCCGAAGTCGTTCACGTAAGTTGCAGAAGGCGCCGCCGCGTTACCGCGGCCGCGCCTTTTCTGTCAGGACGGATCCGCTATTTTGGTCGCCACGACGCGTGCGCAGAGCGCCAGAGAGACGGCCCCCGCGTCCGGATGACCCAGGCTGCGCGCGGTGTGCGAGCGCGCGCGGCCGAGTTTCGGGGTGAGCTGCGCCGTTGCTTCAGCGGCCTTGGTCGCTGCCTGCGCGGCGTCGGCCCACGACGCCGCGAGCGGCCGCCCCTTGCTGACTTCGGCACACAGCGTGGCAACGAACGGATCGAACGCATCGACCAACGTCTTGTCGCCAACGCGCGCACGGCCAAGCCGGGTGATCGCGTCGTAACCGGCCTGCGCGCCTTTGGCGATGGCTTCCGCCGTCAACGGGGCTTCGTCGCTGAGCGCACCGCTCCAGGTGCGCAAGGCAAGGCCCCAGAGCGCGCCGGACGTCCCGCCCGCGCGGTCGGCCCACGCGTCACCGGCGGCCGAAAGCACACTGGCGGCACCGGCACCGGCGGCCACCGCTTGTTCGGCGGCTTCGGCAGCGGCGGCCGAACCGCGGGTCATGCCTTGGCCGTGGTCGCCATCACCGGCGAGTGCGTCGATACGGCCAAGTTCCGCTTCGGCTTCCCGCAACGCCTTGGCAATGGCTCCGAGAACACCCGCGACACACTTGCCGTCGGCTTTCGATTGGGCAGACGCCGGACCGAAAGTGACCGTTCCCTTTTCTTCGGAGAACGCCGGCGCCGGCTGCGTCGGGATGATCGCCCCGCGCCGCAGCACGGGCGTATCGCAGGGTGCGCACCAGTATTGTTCCAGTTCGTCGTCCAGCCAAGTGAGGGTCAGCGAGCAACCGGCCATATCGAGACTCGTCACGAATTCGCCGACTTCCGGCTGAACCGCTGTGAGGCCTGCCTTCTTGAGCGCCGCCTCGACACCTGTCCATAGCACGAACAGCTCCTCATACTTGGTACAACCAAGGCCGTTCAGAACAACCGCAACGCGGCCGTTGGAACCAGCCGGCTTTTCCATGGCCAGGCGTTCCACCAGGGTAACAGCCAGCTCATCCGCCGGGCGAATGTCGTCTTCGCTGATCCCGGGTTCCCCGTGGATGCCGAGGCCGATGCCCATGCGCTGGGCCGGAACCGTAAACAACGGCTCCTTGGAACCCGGCAGCGTGCAGCCGGTAAAGGCGACGCCGAAAGACACGGTGCGTTTGTTGGCCAGGCGCGCGATGCGCTCGACCTCGTCGAGGGTCTTTCCCGCTTCGGCGGCTGCACCGGCGATCTTGAACACGACGAGGTCGCCCGCCACGCCGCGGCGCTGGCTCGCCTTGTCGGCCGGGGCGCTGGCCACGTCGTCGGTAACGGGCAGGATGCGCACGTCGATCCCTTCCGACATCAGGCGTTCGGCCGCCAAACCGAAGTTGAGCACGTCGCCCGCATAGTTGCCGAAACCGAGCAGGATGCCACCGCCTCGGTGGGCGTGACGGCACACGTGGGCGACGCTATGGGCCGAAGGCGAAGCGAACACGTCGCCAGCGATCGCCGCATCGGCCAGGCCCGGCCCCACGAAGCCGGCAAAGGCCGGGTAGTGGCCCGAACCGCCGCCGACCACGACGGCGACCTTGCCCTCCGGCGTGGCCGTAGAACGGACGACACCGCCCGTCACCGGGCGCACGGAACGCGCGTAGATCGAAGCGAAACCGGCCATCGCCGTCGTAGCGAAGTCTTCCGCGTTATTGAGTATGCAAGTCATGTGGGGTCCCCCAACAGGCAATGGTTAGCAATAGATACCAGGTCAGTTGCGGCGCCACCCTGGGCGAGCGCCGCGGTAATACCGTTCTCCCAGCTACCGCCCGCACTCGAAGTCGAATTCCACGTCCACAGCTTTCCCTCAATCGTGGACTCCCGGCGGCGGCATCGGTTAGTCATCTTGCGCTCGATCTCTCGTGCGAATGCGTCAAAACGACTTCTTGCGGCTCGCCGCCTCGCTGACGATCTTAACGATGCGAGCAAATCCTTCGGCTTTCCATGCCGCACGGCCGACGAACAAGCCGTCGACGTCCTCGATCTCGATCAGTTCTTTTCCGTTTTCGGGCGTCACCGATCCGCCGTACAGGATGCGCGTTTCGAGTGCAGCGTTCTCGCCACGGTGCTCGCGCAGTATCCGGCGTAGTGCGGCGTGGCGCGCAGCGACGTACTCGGGCGAGGCCGCGTCCGCGGCGCCAATCGCCCAGCGTGGTTCGTAGGCCAAAACAACGTCGGCCGTTCTTTCAATAGGCTGGCCCGCAAGAGAAGTGAGCACCTGCTCACTGAGCACTTCGTCAGCACGCCCGGCCGCCTTTTCGGCGGCGGTTTCGCCCAGGCAGATGATCGGCACGAGCCCGGCCGCCATCGCCTGGTCGACCTTGCGGCGTACGAGCGGGTAGGTTTCCCCGAAGTGTTGCAGGCGTTCCGAGTGCGCGAGTTCAACATAACGGCAACCGGCTTCGACGAGCATGGGCGCCGAGATTTCGCCCGTCCAACCGCCCGCGTCGTCCCAATGCATGTTCTGGCCGCCAATAGCGACCGGCGAATTGGCGAAAGCCGCCCCCGCCGCGTGGAGCGACGTGAAGGGCGGCAGGACGAAGACATCGATGCCGGACACATCCACGCCGGTCAACGCCTGTTTCAGCGCGGCGGCATAACGGTAGGCGTCCGCCGCACCGTTGTTCATCTTCCATCCGGTTCCGGCGATAGGTCGGCGCATGGCTCTCTCTGTTTCCTCTTCTTGTTGTCATCCCGGCCGAGCCGATGCCAGCTTGGCCGGCCGGGTGTGTACGCCGGCTACTTGCGGTATTTGTGGTCGAGTTCGTCGACCGCGGCAACGTTGCCCGCCGATGGCCCGGCCGGGTCGAAGTCCGACGCGATCCAGGCGTTGACGATCGTCTTCGCCAGTTCCGGCGCCACGACGCGGGCGCCCAGGGTGATGATGTGCGCGTTGTTGCTCTTCGCCGCCCGCTCCGCCGAGAACGTGTCATGCGTCTGCGCGGCGCGGATGCCGGGTACCTTGTTCGCCGACATGGCCACGCCGATGCCAGTACCGCAGACGAGAATGCCGCGGTCGAATTCCTTGGCGAGAATCGCCTGCGCCACCCGCTCGGCGATGTTGGCGTAGTATTCCGACGCGCCGGTGGGCGAGTGGCTGAGATTGACGGCTTCGATGCCTTTCATTCCGGCGAGATGGGCGGTCAGGATTTCCGCCAGGCCGACCCCGGCGCTGTCACCGGCGACTGCGATTTTCATGGCGCTTCTACCTTTCGTTAGGGTGATGAGTTGCGGCTGAATTCAGTATAATACATTTGTATTTTGGCAACAACATTTGTTCAAGCGGGAAAGTCGGACGACGTTTCCCGCGCAGCAAGTCTTGGAGGAGAGGCCATGAGCATCGGCGAAACCACCCTTTACAACGAGCAGACACGCGCACGGATCGCCTGGTATTACTACGTCGCCGGGCTAACGCAGCAGGAGATTTCGGACAAGCTCGGTTTGCCGAGGGCGCGCGTAAACCGCATCGTCGGGCAACTGCGCGCCGACGGCTCGGTGGTGGTCGACATCCGCCTGCCGCTCGTCAGTTGTGTCGAACTCGAGGAGCGCCTGAAAACGGCATTCGGTCTAAAGCTCGTCTCGGTCGTCCCCTCGGCCGATGACGATGAGCAGCAGCGGCGTATGCTCGGCGACGCGGCGGGTGTCGTTCTCGACAGCCTGCTCGCCGATGGCCAGTGCATCGGCGTTGGTTGGGGAAGGACGCTCATTGCCAGTATCAAGCGCCTGCGCGAACGCGAACTGAAAGACGCCTGCGTCGTGTCGCTGATGGGCGGCCTCACCAAAGGCTCGGAAACGAACACGTTCGAGGTATCGACGGAACTCGCCCGCACCCTCGGCGCCGATTGCTACTACGTAACGGCGCCAATCTATTGCCCCAGCGCGGAAAGCCGCGAGATCCTGCTTACGCATAGCGGCGTCAACGAAGTAATGGCACGTGCGAAACAAGCCGACATCGCGCTTGTTTCGTGCGGTGACCTGACGTCGCGTACGAAGCTGACCGCGATCAACACCGTGAACGAACAGCTGCCGCAGCTGGAAAAGGATGGCGCGATCGGCGAATTCCTCGGGACGTTCATGGGTGCCGATGGCGACCCCGTGAACCACCCGCTGAACAGAAAAGTCATTGCCATGCCGCCGGCGGACCTGAAGGCGATTCCGCACAGCTTCCTGATTTCTGGCGGGCTTTATAAAGCCGAAGTCATCCGGGCAATCCTGCACAAGGGCTACGTAAACTGCCTGGTGACGGACGAAGCGGTCGCCCGCCGCCTGCTCTCCCCGGAAAATCGCCCAAAGACATCGAACCGTAAAGCGGCGGCCACGGCTTGAGCGGAGAAATCCGTCCCTGTCGACGGTAGCGGCTGGATGCGTGCCGCATTCCCGGGGACGGAAAAAGAGGCGATCGCTGACGCCCTCTGCCGAGTGCCTAAATTGCGTGCTGGATGCGCTCCCACGTCCCGGAGAGATGATCCAGCATGGCTTTCGCCAGCCGCACTCCGTCGCGAGCTTCCAGGGCGGTGATCATTTCCTCGTGATCCCGAACAGCCGCCGCCCACGATTCATCGGTCTTGTCGCCGATGAAACGGATGCGCTTCATCCGCGTCTGCAGGATCTCGTGCACCAGGGCGAGCGATTCATTGCCTGCGAGCGAAATCAGCGCCGAGTGGATGAGCTGGTTGCGCTTGAAATACTCAAGGCGATTGCGTGACTGGTAGTACGCGAGCATTTCGTTGTGCAGGCGGCGGACTTCGCGGATATCGTCGTCGCTCGCGTTCTGGCAGGCCATCGGCCCCGCCATCGCCTCCAAGGTGCTCAGCACATCGAGCATGTCGCGGGCATCCTTGATCGTCAGCTTACGCACGAAAGCGCCGCGGCTAGGAATCAACTCGATCAACCCTTCGGTCGCCAACACTTTAAGCGCTTCCCGCAATGGCGTTCGCGAGACGCCGAGTTGTTGCCCGAGTTGACCTTCGTGGATGCGGGCTCCGACGGGCAATTGCCCTTCGATGATCATGTCTCGGATGCGCGAGACGACCACGTTATGCAATGTCGGGCGCTCGATCGGTAATACACCGGCTTCGGTCGGACGGAGCGCACCGGAGGAGGTGCCATTCACGCCATTGTTCATTTGCTAAGTCCCTCTTCTTCTGGAAACCGGGCTGCGTATTTTAGCGCCGGCCGATGCAATACCGTTGACCCTGTTTTTCTGCATTCTGAATTCAGGATTCTACATGTTACATCGTTGACAACAATGTTCAAGCTGGCGCATGATGCAAGAAAACTCCAAAAAACCTTATAGGAGAGTCTTCGTGACCCAAACTGCATCTGCCGCACGGCGCCCCGTTATTGCATTGGCCATGGGCGACCCCGCGGGTATCAGCCCCGAATTGACCGCCAAGCTGCTCGCTCTCGACGAAGCGCGTGCCGCTGCGGATTTCGTGGTTTTCGGCGATATGCGCATCCTTGAGGACGGCGCCCGTATCGCAGGGACGAAAGTGGACGTCGCCGCAGTGAAGGCGGACGAGCCGTATGTTCCCGGTGAACGCCCCGTTTTCGTCGATCTGCATCACCTCGCACCCAGCGACGTGAAGCGCGGTGAAGCGACTCCCGAAGGAGGCGCCTTCGCGCTGGAGAATTTCAGGCGCGCTTTGACCTTGGCCCACAAGGGCCAAGCGGACGCCGTGTGTTTTACGCCGTTCAACAAGAAGGCCATGCGCTACGTCTATCTGGGCTACGACGACGAGATCCGTTTCGTCGCCGAAGTGATCGGCTTCAATGGCCACGCCCGGGAATTCAATATTCTGGGCAGCCTGTGGAACGCTCGCGTTACTTCGCACCTGCCCTTGTCACAAGTCGCGGCGAATATTTCGGTGCAGCGCATCCTCGATGAGATGGCGCTGACGGACCGTTGCCTGCGCGCTGCCGGGTTTGCCAATCCGCGCATCGGCGTCGCCGGTCTTAACCCGCACGCCGGAGACGGCGGCAATTTCGGGCTTGAGGAAATCGAGGTCATCGAACCCGCGGTAAAAGCCGGCGTTGCCCACGGACTCAACGTCTCCGGGCCGTTCCCGGCCGACACCGTATATTTGCGCGCAAAAGGCGGCCAGTTCGACGCCGTCCTCTCGATGTATCACGATCAAGGGCAAATCGCGATGAAGCTCATGGGCTTCGACCGCGGCGTGACCTTCCTCGGCGGATTCCCCTTCCCGATCTGCACGCCAGCCCATGGGACGGCGTACGACATTGTGGGGAAAGGCATCGCCAATATGGGAGCGACGCGGGAGGCTATCCTCCTCGCCGCACGCATGGCGGCGCGTTCGATCGCGGCACGGCAAGGGCAATGAACAAGACCCGACCGCTGCATTGAAGTTTTATCAACGAGCTTCAACACAACACAAGGAGCCAAACGATGTCCAGAATCAAGTTGACCGCCACGTTGCTGGCGAGCGCTCTGTACGCAACGGCCGCCAGCGCGGCCTGGGTACCGGAAAAACCCGTTGAATTCGTTGTCGCCTCGGGTGCCGGTGGTGGTACCGACACGTTCGCCCGGACGATCCAGTCGATTATCCTCAAGTACAAGCTGATGGATGCGCCGATCGTCGTGGTAAACAAGGGCGGCGGCAGCGGCAGTGAAGGCTTCGTCTACGGCTCGGGCAACGGCGCCGACCCGTACAAGGTCACCTTCGGCACGAACAACGAATATCTGCTGCCGCTGGTCGCCAAGATGGGCTACACCGCGGACGCGCTGGTGCCCGTCGCCGCCTTGGCTCTCGACGACTTCCTGATCTGGGTCAATGCGCAAGCGCCGTATAAGGACGCGAAGAGTTTCATTGAAGCCGGCAAGAAGGCTGAGCTGAAGATGGGCGGTTCGCAATCGAAGGACACGGACCAGACGCTGGTCAGCATGATAGGTGCCGCCACCGGTGCGAAATTCACTTATATTCCGTTCAAGAGCGGTGGTGAAGCGGCTGTGCAGCTTGCCGGCGCGCACATCGACGCGAACGTGAACAACCCTAGCGAGAACATCGGCCAGTGGAAGGCCGGCATGGTGCGTCCGCTCTGCGTGTTCAGCCCGGAACGCATGGCGCAAGGACCGAAAGTCACGAAGGACATGTCATGGGGCGACATCCCGACCTGTAAGGAATCCGGTGTGCCGATCTCGACGTACCAGATGCCGCGCACGGTCTGGTTACCGACGGGTGTTTCGAATGATGCAGTTGCCTTCTACACGGATATCTTGAAGAAGGTCAGCGAAAAGCCCGAATGGAAGGCATATATCGAAAAGACGTCGCAGACCGACCGCTTCATGACCGGCGACGCGTTGAAGAGCTACATCAAGCAGGATGCCGAACGCGCGACCGACGTATTCAAGCGCGAAAAGTGGATGGTTCAATAAGCTGAAATAAACGAAGCGTCTCCGGCAGTATTCGGGGCGGGTAATCCCCGCCCCTTTTTACAATCAGAGTGGAGTGTGTCTCATGCAGAACCCTTCCGGGACCCTGTTAAGCCGTTTCTCGATGGAGGTCGGGGTCGCCTGTTTCACCGGCCTGCTCGGCGCGATCGTCTGCTACGGATCGACCGAGTTCGGCACCGGTTGGGGCGATGCCGGGCCCGAACCTGGCTACTTCCCGTTCTATATCGGCCTGTTCATCATGCTCGCCAGCGCAGGCGTCCTGGTGCAGGCGTTCCTTACCCACCGGGACCGCCAGGAGGTCTTCCTCACTCGCGAGCAAGGGCATCGCATCTTGCTGTTCTTCCTGCCCATGTTCGCTTTCGTCGCCGCCTCGATGGTGCTCGGCCTCTACGTTTCGTTGGCGCTCTATCTGTTCGGCGTCATGACGATCCAGGGCAAATACTCCGCACCCAAGGCACTGTCGGTATGCCTCGGGACAATCGTCGTTTTCTACTTCGTTTTCGAAAAGTGGTTCCAAGTGCCGCTGCTCAAAGGCCCTCTGGAAGCCTGGCTGAAGATTTACTGAGATGGCACGGCGTACCTACGTACAACAGGTACACACAGCCGGCTTGAAGGCATAAATTAGGGAGGAACACCTTGGACAATTTTGGCAACCTGATGGCAGGCTTCGGAATCGTCTTCTCCGCCTACCATCTCGCGCTCATGGCGGCCGGCGTTCTGCTCGGCATCCTGGTCGGCGTCCTGCCGGGGCTCGGCGCTCCGAATGGCGTATCGCTGCTGATTCCGCTGACCTTCACGATGGACCCCGTGTCGGCGATCATTCTGCTTACCAGCATGTATTGGGGAGCGTTGTTCGGCGGGTCGACGACGTCGATCCTATTCAATATCCCAGGCGAACCGTCGTCGGTGGCCACCACGTTCGATGGCTATCCGATGGCCCAGCAGGGCCACGCCACGCACGCGTTGACGCTGGCCTTCGTTTCGGCCGGCATCGGCGCACTCGTCGGCGTCGCCGTGATCACCATGCTCTCCGGCTGGGTCACGCAGTTCGCCCTGAAGTTCAGCTCGCCGGAGTATTTCGCGGTGTATCTGCTGACCTTCTGCAGCTTCATCGGCATGGGCAGCGCGTCGCCGTTCAAGGCCATCGTTTCGATGATGCTCGGTTTCGGCTTTGCCACGGTCGGCATGGACGGCATCTCGGGCAACACGCGCCTCACCTTCGGCTTCCCGGAACTGATCAAAGGCATCAGCTTCCTTGTCGCCGTGATCGGTTTGTTCGGTCTCGGTGAGCTCATCCAGACGATGGAGGAAGGCCTGCGCTTCGAAGGCATCCACGCTCGCATCCGCATGCGCGACGTGTTTCGTGCGATCGCCACGCTGCCTTCGCATATCGTGACCTTGGTGCGTAGCGCCTTGATCGGCTGCTGGATGGGCATCACGCCTGGCGGCCCCACGGCGGCGTCGTTCATGAGCTACGGTCTGGCCAAGCGGTTCTCGAGACGTAAGGACGGCTTCGGCAAGGGTGAGCCCGCTGGCGTCGTGGCGCCGGAAACGGCCGACCACTCGGCCGGTACCTGCGCGATTCTGCCGATGCTCGCCCTCGGCGTTCCGGGCTCGGCGACCGCCGCGGTCATGATGGGCGGCCTGATGATCTGGGGCCTGACGCCCGGCCCGATGCTCTTCATCGAGCGTCCGGACTTCGTCTGGGGAACGATTGCCAGCATGTACCTCGGCAACGTCATGGCCGTCGTCCTTGTCCTCGCGACGGTGCCTCTCTTTGCCGCGATCCTGCGCGTTCCGTTCTCGATCATCGGCCCGATGATCGTCGTGGTGTGCTTCATCGGCGCTTACCAGATCAGCGGTGCGCGGCTCGATTTGTGGCTGGCGCTTGTTTTCGGCGTCTTCGGCTACCTGCTCAAGAAGCTCGACTATCCGATCGCGCCGATGGTGTTGGCGATGGTCCTCGGCGACAAGACCGAGGATGCATTCCGGCAATCGATGATTTTCTCAAAAGGATCGCTATCGATTTTCTGGACCAACTCGACGCTGGTCGCGGGAATCATGGTCGTCGCGATGGTGCTCCTGTTCTGGCCGCTGATCAGCAAGCTGATCCAGCGCGCGCGCGGCCAGGCCGCCTAGAAGGAACGGCACCGATGTCCGAACTACCCAGAATCGGTTTCATTGGTGCCGGTCTCATGGGGCGCGGCATGGCGGACAACTTGCTCGCCGCCGGCCATCCACTGACCATTTACATCCACAAAAGGCGAGACGGGATCGCCGGGCTGCTTGAGCGTGGAGCTCGGGAAACGAGCGACTTCGGCATACTGGCGCGCGCCAGCGACGTCATATTCCTCTGCGTCGACAATGCCGGCACCGTGCAGTCGGTTATTGCCGGACTAACGCCCGATCTGCACCCCGGGCACCTCGTCGTCGACGTAACTACGTCGTATCCCGAAATCACGCGTCAGATTGCCGCCGGACTGCGTGCACGGGGGGTGGAATACGCCGACGCGCCGGTCACCGGCGGCCCGGCACAGGCACAGGCGGGCACGCTCGGGTCGCTCGTCGGTTGCGAGGAATCCTTGTTCCCGCGCGTCCGCGAACTCGCCATCCGCTACTCCAAAGCAGTGCACCGGGTCGGCGATGTCGGCACCGGCCACCTGGCAAAACTGCTCAATAATTTCGTTAGCCAGGGCACCGTCGTGTTGCTCGCCGAGGCCTACACCCGGGCGGCCGACTTCGGCGTCGACTGGCACGCGCTGTACTCGGTAATGGAAGCGGGTGCCGCCCGTTCGGGCACCCTGGAAAAAATGGTGAAACCGGCGCTCGAAGGAAACTTCGACGGTAGCCAGTTCACCGTGCGTAATGCGCTCAAGGACATCGGTTACTTCTGCCGTCTCGCGGAATCCTCCACACGTGGCAAAAGCGCGGTCGGTGAGGAAATCCGCCGCGTCTTCTCAAGCGCGGCCGTCGCCGACCTCGGCGACCGCTACGTCAGCGCCCTCCTCGATCCGCAGGTTCGCAACCGGTAGCAAGCAGGGATTCTCCCGCCATCCGCCCCGAATCGACGATTGTCGCGGAGCGACAGGGAGGAGCGAAGGATGTTTTGAGCATGCTCGAGCGCTCAATACATCCTTGCCCTGTCGTTACCTTGTACCTTTTTCTATCTCTGCATGAGGGCACGAACGATGACTATTTCTCGACGATTGATGATCCTAGTGGCCGTTTCTCTCGCTTGCGTGCTGCTGTTGTCTGGCATGAATCACTACCAGATCGCCCGTGTGTATTCGGCCGCGAACTACGGCAACGAGAAAACGGTGACCAACCTGCAGGCGCTCAATAAGGCGCTGATCTCCTTCTTCCGTATCCAGACCAGTACGCTGACGCACGCGGTAACCAACGACCCGAAGGTCAAACTGGAAATCGAGAAGACGCTGGAGGACGACATTGGCCGCCTGAATGACGACCTCAAGAACTACGAAACCTTGCTCGTCAATGACGAAGACCACCGTCTGCTCGATGAGGAACGGAAGACGTTGGGCGAATTCCTGAACGTCATTGACGTGGTCCGTGCCGCTTCTCGCGACTACCGGAACGAGGACGCGCTGGCAGAAATCGCCAACGGCAAGCCGGTGATCGACAAACTGACCAACCAGTTGCTCGCCCACATGCGTTTCAACGACGAAGAAGGCGAAAGGCAAGCGGCCATCGCGGCAGCCGCCAGGCGACAGGCGGATCTGACGGCAGGTGCCGTCGTTCTCGTCATGTTCTTCGTGCTCGCCGGCGTCGGACTCCAGACCCGGCGCGCCCTCACGCAGCGTATTGCGCAAGCCAACACCGTCGCGGCGACAATCGCGGCCGGGGATCTGACCGAGTTCACTTCCAAGACGGGTGCCAACGACGAAGTCGGCCAACTGCTCGATTCGCTGGACAAGATGCGGCGGGACCTCGGCACAACGATCGGCGAGATCGCCCAGCATGCCGGCCGGGTCGGCGCGTCGGCGACTCAGTTATCGACCGCTGCACAACAGGTGTCCACGAGTACCGAAGCACAGACCGGAGCGACGGCGGCCGCCGCGTCGGCAGTTGAAGAACTGACGGTGAGCATCGAGCACATCGGCAACAACGCGCTCGAAGCCAACGAACATGCCGTCACGGCGGGCGAGCGCGCCACGACGAGCGGCGATGACGTGGAGCGTGCCGCCAAGCAGATCGGGGACGTAGCCACTCAAGTTGAGCACACCGCGGGTGAGGTCCGAACCTTGTCCGAGCAGGTCAAGGAGATCAGCGGCATCACGCAGGTGATTCAGGAAGTCGCCGATCAGACGAGCTTGCTCGCGCTCAACGCCGCCATCGAAGCGGCACGAGCCGGAGAACAGGGACGTGGCTTTGCGGTGGTGGCTGACGAGGTAAGAAAGCTGGCCGAGCGAACAACCGGATCGGTCAAGGAAATCGCATCGGTCATTTCGGCCATTCAGCAGGGTGCCGTGACCACCGTGACGAGCACCGAGGCAAGCCGGCAGGTCGTCGGGCAGGTAGCCGGAACGGCGCGCGACGCGAGCGAATCGATGGGTGAAATCCACGAGGCGTCGTCGACGGTGCGACAATCGATCGAAAGCATCTCGGGTGCCTTGCGGGAACAAAAGGCCACCTCGGCCGACTTGGCGCGGACGATCGAATCGATCGCCCAAATGTCCGAGGAAAACGCGGCGGCGGTCACCTCCGTCGCAGACACCGCTCGGGCCTTGGTCGATGTCTCTGAAGCATTGCGGTCGAGTGTGGGCCGCTTCCGCCTAAGCGAAACCCGAGAGATCGAATTACCGGCCAGTTAGCCTAGTGCGCTGCAGGCGCTATCCACGCTATTGCACGCAACGAGAGGCGCCGCGTGCAGGTGATTTCTGCAGCGTCACGAGACATCGCACGGCCCCGAAGGGCGCCGCACGATCTGGAAAACACGGCGTTGTTGCCGCCCCTCGCGGGGCGGCAACAACTGACGAAGCGGCCGGGACCGATTTGATCGGCTAGCCTCGCCTTAGCGGACCTTGCCGGCCTTCCAGGCGTTAAGCAGGGCCTCATAAGCGATGGTCTCGCCCTTCGGCTTCTCGTTCGCGAGCTTCTTCCACGGGGCCGCCTTGTCGCTCAAGTACTGGTTCGGGTCGCCCTTCTTGTTCATCTTCGGGGCGCAACGGGCCATCCCGGCGCGTTCCAGTCTTGCCATCACCTGATCCATTTCTTCGGCCAGGTTGTCCATCGCCTGCTGCGGCGTCTTCTCGCCCGTTACCGCGACGGCGACGTTCTTCCACCACAGTTGCGCAAGTTTCGGATAGTCGGGCACGTTGGTCCCCGTCGGTGTCCAGGCCACGCGCGCCGGGCTGCGATAGAACTCGACCAGTCCGCCGAGCTTCGGCGCGGCATCGGTCATCGCTTGCGACTGGATGTCGGATTCGCGGATCGGCGTCAGACCAACGAGCGTCTTCTTCAACGACGTCGTCTTCGACGTCACGAACTGGGCATAGAGCCAGGCCGCGGCTAGGCGGTTAGGATCGTGTGCCTCGAAGAAGGTCCACGAACCGACGTCCTGATAGCCGTTCTGCATGCCTTGCTTCCAGTACGGGCCGTTCGGGCCAGGGGCCATGCGCCACTTCGGCGTGCCGTCCTCGTTCACGACGGGCAGGCCCTTCTTGGTCATGTCCGCCGTGAAGGCGGTGTACCAGAAGATCTGCTGCGCGATCTGGCCTTGCGCCGGTACCGGCCCGGCCTCGCCGAAGGTCATGCCGGTCGCTTCTTTGGGCGCATACTTCTTCATCCAGTCGACGTATTTGGTGAGCGCATAGACGGCCGCCGGGGAATTCGTGGCCCCCCCGCGCGCGACCGAAGCGCCGACCGGATGACAACCGTCAGGCGTAACGCGGATGCCCCATTCGTCAACGGGCATACCGTTCGGAATCCCGATGTCGGCCGACCCGGCCATCGACAGCCACGCATCGGTGAAGCGCCAGCCGAGCGACGGGTCCTTCTTGCCGTAGTCCATGTGCCCGTAGATCGGCTTGCCGTCGATCGTCTTCACGTCGTTGGTGAAGAATTCGGCGATGTCTTCGTAGGCGCTCCAGTTGAGCGGAACGCCCAGCTCATAGCCGTATTTGGCCTTGAACTTGTCCTTCAGATCCTGACGCGCGAAGAGGTCGGCACGGAACCAGTAGAGGTTGGCGAACTGCTGATCCGGCAACTGGTACATCTTCTTGTCGGGCGCGGTGGTGAAGCTGCGGCCGATGAAGTCCTCCACATCGAGTCCCGGGTTCGTCCATTCCTTGCCCTTGCCCGCCATGTAGTCGGTCAGGTTCATGATCTTGCCGTACCGGTAATGGGTCCCGATCAAGTCGGAGTCGCTGATCCATCCGTCATAGATCGACTTGCCCGACTGCATCGACGTCTGCAGTTTCTCGACGACGTCGCCTTCCTGAATCAGGTCGTGCTTGACGTTGATGCCGGTGATTTCGGCAAACGCCTTGGCCAGCGTCTTCGACTCGTACTCATGCGTGGTGATGGTTTCCGAGACGACGCTGATGTCGTTGACGCCCTTCGCCTTGAGTTTTGCGGCGGCGTCGATGAACCACTTCATCTCGGCCATCTGCTGTTCTTTGGAGAGCGTGGACGGCTGGAACTCGTTGTCGATCCACTTCTTCGCGGCGGCCTCGTCGGCCCAGGCTTGCCCGCCAGTGGCGCAGGCGATTGCGACGGTCAATGCGTGATAGCGTAGTTTCACAATCATTTTCCTCCGATACGTTTGACCCCTGTGTCTTGGCTGTTCTCTCGGCTCCAGGGGAAAGCAAGCCGTGCTTGTTGTCCAAAAGTCCCTAACCCTTGCGCATGATGAATACGAGAAGTCCCATCGAGAGCACAAAACTGATCCAGATCGAGGGGTCGTTCTCGAGCCCGAACCATTCGGCCAGCTTGCCGCTGATGCCGACGAAGCCGAGGTTCACATAGGCGGCGGCGAGCAGACCGATGAACAAGCGGTCGCCGCGCGTGGTTTCGATCGGCAGGAATCCCTTGCGGGAAATCGTCGGCGAGCGGATTTCCCAAACCGTCATACCGACGAGCATGAGGGCGATGCTGGAAAAGAAGACCGCTACCGGCGTGGTCCACGCCATCCATTCAAGCATGTTGATCTCCAATCAAACGCGGCCCATCGCGAAGCCCTT
>NZ_JANZKY010000012.1 GCF_025770765.1 Propionivibrio soli | reverse complement strand
TCAACGTCGAGCCCGGCGTGGCGGATGGCGGCGGCGCAGGCGGCGGCCAGGCGCGGGCTGCTCGGTCGCAGGTCAATGCCCAGGGCGATGCGGCCCGAGTTCATTCCGATGGCCTGTAGGAAGGCCAACGTGTAGGCGTAACAGACCTCGTCCGTGAGATCGTCCACCCGCCCGCGCGCCCCGCTCGTGCCAAACTTCACCCCGCTCGAGGACATCAGGGTGGAGAGGGAAATGCGATTTTCTTTTTCTGACATCCGTATCTCTTCTTTCTCCTAATTACCGAAGCGAAGTTCGGTCCTCATGTCACTGTGGCAGGCCTTTCGCCTATCGCACACGCGTCCACTTCATCACTGAAGAAACCGGGTCGCCGAGTCGAGATCGCTATACGTCGTGCCTTGGTCTAGTGCCGATACGAACTTGCGCCATAGGATATCGGGTTCGCCCAGACGAAAGCCGTAATAACCGTTCGACCCGTTGTTCTTTTCTCTCAACGCCAAAGACCGGAAATGCGAGATGTCGGAATGCCCCAATTGAATCGTCGTGTCACACCACGTATTGAGCGGCAAGGGGCGGCGTGCTCTGGCCTGGAAACCATAACGAGATACCTCGATCACCTCAATGGCGATCCGCTCCTCCTTGCCGTTTGAATTACGGAATGCGATCCGCGCCGGACATTTTACGGAGAACCGGTGATGCCGACGAATTGGGATCTGATCTTCATTCGATGGCAAGGCCGGCAAGACGCTCTGGTACTTTGGCAAATCGTAGATCAAGTGGAGGAGAGCCTTCTTACGTTCGCTGAGACTATCGAATACCTGCGTCCGTACGTTGAAGAAATAGTCAAGAAGTTCAGGAGTAAGGACAGGGTCGTTCGTCGTAAAAAAGCGTCGATGAGGAAACTGAATGTTCTGAAGCTTGATCTGCGTGAAATAGGCGTAGAGATTTCGCCTCGCCGGTTTGGCGGCGTAATGACGTCGAAATATCTCTGGAGCTTCCTTCAAGTCCAAGGTCGCGCCAATTGCCGGCGCGCCATTGACAAAGTCGTAGCTCTCCACTCCATGAGCCGTCAGACGCTGGAAAAAGAGCAACGACTCGTACATCTCGATATGGCTTGGATTAACGGCAATTACCAGATGTCTCGTGTCAAAAAAGGTGGTGCAGTACTCATACATGAACTTCATGAGCGGAAACAGGATACTGCCGCCCGTTTTTCTAAAGCTGCGATGAATGGCCAACGCGGACACCTCGGCGATCTGTCCTTCTTTCTCGCGAACGGGAGTCAAGTCGAAGATTCGTTGCAGCGGCACCCCGAGAGCACTTTCACGGACAAGGGAAATTGTGCCGACAACCTCATCGTCATACTTCGCGCACAGTGTCGTCGTCGTTGGCAATGCATGGTAAATCGTCACCCGCATCCCTGACGGATCAGGCGTCATGAACCCGCTATCGACGTAAGCGTCGTGAAGAACCGCAAAGCAGGCTTCCAGTTCTTCCCGCGTTTCGGCGATCTTCAGCACCAGCCTCGAACTGGGCGCTGGATTGCAGTCGGCAAATGAACGAAAGACCTTGAAGCGCTGTTCTCTTGGTAGCCAGGAAATCAGGCGTCGCGTAATCCGATGGCTGAGTCTCCGCGCAAGTAATCGAAGCTTAGTGAGCATGGCGTCTTCCTCCCACGGACTCGCTACTGTTTATCATAGTACTGCACGGAATATGATGCGTCCTTCCAATTCCTGTCGGAAACGAGAGCACGAAGGAAAAGCCGCTATGCATGGAAAGACACGAAAGGCATTTTCGGCATGTCGGTTTTTTTGACGCATCAAGCGAGAGGCGGCGATCAACGATGGCTCTACTCAGGAAAATCCTTTCAAATCAGAGTAGCATATATATGCCATCAATTTGGCACAAAAAATGCTTTATATGGACAACGAAATATTGCTACCGCAAAAATCTGTAAGCTGACATTCGTGAACTAAGTCGCAGCAGAAGGCTATCTGGACTGTTAGTATGGGCAACAAAGTAGTTCCCAAAATAGATTGACCCCATGGACGAAAAACCAATGAAACGCGACCAAGAGGCGGCACAAATGGACGATGTTTCTAGCCGTTCGCCCGCCAGGAATTCGAGACGTAAATTTGTTCTCGGCGCAGGAGTCGCACTTCCTGTTGTCCTGACTGCCGGCACTCGCTCAGCCCTGGCGTGTGGACGTGGATGCCTGTCGCCATCGGCCAGCGCTTCCATCAATCTCGCCCACAGCCGTGACGACCGGTCGGATACCCCCTGTGCGGGGCGCTCACCTGGTTTTTGGTATAACGCTTCGAAAACGCACGCCTTATCGTGGTCGCAAATCGGCGCAGAACGCATATTGTTTAGCAGCATTTACTCAGGCGGCTTTCCAGGAAAAACGCTCAAGCAGGTGTTTGCACTCAATGGAAATGGCGACCCTTATCAATTAGGAGCTCACCTCGCTGCCGCATGGTGCAATTGGAAGGCAGGCTTGGTCCCGGCTTCGGTATTGGATCTTTCCGATCTTCAAGCCATGTGGGCGGCTCGGAATAGCGGCTACAGTCCCGTCCCAGGAGTGATCTGGTACGCTAGGGACATCGTCACCTACCTGCAAACGACGATGTCTTGAGTGCCGTCGAGCTGGTATATACTCGACGGCCAAGTGGTCGCACAAATTCCCCATCTCACAATTCGTCTAGCATCGGCGAGCCTTCTCGTTCACGATTGTGATGAGGGCTTACTGGTTTTTGATCAAGCCTCAGGAAAAACCAGCCTGATAAACGATCAGGGCGCTCAAATACTGCGCGGCCTTCTGCGAGATAGTGCTGGCGACGCAGTAGCTGCAAGTCGGCTGTCAGCCTTCACCGACGACGAAGCATTCGATGAAGCCATCTGTTCGCTTGAACAATCTGGATTAATCGTCCGTTGCCCCGCCTAGAAGAACACCTAGCCCCTCGCGTCCGTTCGGCGGTGGTGAACGGGTCGTTCCGCTTGGAAATCGGCCAATTCTCCATCAAGATCACAAGTGCGATCCCGGAGTTTGCCGATGCGCTGATACGGCTATATGCAGGCTACCCGGCATCCGTTGAAGGTGGAGCATACGACTTTGACATCGCTATTTCCCCAGCTTCGTTCTTCCGGCAATGGGCAAGGCGAAATGCTTCGTTTGTCTTGTCGGGAGAGGCTCCGTTTCTCCCCATGCACGTAAACCACGCGCATGCATTATTCGAATGGGGTCTGAACTGGACGATTGGTTCCTATGCACACCAATACCTGATACTGCATTCCGCAGTCATGGAAAAACACGGTTGCGGGGTTTTGCTTTCCGCAACATCGGGAAGTGGAAAAAGCACACTTGCAGCAGAGTTGGCTCTTTCGGGGTGGAGGTTGCTCTCGGATGAGTTAGCTCTCGTCGATCAAAAAATTCGCCTCGTGCCCTGTACGCGTCCGGTCAGCCTGAAAAATCAGTCGATTGACATTGTAAGAGAGAGACATCCAGAAGCCCTGCTCGGCCCCGTGGCGGCAGATACTCATAAGGGGACGATTGCCCATCTTCCGGCACCAAAGACATCGATTTCCAGAAGCCTCGACACAGCACTGCCGAAACTGATCGTTTTTCCGAAGTGGTCGGCAGATGCCCGCTTTCGTCTGGAGCCCCTGGGATCTGGTCAAGCGGCAATGCGCTTGATCGACCAGTCGTTCAACTATCCAATCCTTGGCCGTCAGGGCTTCGAGCGTCTGGTAGAACTCGTACATACCTCAGAAGCTTGGGAGATGGACTACTCGTCGCTCGACGACGCACGCGCAGCCCTCGAACAACTGGTGGTCGAACGTGCCTAGAACGTCGCCATTACTCCGTTTCCTCTCTCAAGGCACGCTGCCACCGATCAACGATGGCGAAAGCGCTAGCCTGCTTGTCGCCGAAGCCCGCGCGGCCGGAGTTCAATGCCGGCTAGCCATAAACCTGGAGAAGGATGGCAAACTCCGCTCTCTTGGTGACTCTCTCGCTGAACAAATGTCGGGAGCAATTACCCAGGCCAACGAATTCAAACGGGAAGTTCAGCGGGAACTCGTCCACATCGAGCATGCGCTGTCTCGCATAGATGCTCCTGCCATCCTGCTGAAAGGCGCCGCGTACGCCCTACTCGATCTCCCGCCTGCCGAGGGAAGACTATTCAGCGATATCGACGTGCTGGTACCCGTAAAACACATCGCACAAGCGGAAGCCGCGTTGATGCTGGGAGGCTGGTCGACTGGGAAGTTGAGCGATTATGATCAGCGCTACTATCGGCAGTGGGCACACGAAATACCGCCCATGATTCATCACCGCCGTGGCACGACTATTGATCTTCACCATTCGCTGGTCATGCCGACATGCCGCCTGCGCGTGGACTCGGAAGCAATGATCGCTGCAGCTATCCCATCAGGGCTCGGCAAATGGTATCGTCTTCGGGATGAGGACATGGTGCTGCACGCAGCCGCTCACCTCCTGATGAACTCGGAGTTTCACCGCGGTTTGCGGGATTTGTGGGATATCGATCTTCTGTATCGACACTTCGACGCAAACACCAGCGGTTTTGCCACGCGCCTATTTTCCCGCGCTCAGCAGGTAGGTTTGCAAGGCATCCTTGAGCATACCCTCGTGCTTACGAAGAAGGTCTTCGGGACGCCTGTCCCGGACGATATCCTGCCGAAGGCAAACGACCTTGTTTTACGCATACTCGCCCGGTCGATCTCGACCCGCCACCCAGACACTCGCCCTTCTGGGCAGAATACCGCGGACGCATTATTGGCAATACGGGAGATGTACCTTCGCCTTCCCTGGCGGTTATTGCTCGTGCATCTTTCACACAAGGCGGCGACCTTCTTCTCCCCTACTGAGCCCGTCGAAACGAAAACCGCGGCTTAGCCAAGCATTGTGTCCCCGCGACACCCCCTAAGCATCGCTGTCCTACAAACTCTACGGAATATCGTGAAGCAGATCCCTCAGATAATCCACGGGAACGGCGAAACTGATTCCGGACGGCTGGGAGAGCACCGACTCCTTCGTGCCTTTAACGAAAACCATGTTGATGATGCCGAGCACTTCACCGCGTTCGGTGTCAAAAAGGGGGCCGCCGCTATTGCCAGGATAAGCGGTGCCGTCCAATTGATAAACTTCAAAAGCGCCTTCGCGTAGCCGTTTGACGACTTTCTCGTTCAACTGCTGCGCTGTAGGTCCGGGTAGCGCGATCGGGGTTACGGCCGATACGATGGCGCGATGCGTGACCGGCGAAAAACCGAGCACACCGCCGATCGGAAACCCCATGAAGGCAACGGCTTGGCCTTCGCGGGCCTTGCCGTCATCCTTCAAAACTAACGGCGGCAAGGGGGGTCCGTCGATTCGCAGGACAGCCAAGTCGTGCGATGAGTCTACTTTTTCTGGCTTCGCCCCTCGTTGCTGAGTTCCTGGCTTACCCGGATTCACCAGAATAACCAGTGTTTCGCCTTTTGAAGAGTCGAGCTGGTCCGGAAGAACATGGGCGTTCGTGGCGACCAGAGTGCCGTTAGCCACTACGAACCCCGTACCCCGCATGACGAACGCCGGGCTGCGTGTGCGGCTGTACGTCCCGATGACAACGACCGATGGCTTCGTTCGCTCAACCAGATCTGGCAAATCGGCCCGGGCTGTTGCGACATTAATAGCCGTGAGAAAGAGAAGCGCTAGCGACCTGAAAAGCCTGACGTCGGTCTTGAGACCCCTACATATTGTTTTTCCCGAGCCGGATTCGGGGTAGTTCCGGGGAGGGTGGTGTAGCACCGGGGTCATACGGATGCTCGTCTTTCTTGAAGAAATTCATGATCCGCTTAACGTAGTCGCGTGTTTCGGCAAACGGGGGAATGCCCCGATAGCGGTTAACCGCGCCCTCCCCTGCATTGTAGGCGGCGGCTACGAGCGCCACGTTGCCCTGGAAGTACGCCAGCAGCCAACGTAGATAGGAGAGACCACCCCGAATATTCTGCTCGGGGTCGAAGGGCTTCTTGACGTTGAAACGCACTGAAGTCTCGGGAATCAACTGCATCAGACCTTGCGCGTTTTTCGGCGAAACCGCCGTCGGCTCGAAGTTCGATTCTGCCCTGATCACCGCCATGACCAGCCTCGGACTGATGCCATACTCGGGAGCAAGCTTCTGTACCAGTCCATAGACCTTTTCCTGCGCGGGGTTCTCAGCAAAGAAGGTTTCTTCCTCGACCGATGCAATGCGCATGCATGCAGGCGCCGCCGTCTGCGTATCGCCGACGAAGCGAAGCATTCGCCGCGCCTGTTCGTGTCCTTGTTCAGCCGCAAGACGGAAAAAATAGGCGGCCATCTCGTCGTCGCGCGGAACACCACGCGCGTTGGCATACATCCAGCCGAGGCTGAATTGCGCTTCCACGTCCCCGTACTTGGCCGCCTCACAGTAGAGCCCAGCAGCCCGGAGCGGATCCCGTGCTACTCCTTCCCCGTGCTCATAGGAACGCGCCTCGTCCCTCAATGCCGCAAGTTCGGCAACGGTCTTGCCCGCCACTTCGGAGACTGCGCCATAAGCAAGGCTGCCCAAGTAGACAACCATCGTCCATGCGAAGACGGCACGAAGGCAAAAACGCTGACCGATTCTCTCGTGAGCGGAAAATGACACGATCAACCTCTACAAGGCTCCAGACTCGTGAAACGAGCGACATACCACGGCATGGCCTCTCGTACTCCCTCTTCCAGCCGATGCGTGGGTATATACCCGAGGAGTCGTCGCGCTTTTGATACATCTGCTTGGGAATCGCGAACATCCGCGGGACGAAAAGCGGCATACCGCGCTTTCAGACCAGCAACATGCGGATTGGTTTCGGCCAAGACGTCGCGCAGGATTTCGAATAGGCGATTCAGTGACGTACGATCGTTTACCGCGACGTTGTACACCTGATTGATAGCTTCCGTAGAGTTTGCTGTCGCCGCCAACAAGTTGGCTTGCACGACATTGGCTACGAAGCAGAAATCGCGTGTGGTTTCGCCATCGCCATTGATCACCACATCTTCGCCAAGCAGCATTGCCCGCGTCCAACGAGGTATTACGGCCGCGTAAGCGCCTTCGGGATCCTGTCGGGTACCGAAAACATTGAAGTAACGCAGCCCGATCGACGGAAACCCGTAGCACCGCCCGAACACCTCGGCGTACAACTCATTGACCAGCTTCGTCACAGCGTAGGGAGACAATGGCCGCCCAATTCGCTCCTCCACTTTGGGCAGTTCGGTATGATCGCCGTAGGTCGAGCTCGAAGCAGCATAAACGAATCGTTTGACTCCTGCGTCGCGAGCCGCGACAAGCATATTCAGAAAACCGTCTACGTTCGCGGCGTTCGTCGTCAATGGATCCGCAAGCGAACGCGGGACGGAACCGAGCGCCGCCTGGTGCAGCACATAGTCAACACCTCGGCACACTTCCCGGCAAGCGGTCGCGTCACGGATGTCCGCCTCGATAAAACTGAAATTCTTCCACTCGTGCGGCGACACGGCGGACTGAACTTCATCCAGATTCGCTCGATGCCCGGTCGATAAGTTGTCCATACCAACGACCGTCTGGCCCAACTTAAGCAAGCTTTCGACCAGATGTGAGCCAATGAATCCGGCACAACCGGTGACCAGCCAGTTGGAGTGCTGAGACTTCAATTGGCCAAGGGCAATATCGGAGAGAGAATGGCTTACAATCGCCACACCGTCACTCCCTGAGCAGCGAGTTCGGCTTCGTTGAAGATGCACTTCACGTCGGCCATAACGCCATTCGCCTGCAACTTGCCGACGTAATCCGACAACGGCCGGTTCTTGAATTCCCGATGGCCGACAGCGGCAACGATCGCCGCCGCTTGAGGAAGATCGTCCCACTGAGTCAGTTCGACGCCATACTCGTGCCACGCTTCGCCAGCGTCCGCCACCGGTTCGTGAACGAGCACACGCGCTCCATACGATTGCAGTTCGCGGATAACGTCGATGACCTTCGAATTGCGCAGATCCGGGCAGTCTTCCTTGAATGTGAGGCCGAGAACGATGATCGGAGCACCTTTCACCTGCCATCCATTGACCACGAGCTTTTTCACCGTCTGTTCGGCGATATATTTCCCCATGCCGTCATTAATGCGCCGACCGGCCAAGATGACTTCCGGGTGATACCCAAGCATTTCGGCTTTGTGCGTGAGGTAGTATGGGTCGACCCCGATGCAGTGACCACCAACCAGCCCGGGACGAAACGGCAGGAAGTTCCACTTGCTCCCGGCGGCCTGAAGCACCTCGAGCGTATCGATGCCGATGCGTTCGAAAATGATGGCTAGCTCGTTCGTAAGCGCGATGTTCAGGTCGCGCTGCGTATTCTCGATGACTTTTGCCGCTTCGGCGACCTTGATACTTGATGCCGGATAGATTCCCGCGGTGATGATGCTGCCGTACATTGCCTTAACGCGCTCCAAGGTTTCCGGTGTATCGCCGGAAACGACCTTCACGATCTTGGTTAGCGTCCGTTCCTTATCCCCCGGGTTGATGCGTTCGGGGGAATAGCCCACAAAGAAGTCTTCTTTCCATTTCATTCCCGAGTGCTTTTCGATAATCGGAATGCACACCTCTTCCGTCGCCCCAGGATAAACGGTGGATTCGAAGACAACTGTCGCGCCCCGTTTGAGATTCTTTCCTACCGACTCCGATGCACCGACCAACGGCCGAAAATCGGGCTGGTGCGCTTCATCGACTGGCGTCGGGACGGCAACCACAATGAAGTCCGCTTCAGCCAATGCGTCGGGATCAGACCCCACCTCAAGGTGAACCGACGCATCGAATTGAGCTTGGCTTACTTCCCCGGTGGTGTCTATGTGGTTCTTGTAGCTCGCTACCTTCGCCGCAGAAAGGTCGAAGCCAATGGTGCGATACTTCTTGCCGAATTCAACTGCCAAGGGCAGTCCCACATATCCCAGTCCAACAACAGCGACGATTGTCATGAATTCCTCAACTATGAGTAGATGAATGAATGATGGCTACCAAAGCCGATCACAGACTTTGCAGGAGCTTGGAAACCTCATTTTGGTCCGCGAACTTGTCGCCCAGCTTGCTCAATTCTTCGAGCTCCTTCTTCGCTTCGTCCTTCTTTCCTGCTTTCGCGAGCGCTTTTGCGTAATTCAGACGGATAGGCGGGTTCTGCGGTGCGAGGCTCACGGCCTTTTGCAGCAATTCGATACCTCTCGCCGTGTCGCCTTTGTCAACAAGGAGTCCGCCCAACGTATCCGCAATTGCTGCTTGTTCGGGCGCCAGCTTGTAAGCCTTCTCGGCATAATCCACCGCCTTGGGATCCTTGTTCTGCGCAAGCGACCAGGCAAGGTTGTTCAGCAGCAGCGCGTTGTCGGGCTGCACGTCCACCAAGATCTTGTAGAGCTTGCTCGCCGTCGCGAAATCCTTCCGCGCAGTCGCCGATTCTGCCAGATACAGCCTGAACTGCATGTCTTTGGCATGTTCCTTCAACCAGCCGTCGGCAAATCCGTCAGCCTCGGAACTCTTGCCCGAAGAGTTCAAGGCCGCATGGGTCTTGATGGCGAGTTCGGTTGCGCCGCTCTGTTTTATTCCGTTTTTATATGCGGAGATAGCCTCCGGCCACGACTTCTTCAACGCATAGACGTCGCCCTCAAGTACGTATCCTGCCGATTCCTTTGGCCGCTGCTTCTGAACGTTACGGGCCACCGTCAGTGCGGCATCCGTTTTTCCGGCCTCGAGGTCAAGCATCATGATCGCGCGCTGCGCTTCCAGCGAGTCGGGCTTAACCGACAGCGCCTTGTTCAAGTTCTGCATGGCGGCATCCTTGTTCTTTGCCACCAGATTGATTTCTGCCATGCGTAGATACGGCTGCGGCGAATTCGGCACAAGGCTCGCAAGTTTGCTATACGTCGTCAGCGCCTGATTGTATTCTTCCGCGGCCTGCTGGGCTCTACCCGCAGCATCGAGAATCTCTGGCCGATCGGGAAGCACTCCCAGTGCGTCTTGTGCCGCCGCCAACGCCTTTCGAGACTCCTTCGTGGACAGATAAAGCCCGACCAAGGCGATGTGCGGAGCCGGCTCGGTTGGATTGGCCGTAATCGCCTTGTTGATCAGGGCCGCGACCTCATCCGCCTTTCCACCCGTCTTGGCTTTCAGTTCAGCCAACGCAAGCAAAGCGGGAATACTCTTGGGGTCGCTAGCGATGACGCTTTCAAAACGTTTCTTCGCATCGTCCGGTTTTTTCTCGGTCAGGTCCAAATTGGCAAGACTAGCGGCCGCGGGAAAGTACGCCGGATTCTTGGTCAGAGCTGTTTCGAAATTCTTGCGTGCGGCCGGAACATCACGTTTGCCCAACAAAGCAATTCCACGCAAGTTGAAAGTCAAGGGGTTATCAGGCTGCTTCTTCTCCAAGCTATCGATCGCCTTCAGCGCCTCATCGAACTTGCGGTCCTTGAGTTGAGAGGCAATGAGGCCCAAGTCCGCACGAGTCCCGCTATCCGCTGAAGCGATCCGCTCAAGTTCGCGGGTCGCGGAATCAGAATCCCCCTTCGCCAAACGGGCCAAAGCGACCGAGGTGCGCTTGCCGGCACTATTGGGGTCAAGCGCAGCAGCCTTGGCGAAATAGCTCGCCGCCTTGTCGGCATCACCGTTCTGCATGTAAACCTCGCCGGCTAAGGCGAGCATGTTCGAATTGTCGTCGATCTTGCTGAGGATGGGCTGCAATGCGCGCAAAGCCTTATCCGGCTGGTTGCTTCGGAGATAACTCGCAATCAAAACGCGACGCGCCATACCGAGTTCGGGGGTGTTCGGCAAAGCCTTCAGCAAGTGAGCTTCCGCCGTCGAATACGACTTCAATTCATACTCGATGGCACCAGCAAGTTGCAATCCGAGCGGACTGTCTGGGGCCACTTTGAGATGCCGCTGGATCGCCTCTTGAGCGGCTTTGAAGTCGCGTTTCTGATACGCGAGCTGCGCTTGCATGTAGGTCGTCTGCGGGCTTCCAGGCGCAATTTTGCTCATCGCTTCAAGCTGCTTGCCGGCTTCGTCCAGCTTTCCTTCCTCAAGTAAGCGGGCTGTGATAGACATGTGCGCCGGGAGATAGTCCGGCTTGACTTCCAACGCTTTTGCGTAGGCCGCCGACGCTCCGTTGGCATCGCCCTGTGTCTGGAGAATGTCTCCCTTCAACTGCCACGCATCGTGGAGCGCCGGAGTTTTCTCAAGAGCAGAATCAAGCAAGGCCAACGCGCCGGAAAAATCACGGTTGCCGGCCTTCACTCGCGCCTGGGCAACGATCGCCGGAGGATACCCCGGTACGGCCGACAGAGCGGCTCCAAACGCCGATTGCGCCGACTCTGCCTTGCCCGTGGCGAGGTAGGCATACCCGACTGTCGTCTGCAAATCGGCCTTACTTTCGGGAGATGACATCTCGACCTTCGCAAGGTCATCGATGATTTTCTTTGGTTGCCCTACCATCAGAAGCACATTAGCCAACAATGGGGTCACTTTGTCAGCCGGGTAATTCAGTTCACGCGCCTTGCGCAGTTCGACCTCGGCGCCTGCAGGATTTCCGCTGTCAAGCAAAGCCCTGCCGAGAAGGAAACGGGCTTCGGCCATATTTGGGTCGCCCTGCAGCGCATTCTTCAGTTGGATGATCGCGGCCTTGTTATCCCGTTTCGCCATATAGTCCTTGGCTGAGGCCAGCATGGCTTCGGGTTTCTCGCCGCCACAACTCATCAGGAGAACAGTGGCGAACAGGGTCGATACGGTGGCTCCGAGTAAGGACTTGCGCATAATCGTGATCCTTGGTGGATTGCTCGTTGGTTTGATGTGATATCGCTATTTCAACCCAAACCGGTGCATCAGGTCGTACAACGTTGGACGGCTTACGCCAAGCAATTCGGCAGCGCGGGCAATGCTGCCATCTGCCCGGGCAAGCGCGGAAATAATGACTCGTTTTTCTGCATCTTCACGCACCTGCCGCAGGTCGAGATTAACCTCTTCGTCATTTTGCACCGGACTGAGACCGATATCATCGAGTGTGATCTGATTGCCGTCGGCCATGATGACAGCCCGTTTGATACAGTTTTCCAACTCCCGGACATTACCTGGCCATGCATGGGCTTCAATTGCCCGGATCGCATCCTCACGCAACGTCATGGAACCTCGCCCTTGCTCCGTGGCAAAACGCCGAACGAACGCATGCGCGAGAAGTGCCGCATCGCCCTGCCGAGCACGCAGGGGCGGTATGCTAACGACGATTTCTGCTAGGCGGTAATACAAGTCCTCGCGGAACCGTCCTTCTTTGATCAGGGCTTTCAAGTCCTGATGGGTGGCGCACACAATTCGGACGTCGATCGGAATCTCCTGACGCCCGCCAATACGCTCAATGACTCGCTCCTGGAGGAAGCGTAATAGCTTCGCCTGCAGCGCATGCGGAAGGTCGCCAATTTCGTCAAGCATGAGCGTGCCGCGGTGCGCCGTTTCGATCTTTCCCGGGGTCGTTTTTGCGGCTCCCGTAAATGCGCCTTTCTCATATCCAAACAACTCGCTTTCCAGCAGGTTGTCGGGAATCGCCGCGCAGTTGATCGCAACGAATCGCTCACTTCGCCGGCCAGACGCGGCATGGACTCCCCGCGCGATGAGCTCCTTGCCCGTCCCGCTCTCACCGAGTATTAGGACGGTCGCATCCGTCATCGCCACTTTCTCGACCGTCCGGCAGACTCTCAGAACCTCGGGATCCCGCGTGATCAGTCCAGAGAGAACGTCGGGCTGGTGCATCATCTGCAGACGGCTGTTCTCCTGCTGCAGGTCGTACAGACGGTAGGCACGTTCAATCGTCAAACCGAGCATCTCGACTTCGAAGGGTTTGGCGAAAAAATCATATGCGCCAAGGCCAACGGCTCGCAGCGCATTGCTACGGTCATTTTGCCCGGTCAGAACGATGATCTTCGTTTGTGGCGCGATCGCCAGGATCTGCTCGATGAGCTTGAAACCCTCCGACACGGAATCAGGGTCTGGCGGGAGCCCAAGGTCCATGGTGACCACCGGAGGCTGATAGCGCCGCACCTGGGCCAGCGCGCTCTCCCTGTCGTCAGCCAACAGGGTTTCATATTGATCGAAGGCCCAGCGAATCTGCTTTTGCAGCGCAGGATCATCTTCAACGATCAACAGGGGACGGGGCTTCTCCGAACTCATTCACGCTCCTTATGTAATACTTCGGCCCCCCACCCGGGGCCTGCTTCGAACAAAGGTAACAACAGGCTGACTTGCGTTCCGACGTCAACTTCGCTATCGACCAAGACCTTACCGCCAAGCTCGTGGACGTATTGGAAACTCTCATATGCGCCAATTCCCATTCCTGCGGGCTTGGTCGTCTGGAATGGTTTGAAGAGCCGCTCGCGCAGGAACTCCGGGGTCATTCCATGACCCGTATCGGAGACTTGCACCAACGCTTGCTTATCGCGACGTTCCAAACGAACCGAAACGTCCCCGCCCCGCTCAGTGGCATCCAGGGCGTTCTGCACGATGTGGCCGATTACACGCTCGATCCGTTCTTCGTGACCTTTGGCTACGATCTTGCCATCCAACTCGATATTCACCCGCCGCCCTTGGCTCTCTTTTGCAGTCTGAATACGCCGAATGACGTCATTCAGTTCCACGCCTCTCGGGCCGTCGAGAGGCGTCGTACCTTGCCTCAGCTGCATCATCAACTGCCGCATTCGATCGACAGAATGTTCCACCGTCATCAGCATGTCCTGTTGAAACTCAGCGTTATCCCGGTGGCGTTCGGCATTCTTCAACATGAGCGCCAATTGCGCCACGATGTTCTTAAGGTCATGCACTACGAAGGCCGACATGCGATTGAAGGCATCGAATTTGCGCACTTCAAGCAGCGTCTCGGTCGCTTGCATCTGCCCCAGGAAGGCCCCGGCCTGACGTCCGGCGGTTTTCAGCAAGTCGTTGACTTCCCAGTTCACGTCGAGCTTGGTACGCGCCGTTGCCAGCACGACGAAACCGATCATCTCCGTGCCCGTCGCCAAGGGCACCACCAGCCAGGCGTTCGGCACCTCCACCAGCCAGCGCGGTAGATCGAGCCCGCTATAACGTCGCGGCAACGAGCGGTATTCCTCGAGATTAATCACCCACCCGCTCTCAATCAGAAACTTGCAGAGCTTTGAATCCGCATCCTCCGTTGCTGAGGATATCGGCATATTCCAGCATGCCGCCTGAGCAAAAAAACGGCTAGTCGGATCTCTCAACCATAGCGCTCCGGCCGGGCTCTCCACCATATCGGCCAGCCCCTTGACAACATGCTGCCCGAGTTGCGAAGACCCGTCCTGCGCCGACAAGGTATTGGTGAACCGCAGCCACTCCTCACGGTAATCGTAGCGATAGCTGAAGAAATGCTTCCCGACGAGCACCCTGAACTTGGCGCGCATGGAACCTGAAACGCTGAGCACGCCGAGCAGCAACAAAGCCGCGAACAAGAGAGCGAGTTGGAAAGCACGCCCCCATTCGCCTCCGAAATACCGCACGTAGTATCCGGCGGCCGCCATAAACAAGAGGTAGATGCCAATGGCCACAAGGGATATCGACTGCAATGCCGCCCGCTGCGACAGCACGATCTTTGACTTCCAATCCCGGCTACGCACGGTCGACACGCCGATCAGCGGAACCGCCAAGGCATGGACGAAACCGCGAATGCTGAAGGCATCCGTATCGATCCTGTTGAACAAGAGAGCGTCCGAAAACAAGTAGAGATCAAACAACGCCACGCCGCCCAGACCTATGCAAAGTGGCTTGAGGCTCCACCGGGCATCCAACGACAAATTGCGAACCAACTGTTCGATCAAGACCAGTTGGAAAACCGTCATGGCCAAAGAATCGAACAGCGCCATGCGTTGGGGTTGGAACAAGGCTCCTATCCCGAGCACGGCCATCACGTGAGCGACGATTCCGACGAAGACAAGCGCGAAGGCCACGCCTCCGAGCAAACGTACCCGGGCGGGCCAGTCGTCGTCACCCGATTCCGGCTTCAGCAAGATGAGCAGGAAGAAATACCAACCAGCAAACCGGAAAACATCGGCCAGTAAGCTGGCACCCAGAAGGAGCGATAGCCCGGTTATGGCGAATACCAAACCCGACATACCCCAAACGGCACAAAGAATGGCCGCCAGGAACATGGCGCGGCTACGCAATGTGTTACGCCAACCTGCCCCCAGATAAATGGCAAATCCGGCGTAGATGCAACCCGCCAGTCCATAGCTCCAGGCGGTGATCGTCTCTCTGCTCGCTTCCAACCGGCAACCTCCTCGGATTGCGCTCAGTATAGGGCCCTCTAGAGAGAAGGCCGCGGCTACTGCGCGCCTTTGCCGGTAAGCACCACCCCTACCGTCTCGAACAACACGACGATATCCAGGAACAGCGTGTGGTTCTTCACATAGTAAAGGTCGTACTGAAGTTTCTGGATGGAATCGTCCACCGAGGCGCCGTAATGGTAGCTGACCTGGGCCCAGCCGGTTACGCCCGGCTTCACGCTATGGCGCACCGCATAAAACGGAATATCACGGGTTAGTTGATCCACGAAGAACGGGCGTTCTGGTCGAGGACCGACGAGGCTCATGTCACCCGAGAGAACGCTGAAGAGCTGAGGCAGTTCGTCGATGCGAACCTTGCGGATTATCCGGCCCACGCGCGTCGTTCGATCGTCGTTGGCTGTCGCCCACCGTGGCTTGCCGTCACTTTCGGCGTCTTTCCGCATACTCCGGAATTTCACCACATTGAACAGACGGCCATTCAGGCCGACTCGTTCCTGACGGTAGAAAATGGGAAATCCGTCTTCCAGCCAGATCAGAAGTGCCGTGGTGAGCATTACCGGCGAGGCGAGTATCAGCAGGATCACCGCCGCGACGATATCGAAGACGCGCTTTACCAGGGTGCGCATCCATCCCTGGCGGAAACCTTCGCCAAAGATGAGCCAGCCGGCGCGCAGCGAATCGAGACGGATCTGTCCGAGGGCACGTTCAAAATAGCTGGCAAGGTCAAGAACTTTGACCCCCGAAAGTTTGCAATCGAGCAGCTCCCTCAGCGGCAGGATTCCACCCCTACGCTCGTGAACGGCGATGATGATCTCGTCGACATTCAGGGAATAGGCCGTATCCGACAGCGGAGTCTCCCGCGAAAGAATCTGATGATCAGGGATCGATATCTCGGCATCCGAGGGACTAGGATAAAACCCGACGATCTGAATGTCGGGATCCGATCGCTTGAGAACCTTTCCGACCGACTTGGCCTCCGGGCCTGCGCCGAAAATCAACACCCGGTGGAGCATCATCGACCCAGCGCGACTATGCATCGTATAAACGCGGTGCGCCAACGTACCGAATAGCGCAGCAAGCCCCGAAAGAAGAAGGAGCTTTTGATTGGCATCGGCGATCGATAACAACGAAAAAACGCCGTACGCGATCGGGACAGATAGATAGAGCGACAGAACGGCGCGAGCACGCGTCTGCTCAAGCGTCCGGGTATGCCCTCGGTGATACAGGCCGAGCCATGCGTTGAGCATCACCATGATGAGTGCAAAGATCACGGCATATCCGACGACAACCTCGAGGTTTCCCTGCCCACCAACGCCAGATAGTGAAACGGCCAGAACGACGCACGCGACGGGGAAGAAGAAGTCGAGGACGATGCGGACGATCGTCTTCCAATGAATCCAGTGGCTGAAGACTCTGATCATGATCTACCCCTAGTGTCCGACTCCCGCAGACGGATGCCTGGCTCGCGCGAGTCCCGAAGCGACGTGTAATTGATCTTCACTGTGCGACATCCATTAGGGTTGCTCGGCCCGAAGATTAGCACCGGTGTTCGGATTCGATCGTGACAAAATCCTCACCTTGCCCCTGTTTTTATGCCGCACGCAGTATAGAACACCCTCCTTAAACGCATAAAAGGCTTTAAGATCCATATCCAATTTATTGTTTTCGCTTAATAACACACAAAACTCACTACAAAGCTAAGGCACCGCACCTCGAATGTGGTCTGTTGACGCCGACCATCAAGCGGCAAGGAAAAGGGAACTCTTCATAAACCACGGCGGTTGGCCGCTAAAAGACCGCCGCAAACGCGCTCCGTTCCCTGTCGCCGATACAAACCTCGATCAAGCGACACGGACCGATGCGTCGAAGCAATTCATGGCGCATTGCCCCTGCTGCCCCGGAAGGTGTTCGGCATCCGATCAAAGACGGTGGCGCCAGTCCAATACCTTCAGGCTTTAGTTTGAACCTCAGGAAAGCCGATCTAAGGGCAGCGACTTCAGCCGACGAGCACTTCCAGGACTTCCGGATGACCAAGAAAACGTTGCGGACTCGCGGTCGCACCGTAAGCTCCGGATTGGAAGAGGACGAAAAGATCGCCCACTTCAGCCATGGGCAAGACCATCCGATCAGCGAGCAAGTCGAGTGGGGTGCACAGTGGCCCGACGACAGACGCGCTCTCGGTGTCCAGAGTTGCCATCCGGTTGCCGATGGCGGCCGGATAGTTCTTGCGCAACACTTGGCCAAAGTTTCCGGATGCGGACAGGTGGTGATTCAAACCGCCATCTACAACCAGGAAAACCTGCCCGCGCGACACCTTGCGGTCGACAACACGCGCGACATAGACACCGGCTTCGCCGACCAGATAACGCCCAAGCTCGATGACGAGATCGGCCTTCGGGAACGCGTGCCGGGCTCGCTCCACAAGATGGGCAAGATTGTCGCCGATCGGCGCAAGATTGAGCGGCAGATCACCAGGGAAATAAGGAATGCCGAAACCGCCACCGAGGTTAATGACGCGGGGAGAGCACGGCGCTGCATCTGCAAGACGGACAGCGAGATCAAAGGATTTCTGTTGCGCCTCACAAATGGCTTCAGCCTTCAAATTCTGCGAGCCGGCAAAAAGATGGAAACCTTCGAAGGCGAGTCCATGCTTCCCGATCTCGCGCAGTAAAGCAGGCACCTCCTCGGCGTCCACGCCAAATTGCTTCGGTCCGCCCCCCATCCGCATACCCGAGCCTTTCAACTCAAAGTCTGGGTTCACACGGGCGGCAACTCTGGCGGGAACACCGACTTCTTCAGAACAACGGGCCAGCTCGCTGACTTCGCGAAACGATTCGACGTTTATCAGCACACCGGCGGCGACCGCTTGACGGAGTTCCTCACTCCGCTTTCCAGGGCCAGCGAAACTCACCTCGCCGATAGGTGCTCCGGCATCGAGCGCCACTTTCAATTCACCACCCGATGCAACATCGATGCCGTCGACCTGCCCGACCATGAAGCCGACGACCGCCGGCATGGGGTTGGCCTTCATCGCGTAATGCAGCTTCACTTGCTCGGGCAGGGCGGCACGTAGCGCCGAAACCCGTTTGCGAATCACGCCCCGATCATAGGCATAGAACGGCGTCTTGCCGACGCGCTCCGCCAACCGGGTCAGGGGCAAGCCCCCTACAATGAGTTCGTCGCCGTCCGTGGCGAACTGGCCCATCGGCGCGTGGACGGGAAGGGATTTTTCAGTGGACATCACCGCTCCGCAAGGTACCTTCGGTAGTCAGGAATGCTTCTCGACCCACTCGGTCGCCAACGTCTTGCGATCGATCTTGCCATTCGGATTGCGCGGAAGCGGTCCGTTTCGAACTTCGATCCCGGAGGGGACCATATAGGCCGGCATTCGATTGCGGCACTCGGCCAGCAAAGCCACCGTGTCCAGCTCCGTCTCGCCAGAAGGCGGTGTAACGATGACTTGGATCGCATGTCCCAGCCGATCGTCGTCCACGCCGAACGCCACGCATTCGCCGACAAGCTTGGTCGCGTACAGAATCTCTTCCACCTCGGTGGGACTGACCCGGTAGCCAGAGGTCTTCATCATCTCGTCGCGTCGGCCGATGAAATAGATGAAACCTTCCTCGTCCTTGCGCACGTTATCGCCTGAAAAAACGGCAAATTCGGGCAGAACGAGACCGGCCTCGCGGCTGGCTACGCCAACCGGCAACGGCTTGTAGCGCTCTGCCGTCTTTTCCGGATCGTTCCAATATCCCAGACCGACAAGCGCTCCCCGATGCACCAGTTCGCCAGGCTCATTGGGGGCACATTCGGTTCCGTCTTCACGGAGAACGAGGATCTCCGCGTTCGGAATCGCCTTTCCGATCGAATCCGGGCGCCGATCGACTTCGCTCGGCGGCAAAAATGTGGACCGGAACGCTTCGGTTAACCCGTACATCAGGAAGGGTTTCGATTTGGGAAGTTTCTGCCGAAGAGCGGTGAGCGTCTCGCGCGGCATACGGCCACCGGTCGTAGCAAAATAACGCAGCCGATCAGCGATCGACTCGGGCCATGTCAGCTGGGTCAATTGGATATAAAGCGGCGGTACGGCCGTCAGTCCGGTGACCTGCTCGCGTTCCAGCGCCTTTACGACGTCCCGGGGTAGAAGATAGTTGAGAAGCGCCACCCGCGCTCCGACATGGAATGCGGTCGTGAGCTGACTAAAGCCAGCGTCGAAGGAAAGCGGCAGAGCCGCGAGCAGTGTGTCCTCCGCCGTATTCTCCAGATAACTCGCGACGCTCTTTGCCCCAGCCACCATGTTCCGGTGCGAGAGAACGACGCCTTTCGGCTTACCCGTACTTCCCGAGGTATACAGGATGCCTAGAACATCAGTATCGATCACCCGATGCCCCTCTGCCTCGCTTTGCGCCAACACGTCGCTCCACCGCTGGTAGCCGATGGCGCCACCCGAAGGCAACGGCTCTTCCGAATCCAGCACGATGACATGTCGAAGATCATGACAAGCAGGCAACGTGTCGGAAAGCAACGCGAGCCTCTCGGCAGACGTCACGAGTACGCGCACATTGCAGTCGCGAAGGATATATCCCACCTGCTCCGCCTTCAGCAGCGGATTGAGCGGGACGAATACGCCGCCGGCAGCAGGCGCGCCGAAACTCGCGATAACCGTTTCGAAGCGTTTTTCCAGGTAGATTGCAACGCGCTCTCCTCTCTGGAGTCCAAGGCTCATGAGCCCGTTGCGGAAACGGCTTACGGCGTCAGAGAGTTCGCCGTAACTCATGGTGCGACCGTCGTAGGTCAAGGCTGGCGCTTGGGGGGTCCGGTCCGCGGAAAGCGTGATCAGATCGGGTAGAAGGGTGGCGTCTCGCATAGGATCGAAGTATCTCATGAGGACGTTATTGGACGGCGCGTAGTATCTCACAGTCGATTGGGCCTTCTCCGCCTATAATGCGCGGAGTTTGACTTTCGCTTTGGAGCTGAACTTGGATACGAAAAATAAGATCTTGTCCATACTCGATGATGTGCTCAATCTCAATGGGCGATCGGCCGATTTCACCGAACGGACCGCATTGCTCGGGGCCATCCCCGAACTCGATTCGATGGCCGTTGTTGCCTTGATCGCTCGCCTTGAAGAGACTTTCGGGTTCTCGGTCGATGACGACGAGATCGACGGTGCAACCTTTGCGACACTGGGCTCGTTGCTCAAATTCGTGAACGAAAAGACGGGCGCCTGATCCCGCGCGCGGCGGTCTTCTTGCCGCGTCTTCGACATCAGCCGCGCGGCGCTGTTTCAATGTTGGCCGCTTCATTGTTTTCGCCGAAAAATATGAACGAGAGCGCAAGCGTACCAACCCAATTGCATCGGACTCACGCTCGGCAAGCCGGCACCCCTCGCGCTGCGAGGGGGCAATGAGCGATACACCGGTGGGCGTCGCGGCTGCGCGTGCTTCATCGCGGCGCTTGCTGAGTTCGGTTTCGATTCTGTACCTCCTTCTGGTTATCTATGGCAGCTGGGTTCCTCTGCGGTTCACACCTATTCCGCTGAATGTCGCCGTAGACGCATTCCTTGCGCTCCCGTTCCATGATCAACGGATCCAATCGGTTACCGATTGGACCGTCAACTTTCTCCTCCTCATCCCGCTGTCGTTTCTTGTTGCGCAACGTATTGTCGGAGACCGACGCGGCCTGATCGGGATGTTGCTCCGCTTGGGTGTCGCCGGGTGCGGTGTGGGGCTTGCCGTGTTCCTCGAATTCAGCCAGCTGTACTTCCCCCCGCGTACTGTTTCGCAACGCGACGTCTTCGCGCTCAGCCTCGGAGGAATGGTGGGGGTCGCGGCGCAGTACGCCTGGGGCCACACGGTAGGCAATTGGCTCGATGCCGTGTGGCGGATGGAATCCAAGCAGGATCGCTTAGGCAGGTTGCTGCACATCTATCTGCTGATCATTTTTGCATTCAGCATGATGCCGCTCGATTTGACCGTGAGCGTCGTCGAGCTCTATCACAAATGGCGCGAAGGACGGGTCGTCCTGCTTCCATTTACCGGCATCAAAGGCAGTACTGCGCAAAGCCTGTACGGATACCTGACCGACGTCCTCATCTGGCTACCTGTCGGAGTCTTCTGGGCGCTCAGACGAAGGTCTTCGTTGCTGTGGACGACCTTGTCCACAGCACTCGCGGCGGCGGCAATCGAGGGTTTTCAGCTCTTCGTTTATTCCCGTGTAACAGATACCGCAGACATTCTCTTGGCGGCGGCCGGGGGAATGGCTGGCGGATTCGCAGCGGCCCATGGTCGCCGCTGGCTGGCCTTGATTGCCGAAGCGGGACCGGAATTCTGGTTTTTCGGCTGGGTAATCGTCGCTTCCATCGTCCTCGGGGTTTTCTGGTATCCGTTCGGTTTCCAGATGCCGCCCGCCCCTCTTGATGATGCGTGGCGGGCAATCGCCCGAGTGCCGTTCTTAATGCTGTATCAAGGTAGTGAATACCACGCCATTAATGAATTGCTCCGCAAGACAGGATTCTTCATGCCTGTCGGAGTACTTTGGGCGCTTTTCTCGGCAGCTCGCGCACGGGGTATTCCCAAGCGCTTCCGACCGCGCTTGGCCGACGTGTCTGGGCTCGCGTTCGTTCCCTTCGTCAGCGAAGCTGGGCAGCTGTTTCTTCCTGGGAGATATGCAGACCTGACGGACGTCCTGCTCGGCACCCTTGGAGGAATTGCCGGGCTCGTGTTGATGCGATGGATACTCGCCGGACACGATTCTGCTAGCGGCAGCGCCGAACAGAGTCCGGTGCGAGCCGCACAGAGGCCCTTCCGTCTCGAGAAACCTCCTTCCACGCCTTGGCCCGTTTGGACAAGCCACGCCATTACGTTTTTGGCATTGATGGTCGCCATTTCCCTCATGGCGCATTTCGTCAATCACACAAGACCTACCTCCGCCAGTATCGCAAGGATTGTTGCGATCGCCCTCGTTGCCGCGGCAAGCTATCTGGTCGGTACGGGTCACGTCATGTTCCTGAACTGGGCGAAGACAGCCGGACGTCTCTTTCTCCTGCCCCTGTGGTTGGTAGCACAGGGACTCGTCGTGTGGACCTTGCTGCAACCCGTGGTGTCTATTGATCGGTTTTACAGCTTTATTGGAGCGCCAGTCCTCGGCTGGCCATGGAATTGGGAACTAATCGGCCGATTTCTTGCCTTGCATGCCGTCGTCGCTCTTGCTGCCCTCGGTGCTCTATTGTTCGCCCTGCTTGTATTCGAACGCGGCAACGTAGCCGCCTTTCTTACCTGGACGATGTTTACGGCGATGCTCGCCTGGCCGTTGCATTTTGTCATCTTCGACCTGACGGCGTCGGGCGGCATGACGCAAATAATGCGCGGAGGAGGCAGCTTCGTCACCAGCGCCGTACTCGGCCTTGGGGCTCTGGGTTTGTTCCTGGCGGCAGCATCTGTGGGAGCATTCATCGCATTTGCAGATAGGCGCCCCCGGGCTGCCCTAATAGCGGCAGCCGCGGCAACGATAGCGACAATTGCGTTCTGGTATGGATTAGAGCCGACGGTACTTGAGCACGGAAAGATGCTCTCCGCCTTGCAGTTCATGCCTAGCACAAGCGACTTGGAAAAGCTCGCGGCCCCCGCGCGATATGCGCGACATGCCGTCACTTATGCGGTACTCGCCGTTGCCCTGGGACTAATTCAGTTCTCGCATCTTCGCGCCGGGGAACAGAGGGGGCGCTGGTGATAGGTATGGCAACGAAGAACTTGAGTCACATAAACGAAGACGAACCAAGAACCAGAATAGGAAAACCGTCATGAACGCGACAACTGACGCGCCGCGCGTCAAGCAGCAGGGAACAAAAGTGCTGTCTATCGGCCATCCACGCTTTGCGGACGCTGACATCCAGCGCCTAGCTCATAGTGAAGGTGAAGCAGCGGCCTGGGCAGAAGCATTCTCGCGCCGCGGTACCGACGTGGCGAGAATGGTCACCGGGGATTTCGCCGTCGGTTTGACGGCGCCTGACGGCAGCGTCTTCCTGGCTGTCGACCGGTTTGCCATCCGGACGCTCTGCTATCGGGTCGTCAATAACGAGTTGCGATTCGCTGAACGCGCCGACGATCTGGCTGACGGCGGTTCCTCGATCGATCCGCAGGCGATCTTCGATTACCTTTACATTCACGCCATTCCCTCACCACGGACGATCTTCAAGGGAGTCTTCCGCGTCCCGCCCGCGCATTACGTCGTATTCCGCAACGGCCAACTAGCGGTCGCGCCGTACTGGGTGCCCGAGTTCGAAGACAATGGGCGCCCCGACTTTCCACGGTTACGCGACGAGTTCCGGCAATTGCTTCAGCAAGCCGTCGAACGACGCTTCGATGGCGGCAAGCCCGGCTGTTTCCTGAGCGGCGGGACGGATAGCTCGACCGTGGCGGGAATGCTTGGCTTGGCGACCGGTCGTACGGCAGCGACGTACTCCATCGGATTCAAGGCCGAAGGTTACGACGAAATGGAGTACGCCCGAATCGCCGCCCGGCATTTCAAAACCGAACACCATGAGTATTACGTCACCCCGGAGGACGTCGTTCGTGGCGTACCGGACGTGGCAACGCACTACGACCAGCCATTCGGCAACTCTTCTGCCCTGCCCGCCTATTATTGCGCCCGCATGGCGAAGGAAGACGGGGTGACGCGAATCATGGCGGGCGATGGTGGCGACGAGCTTTTCGGCGGCAATTCGCGCTACGCCAAGCAGCGTATCTTCAACTGGTATCGGCATTTTCCTGGGCTGCTGCGCACTGGCGTACTGGAACCGGTCCTCGGCACGGCGGCCGCCGGGCGCGTTCCGCTCGTTCGCAAGGCGGCGAGTTATGTCGAACAGGCAAGCGTTCCGATGCCGGACCGCCTGAAAATGTACAACCTAATCACTCGTCTCGGAACGGACGATGCGCTGACGCCGGGGTTCCTGGCCGCGATCGACCTCGACGCACCGCTGCGTCTGCAACGCGAAGTCTGGAAAAGCGCTCATACCCAGAACGACGTCAACCGGGAACTGGCCTTCGACTGGCGGTTCACGCTCGCCGAAAGCGATTTGCCAAAAGTGTGCGGAACAGCGGCACTGGCCGGAATTGACGTCACTTTCCCGATGCTCGATGCGGACTTGCTTGAATTTTCACTGCGACTGCCGGCTGAATATAAGCTGAAAGGGCTCAAGCTGCGCTGGTTCTTCAAGGAAGCCTTGCGCGGCTTCCTGCCGGACGAAATCCTGGTCAAGAAGAAACAGGGGTTCGGCCTTCCGTTCGGGGTCTGGGTAACACGGCACGATAAGCTGCGAGAACTTGCGTTCGAATCGATCCACGGTCTGGTCCATCGCGGCATCCTCCGCGCTGCGTTCGTCGACGAGCTCGTCACGCATCGCCTGTACGAACATCCCGGGTACTACGGCGAAATGATCTGGATTTCGATGATGCTGGAGCAATGGCTACGGGCGCGGGCGCCCAACTTCGCCATGCCTTCTCGCTAGAACGACGGCTTCGGCAGTCAGTCCCACAGCATGCTCTTTACCAGCGCGGCTTTTTTTTGCGTCTATCTCCCCGTCGTATTCGCCGGATATTACGTCCTGGGCGGACGTTGGCCACTAGCCGCCGCGGCGTGGCTATTCGGCGCCTCGGTCGCGTTTTACGGCTACTGGATGCCGGAATTCACGCTTCTTCTCTTAGGGTCGATTGTTTGGAATTTCGTTGTCGGAAAACATATCGGAACGTTGGACCCACTCGGTGGCGATGAAAGAAAAAGGCGGCGAGCCAAGCGCTGGCTCATCATCGGCGTAACGGGCGATCTCGTCGTCCTCGCCTATTTCAAGTACGCCGGGTTCTTCATTGCCAACCTGAACGCCTTGCTCGACCAGACATGGAGTCTGGGGAACATCGTCCTTCCGATCGGCATATCGTTCTTTACCTTCACGCAAATCGCCTTCCTCGCGGACAGTTACTTGAAAGGAACCCGGGAGTACCGTTTCGTTCATTTCGGTCTTTTCGTAACCTACTTCCCGCATCTGATCGCCGGCCCCGTCCTGCATCACGCGCAGATGATGCCGCAGTTCAAGGAAGTCGCGACCTACCGGTTGAACGTGGCGAATGTGGCCGCAGGCATGGCGATATTCGCTATCGGGCTGAGCAAGAAGGTCGTCTTCGCAGATGGCGTCAGCCCATACGCCGACGCCGTATTCAACGCGGCCGCCCTCGGGCAACATCCCCATCTCGTCGAAGCGTGGATGGGTGCTCTCGCCTACACCTTTCAGCTCTATTTCGACTTCTCCGGGTACTCCGACATGGCGATCGGGCTCTCGTGGATGTTCAACGTCAAGCTGCCGTACAACTTCAATTCGCCGTACAAGGCACTCAACATCTCCGATTTCTGGCGTCGTTGGCACATGACGCTTTCGGCCTTTCTACGCGACTACCTCTATATTCCGCTCGGCGGAAACCAGAAAGGCCCGCGCCGCCGCTACATCAACCTGATGGTCACCATGGTGCTCGGAGGACTCTGGCACGGCGCCAGTTGGACTTTCGTGTTCTGGGGAACGCTGCACGGAATCTACCTGGTCATCAATCACGCGTTTCAAAAACTGGTGAACAATTTCTACGACCTTAACGGTCCGGCATTCAAGCTCGTCGCATGGGCTATGACCTTTCTCAGCGCGGTGGTCGCATGGGTGTTCTTCCGTGCACCGGATTTTCCGACAGCGCTCCGGGTCCTCAACGGCATGGTGACGCCTTCAACTGTTACCGGTGAAATGTTCCCGCCGGTCATCTTGGGAAATCGCGGGCTCGACGTCGGTCGCGGCGCCGTCTGGCTGGTTGCCTTGGCCGGCATTTCCTTTCTCATGCCTAACAGCAACCGGATCGGGGAAGCCTTGCTCGCGCATTGCCGCAAGGGCGGGCGCTTCGTTGCGATCGCACTTGGCGCGACGCTCGTTTCCTCGGCGTTCCTGGTTCTGGTCAACGCGGCGCGGGATAGCGTCAGCGCCTTCATCTATTTCAATTTCTGACCATGCGACGCTTGCTTACGACATTCCCGTGGTTCGCTGCCGGCATTGCGCTCGTCCTGATCCTTCTGGAAGTGCTGTTCCGGATACTGCCGGTGTCGACCGCTACACGCAGTGGTTACTACGCCGACCCCGTCATCCTCACCTACCCGGCCCACCATTGCTTCGTGGCGGCCACTGGCTGGGATCTGAAGAATAACCAGCGCATCTGCGCCAATAACTACGGTTTCGTTGCCGATCACGATTTTGAGAGCGACCCAAACGCGGTTGCACTGATTGGCGACAGTTTCATCGAGGCAAACATGCTTCCGGCTCAGGACCGGCCAGCGGCACAACTGGAGAAACAACTGCGCGGACGGCAGGTTTATGCGTTTGGAGGCCCAGGCTCGAATCTGCTCGATTACGCCGAACGGGCCCGCTTTGCCGCAACGCATTTTGGCATCAAGACCTTTGTCTTCGTCATTGAACGCGGCGACGTAAAGCAGGCGATGTGCGGATCAGGCAACGTACACGGTCCCTGCTTTGACGCGAAGATGAACCTGCAGACCGAAACCCAGCCTCCTCCTTCTGCCGCTAAACGGTTGCTGCGGGAATCGGCCTTGGCGCAATACGTTTTCTCGCAGTTGAAGTTCGATCCTGCGTTGGCGGTTAAGAACCTGCTGACCAAGTGGCAGACAGCGCCCAGCCCACCAGGCCAGACGCCGCGCAAGCAAGGGAACTCCGGCGCTCCGCTGTCGGTCGCTAGAACGGTATTGAACCAATTCTTCTCCCGGCTATCCACGATCGACGGAGGACGATTCATGTTTGTAATCGACGCCGACCGGGCGCATCTGCTCGATGGTCCGATCGCTGAAACAGAAGATCTGCAGCTATTACGGACGGAAGCGGAGGCGAGAAAAGAGATCGTGGTGGATACGACGGAGGCGTTCCGCGCTTTTGAGGCGGGTTCAGGTCGCTCCCTTGAAGTCGGTCCTTACGATCACCATTGGAACCGAGATGCTGTTCGAGTAGCGAGCAACCTCATCGCGGAAAAACTCAGCCGATGACGCCTGTAACCAACACTCCACTTCCGGCCCGGCGGGAAGTGCTACGCTTCGCAAATGGATTTTGCTTGGGGAACTGAAATGCATAAAAAAACGATACGTTGGGTAGCCTGCTTCGTGATGGGCGCGACGCTTGCCGTGTCGGGCCGGGTCATGGGGAGCGAACTCGAATGCGGGGAGTTGAAGAACTTTCAGAACATCGGCCCTTGGGACTACGCGGACCCATCGAGCTCTGTTCCGACCGGCGAGGATCCGATGGGTCGGATCAAGCGTGTCGAGAACGTGCACTTCAATCCCGACATGCAGGCTCTGAATACCAAGCGATACACGATCGACCGCTTGACCGCAGAAATCCACTACACGCTGAGAATCCTCCCCAATCATCCGCGAGCCCTCATCGCCATGTCCCGCCTTGAACGAATGGCCGGAGGAAAGCTGCCGCAGCGTTCGGCGACGCCATTCACTCCGAAATTAACGGCTGATTGCTTCTTTGACCGCGCCATCCGTTTCCGTCCAGAGGATAGAGCCGTGCGATTTGTGTATGGAATCCATCTGCAACAACGCGGGAAGCTCAAAGAAGCGCTCACCGAATACCAGTTGGCCGAACGTCTGGGTGAGGAAAGCGCCAACTTCTACTACAACGTCGGCTTGCTCTATGCGGATCTCGGGAATTGGGACAAAGCCTACGAATACGCCGACAAGGCTCAACGTGCCGGCCTGATGCTGCCTGGACTGCGCGGCAAGCTCGAAAAAGCGGGACGTCCGCTCCCGCCTGCTCCGCAACCCACACCTTCGGCCGACACGCAGACCGCCGCTCCGCCAACCAACAATTAGGACAACATCTTGCCTACGCCGCTGCTGTCTCTGAATAACGGACTCCGGCGTATGGCCGGAGTTGTCACCGTATTCGCCTTCGTCGGCGCGCTTTATTCCGCTTCCATCGGGGCAGCCGAGCGCGTTCTCGATACAGGCGCCATCCGAGTCACGCTGGGGCAAACATCAGGATTCATCGACGCCGTCGATCTCGACCTCGATGGCGACGGCAAGTACTCCGCGGATGAAGCCATTGTCCGTCAGCCGGCCAACGAACCCGCCGTTGTAGTCACCTATATTGTCGGCGATGCGACCTCCGGCGGACGCGGGGTCACAACAGGGAAAGCGATCCGTGGCACCGTGAAAGTCGACACCATCGACGTCGCCGACTTGCAGGCTGTGATCAAAGGGAACCTGCGGTTTGAGGGCTACGGAGCGACGCCGTTTGAAATCGATCTGCAGGGAAAGAAAGGCAGCGCCGTACTCAATGTCGGATTCTCTTTCGCTCCTTTGAAAGCGGCACCGAACCTCCTGCTCAAGGAGGCGTCGTTGAGGCTCTATGGCGCGTTCGAACAGGGCGAGCCGGGCAAGGTCCGGTTGCGAATGAGCACCGGTGCCTTCAGAAACACACCGCGACCGGATTCCGCCTATCAGCCGCTCGTCTGGCAATTCGGCGGCAATCTCGTCGAATCCGCCTGGCATTGGCGCTCGTGGCTGTCCTGGTCGGAAAGCACGGGACCGGTGACTGTCCGCGACGGCGCCGTTCCTCCTAAAGAACTCACGTTTTACATGCACGATGACCGTCAGGGTATTCAGGCCGCGATGGTCGAACCAGCCGGCGCTGCCCCCATGGAACTCGCTGGCGTCGGCTTGCCGACAAACCTTGGCTTATACGCCTGGAGTCCGCGTGTTCCACCCCTCCCCATGCGCAAGGATCTTCCAGATCGGTTGCAGCTCAGCGACATCGGCCTCCATTTCTTCGCGGTCGGTGCCAAAGGAATTGCCGCCGATCAATACAACAAGAAGGTGAATGCCGCCTTGGCGGCGTCGCGTCAGGAACTGATTCGCGAACTCAAGCCTGTGCAGTCCACCTTCCGCGATCCACGTCTGGCTCCCGAAACGGTTGCCAAGCGCCAGAACCAGCTTGCTTCGATGTCGGCTCGCGGATGGGATGCCAACGTTGCGGAGACGCCGCTTCCTCCTTCGCTTCCCGCGCCGCTGCCGCCCGTAGCGGAGAAGGTCGCGTCGAGCAAAAACTCGGTAACGCTCGATATCGACAACCCACCGACGACCGACGGGGTTGCCTTGCCCGCGCGTGGCGGCATTCCGTTTGGGCGCGCCGTCCTCAAATCGACTGACAACCTGCGGCTCGTCGATGCCGACGGCAACGAGATTCCGATTCAGGTGGACAAGCTCGCGATGTGGCCCGACGGCAGCGTGAAGTGGGCATTGATCACGTTCCTAGGGGACGCCAAAGGACGCGCTCCGTATCGGCTCGAATACGGAGATGGCGTGACGCGCAAAGCCCTCCCCACGGAAAAACTCTCGATCACGCGCACGTCGGACGGTTTCGCCGTGGACACCGGGCCGCTGAGATTCCGTTTGAGCAAAGGAGCTACGGGTCTATTCGATGATCTGCGCTTCAAGGCGCCGGATACCTCCGAAGAGGCCCTATCACAGAGATCCACAGAGGGTGAACGCGCGAACCGCATGGACCTGTTGGCCCTAGGCTCGCCAGGTGGGTACGCACCCTACGCGTACCACGCGGAAGGCGCGCAGACCGAACCGTCGCGCGCGGTCATCGAGGATATCGCCATCGAGCGCGAAGGCCCGCTATCAGCGCACCTCGTCGTCAAAGGCCGTTACCGCTACGCCAAGCTCGGGCGGGGTCGCGGTGACACTTACAAAAACGAAGGCTGTGAGTTCTGGCTGCGCTACACCGCGTACGCCGGCCAGTCCTATGTCGAGGTCAAGCATTCGTTTGTCTTCGAAGGAAACCCGGACATCGAAATGATCCGCGAATTGGCGTTGAGCCTGCCGATCAGGATGGACGGAACGCCTCAGGTCACCGTCGGCGCCGACGGCCAATCCCTGTCCACGTTTGCGACAAGGAAGGCGGGGGTTTTCCAGGACAACGCCCACGCCGCCGAGATCTGGTCGGGAACCGGAGTTGAAGGAAACGATAGAGCCGGTGACGAACGTATCGTGGACATGGCCAAAGCGGCCGATGGCTGGATGGACGTCAACGACGGCAAGCGCGGCGTTACCTTCGGCGTGCGCCATATGCGCGAGATGTATGCGAAAGAGCTGGCGTTCGACGATGGCCGGCTAAACATCGGCCTGTGGCCAAAGCGCGCCCGCCTGCTCGACACGCGACGTTACGCCCGACAATACGGCGAAGGCGAATCCACATCGTTCGGCCAGGGCGCGGCACAGGGGGTCTCACGAACGCACGATTTGTTCTTCTATTTCCACACGGGCGACGCGGCATCGGCGCAGGGGGCGAACGTCGCCCGCAACCTCTTGCAGCCGGCGTTCATCAAGGCGCCGTCATCCTGGTATGCGGACACCGAGGCGGCCGGCGCATTCCATGCGCGCGACAGCTCGCGCCAGCATGCCGCCTGGGAAGGCTTGATCGCCGACGGCATCGACTACTTCTTCTATCACCGACAACTCTGGTCGTGGTTCGGCATTTACGATTACGGCGATTTCCAGCAAGTACCGAACCGGAACGGCGGCTGGGAACGGCTCGCCGGCCGCTGGGGATGGGGCAACAACGAGGCCCTGATCGACATGCTCTTCTATGAGCAGTTCATGCGCACGGGCAAACGTGAATACCTCGACACGGCACTCGCCATGACCGGCCACACACAGGAAGTCGATCTGATCAACAGCCACGACTACAAGGGGAATCACGCGGTCAAGATGCACGGGCACCGCCACAACGTGGACCATTGGGGCGACGGTTACGTAGGAATCCGCGTGGCGGCCCCGCATGGTTTCCGCCTGGGATACTTTCTGACGGGTGACCTTCGCATCCTCGATCAAATGCGTATGGGGATGGACGCGCATTGGGAAAGCATGAACGCCTACGACAAGGAACACTCGGCGGGGCTCGGCTACCTCACCTTCTTTTGGGAAACAACCGGGGACAAACGCTACGAGGAAGCGCTGAAGGGCTACCTCGATTTTCAGGTGGGTCACTTCAAGAAGTTCGGCAACATCCATGGCGACGTCTGGAATTTCCGCAAGGATATCCATCGCCCATTGCCAGAAAAACCCTTGGGCGGACCGCCGACGATCTTCTTCTTCCAGAACTTCGGCGCGGCTTATTCGCTCATGGAGCTTGCAGAACTCACCGGTCGTCAGGATCTCGTAGACGCGGTCGTTCAGTTTGCGCGTACGACGATGCTGCAACGCGGCAGCAGTTGGGAAGCTCTGTTCTGCCACTACCGCTTGATGGCTTTCGCCTACAAGCACACCGGCGACCCTGCGTTTCTCAATTACGCGACCGAACACGCCGTCAAACTCGGCGCCATCCCGAACCGAAAAACATGGGCGCAAGCGAACATACTCGAGCGTTTCGATAACAAACTGTCCATGCTGGCTTGGACCGCCCAAGGACTTCCCTACGTCATGCAGGCGATGGATCTACGCGCCAAGGACCCGGCAATCGCCTTCGATCTGCCTTGGACGGTGCCCGTACCCGCCGACAAACGCGAGGCCGACGTCCCGGTGAGCGGCAATCAGGTACGAGCCCGCGCCGGCACGATCAACAGCTACGAATGGCAGGTCGACGGCAAGCCGGTCTCGTCGAAGAAGGACGACACTCTGAAGCTCTCTCCCGGGAAACACCTGATCTCGTTGCGAGCCACAGACAATGAAGCGCACAGCGCGAGCGCCAGCCAGGCGATTACCGTCTGGGAACCGGGTGTCGTGGCCCAGCTTTGCTTCCGTGGCCGAGTCGATGGTTTTGTCGGCGGCGAATACAACGACGCCAAAGGTTATGGCTATACCCGGGGAACGCGCGTCGTCGATACAGCGGAACCGCAACGCTTCGGCGGCAAGGGTTGTCCCGAGGTTCACATCAAGGGCGGCGTGCGCGTGAAGACCGGGCCGGGTCGTTTCACGGTCGAAATGGGCGGCACCGATTTCTGGACGGAAACCATGGGAACGGTCAACGTGCAGGACAAGGCGCTGCAGTTGCCGATCGTCAAGGAAGCGTCGAAAAAGCTGAGCTGGTCCTATACGGGAGAAGTCACCGTAGGAGCAGACGGCGTCCTTTCGATCGACTTCGTCCCTGGGGCCAAAGGCGAACCGGTCGTCCTTGCCTATGTCATCGTGCGCGAGAAGCGGAAATGAGCAGCATCCGTCTATGCGGCATGCGGTTGATCTTCGGGCTGATAGGGTCCGCATCGGTCGCTATCGGCACGCCGGCGCTCGCCGAGAACCTGCCCGCGAATGCTTGGACGCAGACCAGCGAAAGCCGCGGCGGCACCATCGCGGGCATTACCTACCTGCCCGAGCAGAAGGCGTTTCTGTACTTCGGCTATCCACCGCCCAAGTCGGCGCAGGCGGACCTGCGTCTTTACCGGCCGGCGACCCGGGATTGGGAAGAACCGATCCCCGGACGCGGCCCCCATCGCCCGCGCACGAGCCTCACAACGGCCTTCGATGCCAACCAGCGGCCTGGGCTGCCGACCGTTAACCGGCCGTACTGGCTGGCCCATCAAGCGACGTACGTGCCGACGACAAAGAAGGTTCTGTTTTTTGCCGGCGGCAGTACTTTCACCTACGACCCCGAGGCCAAGCGCTGGGAAAACCTCGAGATCCCGCTCGATCAGTCACCGCCCGACGTGATGCTCGGTTCAATGGCCTGGGACCCGATCGGCAAGCGCGTCATCTTGTTTGGAGGCGGCTATATCAGCGCCTACAAGGCGACGATCGGGAATACGCAGAATATGCAAAGCGGGCCGCTGAAAGGCAAGCCCTGGATGCCTGCCGATTGGACCATGGCGCTCAAGCGCAGCACCTGGGCTTTCGATCCAGAGACAAACAAATGGTCCCGGATCGAGACGGGGTCGGCGGGATTCCGCGAGCACCACGAAAAGACGGATGAATTCGTCCGCTCGATTGAAACACTGGCTGGGTCGACGCGAGGCATTGCGCTCGAGTACGGCGATCGGATTTCCGGAAAATCGCCTGCCGATCTGGCTGGCGACACGGACGCCTTTTCGTCGACCTTGGGCAGCTATCGCGAGCGCCTTTCCCGTGCCGAAAACTGCGAGGGCGAATACGAACGCCAACAGTGCCAGACAGCCGCAGCGGGCATCGAGAAGGTGCGCGGACACCTTGCGGCCGCTCGACGCGCCCTATCCGATCAAGATGGCTGGAAGGCCTTGCACGCGTTCGAGGCGGCACGCTTGGCAATGGCAGACGCGGAGGAGGATCTCGCACCGAGTCCGCTGCCCCGCTATTACGGCAATCTCGTGACCGATACACGGAACGGAGTACTCGTCTTGTTCGGCGGCCACGGCGGAGATCGCGTGCTCGCCGACACGTGGGTATTCGACTCGCGACGGAATCAGTGGCGACAATCGCGGGCCAAAGGGCACCCTCCGGCCACGCAGATGCCGGCGATGAGCTTCGACACCGAACACGGCGTAGCGCTGCTTTCGTCCGGATGGATCTACGACGCCGCGCGAGACGAATGGCGCCGCGTGCAGCTCGGCGCGGCCAAGGAGTTTTCCCAACCGTGGACGGCGATTGCTTACGACGCTGGGAGGCACCTGCACGTCGCCGTGCAGACGGGCGACAATCTCTTCGACGCCAACCCGCTGCGCGTTGCGCATCTGCGGCTCGACGTGGCGCGCGCTCAGCCGGCTGACTACTCCGGACCACGCTGGGTCTGGCTGAACGATAAGTACGAACGTGCGTGGGCGGCCCTACCCAAGACGCAGGCGGAATACCGTTCCCGGGTAGCCGCTCACGCCGGCGTTCTCTCCCGCCTGCCTGCCAACACATGGACTCGCATCAATACCGGTTACAGCGCCCAGGACAGAAGTTACGGCTCGTTTTCGCTCGACCCGGTGCGGGGACAACTGATTCTCTGGGGTGGCGGGCACTCGGCATACATGGGCAACGAGGTCAGCCAGTACGACATCAAGGGAAATCTGTGGATGGAGTCCTGGCCGCCCGATATGCCGCCATGGCCATTCGGCAGCCCGGATGGTGACGGATGGAATCCGCCGTTCTACCACCGCAAGGGGTCCGGCCACGGCTACCACGCCTACGCATACAGCGCCGATCTCGACCGCACGCTGCTCAGCGGCCTGCCTTACGACGCGGACCGCATGCGCTGGAGTGAGGGCAGCGTCCGCAAGAACGGTCCCGGCACGCTCGGGGGTGCCGTAGACATGTCGGGAGCCGACGGCTTCTATACGGTGAGCCCGAAGCATTGGTATGGCGGGCCGTTCGGGGTATGGCGACTGGATAAGGCGGCCGGCGAGTTCGTGCGCATTCCAGGCAGCGACACGCCGTTCGCGGCCAACGACCGCTCGAAGGCGGTTTTTGATTCAAAGCGCAAGCGCATCCTGTTCTACGGCGCGGCCGACGAAAAACCCGGCGCTCCTGCCAACGCTTTCTATAGTTTCGATATCGCCTCGGGCAAATGGACGCGCGAAACCGTCGAGGTGGAGCCCACCTCCCAGCAAGCCCCAACGTCGATGGCGTGGGGGGTGGCGTACAGCCCGAAGCACGATGCCCTGCTGATTCTTCCCGGCCCGGCCAACCAGAGTACCTGGTGGCTCACGCGCGCCACCAATACCTTGCGTCGCTTGGGGCCCGGCCCGGCAACAAAAAACCCCGGCACGAGCGGCGTCGTCTATAGTGAAAAGCACGACGTTTTCATCGCCCTTGAGGTCGGCACGTACGGTACGGGGCCGGTGGCTGTGCACATGCTGCCGGTAAAGCCTTAATGGCCTTCCAGGCAGGCTGAACTTCCGGGAATCGCCGCACGTCTATATACGCCATGACCGATCCGACGGAAAAAAACTGGGCTTTCGATCAGCAAGATCACTTGCAGGTCGTTGACGCGTTGCGGGGTTATGCCATCCTGCTCGTCATTGCAGTGCACTCGCTCAACGTCGTCAAAGAACTTGTATGGCCGGCGAAGCGTCTTCTTTCTCTCGGCTTCTATGGGGTTCAGCTTTTCTTCCTTGCCTCCGCGCTGACTTTGCTCATGTCATGGCACCGCAGCGACGACGGCTTCGCACGGCGGAGCGGCAAGTTTCTTTTGCGGCGTTTCTTCCGCATCGCTCCGCTCTACTACCTTGCGGTATTGTTTTACTGGTTTGCGTACCAGCGGACGCCCGCAGAGTTCAGTTTCGAACTGCTCATCTCCACGTTGCTTTTCTATAACGCCTGGAGCCCTTACCTGACGCCGACTGTGCCAGGATGGACGCCGGTACCCGGCGGCTGGAGTATCAGCGTCGAATTCTGCTTCTATTTCGCGTTCCCCTTCCTCGCGGTACTCATCACCACACTGCGCCGTGCCGTCGTTTTCTTCGTGGCGGCACTCGCCCTGCTGATTGTTTCTTCTATCGCCGGCGCGCATCTGTATCCCGAAATATCGGCGGAAGCGCGATCCAACTTCCTCTATTTCTGGCCGCCTAATCAACTGATTATTTTTTCCCTAGGCTTCCTCCTTTATCACTCGGTGACCAACGAGTCGATCAAAGCGTGGCTAGTATCCAGTCGGGTTACCGCCAACAATGCCTCATTCGTTCTTTGCGCCCTCCTCGTTGCCCTTTCGTATTACGGGCCGCGCAAGTTTTTCGAATGGCCCCTTGGCCTGCCTCCAACGCATCTTCTGATCTCGATACTGTTCCTCGCCTGGGCCATCGTCATCGTGATCAAGCCTCGAGGTTTCGCCGTCAACTCTGCCGTCGCCGGGCTGGGAAAGGTAAGCTTCAGCGCCTACGTGCTGCACTTCGCCGTCCTGAAATTCGTCGGCATGTTCTTCGATCGCTTTTGGCCCTTCGCGAAGGTCGGTGCCGCTTCGATCCCCTACGCGATTGCGCTGCTTGCCTTGGCTATCGTGGTCACCCGCTTTGTATCGGCGGCAACATATCGTTTCATCGAGCAACCTTTTATTGACGCGGGGAAAACTCTCATCCGTCGCGTATTCCGAAGTCCACGTGGCGACGCCAGACAGCTGGCGCCAATACTTCCGTCGTAACGATGCGCAGGGCGCTGCCGGCGTACAAATACCAAACAGCTATTCCGAGGAAGCGAGATTCCTCGTCCCCGACCACCCGTTATCCCCCTAATCGTTGAAGAGGTGAAGTATGTACATCATCTTGGACACAGCGCGTGGTTGGGCCGCCCTCGCGGTGTTCATGTTTCACCTGAACGATGCCCTCGCCCAGTCGCTCCCCTGGCTTGCGAAGCTCACAGCGTACGGGAGCCTCGGGGTGCCGTTGTTCTTCGTCATATCGGGATACGTCATTACGGCGGCCGCCGAAGGTTCGCTGAAGAAGCCGGGTAGCGCGAATGAATTCCTGCGGCGGCGCTTTCTGCGCATTTTTCCGCCTTTCTGGGCATCGGTTGCCGTGGTGTTGGCGGTTCCGTACCTGCTCGAAGCCTTGTCATTCTTAAAGACGGGGCACTACGTCTGGCCGAACAACCTCATTCGGGTCTTGTCAGCTGGCGAATGGGTACAACTGATGACGCTGACGAAGGTCTTCGGCACCCCGACCGGCGATCTGCAGGCGGAGTTCAGTCCGATCAACAGTGTCTATTGGACGCTTGCTATCGAATTTCAGTTTTACCTTTGCGTCTACGTCGCCCTGATCTTCCGCCGTTTTTTCCACCTGATAATTCTCGGCATTACGGTCGCCAGCCTCGTCCTGCTCCGCTATCCGCTTCCGCTGGATGGAGGGCTGTTCATCCATTTCTGGCCGATGTTCGCGACAGGGATCGTCGTTTTCTACCTTCGGAAGCGCAGATTCACGCTCGGTAGGCTTGGGGATTCGGCAGTACGTCTATCGGCCACCCTGACCGTCGCGTCGATCTTCCTCGTCGCCTGCCTCGCCTATGCCGGGAAACTCGGTGATGTCCTTCAGGCCATGTTTTCGTCTGCCACGCTGGGCTTCGCCGTTGTCTCTGCACTCATTCTCTGGTTGGCTGAACCGCTCGAAGCGCCGCTCGCCCGGTACCTGCAACACGGGCACGCCTTGGCGCGCGGCGTCATCCGGGGAAGCACATTTCTGGGCATGATTTCGTACTCGCTGTATCTCCTGCATGCCAAGGTCCTGGAAGGGCCAGCCATGGTCGCCCGGCAGGTCTTCAGCCCGACGACGCCGGCCTACATAGCCCTGGTCATTCTCGGCACGCTCGCGTTGTGCACGGTTTTCCACATCTATGTCGAGAAACCGTTCATGAGCAGCAAGCAGAAACGTCATCTCAGCTACCCGGCCGAAGCGACTTCGTCTCCGGTCGCCCCAATCCTGCCGGCCACTTCGAAAAGCGTCCCCGATCCAGCGCAGCCGGCGGGTTGAAGAAATCTTTTCCGAAGCAAGCCAGCCAAGCGTTGCAAGATAACCAGCGAGGTTTCCGTGTCTTCAGGATTCAGAACCGATATTCAGGCGCTTCGCGGCCTCGCCGTTTCCCTTGTCCTCCTTTATCACGCGGACATCGGGTCGATAAAGGGTGGCTTTCTCGGCGTCGACATCTTCTTCGTAATCTCCGGTTACCTGATTACGGGGCTGGTGAAGAAAGGAATCGAAGACGACAGCTTCCGCTTTTCCGAATTCTATTTCCGGCGTGCCAAGCGATTGTTACCTGCGGCTTATGTCACTTTTTTCGTTTCGGCCCTCGCCGCCCCCTTTATCCTCAACGCACAGGAACTGCGTGACCTGACCGCGCAAGTCTTCGGGGCACTTACGTTCACAGCCAATCTGGTGCTGTTTTCGCAGGCCGGCTATTTCTCGGGCGGTGCGGAATTGAAGCCGCTTCTTCACGTATGGTCACTCTCGCTTGAGGAACAGTATTACCTCATCCTCCCCGCTTTCCTCGTTTTCACGCCGAGAAAGTACTGGCCCTCTGGGTCCGTCATTCTGCTCGGTGCGAGTCTCGGGCTGTGCCTGGTATTCCTGACGATAAAGCCTGTCGCCACGTTTTATTTTCTGCCGATGCGCGGATGGGAAATGGGAATCGGGTCTTTGGCGGCGATTCTCTCGCCGCAAATTCAACGCGCGGCTCCGGTGTTCCGCTGGCTGTTCTGGCCCGCACTCACTGCACTGTTGGTCGTCCCTGTCATGCCGACCGGCCTCCCGCATCCCGGGCTCGACGCCATCATCGTCTGTCTGGCTACCGTCATCGTCATCTTGCGCCGCCATCCGCTGCTCAATACCCCGCTGATGTCGCGATCTCTCGCTCGCGTCGGCGATATTTCTTATTCCCTGTACCTCGCTCATTGGCCGCCGTTTGCTTTCCTGAAAAACGCCGCCGTTGGTCCGATCACGCTCAAGGAAAACCTCGTGACACTGGCCATCGGTATCGTCCTCGCCCTTGCCCTCTATCGGTTCGTCGAATTACCGACGCGGCGCATGACCTTGGGTCCTTCCCGGCGCTATGTTTTCGGTGCGGTGGCCACTTCATTTGCGCTCCTTGGCATTCCGACCGTCGTGGCCCAGGCGCCCGAGGCCGGACCGGATTACGCTTACATCCGTCGACCGAACGATGGCTTCGCCGCGGCATGCGCTTTTGAAACCGACTTTTCCCCGATCGCGGACTGCCGGAACTCCGACCAGCCGCGAGTGCTCGTTTGGGGAGACTCGTATGCGATGCACCTGGTGTCAGGGGTTGCGGCGTCGACGAATGCAGGCGTCGTTCAAGCCACGCGCGGCAATTGTGGACCGTTTGCCAACCTCGCCCCGCTTTCCGATACCTTTTATCTGCGCCCGTGGGCCCAGAGTTGCCTGGATTTCAACCGGTCGGTCCTCGATTACGTCAAACGCGCTTCGTCGATTACCACCGTCGTGCTGTCCAGCCCATTCCATCCGTACCTCGAACCCAATCTGGGTAAACACCACTGGCGGTCGTTGAGAATCGTGGACGGAAAGGCGGTAGACCAGGCGGTCGGTCTTGACCTCGCCGTATCGTCGATGGCCGAAACCATCGAACAGTTGCGAGCACAAAACAAGCGGGTCGTGATCGTCAGCCCGCCTCCGGCTGCCGGCTTCAACATCGGGGCCTGTCTGGAACGGAAAGCTTCGGGAAAACTCATCGTCGGCGCACCGACCGAGGACTGCTCGGTGCCGCTGGACGGATATCGGCGCTTCTATTCGGCAACTCGGGAATTCCTGACGCGCGTGCACGAAACAACCGGCGTGGACATCGTTTCGTTCGACCCGCTGCTGTGCGACAGCACACGCTGCGTTACTGAACTCGATGGCAAGATGCTCTACGTTGACGGCGGGCACCTGACCTATGATGCCTCTCGCCTCCTCGTGCAAAAGCTCAAACTGCGGGAAATTCTGGAAAACGCGGCGCGGCAACCCGACAAATACGCCAACGCGCCAGCGGCCGGCGAGGCACGCTAGCGTTGCGGTGCCAACACCTTGATCTCCGAGAACCCGTATTCCGCCCCATCGCCTGCGAGGCGGTAATGGGAAGAGAACCATGCGGCCATGCGAGGCCGCATTCGCTTCAACGTTCGCCGCGGATCACCGTCAAGGCCATGGTCGGAGAGAAGCACAATACCCGGTGGCGATTTCTCCAAGCGCTCTATTTCGCGAACTTCGAGTTCCGCGTTTTTGGCGGACAGCGGGTAGATTTCCCATACCGGCATCCGAGTCCGGTAAATGGCGTGCAGGCTCTGCAGGTTAGGGATAGCCAGGAAGCCCGCCGTGGTCGCCCCCGGGGACGGCGCCAGTAACACCTTCGACGCCAGCTCCAGCTTCCGTGCAACGCCGGGGTAGACCCACAGGCGCTCCCCGTCAACGTCGGCCTGCTCCAGGCGCGCATGAGTCAGCGGGGCAAAAAACGCTTGCAAGCTGGCGACCGTGAGAATGGAGGCACTCAACGTACCGAGCCCAAGAGTCAACGTTTTCCAGGGGCGAATATCGGCGAACAGGGAAAACAGGACGATCAGCGAAGGAAAGATACTCAGCGCCAGATGGGTGAGATCGGCGCGTGCGAACGCGTAATGAACATACGGGATCGCGCAAGCGGTGGCGGCCAACAGAACCCTATTCCGTTCATTGTTCAGGTCGAAGCGCCGATAAGCTAACGCGAACAGGCCTACAAGCGGCATAGCCGCCAGGAAAACGAAGCCGAAACCGGTCGACATCCTCAGCGCCGTCCACAGCGGCCCTTCCCATTTCCACCCGCTCCGCCAAGGCCAAGGCACGGGCAGCGGAATATTCGTTTCCCCCCTTTTGAGGAGCTTGGCGAGACTGTGCACAAAGGCGGCGTAAAACCCGTCAGCCGTCGTCATGAGGACAAACGTGGGCGAAAATCCGACGACCACGCCGGTTGCGAAAAACGCGCATAAGGAAAGAATGGCGCGGCGATCGGTCGAGCGGAACAAGAGCACTATCACAAAGAGAGTCACGGCGAACGCGCCGTAGACGCCGTGATTGCGTCCCATGATTGCGGCCAAACCAAGACAAACCCCGGCCCCGAACCAGACCCGCGATGTCGATGCCTTCAGCATCGCCAATAGCACGGCGACGATGATCATGCTGGTAGCATGGTCATAGGCTTTGTAGTACGGCACTGACCATACGGTAAACACCGCGGCAACAACGCAGGCAAACACGAGACGAGAAACACCGCGCCCGCGGAACGCCGACAGACAAACCCATAGGCCTGCGAAGGTACCGAGAAACTGGTAGGCCGCCGCGCTCAAGCGGGCACCGAGGACGCCATCGCCGGCTAAACGCATGAAGGCGGCCGCCCAGTAGTACCGCCCCACGTCATATGACATGAAGTCGCGCAGCGGGACTTCTCCGCGCAGAACTCGCTGCGCACCGTACCAATAGAATCCTTCGTCGGAAAGGTCAAGCCCGTAACGCCAAGTGGCTGCAAACCAAAGCGCCGTTCCGACAAAGGCGACAACAAAGGCGAGTGCGGCGCTGGGATTCCGCCTGTCGGCTTCCGATAATTGTTCCATGTGTTGATGACGGCTCGTTTTCCAAGTGACGGCGAGCAGCGAAGTGGCCACGGCGCGTTTGCTGTTAGTCGAGCAGTTTCAGAATGGTCTGGATCACGTCGCTCTGCGACTCCTCCAAGCCTAGCCACATCGGCAAGCGCACGAGGCAATCGCCAGCCTTGTCGGTGTTCAGCATCGAACCGGAAAAACGTCCAATAGCCTGCCCGCGAGGCGAAGAATGCAACGGAATGTAGTGAAAAACGGCGCTGATCTCCTTTGCCTTGAGTTGCTCAATGAACGCCGTACGTTGTGCGAGACCCGGCAGCAACACGTAGTACATATGGGCATTGTGTACGCACTCGCGGGGGATGATCGGCCGCCGCACCATCTCCGCCTTCTCAAGGTTAGCGAGCCATTGATGGTAATTCCCCCACAGGTCGAGCCTGCGCTTGGTGATCGCATCAGCCTCCTCCATCTGCGCCCAGAGAAAGGCCGCCAATATCTCACCGGGAAGGTATGACGATCCGGTATCCACCCAAGTGTACTTGTCGACCTGTCCCCTGAAAAAGAGACTCCGGTTCGTGCCCTTCTCGCGAATGATCTCCGCACGCTCCGCGAAGCGCGGGCTGTTGATCAGCAACGCCCCGCCTTCGCCCGAAATGATGTTCTTGGTTTCGTGGAAAGAAAGCGCGGCCATGTGTCCGATACTCCCCAATGGCCGGCCCTTGTAGCTCGACATGATGCCTTGCGCCGCATCCTCGATAACGAGCAGATCGTGCCGCCGGGCGATCTCCATGATGGCGTCCATCTCACAGCTCACGCCGGCGTAATGGACCGGCACGATGGCACGCGTCCGCGGCGTAATTGCCTCTTCAATCCGCGTCTCGTCGATGTTCAGCGTATCGGCACGGATATCGACGAACACCGGGACAGCACCGCGCAGTACAAACGCATTCGCGGTGGATACGAAGGTATAAGACGGCATGATGACTTCGTCGCCTGGCTGAAAGTCCGCCAGAATGGCGGCCATTTCCAGGGCAGCCGTGCACGAATGCGTCAGCAACGCTCTTTGGCAACCGATACGCCGCTCAAGCCAGGCACTGCATTTTTTAGTGAACTGCCCGTCTCCCGCCAAGTGCCCGCTGGCGTGAGCCTGCGAGATATACCAGAGTTCCTTGCCCGTCATATAGGGCTTGTTGAACGGTATGTGCATGTGACCCTCTCAACGGTTCGCCTTCCTGACAAATAGGCACCGGGCAATGCCGCGCCCATAGCAATTTTTCTTGGGCTTCCGACAATTCAGCATGGGTGAGGTTCGAGAATCCCACTCACCTTGCAAGCATCAAGCCGGGGCCTCGGCCGGCCGAGTGAAAAAGAAGATCGCGGCACCGATGCCGTACGTGAGGAGATTCGCCAACAAGGCACAAAAGCTCACAACCAACGCGATCTCCACAGGCACTCCGAACGCTCCGTAGGCCAGGATGGAGGCTCCTTCGCGCACCCCGATTCCGCCGAATGAGATGGGAAGCGAGTACAGCAGAACAAGCAATGGTGTAACAAAAAGATTTACTGAAAAGGGAATCTCGAACGTGAATGCTTGAAACAGGATTTGCGACTGCGTCGAAGCAACAACGTGCACCGCTAACGACAAGCCAAGTGCGGGAAGAATGACACGTGGCGAAAAGACCCGGCGTAACAGCTCGCCCACTGTACCGTTTGCCTCGTCCTGCCCAGAATCTGCCACCCCTGAACGCGCTGCCCTGCGAGCCAATGCGAGCAAGCGCCTCGATAGTGCGCGCGCAACCCGAGCCGCTAGCACCTGCCTTCGTAAAGCAAAGACTGTCAACGTCGCGAGGCACCCGACCACCAACACGACATACAGGCCATTCACTATGTCAGCGACGAGTGGCGGTAAGGCATTTGGCGCTAGCAGCGGATAAAGAATCCCGAGCAATAGAGCACAGGAAGCGAGAGCGGCGAGTTTCTCAAGAACAATAACAACCGCATTGCGCAGATAACGGCCGTTCTGCCTGCCAACAATCATCACCCGATAGGTATCCGAGCCGAGCGATCCTGGAACGAGAAATCCGATTGCCAAACTCTTCCAGTATTCCCCCGTGCTCTCTTTCAGCGTAAGAAATGCGGTGTCGCAACGCTGCATCAGCAGATGCCAGCGAAAAGCCCCAATCACCACGGTTGGAATGACCATGACAATGCCGAAGAACACGAAGAATATATTGGCCGATGACGCCAACTGGCGTAACTCGCCCAAATCGATCCGCCTGAAGATCAGGTAAAGAATCAGCGGAGGCAACCCCCAGTAGACCGTTCGCCGCAAGAACGGCATCACGCGTCTCATGTTGGCCACGGTTTCGGACATCAACTCTGGCTCGCGAAATCGAGACGTGGATTTCTCGTCGGCGGTACATATGCATGCCCACCCGCTGCCGACCTCAGCACCTTCGATACGAGCATGCGACGTTTGCCACTCGGATCGGGGGCGATGCGGTCAACAAGCCGCATGTCGAAGTAAAGCGTCACGGTAGAAAGCGCTTTCAGTTTCGAGAGCAGCTCCGGAGTGATTGCTTGGAAGTAGCTTTCGTCGGCCACAACTTCTAGGAGAAACCGATCCTCGGAATGTTGCGTGATCCTGAAATGCCCAACGCCGGGATAGACATCCATGATTTCGTAGAAATCGAGGTACGTCAGCGATCGTCCGTTAGGTAACGACACAACGTCGTCCTGCCGTCCGATGATGCGATCTATCACTCTGACCGTTTCACCGCTTTCCAACTGCCGAACGCTGAACGTTACGAGATCGCCCTGATCGTATCGAATAAACGGCATAAGCCGGCCATGCAGGTCTGTGACCACGATCCGCGCTGGCTCTCCCGGCTTGGCGGGGTTACCTTGCTCGTCAAGAAACTCGAACAACGTGCAGTCCTCTATGAGTCGAAGCTCCGCCTGTCCCTTCACCTGATGAGCCATGACGCCCATTTCGACGGTTCCATATGTCTCGGTTATCTCCGTTCCAAAAACGGCCTTGCACATCTCACGAGTTTGGGGATCGATCACCTCGCCGCCTGCAATGACAAGATCGATGGAGGAGCACACTGTGTTGCGGCGTTGGAGTTCCTCGGCCACACTCAGCAGGCTCGTGCGGACGCCGTAGAGCGCATTCGGCTGATACTCGATCAACGCGTCGGTAAGGACTTCGGGAGGCAAGGTGTAGTCGACGGCGCGGCGCCTGAACAAGCCCAACCGCTGTATGAAGCTGTGCCCCTCAGCGAGTCTGCCGGGAGACGTGTACGAGAGAACTTTCTGCGTCGGGCGGTAACCGCTCGCGAACAGAACTCGCAACCACTTGGCCATCTGGAATGCACGCTCTCTGGGCGAGCGATAAACCGTCAGCGGAATGCCGGTTGATCCGGACGTACGGTCAGAGAAGTAACGGTCCAGTCGGCCAGCCTCGGCGGCTTGAACGAAAGAACTCGGAGATGCCTTGATGTCCGCCTTCTTCGTGATCGGCAGAACCGACAAATCCTTCAAGCTCCGGAAATCGCGTCGAGGATCGAAGCCGGCTTTACGCATCTGCTCCGCGTAGTGGGGCACCGCCATGGCATTGATCAGCACACTCTTGAGTCTCGTAGCAGCCAACGTGTCGAGTTCGCGCCTTCCGAGCCGACTGTCGCGCACGAGTTGTGCCATGGCTACGGCGCCACCTAACGTACTCATCGTAAGAGTTCTTTCACTAAAGAAGCCGCTTCTTTACAGATGCTCGCCATCCCGCCAGTCGGTTATCAGCAAACTGTTGCCAGCGATGTTTCCTGCGCTGGCGGTCTAGCGCTTACCGAACTCGTCGCGCAACAGGCCATAAATCACCTTGTCGACGTATCGGCCGTCCACATACTCGTGCTGGCGCATGATGCCTTCGTGGGTAAATCCGAGCTTTTGGTAGAACCGTGCTACCTGTTCGTCACCCGCCGTTGTCTTGCACCAGATCCGGTTCAAATTCAAAAACCCGAACGCATACTCTGCAAGCAATCTGATCGCGCGTGATCCGAGCGATCTGCCACGCTGTGCCGAGTCGCCAATGAATACTGACAACCGCGCCGTTCTATGGCGTGGCTCGATACAGTCGAGCGAAACGTTACCCACGTGCACGTTTCCCTCTCTCAGGCAAACGGCGAAGATGATCTTTTCGGAGGACTGATCGGTACGCTCAAACCACTTGAGTTGCGCTGTCCTGGAGACCGGCACCTGCGATCCGATCTTTAAATAGACATCAGGATCATTTATCCATGTCCATGTGCGATCAAGATCGGAAGCCTCGAGCTTCCTAAGGTAAATCACTTCATCAGACAGCATGCAGCCCCTCCTCCTTTTTTGCAGAAGTCACTCGCGCACGAACGAAGTATTGAGGAGTCGCATTGACTCTCTGGAGAATGCGTAGGACATACTCGCCGAGTATCGCAAAGGCGAAGAAATTGAACCCCGAGAGCATCACGAGCAGCAGCGTCGTGGATGTCCATCCTGGAATCACTCCCCCGCCCAGGTAATGAATCACCAGGCCAATCGCGAAGCCAATGCTCGCAACGATACCGACCCCTCCGACGATGGCCAGGAGGCGAAGGGGCAGCATTGAATAACCAATGAGATTGCTCATCGTTTGCGCCAACAGCCGCCGGAAGGTATAGCCGCTGCGACCTTCCTTGCGCGCATCGTGGCGAACCGTCGTATTGACGATACGGCGAGTGACTGAATTGATCATCGGGCCAAGCGCTGGAGACAAGGTCCGCATCGTGAGCAGGCCATCTACGACAGCCCGACGCATCAAACGAAAACTGGTAAATCGCAGCGTCCGATCCTTACCCAACAGGTAGCAGTTGACGTTGTGCATCACTCCGCTCCCAAGTCGCCTGAACCAGTGGTGCTTTTTCTCCTTGGGTGCTCCCATCACAACGTCCACGTCCGGCTTCAGGGCCCGGATGAGCTCGGGAATTTCCTCCGGCGGATGTTGCAGATCGTCATCCATCGTAATGACGATCCTACCTCGGGCATAAGCAAGCCCGCAGAGCGTGGCGTTGCTTTGCCCTGAATTTCGCATCAGCTGTATTACGGTAACGTTCTCGTCGTCAGTCGCCAGTTCCTGCAGAACTCTCCACGAGCCGTCGTAGCCGCAATCTTCGACGAAGAGGATTTCGTACGACTGCCCCATTTCTTGCATTACGGCCGATAGCCGCCGATGCAGCTCTTCGAGCATCTTTTCCGATCGGTAAACGGGGATGACAACGCTGTAGTCGAGCATCCTTTGGGAAGGCTCGGCGCGCGGCGCAAGACGTCTTTCCGCTTTTCCCGCCCAGTTATTCGGCGACAACTGTGAGATGGAGGACATGACCGATTCGCTCCGTGAGGCGTTCATAATCGTCGGCATCGACGCAATCAAACAACGCGAAACCTACAAGGTTCCCGTTGTGCTCGAATGAGTCGACTCGATCGCCAATGTTCTTTGTTATGTAAGCAAGAAACACTTCGGGAATCGACTGCTTGAGTTCAGCCACAGAGCTAATCGATTCCAAGCGCCCCCCCGTTGGGCTTCCAAAGACGAAGGACCCAGCCCCTCTTCTGGTCGTCGACGGCGGTAGCGTCGGCGTCCCGCCGAGCGCCAGAAAAATCGTCGCCTTTTCCACGTCTACTCCGGTAGAGCGCTCGATTACGGCCGGGATACCGTTCCCGCCATTGCGAGCGCTCATCTCCAGCATAGTCACCTTGTCGGTGGAAACAATCGCGTCAAAATTCAGCGGGCCACTACGGTAATCGAGCGCCGAACACAGTTCCTCGATGTGTGCGATGAGCCGCGCCTGGGCGTCCGGGGGGATGTTGGTCGGCAAGCTATGCCCGGTAACAACGAACCCCGCCATATGTTTGTGCGTGATCGCAATGAATCCGACCCGTCCTTCAACCAGGATCGCGTCGCCACCGACCTCCGTACCCTCTACGAACGTCTCCATGCATACCGTGTGCGAGCGGGAGAACCCCTGCGCTTTGTGGAATGCCGTTTGAAACTCACCGTATTCAAGAGTATCCAACCGCGTAACACCGCGGGAGCCGGAAGCATCGACCGGCTTTACGACCACAGGAGGACGGAGATTCCCAAGACGATCGGCAACATCGTCCAGCGAATCACCGCTCACGAAATCCGGACACTGAAACCCGTTTTTTTTCAGGAATCGGCGAAAAAGACTCTTTGTTGCCATTGTGTCGGCTGCCTGAGGCCTCGCCCCTGGCAACCCGAGGTGTTCGCAAACATAGGCAACGGTCGGGATAGCGACATCGGAGCTGAACGTGCAGATCCCATCGATCCGCAAGTCACGCGCGGCGCGAAGGACACCGTCTTTGTCGACCGTGCTCACGTTGACCGTCTGGTGCGCGAAGGCATGACCCACGTTACCGGGAACATTGTCTACCGTTACGACATGGCAACCGAGTTCAGCCGCCTTCTTGATGGCCGGCAATTGAAACGGCCCGGCACCGAGAATCATCAGCCGCTTGTTCGCTACCGCCGCCATAGACTCCTACCCGTTCTTATGATTGCGTAGTACCGACGAACAGGCTGTCGTTATGACACCGGCTCGCCTCGCTTGGGTTGTCGGCGCCAAGACAAATTCGATCTGCCAGGGCGCATCGTCGGTCATCCCAATCAGGGACGCGAATCGATACTAGACAGCGAGAAGGTGTGGATAGTTCAAGCAAACGACTTTCTCGTTTGCCAAAGGCATGTGTGATCAATGCCTCTCAGTTGATCTTCGCCTTGATCAACACTAGCAGCCGAACAATCTCGTTCTTCGGCGGACGATCCAGGATCGCGAGTGTCGCCAGCCAAACGATCGCCGAGAGAGAACCCACTATGCCGAGATAAACCATCACTTCAATGAGTGGCATGGGTATCGGAACATAAATCATCGCCATTATGGCGGGAACCATGCCCGCGGCAGCTACGGGAAGATTCTTCGTCATGATCGACACGTAACTCGCCCAGGGAAACATGCCCGAGCGGTTGCAGAAGTAGAGCAAGACGGCCACGTTGACCACTTCCGCCGCCACAAACCCTACCGCTCCCCAGAGCAGCCCGTGAAGCGAGAAAACCGCAAGGCAACCGAACTTGAGGATGGCTGAAATCAGTGACGTGCGCATTACAGTGGTGATACGCCCGCTTGCGACGAGTGATGCGGCCAGTGTCGGCGCCACGCATCGCAGCGCGATCGCAGGGCAAAGCACGTACGCCAGAGGAACCGCTTCAAGCCATTGTTTTCCGTACAGAACGATGACCAGCGGTTTCGCCAGAATGGCCGTAAGCCCGATGAAGAACAACGAAACCGAGACCACGTTGTCCAGCACCATGGTTACTTTCTCTTTAGCGTTCTCGCCGGAGCGCTCGACCTCCGCCATGTAGGGCAACATGACGCTTCGCAGCACATCCTGAAGCACGCGTTCCAGGAGTTGGACGTACCCCATCGCACGTGAGAAAAGACCCGTCCCTTCCATGCCCACGGTGCGGCCAAGGACGATGTCCGGTGCCGAGTGCCCCGCTTCGGACGCAATAGAGGACACACTGCTGCGCATGCTGAATGCAAGGACGTGCCGCATTTCGGAAAACGTCGGCCGGTATCGGTTGCTACGTGCACTCGCGAGCACCGATCCTAAGGCTGTCGCCAACGTACCGCAGACGGCACCCCACGCAAGACTGATGAAACCGTAGCTCAAGGCAGCCAGCAAGACGGAGACACCGGATTGAGCAACCGTACTCGCGACCGTGATGAACATGATGGCGCGGAAGTTCATGGCTCGGCGAAGCAAAGCCATGCTGATGGAGCCGAAGGGGATCAGCGCGAAATTGAGCGCCATGACGGCCAGTACTTCCGCTACCCGTGCATCACCATAAAACCGGCCGATCGGTGTAGAAGCGAGCCAAAGTGCTAAGGCCAATACCCACGCGACGATGACCGTCAGCGTGAACGCCGTGCCGAGCCTGTTCTCCGTAAGCTCGCGTTCCTGTATCACGTACGTGGAGGTCCCAAAATCGCGCAGAGTGTGCGCAATCATGATCACCGCCGCACCGACCGAATAGACACCGATCTCTTCCGGACTCAGCAAACGGGCGAGAATCACCGTTGCGACAAGCTGCAAGCCCATCGCGAAGTAACGCGTGCTAAAGGTGTAGAGCAAAGCCAGTCGAATCGACATTACGGTTTACCGAAAAGACACGCTACGATCAAAACGCGCCCTCCTCTTCGTGGATATTCGATTCCGAGGCGCTCCGCGCCTCTGCTGTCCTATTGCACTTGGTAGGTAGGGGGAGCGCCGACAATGAGGCGATGGGTTTGGTATACGCTTCAACGACCCGTTTACCAATTGTCATCCAATCCGCTGACTGCATCCTCAACAAATTGAAATCCCCCTTTCGCTTAAGCTCAGTCCGATCTGCATTCTCAAGAAACTGCTTCAACTCGGCATCCGTTTCAAAAAAATCGGCTCCCTCATCACTAACAACGTCGAGCAGACGTGCTTCGTTGGGTAGCACAAGTGCTTTACCCATCGACATTGCGAGAATCACGGAACCCGATGTCAACGTTCGCTCGAACGGTGCGACGACGACGTCGGCGATCGCGAACAACTCAGACACTTCGGGCTCAGGCACAAAACCAAGCGTCAGGCTAACTCGGTCATCCTTTCCGGTCTCCATGGCAAGCTTCTCTGCAATCGCCGGCGAATAACACTTACCCGCAACAAGAAGCCGGATATTCGGTCGTGCCACACCGCCAAACGCCGGGATCAGGCGTTCCAGCCCTTTGTACCCGCGTATCGCTCCGAAAAAAAGGACTACGACATCATCGTCAGCAATTCCTCTTGAGCGTCTCAGTTCTGCCGTAGGCTGGCGGGGGGCTGGATAGTGACCGATGTAATTCCCATGTTCGATGATCGACGCTTTCGGACCCAGGTTCATCCGGTAGAGAGCCTGGACACGATCGAGAGCCGACTTTCCATGAAAAAATAACCGGGTAGCAACGCTGGCAAGTAGGCGGCGCGCCCGTAGCTCGATATCCGGGGCCGGGCTTTCATGGGAAATCAGGTTATGCACTGTCCACACAATCCTTCTGCCTCGGATCCGTGCAATTGCGATGTCAAGCCAAAAGAGCAGCAGCTTCGCAGACACGACGATCGGCGTCCGGTTCCAGTAAACGTGCTCAATTAGGTCGTCTATCCAGTGGATGTGGACAATGCGGCATTCAGCGTATTTTTTCAGCAGTCGATTGATCGGAAAAAGTCCAGCCGGAACAGCTGCAAATGACACTGACAAACCTGATTTTTCGATGCCTGCCCGCAACAGCCTTTGATATGGATTACTCCGGCTCCAATCCGGTACAAAGACAACATCGGTCATTCTTACTTCTCCCCAGATTCCGCGAATATCTACTTTTACTACGCACTTTTTCTCGGTATTGCCGGTTTTACCAAACCTTCCTCTCGAGCATTACCAAAACCCTACTCAGGATTGCCAGCGTATCAGGCGGAACACCCGGAAATGAACCAATTATTTCGCATGTAGTCGCAGATCGTGCAATTTATGTACTGTGTAGAATGGTTCTAGGAACAACCGAACGAGGCACGTGCCTTCTGTTTCGTTTTCTTTTTGTATTACCTACCAGCCGGCCCCTTTCCTTAGAACGATGGCTCGACCAAAAATCGCTCTTTTCTCGCATGACATCGGTGGGAACAGCATGTACAGGACGCTCCTGTTATATCGCGCTCTCCAGCCAAGCTATGACGTCGAGATCGTTGGATTTGATAAAGGGCGGGGACTGTGGGGACCCGTTCGATCTGAGCGTTTGTCGCTGCGCAGCGAACCGCTATCCGGATGGGGATCCCTTGCACGTTCAAGTTACCGATTGCTTGCTCCCTTGGAAGCCGATCTCGTCATCGCATCCAAAGCCCGGCTACCAAGTTTCGGCCTGGCGCTCGTCAATCGGTTATTCAGAGGAACGCCAGTCATCCTCGACGTAGACGACGACGAACGTGCGATGACGCGCCCTCCGGAGACGGTCAAGGCCCGTACCATCCTTGCCTACAATCTGCGGAACCCTGATGCCTATTTTTCGGCGCTTGCCATGCATCGCATGGCGCGCAGCGCTGATCACGTATTCTGCGTCTCCGAGTTTTTCCGCAGCCTTTATGGTGGCTCGATTGTTCCCCATGGCTTGAAGCCGCACGAATACTACGTAGCCTCTGAAAGCGTGGACTCCTTGCGTTCCGAACTGGGTATCCACGAAGCGTTCGTCGTCGTGTTTGTCGGAACGCCTCGTCCGCACAAGGGAATCGCCGAAACGCTGGAGGCCGCCCGGCGCAGCGGTATCGATGGAATAAGGGTGGTCGTCGTAGGCACCGCCAAAGGTGACTCCTACGTCGAAAACCTCGCCGCCGAGTACCCGGACATTCTCGTGCCCGTCTCATCTCAACCATCCGAGCGAATCCCATACTACTTGGCGTTGGGCGACGTAACTGTCATCGCTCAGAAAGACTCGCCTGAGTCGCATGGCCAGATGCCGGCAAAACTCACCGACGCGATGCTGGCCGGTTTGCCGATCATCGCAACCTCGATTTCCGACATACCGAAGTACCTCACCGGATGCGGCATTCTTATCGAACGGGCGGACCCCGATTTGATTGCGCAAGGGTTGCGATGGGTGTTCGAACATCCGGAGGAAGCGAAGTCGTTCGGGCTCGCCGCCCGGAACGTAGCTCTCGAAAAACTAACGGATAAGGCAATCTCCAAGACCATGCAGGCGGCCATTTCAGCCGTGATGCAGAAACGGAGAGCGAGTCGGCGGCCAGCGGAAAAAGCCTGAACTGCCTCGGCAGTCACGCTCCTAACGCGTACAGGCGGTTCTCCAGGAAGTCCACGCGGGCATCCCACGAGTTCTCTTGAGCGACGGCTTGGCGGCCTTCCCTGGAACCGGCTCCGGCTGCATCGAGTTCCGTTTGAACGGCTCGCTCCCACTGCTCGGAATCGCTGGCCAGATTGACGACATTCGAGAACGGCAGCACGGCTTCCAAAGGCGTGCTGACGACCGGCAGACCACAAGCGAGATACTCGTGCAACTTGAGCGGCGAGCACGCCGTCCACCAGCCACTATCGTCCGAGCGGTAACACATGGTGTTCACGTCCATGTGTCCGACATAAGCCGGGACGTCGCGACGATCCTTCTGGCCGACGAAATGGACGTTCGCCATACCTTCAGCTTCCGCGAAGTGCTGTGCCGTGTAATCGTCGGCAAGAATCTCGTTTCGTTCGATGCGGCCGATCAACACCCAGTGCCAGTCCGGTCTTTTCCGCGCCAGGGCGGTAATCAATCGGAAATCGACCTTGCGGTTGATAGCCCCCGCGTACCCAATCCGCGGGTGGGGAATCCCACGAAGATCGTCGGGTTCCGGTGAAGCGCATCCCGCCGAAAAGGCATCGATGTCCGCCCCGTTGGGTAAAACCGTAACGTTCTCAGCGCCCAGGCTGCGAGCGATGCCCTCCGACGACGCCGTGATCAGCGCCGCCCGCTTGACCAATGCGTCCTGCAATGCCGATCCGTCCTCGGTCCAGCCGGACTGGCTGGCATAAACGTCATAGGCGTGAAAAACGACGTCACAGGGTTCGAGATGCTCTATATAAGAGAAAAACCGCGGATCAAAAAGCATTGCGATCACGCGTTCTCCGGGTTCCGCCACCGCCGACCGGATAAACCGTGCGTGCCGACGCAGGGCCGACCGGTCAAACCAGAGAGAACCCTGCCACCGGGCACCGATCTTCCCGGGGATCGCATCGCTGATTCCATCGCGTAACTCGATGCGGTTGAACATGGGGCTGACGCGCCAGCGTGCCGATTCGCGTTCCCACCAGTCCAGCGCACCATAGCTATACACAACGGGCCAGCCACGCTTGCCGAGGCGCGATAGCAGCTGCTGTCGGTTCATCCATTCCGGCTCGACCCACGGATGGTGCGCGAAAGCGATAATCGGGCGCCGGTGGGCTTTTGCGTCACGCATTCCGCCGCCCCACGATGACGTACTCGCGCCCTTCCATGCGGTTAGCGTCGTCCATCATCAGTGCGTCAGCGTAAAACTTGGTGGCCCAGTTGGGGTATTGCCACGGGTGGTAGCCGCCATTGACCGGGTGGGATCCCTTGATACCGCCCACACTCGCCGGGTCTGCACCATGGTCGGTGAGGTGTTGCGTCATTTTCACGAACTCGAGAATTCTCGATGTCGCATCGCGGTATTTCTTGTCTCCCGTAATCTGATAGAGGCGGCCCCAGTTGATTGCAAGTTGGCAATCCCCCGTGAGACACGACCAGCCCACCGTCGGATGCCAGCCATCGTCAAAACGCCCCGGCAGTTTTCCATTCGCGGGCAAAGCGGCAATCATCGCATCCCCGATGGTCTGCGCCGCCGCGAGCAGATTCGACCGGCCGCTCGCCTCGCCAATTTCGAGCAACCCGCGCATCGCGTAGGCGATCGTGTGCGTAAACGGCTGCGAACTGTCCTGCAGACAATTCTGGGCGAGCCAACCGACGGCGTTGCGCTGCGTCAACGCCCATTCCGCATTCCTGACTGCCGCGTTGAGGTAACTGCGATCGCCGGTGATGTTGTAAACCCTCGCCAAGCTCCAGGCGGTGCGGGTGTTGTACGTATTGACGTGTTTTCCGGTCATCGGCGAGCCGAACTTACGCCAGCAGCCGTCCGCGTCCATCACCTCGATGAGCCAATTTGCGGCTTTGACGGCCGCCTCCCGATAGCGCTCATCGCCCTCTTCCTCGAAGGCGCGCGCCCAACCGAAAATCACCTGGCCGGTGTTGAAAATCGTCGGCCGATCGGAATCTCCTAGCGCACCGGCAAGAACCCCGCCCGTTGGATGCTGGATCTCAATTTCCCAATCCGCCATGCGCTTGGCGCGAACCCGAGCGTCTTCGTCTCCGGCGATGGCCGCATACCGATAGAACGTAGGAATAATGTAACCCGTGGTCTCAGGGTACGCCGGTGCCCAGCGACGTGAACGAATCAAGTAGGTTTGCGCTACGCCACCGTTCCCGGTAACGTCCTGCGCGCGCTTGAGCCAGCCGATCGCCGCATCGAGGTGGGTACGATTGTCCTTCGGGTGGGTCATTCCCAAGCCAAAGGTGTCCTTCAGCACCATCGACTTAAGCCTGAGGGTTTCTACGATTCCCATGGTCTTCCTTAGCGTTCTATTCTTGGTGGGCAGGTGGATCGAAAAAATGACGGCCTTCGGCAACGAGCGTGTGCGCGGCCTGCACCACGTCAGCAGCTCTGAGCCAGGTCAATGCCGTGCGTCCTATACGGCCTGTATGCAACGTGCCGTCGGCAAGCAGGCGTTCGACCAGCCGGTGTTCGCGCCTGGCCTTGTTCGCCGCGGTCGCGAGTACTCGGACCGTCTGCACGTGCTCATTGCCGTCCTGGTCGACGACTCGACCGGACATCATGGAGGCTTCATACAAGGGAACCGGCAAGGTTTCGGCCAGCATGTCCTCGACGAAATGAGTAAAAGTGAACGTCGCGAACGGCGCGTCGATACCGAGAATCAGTGCGTTGCGTTCGAGCATCCGGGCAAACGGCGACGTCGCGCCAAACGGCCGGTCCGTATCGCCGTGGCCGGCCAGGAAAGAAGCCGCCTCGCTTCCCCAAGCCAGCAGCGGGTGGGTGACGCTAAGGCTGCGCACGACGCCTTCTGAACGCCGAAAGGCCTCCGACAACAAGCCCATCATCGATGGCGTACGTCGAACATCGAGAAGCTTGTTCCGGGCGAGCCACTCCGCCGAACTTATGTTGTGATACGGCATGGATGTCATGACGAGAAGCCCGTCGTTACCAACCGCGCTCTTCAGCGCGCGTACCATGTCGGAGGGCTTTCCACGGAAGCCGTTATGAGCGAGCCACGAAGAATGCACGACGAGCGTCGCCCCCGGAAGAACGCCGCACTTCCTCAGCCTGGCGACGAAATCCTCCGGCCCGTAAGCGAACACCGTACTCGCCGCCAGCGCCTTGATGCGTGGTTTCAACCTAGTCAGCATCAGGCCGTCTCCGGCCTCCGTCCGGCGACAAGCTCATCAAGCAGACCGGCGAAGCGTTGTGTAATCGCGCGCCGGTCGAATTGGGCCAAGTACTCATCGTCGCTCGCCACGGCTTCCGGTACCGGCTTGGCTAACCATTCGCGCAACATCGATTCGCAGGCGTCCACTGACTCGGCCGGCACGGCGCGGCCAAGACCGGCGCGTTCGATGATCTGTTGTGTCGCGCCAGGGTCGCAGAGCGCGAAAATCGGGCGCCGCGCGGCAACGTACTCGAAAAGCTTACCCGGGATGACGCCGTCCGACGTCTCGCCGGTGTCGACGATGAGCAACAGGTAATCGCAATTCACCTGCGCATTCATGGCGTCGGCATACCCGACATCTCCGGCGAAATCATAGAGGTGAGCAATCCCGTAACGATTCAGGATTTCGTCGTAGCGCGCCCGTATGCCGCTTTCCACGCCGCCTAGGATACGTACCCTCACCTGCTCGACAAGTGCTGGATCACTGCGATAAATCCGCCCAAGCGCTTCCGCGAAAGCATGACCCCGACGGTTCTTGAACAGCCGGCCCGTGTAGACGAACTGGATCTGGCCGTCGCCAAACGTCCTGGTCCGCGTTCTCGCGTCGTAGAGTTCGACGTCGTATCCGTTGGTCAGCGTTTCCCAGCGTCCTTTGACGCCTGGATGGAGCCGCTGCATGTAAGCGGTTTTCGGTTCCGACACGGTGATCACCATGTCTGCCGTCTTGAGCAGACGTTTCTCGATCAGAAGCTCAAGTTGCTTGCGCCATCCGGGTAGCCATTCGCGTAGCACATCGCCATACCAAAGGTCGCGGTAATCGGCAATCCAGGGAAGCCCAGTTTTTTTCCGCACTTCATAACCGACGAAGGCACTGGAGAACGGCGGCAACGTCGTGTAGATCGCGTCGATCTTGCGCTCGGCGCAAAGGCGTAGACAAACCGTGGTTGCCGTCTTGGCCCACGGGGTAAAACTGTCGGGGATATGGACGAAGTTCTTCACAAACCAACGGACCGCACCGTGCGCCCGATCGAATACCGAAGGGGACTTTGCGGCTGAGGCCGGCGCTACGGCCACGGGGCTCCCGGAACCGCCGGTGGCCGCCAACGCCGACTCGCGCGCTGTGGCTACGCCTTCCCCACGACCCAGCAAGCGCTTTACCGTTTCGGCAATGCGAGCCTCGATGTCCACAAGGGGCAAACGGATGACTTCAACCCCTTCGGCGATTTCGTTCAGTAGCTTGGCGTCGTAGTTCGGCTCGCGCCCCGATGGCTCCAGCGTCACCACGATGGCTTTCCAGCCATGGGCCCGCAGATGCTCGACGAACTTCACCGTGCGAATCCGGCCAATTGTCTTCAGCGGCGGGAACTCGCCGGCAACCACGAGCAAGGTACGTTCAGCCTTCATCTCCGCACACTCTCTCGATTCGCCGTCAAACCGCGGCATAGCGATTGGAACTCAGCGGCCCGACTGACCCAGTTATTGGCCTGGGCATGCGCCAGCCCGCCCTGTTCAAGACGACGGCGAAGATCGTCATCGGAGAGCAGGCGAATGATCGCGGCGGATATCGCCTCGACATCGTCTCCGTCGACGAGCAGGCCGGTTTCGCCGTCGCGCACCGCCTCGACTGCGCCTCCGGCGCGACCGCCAACAACCGCGCGGCCGCATGCGTTCGCCTCCAGGAAAACCAGGCCGAAGCCTTCCGTGTCGCCATCCGGCATTGTTCTATTCGGCATAGTGAAGAGATCGGCGCTCCGGTAAGCCGCTACGAGATCGGCATCGGATAGCGGCCCGGTAAGCGTTACGTTTGCAGACAGACCAGCCGCTTCCACCGCCTGAGCAAGCTCTTGACGCTGAGGCCCGTCGCCGACGATGACGAGGTGGGCGTCCGGGTGTTTAGCGACCACGTCCCGCCATCCGCTGATCGTGCGGTCGAATCCTTTTCGGGGAACAAGACGACCCACACCGACCACGAGGCGCTTCCCAAGTAATCCCCAGCGCTTCCGAAATTCCGTGTCATCCGAACCTGGGGAAAAGCGGCTCGTATCAACCGCATTCTCAATCAAATGTACACGTTCGGCAGGCAGGCCGAGATCGTCGATCAGCGTGCGTTGTGTGAATCGACTCACCGCAATGATGGCATCAGCCCGCCTGAGGTTCTGCAACCGGCGATTGCCGAACGAGCCCGCGTCAAATTGCGTCGTCACTTCCTCGCCGTGGATATAGTAAACGACGCGGCATCCGGTAAGCTTCCGACATGCCTCGCCGAGCCATGCAGACGAAATAAGCTCCCCAAGGCAGATGACGCGAACATTGTATTGACGGATCAGCTGCAGTGCCGTGCGCAGCACGCGCAGGCGTAGCGGAATGTCGATGGTCAGAAAGCGCCATGCGGAAACCAGTTTGTTCCGCGGAGCAGGCAGCATTGGCGGCCTGAGCAGATCCAATCTGTGTACCGGATAGCCGCACTGCCGATCATGTGCCTGCCATCCCGCGATTTCTTCGTGACGGTCGTAATACCGGCCCGCCGCAAGTACGGCGATGGTTCCTGGCGGGGACAAACGGCAAAGGCTCGCGTAGACGTTCGCCGACCCGCCGTGGATTGGCGCGAAGATACTGGCGACAAGCAGACAAGCGGATGATGTGGAGTCCATCTATGGCCTTCCTGCTTGCATAAGCGGCGGCGGGTTCTCTCGCCCCGCATGAACCGCATCAAGGTCAGCGAGCAGTGTCGGCAATCGCTCACGAATGAAGTCTTCGATCCTTCGTCTGTAAGTTTCATCTCCTGGCACACCAGAGGCCGTAATCACGATACTGGCGCCGTCGTCTCCGCGTCCTGTCACAAGATTCAGGGCCTGGAATACTTTGCTTATCACATCGCTCGTCGTCGTAAGCCCACCCACCCAGTACAGAGTACCGACCGCTGCCACGGCATCCGCCTTTGCGTAATACTCCGCCCGCAGATCGGGAATGCCTTCGGCAGGCGAAGGAATCCGTCCACTACTCCGCCATCCCCAAACGTGGCTCGGCTCGATGACGTTATTCACGTTGATCAATTCCGCCCCTTGGTGCTGATCGCGGTAATACGCGACAGTCAAGCCAATTTCGCCCTCTTCAAAGCGGTAGGTTCCGCGGTGCACCGCACTCGCGCCGACAAACTGTGACTCCACCATAGGCAGTGTTGCCCTAACCGCTTCCAGGCTCTCGAGCGTTTTGGTGAGATCGAGCACGGGAGCGGGCCGCGGCGATGGATTCATGACGCCTTGTGCCGCCTGGGTCCACCCCGCCGCTATGGCAATCATTACGATCGCGGCACCCAACGACACTTTTCCGGAAGAAGCACGCGCGAGTGGCCCAGCTTTCCGTAAGGGTTCTTCATCCCGCCAAGTGGAGCCGACATAAAAGCTACCGATGACGCTGACAGCGAAGATTACCCAGCCGAAAGCGAGGTGCGACAGTCCCAACCCCCACTGATTGTTCGAGAGGTGCGCCGCCATGACGATGACGTATGCACGCAGCCAGTTGGCGAGCAGCGGAAGGATGATCATCCAGACGATGAACAACACGCGCTTTTGCCAGCGCGAGTAGGTGATGTAGGCAAAAATCGACCCGACAAAGAAGGAAGTCAGCAGATAGCGAATCCCCGAGCAGGCTTCGACGACCGACCAACTACCACTCGGGATGACGAAATAACGGTCCTGTTGTAGTACCGGCACCCCACTGGCGCGCAGCCCGACGACCGTGGCGTTGGCGGTCCAGTCCATCAGCGTCGGCAAAATATCGTGGCCGAACGGAATGGCAAAAAGCAGAAAGCACAACGGCCCGGCGAGAATTCGGAACGCACGCCAGCCAAGAATCGCCCACACCGCCGCCTGGAGCATAAACACCAGCGCAAACTGGACCACCACTCCCGCAGAAACCAACTCTCCCGCAAAGCCGGCCAGGCCCGCTACGAGCGCCGCGGCGAAACCAGCTTTCGATGGAGCAAACGGCGCACCTCGCAACAGTTCTCGTTTGCCCCATGCCAGGTAGGCCACGACAAGCATCACCACATAACCATGTGCGTGCGAAGGAAGCGTCTCCCAAGCCTCGACAATCAACGCCACCTGGTCTCGGTAGGCGAAAAGAATAGCGCCCCAGGCCGCACCCACAGCTGCCCATGCCAGGCGCCGGGAGGTCACTGTGTCCTCGGTGAGGTTCAGCACTTTGGAATCGCTATTCAAGATCATGCCCTCCGCGCTACCGGCTGCCCGAGTAAGCCATGGCCGCTTCCTGTCGTCCCGAGGCAGCGAATCCAACGGCCCCAGCGGCCGCAGTGCAGCGCGCATCCTCGGCCAATTGATCGCCGACGAGCCGTTCGGTACACAGCAAAATCACCATGATGTAGAACGGCATATCCCAATAAGCCAGGCTGAGGAAAGCGCCGCCCACGGCGAATCCGACCAGGCTGACCTTCGCCATCGAGCCGAGGATGTTGGCCCATTCAAATTCCGGTTTCCCCGTCGTAATGCGCACGACGCGCCCTGCCAACCGATATGTCAGGAACCAGAAGGTCAGATAGAGCAGAAGGCCGATGTATCCGTGTTCTCCGAGCACCTGAAAATAAATGCTGTGCGCCACAATGACGAAGTTCGGGTTCGGGGCGTACTGCATGTAGATAGGCGGAGAAGCGGTCTCGAATCCAGCCCCTAGTAGCCGATCATTCGCGATGTTGATCGCCATCGTCCAGGCGTTGATGCGGCCCATCGCGGAGGCATCTTCCTCGTAGGTGCTGATGGTGTGCATGCGCTCCGTCCAGCCCTCGGGCATGAAGACCAGGGCCACCGCAGACATCAACACGAAAACGATGCCCAGTGAAATCTTGGATTTGCTTCGCCACCACAGCACCGACCCCATGGCCGCCATTGCCAACAAGGCGCCGCGCGAATGGCTTCCCAATGCTGAAATTAGGCACAACGGAATCGCCGCGTAGAACCCAGTGGTTAACAAGCGCGTTGAGAACCAACGGAAGAACGGCATTTGCTTGATCAACGGCACATGCGTCGCCAGATAGTAAAGAAACGGCACGGTGATAATGAGCGCCACCGCCAACTCGTTATTCCCTTCGATGACACTCATCGGCGGTCCCCAGACCAGATGGTTGCCGCCGGTCATGATCGTGAACACTCCTCCTTTTATGCCAAAGAAGGCAATGGAACCCGTCACAACGGCAACCAAGCCGAGGATTTCTTCTCGAGACCGTACGACCGCTGCGACGACGAGCGTCATCAACAGAACTTTCAGCGTTTCAATGTAATGGGTAACGCTCGTGCTGAACACAATGGCTCCGAGCGTCGTCACTCCCATCCATGCCGTCAGTGCCACGAGAAAGAAAACCGTGGTCCCTTTCGGCCAACGGGTTTTTCCCGGGTTGATCAGGATCGCACCCAGCAACACACAGGCGGCGATCATTGCGAAGGGGAAGTTGTACGCGAAGCCCCAGCCTAGACGGTGCGGATTCATCAGCCCGATCCAGACCCACAGCAATGCCGCCACGTATGGCCGCCGCAACGCTAAGGCGAGCGAGCCGAAGAAGACGATGGTTACGAAGAGATCGCGCATAGAAGCAACAGCTCCGTTCTAGGCTGTTTGGATGGCGTGACTTACGATATAGCGGAATTTCCCCGACGCTTCGGCGGGTATGCTTTGGGCCAGCTCCACCTGTACCTCGACAGAGCTTCCAAGCCGTTGTTTGAATCCTGTGATCACGTCAGCAATCCGGTTTTCAGTGAACGGCGGTTCAGTGACCATGAGGACACGCGTCAGTTCCCGGCTTTCCTGAATGACCTTGAAAGCCTTCATGCCCGGAATATCGCGCAGAATGTACACGAGCGACAGCCCGTGCATGACCGTTCCATCCGAAGCCACGACGAAGTCCGTGCTCCGGCCCTGGATGTCCTTCAGCAACGGCAACCCACGACCGCACGGGCACGCTTCATCAGACAACGTCCCAATGTCGCCTGTCCGGTAGCGAATGAAGGGGAAGTCCGCCGTAGCCAGGTGCGTCACGACAATTTCTCCAGCTACGCCGGTCGGCTGAACGTTTCCTTGCTCGTCGATGATTTCGACGATCACGTCTTCCGCCGTAATATGCATGCCCCCCGCAGGGCACGCATGGGCAATGAATCCGGCGTCGCGCCCGCCGTAGCCGTTGGCAACCGGGCAACTGAAGGCCGCAGAAATGACCTCCCGTTGATGGTCGTACAACCGCTCGGACGTACAGAAGACGACCTTGACTCCCAGATCGTCGAGCCGAACTCCCTGTTTCTTGGCGTGCGAGGCGATATGGCTAATCGCCGACGGGTAGCCAAAAACCATCTTGGGGCGGCGCTCCCTGATACGCTCGACAAAGCGGGAGACATTCGCATCCGACATCTCGAACGCAGGCAATAGTTCGGTCCGCATCAGTGCATCGCGCAAGCCCCGCACGCGATCCTGAGCACCCAGTTCGATCGGGGATCCCCAAACAACGATCTCGGGATCGCCGATATCCACGTCCCACCAACGGGTCGCACGCCACTTCGCCGCCACATCGTGGCTCACCCGTTCGTTGCCGATGAAGAAGATCAACGGCTCGCCAGACGACCCGCCGGTATTGAATCGGGCAAGATCATGGGCGACGGCAGACTTCATGCGGTCGCCCTCTGCGCGAATAACGGCTTTGGTGAGAAAAGGCAGGTGCTCCAGATCCTTGAGTGAGGTAATCGCCTTCGGATCGAACTCGATGCGCCGGAAGCAATCCCTGTAATGCGGCACATGTTCGGTCGCCTTCGTGAGCAAATCGCGTAGCCGCTGCAGGCGGAGAGCATCGAGACGCTCTTTCGGCCACCACTGCGATTCATCCATTGCCCGGCGGATCGCCACCGTACCATGCCCTTTCAGCTTTTCCTGCAAGGGGAACAAAAGGTTGGCCACCAACGAGGTGTAAAGGCTCATTATTGTGTCTCCCACTGCTCCAGGCTCGGTCGCGCGGCCGTGCGATACACGTCGGACAAAACAGGCCACACCCGGGACCACGTATACTTTTGTGCTTCGGTGAGCCCATTGCCGACAAGACGCTCGGACAGGGCGACATCATCCATCAGGCGCAACATCGCTTCGGCCATGGCTTTTGGCGAGCGTGGCGGAACGAGCAAAGCGCTATGCTCGTGCTTCACCAGGTATCGGATTCCGCCGACATCGGTACTGACGACAGGGACCCCGCTTGCCAAGGCTTCCAGTATCGATACGGGCATGTTGTCCGCAAGGCTCGGGTTGACGACGACAGCCGCACGTTGATAAGCACTAGCCATCGCTTGCCTGTCCATGCGACCGGCAAACTCCACAGCACTGTCGACGCCGAGACTTCGTGCCATTGCCCGCAGAGATACTTCGGAAGGCCCTGATCCGGCGATGGTCAGGCGCGCATCCGGGTAAATGCGATGTACCACGGCAAACGCCTGCAGCGCGGTCTCGTTGTCGTAGACTGGCTCCAGATTGCGCGGCACAAAGAAGTTTCGACGTGCGCCAAGAGGAGGACGCGCGTGGTTGAAGCACGAAAGGTCGACGACGTTGGGAACGATCATCGCCGCCAGACCAAAGCGGCCGAACACGGATTTAAGAAACCCCGACGGCACGATCAACGCGCTCGCCTGCCGCAAGCTCAACGATACGCAGCGAGCCGACTGCCCGAGAAACGCCTCCGCTTCACCGCCGTGGTAGTGCACAACGACCGGCTTCCCGCGCAGATGTGCAATCCAGATCGCCGGTGCGGCAAACAGATGCCAAGACCAGCCCGAATTTGCCATCACGTGGAAAAGGTCGCACTGCGCAGCACGTCGCCACAACGCGAGAAGATAGGGCATGAGTCTAAAAAGGGCACGCAGAACAGGAACATACGCGATCCAGGCGGGACGGTAAGCCGGGTTCGTCTGGATGAGGTCAACCTGCAACCCTTCGTTCCTGAGCAGTTCCGCCAATTGCAACGTCTGCGTCGCCATGCCTCCTGATGGCGGCGGCAACGGCCCGACAAGCGCCAGGCGCATCCCGAAGAGGGACATTACGCCAGTCCTCCGCCACACAGACTTTCATACACCGCCTGGTAACGGCCGACCGAGTTCTCCCAGTTACGCTCCTTCTCCACGAATTGGCGGCCGGCCGTACGTAGTTCAGGCCAATACTCGCGCTTGGCCAACAGTTTGGTGATCGACTCGGCCAACGAGCTTGCGCTTCCTGCATGGAAAAGGACACCGGTCTCACCGTCGCGGATCAGTTCCCGATGCCCGCCCACATCGGAGGCCACGAACAACCTACCTTGGGCCATCGCTTCCAGCGGTTTGAGCGGTGTCACGAGTTCCGTCAAGCGCATCGAGTGACGGGGATAAGCCAGTACGTCGATGAGGTCGTAGTAGCGCTGTACCTCCTGATGAGGAACGCGCCCCGTGAAGACAACTTTGTCTTCGATCTTCAGCCGCTTCACGCGCTCCTTCAGCGCCGCTTCTTGAGGACCACCGCCGACCAGCAGCAGCCGCACGTCGGGAAGCCGGAACAAGACCAGCGGAAAAGCTTCGAGCAAGAGGTCGAGTCCTTCGTACGCGTAGAAAGACCCAATGAAACCAACGACAGTGCAACCGGCCAGGCCCAGTTCGGCCTTCAAGGCTTCATCGGGGACACCTGTCGTATCGAAGGCATCAACGTCGACAGCATTCGGGATCACCGTCACACGGTTGGGCGGAACACCACGCGCCAAGATGTCTGAACGCAGCCCCTCGCAAATCGTCGTAACGTGATCGGCTCGCTTTAGTGCCCAGGTTTCGAGATTGCGCGTCATTCGGTACCGCGCGCTGCCTTCGTGCGTCGTCCCATGGTCAACGGCCGCATCCTCCCAGAAGGCGCGAACTTCGTAGACAACTGGAATCCCAAGCCGATGGCCGACGCGCAAAGCAGGGATCGCATTCAGAACGGGCGAATGCGCATGCAGGATATCCGGCCCGACTTTGCGCACCACCTCGAGGAGGCGCTTTTCAACTCGACGGATCAGTGCCAGTTCGCCAAGGACCGGCAACCGGTTAATGCCGCCACCAACACCGGGCGTCCGAAAGAAGTGCCACCCTTCGACATCCTCTTCCATGAGCGAGCACCCGACGTGTTTCGGTGTCGTCAGGTGAAACGTTTCCCAACCCCGCTTGCGTTGCTCGCGCAGGATCGAAAGCGTGCGGAACGTATAGCCGCTATGCAGCGGAATCGAATGATCGAGGACGTGCAGAATCCGCAAGCTCATGAAACGACTTCCGCTTCTTCAAGGCCCCGCACGGTCGGCTGCTGCGTCGTGTCCAGGACGTTGCGTAAAAAGGCTTCGAACATCAGCAGCGACCACAAGGAGGCGCTGTAATCTTGGGCACCCGACTGATGAACGTCGATGAGTCGTTCAAGATACGGGCGGTTGAACCAACCGGTATCCGCAAGTCGAGAGCCGAGAAGCGACTCCCGAACACGTTCGCGTAGCGGACCGCGAAACCAACGCGCCAACGGAACGGCAAAACCCATTTTCGGGCGGTAGAGGACATCGTGTGGCAAGTACGGTTTCATTGCCGTCTTGAGTAAATGCTTTCCCTCCTGGCCCCTGATTTTCAGAGAGGACGGCAAGGTCGCCAGCCATTCGACGAGTTCGTGATCCATCAGCGGCTCACGGACCTCGAGCGCGTGTGCCATGCTCGCACGATCCACCTTGGTGTTGATGTCGCCGACAAGATAGGTCTTCAAGTCGAGATACTGGATGAGCGCAAGAGGATCGTCGGTGTCGGCCCGGGCCGCGTGGCGATCAAAGACTTGCGAGGCGTCGTAGCCCGCGATCTCGGCCTTGAAACGAGTACTGAACAAGCGCTCCCGCATTGGCGCTCGCAAGACGGATACTGTGTTGAAGTAATCCTGCACCGGCCCGCGCGCGAGACTCTCGAATGTCGTTTTGGCCCGGAAAACGCGCGGCGCCCAATCCGCCTTGGGATAAACACGGCCGAGGAAACCGAACAGCGGTTCGCGAATGGCTCGAGGCAGTGCTTTGCGCCGCAGTTCCTCCGCGAGGTGTTGCCGATAACGGCTATAACCGCCGAATGACTCGTCGCCGCCATCTCCCGAAAGCGCCACGGTCACGTGCTTGCGTGCCAGTTCGCAGACCCGATACGTTGGAATCGCCGAGCTGTCGGCATACGGCTCGTCATAGAGCCGGGCCAGGCGATCAATCAGATCGAAATCGTCGCTCTCGACCGTCTCCACCCGGTGATTCGTCCGGTAGCGATCCGCGACCGCCTGTGCGAACTCAGACTCATTGAAGGCCTTCTCGGCGAATGCGATGGAGCAGGTATTAACAGGACCATCCGACATCCCTGCCATTAACGCGACGACGGCGCTGGAATCCACGCCACCCGAAAGGAACGCCCCAAGCGGCACCTCGGCAATCATGCGCAGCCGGATCGATTCGTTAAGTCGTCGATTGAGTTCGGCGCAGGCGTCCTCAACGCTCACCGGGTTGTTTAAGGTAAACCGCACATCCCAGTATTCCCTTGGCTCGGGCACCGGCTCCCCGCGCTTGACCAGCAGAGTGCAAGCCGGTGGAAGCTTCCTCGCCTGGCGGAAGATGGTGCGCGGCTCCGCGACGTAGCCGAGCGCGAAGTATTCTTCAACCGCGAGAGGATCGATCGTCCGGTCGAGGCCGCCGTGGGCGAGCAGCGACTTGAGCTCGGATCCGAAAAGGAATGTGCCGTCCTGAAGCTGCGCATAATAGAGCGGCTTGACGCCAAGCCGGTCGCGGGCCAGAAACAGCGTTTGCCGGGAGCGATCCCAGAGCGCGAACGCAAACATACCGCGGAAACGCTGGACGCACTGTTCGCCCCAGCTTTCCCACGCGTGCACGATCACCTCGGTGTCGCTGCGCGTATGAAAAACGTGCCCGAGCGCCTTCAGTTCGGGAATTAGTTCCTGGTAGTTGTAGATTTCGCCATTAAAGACGATACAGACGGTCCCATCTTCGTTGTACAAGGGCTGCTGCCCCGTCGACAGGTCGATGATGGACAAGCGGCGATGGCCAAGACCCACGCCAGGCTCGATATGCAGGCCGCCCTCTACCGGACCGCGATGGTGTTGCGACTCATTCATGCGCGTGAGCACCGCGCGCTCGATGTCACGCCTACCGCGGATATCGAAGATGCCCGTTATTCCGCACATATCGGTAACTCACTTTTCTTCATTCAACTCCGCGCTGTGGGCGCTCTTTCGCCGGCAAAGCCGGGCTCCGTACGGTGCGAGCCCAGCAGACGGTCGTACAACGACTGGTAGCTCTGCACCATCGCCGTCAGACTGAAGCGACGCTCTGCGAGTTCGCGCCCTGCGCGTCCGGCCCGCTTCGCTCGCCCGCGATCGCGCGCATAGGCGACGATGGTTTGGGCCATGGCATCTACGTCGCTCACCGGAACCAACTCGCCGGTTTCGCCTGCGACGACGAGTTCTCCGTTACCGCCGACATCGGTCGCAATGACCGGCAGACCGCTGGCCATGGCTTCGAGAATCGCGTTCGAGATGCCTTCCGACAACGACGGCAGTACAAAGCAATCGAGTCCGCGCAGCACATCGGGAACATCGCCGCGCTCACCCGGAAGCCACGCTATCTCTCGACAACCCGCCTCCGTCAGCAAAGTCTCGCACTGAGCTTTCAGCGGACCGTCCCCGACCAAAACGAGACGCAGCGAAGCCTTCAATTCCGGCGCGATCTCCAACGCCCGGATAAACGCCCGCACCAGCGTCGGCTGATCCTTGATCGGCTGCATCCTGCCGACGGTGCCGACTAGCCAATGGTTCTGATCATTGAAAGGGCAACCAGCAATCGGCTGTCTCGTATCTGACGGTTGGAAACGCACCGTATCCACACCGTTGTAGATATGCTCAACGCAGTCCTGCCGTATTCCGATCGTATGGGTCAGATAGTGGGCCAGGTTGCGCGATAGCGCTATGTAATAAGTCACGAACGGACGGTAAAGCCGGCGAATCCACTGGTACTTCCGATTCGTCCCGTCCATATCGGAGACATCCCGTCCGTGTTCTCCATGAATACGAATCGCCGCTCCCGCGGCCCAGGCCGGGACAACGACCTCGAGCGCCCCGAGATTGCGGGTATGAACGATGGCCGGTCGCAATTGGCGGAAGACGCGGTAGATCTTGGGATAGATCCATAAGGCATGACCGGGTGGCTTCTCGAGCGCTACAAATTGGACGTCGTCGCGACGAATACGCTGCCGGAAATCCGTCACGTCGGTCAACGACACGATGGCATGCCGATACGCGTCGCGCGGCATATGGTTGATGAGGTTCACAATGCCGTTTTCGAGCCCACCGACATCAAACCGGTACATCACATGCACCACGAGCGGCCGGCTATCGCTGATCCGCTCTTCACCCAATGTTTCCCGGGCATTCATGCCGCGGCTCCTGCTGGGTTCGCAGATCCCTCCTGAAGCAGCAGATCATCGATACGCGCCAGATGCGCGTCCCAACTGTAACGTTCGAGCACCCGGCGCCGTGCGGCTCGCCCCATCACCTCGGCTTCCGCCGCATCGTCCAGCAGCCTTTCAACATGACAGACGAATTCCTCGGGCGCGCCCGCCGTCAGAAGGTCTTTGCCCGGGACCGCGTCGACAGCTCCGGCGCATTCTGCGGCCGCAACAACCGGTACCGCCATCGCCATGGCTTCGAGAATTTTGTTCTGTATGCCCCGTGCGACGCGCAATGGCGCCACAACCACCCGGGCGTAACGCAGGTACGGTCGAATGTCGGGTACGGTACCGGTAACCACGACGTGCTCGTCGGCGAGCGCCGTTACCGCCGGTGCCGGGCTGCGCCCGACGATGTAGAACCGCAATTGCGGACTGCGTTTGAGGAGCGTGGGCAACACCTCGCGTGCAAACCAGCTGACACCATCAATGTTCGGCCAGTAATCCATGGCACCGGTAAACACGAGCGGAATTTCTCCCGGCGCATAGGGCGATTCCAAGTCGTGCTCGGGGGAAAAAAAATCGGCGTCGACGCCATTGCAGATGGCCTCGACCTTGTCCACACATTCAGGGGCGCGGCTCACGAACAGAGCCGTCTCGTTTTCGGTAACAAAAAACGAACGTGCTGCGCGCCGCGCCACCGAACGCTCGAACTCCAATAGACGCTCACCCTCGCGACGATAGAGCCAGGACATTGGCCAGCGATGGTTTGGCGCGTACTGCGTCCATTTTGCCGAATCGACATCGACGAAATCGACAAGGGTCCGCAGCCGGGACATATCGGGTATATAGGGTGCCATGGCGGAACAAAAAACCACCGCCGCATCCACGGTCAGCGTCTCGACCGTACGCCGTACCCACCCGGCCAAACCGGGGTCCCGGTAGTACGGCAAGGTAAGCGGCTCGCCGCTCAGCAGGCCCACAAGGCTTTTCGCTTTTGCCAACAGAGGGTTGAGTTTGGCCACGTACGCATCCGCGCAATAGCCGCGCACCGTATCCAGATAGGCCTCGTCCTCCGGATCGTCTATGAACGTCCCGAGGTAGATGCGGTGATCCTTCGCGAGGTGCTTGAGCAAATGGAATGAGCGTACCTTGTCGCCCTTGTTCGGGGGATAAGGCAAACGATGGACGAGATACAGAATCTTTGCCACGCGCTCACCCTAGATTACGAACGATGAATGGACCGAGCCAGTTGGCAAGGCCGATGGGCATGCGACGCCACGCTTCGATAAGCAGGCGGTATTTCGCATTGTTCGGGTTATTCTGGGGAATCCCTTCCCGCTTGTAGAGACAGTATTCGTAATACAACGGCTGCGGTTCGAAACCCCAGTTCTTCTTGAAGGCATAGGAGCCGGTCCCCTGCTTGCTTCGCCCGTAATCGAACACGCGAATTCCGCGTTCGCAAGCCCGACGCATAAGCTCCCAGTACTTGAAGTCATTGCCTGCCAATTCTCGCGCGGACAGGTCATCACCGGCGTAGTACGGCAGGACCTCGTCCCGGAAGTAGAAGCTAAGGACACTGCTTAGTGGGCGACCCTCCGGACCGACGACGGTCAGAATCTCGCAGTCGTCACCAAAAACGCGCTGGAGCGAGTCGAAGTATCGCTTCGGCAACGCCGGCGTGCCGTGCCGATGAACGTTGTCTGCGTACAGGGAAAAGAATCGGTCCGCCGTATTGTCGATCTCGCTGCGCAACCCGTTCTTGATTCCCTTGCGCACCATGGCGCGCTGCTTGCGCGGGATGGTAAGCATGTTGGCTTCGACATCGGGTTCCAGCGTCTTGCGGAATGTCACATACAAATCCTGGCGGGGCCAGTCCGCATGATGTTGCTCGCAGTTGCGGAATTCCAGGTGTTCGACACCCAACTCAATCGCCAACGCCTGCGCCTCGTTTTCAAGCATTTGAGCGGCCTCCTCGCTATTGGCGGCGATACCGCCATAGACAGCGAAAGGAAGGGAGACCAGCGCGTTTCCGAACATCAGGCTCTTGACGTGTGCAAGAGGGAGAACGCCTTCAATGATGTCGCCGCGTTCGGCGTATAAAAAATAGGTGGGGTGCTTGAAAATCTCTTCAATGATTCTCTGCCACGCCGCCCGGTGAAAAAAAGTTGCCCGAGGGCACGTATTGACGAACGCGTCCCATCGCCGTCCCCCAGCTTCGTCCACGGATAGGAGCCGTTTCACGCTTACCCGTAACCGATCTGCATCGGCCCGCACCTCTTCACTTGCCATTTTCATTGCGCGCCTCCGATCAGAAGCGGTCCCTGGAAGCTGTGGCCTGTTCCAGGAAGATTTCGTCCATGCGCCCCCACGAAAAATCCGCCAACAGGCGTTCGAGGCGCTGCTCCGTCCGATGCAGGTTGAGGTAATGCCGGAAGCGCGTCTTGGCATCGATGCCTTTGATGCGCGGTTGTTCGAAGTCGATCTCCCAGGGATGGAAGTAAAATACGGCGGCCTGGCAATCGATATCGTTGACGCGACGCAACAGCCAACGCGATACCGCGTAAGGCATGAGGCGGAAGTACCCGCCACCGCTCGCCGGCCAGTTGCGTTCGAAGAAGCGCGCCGTCGTGACCGGAACTTCAAGCAGACCAACACGAACGCTATGCGCGAAGCGCGGCGCATCGGGCATGCCGTAGTGATCATGCCGAATCGGATAGATGCTCGAGCTGTATCGATACCCCGCCCGCTCGAGACAATCAAACGCCCAAAGATTACGCTTGCCGATAGAAAAACTAGGGGCTCGGTACCCCTTAACCTCGTGTCCGGACAAATCCTCGAGCAACCGTTTCGCCGACTCGATATCGGCGAAAAACAGCTCTTCACTGAGGTCGCTGGCCCGTTGGTGCCCGTAGCCGTGGCTTGCCAATTCATGCCCGCCGTCAACGATTGCGCGGATCAAACACGGGTAGCGCTCCGCAATCCAACCAAGCGTGAAAAATGTCGCCTTCACACTGTGCTTATCGAGCAAGTTCAGAATGCGTTCAACATTGCGCTCTACGCGGCATGCTCTCGAATCCCACTCCTCGCGAGGGATATAGGGAGCCAGCGCAGAGACCTGAAAGTAATCCTCGACGTCGATGGTCAGCGCATTAGTGATCGTGTTCTTGGTCATCGCGGCCTTAGTTATGCTGTTCTAGGTCGCGAGATGTCGTCCGATCAGCCATCGCGCCAAATCGTCGGCAATCCTTTCCGCCGCATGGCCATCCCATAACTCGGGGATTCGACCACGTTTTCCACCGCCGGCTAGCACCTCTTCCACACCGCCGAGAATCGCCATCCGGTCGCGTCCCACCATGGTGTTCGAGCCCTGTTCGACGGTAATTGGCCGCTCCGTGTTCTCACGGATTGTCAGGCACGGCACGCCAAGGGCGGTCGTCTCCTCCTGTAGCCCACCAGAGTCGGTCAGCACGACCTTGGCTTTCGCCATTAGACCGAGCATTTCAAGGTAGCCTTGAGGCGGCAAGCAGACGATACGATCGCCTGCCACCATGTCTGCAAGGCCGAACCGCTCGATATTGGCGCGGGTTCGCGGATGCATGGCAAACACGAGCGGTAGTTTCGTCGATACTTCTCGCAACACACCGAGCAAGAACCTTAACGTCTCAGCCTCATCGACGTTCGACGGGCGATGCAGCGTGACGACTCCGTAGCCTTGGGGCCCGTTGATAACCGAGATATCGGCCTTGGCCGAAAGTAACGTCTTTTCAGGGGAACGCGCCACTTCCCGGTTGAACAGAAGCGAGTCGATCATCACATTGCCGACAAAACGCACGCGCTCGCCAACGATACCTTCGCGCAACAGGTTGTCGAGTGCGCTTCGCTCGGTGGTATAGAGGAGATCGGCAATCTGGTCGGTGAGTACGCGGTTGATTTCCTCTGGCATACCCCGATCATAGCTACGCAAGCCGGCCTCAACATGCGCAACCGGAATGCCTTTCTTTACGGCGACCAACGTGCAAGCAAGCGTCGAATTCACATCACCGACGACGAGGACGCAGGACGGCTTGTGCTCGTCCAGCACGGGTTCGAAACGACGCATCACTTCAGCCGTCTGCACGGCGTGACTTCCCGAACCGACCTCGAGGTTGATGTCTGGCCGAGGCAAACGTAGATCGACGAACAATTGATCGTTCATCGCGTTGTCGTAATGCTGCCCGGTATGCACGAGCATCGTTGGGATCGAAGGGGCGTGATTCGCGAACGCGCGAAGAATGGGAGCCATCTTCATGAAATTCGGACGTGCGCCGACAACACAGATGACGGGACCGAGGCCGACGGGCCAGATCGTAGCGTTCAAGCTTTTTCTTCCTTTTCCGGTTGCCGCACTTTGATGGCGTTAACAAGTTGCTGTAGTAGCGCCAGCGTAGCCGCGCTGCTTCGTTCGATGCGGATCATGCTGCGTTCGAGCCGCACCATCCGCTGTTCAGTGATTCCGTGCTTCAAATCGTCGATCGCCCGACTTGCTTCGTCCGCAGTAGCGGCATCGAGTTCGAGCCTCGACAGATTGATATCGAGGAGAGAACTGTCCGTTAATCTCGAAGCCATATCCGGCTGACCCAAGGTATTCGCTATGCCCCGTGCAGGATAAGCCGGCCCCAAGGTCTCCTCGCCCAACTCCTTCGATATTTCCTCGACATCGGCAACGCCAAATTGTTTCTTTCCGCCAAGAAACCCTGACAGCAAGATCCGATCACAAAGTGAATTGATACGCCGCGGAACGCCACCGCTCGAGGCAAAAACAGCGGCGTATGCTGCCTCGTCAAATAACGGGTCACCGTTGTAACCAGCGCATTTCAACCGATGCTCGATGTAAGCCCGCGTTTCGTCCTGATCCATAGGACCGATATGACAAGCGGCAATAACGCGCTGACGCAATTGCTGCATGTGCGGGCTCTGCATGATGTTGCGGAACTCCGGCTGCCCGATCAGGAAACTCTGCAACAGCGCCTGCGTCTCGAACTGGAAATTCGACAGCATGCGCAATTCTTCGACGGCATGCGGAGTTAGGTTCTGTGCCTCATCGACGATCAGCAGGCAACGCTTTCCTTGCCGAGTCACGTCGACCAAGAAAGCTTCCAGCGCCAAGAGGACGTCCGACTTTCCGAGATCCCTGGTACGAACGCCGAACGCCGCCGCGACCATGCGCAACGTATCTTCGGCATCGAGTTGCGTGCTGACGAGTTGCGCCGCGACTACTTTGGCTGAATTAAGCTTGTTCAACAGGCCACGGACAATCGTCGTCTTACCTGCGCCAACCTCGCCGGTAACCACGATAAAACCTTCGTTCTGGTGCATGCCATATTCGAGGTACGCCGTAGCCCGCCGATGCTGCTTGCTGCCGAAATAGAAGGTAGGGTCGGGGTTGAGCTGAAACGGTTTGCTCGTCAGCCCATAAAAAGACTCGTACATGGCTGGGGGCTAAAACTGATGCGACAGAGTGCCTGTCAGCGAGTTTTCGGTGTAGTTACTCGTTCCGTCTACGACGATTCGGCGCGCTCCCAGCCCGGCAGTAGTACTGGGTCCGAGCTTGGTCGTGAAGTTGACGTTGAACAGACGTTGGGTCGTTTCAGGAGAGATGCTCCCGCCCGACCCCGTGCTTACCGTGCGAGCGAACGAGCCTGTCAACGACGAAAGAGCGGTGAGCTTGTGCGACCAGTTGACGCTCACCCCCTTCTGCTTGATCGTCTGCACGTCAGCCAGATTCTGGCCCAAGTAAAACCCCATCCCCTGTGCGCGTGACAAATTTTCGGACTCGCTCTGGTTCGCGGCAAAAGTCACCGTATTCCTCACGCCAACAAGCGCGAAAGAAAGCTCTTTGCGATGTTGAAGCGTTACGCCGGACGACAGAAAACCACCCTGCAATTGCGCCGTAGGCGAGATACCGCTACTGAGGAGCAAGGCATTCACGTACGCAGCACGCGCCGTGGGATCAGGGATAGCCGACTCAAACAGGCTGTAGAACAAGTCGTAGTAAGTTCCTAGGCCGCCTGATGATTGCGTATTGGGTAAAACGGTCGCGTCCTTACTTTCCCTGTACTTCCATGCCGTACCGGCCGTTCGGTGAGAAAAGCTAAAGTCGTTTGCATCGCCGAAGAAACGCTTTTCACGCTTGGCCGCAATCTGTGTTCTCTCGGTCGGAGCCCACTCAAATCCTGCACCCCGCGTTGTGCGGCTCTCTTTCTCCGAATTCAAGCTCAGGTAATCGTTCGATTCCCTACCACCAAAAACAGAAACTCGAAACTGCGGGTCGAACTGAAATATCAGGGTGCCCCGCACCATATCTGCCTCGTTGCTCCGCCCATTGCTAAAGTCATGCGATTGACGGTCGGCGTCAAAGGCCCAGCCGAGAGCTGACAAGCCCGTTACACCTCGTAAGTTGGCAGATAACTCCTCGGTATCGGAATCGAACGCCGAACCTTGTTTGCTACGTGTTGTTTTCGCTGTATAGCGAAGCACGTAATCCGCTGCTCCACCGAGCCGGCCGCGGAAATACGGGGAAAGGGTATACGTTGAGGTTTCAGTCGTATTGTCGGAGTTGGTGTTGACACCCGACGGCGTCGCCCCCCCAAATGCCGAGATGGTCTGCTGGGAGATCCGCCCCGTTGCATCGATAAAGAACCAATCGTCCAAAGCTTCCAGCGTTCCAGATGCGTCAAGCGAGTTCTGCGTTTGATTACGCGACGAGTCATTCGCGTAGAACAGATTGTGCATCTGGTAATTGAAGCGCATTTTCACACGGTCGCCCGTCCCTTCGATGCGAAGGCCTGGCGCGATGTCGGAGATAAGATCGCTTTCCTGGTTAGTGTTCTTCAGCCCGACGTTGTCCGTCGCTGTCTCATTAACACTGATGGACGGTGTGATCTTCCAGTCGCCCGCCACGGCAGGCACTGCGAAGGCGGTGCACACGCAATAGGCGATCCGCGTCGCGGCGGCCCGCCAGCGAGGACGATGCTCAGTTGCCATACCCGTAACCGTATCCATATCCGTAACCATAGCCATCCAGCTTTGTTGGTTTTGCCTGATTGAGCAACATCAGTTTAACGGGACAGGCTTCAACTGCGGCCAAGGCGTGCTTAACATCAGCCACGTGGGTGTTTTCAGCTTTAACAACAACGACGACTTGCCCCATATGGGACGCCAACGCTCGCGCCTCCGTCGTCACCAATAACGGCGGCGAATCGAAAATAATGATACGGTCTGAATAGCGGCTGGCCATCTCCTCAAGAAGGTGAACCATGGCATCGCTCGCCAACAGTTCAGTGGCCCTGGGATGCGGGGTTCCGCTCGGCAGTACGGTGAGTTTCTCGATATTCGTACGCAGCAGGACTTGCGCCAAATCGACGGTATCGTCCACAAGAACGTCGAGTAATCCTCGGGTTGGCGGCACGCCGAGAACTTTGAGCAACGTCGGTCGTGCCACATCCGCGTCCACCAGCATAACCGTGTTGTCGAGCTCCATGGCGATGCTAACCGCAAGGTTAGCTGCCGTGAACGTCTTGCCCTCACCAGGCAAAGCGCTGGTGATCATGATCAGGTTACCGTCCTTGACCTTCGCCGCTCCCTTGCCCATGGCATTGTCGATCAACGGGCGCTTCACGACGCGGTACTCGTCAGAAAGACGGGACCGCGGCGCATCTGGGCGAATGATGCCTGCTCTCGAAAGCGAATCCATATCCAAGTCAACCCGCCGTGACACGGGCACGTCATTCGCAGGACTCGACGTCTCGCGAGGCAAATCCACTGTGTTTTCCCGTGCTTCGACCCGTCCGGTAGAAGGCGCCCGTCGTTCCGTCTTCTCAGGCACTTTCTCTTCCGGGCTCGACGGGATATCTACGCCAGCCTGACGCAATTGCTCCAGCCGTTGCGCCGCTTGTTCAATCAGGCTCATTCGTTCTTCCTCAAGCAGTCCGGATCGAAATAAGGAACAACACCGCGATACCGGCACCATAGGCGCAGACTAACGATGCGGAGGCGGCAATAAAACGCCTGAAGTCCCTCTTTTCCTTTGTTCTCGCTGCGTCGTCGGCTCGCCGAGATACGGAGCCCAGTAACGGCAACCCCGTCAATTCCCGTAGCGCCCTGGCGTCGAAGAACACGGGCCTTATCTGGCTTGCAGCAAAAGCGACAAAGAACCCGGCTGCCAAAGCCAAAACCAGTGTAAGCGGCACAAGCAGTAGACGATTTGGAGAAACTGGGCGCGGAGAAACACGCGGAGGGTCGATCAACCGGAAGTCCACACCGCCGGCGCTCGCCTCCATCTCTCCCGACAAGGTCGCCGATTCGCGCCGGGAAACCAGACTTTCGTAATTCCTTTTGTTGATGTCATAGTCGCGATTCAGTTGGCTGTACTCCGCTTCAAGTTGCGGAACAAGCTTCATCGCGTCTTTCAACTGGTTGTAACGTGCTTGATACTCCGCCACTCTCACGCGCAACGAGGCGACCGTTGCCTCATTTTCCGCCAACGCCAACTTGAGCTGCTGGTAAACCGGATTGTTGTTCAGCAACGACGCAGGACTAGCCGGGTCGATTTTCTTTCTCGATGCAATTTCCTGGCGCTTCTGCTCTTCCAGTTCGTGGATCATGCGGCGGGTGCCGACAACGTCAGGGTGTTGCTCGGTATACCGTTGCAACAAACCATCGAGATTGCGCTTCATCGCGTCGATACGCCCGTCGATTTCCGGCAGAGACACGGCAGCGTTCGCATTAGCGTTCGGATTATCAGGCAGCAACACCGGTTCTTCGCCAACTATCTGGCGTTTGAGTGAATCCCTGGCATTCTCTGCCTCACGCAATTCAAGCTTCGAGCGTTCAAGCGCCGCACTGACTTCTCCAATCCGGCCAAAGTAGTCTTTGCCGTCCGACGTCTGCATGGAGATATTTCTCAGCTTGAATTCCTTCAGCCGGTTCTCGGCTTCTTCAAGTTTCTTCTGATAAACGATGATCTGATCGTCGATAAATTTCTTGGCGGAATCCGTGTCCTTCCGCTTATCGCCCAGGCTTGATTCAACAAAAATCGAGGCAAGCGATTGGACAACCCGTTTGGCACGTTCGGGATCTTGGTCGTTATACGAGAGCGTATAGAGGTTATCCCTCGATGTGCTCTTGATCGTGAGCGTCTTCATCAAGGAATCAATGAGTGCATCCTGTCCCTGCTTCGATTTGATATTGAGATCCAGATCCGCCATCCGAATGAGCTTCTCAATGTTCGGGCGACTGATCAGGGTGCGGCTCAAAATCATGATCTGCTGATCGAGGTTCGGCTCAATCGCAAGCCCGGACATCAAGGGCTTGAGAATGGATTGCGTGTCGACGTAGATACGCGTCGACGCTTCGTATTTGTCTGGAATGCGCAGAACCGTGACCACACCTATCGCGGCAACGAGCCACGCCACTACGATGCCGAGCCAGCGGTGCTTCCACATGCCCCGCAGAATGGTCGTCGCCTGTCGGATGATCTCGTCCATCGATCTCTATGTTCAGTAGTGTTAGGAACGCCTGGAGCCGGGTAGCCAGCCCCAGGTTAACAGAGGAAACTATAGCGGCCGAAAATCAGAACCAGCTGCGCGGGATGATGAGAACATCACCAGGTTTCATTTCGACGTTTGCCGACACGTCCCCCCGCTTGATCAGGTCCTTCACGCGCAGGCTGTACTGCTTGTTGCCCTCGGAAGTACGCAGAAGAGTCGTACCGTTACCGTCCGCGAAATCAGTGATGCCGCCGACCGCGATCATTACGTCGAGCAGCGTCATTTTCTGCTTATACGGAAGGGTTTGCGGCTTTGCCGCCTCACCGACGACTCTGATCTGCTCGGCATAGGGTCCGACAAATGCCGTGACAATAACGGTAACCACCGGGTCGCGAATGAACTTGCCGATAGCCGCTTCAATATCGCGTGCCAAGGTTGTGGCATCCTTCCCCATTGCTGGTAAGTCCTCAACCAACGGTGCGGTGATCTTTCCATCGGGGCGCACCGGCACGGACATGGACAACTCGGGGTTCCGCCATACGACGATATTCACGGTGTCGCCTGGACCGATGATGTAGTTGTAGTCCGAAGATGCCGCAGCGGAAGGTGCGGGAGGATGACCCGTTGCGCAACCGAAGACGGCAATCCCCAGCGCACCAATCAGAAACCAGCGAAGCGCCGCAACGACACCGTTATGCAGGCCGACAAACATATCATTCTCCTCTAATCGATAGCGGTCATAAGAACGCGAACAATGAAGCGTATGAAAACAAAAGCCGCGAGCACCTACCTCAAGCTGTTCATCATAACCGGGAAGAATAACACGTCCCGAGTTAAGCATCGCCACGCCCCGTCGTCCTTTTCACCAAGTAGCAAAAGAGGTTCCACAATCGCTCCGTGTATGTGGCCCCTAAGCTTTCGAATCGCACAACGGAAGCTCGGGCATGGCACACCGATTCCGTAACAGTACACCCGCCCGACCACCAAACGAAACAACTAATGCACACTTAGCCGGATATCCACATGAAGATGTGGCGCAGTCGCTTCTCGAAAGCCGCTATCCGACAAGCTTATTGTCAAAAAGTTACGAAAAAAACACGCTGCCGTACGGATTCTTGGACACCATCGCAAACGAGGAAGGGATACCTCACCCCGGTTCTGTACAGGCATACGTAAATTTAAACGCCATGACGAAGAGCATCTACGACCTTCATGCGCGACACGCGCCATGCCGGCATCAGGGCCGCAAGTAGCGCAGCAGCAAAACCAACAGTCCCAGCCACAAGAACATCAAGCGGGACGAGGCGAATAAACGCCGTATAGTTGAGGTTTGAGTTGGGGGGCGGCGGCATCGGGATGCCGATTGCAGAAATCGCCAAGGCGGCGGCGCAACCAACCGCTATTCCAAACCCCGCTCCGATAAGGCCTATCAGCGCGTTTTCAGTAACGACAAGTTGAAACACCGTCCCGGGACGATCGCCAATCGCGAGCATGGTACCGAACTCACGAGTGCGCTCGAAGAGTGTCATGTTTACGCTGTTCGCTACGCTGAGAAGAACCATCAACAGGATGATGAGGCGCAACACGCCAAACTGGCGATCGTAGAGTTTGAGCGTCTTCTCATAGAAATCCGAGAGGCTCCGCCAAGAAACCAGCTCATATTCGTTCCCGCTCAATCGAGCTCGCAGCCTGTCGAGAACCAGATCGGTATCCTCCGTCTTGTCGAGAACGACAACCAAAACATGCGCGGAAGCGTTGTCCATCAGCGTCCGTGCTGCGGCAAGCGGTATCCGCACAGCACGCGCATCGAAGTCCTTGGAGAAACTCTGGAATACTCCAACAACTTCAAAGTCCAGCGTATTGACCGCCCCTTCCGGCAGGCTGATGACAAGGTTTGCACGGTCCCCAGCTTTTAGGCCAAGCGACTTTGCAACACCTTGCCCGAGCACAATCCCGTCTGCATCGCTGTTCTTCAACGCTCGCCCTTCGACGTAGCGAAGATAGGTCCCGAGTTCGGCTTCGGCGTCCGGCTCAACTCCTTCCCCAATGATCCCAAGATCCCGCTTTCCGTTATTAATTACTCCTGTGAAGCTCAAGCGCTCGAGCACTTGGTGCACGCCGTGTTCCGTTAATAGCGACCGTTTCAGTTGATCCGGCTGATCAATCAAAAAAGCCTCTGGGGATCGAACCCGCCCTTCTCGATAACCGAGGCGCGAAATCTGAATATGGCCACTCTGAGAATGGATGACCGCCTCTCCAAGTTGAAAAAAAATGTCTTGAACAAAGCCACCGGCGAGGATGAGCCCGGCCACGCCAAGACCGATCGCGGCCAAGGTCGCAGCAGACCGGACACGTTGTCGGAACACGTTGCGAAGAGCGAAGGCGGCTCGTTGCACGGAAACGATACTCATTGGTTGTACCGTAATGCATCGACGATATTCATGCGGCTCGCCTTCCACGCCGGCAGCAAGCTGGCGGCGAACGTAGTAATCAGCGCCAGAACAAATCCATCAACAGCGAGGCCAGGGACGACCAGGATCTCCCCCATAAAGCCGCGTGCCATCCCAGGTGGCGGGGGCATGGGTATTCCCACGGCGGATATGGCAGACGCGAACGCATAGCCGAGCAGCACTCCGAGGAGGCCACCGACGATACCGATGAGCGTTCCTTCGGCCACGAACATGCGCAGAATCGTCGCTCGCCTCTGCCCTATCGCGAGACTGGTTCCAATTTCGGTCGTGCGTTCAAGAACGCTCATCATCAGGGTATTCGAAATGGTGAGCACAATGATGACGCCAATAATGAACTTGACGACGCTGACCTGCTTGGAAAACAGGACAACTGTCTTGTTGTAGAAATCGGCCAGCGCGTGCCAAGGCACGATCTCGAACTCCTTGGCTGGCAGCTGGTCAGAAATCGTCGCAATGGCAGTATCGGTTTTCTTGGTATCGTCCAACAGAACGACCCACGATGTAGCGCCTTGGACTTTCATGAGCCGTCTCGCAACACCGATCGGCAGCCGGAGCGCACTATCGTCATATTCCTTGGCGCTCGTTGCAAACGTCCCGGCGACGACCACCTCCACGGCGCTCGGGCTTCCGTTAGCCGCTGTCGCAAGCAGAACGACCATATCCCCAACCTTCACTCCCATAGCGGCCGCCAGTCCTTCGCCGAGGAGGACGGCCCGCTCGTTCGCATCCTTCAGATCATGACCGCTAACTACCGTTACGCTACTGCTGATGGGTTTCTCTCTGACTGGATCAATCCCATCGCCGATGAATGCGATCGTCGTCTCTCCGCGGCTTACGAGGCCACTGAAGGTAAGCCGCGGTGCGAGGCCCTTGAAACTCTCCAAGCGCTCCACCTTTTGTTGCTCAACCGACTGGTCGGGAAGCAGGTAAGCGTAAGGGTCGGCGATCCCCTTCTCGAAGAACCCTGGGCGTACAATTTGGAAATGGCCGAGTTGCGAGTGGATTGTCGCTTCCCGCATTTGCTCGAAGACCCACGCGATGAACCCTCCCGCGAGCAGAAAGGCCACGATGCCGAACGCTACAGTTAGCGTGGCCACCAGCGTTCTTCGGGTGTTACGCCGGAGGTTACGTGCCGCCAGGCGGAACTCTGCAGCTACACTGTTCATCGGTTGCGCGCTCTGTTGAGGCGGAGGCCAGGGTTGTTATCATACGATAAACCAATATCGAGCGAATTCCATGCAAACCTTCGATTACGACAAGGCTTTTTCGCGCAATATCGGTTGGGTGACCGAAACCGAACAGGAAAAACTGCGACGGGCCAAGGTTGCCGTCGGTGGATTAGGCGGCGTCGGAGGGGTTCACTTGTTGACCCTCGCCCGGCTTGGAATCGGGCGATTCTCGATCGCCGACTTCGACGTTTTTGACATCGCCAATTTCAACCGGCAAGTCGGGGCAACAGTCCCCACGTTGGGCCGCCCCAAACTCGACGTCCTTGCCGAAATGGCCAGGGATATCAATCCCGAGATGGAGCTGCTCACTTTTCCGGGAGGCATAAAAGCCGATTCGATTGACGCATTTCTCGAAGGCGTGGATGTGTATGTCGACGGGCTTGATTTTTTTGCGTTCGACGCGCGACGCCTTACGTTCGCCGCATGCGAGAAAAAGGGAATCCCGGTTGTAACAGCGGCACCGCTCGGAATGGGAACGGCGTTGCTCGTTTTCGCGCCAGGCGGCATGCCGTTCGAAGAGTATTTCGGATTTGAAGGATGCGACGAACAGGAGATGGCCGTCCGTTTTCTTGTTGGTCTCTCGCCCGCAATGCTGCAGCGTGGATATGTAGCGGACATGTCACGGGTCAACTTGGCGGAGCGTCGTGGTCCGTCGAGCATAGCGGCTTGTCAGCTTTGTGCCGGGGTGGCCGCTATCGAAACGCTTAAGCTCATCCTCGGTCGAGGAGGCGTCCTCGTCGCACCGCGGGCGAGCCAATTTGACGGGTATCGGATGCGATACACGACCACCTGGCGGCCCTGGGGTCACCGCAACCCGCTACAACGTCTCATGATCACGCTCGTCAAAAGGCAACTCGCGCCTAAGAGCAGCTAAAGAAACGTACCGAGCCACCATCTGGGGTGCCAAGGAAGTCAGCTAGCTCAGGTCTTGATAAACCAAATCCAACGGTAACCGTCGAGAGCGAACCGGCGCCTTACTCGGGTACCCCACCCGCAGAATCATGTGCAATTGCTCGTCCGAGCCAAGTTCCAGCAATTGACGGACCGTTTGATCGATCCGGCGAACGGCATTGTCCATGGACGGATGAACCTTGTTCGCTTTTAGGCGGGACAACTGGTCCGTGACGACATAGTACGGGTGTACAGCCAGGCCTTCTGTATTAAGGCTGCTCCATGTCGCACAGAGTAAGCGCCCTGCTTCAACGACGCCATCCCAGTCGGTCTTGCCAACGATGCAGGCAAGTACCGGAGAGCTCTTCAGCAATCTTGTCTCAGCTAATGCCAAGCCTTTGTACACGCCGAGTTGATTGAGCCAAGCCATGCGATGCCACGGGCGAGTTAAGCGCAGGAAGGCCTTTCCTCCTGGAGGCAAATCCACGGTCTCAATATCGAGGCCATCGCCTTGCTCAGCTTCTGCAGAGGTAAAACGAAGGCTGTCCATCAGCCATTCATGCAACTCACGCGTACGGAAGCGCACTTCGGCCGCCTCTCGCACGGTGCTAACCAGCATTTTCTTTCTCTCTGCGTCACGCAGAAAAACGATACGTGCTTGCCCACGACGAAACTCGCCGACTCTCGAAACGATCGCTTCCGGAACAGGCGAGGCTCGGTATGGAAAACGGTTCGTGTGCCTTTGAAAAAGCGGCAAGTGCAGTGGTAAGGGTTGCGAGGGCGGCGACTCAATCACCAAATTCCCGTAGGCGACGGAACCCGACCCGACCTGGGAGTACTCCCACCGTCCCCCAGAACCCATAGCTTTGACCGCCGAGTCCAAGTTCTCAAAGCACGCGCCCACCGTCAGTAGCGTGGGGTGAGATTCCGCCCCGAACAGTTTGGCTGCACAGCGAACATTGTCAAACAGAACGGTGAATCGCACTCCGTCCCACTCGAACCGAAGGGGCTGGGAATTATCTGCAGAAGGAGCCGCGCGAGCGGTTGTAGCAAGGAAACGCGCAGTCTCGGATGGCATTTGACGCGGTCTTTCTAGGACGGCAGGTCGAGATAAGGCAGGATGAACGTCACCCAAACGGATCGGGATCGACCCCGCCAAGTTTGCAGAAAAATCGCAATTCATCAAGATCGGACCGATACTTCTGCGGCAACGTCCTTCTCAACTCTCTCAATCGCTCAACGAGCGCCGGCGGCAGTGCCCTCGATGGCGTTTTGAGCATCACCAGGAAAGGCACTCTGAACGTGCTCTGCACCTTAACAGATGAGGGCAAAAACTTCCCCGCACAATCCTCGAAATCGTCGAGCAGAAAAGCAGCACGCAAGGAACGCTCGTAATCAAGCGAAAAAAGATGTGGCTGGTGCTCGGCGTTCATATAGGCAAAAAACAACACCGACTTGAGAGATTTGAGCCGCCCAAAATCCGTTAGGTAAACCGCCCCCCCCGGTTTCAGAACTCGGGCTATCTGTTGGAAACACTTATCGAGTAAATCTCTGGTGGGAAGGTGATGCACCGCCATTGTGGAAATCACTGCGTCAACACTCTGATCGCTAATCCCTTCGAGCTGGGTAATGTCTTCAACCTGAAAACCGACATTAGGCAGGGATAGCGCAGCAGCATGCTTTCTCGCGCTATCGAGCATCGTTGCCGACAAATCGACGCCAAGAAATGAAATGTCAGGATTAAGTTGAGCAACCTGCCCGAGCTGAGTTGCAGGGCCGCAGCCCAAGTCAAGAACCTTTGCGCATCCGTGTATCGTCTGACTGATCTGAGCAGAGTGATAGAGGTAAGCCGCGGACATAACCCCGTCGATACGGCCAGCGTAAGAATACGCGGCCACCTGCTCAGGATCGTCCATCACGAGATCAGGTTCTGGCTCGCGCGGAAACTTCCGCTCGCCAAACATCTCCCGAACCATGACAGGAAGCAAAGATAGTCTTGGCATGCGCTTACTATAAAACAAAAACCTCCACCCCGTTCGGGATGGAGGTCCTTAAGTGAAGGTCTTTAACAGGCTTACTTGCGACGACGCTTCGCTGCCAAGCCAACCAGGCCAAGGCCCAGCAAAGCCAGTGAGCCAGGCTCAGGAACCTTTTGGAAGTCGATAACGCCCGTCGCGTTGCCGATCGTCAAGGTCTGTCCGTTAAACGTCCAGCTATTACCGGTGCTGTTGAAGCCTTCAAATGCCAGCGTATAGAAGGGAACTGGTGAAATAAAGAACTTCGCTCCGTCAGCCGTCAACGAGAACTGCGTAAGCGCGTTGAGGAAAGCACCAAACGTGGTACTCAGGCCTGCCGTGCCCGTTCCAGGAACCAAGGAGCCGAGAGCCAGCAGGACATCGTCACCAGTATTACCGACGCTCGCGGTGGCTTGGCTAAACGTGTTGTTCTTGTTTGCGTCGTAATAGAGGCTGACGTTCAACGAATTTAGAACGTATGTGCTGCCGCTCGCACCCAACGCGCCACTGACCAGTGTATTAGTCAGATTAAACTTGGCGTACAGCCCGGTCGACGAGTAGCCGGTGTTCGGCACGGTCGAACTGAGGTATTTCAGTGCGTCGATCTGAACATAACCGCCACCGGCGAAAGTCGTCGGACTCGTGACATTCAGGATTTCTGCGCTACCACCGGACAGTCCGTTTGCAACTACAGTTGAGCCGCCAGCCACACCATCAAAATCGTAAGTGAATACCGGCGCAATAGCAGCGGAAGCTTGGGAGGCAGCTCCGAACGCCAGCGCAGCGCCGACAGCAGCGGTCAAGACTTTCTTGCGTAGGTCAAATTGCTTCATGTAAATCTCCTCGAGAGGGTTCTTGGCTCGCTCAGACAACTGTTTGAGCTGGCGCGATCTACATAAGCACACCCCATGCCACCTTTAATATAAATTAAAAATCAATAGGTTACGAAAAACCCCCAAAAGTCAAAAAAAAGAAAGTAAAGTTTTCCGACAGTGCTGTGGCAAACGCCTGGGTTAGAAGCTGTACCGCACTTCAGAATAAACGCGGTCCTTAGCATCGTAACGTCCAAAGAAGCCCAGGGCGGGCCCCTTAAACACGTCCGCGCCGACCGAGAGGCGCCAGTTTCGTTCGAAATTCCATACCAGCTTAGGACGGAACAGCCAATCCGTGCGGTTGATGCTCGCTATCCATAGAGCCTCTGCTTCCAACGTATTCGTGAATTTATGGTTGAGAAGAAGGCTGTAACCGGTTTCTCGCGGCTCGTAAAGTAAATCGGCGTCGTGAGAAAAGAAATCGCGTTGATAGAGTTGGACATTAAGCCGTGTATCGGCTGGAAGTGAAAAATCCAAACCGACGGCCCAGTCAAGCGTGTTCTGAGGAACAAGGCCGTTATCATCTGCCAATCTTAGAACGGTAAACTGCCGTCCATGGGTATAAACCGCTTCCGCCTTGAGGACAATATCGCCGAAGTCCTTCGCGAGTGTTCCTCCGTACTGCTGAATGCGATCATGACGTGCCTGGTAAATGAACGTTCCCGGAACGGAAACTGAATCGCGATAGAAGGTCTGCGCAACGTCCATGCTGCTGTAAGCAAAACCAGACACGTCCCACCCGTTCTTCAGAGTAGAGAGGCGTATCCCGTAGTTGCCATGAGACAGGGAACGCGACGGCCGGTCCTCGTTGCGATAGCTAACTGCCACGCCGGCAGGCTGAGGCTGGTATGGAAAAAACTCGGCCCCCGGTTTGCCAACGTTGTCATAACTGGCTACGGGGATCCATAGCAACTCTGCGTGGTAATCATCCTTGAAATACTCGGCTCGCGCAGCCCACTGAGGAATTCGCATCGTATCGAATTCAGGCAGGATGAATTCCCTCATTTCACGTGCCGATACGACATCGGCGAAGAAGAGACCAACCATCTCGCCCCATACCACGTGTTGCTTTCCTAATCGGTAATCCCAGTCCCCTGAACTGACGTCTAGATAGTTCTCACGCAAAGAAAAGTCATAGCGTTGATCATGTCTCACCCGGCCGGGATAGAAGTCATAGAGGTCATAAACAGCGTCGTAACCAATGCGTATGCCTGATTTCCATTTGACGCCGTTACCCAGATCCCCCTGAGAACTTAGATCAGCGCGTGTAAGCATTTTCGACCAATGCACGGGCGAGGCGACCGTTCTTGCCGCTTCAAATCTGATCGATCCCTTTATCCCACCCCCTTGTGCCGCTGACGCCTGCCCTTGTTTCGGCGATTTCTGAACCTCCTCATCGTCGCCAAATAGCGACCCTAGGCTCCCCGGACCAGCGTCCTCCTCGGCTTTGGCAGCTAACAATAGGCTGGTCTTCAGCAGAGTTGATCGCGCTTCCCCAGGTAGCAACGAAGCCGGTTCCGAACCCTCCTCCTCCGCTCCATTCTGCGCTGCAAAGACTGGAAAACAGCTGGCGATGAGAATGAAGAAAACCAACCAACAGTTGCCCGCGTTGCCTCTCCCTGCATGTGACGCCATAAGCTCTTTTCCCTTAATTGTTGGCTTGTTGGTTTTGAGCGACAACATCGGTCGATCGACGATTCCGCGCAAGCGACCAGCGGCTTTCCGAGCGCACTCCCAGGGCCGAGATTTCTCCATCGTCCACCCTCACCAACCGGTCGGCTTTCGCAATAACCCGCTTGTCATGTGTCGAAAAAATAAACGTTGTATTGAAAGACCGGTTGATTTTCTTCATTAGGTTCAGGATTTCCTCGCCTGTCTTATGGTCAAGATTCGCAGTCGGTTCGTCGGCGAGAACAATGGATGGAAGCACTGCTAGAGCCCGCGCAATTGCTACACGCTGACGCTGCCCTCCGCTTAACTGATTAGGTCGATGATCGGCAAACTTGGCGAGGCCAACAATGTCCAAGAAATACTCCACGCGCCTTTGCCGTTCCTCTTTGGTAACGTCAGCTCGTTGAAGCAGAGGATATTCGACGTTCTCGGCAGCCGAAAGTACAGGGAGTAAATTGAAGGTCTGGAAGATGAAGCCGATGGTTCGGTTACGCAAATCGGCTAACTCGTCAGCCGTTCGCCCCGAGACGTCCTGGTCATTGATGAAGATTCTTCCGCTGGTAGGAGTATCGATGCACCCGATGAGATTGAGCAACGTCGTCTTGCCACTTCCCGATGGACCGGCGATCGCGAGAAACACGCCGGGATCGAACGACAAAGTGATGTCCTTGAGCGCTTGGACTTTCTGGTCACCTAGCAGATAATCCTTATACACATGTTCAATGCGAACAACGCTCATTGGATGTCCTCTGCCACCCCGACCCGCGGCTAGCACAAATGGGTGAAAACTATGGAAATCATGACTATCCGGTGGAAAAGTGTCAAGGTTGTAACGTTTGCACTCTTCGTGATTACAACCTTGCTGTTCAATTCCTACGCACAAGAGAATTCTCCAGCCGTTCAAGCTGAAGACCCGGTAGCCAAGAGCATCGTCGAAAAAGCTGACCTCGTGAGGTTTCCGTCCGAGGGATTTCAAGTCGATGTAAACATCACCAACATGCAGGCGGGACAGCCTGGCGAGGTACGGAAATATCGTGTTCTTTCGAAAGGCAACAGCAATACCGTCGTAATGGTGACGGAACCTGCCTCCGAGCGAGGTCAGATCATTCTGATGAAAGGACGGGATCTCTGGGTCTTCATGCCCGATGTATCGCAACCTATCCGTATAGCATTATCTCAACGACTGACCGGACAAGTAGCGAACGGCGACCTCGCTCGCGCCAACTTCGCCGCTGACTATAACCCGCGCATCGTCCGCACAGAGACCATTGATGGGGAAACGTATCAAGTCCTGGAACTCATCGCCGTCGACCGTGGCGTCACGTACCAGCGAGTCGTGTACTGGGTACGACACAAAGACAACTGGCCATTCAAGGCCGAGTTTTATTCCCTGTCAAACCGCCTACTGAAGACTTGCAAGTATGAGAACTTCCAGATGATGGAGGGACGCGCTCGCCCGACGCGGCTGGTTATGGAAGACGCACTGAAGAGCGGCGAACAATCAATCCTCGAGTACAGAAGCATGAAGCTTCGTGATCTGCCGGACAAGGTGTTTACGAAGGATTATCTGAAAAAGCTCGAGTAGGCGGGTCAGACTGCGTGCTCGGACACGAGGTGATTGTTTCGGAAATGACGCGACGTGCCGCCACCTCACACATATCGAATACTCTTTCGAAACCTTCGGAGTTCCCGTAATAGGGATCGGGGACTTCAGTGACTCCGAAACCGTCATCATGAGCCAAAAACAGCCCGATCTTACCGACGTGCTCGGGTAAGCAACGACGCTTGAGAAATTCAAGATTCTGCAAGTCCATTGCAAGGATCCGATCAAAACGCTCGAAATCGCTGCCCGTTATGCGCCGCGCACGAATGCCTTTTAAGTCGTAACCTCTAGCCGAGGCGATTTGCCTGACTCGCGGGTCAGGAGTTTCGCCTTCGTGGTAAGCGTGCGTTCCCGCGGAAGCCACCTCGATAGACGACGCAAACCCAGTGCGCATGACTAACGCTCGGGCCACGCCCTCGGCTGCGGGCGAACGGCAAATATTCCCCATGCAGACAAAAAGGATGCGTTTCATCTTGAAGCGGTTACTCGAACAGGTCTCGGTTCCACTCTGTGGTCTCCAAGAATGCTTGAAATAGCACTACTACTGACTCACCTCACAACACCCGCTCTTCTCAGGACAATAGAGACCACCGCGCTAGTACGATGTATTGCTTTCGACCAAGCAGGCTTCTTACCAAGGCAAACTCCCGGGCCGTCCAGGTAATCGGCGCCACCAGTTGCCTAGCGACATGGCCGTCGCTATACAACAATGTTATGTGAGGCTTGTAGCTCGTCGCCAGAAGCTTGAACCCCGTTTTCTCCATAGCGCCCCCGAGCGTCTTGCAAAACGCTGATAACGCAATAATCCCATGATTTCCGCTCAAAACGAACGGATGATTGTCCGCCCCCCCGCGGAAACTCTCCACCTGATCGAACTCGACCTCGAACGCCGGAGTAACGGCTGCGGCCGCACTTCCCGCTTTGCCTGCCATCGCGAGAGTACCCTGCGGCAATCCCGCGAAATCACCAACGTGGTGCAAAGAAATATGAAGTCTCTCCGCAGCGAGGAACGCTCCGCTGAGTCCGTGTTCTAGGCCGAAGCCTCGCGCGAGCTTTGCAATGCGGCGAGCAGCGTCCATTTCCGGAAAGATCGCGAAGAATAGCCGGTCTGTCGGTATGGGCGCGGCACCAATCCCCGGCAGTGACGGCTGTGAATACATAGCGAAAGGCCTCCGAGAATACGGTCATTGTTGTCCGGTGTATGAGACATTGGACAACAATGCGGCTCAATCGACGCCAGCCTCACTCCCACTCGATCGTTGCGGGTGGTTTACCGGAAATGTCGTACACCACTCGATTAATACCGCGAACTTCGTTAATGATACGGTTCGAAACCTTACCCAGAAGGCTATGCGGTAGCTCCGCCCAGTGCGCAGTCATGAAGTCCTGCGTTTGGACGGCACGAAGCGCGACCACGTACTCGTACGTTCGACCGTCACCCATCACCCCCACAGACTTAACGGGCAGGAATACTGCAAAAGCTTGGCTCGTCTTGTCATACCAATCTGAGGCCCGAAGCTCGTCGATGAAAATTGCGTCAGCGCGGCGTAGAAGATCCGCATACTCCTTCTTCACTTCACCGAGAATGCGAACTCCAAGACCCGGGCCGGGGAATGGATGCCGATAGACCATTTCCCTTGGCAAGCCGAGCGCGATGCCCAACTCGCGGACTTCGTCCTTGAAGAGCTCGCGCAAAGGCTCCAACAACTTCAAGTTCAGTGTTTCCGGCAAGCCACCCACATTGTGGTGGCTCTTGATCGTATGCGCCTTCTTGGTCTTGCCACCGGCCGACTCAATTACGTCAGGATAAATCGTTCCTTGCGCCAACCACTTCGCATTGGACAGCTTTTTCGATTCCGCTTGAAAGACCTCGACGAATTCCCGCCCGATGATTTTTCTCTTTGCCTCGGGATCGGATACTCCTTTGAGGTGGCCCATGAACTGCTCGCTGGCATCTACATGAATCACCTTAACGCCCAGATTCGTGGCAAACGTTTTCATCACCTGCTCGGCCTCGTTGAGGCGCAGCAGGCCGTTGTCAACAAATACGCAGGTTAATTGTTCGCCTATAGCGCGATGCAAGAGGGCCGCCACTACCGAAGAATCGACCCCTCCCGACAGACCAAGGATGACTTCGTCGCCTCCCACCTGCTCACGCACCTTCACGATGGCTTCGTTCACATAGTCCGGCATATTCCAGTCATGGCCGCACCCGCAGATGTCGTGCACGAAGTGGGCGAATATTTCCTTGCCTTTGATGGTGTGCGTTACTTCCGGGTGAAACTGTACCGCATAGAACCGCCGTGCTTCGTCCGCCATCGCGGCGATAGCGCACGCTTCGCTGCAGGCAATGACTTTGAAGCCGGCTGGTAACTCCGTCACCTTGTCACCGTGACTCATCCAGACATCTAGTAGGCCGTGCCCTTCGCCATTTACGCGATCCTGAATCCCTTCAAACAACTTGGAGTGGCCCCGCGCACGTATCTCGGCGTAACCGTATTCGCGCTTTCCTGAAGTCTCTACCTTTCCTCCTAGTTGCTCGGCCATCGTCTGCATGCCATAGCAGATGCCAAGAACGGGAACGCCGAGTTCGAAAACAACCTGCGGCGCCCGCCAATCGGCCGCTTCGTAAACCGAATTCGGACCGCCAGAAAGAATAATCCCTTGGGGTCGGAAGGAGCGAATGAACTCTTCGCTCACGTCAAAGGGATGCAACTCGCAGTACACCTGCTGTTCCCGGACGCGACGAGCAATAAGCTGCGTAACCTGAGAACCGAAATCCAGGATGAGTATTTTCTGATGCGCCATGTTTCCAAGCCCCGAATTAACAAGGGCGGCTTTTAGCCGCCCTACTGTTCGCGTTCGCGATCAATCCACGTGGTAGTTGGGTGCTTCCTTGGTAATCTGCACGTCGTGCACATGAGACTCTCTTACACCAGCGGAAGTAATCTCTACAAAAGTGGCGCGCTCGTGCATTTCAGCTATCGTTGCGCAACCCAGATATCCCATCGAGGATCGTAGACCACCCATCAGTTGATGGATCACTGCCAAGACCGACCCCTTATACGGAACCCGCCCTTCAATCCCCTCGGGAACCAGTTTCTCGACATCCGAAGCGCCTTCTTCCTGGAAATAGCGGTCGGCCGCCCCGGCCGCCATCGCGCCGATTGAGCCCATGCCACGATAGGATTTGTAGGAGCGGCCTTGGAAAAGTTCTACGTCCCCCGGGGCCTCCTCGGTGCCCGCAAAAAGACCGCCCAACATCACGGCATGACCGCCCGCAGCGATCGCTTTACAGATATCGCCGGAGTACCGGATCCCTCCGTCAGCAATCATGGGTACCCCAGTTCCTTTGAGCGCTTCTGACACGCTTTGTATCGCGGTGATCTGTGGAACGCCAACACCGGCGACGATACGCGTCGTGCAAATCGAACCGGGGCCGATTCCGACCTTGACACCGTCAGCTCCGTGATCCAGCAAGGCCCGTGCGGCATCTGCCGTTGCGATGTTGCCACCGATCACCTCGACGTTCGGAAAGGTCTTCTTCACCCATCGCACACGTTCCAACACACCTTGTGAGTGGCCGTGGGCCGTATCCACGACAATTACGTCCACCCCCGCTTCCGCCAGCAGCGCGGCGCGTTCTTCCGTCCCTTGACCGACACCAATGGCCGCGCCCACCAGCAAACGTCCCGAGGCGTCCTTACAGGCATACGGGTGTTCGGTAGTCTTGATGATATCTTTCACTGTAATGAGCCCGCGCAACTCGAAAGCATCATTTACAACAAGGACGCGCTCGAGCCGATGCCGATGAATGAGCGCCTTTCCCTCATCCACTGTTGCCCCTTCTTTGACCGTCACCAGACGCTCCCGGGGCGTCATGATATTGCGAACGGGTTGATCCAGATTGGTCTCGAAGCGAAGATCACGGTTAGTCACAATACCAACGACAGCCGACCCTTCGACCACCGGGAAGCCCGAGATCTTGTGCTGACGAGTCAGTTCGAAGACTTCGCGAACTGACATACTGGGAGGGACAGTAATCGGATCTTTAAGTATTCCCGACTCGAATCGTTTTACCTTTGCCACCTCAGCGGCTTGAGTCTTTGGGCTCAGGTTCTTGTGAACGATACCGATGCCGCCCTCCTGGGCTAGGGCGATTGCGAGCCTGCTTTCGGTAACGGTGTCCATTGCCGCAGACACCAACGGCATATTGAGAGTGATGCTTCGAGTCAGACGGGTTTGCAAGCTGACTTCGCGGGGCAATACAGAGGAGTGGGCGGGAACCAGGAGAACGTCGTCAAACGTAAGCGCCCGTTGAATCAAACGCATGGCCTATAATCCGGGGTCACAAATAAGTATTATACAGCATGCTCCGCAATGTAAGGATGACCATGAGACGCTTCGTTTTTGCCGTGATTGCTCTGTTTGCCGCCAGTGCAGCTAGTGCTCAGATTTACCAGTGGAAGGACGAAAATGGGAAAACGATTATTTCGGACAAGCCTCCTGCAGGAAAGGCCCGCGAGCAAAAGAGAATAGAAGCTCCATCGGCCCAAGACACTGCGGGACAAAAGACAACCGCCGAGCGAGATCTTGAATTCCGTAAGCGTCAAAAGGAAGCCCAAGAGAGCACGACAAAGGCCAACAAGGAACAGCAAGCCGCGGCTGACAAGAAAGAGAATTGCGAGAACGCGCGCCGGAATGTTCAGTTATTGGAATCAGGAGAACGCGTCGCGATGCGCGACGACAAGGGAGAACGGTACTTCCTCGAAGACGCACAACGCGAGCAGGAATTGGCTAAGGCACGGCGAGCGGTAGAGCTCTCTTGTAAATAACCAGCTCAGACGTAGTTCCGCGACACTAAAGAAGGTTCGTGCCGCGGGCGAGCTTAGTCACTCGTTCTCCGCCTCCCCCGCCCCTTTCTTCATTTGCTTGCCTTCTGCTGCGCGCTGTCTGCGCACTTCTTTGGGGTCGGCAATCAAAGGCCGGTAAATTTCCACACGATCGTGATCGCGGAGCGGCGTATCCGGCTTCACAAGCTTGCCGAAAACCCCCAATTTGTTTTTGGCTAGGTCGATTTCCGCATACTTTGCCAAAACGCCCGCCGCCTCTACAGCATCGCGAACCGTCGCGCCGAACGGAAGTGTTACCGAAAAAAGCTCCTGCTTTTCCAAGCGAGCATAAGCGACCTCGACGCGCATCACTTCAGCCATTGGAGTCTCCATATACCTCATCCGCTCGCTTTACGAAAGCGTCGACAAAGGTAGTCGTTATTTGCCCGAAGACAGGCCCGATAATCCGTTCGAATACCCGACTAGAAAACTCATAGGACAATTTGAATTCGACCTTGCAGGCATTCTCCGCCAACGGTCGAAACAACCATGATCCTTCGAGACGGCGAAATGGGCCGTCCACCAACCGGAGGCTCATACGCAATGGTCTTTCTTTCAGATTCTCAGTCGTGAAATGTGATTTGACACTCAGAAAACTGATATGCAGTGTCGCCACCGTCTTGGTCACGTCCCGAAAATCCACCCGAGTATCGCTGCACCATGGTAAAAACTCGGGATAGTCTTCGACGTTGTCCACGAGATCGAACATTTGTTCTGCTGATCTGGCTATCAAAACGGATTTCTCAACAAGCGCCATCCGAACGGTACCTCGTGAGTCCTGTAGAATCTGCCATTTTAGCATCGCCGCCTAGTACGCTTTTGAGAGCCGCACATGAGTATCGTTACCAACAAGAAAGCCTTTCACGACTACTTTATCGAGGAAAAGTTCGAGGCCGGCATTGCACTGGAGGGGTGGGAGGTTAAGGCAATCCGTGCCGGCAGATCCAACATCAAGGAGGCCTATGTCACCATCCGTAGCGGCGAGATCTTTCTGTTCGGGATGCACATTACACCGCTAGCCGAGGCCTCTACTCATGTGCACCCTGATCCGGTGAGAACCAGAAAGCTGCTTCTTCATGCGAAAGAAATCAGCAAGTTGATCGGCTTAGTGGAGCGAGCCGGGTATACCTTGATGCCCCTCGATCTACACTTTGAACATGGTCGTATCAAAGTTGAGGTCGGTTTGGCCAAAGGCAAGAAGCAACATGACAAGCGGGAAGCCGAGAAGGAACGCGACTGGGCGCGCGAAAAAGCGCGTCTTATGCGAGTAAAAACCTAAAAGGCGAGCACCTCAGTTTCGCCGCTGACGGACCGTCTCAAATAGACAGATGGCTGCGGCTGCGGCCACATTAAGAGACTCAGTCGAGCCGGGCATGGGAATACGAACGTGCGTTTTTGCTGCCGCAGCAACATCGGGTCGCACGCCCCTGCCTTCGCTTCCAAACACCCATGCCGAGGGTGTCCGAAGATCGGCCGCGTACAGATCCCGATCGGCCGCGACTTCGGTCACGACGACCTGGCCGCTAAAGCTCCGAACAAACGACGGCAAATCGCACATTTCATGAATCTCGATCAGAAAATGTGCTCCCATCGCGGAGCGAAGGACTTTGGGCGACCATGCGTGCGCGCAGTCGGATGAAAGAAGCACTTGAGAGAACCCTGCTGCTGCCGCACTACGCAGAATAGAGCCGACGTTTCCAGGGTCCTGCACTCCATCCAGCGCCACCGAATCCCGATCGTAGGCGATCATCCCTGCGTCAGCGGGAACCGGCCCAACCGCCATAATCCCGCTCGGTGTTTCCAATGAAGCCAGATCTGAAAATAGAGAATCTTCAAGGAGAATCACCGGAGCTTCGCCCGCAACATACTGCAGCTGCCCAGCTATCTCCGCGACGCCAAGGCCACTTTCGCTGACAACCACCATCTCTGGTAGCCCCAGGCGCTGCATGTACGCATCGACGAGATGCGCTCCCTCAAGGACGATTTTGTTTGATTTCCGCCGGTCCCTGCCGCTATGGCAGAGCTTCTTCAAAAGCTTGAAATCCGCGTTGTCACGCGAAACGACACGTTTCATAGCAGGATGAGTTGCGCAACCGGCGCATACGAACGCCGGTGGACAGGGCACGGTCCGTGTTCCTGCAGCGCCTGCAAATGTTGGGCGGTTGGATACCCCATATGCCGATCGAAGCCGTAGGCAGGATAATCCTCATGCAAACGCGCCATGCCGGCGTCACGTACTGTCTTGGCGAGAATAGAAGCAGCCGCAATAGCCGCCACCTTTCCATCGCCACCGATGATCGCCTCCGCTGGGCAATCGAGCGCTGGGCAACGGTTACCGTCGATGAGGGCGCGCACGGGAACGGGAAGGAGCGCGCCCACAGCACGCCGCATGGCAAGCATGCTCGCATGCAGTATGTTGAGGCGGTCGATTTCCTCGACGCTTGCCTCCGCGACCGCCCACGCCACTGCCCGTTTCCGAATCTCGATCGCAAGAAACTCTCTGCGTTTGGTGGATAGTTTCTTCGAATCGTCCAAGCCGTCAATCGGATCGCAAGGATCGAGAATCACCGCTGCCGCGACGACTGGCCCTGCCAGAGGGCCGCGGCCCGCCTCGTCGACTCCGCAGACCAACGCCTCAGCAGGCAATAGCGGTATTCGTTCCACGGAATTCGGTAAAACACTCAATCACGGCATCTGCCGCAACATCCGCCGTATTGCGCCTCAGCCGTAGGTGCATATCCCGGAAAACGTCGCTAATACGCGCCCTCGCCGCCCGGTCCACATAGAAATTGTACAGGGTTTGTGCCAGGTTCTCGGGACTCGCATCATCCTGAATGAACTCGGGGACGACGAACTTGCCAGCGAGAATGTTAGGTAATGCGATGTAGGGGAGATAGCCCATCCTACGCATCAAGCGGAAAGACAGCGGTGCCATCTTGTAAGCGACTGCCATTGGGCGTTTGAGTAGCGCAGCTTCCAACGTTGCCGTCCCACTCGCGACGAGGACGGCGTCCGACGCCGCCATCGCGTCATGTGAGTGGCCAAACAAGATCCGTATCGGCAAATCGTCAGCTTTGCAGCGATACCGTGCTTCCTCGAACAACAGGCGAGTTTCGCGAGTAGCCATCGGAACAAGGAAGCTCGCGTCCGGCAGCTTCTTACTGAGCTCTCGTGCCGCCTCAATGAAGGTATCCGCCATATACTGCAACTCGGATTGGCGACTTCCCGGTAACAAGGCAAACACAGGCTGAGTAGCCGAAAGCCCGAGGAGATCCCGCGCCGCCGCCCTCTGATCATCTATCGGCAGAATATCGGCGAGCGGGTGGCCAACATAACGAACCGGTATCCCCTGTTTTTCATACAGTGCTGGCTCGAACGGAAACAGCGCCAGGACCAGCGAAACCGATGCTCCGATTGTGTGGATTCGCTTTCCTCGCCAAGCCCAGATCGAAGGACTGACGTAATGTATAGCCGGCACGCCAGCCTTCTTCATTGCCCTTTCAATATTCAGATTGAAATCGGGCGCATCAACACCGATAAAGCAGTCCGGTGGGTCGGCAAGCAAGCGGCGCTTGATGTCATCGCGTATGCTCCTCAGCTCGCGATAATGCTTTAGTACCTCAACGTATCCGCGCACAGCCAGTTTCTCAAGCGGATACCACGCCTCAAAGCCTTTTCCCGCCATTCGAGGCCCCCCCACGCCATAGAACACGGCGTTTGGGAGCCTGGTTTTGAGCGCTTGGATAAGGTGACTGGCGAGCAAATCTCCCGATGCCTCGCCGGCCACCATCGCAATGCGGACCAGCGATGAGGTCATCGAATGATGCCGCGCTTCGAAACCGAAAGAAAATCCAGAATAGGCTGTATCTCGGGATGCTCGGAGACATCTGCTTCAAGCTTCGCGCGAGCCTCCTCAAGCATCAAGCCAGACTTGTAGAGCGTCCGATAAGCACGCTTAAGAGCCATCAATGCGTCCGAGGAGAATCCACGACGCTTCAGCCCCTCCGCGTTGATTCCAAAAGGGGTGGCCGTATTGCCCGCAGCCATGACGTAGGGAGGGATATCTTGCAGAACCACTGTTCCTACTGCCGTCATTGTATGAGCACCGATACGGCAGAACTGGTGAACCCCTGTATACCCGCCAAGAATTGCCCAATCATCTATATGAACATGGCCAGCCAATTGCGAGTTGTTCGCGAAGGTCGTCCGATTGCCCACTTGGCAGTCATGAGCAATATGGACGTATGCCATTATCCAGTTGTCATCACCTAACCGCGTAACTCCTACGTCCTGAGCGGTGCCTAGATTGAATGTACAGAACTCCCGTATGGTGTTCCGGTCGCCAATTTCGAGGCGCGTCGGCTCCCCTCCATATTTCTTGTCTTGGGGTATCTCACCGATTGAGCAGAACTGGAATATTCGATTGTCACATCCGATACGCGTATGGCCGGAAACTACGACATGCGGGCCAATCCACGTATTGTCTCCAATCTCCACGTGCTCGCCGATAATCGAATAGGCGCCTACCGATACGTTGGCTCCAAGGCGTGCGTCGGGATGAACGATAGCTGTCGGGTGGATCATTTTTTCAGCGCAATTGTCACGCAATGTCGCGTTGTGCACACATCAAGGCCGCCTCGGCGGCAACCTCGCCATCGACGCGTGCCACCGCTTTGTATTTCCATATTCCCCGAACCTGGCGCTCGATTTCGACATGCAAATGGAGTTGGTCGCCAGCGGAGACAGGTCTCTTGAAACGTCCGTTATCAATTCCCACGAAATAGAAGACGGAGTTGTCGTCAGGTTTAGACCCCATCGTTTTGAACGACAAGATGCCAGCGGCCTGAGCTAATGCTTCCATGATGAGGACGCCGGGCATCACGGGATGATGAGGAAAATGTCCCACAAAAAACGGCTCATTGATGGTCACGTTTTTGTAAGCGTGAATCATCTTTCCGGGTTCGCATTCCAGTACTCGATCTACGAGCAAAAACGGGTAACGATGGGGAAGATGCTTCAATATCTCGTGGATATCCATGGTATTCAAGAATTTTTCTCCATTTTTTCGAGTTTTTTCTCAAGTTCGCAAACGCGCTCTGCGAGTTTGCTCAAGCGCTTAATCTGCGCCGCGTTGCGCCGCCACTCGTCATGCGGCTCTAGTGGGAAGATGCTCGTATACTGGCCAGGCTTGTTAAGGCTCTTGGTGACCATTGTCCCCGCCGAAATATGAACGTCGTCGCCTAAATCGAGGTGGCCGACGATCATGCCCGCCCCCCCCACGGTACATCGACTGCCGATACGGGTACTGCCCGCAATGCCAACGCATCCCGCCATGGCGGTGTGCTCTCCCACCACCACGTTATGCGCAATTTGAATCTGGTTATCAAGCTTGACCCCATTACCGATGACCGTGTCGTCAAGCGCTCCCCGGTCAATCGTCGTATTGGCGCCGATCTCGACGTCATCGCCAACTACAACCCGGCCAATCTGCGGAATCTTTACCCAGCGTTCGCCTTCTTTCGCGAAGCCGAATCCGTCAGCCCCGATCACGACCCCAGCATGGACGATCGCTCGCCTACCAATCACGCAGTTGTCGTATACAACAACGTTAGGGTAAAGAACAGAATCGTCACCGATCACGGAGTCGTCACCGATCACGCATCCCGGATAGAGTGTCACGTTCTTTCCGAGCCGCACCCGTTCGCCGACAACCGAGCGCTCCCCGACACTCACCGAATCCGGAACAGGCGAATTTACCACCGCAGAGGGATGTATCCCGGGTCTTCTACTCTTTGTAGGATTCAGCAACGCAACGACACGCGCATAATAAACGTATGGATTATCGTGAAGGATCTTCGGAAGATCCACCCCATCTGCAAATTGGGGCGACAAGATGACCGCCGATGCGCGAGTCGAACTCAGCTGCTGCCGGTACTTCGGATTAGCTAAGAAAGCAATTTGGCCGTGAGACGCAGAAGAAAGCGTCCCAACCTGGGAGACAGTTACGGAAGGATCTCCGTCGAGCGAGCCCCCCAGGCAGGCAACGATTTCATCAAGTCGTAGCGTTACAGACCCAGGCACGCTACTTACTTGCCTTCCGGCTTACCGTCAGGTTTGCCTTCAGACAAAGCCTTAATGATCTTATCCGTCACATCAAGCTTGGGGCTGACCCAAACGACGTCTTGCAGGATCAGGTCGTACTTCTCTGTTTCCGCAAGCTGCTTGATTGCTTTGTTGGCCTTCTCGATGATGGCAGCGTTTTCCTCATTCTGACGGAGATTCAAATCTTCACGAAACTCACGCTGTTTCCGCTGAAACTCGCGGGAGAGTTCGTTCAGGTCTTTCTCCTTCGTGCGGCGCTCGGACTCGGCCATCGTCACGGCGTTCTTCTCAAGAGACTCCTGCAATGTCTGCAACTGCTTTGCCATCCGTTGAAGGTCTTGGTCCCGTTTGGAAAATTCAGCTTCGATCTTCTTCGCCGCTTTAACAGCTGTAGGCGCATCGCGGAAAATACGCTGCGTGTTAACGTAACCGATCTTCATTGTTTCCGATGCCGACGCAAAAGACAGTGGCAGCGACGAAACAATCAGCGCAGCCAAGAACGCGGCAAGTTTCGTGTTCAAGCTATTTCTCCTAGACTAAAAAGTTGTGCCCATCTGGAACTGGAACCGCTCAAGTTTATCATTTTCCTGTTTATTGAGCGGTTGCGCCAAGCTGAATTTAAGCGGCCCGAAAGGTGAAACCCAAGTGGCCGCAAGACCCGCTGACATACGAACAGGGCCCGCATCATAGACCGACGATTCCGAATCAGCGTAAACCTGGCCGGCATCGAAGAATGGCCCGAAGCGGACGCTTTTGTCTTTTCCAAACCCAGGTACGGGCACCGACAATTCCGCGTTAAATATGAACCGCCGGGTCCCGCCTAGGTGCACGACGTCTCCCGACTTGATCTCGTACGGTCCCAAGCTCGACGTTTCAAAACCTCGTACAGACCCCGGACCGCCAGCAAAGTAGTTCTTGAAGAACGGTACTTCCTGTCCGCCGAGACCTTTAGCGTAACCCACCTCGCCGTTGAGCATGAGCGTCATGTCGCGCGTAATTGGAAAATACCTCTGATGCTGGTACGACATCTTGTAATACTTCAGGTCTCCCGCCGGACTAATTTCAAAAATCGCCTTTTGCAAAGCTCCGCGGGTTGGGTTAAGCACACTGTCTTTTGTGTCGCTCGCCCAGCCTGCGGTAAGTGGCACCGAAACGTTGCCGCATGCATTCTTGCTGCTGCAGAACTTGTCACTAAACCGTATGTATTGGACCGGTGTGTCTGAATCCTCCCGGTCGATCTCGACTTTTGTGAAGTCAAAAGCAGCACCAAAGCTGATCGACTGCTTCTCGGCAATCGGTATACCGAAACGGATCCCACCTCCTGTTGATTCGGTCTTGTAGGCATAATCAAGGGACGTCGGATTCGACTTGCGATGATATACGTCGAAGCCTTGGCTCACTCCATCAACGGTAAAATAGGGATTGGTATAGCTAAGGCCGATGGCTCGGTTGATCTTACCCGTGCCAAGCTGTAAAGATACGTAGCGACCGCTCCCGAAAATATTCGATTGCGCAACAGATCCGGAAAGGATCACACCTTCCGACTGTGAAAAACCAGCGCCGACTGAAACACTGCCCGTCGATTTCTCCGCAACATTGACGTTGACGTCAACCTGGTCGGTAGTTCCGGGAACTGGAGGAGTTTCAATATTAACTTCTGAGAAGTAGTCGGTTTTATCGACCCGCTCTCGAGACCGCTTCACACGCTCGTCGTCATACCAAGCGCCTTCCATTTGCCGCATTTCCTGACGAATCACTTCATCACGTGTTTTCGTATTCCCCGTCACGTTGATGCGTCGAACGTAAGTACGCTTCCCCGGATCAACATATACCGTAAATGCTACTTGCCGCCTTTCCTTGCTCACTTCGGGAGCAGCGTTCACGTTAGCAAACGCATAGCCGCGGGCGGAAAGCTTATCGCTGATTGCCTTTGTACTTTCGTTAAGCCGCTCACGAGAGAAAATATCGCCTGGCTTAACTTGCATCGATTTTCTGAGCTCGTCTTCCGGAAGGATGAGGTCGCCCGCAAGCTTGACCGAGGAAACGATATAACGCTCGCCCTCCGAAACACTGATCGTGATGTAAATGTCCTTTTTGTCGGCGCTTATGGATACCTGCGTCGACTCGATATTGAATTCGAGGTAACCACGGTCCAGATAATAAGAGCGAAGGCTTTCGAGGTCGGCCGATAGTTTTTGCTTGGAATACTGGTCGTTCTTCGTATACCAGCTAATCCAGTTCGGCGTCCGGAGTTGGAAAAGTGATAGCAACTCCTTTTCACTAAAAGCCTGCGCGCCGACGATATTGATCTGACGTATCTTGGCAGCATCGCCTTCATCGATGTTGAAGTTAATCGCCACTCGATTCCGCTCAAGCGGGGTAACGGTCGTGGTAATCGATACGGCATATTTGCCGCGTGTAAGGTACTGGCGTTTGAGTTCTTGCTCAGCCCTTTCAAGCATACTGCGGTCGAAAGAACGAGAGACACCGAATCCGGCCTCTGCCAGACCCTTGGTCATCTGGTCCTTGTCGAACTCCTTCAAACCGACAAAATCGATCTGGGCAATCGCTGGGCGCTCTTCAATCGCGACGACGACTACATCCCCTTCAATCTCGACGCGAACATCCTTGAAAAAACCAGTGGCGAACAAAGCCTTGATCGCCTGCGCCGCCTTTTCATCTGTCATCGTATCCCCGACCTTAATCGGGAGATAACTGAACACCGTTCCGGCTTCCGTACGCTGGATGCCATCGATACGGATGTCTTTGATTACGAAGGGCTCGAATGCCGATGCGCTAGACACGAAAAGCGCGGCAAGTAACCCCGCGATAAAATTCTTCTTCATAAGGAGGTCAACTGGAAATCAGCCGATCGAGATCGTTATAAAAAGCGAAAGCCATGAGCAGCAGCATCAGCGCCAATCCGATTTGCTGGCCAATTTCCATGGTGCGTTCAGAGAGCGGCCCGCGCTTAATGATTTCGAGTACATAATACAGCAAATGCCCCCCATCCAGAATCGGGATGGGCAGCAGGTTCAATACGGCCAAGCTTATGCTCACAAGCGCCATGAACTTTAGGTAATAGTCCAGACCCAAGCTAGCCGACTGACCAGCGTAATCGGCTATTGTCACTGGCCCGCTGATGTTTCGCCAAGAAACCTCGCCAAGCACCATCTTGCCCATCATGACGAGACTGAATACCGCTTTGTCCCAGGTTTCGTCGAGCGCCTTGCCAAAAGCGGGAAGAAGGCCGTAACGCACGGTAACCAGCAGCTCGTCCCTATTGACGCCTGCATCTCGGACGTAGGCGCCAATGCGGCCCACCTGCCGCCCACGCTCACTAGAAGCGTTCGGCACGATGTCGATTCTGACGTCCTGCCCACCTCGATCGATCTCCATGCCGAGTCGACGGCTAGGAGCCTCCATTACGGCCTGAACGACTTCCTGCCAACTATCCACCGGTTGCCCTTCGATCGCGACGATCTCATCACCGGGAAGCAAACCGGCCCTCTCCGCTGGACTATCCGGAATCAGCTTACCAATGACAGGTGGCACTCTTGGGCGGAAAATGCGCAGGCCAAGCTGCTGCAAGGCGTCCCCCTCCCACCCTGCTTCCCTGACGCCCACTACGCTGAGATGGCGAACGGCAATTTCGTCGCGTGGATTGATTACTTCGAGATCCACCGTCTGCTTTTCCGCTGCCAAGTTCACCAACGCCCACCGCACATCCTGCCAAGTGAGAACCGGCTCCCCGTCAACTTTCAGTACCCGTTCACCATCCTTAAACCCCGCGATGGCCGCCGGAGTTGAGTCCAGAGGCTTGCCGACGATCGGCCGCAATTCCTCCATACCATTCCAGAAGAGCGCCCAGTACAAGAGCACGGCCAACAAGAGATTGGCACCAGGACCAGCGATGACGATAGCGGCACGACGCCACACCGATTGTCGGTTGAAGGCGCGGGGCAACTCCGCGATGGGGACTCGTTCTTCCCTTTCGTCGAGCATCTTTACGTAACCCCCAAGGGGGAAGAGCCCAATCGCCCATTCTGTTCGATCGCGACCGAACGAGCGTGACCATACGGGACGACCAAATCCGACGGAGAAACGCAACACCTTGACGCCGACGAGACGAGCCACCGTGTAATGCCCCAACTCGTGGACCACCACAAGAACGCCGATGAGCACCGCAAATGCGATCAAGTAGTGCAGGAAACTCATCACGCCACCACCATCTCGTCGACGGCTGACTGCGCAGCCCGTCGGGCACACAGGTCCGCGTAAAGCACTTCATCAATAGAAGACAGTGGCATCACGGCAACGCGATCCATCGTCTTTTCCACAATGTCGGAAATCGCGGTAAACCGAATTCGCCCCTCCAGGAACATCTGGACAGCCACCTCGTTCGCCGCATTCAGGATTGCTGGAGCGCTGTCTCCCCGGCGTAGCGCTCGGTAGGCGAGCGCCAGACATGGAAAACGCTCCAAGTCTGGCCGAGTGAATTGCAAGGCGCCAATATCGAAAAGGTTCAACGGCTCGACCCCCGACTCAATTCGTTCTGGATAAGCGAGCGCATGCGCAATCGGCGTACGCATGTCGGGGTTCCCAAGCTCCGCCAGCACAGATCCATCGACGTACTGCACGAGCGAGTGAATAACACTTTGCGGATGGATGACTACTTCGATGCGCGCCGGCGGGACATTGAAGAGCCAATGAGCCTCAATGACTTCCAGCCCCTTGTTCATCATCGTGGCCGAATCGACCGAAATCTTCCGCCCCATGGCCCAATTCGGATGCGCACAGGCTTGATCAGGCGTTACATGCGCGAGATCGGACCGGGGTGTGTCTCGAAACGGCCCGCCGGATGCAGTAAGCAGAAGATGACGTACGCCGCATCGTCCAGAATCCCCACGGTAGTTAGCGGGAAGCGATTGGAAGATGGCGTTATGTTCGCTGTCGATCGGCAGAAGAACGGCCCCGCTGTCCTTTACGGTACGCATGAACACAGGGCCGGCCATGACAAGCGCTTCTTTGTTCGCCAGCAATATCCGTTTGCCCGCCACGGCTGCCGCGAGCGTGGGCCTAAGCCCAGCCGATCCGACAATGGCTGCCATGACCGAGTCGGCCTCCGGGAGCTGCGCCATCCGGACAAGAGCGTCCTCCCCGAATTCCACTTGGGTTTCGCATCCCGCTCGTTCAAGGCGCTTTTGAAGCTCCGTAGCCAGCGCGACATCCTTGACGACGGCAAATCGCGGTTTGAATTCGCAGCACTGCGCGAAAAGCCGATCGACCTGACAGTGCGCGCAGAGCGCTATAACCCGAAAGCGGTCAGGATGCCTTCGTACGACATCGAGAGTACTGACGCCGATCGATCCGGTTGATCCAAGAACTGTGAGATTACGAACACTCATGGCGTTAGCCACATTCAGTTTGAGCCTGACAGCAGAACAAGTGCTACGAGGGGCAACGTTGATGTCAAGCTATCGATACGATCCAGGATGCCACCATGGCCCGGGAGCATCCGGCTGCTGTCCTTGAGACCGACCTGACGTTTAAGGAGGGATTCGAACAAATCACCTGTGACACTTACTGCCGTCAGGAATAGCAAACCCACGGCAAAGATGAGATGGTTTCCGGAAAGGAACGGAGGTAAGTGCGGTATCACGATAAACCCATACGCGATCACCACGCCTGCGCCTCCAATGGCACCCTCCCATGTTTTTCCAGGGCTTATTCTTGGTGCTAGCTTGTGACGACCCAAGGCCCGCCCAAAGACATAGGCCCCCGTATCGGCGCACCAAACCACCGCCATGACGATTACCAACAGCCAAGGGCCTACGCTGCGTATTTGAATCAACGCCAACCACGCCGGCAGAATGACGATCACACCTACAAGGACAGCTAGAGCACTCGCTGGTAGCGGCCAATGGCGAACGAGCCAGAGCGGAGCCAATACCAACCAAAAGAAAGCAGCGGGCCAGTAAAATAGCCGTCCCAGGCGCCATACACCATCGGACGAACCATCGACGATCCCCACTCCTGCTGGATCGATCAAAGCTAGCGCGAAACAGGCGCTCAGCATACCCACCGCGAGGAAGACCCTCGAAAGCGCCCCGGCTTTCATCAGTGCGCCCCACTCCCACGCCGCTAATGATGCGATAACTGTGGCAAATGCGGCCCATCCAAGCGGCGGCAAAAAGAACACGGCCGACAAGAAAACGGAGATGAGCAAAACCGCCGTAAAAACCCGCGCTTTAAGCATCGATTTCGGCGTCCGAGGAAGAAATCCGTCCCGAAGAAACGCCGACCTTAATGTCATCTTGCGAGGCCATATCCGGCTTCAACTGTTCGCTCGTTCGCCCGAAGCGACGTTCTCGGCTCTGATATGAACGAATCGCATTTTCGAAGGCTGTCGAATCGAATTCCGGCCACAGGGTATCGGTGAAATACAGTTCGGTATAAGCAAGCTGCCACAGCAGGAAATTGCTAATCCTCTTCTCGCCTCCCGTACGGATGAACAGGTCCGGCTCTGGAGCGTAGCTCATCGCCAAATAGTTGGCGAGATCGGCCTCCGACCATTCGCCAGCCTTGTCCGGTTGCGCCGCCGCCATACGATTTGCCGCCTGCAGCAAATCCCAGCGCCCACCGTAATTGGCCGCGATCGTCAAAACCAGTTGGTCATTGTTTTCGGTCTGCAGCTCTGAGGCCTCAATCAACAAGCGCAGTTCAGAGTCAAAACGGGACAGGTCTCCAATGATCCTTAGTCGGACACCATTTTTGTCGAGTTTCGAAACTTCTTGCCGCAAGGCGCGAACAAAAAGTTGCATCAACAAGGAGACTTCATCAGCTGGCCGTCGCCAGTTTTCGGAACTGAACGCGAACAGCGTGAGGAACTTGATGCCTCGTTCAAGACAGAACCTAACCGATTCTCGAACGGTTTCCACCCCCCGTCGATGACCTGCGAAACGGGGAAGAAAACGTCTTTTAGCCCAGCGCCCGTTGCCGTCCATAATGATGGCAACATGACACGGTACGGTAGCGACGTCAGGAATCTCCCGAGTGGAGCTAGTGAAGGCCGCCATATGGCGCGCTATCCGGCTGGGAGTCAAACGGCCAACAGCTCGGTTTCCTTCTGCGAGAAGAGCTTATCGACTTCAGCAACGTAACGGTCGGTAAGCTTCTGGACATCGTCCTGGGCACGACGCTCGTCGTCTTCAGAGCATTCCTTGTTTTTCAGCAGGTCCTTCAGCGTGGAGTTGGCGTCACGCCGAAGATTGCGCATAGCAACTCGGGCGTTCTCGCATTCGTGCTTGACGACTTTGATCAGATCCCGGCGCCGTTCCTCAGTGAGCGGGGGCATGGGCACCCGAATAATTTCACCCTGAGCCGCAGGATTGAGGCCAAGATCGGAATCACGGATCGCACGCTCAACTTTCGAGACCATCGGCTTCTCCCACGGCTGCACGCCTAACGTGCGCGGGTCGATGACAGTCACGTTGGCCACGGTATTAATGGGCACCATCGACCCGTAATACTCTACCTGCACATGGTCCAGCAATCCAACGTGCGCACGCCCGGTCCTGACCTTCGCTAGATCGACCTTCAACGCTTCGATCGATTTCTGCATCTTGTGTTCGGTTGTCTTTTTCACATCCGCGATCGACATGCCAATCTCCCTCAACAATAGACCAGCGTACCTTCGTTTTCGCCCAGCACGACTCGCTTCAATGCACCTGGCTTGAAAATCGAAAAGACGTTAATCGGCAACTTCTGATCACGGCACAATGCGAAGGCTGTCGCATCCATAACGGCCAGGTTCTTTGAAATCGCCTCGTTGAAACTAATTTCCGAATACCGTGTAGCCAAGGGGTCTTTCTTCGGATCGGCCGAATAGATACCATCAACCTTGGTTGCCTTCAGAACGATTTCCGCACCGATTTCTGCTCCACGCAACGCGGCGGCGGTATCCGTCGTGAAGAAAGGATTCCCGGTCCCACCGGCGAAAATGACTGTCCGCCCCTGCTCCAGGTAACGGATTGCGCGACCGCGAATATACGGTTCGACAACCTGTTCGATATTCAGTGCCGACTGAACGCGGGCGACCATCCCGGCCGTCCGCATGGCATCCTGCAATGCCAGCCCGTTCATGACCGTCGCCAGCATACCCATATAGTCAGCCTGCGCCCGATCCATCCCCGTAGCGGCCGGGGCAACACCACGGAAGATGTTTCCACCTCCGATAACCACACCGACCTGAACTCCTAACTCAACGACGCCCTTTACCTCAGCAACAATTTCGGAAATTGTCTGCCGATTGATTCCATAAGCGTCCGCCCCCATAAGGGCTTCACCGGATAGCTTGAGAAGGATTCGCTTGAACTTCGGTGTGGTGGACTCGCTCATGATCTCGCCCCGGGATGACGTGGATTACTTCTGAGCCGCAGCAGCTTGCGCGGCGACTTCAGCGGCAAAGTCGTTCGAACGCTTCTCCAGCCCTTCGCCTACGACATAGAGCGTGAACCCCGCAACCGAAGCGTTCTTGGCCTTGAGCAACTGAGCGATGGTTTGCTTACCGTCTTCGGCTTTGACAAAAACCTGGGCCAACAACGTAACGTCCTTGAGATACTTCTGGACGGTACCTTCGGCGATTTTTTCGAGCATCGCATCCGGCTTGTTGTCTGCCCGCGCCTTTTCAATCGCGATACGCCGCTCGGTTTCGATCAATTCCGCCGAGACGCCGGAAGCATCGAGTGCCTTCGGCTTAGACGCCGCGATGTGCATTGCAATATCCTTGCCCAGACCTGCGTCGCCACCTACCAGATCCACGAGCACGCCAACTTTGGCGCCACCGTGAACATAGGAAACGAGCGCTCCCTTGGCTTCCATACGGACGAAACGCCGAACCGTCATGTTCTCGCCGATCTTACCGACGAGCGCCGTGCGCGTGGACTCAACCGTTCCTTCACCCATAGGCAATGCCGACAATGCAGCGACATCGGCGGGGTTCTTGCTGACCACCAAGTCGGCGCAGCCTTTGGTCAGAGCCAGGAAATCGTCGTTCTTGGCGACGAAATCGGTTTCGCAGTTGATCTCGATAATCGCGCCAGTCTTCCCGTCAGCCGAAATGCTGACCGCGACGACGCCTTCAGCAGTAATGCGGGCCGCCGCTTTGGTTGCCTTGTTTCCGAGTTTTACGCGCAGAATCTCTTCCGCCTTGCCCATGTCACCACCGGCTTCGGTGAGCGCTTTTTTGCATTCCATCATCGGCGCGTCGGTCTTCGCGCGCAGATCAGCCACCATGCTTGCGGTAATTGCCGCCATTATTCTCTCCACGTATAAGCGCGGCCGGGATTTCCCGGCCGCTCGCATTCAAAACAGGTCAAACAGAGTGTCAGCTCCGTTCCTTTAGGACGGGACGCGGAACGCTAGAATCGCCGTTCCTGGCTCACTCCGCTTCTTCGACAAAATCATCGCCCGACGCTGCGGCAACGATATCCTCGACAAACTGACTACGGCCTTCAAGAATCGAGTCGGCCACGCCGCGGGCATACAAGCGGATTGCGCTTGAGGAATCGTCGTTGCCTGGGATCACGTAATCCACCCCATCAGGGGAATGATTGGTATCAACAACGGCAATGACAGGAATACCCAGCTTGTTAGCTTCGGTGATCGCAATTTTGTGATAACCGACGTCGATTACGAACAAGGCGTCTGGCAGCGTATTCATCTCTTTGATGCCACCGATCGATTTCTGCAGCTTGGCAAGTTCGCGCTGAATCATCAATGCTTCCTTCTTGCCCAGCTTGTCGAGCGAGCCATCCTCGACCATGGTTTCCATGTCCTTCAAGCGCTTGATCGACTGCTTGATGGTCTTGAAGTTGGTCAGCATCCCACCCAGCCAGCGTTGATCGACGTAGCAAGCGCCTGCTCGGGTTGCTTCCTCGGCAACAATCTCGCGCGCTTGGCGCTTGGTGCCGACAAACAGAATATTTCCCTTATTGGATGACAGCTTGCGAACGAAGGCCATGGCTTCGTTGTACTTGGCAAGCGTCTTTTCGAGATTGACGATATGAATCTTGCTCCGGGAACCAAAAATGTATTGAGCCATTTTGGGGTTCCAGAAGCGTGTCTGGTGTCCGAAGTGAACACCAGCCTCCAGCATTTGACGCATGGTTGCAGACATGTTTATCTTTCCTGTCAGGGTTGATCCACCATTCACCCAGCTACGCCTGCCACACCTCTTAGCAAGCACCCTTTGACGGGGTAAATGTGCGTAGTTGGCACACCGGAAAATCCGGCACGCCGCGCGGACCACTCAGGGCCCGCAGAGACGTTTCACCGACTTGCGCCAGCAAAACCCCGAAATAGTACCACTGCTCACCAACAAATTCCAGACGGCGAGCATCCCAACCGCGCCGGAAGATCGCTATGCCAGGCACGAAGACCTGGGGCGAACCATCGCAGCCGCAAATTGCCTAACAACGTTCCTTACTTTATCCTCGCTTCTTCACCCCTCCCGCTAATTCCCTAAAAAACTGATGAGTATTTCCCTCAAGACACCCGCAGAAATCGAAAAAATGCGGGTTGCCGGCCGTTTGGCGGCCGAAGTCCTTGACTACATTGCCCCGTTCGTGGTCCCCGGCGTAACGACAGGGGAACTGGATCGCTTGTGTCACGAGTTCATGGAAGACGTGCAAGGTTGCATCCCCGCTCCGCTTAACTACGCGCCACCTGGCTACAAGCCCTATCCGAAAGCGACCTGCATTTCGGTAAACCACCAGGTGTGTCATGGAGTGCCGGGCGATAGGCAACTCAAGAATGGCGACGTCCTCAACATCGATATCACTACGATCAAGGACGGGTACCACGGCGATACAAGCCGCATGTTCCAGGTTGGCGATGCATCAATCCAGGCCAAGCGCTTGTGTGAGGTAACCTTCGAGTGTCTCTGGCTCGGTATCGCCCAAGTCAAGCCAGGCGGACACCTTGGCGATATCGGTCAAGCAATTCAAGCGCACGCGGAGAATGCAGGCTACTCGGTGGTACGTGAATTCTGCGGTCACGGCATCGGCGCACAATTCCACGAAGATCCTCAGGTGGTGCATTATGGGAAAGCGGGGACCGGCATCCAGCTGAGGCCGAACATGATCTTCACCATCGAGCCGATGATCAACGCCGGCAAAGCCGCGATCAGGGAGTTGGCCGACGGCTGGACCATCGTTACGAAGGACCACAGTCTTTCCGCACAATGGGAACATACGGTACTCGTTACTGAGTCCGGTTTTGAGGTGTTGACATTGTCGGCGGGGGCTCGCCTGCCACCGGAATGGATCGAAGGACTGGGACGGTCATAATGGAAGGTTCGGCGCGGCAGGACTTACTATCCCGGTACAAAGGCCGCTTGCAATCCGAACAAGCAAGCACTCGGGAACGTTATCTGGAGCACCCGGACGCCCCACGCCTTCTTCGCGAGCGAACGCAACTCATCGACGCTGTCCTCACGGAGTTGTGGGCGGAGTTATCGTTCCCCGATTCTCTTGCCCTCGTCGCCGTTGGAGGTTACGGCCGTGGAGAGATGTACCCGGCATCCGACGTCGACCTGCTCATCCTGCTGCCTTCTCCGCCTGACCGGGACCTCGCCGCGCAACTCGAAACCCTCGTCGGCCTGTTCTGGGACATTGGACTTGATATCGGCCATAGCGTGCGGACTGTCGCTGAATGCCTGGGCGAGGCGGCCGGGGATCTGACAGTACAGACGGCACTCGTCGAGACGCGCCTGATCACGGGCAACGAAGCGCTTTTCTCTGAAATGGTGCGGGCCTTTCGCGAGCAGCTTCAGCCTCAGGTTTTTTTCCACACCAAGCGCATCGAGCAAGGAGAGCGCTATCTGCGCTTCCAGGAGTCGCCCTACAGTCTGGAGCCTAACTGCAAGGAGAGCCCAGGAGGATTACGCGACCTGCAAACGATTTTGTGGATCGCGGAAGTCGCTGGGTATGGAAATTCTTGGCAGGATTTGCGTGCGCACGGTTTCATCACTCAGCAGGAACAGCAAGGCCTGGAGAGGCGGGAACTTTTTCTGCAGCGGCTGCGCATTCAGTTGCACTTGCACGTCGGCCGCCGCGAAGATCGGTTGCTGTTCGACTATCAGACAGCACTTGCGGAACAGCTTGGTTTCCCGTCAACCCGGACGAAGCGGGCCAGCGAACAACTGATGCAAGAGTATTACCGGACGGCGAAGACGGTAATGCAACTCAACACAATCATTCTGCAGAACATGGGCGCGGTCATCTTTCCCTCGCCCGACCATGCCCCAGAACCGATCAACGAACGGTTCCAGAACGCACATCAGTTGCTCGACATTGTAGACGAGAACGTATTCACCGAAACGCCAAGCGCAATTCTCGAAGCCTTTCTGGTCATGCAGCAACACCCCGAATTGAAGGGCATGACGGCGCGGACAATCCGCCTATTGTGGCGGGCGCGCCGACTGATCGACGAAGACTTTCGCAACGATCCGAGGAACAAGGCCAATTTCGTCGAATTGTTCAAGCAACCGAGGGGAGTCTTGCATGAATTGAGGAGGATGAACCAATTCGACATCCTCGGTCGGTACCTGCCCAACTTCGGCACCATCGTGGGCCAGATGCAACATGATCTCTTCCACGCATACACCGTCGACCAACACACGATGCACGTGCTGCGCAACCTGCGCCGCTTCTCGGAAACCCAATACACGCACGAATACCCGTTCTGCAGTCAGCTGATCGGTGATTTCGATCGCCCCTGGCTCCTGTATATCGCGGCGATTTTTCACGATATCGCCAAGGGCCGCGGTGGCGGTCACTCGGAACTAGGCGCGGTCGACGCGCAGGAGTTCTGCGATGCCCACTTCCTCGATCCTGCCAACACGGAACTGATTGTTTGGCTAGTCCGCAACCACCTCGTGATGTCGAACGTGGCGCAGAAAAAGGACTTCAGCGACCCGGACGTGCTATCGGCCTTTGCAACGGCAGTGGGAGATGAACGGCACCTGACGGCCTTGTATCTGTTCACGGTCGCCGACATCCGGGGCACAAGTCCGAAGGTATGGAATTCTTGGAAGGGACAGCTGCTTGAGGATCTCTTCAAGCAGACGCGCAAGCTCCTTCTATCTGGTGGAGAAACCCCAGTCAAACAAGGCGTCATTGAGGAAAGGCAGCAGGAAGCGATGCGCCTCATGCGCTATCTTGCGCTTCCCGAAAATGCCCACGAAAAACTTTGGAGCCAACTCGATACGGTTTACTTCCTTCGCCACTCGGCGGATGAAATTGCCTGGCATACCCGCGCCCTTTACTACCGGGTAGCCGCGGACAAACCGGCAGTAAAAGCCCGGCTCAACCCCTTTGGCGACGGGATCGAGGTCATGGCATACACGCGCGACCAGCGGGACTTGTTTGCACGCATAGTCGGTTTCTTCAGCCGCGCCGGGTACAACATCATCGACGCGAAGATCCACACGACCCGTCATGGATATGCCCTGGACAGTTTCAAGCTTCTCGACGTGAGCGGCCGCGGCAGCGACCGGGACATGATCAGTTACGTCGAACATGAGTTGACAGACCGGCTCACACGTCAGGGACCGCCGGAGGCGCCTTCGGGCGGCCGTCTATCGCGTCAGGTGAAGCACTTCCCCATTCAACCGCAGGTGATGGTCGAACCCAACGAGAAAGGCGACCAATTCGTCCTCTCCGTCAGCGCGGCGGACCGCCCGGGACTTTTGTATACCGTGGCGATGACATTGGCTGCACACAAGGCGGATTTGCACACCGCGAAGATCGCTACGCTTGGGGAACGTGTCGAGGACACGTTCTTGATCACGGGCGGTGACCTCGCGGACAGCGCTAACCGGATCAAGCTTGAAGCCGAATTGATGGAGCAGCTGAAAGCCTAAGCCAAGGCAGGCCGTTCCCCGCCCCTTTACGCACGGCAAGTAGCGCGTACCGGCGCAACTGATTGCGATAAGTGAAACTCAATGCCCCGGCGATGAGGCGGCGACCTCGAGTGTCTTTGCCGTCTGAAGACCTCGCATTCGCCTGAGGGCAACATTTCGCTCAGCTGTCGGCATCTGCGCAAGCTCGGAAACGCGCGCATAAAACTTCGGCAAATCCCGCCCCTCCTCCTCAAGTATTGTTTCAAAGGCTGGAAGCCACTGCGTGTATAGAGCGAGCGACGCAAGCTTCGCATTGTTCAGATCTTTGTCGAGCCAGTACTTGTACACGGGAGGCTGCCCTGCTGCCTCTTGTGCCGCAAGATAGTTCTCCTTCATTTCGGACAGTACCGACTCCTTGGCCTCCCGCTTCTGGGCAACTGGCAGACCGCTGCTATAGATCGCCTTCAGCTTGGCGCGATAACCGCTCACAAAATCAACAAAAGCCGACTTTTGCTCGTAGTGTCCGGTGACCTTCTCCCAAAGCCCGGGATCATTTCTTGCCGCCAACCATTTGCGTAGTCCTTCGTTTTCCACGGCGGTAGCGAAGGATTCATTGAAAACCGTGTCACCCTCAACGTAGAGCACCTGATGCGCCAACTCATGGAAGATCAACCGCGCCATATCAATACTGTTCGATTTCAAGAACGTATTGAGCACGGGATCGCTGAAGTAACCGAGCGTGGAGTAGGCCGGAACACCCCCCACGTAGGTGTCGAACCCTTGGCTCTTGAGTTCCTTGGCCAGGGCGTCCGCGTCATCCTTGTTGTAGAAGCCCCGATAGCCGACACATCCGACGAAAGGCATGCACCACGTTTGCATATGCAGCGAGAACTCAGGTGCCGCGAAGACGTTCCACGTCACGTACGGACGCCTCAAATCGGCATACGAACGGTAACTGTTGTTATCCGGCAACCCGAGTTCGCGGCTCGCAAAATCTCGGATGGCCCGGACTTCTTCCAGTTTAAGTCGCAACTCGGGGGTACACGCCGGATCCTCGATCACTTCGGCGATCGGCCGTGAAGCAAGCATGACTTCCACGTGCCCACTGACGGCTTGCGAGTAATAGCTCAAGCTGGAACACCCGGAAATGAGGCAAGTCGCGAGGACAAGATGCCAACGGAACCTATTCATGAACAAAGTGACCCGCCAACAGAAAAGCCGACACCTGTTCGGCACAAGCTTTGGAAAACAGCATTGCGGAATGGCTGACGGGCAGTGTAATGCGCTCCGCGCAACCGGAAAGGAAGGTCTCTTTCACGGTCACGACACCGTCATTCGGAACCGCCAGACCAGGAATGATCCGGCCCATCCCGATTCCGCCAATGCCGGAAAGGATGCCGATTTGGATTTGCGGGGAGAACGGCCATTCTCGGCGCACAAGGGCCTGTGCGATCGAACGGCCGATGACGGGCGACAACGGCGTACGCAGAAGCGTCGAGGCGCAATGACTACCGTTGCAGGGCGAACCCATCAGCACGGCTCGAGCAATTCGTGGATCAGCGCCTCTCGCCAGCATGCCGAGGATCACAAGGCCGCCAAGGCTGTGGCCCACAAGATGAATTCGTTGCCGCCCAGGAATGGCCGCTACGAATCGGGCCAAAGCTTCGCTATTGGTGTCGAGATCCCGGCTTACCGACGCATAGGAAAAACAACGTACGTCGAGCCCTTGCCTACGCAGCCAACGCGCAAGGACAACAAACACAACGGCGTGCATCCAAAGGCCATGCACGAGGACAACGATGTCCTCCTCCGCGGAAGCGGGTGTATTGCTCACTACCACGCTACTTCACTTCTTACAGATATTCATTACGAAGACTTTTGGCCTGAATCCGGGTTTTCGGGTTCGGTCGAAAAAGAAGAGCGGCCCGGCCTGTTGGGCCAAGAGCTTAGCAGCACGGGCCACTCCCCGCGCCGGCAAATTCGCCGTCCGTGGAACCGGCTAGCAACCGTTTTTTAGGAAAGGAATCACCATGCGCAAGCTGATCATAGCATTAGGAATTGTCGCCGGACTTGCGGGATGTGCAAGCTCTGGAATGTCCGATAGCAGTGTGCCGGCTAGTAACAGAGGACCAAACGGTGAGTATCTGGGAACCAATTCCCAATCTTCGCAACAAGGCAACACGTCAAATACGGAATCGGGAGGCACAGGTATGGGCACCACGCCGTAAGAGGTGTGTCATGCGGCCACCGGGACGGGCAAAGCGAACGGTTTTGCGCAGTGTTTACTACCGCTAGCAGCCTGTCCCGGGCCTTTTCGCCTCGGCAGAGCGGGGACGCGCTTCCCGCGTTGTCAGCGGGGCTCTTCCCTGCCTGCGTCGTTGCCGTTTAGCACATCGGAAAAGCCGAACGACCGCAAGTCTTTGATCCGTAGCGGGTAAAGGACGCCGTCGAGGTGGTCGCATTCGTGCTGGACGACGCGCGCGTGGAAGCCGGTGACGGTTCGGTCGATCGCGCCACCCCGTGCATCGAAGCCGGAGTAGCGCAGATCGCGCCAGCGCGGCACTAGGCCACGCAAACCAGGCACGGACAGACATCCCTCCCAGCCCTCTTCAATAGCTTCAGAAAGTGGTTCCAATACCGGGTTGACCAACACGGTGTAAGGGATACCTTCTTCATCCGGATATCGCGGATTGGTTTCAAACCCGAAGACGACAACACGAAGCCCAACTCCAATCTGCGGAGCGGCGAGTCCAACGCCGTCCAGCGCCCGCATGGTCTCTTCCATATCGGCGAGAAGCGCGCGTAATTCCGGCGTGTCAAAGCTCTTTACTGGCTGGGCGATGTCCCACAATCGTGGGTCGCCCATCTTAAGAACGGGCCGGATTGCCACGTGTCACCAAGCGTTCAATGATGGCCCGAACGTGCCCCATCGACTCTACCAGCACGCCCTCGATCGCTTCGAAACTAATGCCGTCGCGACTGTCCCCACGCCCGGCCGCAAAATTGGCAACGACGCTGATCGCGGCGTATGGAACACCGAGTTCCCGAGCGAGAGCGGCTTCTGGCATTCCGGTCATGCCGACAATATCCACACCGTCGCGTTCGTAGCGATTAATCTCGGCAGCCGTCTCCAGACGCGGTCCCTGAGTCGCTCCGTAAACCGCGCCGTCGCAAATCGGCAAACCGATCTCTCCGGCTGACGCAACAAGCATTGCGCGCAATGCCCGATCATAGGGTTCGGTAAAGTCGATGTGCGTCACCTTCGCTCCTTGGCCTTCGAAATAGGAACCCTTCCTCCCCCAGGTATAGTCGATGATCTGATTCGGAACGACGATATCGCCCGGCTTCAGATCGGCCCGGATTGAGCCTACGGAGGCGACTGAAATAATTCCGAGCGCTCCTCGATGGTGAAGCGCCCAGATATTCGCCCGATAGTTCACCTGATGCGGCGGGATCGTGTGTCCGTAGCCGTGGCGCGCGAGGAAAGCAACCGGCTGGCCGGCGATCTGCCCGAAGGTGACGGCACCGGAAGGTTCTCCGTAAGGCGTTCGCAAAACTTCGCGATGCGACACGTCAAGATTACCCAGCTGTGATAGCCCGGTGCCACCAATCACCGCTAGCATTTCACTCTTCCTTCATAGCGTAAATGGCCGGCAAGTTGCGGTACAGGCCGCGGACGTCCATGCCGTAACCGAAGACGAAACGGTCGGGGACCGTCAGTGCAACGAAATCCGCTTTGATCGGCTTCTTTTTTCCGTTCAGCTTGTCGGTGGCGACCGCGGTATAGCAGGCCTTGGCCCCGAGTTCGTTCATGCGCTCCACAATGGCCGCGAGTGTCAGCCCTTCATCGAGGATGTCATCGAGAATGAGGACCGTTCTATCCTTGACCGGCGTCCAGGGAGCCGACCGCCAGGACAATGCACCGCCTGACGTATCCTGCCCGTATCGGGTTACGTGCATGTAATCGAACTCCAGCGGGAAATCGAGTTGCGTCATGAGGTGACCGGCAAAGGGTACGCCGCCGCTCATCACGCAGAGCAACAGCGGATTGCAGTCTCCCAATTTTTCTGTAATTTCTTTCGCGACGCGAGAAACGCCGGCAGCGACTTCCTCCGCCGTATGGATTACGTCTGCGACGTCGAGAAGATCCCGCGCCAGGTGTGGTGTTGTCATGCCTGATCCAAAGTTTTCAGATAGTTTGAAAAAGCGACGCCGACTTCCGGATGCCGGCGACCAAAATCAACGGTAGCCTCCAAGTAGCCAAGCTTGGAACCGCAGTCGAAACGTTTGCCGATGTATCGATACGCGAGAACTTGCTCTTCGCCAAGTAGGGAGGCAATCCCGTCAGTGAGCTGAATCTCGCCGCCTGAGCCGGGCTTCACGCTCTCCAGATGCCGGAAAATACGAGGGGTGAGAATGTACCGTCCGACCACTGCCTGCGTCGAAGGCGCCGCATCGGGTTTTGGCTTCTCTACGATCGCTTCCACCTTTTCCAGCCGCTCCGCAACGGCACGCCCCTTCACGATTCCGTAGCTGGCCGTTTCTTCGCGCGGCACATCGAGTGCGCCTAGAACCGAACAGCCATGAGCCTCATAGATATCGGTCATCTGTTTCATCACCGGCGGGTCGCCATCAAGCAAATCGTCCGCGAGCAGAACGGCGAACGGCTCGTCGCCGATGACCGGCTTCGCGCACAGCACGGCGTGGCCAAGCCCTAGCGCTTCCGCCTGCCGGATATAAACGCAATTGATATTGCGCGGCAGCAGATTTTGCACGAACTCAAGCATCTCCGATTTGCGTTTAAGCGCGAGTTCCGTTTCGAGCTCGTACGCTTTGTCGAAATGATCCTCGATGGCGCGCTTGGTCCGTCCAGTCACGAAAACCATGTCCGTGATACCCGCCGCCGCCGCTTCTTCCACGGCGTACTGGATCAGCGGCTTGTCGACGATCGGCATCATCTCTTTCGGGCTCGCCTTTGTCGCCGGCAGAAATCGCGTGCCGAGGCCTGCAACCGGGAACACGGCTTTAGTCACCGCTTTTGATCTAGTTTTCATCCCTCATCTCCCCCTCGGGATTCAGCAAATCGCGCAATTGTGCCTCATCAATGATGGCGATGCCGAGTTGCTCAGCTTTTTCCAGTTTTGATCCAGCCTCTGCGCCGGCCACTACGTAATCGGTCTTCTTGGAGACCGAACCGCTCACTTTTCCTCCCGCCGATTCGATCAACGCCTTTGCATCGTCTCGTGTCAGCGACGGCAGCGTGCCAGTCAGGACGAACACCTTGCCAGTCGCCGGCCCACCCGGCGCTGCGGTCGGCTCACCTTCTTCCCACGTTACCCCGGCAGCACGTAACTGCTCCACGACCTCGATATTGTGCGGCTCCGCGAAGAACTGTCGCAGGCATTGCGCCACGACCGGGCCGACGTCGCTGACACGCATCAGCTGCTCTTCATCCGCCATCATGATGCCGTCGAGAACACCGAAATGCCGAGCGAGGTCCTTCGCCGTCGTCTCTCCGACATTACGAATGCCCAACGCATAGATGAAGCGCGCCAACGTCGTCCGCTTGCTTTTCTCGATTGCCGCGAGGAGATTCATCGCCGACTTCTCGGCCATGCGCTCCAGTTCGATGAGAGCAGTCACGCCGAGTTTGTACAGGTCGGCCGGCGTACGTACTACATGGGTATCGACGAGTTGCTCGACGAGCTTGTCGCCCAACCCCTCAATATCCATCGCTCGGCGGGAAGCAAAATGCAGCAGCGCTTGTTTACGCTGCGCCGGACAATACAAACCGCCGCTACAGCGAGCCACTGCTTCGTCTTCGGCACGTACGACGCTTGATCCGCAAACTGGGCAGTCGGTCGGCATGACAAAAGAAGTCGCGTCTGCGGGACGAAGTTCGGTAACGACGCGCACCACCTCCGGAATGACATCTCCCGCCCGGCGGACGACAACCGTATCCCCGATCCGGACATCCTTCCGACGCACCTCGTCTTCGTTGTGCAGCGTGGCGTTGGTGACCGTCACGCCGCCGACGAAGACCGGCGCCAGTCGAGCCACGGGAGTCAACGCCCCCGTGCGACCGACCTGCACGTCGACTCCAAGCAGTTTCGTCGTCGCCTCCTCGGCCGGAAACTTGTGGGCGATGGCGAAACGTGGAGCACGCGACACAAAGCCCAGGCGCTCCTGACCGGCGAGATTATCGAGCTTGTATACGACGCCGTCGATATCGAACGGCAGACTCGAACGCTTAGCTCCAATGTCAACGTAGTACTCGAGCAGCCCAGCGGCTCCATTCACGCGTCGTCGTTCTCCTGCGACGGGAAGGCCCCACGATGACAGGAGGTCGAGCAAATCGGAGTGTGTTTCAGGTTGCGCGGGCAATCCATCGGTAACACCGACCCCATAGGCGAAAAAACGAAGCGGCCTCCCTGCCGTAACCCGCGAATCAAGCTGGCGCAAACTTCCAGCGGCGGCGTTGCGCGGGTTGACGAATTCCTTTTCGCCCTTCTCACGCTGGCGAGAGTTCAAGCGCACAAAATCGCTGCGCAACATTAGCACTTCGCCCCGAACCTCCAGCAACCTGGGCCATCCTTCGCCGCGCAGTCGCAGAGGCAGATTGCCGACGGTTCTCAGGTTCGCCGTGACCTCCTCCCCCGTAAAACCGTCGCCGCGCGTCGCGCCAGCCACGAAGACGCCACTTTCGTACGTCAGCGTGACCGCCAACCCGTCGAACTTGGGCTCCGCTGAATAACTAATCTCGTCTTTCGCGCCAAGACCATCGCGGACTCGCCGGTCGAAGGCCACGACCTCTTCGTCCGAAAAAGCATTGTTGAGCGAAAGCATCGGCACGCGGTGCGCGACAGAACGGAACTGGGCTACCGGCGCAGACCCAACGCGTTGAGTTGGGGAATCGGGTGACGCGAGATCCGGGTTTGCCGCTTCGAGGTCCTGCAATTCGCGGAACAGGCGATCGTATTCAGCATCCGGAATCGTGGGCGCATCCAGTTCGTAATAGAGCCGGTTGTGCTCCTCGATCTGCGCCCTCAGTTCACGGACGCGTTCGCTGGCGCTCATGCCTTATCCCGTTATCCCGAATCAGGAAAAAAGACGACGGGCGAGCGGGCCGCCGGCGTGCAGTCCTTGGGCCGCCATCGTCGCCTGGAATTGGGCTACCTGACGACGAATCGGCTCAAGCGCCGCTTCCGAGAGCGGACGGCGGTTGTCGTCGACGAGCACGCCATGCAGTACGTCTGCAAAGCGCCGCGCAAGATCCACCATCTGATTGAATACACGTTCACCGTGGGAAACGCAGGGAACATCGAGAAGGAAGGTCACTCCGTGGGTCCCCATGTTCTTCATTGCCTCGGGCACAAAGCGCGTATCTTCGACGTTGATCATGGCATATAGAAGGTTGCCGTCATCGTCAAAACGCACGAAACGCCCATTGCCATCCATCACCATGCCTGCCGACTCCGCCAGCGCTCGGAGCTTGGTTCCCTGGAAAACCTGCCCCTGGCTAACCACGTTGATGCCGATTTGGATATCCACGTTGGCACAGAACTCGTCGAGGGTCGCCGCGGCCTGCAGCGCAGGTTGCCGAGCCGGAAGATCGACTACGGCCATCAACTCGTCAGCGAGGTCCTGCATGGCCGTACAGAACGTCGCAAGATCAACGTCCTTGACGGGCCCTTGTCGATTGACAACTTGCAACCCCGCCCTGACTCGCCGGTAAAAAGTCTGGCTGTCTTCTGAGATCGGTTCCCACTCCCGTACCTGTTCGTTGTAGCCGATCCAATGCACCGGCTTGCGCACGCGAGCCAACGCCGGGCGTTGCGAAGCGAGAATTTGCTTGGCAGGGGCTGCATCGGCCGCTTCCAGCACAGCGACATAGTCGATCATAGGAGAAAGCAGGTGCGTCGGTTCGACGGCATCCGCCGCCTCTTGAGTTCCGCTGGCGAGGCTTGGATCTCGCCGATCCGGCTCATTGGTACCGGCCGAACCGGCCGCTGCGGCTACGGTTCTTCCAGGATCAACCACCGACTCGTCTGCTCGGTCAGCCAATCGCGTAGCGATAGCCGGTGCATCGGGCTGTGCGCCTTGCCTGGTTGCGGGAGGCTCGACGGGCAGCAAGCTTTTGTCCGGCAACACCTCCGTTGGCTCAAGCACCGGTTCAGCATGAAAAACGGGTTCGATACGTTCGGAGGGGTCAACCGGCACCGGCCGGTTTCCGCTTGTCCTCGCCGTTGGAATCGCAGTCGGCTGCTCGCTCGTTTCCATAGTATTGCGCCGGGGCATGAGCCCCGGTTCGATTTCGGCCACCGGCTCCTCGGCGGCGTTGGCGCGATCGTCAAGAAGCACATCCTTGTGGCGTGCCTCCAGAACCTGCTCGGCGACTTTCCTGTGCCGGTACTCCTGCCACTTGTTGTAGGCGAGAACGCCGACGACAGCGAGGGCGCCGAGCCCGACCAATCCTGTTTGCAGTTCCGTCATGTCGGATTCCTAAACGATCTGCTCGCGCATGCGCAGCGCTTCTTCCATGTCGACTTCAACGATGCGTGACACACCCGATTCCTGCATCGTTACGCCCACGAGTTGTTCGGCCATCTCCATCGCAATCTTGTTATGGCTGATAAACAGGAACTGAGTGTTGTTCGACATACGGCGCACCATGGCGCAAAAACGCTCCGTATTCGTATCGTCAAGCGGCGCATCCACCTCGTCAAGCAGGCAAAACGGCGCTGGATTTAGCTGGAACATCGAGAAGACCAGGGCAATCGCGGTAAGTGCCTTTTCTCCCCCGGACAACAAATGGATCGTGGAATTCTTCTTGCCCGGCGGTTGCGCCATCACCTGTACGCCCGCGTCGAGGATTTCGTCGCCGGTCATAATCAACTTGGCTTCACCGCCGCCGAAAAGCGTCGGAAACAGCTCGCCGAAGCTGCGGTTAACCGCGTCGTAGGTGGACTGCAGCAAGTCACGCGTTTCCCGATCGATGCGACGGATGGCGTTTTCCAGCGTCTCCATCGCCTGCGTCAAATCCTCCGACTGCGCGTCGAGGTAGCCTTTGCGTTCGCGGGCTGATTCGAGCTCATCGAGCGCCGCCAAGTTCACCGCGCCGAGGCCGTCGATTGATCGCTGCAGAGACGTAATGGCGCTTTGGAGTGGTCCCGGCCTCGCTCCCGTCAGTTCTGCGGCCAAACTTTGCTCATCGGCCTGCGCTTCGATGAGCTGCGCCGCGAGCTGATCGAAACTGAGGCTCGCAGCCTGTTCCTTCAGCTTGAGTTCCCCGATACGATCCCGCTGTGGCTCCAGTCCTTGCTCGAGCTTCATGCGTTGTTCTTCGAGGCCGCGCAATGCCGACGTCGCCGCTTCCAGCGCGTCACGTGCAGCCGCCAACCCGTGTTCACGAGCAACTCGATGATCGAGAGCCTCCTGCAGCTTCGGTTCAAGGTCTTCGGCCTGCATGGCGTCGACGTTCTCAGCACACCGCTCCAGCTCTTCGACAATGCGGGCAACCTGCTTTTGAGCAAGTTCGCGGTTGCGCACGATTTCCTCGATCTTGCTTTGGCATTCCCGCTGAGAGAATTGCGCTTCCCGCAGTTCTTTCTCGACGCTATTGACCCGATCGCGCTCGTCACGCAAGGCTCGGTCTGCCGCTTCCAGCCGACCGCGGGCGACATCAAGCACGGCCTGGTGTTCGCGGATTTGTTCCAGCTGCGCTTCGATCGCCTCCTCGGCAACGAACAAGCGTTCGTTCTCGCCTTCTTCCTCGGCCGCCATCTCTGCCATATTGGCGTCGATTTGCGCTTGGCGCTCCTTGAAGCGGTCGAGAGCCTGCGCAAGCTTCAGCGTTTCGACTTGAATCGCATGCGCTTTTTCCTGCAGTTCGTCGAGTTGCTGACGCGACTCCTGCAACGCATTTTGCGCTTCGACAAGACGCTCTTCGATTTCCGCCAGCCGAGCCTGCTCCTGTTCGACGCGGTCTTCGCGCTGCTCGATCAGGCGGCCCAGATCTTCGATCTCACGCTGACGCTCGAGCAGGCCATGTTCGGCGGCATCCGGTGCGAACAGGGTCACGCTGCGCTGTGTAACGATGTCGCCACCCGGCGTTACGAAACAGGCTCCTTCGGCGAGACTTGCGCGGTGTACCAACGCATGGCCAAGATCCGGCGCGGTCATAACGTCGCGCAACCAATCGGCGAGCGCAGGCGCGAATCGAGAATCGGAACAGCGGATTTTCGCTAACAGGCTGTCGTCCCTGGTTTCGACTGCCGGTTGGTCGCCAGCGACGAGCAATGTCAACTTGCTTCCCGGGCGATCCTTGCCCCAGGACGGATCCGGGTGATCCGTGTGGAGCGCGCCAACGCGTTCGCGCAGCACAGCCTCTACGGCGTCATCCCAGCCGGCGTCGACATGCAGAAACTTCCAGAGCGGTGGGCGCTGGTCCAAATGATGGCGGCGCAGCCAGTCAGCCAGCTTTCCGTCGCCCTGAACGCGGCGCTGCAACTGCTCGAGTGCCGCGCGCCGGGCATGCGCTTCAGCGCGTTCGCGCTGAGCATGCTGAACGGCGGCAAGAACGTCACGGCGCTGCTGTTCGACTTCCGGAATCTGCCGCTGGCATTCGGTGACGGATTCCTGCGCCTCGGTAATCCGCTCGCGTAGCACCGCGAGCGTTTCCTGCTTGAGTTCGAACTCCGCGCTGTCCGGAACCGGCAAAGCGTCCCGTTCTTGCATGAGACGGTCGCGCCGACCGGCGATAATCTGCAAAGAGCGTTGCGCATGCGCACGGTTTGTCTGTTCGACCTGAAGCCTTTGTTCGGCTTGGGCAAGAATGCTACGTTGCCCGTTCACTTCTTCCTGAGCTTGGGCGTGTGCCTCTTCCGCCATCGGCAGTCGTTCCTGCTGCGCAGCGAGGCGCATCTCGCCCTGCTCGACCCGCTCATCAGCGAGCGCCGAAAGATCGGTCCAGCGAACGTGATCGGCTTCCAGCCTCTCGACTTGGCCCAGCCAGTGTTCCTTGTCATCCGCCAACTGAACAAGGCGAGACTCATACTCCTGCTGCGATTCGCGGCGGTGGCGAATCTCCGCTTCGAGACGAGCAACCTCGGCGTTGGCCGCAAAGAGTTCGCTCTGCGCCGCATGTACCGCATCACTCGTGGCGAAATGGCTCTCGCGCGCCTCCTCTACCTTGGCTTCGGTCTCACGCAGGGCAGCGGTCTGAGCTTCGAGGTCGATCGTGGCCCGCTCGATCTCGCGCGCAAGCCGATCGCGCTCGGCCTGCGCGTCGTTGCGCTTCAACAGCCAAAGGAGGTGCTGCTTGCGCGTCAGCTCGTCGCTGTATTCCCGGTACTGCCGGGCCACAGCGGCCTGCCCTTCGAGGCGCTCCATTTGCGTTCCGAGTTCGACTCGGATGTCTTCGACACGCGTCAGGTTTTCACGCGTGTCGGCGAGGCGGCCTTCGGTTTCCTTGCGCCGCTCCTTGTACTTGGTAACGCCAGCGGCTTCTTCCAGAAAGATGCGCAGCTCATCCGGCCGCGCCTCGATAATGCGCGAAATCGTCCCCTGACCGATGATCGCGTACGCCCGGGGCCCCAACCCCGTTCCGAGAAAAAGGTCGGTTACGTCTTTGCGCCGGACATGCAGGTTGTTGATGTAGTACTCGGACTGCCCGGCGCGAGTGAGCACCCGCTTGACCGACAACTCGGCATATTGCGACCACTGCCCTGCAATGCGGCCCAACGAGTTGTCGAAGACGAGTTCGACCGCCGCACGGGAAACCGGCTTGCGCGTTCCCGAGCCGTTGAAGATCACGTCCTGCATCGATTCGCCGCGCAGTTCGGACGCCTTCGATTCGCCGAGCACCCAGCGCACGGCATCCATCACGTTGGATTTGCCACAGCCGTTCGGCCCTACGACACCGACAAGCTGTCCCGGCAAGGCAATCGTCGTCGGGTCGACGAAAGACTTGAAGCCGGCGAGTTTGAGTTTTGTCAGGCGCATGAAATAGAACGCAGCCCTGAGGCTGCGCGATATAAACGACTCTGCTGGAAACGCTTTTTGCTGCGGAACAGCATCGTTCCGGCTTCGATGGGCGCCTATAATAACATTTTGCCCGCCCGATTCGTTTTCCCGGACCGACCATGACGACCCAGCCCTCGAAGAATCTCGAAACCTTTCCCAATCCCGCCCCGCATCGCGACTTCCATATTCATATGGAAATTCCGGAGTTTACCTGCCTCTGCCCGAAGACTGGCCAGCCCGATTTTGCGACACTGAACCTTGACTACATTCCCGAAAAGACTTGCGTCGAACTCAAGAGCCTCAAGCTCTACATCTGGTCGTTCCGTAACGAAGGCTGTTTTCACGAAGATGTGACGAATCGCATCCTCGACGACCTCGTAAAGGCGACGAAGCCGCGCTTCATGCGCGTTACGGCCAAGTTCTATGTTCGCGGCGGCATTTTCACGAATGTCGTCGCCGAGCACCGCAAGAAAGGGTGGAAGCCCGAGCCGCGCGTGGATCTCGCCGAATTCGACAGCCAATCGACGACACGGGGATAAATTCATGGCCAATGACGACACACCGTCTCCGCGCGCCCAATTGCCCGACGAAGAACTCGACCGCCTTGAGACGCTCCTCGACGATCCTGCCTTACCCGACGCGATGCGGCTCGACGAGATCCAGGGTTACCTGTGCGGTGCCCTCTCGGGTCCTCAGGCCATACCGGACAGCATTTGGCTGACCGATGTCCTCGGCGCCGAAGACGCTTACGACAACGGCGTCGGGCTCGAGGCAGCCAATCTGCTGCGGAAATTTGCGACGGCCCTCGAAGCGGAGCTCGCCGCCGGTGAACCGCCGGTTCTGCTCCTGTATGGCAAGGAAGATGACGAGAGCCGCAGCGACTACACTCCCTGGTGCCAGGCGTATCTGGCCGCCGTCGATAACTCGGAAGAAGACTGGTTCGAGTTTCTCGGTGAAACAGAAGACGGAACTGAGGACGAAGACGCGCACGAAGAAATTGCCCATCTCGACGAGCGCCTGTTTCCGCTAATGGTTCTCACGGGCGAAGCCGAGGCGGCGGCGAAGCAGCACGGCGAGGAATGGCCCGATGGCGAGGAGCGAGAAAAACTCGAAAACGACTGCGAGGAAGGTCTGCCGGCAGCCGTCGTCGACATTTATCGCTTCTGGAAAGCGAAGCGCGGAGCGGGAACTGTGCGCCGCGACGCACCAAAGGTAGGGCGCAACGACCCCTGCCCTTGCGGCAGCGGCAAGAAATTCAAACAGTGTTGCGGCGCGCAGTGAGCTTTTAGAGGACCGACCTCCGGTCCTCTTCTTCCTCACCGATTCTGATTCTTATCGACTCAGCGGCTATTTGATCCAGCCGCTAGCGAAATCTTCTATGGTTCGCGCAAGTTTGCGGGGATCGTGTCGGATATAGTCGGTGGCGCTTGTGAAGTCGCGCTCGACGACCTTGATGCCCTTCTGCTGCAGCCCATCACGGTCGCGCAGACGCACGGGCACCTTACCCTCTGACTCGTATTTCTCCAGTAGATCGGCGCGCAGTTCGCCGTTGTTCACCAGCACATAATCGAGCGTTCCTTCGCCGAGGTACTGTTCCAGGATACGCACGAAATCCTCGACCGCGAACCCATCGGTCTCGCCGTGCTTGGTCATGATGTTGCATACGTAGACGATTTTCGCTTTCGTGTTGCGAATCGCGTCGAACATGCCATGGCAGAGCAAGTTCGGCACGATGCTGGTATACAGGTCACCGGGCCCGACGATTACATAATCGGAATTTTCGATTGCCTCCTTGGCGCGTGGATTGAGTCGTCCGCCGCCGAGCAGGAAGACATCACGGATAGGGATATTGGCGTCGTGCTTGGGCACGTCGATGTCGGTCTCACCGATGATCCGGTCGCCATTCTCCAAAGTTACGCCGAGGCTTACATTGTCCAGCGTGACCGGGATGACCTTGCCACGCACGTTGAACATCTCCGAGAGCTCTTCGATCCCGAGTTCGAAGTCCCCCATGATGTCGGTCAACGCGGTCAGCAGCAGGTTGCCGATCGTGTGCCCGGCGATGCGTTTTCCCACCTTGAAGCGGTACTCGAAAAGACGGCGCACGACCTCAGTGTCTTCCGACAAGGCGACGATCGCTCGGCGCACATCGCCCGGCGGAAGTATCCCGAACTCGTCCCGCAACTCGCCGGTAGAGCCTCCGGAATCGGCCACCGTGACGATGGCTGCCAGGTTGTGGCGCGCGTGCTTGCTAAGGCCGGAGAGCACGTTGAATGTTCCGGTACCCCCACCGATGGTGGTTATGTTGGATCGCATCTCTGTTCCGCTTCTTGTTCGATAAGCGCCGTACATACCGGCTGGAGGCCAGCCGTCTCAGGATTCCATCTTTGCGGAGAAAACGCTGGCGGCGACGATCATCGCGCCACCCAACCATTCTCGCAAGCCGATCGTCTCATCCGCAAGCAGCCACGACGAAAGCGCCGCAAACCCGACTTCAGAAAGCAGGATGACAATGGCGCGATTCGAAGCAATACGCACGAGTCCATATTGCACGACGAAATTAACGAGCAACAGAACCGCGCCAACTCCGAACAACAAAGGCCACGCGGACGATGATGATGGTGCTTGCGGGATACCAATACCTGCCAGGAGCAAGGCCAACGCTACAACCGCGGCGCCAGCAAAGGAAACCATAGCCTTCAACTCGATGCTCACGCCGTGCGCCTTGCGCGATAGCACATTGAGTGAAGCGAACGAAAACCCGGCGATAAGCCCGGACCAGTCGGCCGCGTCCTGAGGCACCGGCAGCCCGACGCTCAGTTCCCAGAGCATCGTCATCGCGCCGCCCAAGGACAATATGACGACGAAGATACCGTATCGATTGAGCCGCTCACCGAGCAAAAGACGGGAAAGCAGGACGGTCCACAACGGCGCAAGGTAAAAGAGGAGCAGCACGCGGACCACTTCGCCGTCCAGCGTAGCCAGGACGTAGCCGATGTTGCAGCCGCCGGATGCCAACGCAATCCAGAACAGGACCCAGCCAGGTTTGATGCCGGCGAAGGACCGTCGGAAGAAGAACAGCCCGAGCACAAAAGCCACCGCATACGTGATGGCCGAGGCGACCACGCCATCGATCCCCATATCGCGCAAAACCCTGTAGGGATACCAAATGACGCCCCAGACGAGTGCTCCCGTAAGCAGCGAAACGATGGCCGCGCTCTTTTCCCGGACGCCGATGGCGCTTGCCTGCCTTTCCGCCATCAGCCGATGCCCCGTATAATCGGGCGCTCGATATCGATTCGAACAAACACCGTGAATCCCCACCTGACCAAGCTGCAAACTTACCCATTCGAAAAACTGCGCCAACTGCTCGCTGGAACCACGCCTAATCGAGACTTGCGGGAAATACGGTTGTCGATCGGCGAACCTCAGCATCCGACACCCGACTTCATCAAGGGAGCCTTGACCAAGGCCTTGGGCGGATTGGCGTCGTATCCTAACACGCTCGGCATCCCGGCTCTGCGCACGGCAATTGTCGAATGGATGGAGCGCCGTTATGGATTGTCCGGCATCGACCCGGACACGCAGGTACTCCCGATCAACGGCTCGCGCGAAGCGCTGTTCGCCCTGACGCAGACCATCATCGACCCGTCGCGCGGCTACGTGCCGCTGGTCGTCAGCCCGAATCCGTTCTACCAGATCTACGAGGGCGCGGCGTACCTTGCCGGGGCCGAACCGCGCTTCCTCAACACGCTGCCTGGCAACGGCTACGCGTTCGATTATGACAGTCTGAGCGAGGACGAATGGCGCCGCGTTCAACTGATGTTCGTCTGTTCGCCAGCAAATCCGACCGGCAAAGTCCTGAACCTTGAAGATTGGCGGAAGTTGTTCACGCTTTCGGACAAATATGGCTTCGTCATTGCTTCGGATGAATGCTATTCGGAAATCTACTTCGAAGAAGGCCACCCGCCGCTTGGCGGCATGCAGGCCGCCAAGCAACTCGGGCGCGGCTTCGACCGCTTGATCATGCTCTCGAGCCTATCGAAACGTTCCAATGTCCCGGGGATGCGCTCAGGTTTTGTCTCCGGCGACCCCGCGATCCTGAAGGCGTTTCTGCTCTACCGCACGTATCACGGCAGCGCGATGAGCCCAGCGATCCAGGCGGCAAGCATCGCCGCGTGGAAAGAGGAAACCCACGTCGTTGCCAACCGCCGGCAATACCGCGAGAAGTTTGAAGCGGTGACGCCATTGTTGGCCGAAGTCCTCGGCACAGGCATGCCCGACGCAAGCTTCTACCTGTGGGCGAGAACACCGATGGCGGACACCGAGTTCGCCCGTGCCCTGGTCGCTGATTATAATGTCTATGTTCTACCGGGCAGTTTCCTCGCCCGCGATGCTGGCGGCGTCAACCCGGGCGCTGGCTTCGTGCGCATTGCGCTCGTGGCCCCGCTTGCTGACTGCCTGGAAGCCGCGCACCGGATTCGTCAATTCGTCTCACACCTTTAGGAAATAGCCAACATGCAGGAATTCCAGCAGATCATCGAAGAAGCGTGGGAAGACCGTGCCGCGCTGCAACCCGGCACGGCCCCGGCCCGCGTCGGCGAAGCGGTCAGCAAGGTTCTCGCCGAGCTTGACGCCGGCACCTTGCGCGTCGCCGAGAAGATCGGGGGCGAGTGGATTACCCACCAGTGGATCAAGAAGGCCGTCCTGCTCTCTTTCCGCCTCGAAGACAACGTGCTGCTGGACAATGGCCCGATGCGCTATTTCGACAAAGTACCGACGAAATTCGCCCAGTATGATACGGAGAAATTCCGTCGCGGCGGGTTCCGGGTCGTCCCTCCCGCTACGGCTCGGCGTGGCAGCTTCATCGGCAAGAACGTGGTGTTAATGCCGTCGTACGTGAATATCGGAGCGTATGTCGACGAGGGCACCATGGTCGATACCTGGGCCACAGTCGGTTCGTGCGCACAGATTGGCAAGAACGTGCACCTCTCCGGCGGCGTCGGCATCGGTGGCGTTTTGGAACCGCTACAGGCGAATCCGACGATCATTGAGGACAACTGCTTTATCGGGGCGCGCTCCGAGGTTGTCGAGGGCGTCATCGTCGGCGAAGGTTCGGTGATTTCGATGGGCGTGTACATCGGCCAATCGACTAAGATCTACGACCGCGAAACTGGCGAGGTGAGCTACGGCCGTATTCCGCCGGGATCCGTGGTCGTTTCCGGCAACCTACCTTCGAAGGACGGCACCTACAGCCTGTATTGCGCCGTCATCGTCAAGAAAGTAGACGCCAAGACGCGCGCCAAGACAAGTATCAACGATCTGCTTCGCGGCGACTGACATCTCAAAACTCGTACTCCACCCGGCGGGGATTTCATGATTCTGGACAAACTATTCCAGCTAATGGCCGAGCGGCAGGCTTCGGACATCTTCATTTCTGCCGGCGTACCGATCCACATCAAGATTCAGGGAAGCACCGTCCCGGTCAATCAGCAGGTGATGGATTCGGGAATGATCGAGAAGATCGCCTTCGAGTTGATGTCACCGGACCAACTCAAGACGTTCGAAGCGACGATGGAGATGAACCTCTCCTTCGGCGTTCCGAATGTCGGCAACTTCCGCGTCAACATCTTCCGCCAACGGGCCTCGATCTCGATTGTCGTGCGCTACATTCTCGGCAACATCCCGGCCCTCGATACGCTGAATTTACCGCCTGTGCTCGCCGACCTCGTGATGGAGAAGCGCGGCCTCATCCTGATCGTCGGTGCGACGGGTTCGGGCAAGTCGACCACCATCGCATCGATGCTCGACCACCGCAACGCGAACCGCAGCGGCCACATCCTGACGATCGAGGATCCGATCGAGTTTCTCTTCCGGCACAAGAAGTCGATCGTCAACCAGCGCGAACTCGGCATGGATACGCTCGGCTGGGAGCCGGCGTTGAAGAACGCCATGCGCCAGGCACCGGATTGCATCCTGATCGGCGAAATCCGCGACAAAGAAACAATGCAGGCGGCGATCGCGTACGCGCAGACCGGCCACCTTTGCCTTGCCACCCTACACGCCAACAACAGCTACCACGCCCTCAACCGCGTCATCAACTTCTTCCCGCTCGAGAACCGGACTTCCCTCTACCTCGACCTGTCGGCGAGCCTGAAGGCAATCATCTCGCAGCGCCTGGTACGTAAGCCGGACGGCAAACGGACGCCAGCGGCGGAAGTCCTGCTCAACACGCGCCATATTCAGGAACTCATCGAACGCGGCGAAGTTCTTGCCATCAAAGAGGCGATGGAGCAGAGCCTTGCACCGGGATCGCAGACTTTCGAGCAGGACCTGTTCCGCCTTTACCGGGAAGGTACGATCACGCTCGATGAAGCGCTTGGCAACGCCGACTCGCCGACCAACCTGTCCTGGCTGATCAACAACTCGGAGATTTCGAGCAACGCGAACAAAGATGAGCGGCGCAACGAAACACCGCTTGATTTCGCAGAAACCACCGATGGCGGCGCCTCCTTTACCGAGTTTTCGCTCAGCCTGAACGAAGCCCACGAACCTTCCTGAAATGCCCGATTCCGACCCAGCGAATCCTCCCGCGGCAGCCCTTGCGCTCGCCGAACAACTCATTTCCTGCCCCTCGGTAACCCCGGACGATGCCGGCTGCATGGCGCTCATCGCACAGCATCTCGAATGCGCTGGATTCGCCTGTGAGTTCGTCAATCGCGGCGGCGTGACGAATCTCTGGGCACGCCGCGGCATACGCGCCCCGCTCTTCTGTTTTGCCGGCCACACCGACGTCGTTCCGAGCGGCCCGACGGAGCGTTGGCAGAGCCCGCCTTTCACCCCCACCCGGCGCAACGGCAAACTCTATGGGCGCGGTGCCGCCGACATGAAGGGACCGCTGGCCGCCTTCGTCACAGCCATCGAAGCCTTCGTCGCCGCGCATCCACAACACACCGGTTCGATCGCCGTGCTGCTCACGTCGGACGAGGAAGGCGATGCCGTGGACGGAACGGTGGCAGTCACCGAAATGCTCGCGGCACGCGGCGAAACCCTCGATTACTGCGTGGTCGGCGAGCCGACGGCGGTAGAAAGCCTAGGCGACACGATCAAGAACGGCCGGCGCGGATCGCTGACCGGCAAACTGATCGTTAAGGGCGTCCAGGGCCACATCGCCTACCCGCATCTCGCGAAGAACCCGATCCATCTCGTGGCACCGGCGATCGCTGAACTCGCCACCATCGAATGGGATCGAGGCAATGAGTTTTTCCCGCCGACGACGTGGCAGATATCGAACATTCACGGCGGTACAGGGGCTGGCAACGTCATTCCGGGCAGCGTCGAGATCCTGTTCAATTTTCGCTTTGCCACCGCGAGCACGCCGGACGGGTTGAAGGACAAATTCTGCGCGGTGCTCGATCGACACGGACTCGACTACGAAGTCGTGTGGACGTTGGGCGCCAAGCCCTTTGTGACCGGGCGCGGCCCGCTGGTTGACGCCGCCATAGACGCCATCCGGACGGAAACGGGAATCACGGCCGAACTGTCAACGAGCGGCGGCACATCCGACGGGCGCTTCATCGCCGAGGTTTGCCGGGAAGTCGTGGAAATCGGCCCGGTGAACGCGAGCATTCACAAGATCGACGAACACGTCGATATCGACGACTTGGTGCGGCTTTCCGCCATCTACCGCCGCCTGCTGGAACAATTGCTACCGGACGAGGCAACGCCATGATTGAGCAAGCCCATAAGGAACTCTCGACGCTGCGCGACTACATGCGCTTCGCCGTCAGCCGCTTCAATGCCGGCGGATTGTTCTTCGGCCACGGGACCGACAACGCCTGGGACGAAGCGGCCTACCTCCTGCTGCACACGCTGCATCTGCCGCTCGACCGGCTTGAACCGTTCATGGACGCACATCTCATCGAGGAAGAGCGGCTGGCCGTCGTCAAGATCATCGAGCGCCGCATCACCGAACGGCTACCAGCCGCGTACCTGACGAACGAGGCCTGGCTGGGCGAATACCGCTTCTATGTGGATCCGCGCGTGATCATCCCGCGTTCGCACATCGCCGAATTGTTGCGCGAGCAATTGAGCCCGTGGATCGGAGATCCCTGGGCGGTTGGCAAAGTCCTCGATCTGTGCACAGGTTCCGGCTGCCTTGCGATCCTCGCGGCCATCGCCTTTCCCGAGTCCACCGTCGATGCCGTGGATATTTCTGCCGACGCGCTCGCCGTCGCTCGTCGCAATGTCGATGACTACGACCTTGCGGCGCGCGTTCGCCTCGTCGAATCGGATGCCTTCGCCGCGATCCCGAGCGAGAAGTACGACGTCATCATTTCGAATCCGCCTTACGTCAACGCCGCCTCGATGGCCTCGCTGCCGGAAGAGTACCGGCGCGAACCCCAGCTCGCGCTCGCCAGCGGCGAGGACGGCCTGGATTTCGTGCGTCGGCTCCTTGCCGAAGCGGCCACCCATCTGAAACCCGATGGCCTCCTCGTCGTCGAGATCGGACACAACCGCGACGAACTGGAGCGGGCGTTTCCCGATACTTCGTTCATCTGGCTCGATACGAGCGCTGGCGACCGCTATGTATTCCTCCTGCGGCGCAGCGACCTACCCCGTTCGTAAAGCTTCCAACGGCGGCGTGCCGATCAGGCGTGCCGCGGCGAACCACCCGGCGGCGGTGACCAGCGCCGCACCGGCGAGCATTGCCACCAGAGGCAAAGCGTAGTTGATCGCCACTTCGAACTGGAACGCCTTCCTCGCCAACACTTGTCCGACGATGAGCGCCCCCACCGAGGCAATCAGCCCGGCCAAAGCCCCCACAGCCGCAAACTCCGCTAGCAACGCACGTCGCAGCTGTTCGCGCCGTGCCCCGAGCGCGCGCATCACTGCGAGTTCGTAGCGGCGCTCTTCGGCCGCCGAGACGAGCGCGGCGTAAAGCACGATCAGCCCGGCCAGCAGCGTGAAGACGAAGACGAACTGTACAGCGCGCGCCACTTGATCCATCACCGACTGCAACTGGCGTACGATCGCCGCCACGTCGACGACGGTCAGGTTGGGAAACTCTCGCACGAGCCGGTTGACGAAATCACCCTGAGTCGGAGCCAAATAGAAGCTCGTGATCCAGCTTGCGGGGTAATCCCGCAGCAAGGCCGGCGGCGTTAGCACGAAGAAATTGACCCGCATCGAATCCCAATCGAGCTTGCGCAGGCCCACGATCTTCATTTCCACGGGTTCGCCGCCAACGACGAACCCCAGCCGATCCCCGACGTTCAGGCGTAGCGTCTTTGCCAGTCCGTCCTCGACGGAGGCTACGCCCTGCCCCACATCGGCGGAGGAGAACCACCGTCCGGCCGTGATTGCGTTTCCTTCAGGAAGATCGTCACGGTAGGAAAGATTGAATTCTCGATCGACAAGGCGCTTTGCCCGTTCATCCTCATAATCGTCGGGGCCCACCGCGACGCCGTTGACACGGGTCAGGCGACCGCGAATCATCGGCGCAAACTCCGGCTGCAGTCCATTTTCGACGAAGAGGTGGCGCACGCCGTCGAGCTGGTCTGGCTGGATATTAACCACGAAGCGGTTGGGCGCATCAGCAGGAATCGCCCGCCGCCATGCATCCAGCAGATCGTTACGCGTCACGGTGAGCAGAAGCAACGCCATGAAACCGAGCGCCAAAGCGACGATTTGCACGACGCTGGCGAACGACCTCCGTTCCAGGCTCGCCAATCCGTAACGCCACCCGATCCCACCCTGCCCGTTGCGTGAGCGGGCGCCGCCGCGTACCGACGCCGCAAGGCGGATGACGCCACGGGCAATGAGGGCGAACACGGCAAACGCGGCCGTAAAACCACCAACGACATAGGTTCCTAGCCGGACTTCGCCCGCCATCCAGAACATCAGGGCTGCCAGTATTGCGAATCCCGCCGCGTACCCGATGACAAGCCGCGACGGCGGCAATGAACCGGTAAGGAACTCGCGACGCAGTACGCGAAGCGTCGACACGCGCTTGAGCTGTAACAAAGGAGGCAAAGAGAAGCCGAACAGCAACGCCATTCCGATCGCCGCGCCCTGCAACGCCGGAAGGAATGACGGAGCCGGCAACGGCGTAGCGAGCAGTTCGGCAAGCCAGGCATGAAGGACGAAATGGGCGAGGTAACCGATCCCGCAGCCGGCAACGACGGCAATCACACCGAGTACCGCGAACTGCGTGAGATATGCGCGCAGCAGGAACGCCTGCGTGGCACCAAGACAACGCATGACAGCACATGGGTCGAGATGGCGTTGCATGTAGCGCCGGGAAGCGAGTGCCACCGCGACAGAAGCCAAGACAGCGGTAAGAAGCGCCGACAGGCCGAGAAAGGTCTGTGACCGTTCGAGCGCGCGCCGGATCTCGGGTCGCCCGTTTTCCGCATCCTCGATACGTTCGCCACGGCCCAATCGTTTCTCGAACCACGCGCGCATCGGCTTGATCGCCTTATCTTCGCCGGCGAGCAAGAGGCGATACGCGACGCGGCTCCCGGGCTGGATAAGGCCGGTGGATTCTACATCGGCGAGGTTCATCAGCAGCCTCGGCGCAACGCTGAAGAAATTGACGCCCCGATCCGGCTCGAGCGTAAGCACCGCCGCCACGCGCAATCGGCGGCTGCCCACAGCAAGCTCGTCGCCAGTGCCTACCGCCAGCCCCGACGCGAACCGTTCGTCGACCCACACGGTTCCCGGCTCAGGCACCGAGTCCGCGGGTGCGTCGGCCACATTGAGTTGCGGCGCAATGCGCAGGTGGCCGCGCAAAGGGTAGCCGGCGGAGACGGCCTTGACCTCGGCGAATTGCGCCCGCGAGGCGTCCCCTTCACCAAACGTCACCATGCTGGGGAAGGTTCGCGTTTCGGCCAGCGCCAATCCACGCCGACCGATTTCTTCGCGAATCCCTGCAGGCCATGGGTGATCGGCCGTAAGCAGCAGATCCGCGCCGAGCAACTGGTTCGCTTCACGCGCCAGCGCTTGATGCACTCGATCGGCGAAAAATCCCACGGCGGTAAGCGCCGCGACAGCCACAACCAGCGCGGCCACGAGCAAGCGCAGTTCGCCCGCGCGCGCATCGCGCCGCAGCATACGCAGGGCGAAAGGAAGTACGGTCATGGTATCCAGTTCTCCGCCGTGAATTGGGCCCGCGAAAAGCCGATACGCGCGTGCGGGTTACTCGAGTTCGCGCAGCCGCTCGACGGCCTCTTCGACGCGCCGCACGGCGATCACCTCAAGGCCCGCGATCGCCAGCTTCGGCCGGTTCGCCTCCGGAACCAACGCCCGGGTAAAACCAAGCTTTGCCGCTTCCTTCAGGCGCTCCTGCCCGCGTGGTGCCGGGCGCACCTCGCCAGCGAGGCCGACTTCACCGAAAACGATGAGCTTGGTCGGAAGCGGCCGGTTCTTCATCGACGAGACGATCGCCAGCAGCACCGGCAAATCGGCCGCCGGTTCGCCAATCTTGACGCCGCCGACGGCATTTACGAAGACGTCCTGGTCGAAACAGACGATCCCCGCATGCCGGTGCAGGACGGCAAGCAGCATCGCTAAACGCTGCGCATCGAGCCCTACGGTCAGGCGCCGCGGATTTCCATGCGATTGGTCGACGAGGGCCTGGATTTCGACGAGCAGCGGCCGCGTTCCTTCCTGCGTCACCATGACACAGGAACCGGCGACCTCGTGCCCATGTTGCGACAGGAACATCGCCGACGGGTTGTTCACACCTTTGAGCCCCTTGTCGGTCATCGCGAAAACGCCGATCTCATTCACCGCTCCGTAACGGTTCTTGACGGCACGGATGAGACGGAAGCTGGAGTGCGTGTCGCCCTCGAAGTAGAGCACGGTATCGACGATGTGTTCCAGTACGCGCGGCCCGGCGAGCGCGCCTTCTTTGGTCACATGGCCGATCAGGATGATTGTCGTTCCGCTCTGCTTGGCCAGCCGCGTGAGCTGCGCCGCACATTCCCTGACCTGCGCTACCGAACCGGGCGCAGAGCTGAGTTGTTCCGACCAGAGCGTCTGGATCGAGTCGATCACAGCAACTTGCGGCTTGACCGCCTGCAAGGTGCCGAGGATCTTTTCGAGATTGATCTCCGCCAGGAGCTTGAGTTGCTTTGTGTCGAGCGCTAGGCGGCGCGCACGCATCGCAATCTGCTGTCCCGATTCCTCGCCGCTCACATAGAGTACATGGCTGGCATACGAAAGTTCGGTCAGCGCCTGCAGCAACAAGGTGCTCTTCCCGATGCCGGGATCGCCGCCGAGCAGTACAACCCCGCCGGCGACCAAACCACCGCCCAGCGCCCGGTCGAACTCGGCAATGCCGGTCGGCAGCCTGTCCTCTTCGCGCGCCTCAATCTCGGAGAGCGTCTGCAGTGTAGAGGTGCCGCCGAGTGCCGCAAAACGGCTTTGTGTCGTGGTGCCGCTTTCCGCGATCGTCTCCACAAGCGTGTTCCAGACCCCACAGCCGGGACACTGCCCCTGCCATTTGGGCGAAACGGCGCCGCACTCAGAGCACGAGTAGACCGTCTTTGCCGTCTTGACCTTGGCCAAGACTAAACCTCGACCACCGGCACTCGCCGCGCGAGCGCGCAGAACAACTCATAACTGATCGTACCGGCCGCCTCAGCGACCTCATCGGCTGGCATCCCCTCGCCCCACAGCACGACCGGGCTTCCCACACCGGCGTCCGGCAGGTCGGTGAGATCGCATTCCAGCATGTCCATCGACACTCGCCCCACCGTAGACGTGCGCCGACCGGCAACAAGAATAGGCGTACCGTTCGGGGCATGCCGCGGGTACCCGTCGGCGTAACCACAGGCAACCACACCTACGCGCATCGGCCGGTCCGCGACAAAAATGCCGCCGTAGCCTACACGTTCGCCCACAGCAAGATCCTGTACGGCAAGAATCCGGCTCTGCAGCGTCATCACCGGCTTCACATCGAAGGTGGAAGCAGCGGCATCGGCAAAGGGGCTGGCTCCATACAGCACGATCCCTGGACGTACCCAATCGTGCGCGACTTCGGCGTGACGCAAGATAGCCGCAGAGTTGGCCATTGATACCGGCAAGTCCATCCCCCCCGGCAAGGTCCGCCGCATCGCCTCGAACCGGTCCACTTGCCAGGCAATGCCGCGTTCCCCGTCCGCTTCGGCGAAATGGGTCATTAGCGTCACCGGACCGATCGCAGGAGAGTCGGCCAGTATCTTGCCCACCGCAGGCAGTTGCTCAAGCGTGAACCCGAGACGGTTCATGCCCGTATTGAGTTTCAAATAGATCGGCAGAGGCTTCGGCAGATTGGCCGCCCGGATGGCCATGAGCTGCTCCACGCGGTGCACCGCAGGGATCAGGTCGTGTTGCGCGCAAACGGCCAGATCGGATTCGTCAAAAAAACCTTCTAGGAGCAGGATGGGTTGCCGGAAGCCCGCATAGCGCAAAGCCACGCCGGCTTCTGGGTCAAGCAACGCGAAGCCGTCTGCGACATCGCACAAAGCTTTGGCCACCCGCATCAACCCGTGGCCGTAAGCGTCGGCCTTGACCACCGCCCAGGCTTTCGCGGAACCGCCTTGGCGGGTAACACAGTTCTTTGCAATCAGGTAGTTGTGTCGCAACGCGCCAAGATCGATGCGCGCCTGGATCGGACGAGGCATGTGGAAAAACGCTTTCTCGCTGATGGTGGCTCAAAGACCGTGAGTATCGGCCGCATTTTGCTCAAGCACAAGGCGCCTCGAGTTCAATATGACTTTCTGCATAGTCGGTTCCTCGGGCAGTCGGGTAACACCTGGCGGTCTTTCATGGTATAACTCCGGCACTCAATAAAAGAGCTGTCTTCACTAGCCCTGATGCCCTTCGGCTTTTACATCATCATGGCCGCGCAATTTTTTTCCGCGCTGGCCGACAATGCTCTCCTCATCGTTGCAATCGCCGCATTGCGTGAAATGCATGCGCCGGCCGCGTATGAGCCATTGTTGAAGACCTTTTTCACCGTTTCCTACGTTGTCCTTGCGGCCTTCGTCGGCGCCTTCGCCGATTCGATGTCCAAGTGGCGCGTCATGTTCATCAGCAACGGCATCAAGATCGCCGGTTGCGCCATGATGTTCCTATCCGTTCATCCGCTGGTCGCTTATGCCGTCGTCGGCCTCGGCGCCGCAGCCTATTCGCCAGCCAAGTACGGCATCCTCACTGAGTACCTCCCGCATCGGCTTCTGGTCGTGGCCAACGGCTGGATCGAAGGATTGACGGTGGGCGCCATCATTCTCGGCGTGGTCATCGGCGGCACATTGATTCAACCGGCTATCGCTCATCAGATACTCTCCCTCGATTTCCCGCTGATAGATACCGGCATCGACAGCACCAGCGAGATGGCGCTTTGCTTTGTCGGTTTCTTCTATCTGCTCGCCGCATTGTTCAACCTCCGTGTGCCGGACACGGGCGTGGACCACAAACCGCTGCACAAAAATCCCTGGTATCTGATCCGCGAGTTCAATCACTGTCTGGTCCTGCTTTGGCGGGACCGTCTCGGTCAGGTCTCTCTTGCCGTAACGACACTTTTCTGGGGAGCCGGAGCCACCTTGCAGTTCATTGTCATCAAATGGGCTGAAGTTTCGCTCCACCTGGACCTTTCCAAATCGAGCATGCTGCAAGGCGTCGTAGCGGTCGGTGTGGCACTCGGTGCCGCAGGGGCGGCCCGCATGGTGACACTCCGCCGTTCGGTCAGCGTGATCCCGCTCGGGATCGTGATGGGCCTGATCGTTCTCGTGATGAACTTCGTGACCCACGTTTGGCTTGCGGTCACGCTTCTCGTCGTCATCGGGGCGTTGTCAGGCTACTTCGTGGTTCCTATGAATGCACTGCTTCAGCATCGCGGCCACATTCTCATGGGCGCCGGCCACTCGATCGCCGTCCAGAACTTCAACGAGAATCTCTCGATCTTGATCATGACTGGCTTGTATTACCTGATGGTAAAAGCCAACGTCTCGATCTACTGGGTCATCACGCTTTTCGGCGTTCTGGTGAGCTGCAATATGCTGCTCATCAAGAAGAAGCACGAAGCCAACCAGCGGATTCACGACGACGTTTCGCATCTCGAAGATCGGGCACACTGAAAACCGCGCCACGCAAGGCCTTTTCCAGACCAGCGCCGTTCGGGCGGCTATTGCGGGTGTGCCTTAATGCATTACGTTGGCTCAGTACACCACAGGCGCGTCTGGAAGTTCGTTGTCATTTCGCTCTCCAGGCGGGAAATGGGCCGCCAAGGCCGTAGTGATTTCCCGGACGGCACGCAGGCTCCCGTCGTCAAACCGCTTATCGCGAAACGCTGACTCCATTGCCCGGCAGACGCCAGTCCAGAACGCGTTGTCCACCTTGCCGGTAATTCCGCGGTCGGCAACGATTTCGACTCGACGGTCTACGAGCTGCACGTAGATCAGTACTCCGCTGTTCTCCTCGGTGTCCCAAACTCTTAGCAACGAAAACAATTCGACGGCGCGATCCCGAGCGGATCGCCCGTGGATCAGGTCGGTCATCGGGAAATTAGCCTCGACGACGAAGCGGAGCTCACCGCTATGCTGACGTTCCGACTCCCTAACCGCCTGTTCAATCTTGCGAAGTACAGTTTTCGGAAAGGCGCGCAGCACCCACCAATCAGGGAAAAGAACGTGACGCAAGAATCTGCCTAAGTCCATTACCAGCCCCCTGAAGCGCCACCGCCGCCGGATCCACCGCCTCCGCCAGAAAAACCTCCGCCTCCGCCGTCTGAGAAACCGCCCCCTCCCCACGACGAGCCGCCACCCCATCCGGACGAGCCGCTTCTCGGCCAGCCGCTACCGTGAACTCCGCTCACACGATTGACGACGCCATCGGCAAGCAGCGAGACAATGAACGCCAGTACCCCGACGACGATACCAACGACGGTTGAGGCGAACACGAAGGTCACAATCACTCCGGCGACGCCACCGAGCAAGGACGCTCCCAGAAAACGGCCGAGGATTGCCCGCACCAGCCGCCCCACGACAAACACGAGAATGAATCCCCCGGCGAGCAATCCTTCGAAATCATCCGCCAGGTTGAACCCGCGATGATCGGATCGCCATTCTCGAGGAGCCGGCAAGGATTCGCCCGAGATAACGCCGGCGATCGCGTCCACACCGGCTTCGATGCCGCCGTAGAAGTCGCCCTGCGCGAAGCGTGGGCTGATGAGATCGCTGATGATGCGCTTTGCGGCCGCGTCGGTGAGGGCTCCCTCGAGCCCGTAACCGACTTCGATGCGCAGTTTGCGGTCGTTCTTGGCGATGAGCAGCAATACCCCGTCGTCGACGCCCTTGCGTCCGAGCTTCCAGGCTTCAACAACGCGCACGGCGTACTCGCTGACGGTTTCGGGCTGCACCGTGGGTACGAGCAGAACCGCCACTTGGGCGCCCTTTTGACGTTCGATTCCTGCCAGTTTGGCTTCGAGGGTGGAGCGCTGATTGGCCGACAACGTTCCAGTCAAATCGGTAACGCGTGCGGACAAAGCGGGGATCGCCTGCCGTTCCTGGCCCCCCGCCGCGAAGGAAAAACCGAGGAAAATGAAGACGAGCGCCGCCCTCCACCAGGCGGTCATCACATTATGGTTTGGCGCCAAAATCCACCTTCGGAGCAACGGAAATCGCTTTCTCGTTCTCAACGCTGAAGTTCGGCTTCACGTCATAGCCGAACATCTTCGCTGTCAGATTGTTGGGGAAAGTACGCACCGAAACGTTGTAAGCCTCTACCGCCTTGATGTAACGGTTCCGGGCCACGGTGATGCGGTTCTCCGTGCCTTCGAGTTGCGCCTGCAAATCACGGAAAGCCGCGTCGGCCTTCAGGTTCGGGTAATTCTCGGCGACCACGAGGAGGCGCGAGAGAGCGCTCGTCAATCCGGCTTGCGCCTGCTGGAACCGCGAGAACGCCTGCGGATCGTTGATCAGTTCCGGCGTTGCCTGAATGCTTCCCACCTGGGCCCGTGCTTGCGTTACCTGGGTCAGCACATCCTTTTCGTGGCTCGCATATCCCTGCACGGTATTGACGAGATTGGGAACCAAGTCGGCACGGCGCTGATACTGGTTGAGCACCTCCGACCAGGCGGACTTGATTGCCTCATCCCCGGTCTGGAACGTGTTGTACCCGCAACCGGTGAGCAGACTGGCAAGCAGGGCGAGAACAGCGACGATTCGAAGGCGCATCTGTTTTTCTCCGTCATTGTTGAGAATTTGGCCGAATCGGACACAGACCCGCAAGGGCCTTTGTTCAGCACCACGGAATATGGGTACGCTGCATGAGAATACAAGAGAAGGGCTCCCTTGGTACGCTATCCACACAGTCCAACCGTTCCGGTGAAACCAATGCTCGGTAAAATGGTTAGCCCAAAGCCCGGGATAACTGCCCCGGTTTTTCGCAGGGAGAAAAAAATGGCTATCAACCTCGCCTGGGATTCCAGGTTCGAAGTGGGAAACGAGCGCATCGATGCCGAGCACCGCGTTTTTCTCAGCCTGATCCGTGACCTGTCGCATCAGTCCGAAATCGGTGTGCCGGAAGCGCAAATGGCGAGGACGCTGCGCGAAATCTACAAATACGCCGATTTCCACTTCACGAGCGAAGAAAACATCATGGAAACCCGCGGCTATCCGGAACGCGCTCTGCACCAACAACGGCACCGATACCTGCTCGCCGAGCTGGAAAACAAGATGCACGGCCTACATAACCGCGAACACGGCGCCTCGCCTATCGTCGATTATCTGTTCCAATGGTTCGCGCTGCATACGACGCAGGAAGACAAGCGCCTGGCAGCCTACGTCCGGAATGACTTCCAAGTGAAAACAGAGGATACGCTCTCGCCCGCCAAGCCTTAGAAAACGCCAGAGGACCGTACTCTACGGAAGAAGCGCTTTAGCGCTTTTTCCGCAACAAGCATCATCCGCCGCTGGTTTCCCGCATCAGCGCACGCGCGCGGCACAGGTCTTCCCAAGCCTTGGCCTTGTCCGGCAGATTTCGCAGCAAATACGCGGGGTGGTAGGTAACGATGACTGGAATATCGCGCCCTTCGCCTTCGTTGCGATAGGAGAGCGTCTTCCCGCGCAAGCCGGAAAGCGACCGATCCTCGGCAAGCACGGCGTGCACCGCGGCACGACCAAGAAGAACAATCAACCGGGGACGGATAAGTTCGATTTGACGTTTCAGATAGGGGAAGCACGCCGCCATTTCTTCCGGCTCGGGCGTACGGTTCCCTGGCGGCCGGCATTTCACCGCATTGCCGATATAGACGTTCTCTCCGCGTTTGAGGTCGATCGCCGCCAGCATTGCGTCGAGCAGCTTTCCGGCGGCGCCGACAAAGGGTTCGCCGCGCGCGTCCTCTTCCGCCCCGGGTCCCTCACCGATGAACAGCCAATCCGCGTTCCGGTCACCGACGCCAGGCACCGCCTGTTTACGTTCACGGCACAATCCGCAGGCGGTACACCCTTTGATACGCGAAATCAGTTCGTCCCAGCCGAGTTCCTCATCGGCGCCGCGTAAACCGGAAACATTCAGGCCCGTCGCCATGTCGGCGTGCGTCGGTTCGTCGACAACGATCGGTTGATCCTGCACTTCTGCAGGGATATCGCCGCTGCCGCGCGGCGCATCTCGCCGCTTCCACAGAGGGTCGAAACCCATCTCGGCAAGAATTCGGTCGCGCGTGAGATTCACGCCACGTTCTCCGTCAGTTCGCGGGCGAGCACGAGCGCATTCTCGCGACCGCCCACGGCCGGATAGTAATCGCGCCGGACACCGATCTGGCGAAAGCCGAAATGCCTGTACAGCGTCTGCGCTTTCTCGTTCGACGGGCGCACTTCGAGAAACATGCGTTTGGCGCCTCCGCCCTGAGCAGTTTCCATCGCATGCCGCAGCAACCGCGCGCCAAAGCCCATCCCTTGCCGTTTTTTTGCCACGCTGATCGTTAGCAGGTGAGCCTCGTCGATCACCATCATGAGAACAAAGTAACCCACCATTTCGCCGTCGACGCGGCAAACCCAGCAACTGTAGCCGCTGGCGAGCGAGTCGGTGAAATTACCGCGCCCCCAGGGAAACGGGCAGACGGCGTATTCAATCGCCAATACCTCGTCGACATCGTATAGAGCCATCGGCAACATCTCAATGTGCGGCTGCAACACGGCGCTCATCAGGCGCGGCCCCCTTCAGCGAGGCGTTCAGCAACCGTGCGGGCGACTTTATCCCGAACGTAGAGAGGCGCAGCGTCGGCCGGATCGATGCGTTCGCCGCGCTCAAGACGCGGAGCAGCAAGCCTGACGACGGCGTCGGCGGACGGCATCACATCAGGCCGCCACTCATTCACGTAGGGCGACAGCCGCTCGCGCAGGACAGGGTACGCCGCGATCCCATTCCCACACGCGAGCCAACCGCGCGAATCGGGTAGCGGAACGTCGGACGGTGGGAAAACGCCTATTTCTCCCTGCAACCGCCCATGTTCGAAGACTCCGAAATAAACCTCGCCCATGCGCGCATCAAGCGCCACCAAGACGCGCTTGCCTGCACTGGCTAACGCCATCGCCTCGAGCGTCCCGATGCCGAGCAACGGCAAATCGCGGCCCATCGCCAGTCCTTGCGCTACACCGCAAGCGACCCGCAGTCCGGTGAACGAGCCGGGTCCGGCGCCAAAAGCGACCGCATCAAGTTCTGAAAAGCGCAAGTTGGCCTCGGTGAGCACAGCCTCGGCGAGCGGCAATAGGGTCTCGGAGTTCGCCCGGCCTTCGGGGCACGAGCGCGCGACGACTTCACCATCCCGCCACAGCGCGATCGATCCGGGATCAGCGGCGGTTTCGAGAGCAAGAACGTTCATGGGCCGTATTCTACCTCCTACCCGTCGGTGCTCCGCATCTGTCAGGTCGTCCGATCAATCCTGGCTGACGAACGGATGGCGCGGGTCACGCCCTGCCCCTCCTTGATCAGTGCGGCACGTTCCGCTTCGATGCGAAGGCAACAGGTACCGCCACTACCGCCTCGCCAGCGGACGGAGAACCCGCAACAGCGGCGGGCGTAAGCTCGCGTCTCGCCTGACGCACCACAGAAATGCCGGCCGAAAGCCCCAATCCGGCCATGATCGCCGCCACCACGATGTCTGGCCATCCCTCACCAGTACCAAAGACGCCGGCAGCGGCTAGCATGACAGCCACGTTACCGATGGCGTCGTTGCGGCTGCAAAGCCAGACCGAGCGCATGTTGGCGTCGCCTTCGCGATAGGTATAGAGCAAGACGCCCACCGATGCGTTGGCTGCCAACGCGAGAAAACCGATCGCCCCCATCGTCGCCGGTTCTGGCGGAATACCTGCAATGGCCGCCCATCCCGCACGTCCGATGACAAAGATGCCGAAAGCCGCCATCGAAATTCCTTTTACGAGTGCCGCTCGCGACCGCCACGTGGCGCCGAGGGCCAGCACGAAGAGGGATATCCCATAATTGGCCGCGTCACCGGCAAAATCGACGGCGTCGGCAAACAGCGATACCGATCCCGCCTGCCAGCCGCCGACCATCTCGACGACGAACATAACCGCGTTGACTACGAGCGCAATCCACAGCGCCTTGCGATACCTCGGACTGACCGCTGCCGACGTTTCGCACGCGGAATGGCAGTTACAGGCTGGCATGATGTTCTCCTCGTTCTATGCGTTGATAGCGCCATTGCACACCCTGTAGTTGCTCCAAGGTCAAGCGGGTAAAATCACGGAGTACGTTGAGCAACGAGCGAGACGCGGACCAGAGGCGTTGCAAGGGGACCAAGCATGCGCATAGGCGAGTTGGGCCGGGCTACCGGGGTTGATACGGAAACGATCCGCTATTACGAAAAAGCAGGCCTGTTGCCTGTTCCCGGGCGACACGACAATGGCTATCGGGCGTACGGCCCGGAGCACGTGGAACGTCTTGCCTTCATACGCCACTGCCGGGCACTCGACATCGGGTTGGCCGACATTTCCCGGCTGCTTGACTTCGTCGCCCGTCCCGAAAGTGATTGCGGGGATATCGATCGCTTGATCGACGCACAACTCGACCGCGTCCGCGCCCGGTTACAAAGTTTGCAAGCGCTCGAGCGACAACTCACCGCGTTGCGCGGACGTTGCGGCACGACGCATCTTGCGGGCGACTGCGGCATCCTGCACGAACTCGTCGCCGCCGCGCATCAGGAAGGCTGCGTTTGCCACGGGACAGCGACAGGCGGAAACCGCTGAACACCAGCCCCGTTTCATTTCCCCGCGTCGCTCCTGTCCGAGTGCAAAGGACTCGCCACGTCACTCGGCCTTCATCGGCCGCTACCGCTTCTTCCCCTTGACTCTCTCGCCCGAACACCGCGGAACGAAGCAAGCGGCCTTCACTGCTTGCTTCCCGTAGGAGGAACGTGCACGGGGCCGCTCGGTCTACGCATGAGTTTTTTCCGGCAAACGGGAATAAATCGGGATCGGGATGCGTTTACCAGGTGCAATCCCCAGTCACCCACCGTACCAACCGAAGGAGGCCACCGTGAAAAACCGTATTTCGAAAGCCGCGTACGTCGTTTGCGTTTCCCTGTTTGCTCTCGCTGGAACGATTTCCCATGCCGCGGAGGCCCCGGCGGTCGTCGGGGACGGCATCCTGACCGGCACCAACGGCATGACCTTATACACCTTCGACCGCGACGTCGCGGGGAGCAACAAGAGTACATGCAACGACGCGTGTGCGAAGAACTGGCCGCCGCTGAAGGCCAATGCAGATGGCATGAACGACGGCAACTTCAGCGTCGTCACCCGCGACGACGGTAGCAAACAATGGGCTTACAAGGGCAAACCGTTGTATTTCTGGGTCAAGGATCAGAAACCGGGCGACAAGACCGGAGATGGCGTCAATAACGTTTGGCAAGTGGCCAAACCCTGATCGCCTCTGCCTGCACCGATGGTAGACAGCCGAGCGCTCGAAGCCGAGATTCCGCGCCTGCGCCGCTACGCGCGGGCGCTGCTCGGCGATCGTTCGGCCGCCGACGATCTGGTTCAGGATACGCTGGAGCGCGCCTGGGCGCGTAGCAGTCAATGGCGCTCCGGTAGCGATCTTCGAGCCTGGCTGTTCGGTATCATGCATAACCTCCGGGTCGATCAGCTGCGGCGAGCCGCGATACCTGTGCAGCCGATCGAAGAAGGTGCGCACGATGTCCCGGTGCGCGCCACACAGAGTGATCGCCTTGAAATGCTCGACCTCGACGTCGCGCTCAATAGACTTCCCGAAGAACAACGCGAGATCATGTTGCTGGTCGCTCTTGAAGATATGAGTTATTCGGACGTTGCAACACTTCTCCAACTCCCGGTTGGAACCGTGATGTCCCGCCTGGCCCGTGGACGCGAGCGTTTACGCCAGATTCTGGCCGGGAAGCCGGGAGATTCCGTGACGCATTTGCGAGTCGTCAAATGAGTCCGCGCACGCAAATTACTGAGAGCGACCTGCATGCCTACGTCGACGGCGAACTGCCGAAAGCGGACCATGAGCGGGTTGAACGCTTTCTCCGTAGGCACCCCGGAGACGCCGACCGGATGCGGGAATACGCGGCACAGAAACGCGCGTTGAAGGCGTTGTTCGACCCGGTTCTAGAGGAGCCGCTCCCCGAAAACCTGCGTCGCCTCACTTCCCCTCCGAACCCCGAATCGCCGCAGGGGATCGCCGCCGGCTGGCGCGCGATGTCAGGTTCGCGACGGCGGTACGAATGGTGGCAACGCATCGCCGCCGCCGTTCTCGTGGCGGCAATTGGCGGCGCCACGGGCTGGTTTGCGCGCGACAGATATGCGCCAACTCCAAGCCTCGCGGCCGTGGTTCCTTTGCCACGACAGGCGGCCGTCGCACACGCCGTTTATTCGCCGGACGTGCGCCGGCCGGTAGAGGTGCGCGGCGACCAGGAAGAACAATTGGTTACCTGGCTCTCGAAGCGCATCGGGGCGCAGGTGAAGGCGCCGAAACTCGGCGGGCTCGGTTATGAACTCGTCGGCGGGCGTTTGCTGCCGGGCAATGCGGCCCCGGTTGCCCAGTTCATGTATCAGGATGCAACCGGCCAGCGGCTTACGCTGTACGTTTCCACCGAAAACGTAACCAACCGGGAAACGGCGTTCCGCTTCGCCCAAGAAGGCAAGGTCAACGTCTTCTACTGGGTCGACGGCAAGTTCGGCTACGCACTATCGGCGACGATTGGCAAAGACGAGCTCGGGCGCGTGGCGAGCGCCGTGTACGACCAGCTTGAGAGACAGTAGACGGAGCACAAAACCCGGTCTTCGGCCAAGAACCGGACGGTGCCCATCCAAGCGTTCGGCGCCATGGGTTCGGCAAGACATGTGCGATCGCCCTGCAACCTTTCTAGGCGGTCGCCAGGGTCAATGTAAAGCGGGTGACTCCTTCCTCAGACACGACGCTCACGCTCCCCCCGTGAGCCTCGGCGATCGATTTGACGATCGCCAGGCCGAGACCCGACTGTCCGCCATCGCCGCTGCGCGCAGGATCGGCCCGATAGAAGCGATCGAACAGCCGCGGCAGATGCTCCGGAGGAATCGTCTCGCCCGTGTTTGCGATATCGACGGTCACCCGTCGACCACCGGGACTTCGCACTGTCACACTCACGCGCCCGCCTGGCGGCGTATGTCGGATCGCGTTCGAGAGCAAGTTGCTGATCGCGCGACGTAGCATCAGCGAATCGCCGAGTGCGACGCCGTCGCCTGAGCACGCCAGTTCAACTCCTTTGTCTTCAGCGGCAAGACGATGAAACTCTGCGAGTTCGTCGACCAGCCCCGCAAGGCAAAGTGCTTCCCGCGTCGGCACAATTTGTCCTTCATCGGCCTTGGCGATGAAGAGCATGTCGGCAATCATCCGCGACAGCCGTTCAAATTCCTCGACGTTCGAAGCCAGTACGTCGCGGTATTCGTCGACGGAGCGCGGCCGCGAGAGCATCACCTGCGTTTGCGTCAGCAGATTGCTGACCGGCGTCCGGAACTCATGCGCAAGGTCGGAAGAAAAATCGGAAAGCCGGCGGAAAGAGGCTTCCAAGCGCGACAACATGTCGTTGAGCGTCCGTGCCAGATCGGCCAGTTCGGCCGGTACCGATTCCTCGGCGATGCGCGCGTCCAGCCGATGCGCCGTAACCGCTGCCGCTTCCTTCCGGATGGCTTGTAGCGGAGCCAACCCGCGACGGACTGCCAACCAACCAAGGAATCCCGTCAGGACCGCGGCAAAAGCAACAAACGACCATAACGTGACGCGGAACGAAGCCATGAAATGCCGATGGTGCGAAATATCGATCGCCACGCCAACAATCGCCTGCGGCGCGCCTTCGATGCCGGTCCCGGTACGTACCACCACGCCGCGGAATGGACGTCCGCTATCCGCCTGCCAAACGACCGGACGCAACGCCTCGGATTCACTCAGTGGTTTCTCCAGGAGGGCTCGGGGGAAATCCGCGCCGCTCGTCGCAAAGATCAACTGATCGTTCGGAATCTTGACCACGACCGCGAGCCCCTCGTGCCCGACAAGAGAGTCGTCAAGCTGCTGTGCCAGATGGTCGAGGTCTGCCGAGCTTCGCACCTTCTCCAACATGCGCTGCGTCAGCTTGAGTTTGCCTATCAGCACATCGAGGTCCTGCTCCTCGAAGTGCCGCTCGACTGAGCCGCCGATCAGATAACCGAGAACGAGCAGCACAATTGTCGAGCCCACGGCGAAAAGGGCCGTCAGGCGCAGGGTGATCGACATACCCCGGACGGGCCTCACCCCGCTGCCTCCAACACATACCCCATACCGCGCACGGTACGGATCAGCTTCGGTTCGAATTCGTCATCCATCTTTGCGCGCAAGCGACGCATGGCCACCTCGATGACGTTGGTATCGCTGTCGAAGTTCATATCCCACACCTGCGACGCGATGAGCGAACGGGGCAACACTTCGCCCTGTCGGCGCAACAACAGTTCAAGCAGCAAAAATTCTTTTGCCGTCAATTCGATGCGTTTACCCGCACGCGTCACTCGGCGGCGTAAGAGATCGAGTTCGAGATCGGCGGCGCGGAGTACCTCCGCCTCCTTGGCCCGGTTGCCACGCCGCAGCAGCGTACGCACCCGTGCCAACAGCTCGGAGAAAGCAAAGGGTTTGACGAGGTAGTCATCGGCACCGAGCTCAAGCCCATGCACGCGGTCATCGACATGATCGCGCGCCGTCAGAAAAAGCACCGGGATGCCCTTACCCGCGGCCCGTATGCCGCGCAAAACGCTCCAGCCATCGAGCCGCGGAAGCATCACGTCGAGAATCACAAGGTCGTAGTCGACGGTCAGCGCGTCGTGCAGGCCATCTTCACCGTCGCGTGCAAGGTCAACGACGAAGCCTGCCTCGGCCAGTCCCTGCTTCAAATAACTTCCGGTCTTCGCCTCGTCTTCGACGACCAGGATCTTCATTGCCATCTCCTTTTTGTCCCTCGGCGGCACATCTTGCTCCCCGCAACCGCCGCAGGGCGAAGATTACGAGAATGCAATCTTCCCGTCAGCTTTCTGTAGGTCTCCGGAGCGGGCAATTCGAGAACATGGAATGGGCTATCTAGAAAATGAAGGTCGCCGCACCCGTCACACAGCTGGCGATCTTCCTGCTGCTCTACCTTAACTTACGGCGCCTAACGGAAACGCTGATCGTGATGCTGTCAGTGTCGTTTGCTCTCGTCGGCGGCATCTGGCTGATGTGGGCGCTTGGATACAACCTCTCGGTGGCCGTGGCTGTTGGGTTCATCGCACCCGCCGGCGTCGCCGCCGAGACCGGAGTGATCATGCTGATCTATCTCGACCACGCGTGGGAAGAAGCCAAGGAGAAACGGCGGGTCGCCGGCCAGGCAGCGAGCGTCGGCGACCTCTATGGTGCCATCATGGAAGGCGCTGTAGAGCGCGTGCGACCGAGAATGATGACGGTCGTTGCCATCATTGCCGGCCTTTTGCCGATCATGTAGGGCTCCGGCCCGAGCAGCGAAGTGATGAGCCGGATCGCGGCGCCCATGGTCGGCGGCATGGTGTCGTCAACCGTTCTTACGCTGGCCGTCATTCCAGCGATCTACGCGCTGGTCAAACGGTGGCGGCTAAAGCGGAATCTCGAAAACTGAGTCAGCCTGTCGCGACCGGGCGGAGTCGCAGACAACTTAGTGCCGCACGCTCGCCTTTTTGAGAAGCGCCAGTACTGGTAACAAGATCCTGTTGTCAGCGACTGGCTGCAACTCCGCGGCGCCGTTGCAGCCTTGCCTGCGTGACCATCCCCGCACAAGGGGCACGGTGCGAAATCCGCGAACGGGACTCTCCGCGGAACAACAGAGAGCTTCGGCAATTCTTCGCTACCTGCGCCGAAGCCGTCTTACGCGATCAACCCTCCCGCGGTGGCTCGATGCACATTCATCTGAGATAAGAACGTAGCACCTTGACGACTTGTTCCAGGTCGGCATCCCGTTGTTCAGCGGATACGGCATTCGGCCCCAGGTGTTCGCGCATGTGCCCCTCGAGCACTTCAACCATGAGGCCGCTGACTGCCCCGCGAATAGCTGCAATCTGCTGCAGGATGGCAGCACATTCCGTTTCCTTCTCGAGCGCTTTCTCGAGCGCCTCCGTCTGCCCCTTGATGCGGCGGACGCGGCTCAACAGGTGTCTCTTGTCCTTGATGGTATGCGGCATCGGCGTTTCTCGGTACGGTACTGGGGTATAGTATATTTCCCCTATCATCTTAACGCTACAGCAAGGGTCTCTCATGTCTGCCGCCGCTTCCATCCAGCACTGGTCTCACTCGCACATATTCGATGAGGGTGACCCGCTCGCCGAACGCAATACGCGATGGGCCGTTGTCTTGACGGCGATAATGATGGTGGCCGAGATTGCTGGCGGCTGGTGGTTCAACTCGATGGCCCTTGTCGCCGACGGCTGGCACATGAGTTCGCACGCGCTCGCGCTCGGCCTGTCGGTTCTTGCCTACAGCGCGGCTCGGCGTTTCGCGAGTGACGACCGTTTCGCTTTCGGTACCTGGAAGATCGAAATCCTGGGTAGCTATACGAGCGCGCTGTTGCTGGTCGGGATCGCATTCCTCATGCTGTATCAATCGGTCGAGCGACTGATCGAACCCAAACCGATTCATTACGACCAAGCAATCGTCATTGCAATCGTTGGCCTGCTCGTCAACCTTGCTTGCGCCTGGCTACTCCGTGGTGGTCACCACCATGAGCATCACCACCACGGACACGGCGCGTCAAGCGAACACGAGCATCGTCACCACGATCTGAACCTGCGTGCGGCTTACGTCCACGTCATCGCCGACGCCGCGACGTCGGTCCTGGCGATCGTGGCGCTCTGTGGTGGAAAGTTATGGCGAGCCGGTTGGCTCGACCCGGCCATGGGTATTGTCGGATCAGTGCTGGTCGCCGTGTGGGCGTACGGTCTGCTGCGCGATTCCGGGCGCGTGCTGCTCGACGCCGAAATGGATGCACCGGTCGTAGACGAAGTCCGTGAAGTTATCGCCGCAGCCCCGTCCGAGACATCCATCTGCGATTTGCATATCTGGCGAGTTGGCAAAGGAAAGTACGCCTGCATCCTCTCCTTACTCACCTCCGGCAACCTCTCCCCGAACGACTTCAAGCGGTTGCTCAGCGTACATGAAGAACTCGTTCACATTTCCATCGAGGTGAATCACCTAGATAACCTTGCTTAAACGTCGTTTGGAAAAAACGACACGGAACGAGACGCAACGTGCAATTGCGGAAACATGGTGCTTCGCGGTGCTCTTGCTCAAGAACCGCTTGTGGCTCGCCTCCTGGCGGAACAGCCCACATACCCAATGGATGCCGCCGCACCTAGCGGGATTGTTTGCTAGGGCCTTCCCAATTTTTCCTCACAAGTCACCGCGCTCGACACAGCTCCGGTTTCGACTTTCTCAGAGAACACGAAGTACACGCCCATCGCCATGGTGAGCACCTTCACAGTGTCCGCTCATCCACTCGGCCCTCAGGAAAGTCTTCTCTGGAATCCCTTGCGCCTGATCACACCTTTGTGGCCCCCCCTACCGTGCGTCGGATAGCTTTACACAAGTTAACGCAAGCTGAAATCAATCGAAGAAAAAAACTTTAAGTTCAATACGTTATTTTATCGGCACAAAACGTGCTTAGAGCGGCACAGAACAACGAGGCTTACCGCCGGTTCTGCTCACAAGTTCAACAATAAGTGGAGAATCATCATGAAGTTCCATAAGTACGTTTCCGCCATCGCGCTTGCTGCCCTGATTGCCCCGGCACACGCCGCAATCGAATACTTCCCGCAAGCGTCGCTCACACCCAGCACTCAGCTCTATACCGATACGATCGGTGGAGGCATCGGGTCTGTCGTCGTCATGACAGGGGGTGGAAACGCCAATGGCGCAGGAAACCCTTCCGGCCGCAACGATGATGGTTTCAGCGGACCGATCAACTTTGGCTACACGCTCTCTTTCTTTGGTAACAACTACACAAGTTTCTACGCCAACAACAACGGCAACATCAGTTTCTCTGGCGGTAACTCGGGTTACGTTCCCAACGGCCCGATTGGTGCGACGTTCCCGACGATTTCGATTTGGTTCGGCGACGTCGACACGCGCAACCCGTTGAGCGGTGTGCTGCATATTCGTCAGGACACCCCGAATCAAACAATCCTGACCTGGGATCACGTCGGCTACTACAACGACCGCGGCGATAAGCTGAACACGTTCCAGATGGTCGTTCGCGGTTCCGGCTACGACATTCCGAGCGGGGAAGGCGCGATCGGTTTCTTCTGGCTTGGAATGCCTTGGGAAGCCACGGGCACCAGCCAGACGGCAGCGGTTGGTTTCGGCGACGGGCAAGGTAACGGCGTGGTCCTGCAGGGATCGACTACCGCTGGCCTTAACAATGCCGTTGCGTACCACAAGACCTGGTTCACGGCTGGCCTCACCCCAGTATGCGGCGTTCCCGGTACGCCGGCTTGCGAAAACGGGGTTCCGGAGCCCGGATCGCTGGCTCTCCTGGCGGTTGGGATTATCGGTCTGGGGGTAATCCGCCGTAGGCGTAGCGCTTAACTAGCCACCGTAATCGAAAACCTGAAAGCCGCCGCAAGGCGGCTTTCTTTGTTTACACCTGCCTGCTTTGTTGAAGTCACACGCCTTGCCGCAGATCGATTTTGTTCTACGTTGAAACTTGGCGAACGCTTTGTTGATCAAATCTTCGCGGCACATAAGCCTTTGAGACATGTGCCGGTTCGTGTCTTGTCGCCACAGCACCGATCGCGAGGAACGTATGAAACGAGCCGCGCTATATAGCCGTTCTACCCGGAGCCGCGCGGCCATCCCCGATGCCCCGGCACTCCCTCTTACTGATGAAAGCGTGCCTGACAAACGCGCTTGGCGGAAAAGGTTCGCTCGGTTCACTACGGGTTACCGGATTCCGTTGATCTTGCTCGCCGTAGGTGTCGCCGGAGTGTGTGGTGGGCTCTTGCAGCGGCAACTCGCGGAGCCTGCGGCGATGGTGATCACCCAGGAACACATCGATCAGGCGGTAAGGCGTTCCCTTGAGGAGAAGCCATTGCCGGCCCAATCTGCAAAAGCATTTGAAGCGATCCGGCCGTCGGTCGTCCGCGTCGTCGGCGCGAACCATCCGGAAGCGACGGGATCGCTGCCCGACCCGGCCGGCAAACCGGTCGGAAAGAAGACCGGCAAGGCAAAAGACGCGGGCGAAAGCGAAGGGGCATCCATCGGTACGGGTGTGGTGATCACCGAAAAGGGCGCGATCCTCACCAACCTGCACGTCGTCTCAGGGACGAGCCGCATCACGGTTACGTTCGCCGACGGCACAGAATCGGAAGCAGCCATCGCCGGTGTCGACGCCGACAACGATCTCGCTGTGCTGCAAGCCCAGAAATTACCAGACGATCTGCAACCGGCAACCCTCGTCACGACCGGCGACCTGCGCCCGGGGGACGAAGTCGTTGCCGTGGGCTTCCCCTTCGGTTTTGGCCCCTCGGCGTCTGCTGGTGTCGTGTCCGGCCTTAAGCGTGAGTTCCGGTCGACGGGCGGGCAACGCGTACTGAGCAACCTTATCCAGTTCGACGCCGCGGCGAATCCGGGCAACTCCGGTGGCCCGTTGGTGAATTCGCAGGGCGAAGTCCTCGGCATCGTCACGGCAATCCTCAATCCGCTGCAACGAGGCTTTTTCGTCGGACTCGCTTTTGCCGTGCCGATCGAGAATGCCGCCGCTGCTGTCGGCGTGCATCCGTTCTGAACCGGCTAACCTCTCCAGGAAGAGACATGGAAACGAAAGAGCTGACGACTCGTGGCGACGTCGCCACTTTGATGGAACAGGTGTTGTACGAGGTCAAAAAGCTGATCGTCGGCCAAGACGCTTTCCTGGAGCGGGTCATGGTAGCGATCCTGGCGCAAGGTCACCTGCTCGTCGAGGGCGTTCCCGGTCTCGCCAAGACGCTGACGGTGAAGACGCTGGCTCAGACGATCAACGGCGGATTCAGGCGCATTCAGTTCACCCCCGACCTCGTACCGGCAGACCTGGTCGGTAACCGCATCTACAACCAGAAGACCGGCGAGTTCTCGACGACGCTCGGGCCGGTCTTTACGCACCTGCTTTTGGCCGACGAGATCAACCGCGCTCCGGCCAAAGTGCAGAGTGCGCTACTCGAGGTGATGCAAGAAAGACAGGTGACGATCGCCGGCGAAACTCATGTCCTGCCAGCCCCCTTCCTGGTCATGGCGACGCAGAACCCGATCGAGACGGAGGGGACCTACCCACTGCCCGAAGCTCAGGTCGACCGCTTCATGATGAAAGTCCTCGTCGGCTATCCAACACCGGAAGAGGAATTCGTAATCGCCCAGCGGGTAACTGGCGAGGCTCCGGTCATCTCGGCCATCGCCACGACCGAACAACTGGCGGCGCTACAAGCCGAATGCCGGCGCAGCTTTGTCGAACCGGCTCTCGTGCAATACGCCGTGCGCCTGGTTTGCGCCACACGCGAACCCGCGCGTTACGGCCTCCCCGAACTCGAACCGTGGTTTACTTTCGGCGCCAGCCCGCGGGCGACCATTTGTCTCGTTGAGGGCGCGCGCGCGCTCGCCTTCCTGCGCGGCCGAGACTATGTTCTACCCGAAGACATGACCGCCATCGTTCCCGACGTACTTCGTCACCGGCTGGTGCTCTCCTATCAGGCACTCGCCGACGGAGTTACGGCCGACGCCGCGATCGCCCGCTTGATGCAGCACATCCCCGCGCCCGCGAAGGCGCTTGCCCCTCATGCAACCGCCGAACGAGCCAGCGTCCCGGCCTGACGCCGAGCAACTGCTCTTGAGGCTCGAGTGGACGGTAATCCGCCGTCTTGATGGGCTGTTGCATGGCGACTACCGGAGCTTTTTCCGCGGCCCTGGTCTGGACCTCGCCGATCTGCGCGAGTATCAGTACCACGACGACGTGCGCCACATCGACTGGAATGTCACCGCTCGCATGCAAATGCCGTACGTCAGGGAATTCAACGAGGATCGCGACCTCACTGCCTGGTTTCTCCTCGACCTTTCCGCATCTGTCGACTTCGGTGCGCGGGTCAAGAAGCAGGCCGTGTCGGCTGAATTCGTGGGCGTACTCGCACGCTTGTTGACGCGACACGGGAACCGGGTCGGCGCCTTATGCTATGGCAACAGCGTTGACACGGTAATTCCCGCGCGTAGCGGGCGTCAGCAGGTGCTGCGCATCCTGCACACGTTAACCACGCGACCGGTGGTCACGCCATCGCCGACCCAACTCGGAACGCTGCTTGTGCACGCCGACCGTATCGTACCGCGTCGCTCGCTGGTCTTCGTGATCTCCGATTTCATCAGCACGCCGGGTTGGGAAAAGCCGCTCGGTCAACTCGCAAGGCGGCATGAGGTAATTGCCGTACGGCTCTCCGACCCGCTTGAACACGATCTTCCGGATCTCGGAATGCTACTCTTCGAAGATGCCGAGAGTGGACAACAGCTGACCGTCGACACCCATGATCGCCGGTTCCGGAGGCGTTTTGCTGAGCTCGCCGAGGAACGCGAGGTGATACTGAGGAATCGCTTTGCCGATGCTAACGTCGATGCACTCGAACTGTCCACCGAAGGCGATCTCCTCGACGCCCTGCTCCGATTTGCCGACCTGCGCGAGCTACGCAGCCGTGCCTCGTCCGGTGGCGGACTGCCCGCCCATATCCAGCCGATCGCAAATCCCCAGCCGGCCAGCGCCGGCCAAGCAACCGAGGTGCGGCGATGATGACGTTCGAATGGCCGTTGATGTTGTGGTTTCTGCTCGCCCTGCCATTGCTTGTAGTCCTCTACATCTTCATTCTGCGGCGCCGCAAACGGGCGGCCGTCCGTTACGCGAATCTTGATCTTGTGCGGGCGGCCATCGGCGCCGGCAGCCATATCCGAAGACACGTTCCGCCAGTGTTGATGCTGCTCGCGTTGGCCGCCGTGCTGCTCGCGGCAGCGCGCCCAATCGCGACGGTGACGCTGCCCACGCAGCAGGAAACGATCATTCTCGCCATGGACGTCTCCGGCAGCATGCGCGCCGCCGACGTGCAACCTAATCGCTTGCAGGCGGCGCAAGCCGCGGCAAAGTCTTTCGTCGCCGAGCTTCCATCGCGAACCAAGGTCGGGGTCGTCGCGTTCGCGGCCACGGCGTCCGTGGTACAGGCACCGACGCTTTCCCGCGAAGATCTCGTGGCGGCCATCGATCGCTTTCAGCTACAGCGGGGTACCGCCACGGGAAGCGGCCTGATCGTCGCCCTGGCGACGCTGTTTCCGGACGCCGGGATCGATGTCGGCCAGTTCATCTACGGGCGCTCGAAGCAGGACGAGAGCCGTAGCGGCCCGATTGGCGAACCCGGTAAACCGAAGGAGCCATTCAAGCCCGTCGCTCCAGGCTCGAATGCCTCGGCGGCCATCATTCTGCTCAGCGACGGTCAGCGAACGACCGGCCCGGATGCCGTCGATGCCGCGCGCATGGCGGCGGATCGGGGCGTACGGGTCTATACGGTGGGCGTGGGTACCAAGGAAGGTGAAACGATCGGGTTCGAAGGCTGGTCGATGCGCGTCCGGCTGGACGAGGAAAGCCTGAAACGTGTCGCAGAAATGACGCGTGGCGAGTACTTCTACGCGGGCAATGCGGTCGATTTAAAGAAAATCTACCAATCGCTCAACGCGCGCATCGCTTTCGAGAAGAAACAGACCGAAGTGAGCGCGCTCTTTGCGGCAGCCGGCGCGCTACTGGCAACGATCGCCGTATTCCTCTCGCTTTGGTGGTTTGGCAGAGTACTGTAGGAAGTGGCCGTTGTACCCGATAGCGCCGTCACGTTGGCGCTAACCAGATCATTGAAGCCATGCGCCCCGTCTGCCCATCCCGCCGATAGGAAAAGAAGCGCTCGGCTTCCGTGACGGTGCAATAGTCCCCGCCGTAGGCGCGGACCACGCCGACCTGTGCCAAACGCTGGCGGGCCAAGAGGTAGATGTCGGCAAACCATTTTCCGGGAACTCCCGGTGTGAAAGCGGTTGAAGCAGACGGATCTCGGGCGATGAATGCAGCGCGCACCTCGTCGCCCACCTCAAATGCCCTGGGACCAATGGCCGGCCCAAGATAAGCAAGGATTTCCTTTCCGCCTGTCGCCATCGCCACCACCGTCGCCTCCAGCACCCCGGCCAACAGCCCCCGCCAACCGGCATGCGCCGCCGCGACGACATGGCCGTCGGCGCTACAAAACAGAACTGGCAGGCAATCGGCCGTCATCACGGCGCAGGCCGAACCGGGCTGACGCGAGAAAGCCGCATCGGCGTCCGGGGCCGGAGCTGTTTTGTCGAGAGCGGCGGCATCGACCACTCGAATACCGTGAACCTGGTTGAGCCATATGGCCGGAACGCCAGGCGCTGCCAACACTCTCCTACGATTCTCGGCAACGGCAAGCGGATCGTCACCAACATGCAGGCCGAGATTGAGGCTGGCGTACGGTCCCTCGCTCACGCCACCCTGGCGAGTAGTAATCAGAGCACGGACGCGTTCAGGTGCCGGCCAATCGGGCTCGATCCAGTGGCTATTCGACATCGTCTTCGTCGTCAATGTCGTCGGTATCGTCAGCCTGCGCGCCTTCGTCTCCGTAGGCGTAAATGATTTCTGGGCCGTCCTCGAACTCGTCCTCCCATTCCTCGGCAGCCGCTTCGGCGGCTAAGCGAGCCTCAAAGGCGAGTGAACGCGCCACCTCGATCAATTCGCTCATATCGTCGGGCAACTCCGAACGCCACTGCATCGATTTTGCGGTTATCGGATGAATCAGCCCCAACTTTCGGGCATGCAAAGCCTGGCGATGGAACTCGGGACCGCGCGGCACACGACTCGCGCCCCCTCCGTAGACCGGGTCGCCGACCAGGGGGTGTCCAATGTGCGCCATGTGCACACGGATCTGGTGCGTTCTTCCGGTTTCCAACGCGCATTCGACGAGGGTGCAATCCAGGAAACGTTCGACGATCCGGTAATGGGTTCGCGCCGGTTTCCCCGTGCGCACAACGGCCATGCGGGTACGCTGCGTCGGGTGCCGACCGATGGGTGCATCGACGCTTCCTCCCCGTTCAAGGTTCCCGCGCACCAAGGCCTGATAGTAACGTTTCACGGTCCTCGCCTGGAGTTGGCGCACGAGATTGGTCTGAGCCTCAAGCGTCTTTGCCACCACCATCAGTCCTGTGGTGTCCTTATCGAGCCGATGAACGATGCCGGCGCGCGGAATGTTCTTGAGCGCCGGTGCATGGAAGAGCAAGGCGTTGAGCAAGGTGCCGTGGCGGTTGCCGTTGCCCGGATGAACGACGAGGCCGGCGGGCTTGTCGATCACGATAAGCGCTTCGTCCTCGAACACGATGTCGAGCGCAATATCTTCGGGTGCCGAGGACTCGGCATGCTCGTCGGGTCCCTCGATCAAATCGATCGTCTCGCCGCCCCACAGCTTGTGTTTCGGCTCGCAGACTGCCACGCCACCGACGCTGACTCGCCCTTCACGTATCCAATTCTGTAGCCGGCTACGCGAATGCTGCGGCCGTAATTGGGCAAGCGCCTGGTCGAGGCGTAACCCGGCGCACGCCGCCGGCACGGTCAGGGTCAGCCTTTCGTTTGCGCTATAATCGTCGCGCTTTTCGTGGCTCAGGTCGGAAGCCTGTGGCGCAAGGCCCTCGGTTTTCTTTTGCGGAACTCTCATCATGCGTAGTTTAGCGGTTATCGCAGCGCTTTTAGTCTCCACGCTCCTCGGCGGTTGCGGATTACTGCCCGAAGTGAAGGACGAAACGGTCGGCTGGTCGGCTAATCGGCTGTATTCCGAGGCCAAACAGGCGCTCGATGAAGGAGCGTACGACAAATCGGTGAAGTATTTCGAGAAGCTCGAGTCCCGCTACCCCTACGGCCGCTTCGCGCAGCAGGCCCAGATGGACATTGCCTACGCCTACTATAAGGACAAGGAAACCGCGTCGGCGCTGGCGGCTTGTGAACGCTTCATCAAGCTGCATCCGAACCATCCGAACGTGGACTACATGTACTACCTGCGCGGCCTGATCAACTTCAATGAAGACCTGGGCTTGCTCGGCCACGTCAGCCATCAGGACATGACCGAACGCGACCCGAAAGGCGCCCGCGAATCGTTCGAGGCCTTTCGCGAACTGGTGACGAAGTTCCCGGAAAGCAAGTACACGCCGGACGCCGTCCTGCGCATGAAATACCTCGTCAATTCGCTGGCGCTGCTCGAAGTACACGTCGCGCGCTACTACATGAAGCGTGGCGCCTACGTGGCAGCCACCAATCGCGCTCAGTTCGCGATTCAGAACTACCCGGAAGCACCGGCGATCGAAGAGGCGCTCTTCATTATGGTCAAAGCATACGATCTGATGGGAATGAACGATCTGCGCGACGACGCCGAGCGTGTCATGCGCAAGAATTTCCCCAATAGTGTCTATTACACGCGCGGTCTGGAGCAGGCCAAGGAAGCGTGGTGGCGATTGTGGTAAATCGCGGGTCGTGATAGATGTGCCCGACACTTGGTGGCGGGCGCAAAAACGGTGTCTGAACGTGGTGGCCGGTTCGATCGACCACCACTTTTTTTGTCAGTACACGGCGCCCACTCAGGTGGACTGCTTGATCGCCAGCACCGCCTGATTTCGCAGGGTGCGCAGCAACGATAGTTCCTTTTCCGGGATCACAATCTCGCCGGCAAACTCGCGGTCGGCGTAGATCATGGCCACGGGGTTGCCTTTGATACAGAGCGGGAAGATAACGAAGGTTCCCGCGTTGATTCCGCGCCGATACCACTCGGGAATACGCGAAGATATCTTGGTATCGCGTGTGTCGCTGATCAGGATATCGACGCCTTTCGACAACGCCGCGTGGAAAATGTCGGGCGTGAAGTCCAGCCCGAAATTGAAGCGCTTGGCGATATCCTGCGCATCCGGACCGAAGCCGAAACGGCCAATCATCATCTTGCTGCGCGGATCGCGCACGCAAAGCACCACACGATTGAATCCCTTGGCGCGATACATGGTTTCGAGAATGATGCGCAGCACATCGTTGAGCTTGAATCCCTCGACGAGGGTGTTGCTGATGTCCTGAATACCGGCCATCAGGATCACTTCCGGGTTTCCGGTTTCCGCGGCGGCACCTGGTTCGCTGTCGCTTGCTTCTGCAGGAGCGGGACTGCCTGGCGCTCCCGCGGGTACCACGTCGGACAGCACCGTCTCGGCGCTCACACCAGGAACAGAAGCGACGGGTTCCGTCAATGTCGTTGCCCCGGGCTTGGTGTTCCACGCCTTCATCTGCTTGCCGAAGGCAGACTGCTTCAGGTTGATCCCAATGATGCCGGCAAACTGCGCGACTTCACTGAACGACTTTTCCATCGTCTCGCGTAACGCCTGTTCACTGAGCGGAATGTTCTCGCCGAAGCGAGCCGTCAGTTGCCGCAGCCCTTTCTGCCGCTGTTCCGGCTCCAAATCCGAAATCATCGAGCAGAGCTCATTCGAAAAATCGGAAAGCATGCGCATCCGCTCTTCAGACGTATTTGCCTTCCTTACGTTTCCGGCCGGAAGCCGGCGCATGCTGTTAACGATCAGATTGGGAAAGCCCCAGGTGCGCGCAATACCGATCCCAAGATCCTCGAACGTGATACCGAGCACGCGAAGCGTCGCAACATCTTCGCTGCACGACTCCTGCTCCATCGTGCGGCGAATCTCCTCGCTCTCGTCGGGGAAATAGAATTGACTCAACAACCGCCCTAGGTTGTGGAACATCGAGCAAATAAAAACCTGTTCGATGTCGCGTACCGACGCTTTCTCTCCAATGCTGCGCGCCAGGATTCCCGAAAGGTTGGCGCGCACGAACTCTTCCTTCAGATGTTCAGCGTTCGCCTTATTGCGCAGATGCTCGAAAAGCATCACGGTGATCGCGATATTGCGCACGGCATCGAAACCGAGAACCAGCACGGCGCGGGAAATCGTACTGATGTTGCCGCCCCCCGCCTGTCTGAAATAGGCGGAATTGACGAGGCGGAGAATCTTGTTGGTCAGCGAGAAGTCGCGCAGGATCGAATTTGAAAGATTCGAAATGCTCTCCTTGTCTGAATCCGTGATCTTGTTGATTGTGCTGACTGACTCCGAAAGCGCCGGAAAGTCGCTCTTGTGCCGCATCCTGCGCAGAAGGAAATCGATAGTGCTCTGCTTGGCGTCCTCTGAAACCCCTGGCTCCTCAGGCTTCAGATAGGCATCGAGCGCTTCTCGCATCTGCACCACGGAGGCATAGCGCTGTGCCGGGTCACGCGCCACCGCTTTGTACAGGATGCTGGCAAGCAAGTCGTCGATCTCTGCTCCGATACCGGCCGGCAGCTTGACGTCTTCGTTGGCGACCCGGTTCATCACCTCATAAACCGAGTTGCCATGGATCGCTTGCTTGCCGGTGAGCATCTCGTAGAAGACGAGCCCAGCGGCGAAGACATCGGTACAAGCATTGCTCTCGCGGCGCTCGATGTACTCGGGAGACATATAGCACGGCGTTCCCATGAACGCCTGAGGATCCTCAACCTGCGCATCAACACGGGTCGCGATGCCGAAATCCATCACGCGAGGCGTACCGTCCTTGTCGATCAGGATGTTGTTCGGCTTCAAGTCCCGGTGGATGATCCCCGCCGCATGAGCATGCGCCATGGCATCAAGTACCGGCCGCAAAATGGAAATCGCCTTGACCGGGGTAAGTCGCCCGTTCGCGCGCAGAAAATCGCCAAGGTTCTGGCCGGGAACATACTCGAAAACAAGATACAGGTCGCCCTGCTCCTCACCCGCTTCGTAGATCGGGACGATGTTCGGGTGGCGCAGCTGGCTGACGGTACGCGCCTCGGCAAGAAGTTGTTGGTTCTTCTTCGGATCGGGGCGCGAAAAGTGGACGGTCTTGATCGCCACTTCGCGCTGCAGTTGAGGATCGCGGGCCAGATAAACCACGCTTTGGGCACCCCGGCCCAACTCGCGGATAATCTCGAAGCGACCGATCTGACTCGCCATCCCGTCCCCGTTCAAAGTGTCTTTTAGCCCATTCTAGCAGGCGGGCGTTCACTTCTCGCGTGTGGGTTTTTCGTTTTCTCTTTCCAGCCAGACAAGGCGTCCGGCACCGTCGACACCGCCATACACGATGGCCGCTTGTCCATATTCCCGGGCCAGCGTCTGCAGCGCCGAGGATTCAACATCGAAAACGCAGAACCCGGCTTCGTCGGGCCAGTTGCCGGAATCCGCCACGTGGTGCGTAGGCATTTGGCACCAACCGCGCTCTAAAAGCGCTTCTCGCAGCAATAGATTGCGCGCCTCATTGAGACAGGGGAGGAGTTGTCTCCCAGGGTTGCAAGCCGTCACGATCCCCCAAGTGCTGCGGCCTCGTCGTGCCAGCCACGAGGCGAAGGCGGGGTGAGACTGCCCGATCCGGAGCGAGAAAATCTCCTTGCCCGTATCGATACAATAAGTCGTCGCATGAAAAGCGGCTTCTAGCGTCGGCGTTCTCACCTCGTACCTCCGCTTGGCAGCCTCGGAAAATCAAGCCGAGGCTGCTTTTCCACTCCTATTTCAGAAGAACCACCGCATCGGCACTGTGACCAACGACGGGAACAGCGTTAGAAGTGCCAGCACCGTCAACTCAGCGATCATGAAGGGCATGACACCGACGACGACTTCGTCCATCTTGATCTTGGCGACGCCGCAAATCACGTTCAACGTCGTACCAACCGGTGGGGTAATCAGGCCGATGGCGTTGTTGATGATGAAGATAACGCCAAAATACACGGGATCGATGCCGGCTTGTTTGACGATGGGCATCAACACAGGCGTGAGGATCAAGATCGTCGGCGTCATGTCCATTGCCGTACCGACAACGACGATCACGATCATGATCACGACCAGCAGCAGTATCTGGTTGCCCATGAATGGCGAGAGCATTGCCGCCAATTGACCAGGCAGGTCAGCAACGGTAATCAACCATGAAGACACCATCGCCGCACCGGCGAGCAACATCACCACCGCAGTGATCTTGCCGGCATTGAGCAGCAGCCCGTACAGATCGGAAAACTTGATTTCCTTATACACCACCATGCCGACAAACAAGGCGTATACAGCGGCAACGACAGCCGCCTCGGTCGGTGTGAATACACCCATCTTCAAGCCGACAATGATGATCATCGGCATGATCAAAGCCCAGATGCCGTCGACCGCAGCGTGCCACACTTCGGCGAGACTCTTGCGCGGACTTGCCTTCAGATTGTCCTTGCGAATAACCCATGCCCATGCAACCAGAATACTCACACCCATCATGACACCCGGCACGATCCCAGCCAGGAACAGTTTGGTAATCGAGACCTGCGCGATGACGCCGAACATAACGAAAGCGATACTCGGCGGGATGACCGGCGCGATGATTCCGCCGGCGGCGATCAAACCTGCCGCGCGCGGTACGCTGTAACCGGCTTCGCGCATCATCGGGATAAGTAATACGCCGATCGCTGCCGTGTCCGCCGCAGCCGAACCGGACAGGCTGGCCATGATGATCGCGGCAAAAACGGCGACGTAGCCAAGCCCACCCCGGATGTGTCCGACCAAAGCCATAGCCAAGTTAACGATACGGCGCGATAGGCCGCCGGCGTTCATGAATTCACCGGCAAGCATGAAGAAGGGCACGGCCATCAGCACAAAATTGTCGGCCCCATCGATCGTGTTCTGCGCGATCAACTGCGCATCGAACATGTTCATGTGCAACATCAAGGCTACGCCGCACACCATCAGGGCGAAGGCGATCGGCATACCCAGCGCCATCGCACCGAGCAGCGAAGCCAAAAATACGGTTACAACCATGGTGTTCTCCCTGATCAGTTTCCGGCGCGCTTATCGTTATTCGCGCGTGTTTCTGGATTGAACGCCGTTTCCGCGTCCTCGCTGGTCTCCACTTCTTCGGATTCGGTAACCTGGATCAACTCGGCGTCAGTCGCTTTCCCGGAAAGAACTCGCCACGTGTTGCCTACAAGAATGATTCCGATACCGACGCTCATCACCAAGCCGGTCCCATAATGGAAGGCCATCGGGATACCGGTTGCCGGTTTGAGGGTCCCCCAACCGACGACTGTCTGGCGCCAGCTGCCAACGAAGAAGAGGTAGCACACCCAGAGCATCAGCGCGTTGCTGATCAGGACGAATGCCACCTTGCCGCCGCGCGGCAACCGCGCGATGAGTGAATCGACCCCAAGGTGCGCACGTTCGCGCATCGCAACGACAGAGCCAACAAAGACTAGCCAAAGAAAGCAGAATCGCGCCAATTCCTCGGATACGGTGATACCGGAATTGAAGACATAGCGCAGAACAACGTTACTGAAAACCATGATGACCATCATCGCGAGGGCGACCACGATGATTGTGTTCATGGCTTGCGTCAGATACTTGTCGAGGGTTTTCATCGGTACTCCAGGCGAACCGGAACGCTGGATGCGGCCTTGCTAGGCCGCTTCTCCCTATTCGATCACTCGGGTTCGCTGCAACGAAAAGCGTGAAGAACGCCCGGTACCACCCGGGCGTTTTCCTATGGACGGATTACTTCAGGTTTTTGGTCTTCTCAAGCTCTGCATAGAAGGCCTTGACCAACGACTGGTCGAGTTGGGCAGCGTACTTGTCCGTCACAGGCTTGATTGCATCACGCATGCGCGCGAGTTCCGCCGGGGCGATTTCGTTCAGCTGCATGCCATGGTCTGTCATCACCTTGCGCGACTTGTCCGTCATGGCACGGGCGGCCTTACGCTGCACATCGCGGGCTTCCACGGCGGCCTCTTCGAAGATCTTCTTCTCGTCAGCCGAGAGCGAATCCCAGAACTTCTTGCTGACCATCAGCATCTGCGGATTGTAAATGTGACGGGTGGCGCTGAAGTACTTCTGGACTTCGTAGAACTTGCTCGCATCGACGGTGGTTTCGGGGTTTTCCTGGCCGTCGACGGTCTTCGTTTCCATGGCCGAATAAAGTTCCGGGAACGGCATCGGCACGGCATTGGCACCCAGCGTGTTGAGCATGTCCACGTACAGCGGGTTCAGGATCGTGCGAATCTTCAAGCCCTTGATGTCTTCAAGCTTCGTGATCGGCCGCTTGCTATTGCTGATGCTGCGATAGCCTTGCTCCATGAAGCCGAGGCCGACCCATCCCTTCTCGGGCATGTAGTCCATCAGTTTCTTCCCGAACGGCCCGTCGAGCACGGCGTCGGCCTGTGCCGTATTGGCGAACGAGAACGGGAAGTCGAGAACGACGAACTCCTTGATCGTACCGACGAGTTGCGCCGGCGACATCATTGATACTTCAACCGTGCCGCCCTGCATTGCTGCTGCGACCTGCTGCTCACCGCCCAGCGTCCCGTTCGGGAAAATCTTGATCTTGATCTTGCCGCCGCTCTTCTTGTCGACGACGTCGACGAGCTTTTGAGCGCCTAGTCCTTGCGGGTGGTCGATCGCGTTAACGATCGGGAACTTCACGTTGCGTTCCTTGATGTCGGCGGCGTTCGCTGGGCCGACGGCCATGATCATGGCAGCGGCAAGTGCGATCGGGGTCAGGATCCTCTTCATTTGCTCCTCCTCTGAAATAGTTGGATGACGGCGCATGAAAATGCGGCGCTGAAGATTGACATATCGCCTTGCTGCGAGCAAAAAACAGGGGGAGTAAAAATACTCAGGCGGCCAAACGAATTGCGAGCGGTAATCAGGACGGAGTAACAGCTTCCCCGAGCCGACGTAGAAGCGCAGCGATGTCGTCGGCCAGAGAGGAAACGTCGTCTTCCGCCGCGCTGCCGTTACTCAGGCTTTGGTGCAACACGACGCAACGCTTCTGCAGATCATCGGCGCCGAGCATGCCGAGAATCGATTTGGCGCCGTGCAGGGTTTCGATCACTGCCGTTCGGTCTCCCCGCATCACAGCCGACTGCAACGTCTCGGCCATTCCCATCCGCTCACCCGTTACCCTGCGCACGAGTTGGGCGTAAAGCCCCCGACGCCCCATCATGCGAGATAACGCCTGCTTCACTTCAATCCCCGGGATATCCGCAACGCGAGCAAGCAGAATGGCCGTTTCGGTGCTCTCGTTATCGGTGGCTGTCGCTTCGCCGATCCTTTGTCCCGCTGTGTTTTCCGGCAGATGGCGAGCGAGCGTCGCGAACATCCGATTCGCTTGAATCGGCTTGGCGATATAGTCGTTCATCCCCGCGGCGAGACAACGCTCGGGATCGCCTTCCATTGCATCGGCCGTCAATGCCACGATCGGCAACGCCGCAAACCGCGGGTTCTTGCGAATCTCAGCGGTCGCCTCGAAGCCGTCCATGTTGGGCATGTGAACATCCATCAATACCAGATCAAAATCCTTCGCGTCGAGCAGGCGAATGCCCTGTTCACCGTCGTCCGCCACCGTGACCCGAGCTCCGAAGATTTCCAGCAGATCCTGCACGACCTCCTGGTTGATCTTGTTGTCCTCGATGAGCAGGATCGATCGACCGACCACGCATTCGCCGCCGCTCAAAACATTGCCCGCATCCGCGCGAGATCCGCTCGAGACACCGCCTGATGCGGGTGTGTTAGCCACTCCCCGGCGTAGCGGGAGTTCAAGCGAAAATACGCTGCCCTGCCCGGGCCGCGACGAGACTCCGACGACACCGCTCATCAGTTCAGCCAGGTTTCGGCTGATCGCGAGACCCAAGCCGGACCCTTCAAACTGCCGGGACATCGAGCCGTCGAGCTGCTGAAAAGGAGCAAACAACAGCGGCAACTTGTCTTCCGCGATGCCGATACCAGTATCTTCGACTTCAAAACGGACACGCACTGTTTCCGTGTCCAGGGGGCAAACCAACACCCTCAACGTAACGCTTCCCCGGTCGGTGAACTTGACCGCGTTGTTGGCAAAATTGATCAGGATTTGCCCGATCCGCTTGGCATCGCCGATCACCGCGGTGGGGACGTCCGTCAGAGGTTGGACGACCAAAGCCAGGCCTTTCGCTTCGGCTTGCTCCACGACCTGAGCGATGACATGGTCGATCAGGCCCGCGAGCGAAAACTCGGCGGCTTCGATGCGCAGCTTGCCGGCTTCGACACGGGAGAGGTCCAGGATGTCGTTAACAATGCTCAGCAAGTGTTCGCTCGAGGACCGAATGCGGCCTAGATACCGCCCGAGGCGGGCATCGCTGTTCACATGCGCCGCCAGTTCGCTCATGCCGATTATCGCGTTGAGCGGAGTCCGAATCTCGTGACTCATGTTGGCAAGAAATTCCGCCTTGGCCCGGCTCGCCGATTCGGCCATGTCACGCGCCGCTGCCAACTCTTCCGTACGCCGTACCACCTTGTTTTCCAGCGTCTGAGTGAGTTCCTGCAAATCGCGCTGCGTACGAATCAAGGTGCTGATATCCAGCGCCACCATGCCCACAGCCACGACGCGGCCGTCTTTGTCGCCCCTGACAGGAAAGTGCACCGTGCTGAACGTTTTCTCCGTTCCATCCGCTTCACGTTGCGTATGGTTGCGCGACACCGGGCGCCCTGTGCGCAAGACTTCCTTGTGTTCGACTTCTAGAAGACGCGCCTCATCGGCACGGAACACCTCCGCATCGGTTTTACCAAGCACGTATCCCGGGGAAAAATGGAAACTCGACTCGAATACCGGGTTGACCATCAGGTAACGCCCGTGAACATCCTTCATGTTCACGCCGGCCGGTATGTAGTCGCGAAAGGCGGCAAGGCGCTGTTCGCTGCGTGCCAGCGAACGACGTGATCGCCAATCGGCGGCAGTCAGCGCAACAATGAGCAGTGTTCCAATCGCGATCAGTGCCTGTAGCGCATGCCGCGCAAAATAGTAGGAACGGAAGGCTTCATCCATGTCTTCCTCGACCACGAGGCCGAATGCTGCGTCGGGAAGCCAGCGGGCAGCACCGACGACCCGCCGCCCCCGGTAATCCGCATAATCTTCCACCATGCCGGTGTCGAAGGAACTGAACTCAAGCAACTTCTCCACCACTCGCGTAAGTGGCTCGGTGCTGACGAGATCGGGGTCGGGTCGCCCGTCATCGTCGCGATTTGGCGTCACCCGCGCCAGCAGCCGGAAAAGGCTCCAGCCAGGCTCGGCCCCCTCGGGGGCCACAAGGCTTTTCTCGAAGCGAATCGGAGACAGGATGCGGCCTTCCTGGTCCACCACGTACGCTTCGCCGGTAATCCCCGGACGGCCGTCCCGTAGCAACCGGTAGAGACGCAATGACGGATTCTCGTGCAAGCAAAGAAACGCCATGCGCAGCCCGTCCTGATCGACCGGTGCGCATGACAGTTGGTAGGCATAGGCTGACGGGTTCTCAACCATGAGGGTGGAGAACGGATGCCTGGCTGATATCGGCGGTGTTACAGCACCGGAAAGCAACAACTCGGCTCGACGCAAGGTCTCTCGCGTGGATGGCAGCGGGAGCTGGCCGATGTAGGCCCGCGTCCCCGCCGTCATCACCCGCTTTCCGTCGGGCGTGATCAACGAATAATCGTCGAAGCCCCGGCTCTGGTAGAGCGGCGTGATCCATGCTTCGAAAGCGCTATGTACGGACGGATCATCCGGGTTCCCGATCAGTCGGGCCACCAACTCCTTATGCGCAGGCTCGTCGGCGATCTTGCGCGCGCGGGCGGCGGAATCCTGTTGCAGGAGAACGATGCCGCGCGACATCGTCTCAAGATTGCTGATGATGTGATCGGAGATGTTTCTCCGGTACTCCTTGAGGATCGCTTCAAGCACCGCCGTGCCGGTGGCGACAAGAACCACGATCGCCAGAAGGGCAAGAACGATGCGCGGCCAGAAGTCCTTGGATAACGGCCTCACTCGAATTCTCCAAGCAAGTCACGTAGAGATCGGCCTGCACTGACCTCGATCGCCATAGCGAGCTTCAGAGAAATAGACGGACGAGCTCGGCGACCGATTCGACGTGTAGCTTTTCCATCAGGCGAGCACGGTGATTCTCCACCGTGCGCACGCTGATATCCAGCTCCAGTGCGATTTTCGGGCTCGACTTCCCGTCCACGACCCGCTCGGCAACCTCCCGCTCTTTCGGCGTAAGCAACGCAAGGCGCGCTTCCCGCGTTACGCGCGCCATGTGTTCGTCATGAAGCTGACGGCTGCGTTCGAGTGCGCTGCGCACCTTGCTGAGCAACACGACGCCATCCACAGGTTTCTCAAGGAAGTCGAAGGCTCCGTCCTTGATCGCCTGAACGGCCAAGGGAACCTCTGCGTAACCTGAGACGAGGATGATCGGGAGATGGCTGCCCTTGCGAAGCAGTTCCTGTTGAACCTCGAGGCCGCCGATCTCGGGCATCTTCACGTCGCAGATGAGGCATTCGCAGGGACCGGCCACGTAGCTATCGAGAAATTTCCGTGCGGACGAGAAAGTGCGCACGTCGGCATCCGCGCCCTGGAGAAGTTCCTCGAACATCCACAGGACGATGTCATCGTCGTCGATGATATAAATGACGGGGCGGAACGACGGCAATGACACGGAGTGATCTAGCACCATACTTTAGGGGACGTCGACGCTACCACTATTGAAACGGCCATTCCAACCAATCTCCACGGAGGGCTCGCAGCGTTTGCCTCACTCCTCATCGTCTGCCGGTTCAAGTTCTTCCAGCGCTCCCAAGCGCGCCTGAGCTTCGCCCAGCGGCAACGCCTCGACGCCCTTGAGCTTGCGCTCGATCTGTCGCGTGCGCACACCCGCCGACTCGATGCTCTTGGTCGCCTGCTCAAGCTTCTTGCGCGTTGAATCGAGCGCCTCGCCAAAGCGGCCGAACTCTGTCTTAACCGCTCCAAGAACCGCCCACACCTCGGACGAGCGTTTTTCGATCGCCAACGTGCGGAAGCCCATCTGCAGGCTGTTGAGCAACGCCGCGAGCGTCGTCGGACCGGCGATACTCACGCGCAGATCACGCTGCAGCCCGTCAGCCAAACCGGGGCGACGCAGCGCTTCCGCATACAAGCCCTCGGTGGGCAGATAGAGGATGGCGAAATCCGTGGTATGCGGCGGTTCCACATACTTGTCACGAATCTTCCGTGCCTCATCGCGCAACCGTGCTTCGAGCGCCCTCGCCGCCAACTCCACCGCCCCGGAATCGGCACGGTCCTGCGCTTCGACGAGACGCTGATAGTCTTCCATCGGAAATTTGGCGTCGATCGGCAGCCACACGGGACGCTTGGCATGGTCACCCGCCTCGCGCCCCGGCAGCCGGATCGCAAACTCGACACGCTCGCTACTACCGGGTCGTGTCGCGACGTTCTTGTCGAATTGCTCGGCTGTCAGCAGTTGCTCGAGCAGCGATTCGAGCTGAACCTCGCCCCAGGTACCGCGCGTCTTCACGTTGGTCAGCACTTTCTTGAGGTCTCCGACGCCGGCCGCCAGCGTCTGCATCTCGCCGAGTCCTTTGTGCACCTGTTCGAGCCGCTCGCTGACCAGCTTGAAAGACTCACCGAGCCTTTGTTCGAGCGTTGCATGCAGTTTTTCGTCGACCGTCTTGCGCATTTCTTCGAGCTTGCCTGCATTCTCGGCCTGGATAGCGCCGAGGCGCGTCTCAACGGCAAGCCGAAGCTGCTCAAAACGCTGTTCGTTGCTCTGCGTCAAGCGGGTGAGCTGCAGAGCAAAGGATTCGAGTTGTTGTCCTTGCAGGCTACCGAGTTGGCCGACTTGTGTCGAAAGCGTCTTCGCCAGACGATCAAGCGACTGCGCCTGTTCATCGCGATCGGCTCGCGCCGTATTAGCAGATTCCAACCGACCGCGCGCCAACTCTTCGCGCAACTCGCGTTCAACACGCTCGATTCCGGTTTCAAGAGAGCGGAAGTACGGATCGAGCGAGACGTCCTTTTGCCCGGAGCGGCGTGCGATCACGATCTGCAAGCCGATGATGACAAGGAGAAGAACAACTGCCGCGTAAAGCAAGAAATCGGTCATTAGAAAACCCTGATGCGCGGCAACTCATCGTTCGCGCGTCTTCACAGTTCAAGGGAAGGCACGGGCGATGGACACCGCCTGCCGGTGATGCGTCGCCCGTCGAAACCGGAATTATCGCAGTGAAAAGTCCACGCGGCTCGTTTTCGTCTTCTCATCCGAATCGGACTTGCTTTCCGGAGCCTTGAGTTCCACCGGTTTCAGGAAGATGCGATCCGCTGGAATCTCCCGCGCAACGAGCCAATCGCGCACGCCTCGTGCTCTACGGTCCCCCAAGGATCGAAGATCGTCGTCGTCCACAACCGAATTGGCGAAGATCAGCTTCTCCATCTCCTCGACAGGCAACGTTTTCACGAGGCCGATCATGTTGCGCGGTTTCGGAAAACTCTCCGCGCGATAAACACGTTCGAGCAAAGCCGGATATTCCTGCTCGCTCACCTCCACACGTTCCGGCACGGCCTTGTCCCCGGCGGCTTTGACCAAATCCTCGCGCTTCAGCGCCCGAACCTTGCGTTCCAAGCGTGCCTTCTTCAAACCCTCACGATCCCGATCCGGGTCCACCCGCGCCTCGATTTCGAGCTTCAGCGCGGGACGATCGACAAGCGCCTTGGCCAACTGCTCGAGTCGCTTTTCCGCCGCCGGTGAAATGGCCGCGTAGCCAAAGTCGAAGTCGATATTCGACAGTTCCTCGCCACCCCCGAACATCGAGCCGATCAGCGCAAACGGGGAAGTAACGGCCTTCACCAACAGGTTCATGATGACTTTGACGACAAGGCCTCCAATGCTGAATTGCGGGTCGTTGAGCGAGCCCGATATCGGGAGATTCAGGTCGATCTCACCGGCACGGTTTTTCAACAACGCCACCGCCAGCGTCACCGGAAGCTTCACGGCGTCCGGGCTGTCGACCGGGTCACCGAAAGTAAGTTGATCGAGAAACACCCGGTTCTCCGCCACCAATTGATCGTTTTCGATCTTGTAATTGACGAACAGCGAAAGCTTGCCCTTATCGATCGCATAACCGGCATACTTGCCCGAATACGACGACAAGGAGGTAAGTTCCACCCCCTTGATGTCGGCTTGAAGGTCAAGATAGGGCTTGGCCGACAACGGGTTGATCTTCGCCGTGATGTTCAATGGCGCCACGTTGTCATAACTGCCCCGCAACTCCAGGCTCGCCACGCTACCCGGTGCAGATGACAGCCCTGTGACGCGGCCCCCGATCTGACGCAGGTTGGCCGAGTAGTTGGGCTTCACAAAGTTGTCGGTAAAGCGGATCGTGCCCCCCTGCAAAGTGATCTTGTCGATCCTGACCGGCGGCAGAGGACTCGCCGGCGCCTCAGCTTGAGCAAGTGGAGCAGCCGCTTTGCCGTCGGACGTCTTTTTTTCAGGGACCGGCTCGGTTTTCTCCGCCGTAGCCACCGGTGCCGAGTTTGGCCCATCGCCCGGCTTGCGCACGATCTGCATGAGATTGAGTTTTCCTTCCGGGCTCACGATGACGCGTGCAAAGAAGTCGGAAAGTGCGACGTCGCCGACTACCAGGGAATCCGGGTTGAGCTTGGCCTCGATCTTCCCGAAGTAGAACGATTTCCAGCGGAGGAATTCGGCTTCATTGAGCTTGTCGACGGCGCGGAAATCACCGAGCGTCACTTGCCCGGAAAAACCACCCGTCATGCCAGCGGAGGTTTCCGCCCCCTTTGCCTTTTCCGGGAGTCCGAACTTGGCATCGCCGTTCATGCTCAGGTGGCCGCTTGTTACCGCCACATTGAGCTTTTCTGAAAAATACGGCTGCAAAGGCAACAGTTCGAGCGTCTTCACATCGACCTTCATGTCGGCGTTCAATGGAGCAGGAGTCAAGTTCCCCTCTGCCGCGACTTCGCCTTTGCCATTGAGCTTAAAGTGCAAAGATACTCGAGCAGGTTCCGTCGAACCGACACTGAAGTTCTGTACCTCAAACCCGAGGCCGCTCACGGTCTGAGCCGTCGCGGGCGAGACTCCTGCGTCGTCGAACCGAAGATCGATCGACTCGCCCGCGGCGTGGGCCACCTTCACTTTCCACGGGCTCGCCTCACCTTCTGGTGGAGTTGCGGGTGCGGGTATCGACGAAGCCGATTTGGCCCGTAAATTAGGCGTATTTATCCAGGCGATGCTGCCTTTGGCATCACGTTTAGCACCGCCGCGCACTCCCCGAACAAGCAGGTCGCCGACGACGACCTCCCGTTTGGCGATATCGATTTGCCCCTCCTTCACGGCCAACGACTCCACCGCCAACGACTCTGCGGCAGCGGCTCGCAGGCCGAGTTCGAACGTTGCCGGCGCCGCGCCTTTGCTCGACAGTTTCTTGACCGCAACGTCGATCGCTTCGACACTCGCCTTGAACGGCACGCCATTCGACTCATCGAGCCAACGCAAGACTCCATCCGTTACCCGAACTTCACCGACAGACCATTCCACGGGGGATGCCTGTGGCGCACCCGGGGAACGCGGATTAGCGGCCGGCTGGGCCGCCTGGCTTCCGCTGCTCTGGACCCGTTCAAGCAAATCCAGCCAGTTGAGGGTGCCATCCTTACTCGCACTTGCGCTGACGTCCGGTGACTCCAGGCGTACGTGTTCGACGGTAAATCTCCGGTGCAGCAAGTCGGCCGAACCGAGCGCGATCTCAAGTTTCTTGAATGCGGCCAATGGCGAACCCGACGCTTCCTTCACGTCGAAGTTCTTCACGACCGCCATACCCGACACCGTCAGGGCGGCGGGTTTGTCTTTTTCTTGACGAAAAACGAGCTTGAGGTCAGTGTCCAATGCGCCGGACATTTTGATCGGGAGGTCGAACGGCAGATAGTCCAGGTATTTGCTGAGCTGCAGATCGGCCAGATCCAGAGCAAGCTCGCTCTCGAGCGAGTCGGCAAAGGGCTTGCTACGCCCGGAAAGATCAAGCGGTGCGCCATTGACCTTGGCGGAAAATGCCGGTTCGACGAAGGTATCGGTCGCGTAAGCCATGCTCGACACAAAAGGCAGGGTCAAGGCGATATCGCTCACCATGTGTTTTTCGTCGACCAGTTCATCGATGAACTCGACCGAACCGCCGGACAGTTGGATGTTGTTGACCGAAAACCGGGGCGGCGGCTCGTCACTCGCCGGTTTGGCCATAAACTCGTCAAGGAGGTCGGAGAAGTTGTACCGCCGGTCTTTTCCACGTACCAGACGCACACGTGGGTTGACGAGTTGAACCTCATTGAGAACAGGGCCGCCGCGCAGGATCGACGATGACTCAACATTGAGATAGAGCCGATCGAATCCTAGAAATGTCTCTTCGCCAGCGCGCTCCTTAACCGCGAATCCTTCCACGGTCAATGAGAGCGCGTAGGGATTCATGCGCAACGATTCGATGGCAACCGGTCGATGCAAAGCGGCGCTCAGTTGATTGACCAGAACCGCCTTGACGATCGGAGGCAAGACAAGAAAACCGAGGACTCCAATAGCCACCAGCGCGATCAGGAAGCGCACACCGTACTTACGCGTTCTTGGCGATGCGAGCGCTCGTTGCAGATCTGCCTTGTCCATCATCTTATCCACCCGTAATTTTCCTTGGGAATACCCAATTTATCATGAACACACGCCCTGAAATCACGCTCGGCCCCAGGATGCGAGCAACACCCCGCTGTTCAAGCTAGAATTGCCGGCGCAGCAGACTTTTGTTTTGGACCATGGATGAGAACCCTCGTCATCGAAGATAGTGCCAGCGGCCGGCAACTCCTTTGCGACTACCTGCGCAAGATAGGAATTGCGCCGATTGCAGCGGTGAGCGGCAACCAAGGCATAGCTCTCTTTGAACAGCAGCGGCCCGACCTCGTTCTTCTCGACGCCACCATCCCCGATATCAACAGCCTGGAACTCGTCCAGCGAATACGTCATGCAGAACGCGCTGGCGAATGGACGCCGGTGTACTTGTTCGGCCCGCGAGACAGCGGTTGGCTCGAACGAGCGATCTCGGCCGGGGCCGACGATTACCTTTGCCTGCCCGTCAACGAAACGATCCTGGCCTCGAAAATCAGGGCCACGCAGCGAATCGTGGCGGCGCGCCAGTATTTGGTCACCCTAACCAAGGAGCTTGAGTCAGCCAACCAGGAACTCAAGCGCGTGAGCGGACTCGACCCCCTCACGGGCATCGCCAACCGGCGCCAGTTCGACATCATGCTTCTACGCGAGTGGCGGCGCGCCATGCGTCAAGGTGAGGAACTATCGGTTCTCATGTGCAACGTCGATGCTTTCACACGCTATAACGAGACCTACGGCACGACCGCTGGTGACGATTGTCTGCGCCGAGTAGCGAAGACCCTGGCGCAGTCGACGGACCGCGGCGGAGACCTCCTCGCTCGGTACGGCGGCGGACAATTCGCCGCCGTTTTACCGGCCACTGCGGCGGCGGGTGCGACTTGTGTAGCCGAGCAGATGCGGCTGGCCGTCAATCAGCTCGAACTCGAGAATATCGACGCGTCCAATCGCCGCGTGACGTTAAGCTTCGGCGTCGCGTCGGCAGTAGCCATGCCGGAGACGTACGCGCAAGACCTTGTCGACGTTGCCGATATCGCTCTTTACACGGCAAAACAGCGCGGCGGCAATCAGGTTTGCCACATCGCCTCGCTCGACCCCCAACTTACTTGAATCAGCCCCCATGGCTCGTACCAATTCCCCAAAAATCCTGATCGTCGATGACAACGACCTCATGCGTGCGCTCTTGCGTGGCATTCTGCGCAGCGAGAGCTACGTGGTCATCGGCGAAACGAAAAATGGCGCACTCGCGCTCGAATTCATCGAGAAGGAAAAGCCCGATATCGTTTTTCTCGATGTCATGATGCCGGAGATGGACGGGCTCGAAGCGTTGCAGAACATAAAGAGCAAGTATCCGCAAACGGTCGTCATCATGATTACCGGCAACCCGAGCGTTGAGAATGTGCAGGAGTCCATACAGAACGGCGCCGACGGATTCATCGTGAAGCCGTTCAACTCGGCAAAAGTCCTCGATACCCTCGATCGCGCCTGGCAAGTTGCTTAGCGAGGAGCGAGGTTGAGCGGCTTCGTGAGTTTTGAAGAACTGAGTCTTTCGGGCTAAAACCGTACCGCTCAAAAATCGTTCTTCCACGCACGAAGCGTCGTGAATACGGCCAACGCATCGTCCGACGCGGCCCCTCTTTCTTTCGCGCAAGCGATGACTGACGGCTCCCGGCAGCGTAGAAATGGATTCGTGGCTTTTTCCCCGGCGATAGTGAATGGCACTGTGGCATCGCCCTTGGCCCGGGCCACCGCTACGTCGTCGACGCGGTCGCGTAGAGCTCGATTGCCCGACTCGACCGCCAGCGCAAACCGCAGGTTGGCCTCGGTGTATTCGTGTGCGCAGTAAACCCGAGTGTCATCCGGCAACGAAGCAAGTTTCGCGAGCGATGCCTGCATTTGGGCCGGCGAGCCTTCGAACAGACGGCCGCACCCTGCCCCGAACAGGGTGTCGCCGCAAAACAGCACGCCACTCCCGTAATAAGCCAAGTGCCCGAGGGTATGGCCAGGCACGGCGAAGACCTGCATTTCGACGCCTAAGGAAGTCAGACAAATCGTCTCGCCGCCGCGCAGAGGCTGGCTCAAACCCGTGATAGACTCCGCGGCCGGCCCGAAGACCTCCGCCGAATAGTGCGCCAACAGTTCTGATACGCCGCCCTGGTGATCGCGATGGTGGTGTGTGATGAGAATCGACGTCAGCGTTAGCCCTTCCCGCTGCAGGAAGGAAAGCACGGGTGCGGCATCTCCCGGATCAACGACAACGGCCGCGCTGCCTTTCCGCAGCAGCCAGATGTAGTTATCCTTGAAAGCCGGAATCCTGACGATGTCGAACATGCGCTGATTGTGGAAGAACCGCGAAAAATGTCAAACCCAGGTATCGACGAATGGCTGGAGACCCCGCAAGGTCGCTACGTCATGGCCTGGGAACAGGAGAAGGTGGACAGCGTCGTTTCCGACTTGTTCGGATACAACGCGCTCCAGCTCGGTTTGCCGCAATACGATCTCCTCGCTCAAAACCGCATCCCGCTACGGCAAAGCGCTGGTGACTCCGGCGGTGTTGACGTCCTTTGCGATTTCCGCGAGTTACCCTTCGCCGCAAACAGCATCGACTTGGTCGTGCTGCCGCATGTCCTTGAGTTCTACGAAGACCCGCACCAGATCCTGCGCGAAGTCGAACGGGTATTGATCCCCGACGGCCAATTAGTCATTACCGGCTTCAACCCGTTCTCGCTGTGGGGCCTACGCCGCCGTCTTCCCAAGCATTCGCGGCGTTTTCCCATGAATGGGAATTACATTTCGGTCTTACGTCTCAAGGACTGGCTGCAATTGCTTAGTTTCGAGGTCGACCGCGGAAATTTCGGATGCTACGCGCCACCGTGTCACGAACAGCGCTGGCTGAAGCGGTGGCATTTCATGGAAGCGGCCGGTGATCGCTGGTGGAGTTTTGCCGGCGGCGTCTATTTGCTGCGAGCTGTCAAACGCGTGCGCAGCATGCGGCTTATCCTGCCGCCATGGGGCCAGAAGAAACTCGCGCGCAAACCCTTTACCGCCGTAACCCAAAAGGAAATCGAACGTGGCCGTTGAAACAGAAGTGACTATCTATGCGGACGGCGCTTGCCGCGGCAACCCGGGCCCTGGGGGCTGGGGAGCCCTCCTGCAGGCAGGGGGCGCCGAAAAAGAACTCTGGGGCGGCGAGACACCGACGACGAACAACCGCATGGAACTCACCGCGGTCATCCGGGCACTGGAAGCCCTGAAGCGTCCCAGCGCGGTCACGATCTTCACCGACTCACAGTACGTGCAAAAGGGAATCAGCGCCTGGATTCACAATTGGAAACGCAACGGCTGGCGGACGAGCGACAAGAAACCGGTCAAGAATGCTGACCTCTGGCAAGCACTGGACAAGCTGGTCCAGCTCCATGTGATCCGCTGGGAATGGATCAAGGGACACGCCGGGCATGCCGGCAATGAGCGCGCCGACCGCCTTGCGAACCGCGGCATAGACGAACTATTGGCGGCATGAGGCGTAAAAAGCACGGTTCCGACTCGATGGTATAGCGGCGGCGCTTCGGTGCTAGAGAAGAGATAAAGGGACAAAATATGCGTCAGATTTTTCTGGATACGGAAACCACCGGCCTTGAACACAAGCTCGGTCACCGGATCATCGAACTCGGCTGCGTGGAAATGCGCAACCGGCGGTTATCCAATCGGCATTTTCACCGCTATCTCAATCCGGAGCGAGAAATTGATGCCGGAGCGCTCGCGGTACACGGCATCAGCCTCGAGTTCCTGCAAGACAAACCCCGTTTCGCCGAGATTGCCGCTGAATTCCTGGATTTCGTGCGGGGCGCGGAACTGATCATCCATAACGCGCCCTTCGACATCGGCTTCCTCAACGCCGAGCTCGCTCGGCTCGACATGGCGCCGATCGAGACGGTCTGCCACGCCGTACAGGACACGTTGGTTCTTGCCAAGGAGTTGCACCCGGGAAAGAAAAACAACCTGAATGCCCTCTGCGAGCGCTACGGAATCGACAACTCGCATCGAACGCTGCACGGTGCCTTGCTCGACGCCGAGATCCTGGCTGAAGTCTACGTCTCGATGACGCGCGGGCAGGAAAGCCTGATCATGGACCTCGGTGAAGAGGCCCTCGCGAATGCGCCAGTCCTTGAACGAACCCAGGTGGGCATTGAAGTGGCACGGCGAGCGCAATGCGTTATCCGTGCCGATGTCGACGAAATCGCTGCCCACGAAGCGCTTCTGGCCGCCATACAAAAGGAAAGCAAGGGAAAATGCCTGTGGCTGGAGGCGGAAAGCACGGAGAACGCGGCGTAACTGCATAGCGGAGAATCGGGGCTTCGGGCCGACTCTCGCGCCCGAAAGAGATCGTTAGTTCCCGGGGGCTGCGCTGCAATAAAAAACCCGGGCTGACATCCCGGGTTTTCTTCTCCGCTTGATCGATTCCTTCAGGAATTGCCGGCGTTTTCCTTTTCTGGTTGCCGTTTGGGGCGCCGATGCTGCCGCTTAGGCGGCCGCCCTTCCGGCCGGCCCTCTTGCGGCTGCCGTGGCTCTTGGCGCCCTCCCCCATTCTTGGGTTGATTGCGCTCCGGTCGCCGGCCAGGCATGGGCGCGCCCGTCTGCCGGTCAAGCGGCCGTTCCGATTCGCGATTGCCTGGCGCTGTCCGGATCTCGAGCTCGTTCAACTCGTCCCACTGCTCATCGGTACGGTCGCGCTCTGGAATCGCCTGAAGTTCTCGAATTCGGCGGCGTAAATCAACTGGTTGCGGATCATTCATAGGCACATTATGAACTACTCGCGCGTATTCGTTCAATACTCGCGATGTAGTCAGGGTTTATGCCTGGGCGTCGGCTTCGTGCGCGAACCGACCTATAATGATCGATTTTTTCCGGATCGCACCATGTGGTTCAAGAACATGCAGGCGTATCGCTTGCCGAAAAACTGGGAAATGGACGTCGGCCAACTGGAGGAACGCCTAGCCTCGTTCACGTTACAACCGTGCAATGCCACGGACGCGCAGAGCCTCGGCTGGGTTGCGCCCAGAGATGGCGGCCCGCTCGTCCATAGCGTGAATCGCCAGTGGCTGATCGGTCTCGGCACAGAAAAGAAGTTGTTGCCATCCTCGGTCGTCAAGCACTTTGCCAATGAACGCGCCAAGGAGATTGCCGAAACCGAGGGCCGCCGCGTTGGCCGCAAAGAAATGCGTGACCTGCGCGAAGCGATTACACTCGAACTATTGCCCCGTGCGTTCACGCACCGGCGTACCACGTACGGCTGGATCGACCCGATCAACGGCTGGCTCGTAATTGACGCGTCCGCACGCGCCAAAGCCGAGGAATTCATTGAACACCTGCACAAGTCCGTCGACGGATTGCCCGTGCGGTTAGTCAATGTCAACCAGTCCCCCTCCGCCGCAATGACGGGCTGGCTGGCGGATGGCGATGCTCCCGCAGGATTCACGCTGGATCAGGACCTTGAACTCCGCTCGGCCGAGGACGCCAAGGTCCGTTACGTCAAGCACACGCTCGAAGGCGAGGAGATTCCGAAACACATCGCCGAAGGCAAGGTCGTGACGCGCGTCGCGCTGACATGGAACGACAAGGTATCGTTCCAGCTCGACGAAAAAATGCAGATCAAGCGTCTGGCCTTTCTCGACATCCTCAAGGAACAAGCAGACGAGCAGGCTGAAAACGATGATGAGCGCTTCGACATCGACTTCACGCTCATGACCGGTGAAGTCGCGCACTTGCTGGATGACCTAATGCAAGCGCTCGGCGGCGAACGAGAGGACCAAGCCTGAGCGTTAAAGCGGGGGCGGCGCTGAAACGACTTGACGCTTCTTAGTCGAACAGCCCGGGTTGCAGCGGCGCGAGATTCTCATTCTTGACGGAGAAGCGCACAGGTTGTCCGCTGCGCCCGATCGCCTCGACCATCATGCGGCCCCCACAGGTTTCCGCCACGACGCGGACGTTGTAACCACCGCGCGCCAGCGTTCGGCTTTTGCCGACATACGTCACGATGGCCCCGATCTGGGGAAGCGGCGCCGATTTTTTTCTTGGCATGTCTCGCGCTTCATCCGAATATGGCGCGGATGGTAGCAGCCGCGCATCAAATCTTACAAGCTGCCCGGCCATTCCCGAAATACGCCACAGCCTCCGTATATAATTCAACGTTTGTCGCTTATCGTCCCCTAAAGCTATGGAAGCAGAACAGCTCAATGCCATCGCCAACCGACTCTCGGATATCGCCAAGCGCGCCGACGAGTTGCGGAGGTATCTTTGACTACGATCAGAAATCTGACCAACTGAATGCCGTCAATCGCGAACTCGAAGACCCAAGCGTTTGGGATAACACCGAGCGCGCGCAGGAACTATCCAAAGAGAAGAAATCGCTAGAGAACGTTGTACTAACACTGGACCGGGTCTCCGACAATCTCAAGGATGCCGAGGAGTTGTTCGGCATGGCGCGCGACGAGAACGACGACGACACTTTGCAAGCCGTTGCGGGCGATATCGACGGCATCGAGAAGGAAGTGGCTGCGCTCGAGTTTCGCCGTATGTTCAATAATCCGGCGGACCCACTCAACTGCTTCATCGACATCCAGGCAGGAGCCGGCGGCACCGAGGCGCAGGACTGGGCATCGATGCTGCTTCGCATGTACATCAAGTACGGCGAACGCAAGGGTTATGGCGTCGAAGTTTTGGAAGACTCGGAAGGCGACGTGGCCGGCATCAAGACGGCAACGATCAAATTCTCCGGCGAATATTGCTTTGGCATGCTGCGATCGGAAACAGGTATCCATCGGCTCGTGCGCAAGTCGCCATTCGACTCGAACGCGCGCCGCCATACGAGTTTCGCGTCGGTATTCGTCTATCCTGAAATCGACGACTCGTTCGAGATCGAGATCAATCCCGCTGATTTGCGCATCGACACCTACCGCGCCTCGGGTGCTGGTGGGCAGCATATTAACAAGACGGACTCGGCCGTCCGGATTACCCATATGCCGTCGGGAATTGTCGTCCAGTGCCAGAATGACCGGTCGCAGCACCGGAACCGGGCCGAGGCAATGGCAATGCTGAAATCAAGGCTCTACGAAGCGGAAATGCGCAAACGCCAAGCGGAGCAACAGAAGCTGGAGGATTCCAAGACCGATATCGGCTGGGGCCACCAGATTCGCTCTTATGTGCTCGATCAGTCGCGGATCAAGGATCTCCGTACCAACGTCGAGTTCGGCGACACGCAGCGTATTCTCGACGGCGACCTCGACGCCTTCATCGAAGCGAGCCTCAAACAGGGTGTCTGACGACCCGCTGTCCGCTGCGAAACAAAGAATTTAATCCATCCAAGAGAACGACATGTCCGACCAGACCACCACCGCCTCCGAACAAGACGAGAACCATATCATCGCCGAGCGTCGCGCGAAGCTCGCCGAATGGCGTGCGACGGGTAAGGCTTATCCCAACGACTTCGAGCGTGAAAACATCTCGGGCAAAATCATTGAGCTGTACGACTCGAAAACGAGTGAGGAGCTGGAAGCGAATCCTGTCGAAGTCAAGGTCGCCGGTCGCATCATGCTCAAACGGGTGATGGGCAAAGCATCGTTCATCACCATTTCCGATGTCGGTGGCCGCATCCAAATCTACGTGGCACGCGACAAGGTAGGCGAGGAGGAATACGCGGCATTCAAGCGCTGGGATATCGGGGACATCGTAGGCGTCGTCGGCCCGCTCTTCCGCACGAAGACCAACGAACTGACCGTGCAAGCCAACGATATCCGCCTGCTGTCAAAGTCGTTGCGCCCGCTTCCGGAGAAATTCCACGGTCTCACGGACCAGGAACAGAAGTACCGGATGCGCCACCTCGACTTGATCATGAACGAGCAGTCGCGCTTCACCTTCGTCGCGCGCAGCCGGATTGTGCAATCGATCCGCAACTACATGTGCAGCCACGGCTTCCTCGAAGTCGAAACGCCGATGATGCACCCCATTCCCGGTGGTGCGTCGGCGCGCCCATTCATGACTCACCACAACGCGCTCGACATGCCGTTGTACTTGCGCATTGCACCGGAGTTGTACCTCAAGAAGCTTGTCGTCGGTGGTTTTGAAAAGGTCTTCGAACTCAACCGCAATTTCCGCAACGAAGGCATGAGCCCGCGCCATAATCCCGAGTTCACGATGATGGAGTTCTATGAGGCCTACAGCGAGTATCACAAGCTGATGGATTTCACCGAGGGCGTCCTACGCCATTCGGCGCGAGAAGCTCTGGGCGCTGAGGTTTTCGAATACCAGGGTCGTACGCTCGATCTCTCCAAGCCATTCGATCGCCTGACGATGGTCGAGGCGATCATGAAATACCGTCCGCAGTACACGCTGGAGCAACTGAATGACGCCGACTGGCTCCGTCAGAGGCTCACCGCGATGAAGGTCGAACTGAAGCCCGGTATGGGACTCGGTACGCTGCAGCTCCTGATGTTCGAAGAAACGACCGAAGCCGATCTGTGGGATCCGACGTTCATTATCGACTACCCGGCGGAGATCAGCCCGCTGGCACGTTCGAGCGATGCGAACCCTGAGATTACCGAACGCTTTGAACTCTTCATCGTCGGGCGGGAAATCGCCAACGGTTTCTCCGAGCTCAACGATCCCGAGGACCAAGCTGAGCGCTTTATGGCGCAAGCCAAAGCCAAGGACGCGGGCGACGAAGAAGCAATGTATTACGACGCTGACTACATTCGCGCTCTTGAATACGGGCTTCCCCCGACCGGTGGTTGCGGAATCGGCATCGACCGTCTGGTAATGCTGCTCACCGATTCGCCGAATATCCGGGACGTGATCCTCTTCCCGCAGATGCGGCCGGAGTAGCTGGCAGCAGCTTCGCATTACCAAGAGGTAAAAAAAACGCCTCGGGCTATCCGAGGCGTTTTTTTTCGCCGCCGGCCCTTATCGAACTACCGGGTCTCGTACTCACCTCTTTTCAGGCCTCGCCGTAACGGCGGCCCCAAAGTTGTAATCGTTTGTTTCCCCAGTCGTCCTGGGGCTCGGCCTGTTCGTTGTTTGCTCAGTACCAACCACAGCGTGAGGCCACAATGGAAAACCAAACCCGCAGACCGCACCCGATGATTATCGTCGCCGCGACCGCCGTAACGATCGCAAGCTTGACGGCCGCTGCTTCGTTCGCCGGCTGGATTCCCCAAAGCGGAGCAACGACCACTCAGATGGAACCGCTCGCGGCTGCTCCCTCCGTACCCGTCGTTCCGGCCGAGCCACCGGCCAAAGCATCGGTAAAGGCCAAGACAACCGCTCCCGTACGGCAAACCGCCACCCGTGAGCCGATTCGCGAACGTCCGGCTGGCTACGTCCGCACATCCGACGAGCAACGCCCGGCCACGTCCCCGAGCTACCCGATCAACGATAGCGGCATCTATGTAGAAAACAGCACGTCGAATCCGTCGTACGCGAATACTTGCCGCGATTGTGGCGTCGTAGAGAATGTGCGCGAAGTGAAACAGAACGGGGACGGTACCGGCCTCGGCGCAGTCGGCGGTGGCGTTCTCGGTGGATTGCTTGGTAATCAGATCGGCGGCGGTCGTGGCAAGATCGTCGGTGCCGTGGTCGGCGCCGTGGGCGGAGCCTACGCGGGGAACGAAGTCGAAAAGCGTGTGCGCAGCACGACACAATATGAAGTAACGGTACGTCTTGAAAATGGCAATACGCGTCTCTTCACTCAATCGCAGGCGCCGACATGGCAGCGTGGTGACCGCGTACGGATCAGCAACGGCCAACTCGTCGCGCTGTAAAATCGCCCTCGGGCCGCAAGGAGGCCCGAACCGCAAAAAAGCGCCCCAGCGGGGCGCTTTTCCTTTATAGAGGCGGTAATTAGGATATGCATTCTCGTTCTATTTGGACGCGAAACCGAATGCTAAGATGCGGCCCTCCCCCACTTTCGCCAAGGGATGAAGAATGAAAATCGAAACCCTCGCCATCCATGCCGGATACTCTCCCGAGCCCACGACAAAAGCCGTCGCTGTGCCGATTTACCAGACGACCTCGTACTCGTTCGACAACACACAGCACGGAGCCGATCTTTTCGACCTAAAAGTCGCCGGCAACATTTACACGCGCATCATGAATCCGACGCAGGACGTATTGGAAAAGCGTGTGGCCGCGATGGAAGGCGGGGTCGGCGCTCTGGCCCTCGCTTCGGGTCAGGCGGCTGTAACCTACACGATCATGACGATCGCCGAGGCCGGCGACAATGTCATCTCGGCCTCGACTTTGTACGGCGGCACGTACAACCTCTTCGCGCATACGCTCCCGCAGTACGGAATCGCCGTCCGCTTTGCCGACTATCGCGATCCCGCGACGTTCGAGAAACTGATCGACGAGAAAACGAAGGCCATCTACTGCGAATCTGTCGGTAATCCGCTGGGCAACATCACCGACTTTGAAAGGCTGGCCGACATTGCCCACCGCAACGGCATCCCTCTAATCGTCGATAACACCGTGCCGTCCCCCTACCTTTGTCGCCCGTTCGAGCACGGTGCGGACATCGTCGTCCATTCGCTGACGAAATATATCGCCGGGCACGGCAACTCGATTGGCGGCATCATCGTCGACAGTGGGAAATTTCCATGGGCTCAGCACAAAGCGCGTTTCCGGCGGCTCAACGAGCCGGATGTGTCTTACCACGGCGTCGTGTACACCGAGGCTCTCGGCGAAGCGGCCTTCATCGGCCGTGCACGCGTCGTCCCGTTGCGTAACATGGGCGCGGCGATTTCCCCATTCAACGTATTCCTGATTCTGCAAGGACTGGAAACGCTGGCCCTGCGCATGGAAAGGATCTGCGAGAACTCGGTCAAGGTCGCCGAGTTCCTCAAAACGCATGCGAAAGTTTCCTGGGTAAATTACGCAGGACTCCCGGACCACAAGGACCATGGGCTGGTCCAGAAATACATGGGTGGTCATGCCTCGGGTGTTCTCACCTTCGGCGTCAAGGGCGGCTTGGCTGGTGGCGCCCGTTTTCAGGACGCGCTCAAGCTGTTTACCCGGCTCGTTAACATCGGTGATGCGAAATCGTTGGCGTGCCACCCGGCCTCGACGACCCACCGGCAACTCTCTCCCGAAGAGTTAGTGAAGTCCGGCGTATCGGAAGACATGATCCGACTGTCGATCGGCATCGAGCATATCGACGACCTGCTTGAAGACCTCGATCAGGCGCTCGCCGCCGCCTGACGCCGCTTGGCGCTGGGCCCTGCGATGAAGTGCAGACAACTGCACACGCAGCCGGGGCAATTTCGGTTACCCTAGTGCTATTACTAAAGTAATAGCACTAGACGTAATTCTTCATGACTTTGGCCACTCCACCCGAGCCCCTCCCCGGAAAACATGCCGACGATGACGAAATCAAACGCTACGGCATTCTCCTCGACATCCTCGGCATAGGACTGTCGGTCCACGCAGCTGACGCAACTCCCTTGTGGCGCAATGCCACCGCCGAGAAGCTCCTGCACGACCCAGCTCTCGCCTGGGAAAACGAAAAAAACGAATCACTCTCGGACGACGAGATGCCATTGTGTTCGGTTCTACGGACAACACAGCCTGTGCTGGAGAGAATCGTCGCCGTCCGTGACAACGAAGGCCATGTAACCTGGCTCAATACCAATGCCTTACCCATCCTTGACGATCGCGGCACCATCCGGCGAGCCCTGCTCGTGCTCGCCGAGATCACCGAGCAGAAATTCCTGGAGAGCCGACTTGAACGCCTTTCAGTACACGATTCCTTGACTGGCGTATTCAACGAGCGGCAAGTGATGCGTTTGCTGGAAAGCGAAGTCCAGCGAGGGCGCCGCTACGGCACCCCCTTCACGCTCGCGCAAATCGATGTCGATCACTTCCATGAACTCGCGGCTACGCGGGGTCAAAGCGTGGCAGATGGCATCCTAGCGGCACTTGGCTACCTGTTGTCAAAAGCTCTGCGCGAAACCGACATCGTGGGCCGCATCGGAACCGATGAGTTCTTGCTGATTCTGCCCAATACCCATCTTACCGACGCGCTTGGCGCGCTGGAAAGGCTACGTGCGCTCATCGAGACTGAGATACTCGCCAAGACCGGCGAGCGCATAACGATAAGCGGCGGCATCACGGAATTCACCGGCGAACACGGCGCGGCGTTGGTCGAGCGCAGCACGGCCTTGCTGGTTCACGCACGGGATACCGGTCGCAACCGTTTCTGCATCGATGACGGGGCCATATAGCCGCGGTCAGCAAATGACCAAAGATTTTTAGGGCGGGCAACTCGTTGATGCCGAAACGATATTTGCGTTCCCTCCTACACATGTAACCCCTGTTCTTCCGCTCGTTGAACCCCGTTCGTAACTGCTCGTCAGTACACGCGGTACGGTTTGGCGGTTTTTCTTCAAGCGCCCAGGGTCCGGCCAGTGTATATTTGAGAAAAGGAACCAAGCGGGGTGATAGCGAGACTCTACGGTTACAACTTTGAGTTTTTTTGCCGTAGGCGACCGTAACTTGTGTTTCATCGCCCAACCTCATTAACAACGAAGACCGAGACGCGACGGCAGACGCAACTACGAGAGCGCTATGAGCGACGTGCCCATACTTCATGTCGAACTACTGGCTGATCGCAACTTGCAGCCAGCAGCCGCCCTCCTCGACGCAGGAAGTGGAGACCTGAACGAATGGTCGCCGCTTATCGACAATACCCGTTTCTCGGCATTCGCGACCGAGTTTCCCTGCTTCATCGCTCCTGGCCTGATGGCAAGGCTGCCTGAGGGGCTTCTTCACTTGGCAACTGCGGCGGGGTGCCAAGCGCTCAATAAACAATCACTCTATCGCTCCGAAGCACGCGGAAAGCCTACCTTTCCCGATTCCGCCCTATGGCTGGCGGGCAGCTGGCCCTTCAATCCCCCAGTGCATGTATCCAGCGCGCAGAGCGCCTCCCGCATCCTGTCGCTCAAATTGCTGCATCTTGTCGCAACGGACGCGGAGACGGGCGAGATCGAAGCTCTTTTCCGTCAGGATCCTGTCCTCGCTTACCACCTCATCCGCCTTGTAAATTCGCTGGGCGTGAGCATGGCCCGGCGGATTTCCAGCTTTTCGCAGGCCATTCTTATCCTCGGTCGTCAGCAGCTAAAGCGTTGGCTTCACCTCATGCTTTTTGCTGCCAGCCGCGACGATCACCGCTCTGCCATGCTGACCGCGCACGTTGCCGTACGCGCACGCACGACTGAACTCGCCGCTGAATTCGTTGGTCTGGATCGCTCCGCGCAGGAACAGGCATTCATGGCCGGGATGTTTTCGCTCATCGGTGTTTTGTTTGGAATGCCGCTCGCTGATGTGCTCGTGCCCCTGAAGCTGCCAGAGGGGCTGGCCTCCGCCGTGCTCCATCACGATGGTCCGATCGGTCGCCTGCTGAAGATCACGGAGCTCCGTCAGCAAGAGGACCAAAAGCTGGCGATAGAACTGGACCAAGCCGGCATACCCATATCGCGCTATAACGAGCTTGTGCTCTCCGCGCACCTTTGGATGCTCGGCGTGCTGCACGACAAGCGGGACGAGGCCGATGACTGACGCGCGCATCGATCGCTGTCTGGACCTCTGCGCCATGGCCCGGCAAGCGCAAGGCGACGATCTCGCGCAAACGCTCGACTCACTCAAGCAAGAACTCGAACTATTGAGTCACGACCGCAATGGGGTTCCTGCCGAGTTCCTGAGCGGTCCCGAGAAACAGTGGATCAAAGAACCGCTGATTACGACCGACTTGGCCGGCTACGTTACCGGCTGGAATCGTGGTGCTCAGATGCTCTTCGGATACACGCCCGAAGAAGCAATCGGGCAACATATCCTGTTCCTGTATGCCGACGAACCGGCAGACCGTGACAATGGGATCCACGAGCTCTTTCTCGACCACGGCAGTTCGCTGATGGAAGTGCGCCGCCGGAAGAAATCGGGTGAGACCTTCCGGGTCAACCTTTCGCTCGGGCACGTACGCGACGAGAACGGGGAACCCGTCGGCATGACGGCTCACTATTACGAAATCGAGGATCGCCTGTCCGCTGAAGAAAAGCGTCGCCTGCACGCCAGCATTATCGAGAACAGCGAAGAAGGCATCATGATCACCGACACGAACAACCGGATCGTCTCGGTGAACGCCGCCTTCACGCGCATTACGGGATACACGGCCGCCGAAGCCATCGGCCAGACACCGGACCTCCTCCGTTCCGGTGTCCACAGCGCCGATTTCAGGGCCGAGGTAATGTCGGCCATGCGCGGCGCCGGCGCCTGGCACGGAGAGATTATTGGCAAGCGGAAGAACGGCGAACTCTTTCCGCAGTCAGTATCGATTGGCGTCGTGCGCGACGCTGAAGACCGGATTACTCACGCCTTCTCCATTTTCTCCGATATCAGCGTCCTTCGCGCCGCCGAAGAGCGCATGCAGCGGATCGTCAACTACGACAGTCTGACCGGTCTGCCCAACCGTACCCTCTTCCAACAACTCGTCGAGCAGGCGTTGACGACCGCCCGCCGGAATAACGATCACGGCGCCCTGCTGGTCATCGATCTCAATAGATTTGCCACGGTAAATGACACGTTGGGCCACGAAGTTGGAGATGAACTCCTCAAGCAGGTAGGTCATCGGTTCCGTGAAGTGCTGCGCGAAGAAGATATCCTCGCGCGCTTCGGCGGTGATCAGTTCGTTGTTGCGCTATTCACGATCCACAAGCGCGAACACAGCGGCCTAGTGGCCGAAAAGCTGCTCGCGTCGCTGGCAACCCCGTTCATCATTGAATCGCATGCGGTCCATATTGGGGCCAGCATCGGAATCGCGATCTACCCCGAGGATGGACTGCATACCGCCGCCCTGTTGCGCTTCGCCGATGTGGCTATGAAACGCGCGCACGCCAGTGAATCCAGCCACCTCTTCTATAGCCCCGAAATGAATGTGCTGGCGAAGGAGCAATGGCAGTTGGAGACCGAGCTCAGGCAAGCGCTCGCTGCCCAGCAACTCCTGCTGCACTTCCAGCCAAAAGTGAGCTTGCGTACCGGGCGCATTGTCGGGGCCGAAGCCTTGGTCCGCTGGCGCCACCCCAAACACGGTATGGTTCCACCGGCCAAGTTCATCCCGCTAGCAGAAGAAACAGGGCTGATCCTTGATCTGGGAGGTTGGATTCTCGACGCCGCCTGCCGACAGATCCGTACTTGGCTTGATGCGGGGCTCGACTTGGTTCCGATCGCGATCAACTTGTCCGCTCGGCAATTCGATGCGCAGTTGCCTGAGCGGCTAAAGGTGGCGACCGAGCGCTACGACATTCCGTGCGAACTATTACGGCTTGAAATTACCGAGAGCCTACTGGTTCGCGATCCGGAGAAGATGATCCCGCTGATGAACGATTTGGTCGCCCTGGGTTTCACTCTTGCGCTCGATGACTTCGGCACCGGCTACTCAAGCTTGGCCTACCTCAAGAAGTTTCCGATCACCACGCTGAAGATCGACCGCACATTCGTCATCGGTGTCCCCGACGACGAGAACGACTGCGCTATTGCTCAAGCCATTGTGACCATGGGCAAACAGCTACGCCAGGAGATCGTTGCCGAAGGGGTGGAAACACATGCGCAAATGAATTTCCTGCGCAACCTCGGGTGCGATCAGCTGCAAGGCTATCTCTTCAGCCCGCCCGTCGCACCGGAAGCCTTCGAACACCTGTTGCGGCAGGGGCACCGGCTATCGCTCGATTGAGCCCCCTAGCTGGCCCGCCCGCGCGCCGCCCCGTTCCGTAGTCTCTGGCCGTAGGCTTGCCTGGCCGCGGGTTTGGATTTCCCGCGGCCCTTTCGTTTGCCGAGAGTCAGGTCGTCGGTCGTCTAGACCTTATACACCGCCAGGGCCTGGGCGATCTCGCGGCTCATCTCGCTCATGCGATGCACGGCCTGGGCGGTGCTCTCGGCCGCCGCGGTGTTGCGCTCGGTCATCTGGGCGATCTGTTCGATGCGCTGGGAGATGGAGGTGCTGGCAGCGCTCTGTTCGCGCACGGCTTCGCTGATCTCTTCGACGGCGCCAACGACGGAGTTGGAGCCTTCTTTGATGCTTTGGATGGATTCGCCGGCGCGTTGGGCGTTCTCGACGCCGACGTCGACTTCGCGTACGGCGGCGACCATGCTGTCGACGGCTTGTTTGGCGCTGCCTT
>NZ_JANZKY010000011.1 GCF_025770765.1 Propionivibrio soli | reverse complement strand
CTTCGTCGGGGTCGCTGCCGTAGTAGAGCGTCTGCGGGTCGTAGTCTTCGAGGCCGTCGCTGAGCGCGGTGCCCACCGACCCTTGGTCGGTACGGCTCGTTTCGCCGCCCGTGTGCACGCTCACGGCCTTGTAGTCGTAGCTCGCGAGGGAGGTCTGGCCGCTCTGGATCTGCCGCGTGCCTTCCCAGACATCGACGGCATCGTCGGCTTCGACGCCGTCGGTGCGGTGGAAACGCACCTGTTGCAGCGGGTTTGAGGGCAGGACGGTCTGGCGGTCGAAGAGGATCAGGGTGTGTACGGGGACGCCGGCGCCGGCGTCGGTCTCGGCGGCGTCTCCCGACGTGCGCCCGGAAGCACTCCCCGAAGCGGCGCCGCCCCCGGCCCGGGCACCGGCCTCGCCCGGGGGGGCGGTGTCGGGGTCGGGGCCGTGGGTGTAGCGCCAGGAAATGCCTTCTTCGGCGAGCAGGCGGGTGATGAAGGCCAGATCCGATTCGCGGTACTGCAGGCAGTAGGAGCGGACGGGGTAGGTCTGGGTGAGGTCGTTACGCCAGGTGAAGCTCGCGAGGAACGCGGGGTTGCGCTCGCGGTGTTCGGTCAGGAGCGCTTCGACGATCGCCGGCACGCTCTTGTCCTGATAGACCCGGCTGTTGCGCCGGTGGGCGAGCGTGGCGAGCGCGGGTTCGATGGTCAGCCGGTAGCGGGCAAAGCCGCCGTCGGCCCCAAGCTGCTCGGCGCGGGTGACGAGGCCCGTCAGGAGACGCTCACCGCCGTCGGGAAGCAATAACCCCACTTCGACGGGTTGTCCGAGCAGGGTCTTGAGTTCGAGGTGGGCGTTCGCCGACAGGCACTCGAGGTCGTACCGATAATTGACCGAGAGACCTTCTTCGCCGTGCAGGCGGTGCGGCAAGAGCGTGGCTTCGGAAAACCCCCGCCCCGCGGCCAAACGCAGCCGCAGCAACCGGTCCCCTTGGCTAAAAAGCGATACGCCGCGGGCCTTCAGCGACTCAAGTAACTCAGAAGGCGAACTCATAGGTGGCGCACGCTCTAGGCAAGGATGGGGACGATGTTACTTAGTCGAACTTGATTTCAGCCGCGTGCTTCTTCGGCTTTACGGTCGAGAACTTCACCGAAATGTTGGCCGGATTCACCCCATGGCGCATCAGTTCGTCACGCACCGCGATGGCTCGTGCAACAGCAGAATCGGTGGCGTTCTTGATCTGGTTACGGTCGCAATAACCGGTAACCAGTAGCTTGTTCGAAGAGCGTGCTTTGTCGGCCAATTCTGCAATCGTGTCACGTGCCTTCCCATCCAACGCCACACTCATCTTCTCGAACGTGATTACCGTCGGATTAGCAATCTCGACCGATGGTTTCGGCGGCGGGACAGGACGAGCGGGCGCTGGCGCCGGTTCATTACCTGCTTGACCTGCGGCCGCTGTAGCGGCTCCTTTGTTATCGGACTCGTCCCCCGGCTTCGTCTCGTTGCTCGCACAGCCAACCAGCAAAAGAATGCTCAAAACGGCACCCGCCCCCCGCAAGTTGTATCTCCACAACATCACTATTCCTTTTTCATCAATCGGAACACCTCGTGGACGAAGTGTTCCTGTTCAAAAACCGGCCACGGCTTCGCACCGCAGCCGATGCATTGCTGCTTTGTCAGAAGCTCGTGGATTAAGCGATCGTCTTGTTCGCCGTGAGATCCCACCCTGCGCTGACGTTGCCGCCGGCAGAACCGTCCGCCCGCTTCTGCTGCGTGTAGGTCCATTTGATCTTGCCGTAGGACAACGCCACGTTCTCGACGGGAAAACCCGACTCATTGGCTGTCGTGCCACCCTGGGAAACGCGGGATACGAGAACTTGTTCCAGTTTGACGTCCATGTACTTCACTTTGTCGCCACCCGCTCGGCAGAACTCGATGGTGACCTCTTTGATATGTTTTCCCGTGCAGCAGGCTTCAAGGAGCTTGGGTGTCGCCTTATCCATGAGGTGCGAAAAATTGAACGCCCCGTGATTGACCCGCTCCGCCGTTGCCCCGCCGACTGAACTCGCCGTGCTCGATGCTGGTTGTTCGATCTGATGGTCATAACTGACGACCTCGATCCACTCCTTATGCTTGTCATCGGTGGACTCGCCGGGAATGCCGTCGATCTTGATGAAAGTATCAAATGCCATTCGTCTTTCTCCAGTTGTTGGTTAATCAACCTTTTAGTACAAAAAACAGTCGCACGACTTCATGCGACGTGCATAAACGCACCTAGCTCTTCTTTATGGGTTGGCCAGCTTGAACAGTGCGATCGGCGCCCCTCGTCTATCGCGCGGCTTTCGGCAGTTCGGCCACCAGCCGCAGCGATATGGTTAGCTCATCGAGTTGGAAATGCGGACGAAGGAAAGCCGCTGCTCGATAAACTCCAGGTTTTCCGGGCACCTCCACGACGTCGACTCTTGCCTCACGAAGTGGGTACTTGGCCTTAGCTTCCTGCGACGCCGAATCGTCCAGCAACACGTACTGTGCCAGCCACGTATTCAGGAAATCCTGAACGTTTTCCCTTGACGCAAAACTGCCGATCTTGTCCCGCATGATCGCCTTCATGTAGTGAGCAATGCGGGATGCCGAGAAGATGTACGGCAATTGGGTGGACAAGCGGGCATTGGCATTGGCGGCATCGGTGTTGTAGGTCTTCGCCTTCTGCGCAGACTGACCGCCGAAGAACGCCGCGTAGTCGGTGTTTTTGCAGTGCACGAGTGAAATGAAGCCGAGGTCCGAGAGAAGCTTCTCATTGCGGTCGGTGATCGCCACCTCGGTCGGGCATTTCAGGGCGATCTCGCCGTCGTCTGTACGGAACGTGTGCGTCGGCAAACCTTCCACAAGCCCGCCCCCCTCGACCCCGCGGATAGCAGCGAGCCAGCCGAACTTGGCAAAAGCGTCAGTCAACCGGGCGGCAAACGCATAGGACGCATTGCACCACAAGTATTTGCTGTGATCGGAACCGTCAACGTCTTCCTCGAAATTGAATTCCTCAAGAGGAACTGTTTCGCGTCCATACGGCAGACGACCAAGCATGTGCGGAAGCACAAGGCCCACATACCGAGAATCTTCGGACTCCCGGAACGACTTCCACTTTGCATACTCGACGGTATCGAATATTTTCGACAAGTCTCTCGGCTTGCCGATGTCGACGTAACTCTCCAGGCCGAATAGCGCCGGTGAAGCCGCCGTGATGAGCGGTGCATGGGCCGATGCGGCGACGTGGGACAACTCGTCCAGCAGATAAAAGTCCTCCGGGTGCCTGGAAAACTCATAGTCGCCGATCAACCCCGCATAAGGAGCTCCCCCGAACGTGCCGTATTCTTCTTCATAGATCTTCTTGAACAACGCACTTTGGTCAAACTCGGGTGACGTCTTGAAGTCCTTCACCAAATCCTTCTTGCTGGTATTAAGGACCTTGATCTTCAGCATCGGACTCGTCTCGGACTGCATCACGAGGTATTTCAGCCCTCGCCACGACGCCTCCAGTCGCTGGAAATCGGGGTGATGCATGACGGTGTTGAGCTGATCGGACAACAAGGCGTCCAACTGGGCAATCCGCATGTCGATGCTTGCGGCGAGATCCATCGATACCGTGACGGTCCCAGCCAGAACTTCGTCGACCAGTTCCCCAATCTGATCGCGCGTGCTCGCCTTTTCGGTTTCAGAGCTCGCGACTTTGCTCTGGGCGACGATTTGATCCAGAAGCCCGAGCGCTTCACCTTCGGTTGTCTCTGGCGTATCGAGAACTGCCAATTCTTGCGTCCCCATGACTTACTCCCCCTTCTTCGAACGCGCCGCGCCGATTTTTTTGAGCTTCTCGGTATCGCGCATGATTTCGTCCAGCAGTTCTTCAAGCTTGTCGTTGCCGCTGATCTTGTTCCGCAGATCGGAAAGCCGGGTCCGCACTTCGAGCAGTTTTCTCAAGGGCTCCACTTGGTTGACGACGTTCGTCGGATCGAAGTCTTCCAGCTTGCCGAAGTTGAGTTCCATCCCTAGCTGGGTTCCGTCGTTCTTAAGTTTGTTCTCGACACGCAAGTTGAGGCGCGGCGCGACCCCCTTGAGAACTTCGTCAAAATTGTCTCGATCGATATCGACGAACTTGCGCTCCTTGAGTTTGGGCAGCGGAGTCTTTGGATTGCCGCTATAGTCGCCGAGGACCCCCAAGACGAAGGGCAGTTCCTTGGTTTCTATGGCGTCTCCTATTTCAACGTCATACGTTATCTGGACTCGGGGCGGACGCACCCGCGATAGCTTTTTCTGTGTGCTTTCCTTGGCCATGAGACTTCCTTTCAATAAGGGCGTACGAGCGGCGAGCTCCTGTGTTTGCGATCGGGTTCAAGCATTAACTTCCAATTGCTGTGTCATTTCGTCGAGGAAGCCGCACAGCATTGAAAGACGGAAATCTGGGTCGACCAGGATTCGGCCGAGAGCATAGGAAGCCTCTGCATACATACGGTGGCTTTTCCACGCCTCGTGTTCGATCCCCAGGTCGAGCAACATTCCGCGCTCGACGGCTCCGCCAAGCATGACATTGACGAAACTGTCCGGAAGCCGACCAACACTGGCGACAAGTTCCGCTCCGTGGTCTGGGCGTCGCAACAAGAGATAGCTTCCCCGCCATGCGACGCCACGCTCATAGGGGCTCCAAAGAGCAGACAAAAGCGACAACCAAGTGCTCGCCATCAGCCCTTGCTCTCCTTTATTGGCGGGCAGAGGAAGAAGGATCAGTTGGTTCGTCGCCCGGTTATCGAACCGGCGCAGATAGTCTTGATAGAAAGCGACGTTTAGCAGGGCCTGATGCAATGTCGCCGGATACCGGGTGCCGGCTAGGAGCTCAGCCACCCTTCCGGCCGGTTCCACCGACATGAAACGCTGCACGACACTCTTCGCGAGTTGTAGGTCATCGTCGGCGGAATCGTAGGCCCGTAGATTCGTTTCGAGGAATTGACGGCATGACAGCGCTTCGACTGAGTTCTCAACCGCGTTGGCCACCTGCTCGCGCAACCCATCAAAGAAAACTTCGTACGCGATCGGCGATACCGGTAGATATCCCTCGATCGATTCGTACGGGAGAATTGCAGCAGCCACCAGGGGGTACCGGCGTCCGGCACTGTCATGGCTAGGGGCGAGAATGCCGACCATGATGTAGCTCTGATCCTGCGACACGTACTGAAAATCGACTGCGCCGGTTGCCTCGAATCCCACGCCGTCAGCAGACATTCGATCAAAAACGCGCTGAACCAAACCGTCGAATTCCAGAACGACCGGATGATTCGCATTGACCCGAACGAAATCGGGTCGGTTAGGCAGCTTTCCGAATAATGTGTATGTGGCGGCGGTTTGCGCATCAATCCGCTTAAAAGGCAGGTTAAGCATTCAACTCCCTTTACTCGTGATTTTTTCCGGAAGGCTCAGGCGGCGGAAACCCGACAGCGAAAGCGGGTTGGCCCCGCTCACCATGCGGAAATTGAAACGGACTACGGAACCCTCAGGGTCGCCGCCAGGACTACCGCGTTCCGGCCCTGCGCTAGCGGGCTTGAAACGCCACTCAAGTACCGCCGCGCCGTTGCCGTGGTCGTCGATGCGTGCCTGATTGAGCAAACGCATGAGTGCGAGGCGCCCGCCGAAGCTCGCAACAGAGGTCGCCACGCCAGAGAACGACACCGCTTGGATGCGTGTCCCCTGTACCACGTTGGGTTGCGGATTAGGCCAGGTGAAACCGCTCCAGGGTTGTGGTCCATTGCGATAGCGAAGAGCCTGCCCGTCGACCTCGATGAAGATCTCGCTCAGCCCTGGAGTAGGAACGGGCTGCAGTTCGAAGCGTGCCGCGTCGCCTTCCTGAAGCACCGCATTGCCGGCAGCGGTCAGGCCGGCGATGCCGGACAGGAATGCGGGATTGAAAGCGACCCCCAAATTCGCCCACGTCCGCGGAACCAGTTGGTCGCCCCGTCGCGTTACCAACCCGGTGAGGTTCTTCTCCACGAACTTCGGCAAGAGGCCATCCCCCGGCTTCAAGAACTTGGCAATGTCTGCCAAGGAGGCCTCGTTCGCTGAATCCGCGAATGGATACTTGCTGGACAGACTCTTCCACGTAGTAAGGACCTCCGAGCGCCAACTGCGGTTGATCTCCTGCTCGACGGGAGGAATCAACGTCGCATAAGCCTGAACCAGGGGACGAACGAGAAGCGGCCGGAGGATTTCGCGAGCGTCATCCCCGGCCGTCGAGAGCAATACACCGTCGATCATCGACAGACCTTCGGCGAACTCGGACCCACTGCCGCTTAGCGTTGCCTGCATGAGTTGCTTAGCGGGCGTTCCAGGCTCCGGGTTGGCCGCGATCTGCGCTAGCTTGACCTTCAGCTTGGCGAGCACGTCGAGATAGGCGGCCAAAGGGATGCGGCCACCCTCGCCGGGAGTCGTCAGTGAAGCAAGCAAGGCGAACTTAGCGCCGATTTCTCCAAGTTGCTTTTCCGAGGCCGGCGCATGTGTTGGATTCGTGCCCCCCAGCACGAGTTTCTCCGTTCGCTCGATCACGGAGTTCTTTGCCGTTTCGATGGACTTGCTCAGTTGCGAAGCGTTATCCCAAGCCGTTTCATAAGCAGCCTTCGCGATGATGAGCTTAAGCGGCGAGTTCTGACTGTCGGCAAGTTTCCCCAAGGATTGCGCTGCCACATCCAGCGAACCGAAATCTTGAATGGCGACGCCCTGGATGAACTTCTTCCACTCTCTGACAAACTCGGCTTTGTACAACCCCTCGAGCGTTTGCCGGTTGCGTTCGAAGTTGCCATCCTTGCCGAGATTCTCCAGGGACGAAGTGTCGAGAACCCAATCGTCTCCCTTGATCGATCCTTTGCTTGCGTCCAGGATTGCGTCCCGGAAGTATTTGTCCCACGCCTCACGGGTAAATGCGCCAGGAAGCGTTGTGCTTCCCGCAACTAGGTCGAGGTCCCGGTTGTTCAGTATGCGACCGATGGTCATTGGACCAAACTGAGTGTTCGCGCGTGCTTTCAGTTCGTTATATACGCGTTCGGCGGCGGACAGTTGTCGGAAGCTGCCTTTCAGGATTTCCCGGCTTTGTGCGACCAAGTCCTCCCTGTTTTCGATCAGGGGCAAATCCTCCTCGCCAATCTGAGACACATAGAAGGCCACGATCCGTTCCGCGAGCCGGTTGATCTCATCGACGCTGCCTTTGCCCTTGTTCTGGGCAAGCCACGGCCGCCAATACTTAGGAATCTGATCAGAGAGATGAGAAATCTCCATCCGCTCCTTTTGCTTGAGCATCAGGTATGTCTTGAGGGCGTTGTAACTGTCTTCCAGCCGCGAACCCGTAGACGATGTACCGGGGAGCAGCTTTGCCAGCGAGTTCAATACCGACGAACCTTGGCGTGGGGTCCTAGTCACGTCTGAGTCCGCACCGCTTGACAATTGCGTACGGATCACTGAAAAGGCCGGTGTCCCATGACTCCGGAAAACGGCCATGGCCGGCTTGGTCGCCTCATCTACGCTCTGCAGCGTGAACGAAATCGGAATAAAAGGCAGATCGGGCCCGCTTGCGGGAGGCTTCGGCAGAATCTTTGGGGCCGGTGATTTCGGTTCTTCCTGGGGGACTGGCACCTGAACGGCTCGCGCCGGCTCACGCAAGCCCGACAGAGTGGTTTCAAGCGCTACCTTCACTGGCGAGAGCATCAAGTCTCGAACGCCAGCGAAGTATTCCTTGCGCAGGGCACGCTCGACTTCTTCACCCTGGTAAAGTCCCAAACCCAATCTGAACGGATACCCGTCTCGCCGATACTGATACAGTTGCTCGACGCGCAACTGCAAGATTTGGAGCGCTTTCAGGCGATCTACTAGCTCCCCGCTCTCCGCCAGCTTGCGCGCCACCGTCAACTCCTCTTGTGCACTCGCTACAAGCTTCTGGTTGCCGATAAAGGACCATGTCAACCCACCGGCGATAATCGCCAGGCAACATAGACCTGCCGCCATGCCGGCCAGACGGAAGCGACTGCCAACAGATTTCACTTGTCGGCCAATGAGATGTTGATCCGGGAAGATCACATCTTTGAACAAACTTCTCAGGAAGAAACTGTTCGATGCCGGCGAGAGCATCGCAGTGCGCCCGTCCTGGGAAAGATCGAAAATCCTCGAAATTCGATTCCCTGCTGCGAGGTGGGGGTTACCCTCCTGCAAGGCGCTGGTGAAATAGAAGCCGCGCAAAAGTGGCTTGCTATGGTATGGGTCGTTCTGAAAAAGCAGTTCAACAAACTTGCACACCGCTTCGCGCATGTTGTTGAACTCGATCGGAAACGCAAAAAGCGCCGGACGTCGAACATTGCCGCGATTGTTCGCCAGTTTGTCAAAACCCATTTGCACAAGGCCGCGATGCAGTGCGTCGAACTGTTGCCCCACGACTCGCACTGCGTCGAACTCGCTTCCCTGATCGTGAGACAGAGTAGCTCCCCAGACGGCCTGCCTTTGTTCGTCTGGCAGATCTTCGAAGAACTGAGCAAAACCTCCGAGTAAATCAATCTTTGTAAAGAGAAGATAGATCGGCACCTTGATGCCAAAAGCATCGTCGATCTCGTTGATGCGCTCCCGAACCTGGCGCGCGTATACGGCAAACTGCTCGCTCTTGTGCTGGACGAGTTCCGGAAAGCTGACGGCGACGAGGATTCCGTTGGCCGGGGCCTTGGCGCGATACTTCTTCAGCAGCTTGAGAAACTCCAGCCATTCCGGGCGGTCTTCCAACTGGGTTGAGTAACGACCAGCGGTATCCAGCAAGACGCCCTCGGTCGTAAAGAACCAGTCGCAGTTGCGCGTGCCTCCGACTCCCTGAATCGCTTGTTTGTCGCCAAACGGGAAGTCGAGTCCCGAGTACAGCACAGCGCTGCTCTTGCCGGCAGCGGGGTGGCCGATAACGAGGTACCAAGGAAGCTCGTACAAGGCGGCCCTGCCGCTCGTCTTCCCTAGTTGCGATGTTTTCAACGTATCGATCGCCGCCAACAGGCGCTGCCGAAGTTGCGCAACATCGCGTCGCTGCTCGGCGTTTGCGCCAATGACAGCCTCATCCGTTTGGCGACGCAATACCTTCTCAAGCAGAACTCCTGCACGATCGGCAAGCAGGCGGCCAATGAGCAGCGCGACAACCCAGATCAGCATGACTCCGATGATGATGGTTAGCCGCGTTTCTTGCGAAAGACCGGCAAAAGGGCCGACAAACCACACCAAGGCGATGACGATCAAGAAACCGAGAGCCGACGCCAGTTTCGCGTTGCGTAACAGCTTACTCATCAAGAGACTCCCCTCCTCAATCGATATTTCCCCGAATCAAATCCAACGTTTCTCATTTCGAATTCCTTGCACCAGCCATCTCGACATGCCCATAATCCTTGAGCGACCACAGGCCTCCCCACGTCAGGCCGGCTCGCTCCGCTTCTACGCCGAGCGCGGTATACGCTTCCATAGCCCACGGGTCGCGTTCGGAAATAACCAACCGCCCATCCCTCACCGGAGCGATGTCCGCCGCAAGGCCATATTGGTGCTTGCTCTGAAACGCCCTGGCATTCGTTACGCTGCTGCCAAGATCGGCCAGCCTCTCCTGCCGCTCGGGGCTTCTGTAGCCCTCAAGGAGAGCGAAGGAATAGCCTCTTGATTCGAGACGCGACAGCATGCGCAGCAGAGCTTGCATGAACTGTGGGTCGAGTTTGTTCCAGTCTCGATCCGCGGTTTCCAATGCCGGTCGTTCACTACCGACGAAAATGGACGGAGGCAGTGGGGGCGGGGGAACTAGTCGCTCGGGATTGAGAGCCGCCTGGATATGGTCTTCGCGGTGCCATGCCAGAACGGAGAGCGGATCGGGCGCAATTTGCCCGGAAAACAGGAAGACGACGCCGACGACGAGGCAGCCGGTGCCGAACACCGCCAGGGCCTGCGCGCCAAGTCTCCATGAAAACCGAGGATCAACAGATCGGCCAGTAGACGGCGATCTTTTCGGAGCAACGACTAAAGCCCCGATGTGCGCAGGCTCAAGCGCTCGATCCGGCGTAATGGCGAAGAAACGCCATCCGACCCATGTCAGCACCAGAAGAAGGCAAAAAACCACCCCCCAGAGACCCCAGAGCATAAAAACACTCATTACCCCGACACCTTTTGTAAGACGTTCTCACAGGGTTCGTACCCTGAAGAACGGTTCAAGCCGCGTCACCAGAAATCCTCGTCAGCGACGTTGGTGGCTATGCCGAACTAGCCGTAGCTTCAAAGACTTACTGAATAATCCGCCGTCTCATAAACAACACGATGTGATTAGATTTCAGACGATCATAATCAACACAATGACGAAATTCTACCTCAAATCTAAAACTTGTTGGATAATATGCATCACATCTTGTTACATTTATCGATGCTAATCAATTGAAGTCATCATTTAGCTATGACTTATTGCATATAACCAAAGTACTACTCGGGTGGGCGCCATGAGCCGTTTCCTACTGCCATTCACTGTGTTGTTGGTGAGTTCGTTGCTTGGCTGTTCTTCAACGCCCAAGCAGTACACAATTCGAGGAGATGGTGACTCGACCCTGAATAGGGATATCAGCGGAAAATCGCTGTCCGTGGTGGTCCGGATTTATCAGTTAAAGGACGCACGCGAGTTTTCGAAGCTAACCTTCGATACGCTTGCCGCGGGCTACCCCGACGCCGAACTGCTCGGTCCGGCACTCCTCGACAAGACGGACGTGATCGTTGTCCCTGGAGGCAATTACTCCAGTACAGAGAAATTGCTTGATGAAACCCGCTTTGTGGGCATCGTCGGTTTCTTCCGAAACCCTGATCGGCACCATTGGCGCCAGTTGGTAGACGTCCAGGCTTTGTCCGGAACGCGCAATGGGGAGTTGGCGTTCAAGGTTCAAGACTGCTACGTGATGCTCACTTCTGTGAAGCCGGTCATTCTCCCCGGGCAGTCTCCGCAACCACGCGGAGAATGCAGCACACCCGGCATGGTGGCGTCGCCAGTTCAGAATTACCGCCCCGGAATGTCCAACACGCAACCAGTTCAAGCAGGGCAACGCGGAGCTAACCCCGCAGGCACCAACCGGGCCAATACCTCTTCAGGGGGGTTGCCGCAAGGCATGCCCGAAGTAAATGTGAATGCCGCAACTCCGATCGCTCCAACCAACGTTCGCATAGGAAGTGGTGGTGTGACTTCCGTCACCGTCGGCGAGCAGAGCCCCGGGAACAGCCAGCCACCGGGGTACTACAACAATCAACCGGGCTATTACGGCAATCAACCCGGATATAACAATCAGCCTGGCTACTACAACAACCAACCGAACTATTACGGCAACCAGCCGGGCTATTACAACGCTCCGAGATAAGCAAGATGACGGCATCAGGCAGGATCCTGTGGGGAGAAGGCCTTTTCCTTCGCCCGCAGCACTTCCAGCAACAAGCACTCTTTTTCGAATCCACGATTGCGCAAGGACTTCGCCAGGTTCACGCTCATCCTTGGGGCGTCCGAAATGTGACATTCGACGTTGAAGCCTTGCGTGGTGGGACTTTGCTTCTCAATACACTGGACATCGTTTTCGGCGACGGAACCGACTTTTCAGCCCCCTTCGCAAATCCGCTTCCCGCCTCGCGCAATCTCGCGGACATCGGTCACATCGGAACCGAAACAACGGTGTATGCGTGTCTGCCAGTATTGAATGGGTTCGGAGGAAACTGTGCTGAAAACGACGGCACAACGGCTCGTCGCCCCCGCTACCTGACCGCGCGAACAAATTGCGCCGATCTCTACACCGAAGCCTTAGAGGCGGAAGTAACGACCTTGCACCCGAACGTCCGACTGATGGTCGAGGAGGAGAATCGGGACGGACATCTCAGCCTGGCAATCGGGCGTCTTGCGAAGAACGCAAGCGGATCTTGGGAAGTCGTCGAGAGCTTCATTCCACCTCTCGTCGAAATCGGGGGAAACCATTACCTTGCAACCAGCATACGGCGTCTTCTAGATATCCTGGTCGTCAAGAACGTGGCTCTCGCTGCAAGACACCGCGAAAAGGTCAAGAGCATTGTCGAGTACGGCACATCGGACATCGCGTCGTTCTGGCTCCTGCATACCGTCAACCGAAGTTTTCCATTGCTTCGGCACTTCGCCTCGGTGCCGACGCATCCGGAGACGCTCTACGGACTGATGGCCCAGCTATGTGGTGAACTCATGACGTTTTCTTCGGAACTGACTCTGAAGGAGATTCCTGCGTACGACCACGAAGACCTCACTCACGTCTTCGGGCGACTCGACACTATGATTCGTGAACTTCTGGAAACGGTGGTCTCGGATCGATACGCGATCATTCCGCTCGATAACACCAAGCCCTCGTTCCTCGTGGGGCGGCTGGACAGCGAACGACTAGTGGAGAACGTCGACTACTACCTCTCGGTTTCCAGTGATCTTCCGACGACGCAGATACTCGAGACGGTCCCGCTCAAGCTCAAGGCCGGTTCTCCGGACGATGTGGAAAAAATACTCAACTCGGCCCTCCCCGGCGTTCGCTTGGTACATGCGACGCAGACCCCTGTCGCCCTCCCTGTCAGGGTCGGGAATCATTACTTTGTCCTTGAACCTCAGGGGCAAATCTTCGACCGCATGAAGAAGTCCCGCAGCATCTGCATTTACGTTCCCCAAGCCTTGCTCCAGATCAAACTGGAGTTGTTCGCCGTATTTCACTGACAGGACTTAGGTCATGACTTCCATTGCACTTCGGGATGCCGGCGCTCCCACAGCCTCTGAACAACGCTCGTTCTCGAAGAGTCTTCACGAACTCATGGAGGACGGTATCTACCTGCTATTCCTCTTGCGCAATGGAAACGCGCCGAACTCTTTGGCGGAATACCTCCGGCGCGTAGACCAATTCCTGACCCAGTTTGACGCCAATGCGAGGAATCTCGACAAATCACAAGCAGCGATTAGCGAGGCGAAATACGCCTTCTGTGCTCTCATGGATGAGATCATCTTGTCGTCCGACTTTTCGCTCCGGTCCGAATGGGAGCGCGCACCGCTACAACTGCGCCTTTTCGGCGACCATCTCGCTGGCGAGCATTTCTTTGAGAAGCTCGAGAAGCTGCGTCTCGACCCGGTCGCAAACGTGGAACCGCTCGAAGTGTTCTACACGATGCTGTTGCTCGGGTTTCAGGGCAAGTACCTGATCGAAGGTTCCGAGAAACTGGACTACCTGATAAGCCGCCTGGGCCAAGAGATCATTCATGCCCGCGGCGGGCGTTCCGAGTTCGCACCGAACTGGAAGCTTCCACAACGCTTTCAACAGTACGTGCGCAATGAGTTACCTCTCTGGCTCTTTTTTGCACTCCTTGCACTGACGGCCAGCCTGTTGTTCTTCGCATTCCGGTGGTTGCTCCACGGCGAGTCCGAACAACTGACATTGGAACAGGCGCGCCCGCCAATCGTGACGCCGCTCCCTGCGGGGAACGACAACGTTCAACCGACAAAAGCGGGACGGACGTCGAGTTGATGCACAGAAGGAAGAACGATGCGCGCTGACTTACACGGGATCCGTGTGCAGCCCTCGGTCCTCGACCGGTTGCTCGACGACGACCCGAAAGAAGCGGTGGAAAGCCGTAACCAGCAGATGTTCGACCTGCGCCGGTTGAAACAGGCTGTGGCTCGGGACATTGAGGCCTTGCTGAACACCCGATGCGTCGACCCGGAAGAAACGTTGGAAACCTTCCCGCAGGCCCGCAACTCGATGATCGGTTTCGGCATCACGGATCTTTCGAGTCTCAGCCTGCTCAATCCCAGTGATCGAGCCTATCTGCGGGACAAGATTCGCCAAACCGTGGAGCGGCATGAGCCCCGGCTTGGTGCAGTGCGAGTCAGCCTCGATACCCCAACCGATACGGACCGTACGCTGCGCTTCCGGGTCGACGCCTTCCTCGAGGTTCTTCCTACTCGCCCTCCAGTCAGTTTCGACGCTCGCCTTCAACTTTCCTCGAATTCTTGCCAGGTTAGGGAAAACTGAATGCTCAAGGAACTACTTCCCTATTACGAACGGGAATTGACGTATGTACGCGAACTCTCAGGAGAATTCGCTCAGCGCTATCCGAAGATTGCCCGACGATTGCTACTGGACGGAGAACAGAGCGAGGACCCGCACGTCGAACGTATCATCGAAGGTTTTGCCTTCCTCGCCGCACGTATCCACCGCAAGCTCGACGACGAGTTTCCAGAGATCACCGAAGCTTTCCTGCAAGTTCTCTATCCGCACTTCACGCAACCGATACCTTCCTGCACCGTACTGCAGATGGAGCTTGATCCGGATAAACCGGAGGTTGCCGGAAAGACGGTTGTCCCGCGCCACCACCCCGCCATCTCCCCACCTGTTGGCGGCATACCGTGCCATTTCCGCACTGTCTACGACGTAGAACTCTGGCCTCTGACAATCACGTCAGCGCGGGTCCAGTTAACGCAGGGTTCCGAATTTCTGCGCCGGCTCTGTCCGAGCGCCGCGGCCGCCATTACGCTTGAATTACAGACTCACGGAGCGTTGCCACTCAAGGTGCTCGGGCTCGATCAGCTACGGTTATTCCTCGACGGCGACCCAGGCCTCATGGCCCTGCTCTACGAACTCCTGATCATGAATGCCGTCCAGGTGCGCTTATCGGAGGACGGGCCAGCAACGCCCCATTCGGGGCTCATCCCGGCCAGCCACGTCCAGGCTGTTGGATTCGCGAACGACGAAGGACTCCTCGAGTATGACAACCGATCGTTCCTCGGCTACCGCTTGCTCACCGAGTATTTCGCGTTTCCCGACAAGTTCATGTTTGTCGATCTGGTTGGTCTCGGACGGCACACCACCGTCTTCTCCGGGGATCAGTTTTCGATTCAGATATTCCTAGGCCGCTACCTTGACGACGAACAACATAACCGATTAGCTCAGACACTAAACGCGGCGAACTTCAAACTCGGTTGCACGCCTGCAATCAATCTCTTCGCCCACGCCGCGGAGCCAATCCGAATCAGCCACCACAAGACGACCTATCCAGTCGTTGCCGACGGTCGGCGACAACGCGCCTATGAAACGATCGCTGTCCGCTCTGTCACGTGCGTGGAGAAGAACGGTTCGCATGAATCCTCTCGTCCGATTCCTCCCTTCTATTCGACTCAACATCACGATGCGGACGGTGAGCAACGCTATTACTGGTACACCACCCGCGAAGACGCGGTTCTAGAGAACGACGCAGGTACTGATGTAGAAATCGCCTTCGTCGACACTCAATTCACACCGCAGCGCCCTGAACTTGAAGTTCTCTCACTCGACTTGCTGTGCAGCAACCGTGATCTTCCAGAACAACTCCCTTTCGGTGGCAGCAACAACGCTACCCAAGGGGACTTCACGTTGCCGCAGTTCTCGGTCGTAAAACGCGTGCGGCCCCTGCGCAAGCCAACGCGAAGCCTTCGCGCAGCGGCTAAGCCAGGATTGCACTGGCGCCTGATTTCCCACCTCTCGCTAAACCATCTCTCAATCGTAAATGACGGGAAAGAAGCCCTGCAGGAAATGCTTGCGCTCTACAACCCGACACAGTCCCAGATGGCGAGACGCCAGATTCAGGGCATTGTCTCAGTTGACAGCCGACCGGCCACGACGCTCGTAACGAGCAAGCAGTTCTCCGGATTTGTTCGAGGCATCGACATCACGCTCACACTGGACGAGAACGCGTTCGTCGGAAGTGGCATGGTGCTCTTCGGCGCCATTCTCGAACGATTCTTCGCGCTTTACTGTGGTCCGAACAACTTTACGCGCCTGACTTTGCGTTCTAGGCAACAAGAACAGGAGATAGGCCGATGGCCAGCCCGGGCAGGCGAAGCGCTCGTGATCTGATCGATGAAATCTGCGCGGACGGACCGCACTTTCGCTTTTTCCAGGCGGTCAGGTTACTCGCGCTCACTCAAGGAACACGTGAGAAAGAACCTGGCGTCCCGGCGCAACTGCGATTCGGCTCACCTCTAACACTGTCATTTCTGGCCAGCGAAATCGTCGAAGTTAGGGCGCGGCAAGATGGTCCGGCAACCCGCACACAGCCCAATCGGGAAGCGCCGCCCTTCCCTGACGCCCCGCCCAACGAAACCACGTCTCAAGACGCTCCGCATGCGCTGGAGGGGGAAAGTGGTCCACGCAGCCTTAATATGACTTTGGGATTCATGGGAATGACCGGTCCGTCCGGCGTCCTGCCCCGCCCGTACACGGAAATGCTGATCGATCGGCGCAACCAGTTCCGCGACGTTACGGCGCATCGATTTCTCGATATGTTCACTCATCGGGCCGTTGCGCTTTTCTACCAGGCATGGCGGAAGCACCGCTTCTACCTGCCCTACGAAGCGAGTCAGAACGATCGATTCTCGCGCAACATCCTCGATTTGATCGGCGTGGGATTGGCCAATCTGCAACGGCGCCTCGAATCGCTCGGCGGCGGCATTCCTGATCGATTCCTGATTCACTACGCTGGCTTGCTAACGCAAAGACCGATTCCGCCGGTAAACATCGCGGCATTAATTCGCGGGTACTTCGGTATCGAGGCAACGATTCGGTCGTTTGTCGGCCATTGGGTGCCCCTTCCCGTCACTGAGCAAAGCGCGCTCGACGGGCGGCCTTGTAGGCTGGGACAAACGGCTTTCATCGGAGAGCGTTTGTGGGATCGTCAGACAAAAATGCGCATCGAACTCGGACCTCTCTCTCGAGAGGAGTTCGCTCGGTTTCTGCCGGGGCAGCCTGGTCTGAACGCTTTGCGACAACTCGCGCAATTCTGCGTTGGGCTGACACTTGATTGCGACCTGAAACTCATCCTCCGGAAAGACGCCATTCCCCATCCAGTACTTGGTTATGAAAAGGCCAAGCAAATCCCCCTACAACTCGGTTATTCGGCGTGGCTAAACACATCACCCCCATCGAAGCACGCTGACGACGTCTGTTTCACCTTGCTCGGACACCGCTGAGTTCGACGGGAAGGAGCGAGGCGGTAAGCGTTATCCGTACGCGAGGCAGCTGTCGCTCCCTCGTACCGCCCCATTGGCGCCCCCGCCTTCAAGCCTCAAACGAAGCATGAGCTCCCAAGGCAGAATCGATCGCACTCGCCGTGACACCAAGCGTTTCCACTGCTTGGCTAGCCGTAAGCGAAGGAATTGGCGGCTGTATAATGAACATATTCGGGTAGGGGCCGTGCCAAATTCGCGCAAAAAACGAGAAAAGCGATTTGGATGCGGGTGGAACTGAGATCGTCCATAAATTGCACGTATCGAACCTTCGGTGTTCTTTAGGTCGCGCCGCGATTGTGGCGTGTCGATGACATGCGCCCCCACTGCCCTCAACTCACGAGCCAAGCCGCGTCAGGGAGGACAGGATATGTGCCGATTGCCCCGCCTCAAACCGCGAAATCAACAACAACCGAGGATGCAGGTACGTAAGATCGCCAGCTTTGTTGCGGCACTTCTGCCGGCCGTATCTTTCGCTACGCCGGCCGCCAGCTCGGAAAGTCTGGCTGACCTCGGTCTGGAAGAGTTGCTCCAGGTTACCGTGGTCAGCGCCTCGCGGTTCGAGCAATCGACAACCGAAGCGCCGGCGACGGTGACGGTGATCGGTGAAGAGGAACTGCGCCAACGGGGATACCGCAACCTTGCCGAGGCGCTGGTAACGGTACCGGGTGTATATTCAAGCAACGACAGGACGTACACCTATCTCGGTGTACGAGGTTTGAATCGTCCCGGCGACTATGGGTCACGCTTGCTGTTGCTGACCGATGGAGCGCGGCGTAATGACCCTCTCTTCGATCAAGCATTGTTCGGTAACGAATCGCCGATAGAGATCGACTGGGTCAAGCGGCTGGAATTCGTGTCCGGTCCGGCGTCTGCCGTGTACGGGTCGAACGCGCTCTTCGGCACGGTGAACACGATCATGCTGGACGGCGGCGACATCAACGGAGCCCGCGTCACGTTGGACGCAGGATCGTTCGGCAGCAAGCGGGCAGGAGTGGTAGCCGGTGAACGGCTCGATGGAGACCGCGAGTGGTTCCTCGGTGTATCGGCATACAAAGCGGAAGGTGCTGATCTGTATTTTCCGGAATACGACAATGGCGTGACTGACGGCCATGCCCGAGGGCTCGATGGCGAACACTACGAAAAAGCCTATGCCAAGCTGCGGTTCGGAAATTGGCGCTTAACCGGCAACTTCAGCTCTCGAAAAAAAGACCTGCCAACCGCACCTTACGAGACGACCTTCGGCGAATCGGGTACCTGGGCGCGCGACGAGTATCGCCTGCTCGAACTGCGCTACGACGGTGACACCGAGCGTGGATGGCAACCATCCTATCGCTTGTTCACTGGCGGATACCGTTACGATGGTAACTATAACTACACCCCGCTGAGTAACACTCGCGACCGCGCTGTCGCCCGGTGGTACGGGGGAGAGTTCCATCTGGCATATACCGCAATTCCTAAACACAAACTGATGTTTGGCGTCGACTCGCAGTGGAATTGGCAACTGGAACAGCGTTACTTTGAAGTTGCGCCTTACACGTCGATCCTCAACACCAACGACCCTTCTCGGACGATCAGCGCGTTCGTTCAGGACGAGTGGCAATTCCAGCCGGATTGGCGACTCAATATTGGCCTCAGGCACGATCGAACGAAAGACTTTGAGCCGGAGACGTCGCCACGTGTAGCGCTGATCTGGCAAGCGACGAACCGCTTGACCTTGAAGGCGATGGGCGGCCGAGCATTCCGTGTCCCGAATGCCTACGAACGCTTTTACAACGATCAAAACGTTACTCAGGCTGCAAATCCGAACCTTTCACCGGAGCGTGTAAGCACGGCCGAACTTGCCAGCGCTTACCGGTTCGGGCAGAACGGGCGCGTAGGACTGAGCCTCTATTCCAGCCGGATCCAGCACCTCATCGATCAGACAACGGATGCTTCCGGCGTTTCAACGTATACGAACCAAGCGATGATCCGATCGCGCGGCGTTGAACTTGATGCAGAAAATCACTGGGCTTCCGGCTTGCGTCTCCGGGGCAGCGTTGCTTGGCAGCGCAGTCGCGTCGAAGACGGCACCGGGCTCGTGGATTCGCCCCAGCGGATGGGGAAACTGATCTTCGGTATTCCGCTCTGGGGCGGCTGGACCGCCTCGGGGGAAATGCTCGGGGTCTCTTCGCGTAAGGGCGTCAATGGACCGGTGCCGGGTTACGGCATCGCGAATCTTGCCGTGTCCACACGGACGGATGCGAGACTCGGGCAAATCAGCTTGGTCGTCAATAACCTAGGCGATAAGCACTACCACGACCCGGCGACGGCGAGTCTCATTCAGCATGCGATCGAGCAGGACGGCCGCCAGTTCCACGTGCGTTGGACACTCGGCCTCTAACATATGCGCGTTCTCCCTTACCTATTTCGGCACGCCGGCGCGGTACTTGCCTGCGTGCTGTTATGGGTCGGGCAGGCGACCGCGCAGACATCGCCGCAAGCATCCGAGCCCGAGTTGAAAGCGGCGATTATTGCGAACATGCTTCTTTTCGTTGAATGGCCTTCGGAAAGCGCACTTCGGTCCGATCTTCTCCGGGTCTGCTATTCAAGTAGCAGCCCTGTCGCCTCGGCGCTTGCCCGACTGGATGGAAAAACAATCAAAGGGAAAACACTCAGGGTCACGCAGACGAATGTCGAAAACCTATCCGCCTGTCACGCCTACTATTTTTCGCCCGCTGACGGTGCTGCCCTCGCCAAGACGGTCGGCGAAGCACGGCCCAAAGCCGTATTGCTGACAGGTGATTCGCCTGAATACCTTGAGCGAGGGATCATGATCAACCTCGAACTCGTTTCCGAGCGGATCGTCTTCGACATTGACCTTCGCCCAACACAGAAGGCGGGACTGCGCGTAAGCTCGAAGGCGCTGCGTCTGGCGCGGCAAGTGATCGAGTAACTATGGACATCGCCACAAACCCTCAGCATTCCAGGAAAGCGACCCTGCTCACCGCCGGCATCGCGTTGCTCGTCGCCTTTGTTCTGCTGATGGCTTACCAATTTGTTTCCGGTCGCCGTCAGCTGCTCGAAGAACTGCACACGGAAGCGTCGATCATCGGGGCCAACAGTTCTGCGGCGCTTGTATTCAACGATGAAAAAGCGGCTCGAGAAATCCTCTCCGCAATCGAGATGACACCGCGCATCCTGAACGCGGCATTGTACCGAGCCGACGGTACCCTGCTCGTATCGCAAGGTGACGTGCGAGGCGTATTCCCAAGGCACATTAGCGCCTACGACCCGACCACCGCTTATGGGACAGGGTGGGAACGGTTTCTCTCAAAGACGATCAGCCAGGAAGTAATTCAGGACGGGACACCGGTAGGCACCCTGCTCCTACATGTGACCAACCGATCACTGTATCGCCATATGATCGAGTACGCCGTGGGCGTTATCCTCATCGGCGCCCTTGCCCTTCTGATAACCAGCCATTTCACAGCAGGACTGCGGAAAAGGATGGCCCATACCGAGGGCCAACTGCATCAAATGGCGTTGTACGACCGAGTTACCGGGCTTCCCAATCGGCGTTTCTTCGAACACGAACTGGAATCGGCCGTCGGTCGCGTGAAACGAGAGGGGAAATGCGGCGCCCTCCTCTTCATTGACGTCGACGATTTCAAGAAGGTCAATGATCTCTGCGGCCATCAGGCGGGTGACGAAGTCTTGCAAATGATTGCGGAACGACTGCGGCACTCCATACGCTCGGCCGACATGATTGCCCGGGTTGGTGGCGATGAATTCGCCGCCATTCTTTACGGCGTGGGGGGACCGGAGAATGCCGCCAAGGTCGCCGCGCATATGATCTCGGCGATGAGGGAGCCGTTTCCGACTGAACCCATTCCGAGCCACGTCGGCCTCAGTATCGGCCTCGCCATGATGCCCAACGATGGCGAGGATCCGGACACCTTGTTACGCTGGTCCGATATGGCAATGTATGTCGCCAAATCGCACGGCAAGAATAGATACCAGTTCTTCTCGGAGGACATCAATCGCAAGGTCCGGAGCGAACTTGAGCTCGAGGGTGGTTTGCGCAAAGCGCTTCAGGACCGCAATGACGAACTCTGGGTAGCGTACCAGCCACAGCTCAGCGCCAAGACGCGGGAGTTGGTTGGTGTCGAAGCTCTGATGCGCTGGACCATGGCCAACGGCACAATCGTCAGCCCAGGGGAGTTCATCCCAGTGGCCGAGAAATCCGGCCTGATTGTCGACCTGGGGCAATGGCTGTTGAACAGGATCTGTACCGATTTGGCCGAAATGCGAGCTCAAGGCCTCGACATTCCAAAGGTCGCCGTCAACGTCTCGCCACGCGAATTGACGCGCGGAAATATTGTGGTCGAGCAGATACGCCAGACCATCGAACAGCATGGTGAACGCGAGGAGCGCTTTCAGTTCGAGCTGACCGAGAGCACTTTGATGAACGAGAGCGGCTCCCAAGTCCTGAATGCCCTCCGCCAAGCGGGTTTCACGCTTGCCATCGACGACTTCGGCAGCGGCTATTCGTCCCTCGGCTATCTTAAGCGGTTCGATGTCAGCACTCTGAAGATCGACCGCCAATTCATTCAACACCTGCCGGCGGATACCGAAAACGCCGCGATCGTAACAGCCGTGATTCAGATGTCCAAAGCGCTCGGTATCGCGGTAATTGCCGAGGGCGTCGAGACGGAAGCCCAAGCGGATTTCCTTGCCTCCAGCGGTTGCGACTATCTGCAGGGGTTCCTGCTCAGCCGCCCGGTTTCGACCCGGGACTTGATCGCGTACGCCACGGCCCGGACGGAATCGGCGTTACCAGTCGGAGCGTAAGACCTTCTCCGCCCACATCAGCCCGGTGATCGTTTTGCTATCCGTGATTTCACCGGCACGAACCGCTGCAATCGCCTCATCGAGTTCCATTTCCAGAACATCGACGAACTCGCCATGGTCTAGCTGCTGTTCCGACTTATGCTCGATGTCGCGTGCAAGAAATATCTCAATCCGTTCGTTCGAATAGCCGACACAAGGATGCATGACGCCCAGGTAGCGCCACTCGTTCGCCACGTGCCCGGTTTCCTCCAAGAACTCGCGCTGGCCGGTCGTCAGTATGTCTTCGCCCGGATCAATCTTGCCAGCGGGAAACTCAACGAAAACCTCCCCCAAAGGATACCGGAACTGCCTGACCAGCATCAGCTTGCCGGCGTCGGTAATTGGAATGACGACGACCGCGCCCTGGTGGACGATGTACTCGCGGGTACCCTCCTGGCCATCCGGCAAGCGAACTCGGTCCCGGCGAACGTCGAGCAACTTCCCTTTATAGATTTGGCTTCCCTCGATCTGAGTCTCGTGCAGATGCGGATGAAGTTCTGACGACTTGCTGCCCATACCGTTCTCCAATGAAAAACGCCCCGCCAAGGCGGGGCGCCGTATGCCTTCTCTCGGGATTCTATAACCCGATCGACCTTGAAAGGCCGAACATGCAGAATGTCATTAATGCATTCGGGAAAATCCCGAGCAAAGCCACGGCCAAGCCATTGGCCGACATCAATACCTTCACGTCCATCGTCGCTTCAATGCGCTCCGTGCTTGAAGGCGCATCGAAATACATCACTTTCACCACGCGGAGATAGTAATACGCGCCGACGAGCGAGAAAAACACGGCGGCAATCGCCAACCAGATATTGCCGGCTGCCACCACCGCTTGTATCACCGAGAACTTAGCGAAGAATCCGACGAAAAAAGGAATCCCCGCCAGCGAGAACATCATCATCATCATCATCCCGGCGAACCAGGGACTACGCTTGTTGAGTCCCGCAAAGTCGCTGATCTCGTCTGCCTCGAACCCCACTCTGGCCAACAACATGATGATGCCGAACGTGCCAGCAGTCGTCAGCACATAAGTCACCACGTAAAACATGGCCGAGCTGTATGCGCTGAGGGCATAACCCGGATCACCACCGACGACGCCGCTCACCATACCAAGCAACATGAAGCCCATGTGAGAGATGGCCGAGTAAGCCAGCATCCGCTTCAAGTTAGTTTGCGCAATCGCCGCGAAATTCCCGACGGCCATTGACAGAACCGAAAGCACCAACAACATGGCCTGCCAGTCCTGGAAGGCGATCAGCATGCCGTTGACGAGAACACGAATGACAATCGCGAACGCAGCGATCTTCGGCGCACTGGCAATGAACAGCGTCACCGCCGTCGGCGCCCCGTGATAAACGTCGGGGATCCACATATGAAACGGAACAACACCGAGTTTGAAAGCAATGCCCGCAACTAGGAACACCAACCCAAAGACAAAAGCGGTGCGGCTGAATTGCCCGGAGAAAGTCCTCTCCGCGATGCCAGAAATCTCCAGCGATCCGGTTGCGCCATAGATCATCGACATCCCATACAGGAGAAGACCGGATGCCAAAGAACCGAGAACGAAATACTTCATCGCAGCTTCGGTCGCCGCGACTGAATCGCGGTTAATCGCTACCAGCGCATACAACGACAGCGAAAGTAATTCGATGCCGATGAAAACGGTAAGAAAGTGATTGGCGGAAACCATCACCATCATGCCCAGCGTTGCAAAAAGCGTCAGCGTGTAGAACTCGCCGCGGGCCATCTGCGGCCGATCGTTGATGTAACCCCGCGAATAGAAGAGGATGACGATGACAGTCAGGTAGAGCGCCAGTTTCAACATGTCGCCCATCAAGTCACCGACGTACATGTTGCTGAACGTATAGAGAACGTTCCCCGAACTCGTATAGAACGTGACGACTATCGCCCCAAGAAGCGTCAGTTGCGTAAGCACGAAGGTCGCCGTGCGCTTCTTGTCCCTCACGAACAAGTCCGCCAACATGATCAAACAGGCCATTGCTGCAACAAAGATTTCCGCGCTGGCCAAGCGCAGGTCGGGCGGTAGGAATTGCAAATCAGCAAGCGTCATAGCGGATACCAGTTATAGGATCTTGCTTACGGCAACGTGGCGCAGCAGTTCGTTCACTGAACTGTGCATGACTTCAGTAAACGGTTGGGGATAGAGGCCCATACCTAGAGCACCGAGTGCCAGCAGGACGAGAATGAAGAACTCCCGCGCATTGATGTCTGTGAGTTCAGCCACGTGGTGGTTCCCAACCGCTCCGAACACGACACGTTTGTACATCCAAAGCGTATATGCGGCACCAAGAATCATCGTCGTCGCGGCAGCCACAGCAACCCAAAAATTGAACTTGACTGCGGCCAGAATCACCATGAATTCGCCGACGAACCCGGAGGTTGCAGGTAAACCGGCATTCGCCATCGCGAACAACATGAAGAAGGCGGCGAACTTAGGCATCGTATTAACAACGCCACCGTAATCCGCAATGAGGCGCGAATGCACTCGGTCGTACATCACACCGATGCAGAAGAACATCGCAGCCGCGACGAAGCCATGGGAGATCATTTGCACGATCGCCCCTTCCATCCCCAGCGTGCTTCCGACTCCCAGACTGCCTTCTTTACCAATCCCACCGAACATGAAGAATCCGAGCGTCACGAACCCCATGTGCGCAATCGATGAATAAGCAACCAACTTCTTCATGTCGGCTTGAACTAGAGCGACGAAACCGATGTAAACGACGGCAATGAGCGAAAGAGCGACGATGAATCCTGAGAGCTGTTGCGACGCATCCGGAGCAATCGGTAACGAGAATCGCAGAAATCCGTACGCGCCAAGTTTCAGGGCGATAGCGGCAAGGACTATAGAGCCGCCGGTCGGTGCCTCCACGTGTGCGTCCGGCAACCACGTATGGACCGGCCACATCGGCACCTTGACAGCGAAGGCCACCAGCAGCGCCAGGAAAATCCACATCTGCTGAACCATTCCGAGCGGCATACGGTGCCAGTCGAGAATCGAAAAGCTTCCTGATTCCACGTAGAGGTAGATCAGTGAAATCATGAACAGCAAGGAGCCCATCAGCGTAAACAAGAAGAACTTGAACGCCGCATACACACGCCGCGGACCACCCCACACACCGATAATCAGGTACAACGGGATCAGTGACGCCTCAAAGAAGACGTAGAACAGAATACCGTCGAGCGACGCGAAAATGCCGTTCATCAGGCCCGACATAATCAGGAACGCCGCGTTGTATTGGGCTACCTTACTCCCGATCACCTGCCATCCGGCGAGCACGACGATAATCGTGATGAAGCTGTTCAGGATGACGAACAGCATCGAGATACCGTCAACCCCGAGGTGGTAATTGATATTAAATCGAGGAATCCAGTTCTTTAGCTCGACGAATTGCATTGCCGGCGTCGCCAGATCGAAGTTCGTGTATAGCGGAATCGTCACGACCAACCCGGCGACTGCGCCAAGCAAGGCCAGCATGCGGGCGAGTGGCGCATTACGATCAGATCCAGTTGCTAACACCAGAGCACCGAAGCCGATCGGAACCCAGATGGCAAGTGAAAGAAGCGGCATACCTGACATATTGTTCCCAGTCTTTATTCAGTTCAGGCGCGCAGGAGCCAGAAAGAAAGCAATGCGCAAACTCCGAAGATCATCGTGAAAGCGTAATGGTAGATATGTCCGGACTGGAACAATCGGGCAATCACTGCCACGCCGTTCACAACGCGGACGGCTCCGCCCACGAAAAGCCCGTCGATTACCCCCGCGTCTCCCCCTCGCCAGAGGCCCTTGCCAAGCAAGCGTGCACCACCGGCCACCACGAGTTCGTTGAATTTGTCGAAGTAATACTTGTTTTCGAGCACGGTATAGATCGGACCGCAAGCCGCCTTGATCGCCGCCGGGATATCGGGGCGTTTCAGGTAAAAGAACCACGAAACGACCACGCCCCCAATCGCCAACCAGAAGACAGGAGAACCAAACGCGTGCGCCGCCATAGCGAACGCGCCATGGAATTCTTGAGCCAGCTCCTCCATTCCCGGGTGGGCTTCATGGTTGATGAGGATCGCACCCTTGAAGAAGTCGCCGAACAGCATCGGTTCGATAGCAAAGTAGCCGATCACCACCGACGGGATAGCCAAGAGCACGAGCGGAAGCGTCACGACCCACGGAGTCTCGTGTGGCTTCTGGCCCGGGGCCAAGCCGTGATGATGGTCGGGCGCGACCTCTTCGTCATCGTGGTCGCCATCGTGTGCGTCGGCATGCGCATCCTCCACCTTGCCATGCGATGCGGCCTCATGCCCGTGGTGCGCGAGCCCGAAACGCTCTTCTCCGTGGAACACCAGGAAGTACATCCGGAACGAATAGAAGGCGGTAATGAAAACCCCTGCCATCACCGAAAAATACGCGAATCCCGACCCCGCAATATGTGACACCGAAACCGCTTCGATGATCGAGTCCTTCGAATAGAACCCCGAAAAGAAAGGCGTCCCGATCAGGGCGAGTGACCCAATCAACGATGTCAGCCAAGTCACTGGCATGTACTTGCGCAACCCGCCCATGTTCCGGATATCTTGGTCGTGGTGCATCCCGATGATCACCGAACCGGCGCCGAGGAACAGCAACGCCTTGAAGAACGCATGCGTCATCAAATGAAAGATGGCGACGGAATAGGCGGATGCGCCGAGAGCAACGGTCATGTAGCCGAGCTGCGACAGCGTCGAATACGCCACTACCCGCTTGATGTCGTTCTGGATAATGCCGAGCAGACCCATGAACAGGGCCGTGATGGCTCCGATGATGATCACGAAGGAAAGCGCCGTATCGGAAAGCTCGAACAGCGGCGACATCCTCGCCACCATGAAGATACCAGCCGTCACCATCGTGGCCGCGTGGATCAGCGCCGAGATCGGGGTCGGGCCTTCCATCGAATCTGGAAGCCAGACATGCAACGGAACCTGTGCCGACTTACCCATAGCGCCAATGAACAGCAGGATGCATGTCGCGCTCATCAGGGACACGGTTCCCCAACCTGCCCCACCATACAGCGTGATCGTCGCTTCGGCTAGTGACGGCGCCTGCGCAAACACCGTCTTGTAATCGAGCGATCCGAAGTGCGCAAGTACAAGCCCGATCCCAAGAACGAAGCCAAAGTCGCCGACCCGGTTCACCAGGAAGGCTTTCATATTCGCGAAGATTGCAGTCGGACGCGTATACCAGAAGCCGATCAGTAAGTACGAAACCAGACCGACGGCCTCCCACCCGAAGAACAATTGCATGAAGTTGTTGCTCATCACGAGCATCAACATCGAAAACGTAAACAGGGCAATGTAGCTGAAGAACCGGTTATATCCCGGATCGTCGTGCATATAGCCGATAGTGTAGATATGCACCATCAAGGATACGAACGTGACCACCATCATCATGGTCACCGTTAGCTGATCGATCAGGAATCCTACTTCGAACTTGTAGTCGCCTGACGTCAGCCATTGGTAAACCGGACCATTGAATGTATTTCCGGCAGCGACGTCACGGAAAATGACCAGCGAAGCGACAAAGGCAATGGCGACGCCGGCGATAGTCGCCGTATGTGCCACCCAACGCGGAATGATCCGGCAGAAAAGACCGGCAATCGCGGCGCCAAGAAGCGGAGCGAGGGGGACGAGCAGATAGAGTTTTTGCATTTCCATGTTCAACCCTTCAGGCTGTCCAGATCATCAACGTGGATGGTTTTGAGGTTGCGGAACAGCACGACGAGAATGGCGAGGCCGATAGCCGATTCGGCCGCAGCAACTGTCAGGATAAAGAAGACGAACAGTTGCCCCGCGAGGTCCTGCATGTAATGCGAGAACGCGATGAAATTCATGTTCACCGCAAGCAATATCAGCTCGATCGACATCAGGATGATGATCAGGTTTTTCCGATTCAGGAACACGCCGACGATCCCGATTGCAAATAGGATCGCGCCTAATATCAGAAAATGGGACAGTGACAGTGTTGTGAGCAAGGTGCCTCCCTGATTCCTTCTGCAAGCGGTGACTAGACCCCTTCACCGCAACTTATTCTCGAACTCTCGATTCAGCCGCTATTGAGCCAACCCCAAGTCAGTCGGGGCGCTCAGCCGGCATATGCAGGACACGAACGCGGTCTGCCGCCTTGATGAATACTTGCTCGCCCGGGCTAACCGACTTGCTGCGCCGTTTACCGCGTAACGTAAGAGCTGTCGCCGCGACGATACCGACGAGCAGGATGATCGACGCGAGCTCGAACGGATAAACGTACTCGGTAAATAACAAGCGCCCGACGGCCTGTACATTGCTGTAACCCCGATCCGCCTGCGGAACGGCGCTTTCAAGAAGACCGTAGAAACTGCCGTAGATGAAGAGCCCCATCTCGGCCACCATAAGCAGAGCAACGATCGACCCAAGAGGGAGATACGTCCAAAAGCCTTCGCGCAAGCGATCAAGATTGATGTCCAGCATCATGACAACAAACAAGAAGAGCACCATGACCGCGCCTACATAAACCAGGACAAGCGCGATGGCCAAGAACTCTGCCTGCAACAAAACCCAGATACCGCTGGCGCTAAAAAAGGCCAGGACCAAGTGTAGGGCCGCGTGCACCGGGTTACGCAAGGTGACAACGCGCAAACTCGCGTAGACAAGGATCGCGGAAACAAAGTAAAAAACGAAGGTCTTGAATTCCATTGTATCGGCGCCTGTTAGCGGTACTTCGAATCAAGCTCGCGGTCTGCCGCGATTTCGGCCTCATAACGATCACCGTTCGCTAGCAACATAGGCTTGGTGAAATAGAGGTCGCCGCGTTTCTCTCCGTGGTACTCGAGGACGCGAGTTTCAACGACGGCATCCACCGGACAGGCTTCTTCGCAGAATCCGCAGAAGATGCACTTGTTCAGGTCGATGTCGTAACGCGTGGTACGCCGTGAACCATCTTCACGCTCGGCTGACTCGATATAAATCGCCATCGCCGGACACACCGCCTCGCAGAGCTTGCACGCGATACAGCGCTCTTCTCCGTTGGGATAACGCCGCAGGGCGTGAAGGCCGCGGAAGCGGAAACTTTGCGGAGTCTTTTCCTCGGGATACTGAACAGTGATTTTGCGAGCGAACATATACCGCCCGGTCACTGACATCCCCTTGAACAGTTCCTTGAGCAGGAGGCTGTTGAATATTTCCTTCATTGAACCCATGACTAGCCTCTCACTTCCAGATGGTCCATGGCGACATCATCCAGCACCCCACGACCGTCAGCCAGATGAGGCATACGGGAATGAATACCTTCCAGCCCAGGCGCATGATCTGGTCGTACCGATACCGCGGGAAGGTGGCACGGATCCAAAAGAAGAAGCAGATGATCAGGAATACTTTCGCGAACAACCAGAAAATGCTGTCTGGCAAGAAGCTGACCGGAGACAACCAACCGCCAAGGAACAGCAACGAGGCGAGCGTCGAGCACAAGATAACTGCACCGTACTCGGCCAGTTGGAACACAGCGAACGCCATGCCGGAGTATTCCACGTGGAAACCGACGATTTCGGACTCACCTTCCGCCATGTCGAACGGAGCCCGGTTCGTCTCGGCAACGATGGAGACCATATAGATGACAAACATGGGCAAAAGCGGCAACCAATTCCACGACAGGAATTTCAGTCCCATGTCGGCAAAGCGACCCTTGTTCTGTCCAGCGACGATGTCGCCCAAGTTAAGGCTGTTCGAAATCATCAGAACGACGACCAGAGCCAAGCCCATGGCGATTTCATACGAGATGAGCTGCGCCGCCGAACGCATGCCGCCCAGGAAGGCATACTTGGAATTGGATGACCAACCGGCGAGGATAATGCCGTAAACGCTGATCGACGTGACTGCCATGATGAACAGCAGGCTGGCATTGAGGTTCGCCAGTACCATGACATCGTTGAACGGAATCACAGACCACGCGAGCAAGGCCGGAGCAAACGAGAACATCGGGGCCAGCAGGAAAACGGTCTTGTCCGCGCCCGACGGAACGACCACTTCCTTGAGCAGCAATTTCAGACCGTCAGCAATCGGCTGAATCAATCCCCAAGGTCCTACGCGGTTCGGACCGATCCGTACCTGCATCCAGCCGATGACTTTGCGCTCGCAGAATGTAACGTAGGCGACAACAAGCAGCAGTGGCGCAATGATCAGGACGACTTTGATCACCGTCCACAAAACGAGCAAAACGGTCGGCCATGCCGATCCGAAGGTATCCTGACCCAGTTGCAGCGCCCAATTGATGGGCGGCATCAGAAAACCAGGCAGCAACTGCTCAAGCGTTTCCACCATCATGCACGCTCCACCGTAATCGTTCCGAACATATCGCCCAGCCCGGCCGTGGACGCATGTGCAGCAGCAACCCGTACGCACCCCGAGGGCACCGTTTCATCGAGTTTTGCTGTCAAACGAGCATCCCCGGCACCCTGCCGCACCCTAACCGGCTCGCCGTCAGCGGCACCGATTTGTTGCAGCGTCGTCGCACACATACGAGCCGTCGGCGCAACTGAGTCGCGTGTCTGCTGCAATGCTCCCGCGCGCCGGACCAGAGGATCGGCAAAGTGAATCGGGACATCCGCGATCCTTTGCAAATCAGTCCTCACGGCATTATTCAGAACCGGAACGCCAGCGATGGCGTTATCCAACCCAGATACGAACTCATCTCCACTTTGCAGCAGTTCGTCACGAACTTGCTCGCTCGATTCATACTCGAATCCTGGCAGGGCCAGGAGATTGCCCAATACCCGCAGTATTTTCCATCCCGGCCGAGAATCGCCAAGTGGGCGCACCACACCATTGAAACTCTGCACCCGTCCTTCAGTATTGACGAACGTGCCGGAAGTCTCGGAGAAGGGAGCCATCGGCAGAAGTACGTCGGCGTATTCAAGGGCCGCTTCGCTTATAAACGGCGTCAGCATCACGACAAGTGCCGCCTGTTTGAGTGCCGTCACGGCTTGCTGCGGGTTATGGCAATCGAGCTCCGGCTCGATCCCGAGCAAGACGTAAGCTTTGCGCGGTTGAGCAAACATTTCATAAGCATTCAGCGCTGTAGGCAGCGCCTTGGCGACGTATCCACCTACGCTGTTTGCTGCTTCACCGATGAAGCCAAAACGAGCTCCCGTGAGATTCGCGAGTTGCTGGGCCAAGCGGTGCAGTTGTGCAGCCGAGTCACTTTGCTCGGCAACATTGCCCAGGAAGATAGCGTTCTTCTCGCCGGCAACGAGGCTCTCGGCAATCGCTCTGCTTGTGACACTCGGGTCAATTGGCTCAAACTCCGCCGGCAAAGGCATGTTTTTCAACTTACCAGCCGCTTTGATTACTTCAGCTAGCACCGTCGTGAGCTCTGATGGTGCAACCGTCGCCCTAGCGTGGAGGTTGATCAGCGGGTCATCCGCTGTCACCGAGATCATGCTGACTTTGCCCGAATTCCGCGCCAATTGGCGCAAGCGTTGCGCAAATAAAGGAGCGTCCTTGCGCAGGAAACTACCGATGACGAGCGCCGCGCTGAGTTCCTTGATTTCCGACAGCCTGAGTCCGAGCCATGGAATCCCGGCCACGCTTCCATCCGCCGAGAACTCGCGGCGACGGGGGCGAAAGTCCACGTTGCCTGATCCCAGGCCGCGAGTAACTTTCTGCAAAAGATAAAGCTCTTCCAGGGTCGAATGTGGTGACGCGAGCGAGGCGATCGACTCTCCACCCTGCATGTTCGCGACATCTTTGAGTGCGTGCGAAACATAGTCCAGGGCGACGTTCCACTCCACTTGGCGCAACGAGCCGTCCACCCGGATCATGGGTTTGGTCAATCGTTCTTCGCTATTCAAACCTTCGTACGAGAAACGATCCTTGTCGGAGATCCAACATTCGTTGACGTCTTCGTTCTCCCGAGGCAGAACGCGCATGACGCGATTCTGCTTAACCTGGACAACGAGATTTGCACCCAAGCTGTCGTGCGGACTGATCGACTTGCGACGCGCCAATTCCCAGGTACGGGCCGAATAGCGGAACGGTTTCGAGGTCAATGCGCCGACCGGACAGAGGTCAATCATATTTCCAGAGAGCTCGGAATCGACCGTGCGACCGACGAACGTCTGAATCTCGGAATGCATGTTGCGGTTCGCCATGCCGAGTTCCATGACGCCGGCAATCTCCTGTCCGAAGCGGACGCAGCGCGTGCAATGGATGCAACGCGTCATCTCGCGCATCGAGATCAGCGGTCCGACCTCCTTGTGGAAAACAACGCGCTTTGCTTCCTGGTACCGCGACCCAGAGCTACCGTAACCGACCGCGAGGTCCTGGAGCTGGCACTCACCGCCCTGATCACAAATCGGGCAGTCGAGCGGATGGTTGATGAGCAGGAACTCCATGACGCCCTTCTGAGCGTCCACTGCAAGTTCCGAGTGAGTAAAGACCTTCATGCCGGCCGTCACCGGGGTCGCACAAGCCGGCAGCGGCTTCGGTGCTTTCTCCACCTGAACCAGACACATCCGGCAGTTGGCGGCGATCGACAGCTTCTTGTGATAGCAAAAATGCGGGATGTAGGTTCCCGCCAGCTCGGCGGCATCCATGATGGTGCTCCCCGGTGGGACTTGCACCGCCTTGCCGTCAATTTCGATATCTAGCATGTCGCTACCTTAAACCGTCGCTTTGAAGAAGCCGCTTCCCGAACGCTGCACGTCGAGCGGAACGAGGCACTTCTTGTGTTCAATGTGGTATGCAAACTCGTCGCGGAAATGCTTGATGAAGCTCTGCACCGGCATTGAAGCCGCATCCCCCAGCGCGCAAATGGTGCGCCCCATGATCTGCTTCGTCACGCTGCCCAAGAGGTCCAAGTCCTCGGGACGGCCAAGACCCGTTTCGATCCGGTGTACGACCTTGTACATCCAATTGGTGCCTTCACGACACGGAGTGCACTGACCGCACGATTCTTCGTAGTAGAAAAACGAAAGTCTCTCGAGCGCCTTGACCATGCAGGTCGTCTCGTCCATGACGATTACCGCCCCCGATCCGAGCATCGACCCCGCCTTGCTGATCGAGTCATAGTCCATCGTGCACTCGGAAATGATTTCCGCAGGCAACACTGGCGCAGACGATCCGCCCGGGATACAGGCCTTCAACTTGCGGCCGCCGCGCATGCCGCCCGCCATTTCGAGCAGCTTCATGAAAGGCGTGCCGAGAGGCACTTCGTAATTCCCAGGTCGATTCACATGGCCTGAGACGGAGAACAACTTCGTGCCGCCGTTATTCGGCTTGCCGGCCTCAAGGTAGTTCTGCGGTCCCATATTGAGCGCGAACGGAACCGCAGCGAATGTTTCGGTATTGTTGATGGTCGTCGGCTTCCCATAGAGGCCGACACTTGCCGGAAAAGGCGGTTTGAAACGCGGCTGGCCTTTCTTGCCCTCAATCGACTCAAGCAGCGCTGACTCTTCTCCACAGATGTACGCACCGTAACCGTGATGGGCGAACAATTCGAAATCGAAGCCCGATCCGAGGATATTCTTACCCACAAAACCCGCCGCGCGCGCTTCATCCAGCGCTTCCTCGAACCGCTTATAGACTTCCCAGATCTCACCGTGGATATAGTTATATCCGCGCACAGCTCCAACCGCATAGGCCGCAATGACCATACCTTCGATCACCGAATGCGGATTGAAGCTGAGTATGTCCCTGTCCTTGAATGTCCCCGGTTCACCTTCGTCTGAATTGCAGACGATGTACTTCTCGCCTTTAAAGTCTTTGGGCATGAAGCTCCACTTCAGCCCTGTCGGGAAGCCGGCCCCACCGCGTCCGCGTAAGCCGGACTTCTTCATCTCTTCGATAAGTTGAGCCGGCGGCATCTTTTCCGCCATGATGCGCTTAAGCGCCGCATAACCGCCTCGCTTGACGTAGTCATCAAGCCGCCAAGCGTTTCCGCCTTCTATATCGACGGTAAGTATCGGGTTGATTGCGCCGAGGATGGCCATTATTCGAGCTCCGCCAGGAGTTTGTCGATCTGCTCGGGCTGCATGCAACTACACATCCGACGATTGTTGACCAACATGACCGGAGCATCCCCGCAGGCTCCCATGCACTCACCTTCCTTGAGAGTAATTTTGCCGTCCGGTGTCGTCTCGTTGTAGCCGATCCCAAGTTTTTTCTTGAGATACTCACCCGCATCAACGCCGCCCGAAAGCATGCACGGGAGGTTGGTGCAAACGGTCAGTTTATATTTGCCGACCGGTTGCAGATCGTACATGTTGTAGAAACTGGCGACCTCGTAAGCCGCGATGGGCGGCATGCCGAGGTAGTTGGCCACGAACTCGATCGCCTCACTCGGCAGCCACCCTTTCTCTTCCTGAGCGATCGCCAAGGCCGCCATTATCGCGGACTGTTTCTGGTCGGCCGGGTACTTGGCAACCTCGCGGTCGATTCTTGTTATCGATTCTTGAGTCAGCATCAGCGGTCAATCTCGCCAAAAACAATGTCGATCGTGCCGACCATCGTCACGACGTCGGCAATCATGTGGCCTTGCGTCATCTCGCTAAGCGCCGAAAGGTGGACATAACCGGGCGAGCGGATTTTCAGGCGGTACGGCTTGTTGGCACCGTCGGAAACGGCGTAGATGCCGAATTCGCCCTTGGGATGCTCGATCGCCGAATAGACCTGGCCTTCAGGAACGTGCATGCCTTCGGTGCACAGCTTGAAGTGATGGATCAACTCTTCCATGTTCGACTTCATCCGCGCGCGCGGGGGAGACGCCACCTTGTAGTTGTCCGTGATGACAGGCCCGGGGTTGACACGCAGCCAGTCGATGCACTGCTTCACGATCCGGTTCGACTGTCGCATTTCCTCCACGCGGACCAAATAACGGTCATAACAATCGCCCGTTACGCCGACAGGAATATCGAAATCGAGCCGATCGTACACTTCGTACGGCTGTTTCTTGCGCAAATCCCACGCAATCCCGGAGCCGCGCAGCATCGGACCGGTAAATCCTAACTGCAGCGCACGTTCCGGAGAGACGACACCGACGTTCACCAAGCGCTGCTTCCAGATGCGGTTGTCGGTCAAGAGCGTTTCGTATTCGTCGAGCAGCTTCGGAAAGCGCGACACGAAGTCATCGAGGAAATCCAGCAACGTACCGCTGCGCGCCTCATTGAGCTTCTTCAGGTCGGCACCCTTCTTCCACTTCGATTCTTTGTACTTCGGCATGCTGTCCGGCAGATCGCGATAAACACCGCCGGGACGATAGTAGGCGGCATGCCAGCGTGCTCCCGAGACCGCTTCGTAACAGTCGACGAGATCTTCACGCTCGCGCATCGCATAAAGCATCATCGTCATTGCACCGACGTCGAGACCATGCGCTCCGATCCACAGCAGGTGGTTCAGGATGCGCGTGATTTCGTCGAACATCACGCGAATGTACTGAGCACGAATCGGAACTTCGATTCCGAGCAGCTTTTCGATCGCCATGCAGTAGGCGTGCTCGTTGCACATCATCGACATGTAATCGAGGCGATCCATGTACGGCACCGACTGCACCCAGGTTCTCGTTTCGGCCAGCTTCTCGGTAGCCCGATGCAGCATGCCGATATGTGGATCAGCGCGTGTCACCACTTCGCCGTCAAGCTCGAGCACCATTCGGAGAACGCCGTGCGCCGCTGGGTGCTGCGGCCCGAAGTTAAGCGTGTAATTCTGGATGTCAGCCATTTTCAACGTCCCCGTAGCTTTCTTCGCGGACAATCCGCGGCGTAATTTCGCGCGGCTCGATCGTCACGGGTTGGTAGACGACGCGTTGCTCGTCGGGGTCGTAACGCATTTCCACGTAACCGTAAATCGGGAAATCCTTGCGGAACGGATGACCAACAAAACCATAGTCCGTCAGCAACCGCCTCAAATCCGGATGCCCCGGGAAGACGATGCCATAAAGATCAAACGCTTCCCGTTCGAACCAGCCGACGGAATTCCAAATCGAAACCACGGAAGGAATTGACGGGAAATCGTCGTCTGCGGCAAAGCAACGCACGCACACACGCCAATTGTGGGTAACGGAAAGCAGTTGGCTTACTGCGGCAAACCGGCGCCCTTGCCAATTGCCATTGCGGTAAGTGGAATAATCCACTCCGCAAAGGTCCATCAACTGTTCAAACCGCAGCTCCGGCTCGTCACGGAGCGTCTTCATCACATCGAGATAGTCTGCAGGAGTGACGTCGATTGTGATTTCGCCAAGAGCGGCTTCCGAGGCTCGTATCCGGTCGCCGAGATGTTTTTGCAGATTCTGGCCAAGCAGTTCAAGCTTCGCGGACATGTCGGGGTCTCGGATTATTTAGCGTGCAATGGTACTGGTACGTCGGATTTTGTTTTGAAGCTGGATCAAGCCGTAGATGAGGGCTTCCGCGGTAGGGGGGCACCCCGGCACATAGATATCGACCGGCACGATGCGGTCGCAGCCGCGCACAACGGAGTATGCATAGTGGTAATAGCCGCCGCCGTTTGCGCAGGTTCCCATCGAGATCACCCACCGCGGCTCCGCCATCTGGTCGTACACCTTGCGTAACGCAGGCGCCATTTTGTTGGTCAACGTGCCCGCGACGATCATTACGTCGGCTTGGCGGGGGCTGGGCCGGAACACGATACCGAAGCGGTCGAGGTCGTACCGCGAACATCCGGCGTGAATCATCTCGATAGCGCAACAGGCGAGGCCAAAGGACATCGGCCACATCGAGCCGGTGCGCATATAGTTGATCAGCTTGTCGGCGGTGGTGGTAACAAAGCCTTCCTGGAGAATCCCGTCGATACCCATTACTTCCTACTCCCAGTCAAGCGCGCCTTTGGCCCAAGCGTAGACGTAACCAACCACCAAGATAGCGAGGAAAACCAGCATCTCGATGAAGCCGAACCATTTGACCGAATCCGTCTGGACAATCTCCTTGAAGATCGTCGCCCACGGCACAAGAAACGCCACTTCCAGATCAAACAGGATGAAGAGGATCGAAATGAGGTAATAACGCACGTCGAACTTCATGCGCGCGTCTTCGAACGCTTCGAAACCGCATTCGTACGGCGAAAGCTTTTCGCTGTTCGGGCGATGGGGCGCAACCACAAGACCCGTGATGACCGGTGCGATACCGAACACGAGACCAATCAGGATAAAGACAAATACCGGGAAATAATTTTCCAGCATGATCCGCCACGCAATCGCTTATCTTCTGACCGGAGCTCCCGAAGGGGACCTCCACTTGGTGCCGACGATGAGACTCGAACTCATACGACCGAAGTCACTACCCCCTCAAGATAGCGTGTCTACCAATTTCACCACGTCGGCAATACCACAGTCAGGCGGCGGGGTTGATGAGGGATGAAGCCACCCCGCCACTGTCTTGCTGTCAAGCTATTTCGGAATATCCTTCGTCCTGGAGTCAGAATCCGCTGGACTTCCCGCCTTCCCAGACTCCGCCGGAGCGGGCGCCGGAAGCGGCTGCGATTGTACAGCATCCTGCATCACGCTACCAGACGTTTTTGGCTTATTTGAAGCTATATAAGCCAACGACAGACTGGTCACGAAGAACACGACGGCGAGCACGGCCGTTGTCCGACTCAGAAAGTTCGCCGAGCCGGTGGCACCGAACAGACTGCCTGAAGCACCGCTACCAAACGCGGCGCCCATATCGGCCCCCTTGCCGTGCTGGACCAGTACGAGACCGATAACGCCGATCGCCGCAAGGACATGAACTACCAGAATGATCCTGAACAGATATTCCATGATGCCTCGGTATCAGGCCGCAGCGCGGCAGATGGCAAGAAAATCACCGGCAACCAGCGAAGCACCGCCGATCAAACCACCGTCGATATCCGCCATAGTGAACAGCTCGGCCGCATTACCCGGCTTGACGCTACCGCCGTAGAGAATTTGCAATCCGCCCGCAACCTTGGCATCGGCACTGGCAATCTGAGCCCGGATGGCGGCATGCACTTCCTGAGCCTGCTCGGATGTTGCAGTACGACCGGTACCGATCGCCCAAACCGGTTCATAGGCAACAACAGCTCCGGAAAATGCAGCCACACCAACCCGCTTAAGAACCGCATCGATTTGAGCGGAAACGACCTGCATCGTTTGCCCGGCCTCTCTCTGCTCCAGGGTTTCGCCAACGCAGAGAATGGGGCGCAAACCTGAAGCAAGCGCAGCAGCGAATTTCTCGGCGACCAGAGCATCCGTTTCGCCATACAAAGCACGCCGTTCGGAGTGGCCCACTAGCACGTAGCGACAGCCGAAATCCTGCAGCATCGAGGCGCTGACTTCACCTGTAAAGGCGCCTTGCACCTTGTCGCTCAAGTTTTGAGCGCCCCAGGCGACCGGAGTTCCAGTCAAAGCCGCTTGGGCTTGAGCAAGATAGGGGAACGGCACGCAGACAGCGACGGCAACATTGCGCAGATCAGCGACACCGGCAACGACGTCCTGGAGCAATTGTGCGTTGGCCTTGAGGCCGCCATGCATCTTCCAGTTACCTGCAACCAGCTTTTGGCGCATACGAACCACCCAGTGCAAAAAGGAAAGATTATAGCGACGGGATGACATAGAGGCAACAAAACAGCGGCCCGAGGATTTCCATAAGCGAATCGCCGCCCCAGGGAAAACCTCTTTTATTCAAGGATATGGGGAAAGCAGAGAGGCTTCCGGCCTTTTGTTACCAACGAGCAATTCCGCCGGCAGAAAAGCGATTGCCAGCGGGCGTGCTTGTGCGGATGAAACCGGATCGCCTAGCCAAAGCGCCCGGTAATATAGTCTTCCGTCTCTTTGCGTTTGGGTTTGATGAACACTTGGTCGGTCAGGCCGAATTCGACCATTTCGCCCATGTACATATACGCCGTGTAATCGGAGATGCGAGCAGCCTGCTGCATGTTGTGCGTGACGATGGTGATGGTGAACTCGTTCTTCAGTTCCGCAATCAACTCCTCGATGCGCATCGTCGAAATGGGGTCCAAGGCCGAAGTCGGTTCATCAAGCAATAGAATCGCCGGCTTAACCGCAATGCCGCGAGCGATGCACAGGCGTTGTTGCTGCCCGCCCGAAAGGCTCATCCCGCTTTGATCGAGCTTTGACTTTGTTTCTTCCCAGAGCGCCGCTTTACGCAGCGCCCATTCGACGCGGTCGTCCATCTCCCCTTTCGACAGTCTTTCGTGCAGCCGCACTCCGAACGCGATGTTTTCGTAGATCGACATCGGGAACGGAGTCGGTTTCTGAAAAACCATTCCGACTTTGGCGCGCAGCACGTTCACGTCGATTTTCTTGTCGAGCACGTCGACACCGTCAAGGAGCAACTCACCTGTCGCCCGCTGTTCGGGATAAAGGTCGTACATCCGGTTCATCACGCGTAAAAGCGTCGATTTGCCGCATCCCGACGGCCCAATGAAGGCGGTCACGTGCCGCTTGTAGATTTCCAGGTTGATATTCTTCAGCGCGTGGAATTGCCCGTAGTAGAAATTGAGGTGTTTGAACGCCACCTGCGTTTCGAGGCTCACGGCTGCTTCGTTCATCATCATTGCTTGGCTCGCATTGTTCGTTGACTGATCGATGTCACTGCTTGTGCTTCGGTCGGAACACGACCCGGGCGACGATATTCAAGCCCAGAACACCGAGAGTAATGAGAAATACACCGGCCCACGCAATCTCCTGCCACTCCTTGAATGGACTCATGGCGAACTTGAAGATGGTGACCGGCAGGTTGGCCATGGGTTTGTTCAAATCCAGGCTCCAGAATTGGTTCGACAGAGCCGTAAAGAGCAGCGGCGCCGTTTCCCCTGCAATGCGCGCCACGGCCAACAGAACACCGGTAATGACGCCGGGCATCGCCGCCTTGAGAGTGACTTGCATGATCACCACACGCTTGGGCGCACCCAGGGCAAAAGCCGCTTCGCGTTGCGTATCCGGCACGAGCTTGAGCATGTTCTCGGTCGTGCTAAGGACCACAGGTATGACGATCAGCGCGAGGGCAATGACACCCGCCATAGCGGAAAAATTTCCCACCTGCGCTACATAGACGGCATACACGAAGAGGCCGATGACGATTGAGGGTGCGGAAAGCAAGATGTCGTTGATGAAGCGCGTGGCGTGTCCGAGCCAGGTGCGGCGACCATATTCAGCCAGGTAGACGCCGGCGAGCACACCTATCGGCGTCCCGAGTAAGGTCGCAAGGCCAACGAGGATGAGCGTGCCTGCGATGGCGTTCGCCAAGCCGCCATCTTCGGTTCCCGGAGGTGGCGTCATCTTGGTGAACAAATCGAGCGACATGCGTGTGACGCCCAATTCAAGGGTCGTGAACAGTATCCAGACCAGCCAGAACAGGCCAAACAACATCGCCACGACCGACAGCGTCAGGGCCAGCTTATTGATTAATTTGCGTTTTTTTTGAAGGTCCACCGCGTGTTCTCAGGTCTTGGTGCCTTCCTGCTTGGACAAACGCAGGAGCAGCAGTTTAGATAAGCTCAGAACGATGAAAGTGATCACGAACAGAATCAACCCGAGCTCGATCAGCGAAGAGGTATAGAGTTCGGATTCGGCTTCGGCAAACTCATTGGCAAGAGCCGAGGCAATGCTGTTGCCGGGAAGAAACAGCGAAAAGCCGTTGAAGACATTCATGTTGCCGATCAGGAAGGTAACGGCCATGGTCTCGCCGAGCGCGCGCCCTAGTCCCAGCATGATGCCGCCGATGACGCCGGCTTTCGTATAGGGAAGCACGACGTTCCAGACAACTTCCCACGTGGTACAACCAAGCCCGTACGCCGACTCCTTAAGCATCGTCGGCGTAACGGTAAAGACGTCTCGCATCACGGAGGCAATGAACGGGATGATCATGATGGCCAGAATGAGTCCCGCCGCCAGGATGCCTATGCCCAAGGGAGGCCCATCGAAGAGGCCTCCTATAACGGGGATCTTGCCCAACGTCGCCGCTAGAAAGGGCTGAACGTACTGGGAAAATATCGGCGCAAAGTACAGCAACCCCCACATTCCGTAGACGATGGAAGGGATCGCTGCCAACAACTCAATGGCGGTACCGAGAGGCCTGCGCAGCCAAGGTGGGGAAAGTTCGGTAAGGAAAAGCGCGATACCGAAACTCGTCGGCACAGCGACACAAAGCGCAACGAGCGAAGTGGCGAGCGTGCCGTAAATCGGGATCAGTGCGCCGAAACGCTCCTTTGGTGGATTCCAATCTCCCGACCAGAGGAAGGCAATCCCGAACTGCTTCAGAGCCGGCCAGGCTCCGATGAAAAGCGAAACGATGATTCCCGCCAGCATCAACAAGGTCAAGCCGGCAAAGGCACGTGTCAGGTTGAAGAACAGCAAATCGCCGACGCGACGCGAACCTCGCGGCTGAGTCTGCGTACCGGCGGTTTCACTCGGGGCGGGGGCAACGGCAGCGTGGGTTGGAGGACTCATCGGGAATGATCAGGTCAAAATAAACGTTCCGCGCCGGAACGACGGCGCGGAACTCGCGACACCTTATTTAGCGTTCCAGACAGGCGTGCCGGCCGTATCCTTGATCTGCGTCCAAGACGTATGGATCAGCTTGACCAAGCTGTCAGGCAGCGGCACATAGTCGAGTTCGTCGGCCATTTTGCCCCCGTTCTTGAAGCTCCAGTCGAAAAACTTCAGCACTTCAGCCGCCTGTGCCGGTTTTTCCTGCGACTTGTGCATCAGGATGAACGTGGCCCCAGTGATCGGCCAGGAATCCTTGCCGGGTTCATTCGTGAGGATCTCGGCGAACGCCGACTTGTTCCAATCGGCGTGCGCGGCGGCTTCCTTGAAGCTGACGTCGCCTGGAGTTGGCCACTGACCGTCGGCGTTTCGCAATAGCGTCCAGGTCATCTTGTTCTGAAGGGCATAGGCATACTCGACGTAGCCGATCGAACCAGCAATCCGCTGCACGAAGGCCGATACACCCTCGTTACCCTTGCCGCCAAGTCCGACCGGCCACTGCACCGCCGTACCTTCGCCGACCTTCTGCTTCCACTCGGGGCTCACCTTGGAAAGGTAGTTCGTGAAAATGAACGTAGTGCCCGAACCGTCTGCGCGGCGCACAACGGCGATGGCCTGATCGGGCAGCGTAAGCTTCGGGTTCAGCTCCGTGATGGCTTTGTCGTTCCACTTGGTCACCTTGCCCAGATAGATGTCCGCGAGCAGTTCGGGTGTGAGGCGCAATTCCCCCGGCTTGATGCCGGTCACGTTGATGACCAGGACTTCACCACCAATGACCGCCGGAAACTGAACCAACCCGTTTTTTTCCAGATCGGCAGGCGACAGCGGCATATCGGACGCGCCGAAATCTACGGTCTTGGCTGTGATCTGCTTGATCCCGCCACCCGAGCCAATGGCCTGATAATTGATTTTGTTACCGGTCGCCTTGTTGTACGCATCGGCCCACTTCGCGTAGATCGGTGCGGGAAACGTCGCCCCCGCGCCCGTCACTTCCGCGGCCTGGACGGACACGGAAAGCGATACGGCGATCAAGGACGAAGCAAGCCATTTGACGTTCTTCAAGATTTTCTCCTTATCAGAAATGTGTGATCAGCGCCTCGACATGCTAGCGACCGATGATTACATTTCCGTTACACCGAAAAGCTGAAGGAGATCGCAGAAGAACCTCGTTCGACGATCAACAACCACTGAAATTGGGTCCGGTTCTTTCCGCCCCCGAGGAATCCGCTACGCAGAAACGGCTTCCCTCACGGCACCGGCCAGCTTTTCCGCCGCCGCTAGCACCTTGTCGGGGTCGCGTCCTTCGACCATCACCCGTAACAGCGGCTCGGTACCCGACGCGCGCAACAGGACACGCCCTTCGTCGCCGAGAACGCCCTCGACCTCTCGTTGCACCGCCGCGATCTGCGGGTGGTCTTTCCAGGGAAACCCCTTGCTCAATGGCACGTTGATGAGCTGTTGCGGATAAAGCGTGAGGCGGCTGAGCAGACTGCCGAGATCGCCGCCTTCGCGGCGTAGTGCCGAAAGAACCTGTAGCGCAGAAATAATGCCGTCGCCTGTCGTGTGCTTATCGAGACACAGCAGGTGGCCCGAGTTCTCGCCGCCGAACAGCCATTTCTTCTCGTGCAGCATCTCCACCACGTAGCGGTCGCCAACTGCGGCCCGCGCGAACGGGATGCCGAGTTCGTCCAAGGCGCGCTCGAAGGCCAGATTCGTCATCAGCGTGCCGACGACGCCCGCCACTGGCCCTTGCTGCAGACGGCTGCGCACCACGGCCAGTAGCAATTGATCCCCGTCATAGACGATTCCTTCGGCGTCCACCATGATGACGCGGTCGGCGTCACCGTCGAGCGCAATCCCCAGATCGGCGCGGTGCGCCAGAACCGCCTTGCTCAGTGCGTCCGGCGCCGTCGCGCCGACATCCTTGTTGATGTTGAGGCCATTCGGTTCGGCGCCGATGGCCACCACTTCCGCTCCGAGTTCGTGAAAGACATGCGGAGCAATGTGGTAGGCCGCGCCATTGGCGCAGTCCACGACGATCTTCAGCCCACGCAGGTCGAGATCGTTGGGGAAGGTACTCTTGCAGAACTCGATGTAGCGGCCGTCGGCATCGTCGATACGCCGCGCGCGCCCGAGGTCGGCGGACTGTACGCAGACGATGGGCGCCTCGATGCCCGCTTCGATTTCAGCTTCCAGTGCGTCATCGAGCTTGGTGCCGTGCGCGGAGAAGAATTTAATGCCGTTGTCGTAGAACGGATTGTGCGAAGCCGAAATGACGATGCCGGCCTGGAGGCGCAGCGCCCGCGTGAGGTAAGCGATCGCCGCCGTCGGCATTGGTCCCACCAGGCAGACATCTACGCCGGCGGCCGAAAAGCCGGCTTCCAGGGCCGCTTCAAGCATATAGCCGGATATCCGGGTGTCCTTGCCGATCAGCACCACGGGGCGCTCACCACCATGATGCTGACCACGCTGCGACTCGTCGGCAACGAGGACTCTTCCAGCCGAATAACCCAAGTGCATCACGAAGTCGGGGGTAATAGGCGATTGCCCCACCCTGCCACGTACGCCGTCGGTTCCGAAATACTTTCTTGTCATCGTCTTCTCCTGTCTTTGCGGCGGCCCGAGGCCAAACGTCCGTCATTGTACTGAAACCTTCGCGAGCCAAGCTATGTGAAATAGTCGAACAATCATGGAGCACGCACATGCGCGAAGCGGCGTTCAGAACCGCGCCTCTCACGTCCAGTTTTTCCTCCACCGATGCTCTCAATCGCCCGACGAGCGAATCCGACGCACTCGAAGACATCATTGAAAACTGCCGTCTGACGGCCGTTTTTCAACCGATCATCGATTTTCGCGCCATCGCATACGTCGCTTTCGAAGGCCTGATTCGGGGACCGGTCGGAACGCTGCTGCATATGCCCCAACCGCTTTTCGCGGCGGCCGAACGGCATGGTGTGAGGAGAAGGCTGGAACAGGCTTGTCGGGAAACGGTGTTCCGTGCCTTCGCCGAACGGCAAATGCCCGGGAAACTCTTCATCAATGCCAGTCCGGATTGCCTCGACGACGACTTGTTCTTCAATGGCAGTACGGTCGATCTGCTGCATCAGATCGGCATCAGCCCGAGCCGCGTCGTCATCGAACTGACCGAAAACCAGCGCATCAAGGATTATCCCGACGTTCAGCGCGCACTTTCGCACTACCGGGAGTTGGGCTATCAGATCGCCATCGACGATCTCGGCGAAGGTTTCGCCAACCTGCGCATGTGGGCCGAGATACGACCGGATTACGTCAAGATCGACCGCCATTTCATCGACGGCATCGCAGGTGACAAGCTCAAGCATCACTTCGTGAAGGCGATGCAGAACCTGGCTGAAAGCTGCTCGGCGAAGATCGTCGCGGAGGGAATCGAAACCGAGGCAGATTGCCTCGCCGTGCGCGACCTGGGTATTGCTTTCGGTCAGGGCTTTCTGATCGCTCGTCCATCGGCCGAGCCGACGACGTTACCGAGCGAAAAGGTGGTCTCGACAATCCGGCAACGCAGTATCGTCGTCTTTCCGACGGGTTTCTCGCCGGCAGGCAACGTCACCGTGCGCAGCCTGATCCGACCGGTGGAACCCGCCTCGCCGCAGATGGACAACGACGAAATCTACCGGCGCTTCGATGCCGACGCCGAGTTGATGTCGATGCCCGTCGTAACCAACGGAACGCCCATCGGCCTCATCAACCGCCACGATCTCGTCGACCGCATGGCGCGCCCCTATCGGCGCGAGCTTTTCGGACGCAAATCGTGCACGAACTTCATGGACCCGATGCCTTTGTGCATCGACGAAGAATCCACGGTACAGGAAGCCGGCCTCATCATCAGCCGTTCGGCTCGCCGGCATATCTACGACGGCTTCATCGTCACCTGCAACGGCGAATACCGCGGCATCGGTAGCGCGCACGACCTGATGGGGTTGATCACTGAGATGCAGATCCAGGCTGCGCGCTACGCCAACCCGCTCACCCAGCTGCCGGGCAGCGTCCCGATCAACGAGCACATCGAACGCTTGCTCGAACGCAAGCTCGGTTTTCACGCCTGCTATTTCGATATCGACCACTTCAAGCCATTCAACGACGTCTTCGGCTACCGCAAGGGCGACGACATCATCGTGATCCTGGCGCAGATCGTGACCGAGGTATCCAATCCGCTGGTCGACTTCTGCGGTCACATTGGCGGCGACGATTTCATGATCCTGTTCCAGAGCGAAGATTGGGAACGACGCTGCCAAGATGCATTGCGCCTTTTCGACGAGCGGATCAATGAAACGATCGCCTCCGGACAGGTCGGCGAACCCAGCGTCGGGCGATTAACGGACAACGGCTATTTCGCAGAGAACCGCCGCGGGCAGATGGTTTTCTATTCGCTTCCGACCTTGTCGATCGGCGCCGTGCATATCGTTCCCGACACGTTCGAGTCGCACCGCGAGATCTCGGCGGCGGCGGCCGAAGCGAAGAAGAACGCGAAGAAATCGAACGGCAGCACGCTGTTCGTGGAGCGCCGGAAGGCGCCCTGACCTGTTAACACTTAGCCAGGCGATTGCCTGGGCCATTGAACCTTGTGCGATTCAATGCTCGGCGATTCTCGACCGCAGACGCCAGAGCGAAGTCACCTCAGCCGCGCGAGCTGCATGGAACGGATCGCTACGGTCGGCAATTCCCGGGTGCTTCGGGCGAGCATCGGCACGCCCGAGTACTTCGAGCCCGGCGCCGTCGATCCAGGCAAGGAGTTCATCGCGTCGCCGCAAGCCAATGTGCTCGGCAAGATCGGAGAGGATCAGCCAGCCTTCGCCGCCGTGGACGAGATGCGCAGGAAGACGGCGCAGGAACCCCTTGAGCATCCGGCTATCGGGGTCGTAAACCGCGGATTCGAGGCGCGAACCAGGTTTACCGGGCAGCCAGGGCGGATTGCAGACAATGAGCCCCGCACGACCGGCCGGGAAGAGATCCGCTTGCCTCACTTCGATCAGACCCGAAAGTCCCTGGCGCTCCACGTTCTCGCTTGCACACGCCAGCGCACGCGGATCCTGGTCGGTGGCGACGATGCGCGCAACGCCTCTTTTTGCGAGGATGGCCGCCAGCACCCCCGTCCCGGTACCGATGTCGAAAGCGACATCATGGTCGATCAATGCCGCCGGCAAAGGAGTCTCGGCGACGAGATCAAGGTATTCCCCGCGGACCGGGGAAAACACACCGTATGAAGGATGGATTTTCGCCCCCAGCATCGGGACATCGACACCGTTCCGGTGCCACTCGTAGGCGCCGATTACACCTTGGAGTTCGCGCAGGGAGACGACATACGGTGCGTCTGCGGCACCATATGCCTCTTCACAGGCCGCCGCCACGTCGGGAGCCCGCCGCAGGGCGATCACGTGCCCGGGATTCACAGGAATGACCAGCCGTCCCAACGTGCGTGCTCTCTGAGCTCGCGCCATGCGATAAAGATGGAAGGCGTCACCGGAGGTTGGCGGTTGGTTCGAGGCGCCTTTTTTCGCTGGCTTGCGTTCAGCGCGTCGCTTCATCGCCTGTAGCAATTGGCGCGCGTTTTGGAAATCGCCGCGCCAGAGAAGCGCGGTGCCCTCACACGCCAGGCGGTAGGCTGCATCCGCGGTGAGGCTGTCGTCCACAGCTTCCAAGCGTGCCGGGGGCGGCACTCCCGCTTCGGAGCGCCATAGGGCGGAACGCGTCTCTCCTGCCTCGGCCCAGCTAACGAGGAGATCGGTATCGCAAACAACCGGTACAGGTTTAGTCATCACGTGTTTTTGTTTGATGGAGGGTCGGGCTCGTCCGAATGGCCGGCACTGAATAGCGGAAAAAACTGTCGGTCGTCAGTCAGCATGTGCTTGACGACAACGTCTTCGACGAGGAAGGAGACGAGGCCCCCCAGTGTAAGTTCACCTGCCAGCGCCAGCCCGCGTAGCTCCAACGCCTGGGCGACAAGGGCTCGATGCTTGAGCGCGTGCTCTTCCAGTCCGGGGTAGTGATGATGAGCGAGGAGACGTTCCTCGTTGGCGAAATGACTCGCCGTGTAATCGATCAGGTCATCCAGCGCCGGAAGCAGCCGCGAACCGTCCGACTCGCTGGCGATGAACGACTGGATGAGCGCGTTGGCTTGCCTGAAAAGCTCTTGATGCTCGCGATCGACGGACTCCTCGCCGCAGGCAAAGGACTTGCGCCATACGATGCGCATGATGGATGCGATGCTCGCCTCCGTTCTGGTGAACATGCTTCCGACTTCCCCGGCAAACAAACGGATGCAATTGCGCCCTTCACGCTTGGCCTGATACATCGCTTCATCGGCGCGCTTAAGCAAACGCTTCTCGTCCCGGCCATGTTCAGGATAGAGGGCAATGCCGATGCTGCATGCGATCGACACCCGATGCCCATCGACAAGATCGAACGGTTCGCACAAGACTCGCCGGATTTTCTCCGCCACGCCTACCGCGTCCTTAGCGTCGTCCATTCCAGGCAGAATCGCCAGAAACTCGTCGCCGCCGATACGGGCCAACGTATCCGACTCGCGGAGGCAATCCTGCATGCTTTTTGCGGCCGCTTTGAGCAAAAGATCGCCGACCGGATGGCCAAGCGTATCGTTGACCGGCTTGAAGCGGTCGAGGTCGATCGACAACAGCGCGATGCGCGTTCCCTCGCGGCGCGCCTGATTGATCGCCACCTGCAGACGGTCATGGAAGAGACGCCGGTTGGGCAACCGCGTCAAGTGATCGTGGTAGGCCAAGTGAAGCATTTCAGCCGATGCCTGCGAGCGGTCGGTCGCATCGATGAAGGTGACGACACTGGCCCAGACGCAGCCGGTCGCATTCCGCACCGGCGCGGCAATAATCTCGAGGACACGCTCGCTGCCGTCAGGGAGGACGAGCAAGACGTCATCGACACGCGATTCGACCCCGCGAACGCCAAGGACGACGGCCAACTCATCGCTGGGGTAAGGCTGGCGTTTCGGAAGCTTGTAGACCGGATACCGACGGCGCAGATCATGAAGGTCTTCTCCCGGCACCAGGGTACGCCCAAGAAGAGCGAACGCCGCGTCGTTGGCGACCAGCACCCGCGCCGACGGCACCTCCACCAGGCAGGTGCCGATCGGGATGGTTCTCAGCAGAACGTTGAGCAGTTCTCCGCGCTTGGCACACTCGTCGCTGCGGAGCAGCTCGTCGCGCCCATCCTTCGCGCTGGGCGCGACTTCGGTCAGCGTAATGATGAAGCCGGATGCTTCATCGCCTGCCGGAAGGTACAGGGGAGTCATCTCGATGCGCGCGCGAAGCCGCTCGCCATTCTGACGGATACACGTCCACTCGCGCTCGCATCGTCTACCGGACTTTTCTGCCCACTCGGCAAATCCACCAAGACCGGGTCCGATCGGGCAACCCGCTTGCGCGCTCAAGGCATCGCGCAGCGCCGCGACTTCAGTCTGATCGAGCAAAGCCAGAAAATCGACGCGTCCTACGACGTCCGCGGGCTGATACCCGAGCAGCGCTTCCGCACCTCGGCTAAAGACCGCAATGACGCCACGCGGGTCGGTAACGACGACGGCGGGCGACGCGCAGCAACCGGTCCGCGTGGACTCCTCCGGTAGCGCCCCGTCCGTGTCAGGCTCGTTATCGCGCGTTTTCGCGTCTCTCAGACTTCCCATGACGTCCCCTGCCCTGCCCAATCGAAGGCCAGCCAGCCTCTTGCTTGCAACCGTCCTCGATAGACGCGCCATTGCTCACCACACTTGCAGTATCGATGGGGTTGTGCGCGATGTCAAAACACAGAAAGCGGACGTCGGCGCACCAATCCTTTACTCTATGCACACCGACGTGGTCGGCCACCAGAACGCCGGCGGCACGCTCGATAAATTGGAGATAGTTCTATGCAGAAAACGGCCATTCACGGCGTCAACGCGATCGTCGCGATGCCCTTCAAGGACGACGGATCGGTCGACTATCCGGGGTTTGACCGGGTTCTGGATTTCATGGCCCGCAGCGGCATCAATGGCGCCACCTTGTTCGGTATCGCCAGCGAATTCCACAAGCTGGCCGAAGCGGAAAAAGAGCGGCTGGCGCAGCGCTTTCTGGGCGGACTCGCCGGCTGCGGCGTCTACCGAGTTCTTTCAATCACCGACCACGCAACCGAGCTCGCGGTACGCCGCGCACGCGATTATCAGGACTCTGGAGTCGACGCGCTGATGCTGTTGCCACCGTTTTTCCTCGCCCCGTCGACCGGGCAGATTCTCGATCATGTCTTCGCTGTCCTCGACGCCGTCTCGATCCCGGTTTTCGTCCAATACGCTCCGACGGAAACCGGTTTGCCCGTCACGCCGGAGAAGATGGCCGAGATCGCCGCGCGCTACCCGCATGCCGTGTTCAAGATCGAATGTAACCCCCCCGTCGGTTACACGCAGCAATTCCTGTCATTGGTGCCGGAAGCCGTGGTCATGAACGGTTACGCGGGCCTCTATATGCTTGACATGCTCGGGGTGGGAGGCAAGGGCGTAATGCCGGGGTGCTCATTCGGCGAGATCTACTCCGCCATCTACGCGCGCTGGCTGGCAGGCGATCACAAAAGCGCCAGCGAGTTGCACAGCGCTTTGCTACCTTACATCCGCCGCTGGATGAGCCGGGCCGAATACATCATCCAGGTTGAAAAGACGCTGCTGCAACGCCGCGGCATCATCGCCAGCGCCTATTGCCGAAAGCCGGGCTACGCCTTGCCAGACGATGAAAGCGAGGTCATCGGTCGCTTCCTCGCCGAGTTTTCGAGCTTTCTCCCGCAATACGGCTGAGCGCGGGCCAATGCTCAGCCGGCGACGTTGAAGAAATCCCGCACGATCTGAATCTGCGCCTCGTCCATCAGCACCGGAGCATGTCCGACATCGGCGATCTCGATCACCCGCGCTCGCGGGCCACGCTGCGTCATGGCCTGTGCCGTCTCAATGGTGAGCAGGTCCGATTGGGCTCCGCGCAACACAAGGGTCGGGCAACGGATGCGATCGTAGTAACGCCACAGGTCGACCTCCTCGGCGGCTGAGTCGCGGAAAGGCTCGGCGATTCTCGGGTCGTAGAGCATTTCAAAGCGCCCGCCGGGAAGCGCGCGCAGGTTGGTCTCGGTCAGTCGCCGCCATTGGGCATCGGTAAGGTTGCCGAAAGGAGCGCCAACCAGGCGTACGTACTTTTCCGCCTCGTCAATGTTCGCGAACGAAGGCGCACGACCGAGGTAATCGGCAATCCTGTGCATTGCGGCCGGGTGGATTTCCGGCCCCACGTCATTAAGCAGCAAACGGCGGATCGGCGTGTCATGCAGGCTGGCCAAGACAAGGCCGATTACGCCGCCAAGCGAGGTTCCGAGCCAATTGACGCCCTCGACGTCGAGCCGCGCGAGAAGAACGAGCATGTCGGACACGTACTGCTCGGGGCGATACGCCGCCGGGTCGGCAAGGCGGCCGCTTTTTCCGCGCCCGACGAGGTCGGGGCATACGACGCGGTAATCGCCCGCCGTTGCCCGCGCAACATCATCGAAGTCGTGTCCATTGCGTGCCAAACCGTGCAAGCAGATGAGGACGCGCGGGTTCCCGGCATCGCCCCACTCGGTATAGGCCATGCGATGCAACCCGGACGGCGACACGCAGAGAACATATTTTTCCCGGCATTCCGGCGAAGAAACGTCCATTACGTGCTCCGATTCATTCAGTGCGTGGCGGCTTGGCGTGCCGTCAGCAGAAAGTTCGCCAGCTCCTCGGCCGGCATGGGCCTGGCAACGAGGTATCCCTGAGCGATATCGCAGCCCATGGTTCGAAGCTCGTTCTCTTGATCGGCCGTTTCCACGCCTTCTGCGACAACCTCGAGCCCGAAGCCGTGCCCAAGCGCGATCACGGCCTGAACGATGGCCCGGTTTCCCCGGTTGACCATCATGTCATGGACGAACGACATGTCGATCTTCAAGCGGTGGACCTTGAAGCGGTGCAGATAGGTCAGCGAGGAGTAACCCGTCCCAAAATCGTCGATGGCCAGGGCAACACCGAGCTTCCGCAAGTCGGCGATCGTTTGCAGAGCGCGCTCCGGATCGTTCATCACGAAGCTTTCGGTGATCTCGAGCTCGATTAGTTCCGGCGGCACGCCGCTTGCATCCAGCGATTGCTTCACGGAGGCGAACAGGTCGCCCTGACTGAGCTGAATCGCCGAGATATTGACCGCCGTACGCGGGGGCACGAGCCCCTTGCCACGCCAGGCGCTGACCTGGCGGCACGCGGTTTCTACGACTTTCACGCCCAGTTCGACGATCAAGCCGCACTCCTCGGCCAGCGGAATGAACTCGCCGGGCGAGACCATGCCACGGCGCGGATGCCGCCAACGTACAAGGGCTTCGACACCGACGATCTCGCCGCTCCGCAGGTTGACCTGCGGCTGATAGTGCAGCACCAGTTCGTCGTCGCTTCGCAGAGCCCGGCGCAAATCGGCCTCCAGCGCCAGGCGGTCCCTGGCGTGAACAGTAATCTCCGGCGAAAAGAAGCGCAGCACGCCGCGCCCCTGCTCCTTCGCCCAGTGAAACGCGGCTTCCGCGGAACGCAACAACGTTTCGGCATCGGCTCCGTCGAACGGATACATCGCCACGCCCACGCAAGCTCCCGCATATACCGAATTGCCATTCAGGTCGTACGGCTGCGACAAGGTGTCGATCACGCGCTGGGCGACGAGATCGGCACCAGGATCGTTGATATGGCGCTCGACGATGATGTTGAACTCGTCCCCACCGACGCGCGCGATGGCGTCGACCCCGGGAAGCAGTTCGCGCAAGCGGCGCGCCGTTTCCACAAGCACTTGGTCGCCGGCGTTGTGGCCCAGCGTCTCGTTGATGATCTTGAAGTTATCGATGTCGACAACGAGCAGCGACAATTCGAGCTGCCCGTACCCGGCATGCTTGATCGCCTGCTCCAGCAGCTCGGCGAACAGGGCGCGGTTCGGCAAGCCGGTGAGCGCATCGCGATGCGTCAGGAAATCGACGGCCTGCTCGGCATGGCGCAATTGGGTGATGTCGCAATACGAACCACGCACGCCGAACGGCTGGCCGGAGCTGTTGAACACGGCTTTCGCCACATGCTCGATCCAGCGCTCGCTGCCATCCTTGGCACGAATGCACATGACGTGTGCCTGCGCATCAAGCCGGTCGGCTTTCGGGCCGTGGCGTTTCCAGGTTTCCAGTGATTCCGGATGCAGAATCTTTTCCATCAGTTCTGGATCGGCAAAGAAGTCCTCCGGGGCATAGCCGGAGATCGTCGAGCACGCCGTCGACACATACATGTAGTGGCCATCTGGCGCCAGCCAGTACTCCCAGTTCGGGGAGTAGTCAGCGAGCACGCGGTACTTTTCCTCGCTCTTTTCCAGTAACGCCGTACGCTGCGCGACCACCTGTTCGAGGTGAAGCCGCAGGCGACTGAGTTCGAGGTGTGTACGGACCCGCGCTCGCACCTCGTCGATATCGAACGGCTTGGTGATGTAATCCGCCGCGCCGACTTCGAAACCGCGCAACTTATCCTTTGTGGCATCGACCACCGTGACGAAGATGACCGGAATGCGGCTACCGGCCGGCGTCGCCTTGATCCGGCGGCACGTCTCGTAACCGTCGATGTCGGGCATCATCACATCGAGAAGAATCAGATCCGGAACGACTGCACCCTGCACGGCCTCCAGGGCTTTCGGCCCGGAGTTGGCGACCATGATCCGGTACTCGTCCTTGAGCGCCTCGAGCAACTCATGGATGTTCTCGGGAACGTCATCAACGACGAGCAGCGTGGGAGGCCGCGACGACGGCACCCGCGTATCCGCGGCGAGCGCCGCCACCCGGTTCCGGTAGGTACGCAGTTCGAGTTGCGCACTCAGCCTGAGCTTCAAGAGCGCGGGATTGATTGGTTTGGTGATGAAATCGGCTACGCCGAGTTTCAGCCCGTGCGCTTCGTCGTCGACTTCGGCTAGGGAACTGACAAAAATGACCGGAATATCTGTCGTCTTCGGGTCGGCTTTGAGGTGCGCGAGCGTCGAATAACCGTCCATCCCCGGCATCATGATGTCTAGCAGGATCAGGTCCGGTGGCGGCGTTCGCCGCGCCATCTCGATGGCACGCTCGCCGCTCGACGCCGCCATGATGGCGTAGTCGTCGCGCAAAATACTCATCAACGTGTGCAGGTTCTCATTAACGTCATCGACGATGAGCACCCGTGGCCGTTCCTTGCGTGGCGTGGTCATGATTGAGTCTCGTGAGTTTCCTCGGTGCTTGAGGCGATGGAGGCGAAACGTGTGCGCAGTGCGTCGACGAGAGCGACGGCTTCGTCAATCGCGAAAACGTCGAGCTTGGCCGCGATTTCGGCCAGGGCGCTTTCCGACGCGTCGTCCGCGACTCCGCTCTTCAGGTCGGCAAGCAATTGCTCGGCGGCGCCCAGATCGTATTCGAGCGCGTGTTGCAGGCTGTTCAGTCTGCCGACGATGGCCACCGCGGGTAAAGGCGTGGCTGGTGCGGCCGCGTGCCTGGTCTGCGCCGGATCGCCGAGTTCGGCAATCTCGTCGATCACCCGTGTCAGGCTGGCCGCAATTGCTGCGAGTACCGCTTCGCCGACAGGTTGGCCGGCTTTCAGCACATCATCGAGGCGGCTCACCTCCGCATGCAGGTCGACCGCCCCGATATTGCCCGTGACGCCCTTGAGCGCGTGGCAATACTCGCGCGCCTCGTCGAGCTGGCCCGCCGAAATCCTCGCCCGCAATTCGTCGGCCGCCGTGGTGTAATGCTCACGAAACCGGCGCAGCTGCTTGCGATAGGCCTCCACTCGGCCACCAATGCGGCGAATGCCGTCGGCCGCGTCGATGCTCGCAAGACTGAGCAGTTCGTCGGGCACCGCATCCGCCACGCGAGCGGGCGCGGAGATACCGATCGTAGGCGGCGTACCCTGCGGCAACTGCACGTGCCGTAACAACGAAGCGAGCAGCCGGTCCGGCGCGATGGGTTTCGTCACGTGGTCGTTCATCCCGGCGGCGACACTTTTTTCGGCGTCCTGAGCCATCGCCAGCGCGGTCATGGCGATGATCGGCAAGCGCGCGAAACGTTCGCCCCCGGGCTCTCCCGCCATGGCGCGAATGCGACGTGCCGCCTCCAGGCCATCCATCACCGGCATCTGGATATCCATGAGGACCGCGTCGTACGGTTTTTCGCGTACTTTCGCGACGGCGTCCTCGCCATTGACCGCTTCGTCCACCTCGATGCCCTCGGCACTGAGCAATTCGTAGGCGAATTCGCGGTTGATGTCGTTGTCCTCGACGAGCAGAAGGCGTGTGCCCGCCAACTGACCAGAGGTCGAAAAACCGGGCAGGAAACCTTCTTTCCGCCGGCTCTCGGAAAATACGCGGCCGCGCCCGAGCACGGAGAGAATCGTGTCGAGCAAAGTCGATGGCGACACCGGTTTGACAAGGAAGCCATCCACCCCCGCCTGCTCGGCAAGGTGCATCACATCCTCGCGGCCGTACGCCGTGACCATGACGATCTTCGGCTGTGTTTTTATGGAAGGATCGCCGTGAATGCGCCGTACGGCTTCATCGCCGTTCATGCCCGGCATGCGCCAGTCCATGAGAACAAGGTCGAAGGGTTTGCCGCTGCCGCCCTTCAGCGCAGCAAGCGCACCCTCGCCATCCGCCGCGACCGACACGTCGAGTTTGAAGTAACCGAGTATCTCGGCCATGATGCCGCGCGATACGGCGTTGTCATCGACGACGAGAACGCGGATGTCCTGCAGCAGCGGGCCGACCTGCTCGGCAAGTTGCTGCCTCGGCTTCTGCCCGGCGACCTCAAGGCGTACCGTGAAACAAATAGTCGTTCCTTTGTCCGGTTCGGAACGCTCGACCCAGATGCGGCCACCCATGAGTTCGACGAGTTGCTTGCTGATCGCGAGACCGAGCCCGGTACCGCCGAATCGGCGCGTCGTCGATTGATCGGCTTGCGTGAATTTCTGGAAGAGTTTTTCTTGCACGTCCGGCGTCATGCCGAGGCCGGAGTCGCGGACGCTGACTTCGAGCGTGAGGGCGGAATCCGTGGCGTCGGTGGCGCGAAACGCGAGTTCGACCTCGCCCTGCTCGGTGAACTTGACGGCATTGCCGCACAGGTTGAGCAGCACCTGCCCGAAGCGCAGCGGATCGCCGATCAGGGTTGACGGAATCGACGGGTCATAACGGATGAGGAATTCAACCGGTTTGCGCCCGATCTGGTTGCCGATGACGTCGGCGAGCCGTTCCAGCACGGTGTCGAGACTGAACTCGACTTTCTCGATGTCGAGCCTCCCTGCCTCGATCTTGGAAAAATCCAGAATATCGTTGATGAGTCCCAACAGCGAGTGCGCCGCGCTCTGCGCTTTCGACAAATAATTGTGCAAGGCCGGCGTTAGGCCCGGGCGGAGCGCCAAATACAGCATGCCGAGGATGGCATTGATCGGGCTGCGTATCTCGTGGCTCATATTGGCGAGGAACTGGCTCTTGGCCTGCGTCGCCGCCTCGGCCGCCTCCTTCGCTTGTCGCAATTCGGTGGTTCGCTCGGCCACAAGGCGTTCCAGATTCTCATTCGTCGCATTCAGCCTCAGGATCGCCTCAACACGCTGCGTCTCGCTGTCGTTCAGCGCACGAATCAATTCGCCGAGTTCATCCGAATAGGGATAAACGATCTTCTCGGTATGCGCGTCGCCCTCTCCGTACTCCCATCGCGATACGACTTCCGCCGCTGCGGTAACGCTATCTGAGAGGCGACGCCGGGTCGCCCAGGAGAACATCCACCATAAGCCGGCAGTGACGACGACCGAGTTGAACAGAACGATGAGAAAACCGTATTTCAGCCGCGACCAAAGGACGGTGGCGTTGGAATAGAGAATCATCTGCCCGACCGTTTCGTTGCGAGTCACGACCTGGCGTACGAGCGGGAAAACGACTTCTCGCCGGACGATAGCAAGCCACTCGCCTTCGGCGTTGCGGGCTGGTAGTTCCCCCTTCGCGACCAACTCGGCACCCGACTCGTCGAGGACGAGCAAACCGGTGACGATCGCATTCTTTCTTATCCCGTCGGCCACAAAGTCGAGGTGGGTCGAATCGAGCGTCCATACCGCCTCGGTGACACCCGGCAGCACCGTCTTCCCCAACGATTCCAAGTCCTGCGAGATCGCGGCGGTCACGGAGAAATACTGGATGACGAGCTGGAGCGCGGTCACCGAGATCGCGAGCGCGAGGTACCACGGCAGCATGGTGTAGAACAGCCGTCGGGCCAACGTTTGTCGTCGTCGCATCGATTTCCCCAACCTGCCGTTGTACGGCCTCTTCGGACACCGGAAGCCCCGGCGCCCGCCTCATGTCTCGCGCTGCTCAGTTATCGCCGGGCGACCACCACCATCCCGTGTCGGGCGGCGGCAGCCCGGCCGGAAGAATAGGATTATCGAGGCGCACAACCCGGCGCCTTTCCTTTTTCATCGTCGCGATCTCGGCGGCGTGCCAGCTCTCGAAAAGCTTACGGAACGAGCCATCGGCCAGCGCCATGTTGAGGCCGCGCTCTATTCTCGCCGCCAGAGCCGCATTGTCCTTGTTGACCCAGAAATAAACCGGATAAGGGAAGAACAGTGCCTTGGTACGCTCGATGGTCAACTGTGGAAACTGCGCCTTGTGTTCGTCGAGCTCACGCTGGGCTTCGTTAAGGCCACGCGGAAACGCGTCGAAACGCCCCGCCGCAAGCATTTCAAACAGGTTTTCGTGCCCCGTCGAGGTAACGACGGCGTAGCCGTTCTTTTGCATGATCGCCAGGTCGGCCCATTGGCTGTTGAGCCCAAACGTCACGTTGCCGCGTAGCCCTGTTTCGTCCAGGCGGGCGAACTTCGCCTGATCGGCGGAACGTATAAGCAGAAGCCTGAAGCCGACGATGCCGCGCAGGATATCGACGCGCACCGGTCGCAGTCTTGCCTCGCGTTCTTCGTTCGTTCCCAACGCAATAACGCCTAGGTCTTTCTTCTGCAGAAGAAAGACGGCTCGATTTTGGGTGATGTCCTCGTCGTGCGGGACGAGGCGGAAGGGTCCGTCGGTGGAGACTGTATGTTCGAGTGCCAGTTGGAGCAGACGCCAGCGGTATTCGTAGATCGACCCGACCGGGAAGTACCGGATAACCGTCTCAGCGGCAGACGCCGGCATCGCGGCGGCGCAGGCCATACCGGCAGCGATCGATAGCGCCCCCAAACAGGACGAAACTTTCCTGGCAAGACGTACGGCGAACACCCGATTCAATGCTTGACGCATAGAGAAGCCATGGCCGGACTGACGATGCCATTCTGTTCCGTTTCGCTCGAACCGGCAACACGGCTGGGTCGAAACATGGGGTGCGGCTGCCGGTACGTCTAGCGCTAGGGCGTCCGCTGTTTGGGGGGGCACAGTCTTCAATTTTGAGAGATTATCGCTACTTGCCGGGGATTCATCCCCCATGCCAGTAATGCGGGCGGGCGTGCCGCCAAGCGGACACCTCCGCGGTTTCTCCCTGAGAGGCGGGGAGCGTGACCCGCACCAATCCTTCAAGATCAGTTCGCCAACGCCGACCCGCTGCGTAACGCTTCACCACTTCGGGGCGCGGATGGTTAAACGCATTCCGGTAGCCGGCGGAGAATATGACGTCTTTCGGTCGCACCGCCTCGATGAACTCAGGCGAGGACGATCCCCGGCCGCCGTGGTGAGGCACCAGCAAGACGTCCGTACGCAGCAAGGCCGTCGCACGGCGAATGAGTGCCCTTTCCTCTTCTGCCTCGATGTCGGCCGTGAGCAGGATGCTGCCGCCCTTTGACGCAACTTTCAATACACAACTCATTCCATTGCCGGCACGAAGTGAGGCCGGCCTTACGTCGTCAAAATCGCCCGTCGTCGGATGCAGAACCGTGAAACGAACGCCATCCCAATCCCATTCGTCTCCCGCGATGCACCGATCGCCCAAGTTGGGGATCGACGACACGATACGGTCTGCGCCTACGGTTTCTCGTACGGCGGCCAAACCTCCCGCATGATCCTTATCCCGATGCGAAACCATGAGCGCATCGAGCCGCCGCACGCCGATGGCTCGTAAGTATGGAACAACCACCCGCTGGCCGGCGTCGGCACCCGGGCCATAGGTCGGCCCCGTGTCATAGAGCAACGTGTGCTCTGTAGTGCGCACAAGGACCGAAAGCCCTTGACCGACGTCGAGGACATCCACCCACGCCTCACCTGCCGAAGGCCTCGGAGGCGAAAGGAACAGCGCGGGGGATACCAGACAAAGCCCGAGCCAGCGCGCGGGAAAACCCTTGGGCAACAAAGCCCAAGCAATTCCGATCGTGGCCATGCCGATCGCCCACCACGGTGGCGCGGCCTGCTGCCACACCGGCCACACTGACAGCCATTCGAGAAATGTGGCGAGCATCGCAAACAGTGCATGGGCAGCGTGCAGCAACGGCGACCATGGAATCACTGCGAAGGCCAGGGACAACGGCGTAACGGCGAAACTGACGAGCGGAATGGCGACCGCGTTGGCGAGCGGCGAAACCAGCGAGAACTGCTGGAAGAAGAGCAAGAGCAGCGGCAGGCTGCCAATCGTCACCGCCCACTGCGCTGCGCCCCACCGGTAGACTAAGGGACGCCATCCGCGCGCTTCGCCGACCTGCGTTGCGCCGACGAACAGGAGTACCGCCACGGCTCCGAAGGATAGCCAGAACCCGGTCGCCAGAACAGCCCAGGGATCTAGCGCGAGCACGACAAACAGAGCGAGCAGCAATGTTCGCCCGACACCGAAATGCCGTCCCGACCACAGCGTCAAGGCCACGACGCTGAGTATGTAAACCGTCCGTTGCGCCGGTATTTCGAATCCGGCCAGCAACGCATAGGCAAGAGCTGCGCACCATCCTCCCGCCACAGCCGCCTTCTGCGCAGGCAACCGCAGCATGAGCCGCTCGCTGCGTCGCCATGTGACGTTGACCAGCCAGGCGAACAGTGCCGCGACCATCGTCACGTGCAACCCGGAGATGCTGACGAGGTGCGTGATGCCCGAACGATTGAAGAGCTGCCACTGCGCGCTCGGGATCGAGCGTTGGTCGCCAATCGCGAGGGCGGTCAGCACACCGACGTAAGGCGCGTCAGGCATCGCTGAAATGAAACGCTCGCGCACTCGATCACGCACCCGTTCCAAGACATAGCCCGGCTGCCAGCTCGTGGTGCCAAGATTCTCCGCCATACCGCGCGCGCGGATCGTGCCGGTTGCCCGGATATTGCGTTCGAGCAACCACGCCTCGTAGTCGAAGGCGTATGGGTTGGCATTTCCGTGGGGCCGCTTTAGACGCACGGTAAAACGCCAGCGCTCGCCGGGACGTACTGCTCCCGGGAACGAGGAGGCATCGGTCTCATCCACTTCGTCCCAGCCGTGATACCACGACAACAGCACGCGAGCGGGAACGACGGCATCGAGAGGCTCGACAGATTCGACATCGAAAAGAAAGCGCTCCCCGCGCTCGAAGCGTTGCGGCAAAGCCGCGACGACTCCGGTAACCATGACATCCTTCCCTTCCCATGCCTCGGAAAGGTGGTTAGCCATACGCGAGTGCGCGAACCAGCCCGCCCAGGAAAAACCGAGCAACCCCCATCCCACCACAATGCCAATGCCCGCCAGCCAGCGGTATTTCGAGAAGGTCAGGGCAAGCCCGACGCAACCAAATAGAGCGGCTAGGGCAATAAGGAGCGGCGGAGGCAATACGCCTTGCGCCTGCAGCCAGCCAACCCCGCAGGCGAACGCAAGAATGGAAAGACGCATGAAAGCCGGCCCCCTGTTCGGTCGCTGGTCGCCCCTTCAGTTTTTTGGATAAAGCGCCGCGTCGATGAATCCGGCATTGTCCATCAAGCGACGGGTAGCACCAAATGTCCCTGAAACCGCTCTAGTGGGAATGTGACTGCAAAGGCGATGCGCAAAAGAAATCAGGGAAAGGCGGTTCCCCGCCTTTCCCTGACCCCGGAGCCCTCCCCGGCCCTCTGTTCGTCCAGCTCTTTCCCGTCGGCGGACGCGTCAAATCGACGTTAGCCGCGCGGCCAGAAGGGCTTCAAGCGTTTCGAGCGCCTTGGTGAAACCCGCGATCCCTTCGTCGAGCTTCTCCGTTGCCATCCGGTCCGCCGCGTGCATCTGCTCAAACATCGCTTTGTCCATCGAAATCCTTTCGACGGATGCGCACGCGGCCTTCTCCGCGGCCAGCTTGCGTTCCAAAACACCTTCGCTCGCCCGCAATTCGGCAAGCAGCGACGGAGATATCGTGAGCAGATCGCAGCCGGCCAATCCGACGATCTCGCCAATGTTGCGGAAGCTGGCGCCCATCACCTCCGTCTCATAGCCGAACTTCTTGTAGTAAGTATAGATCGCGGTAACGGAAAGTACGCCCGGATCTTCTTCGGGCAGATACGAAGCGCGGCCAGTCTCCTTTTTGTACCAATCGAGAATGCGGCCTACAAAAGGCGAGATCAGCGTTACACCCGCTTCAGCGCAGGCCACCGCCTGATGCAAGCCAAACAGCAAGGTCAAATTGCAGTGGATGCCTTCCTTTTCCAGAATCGCCGCCGCTTGAATCCCTTCCCAGGTAGCGGCGATCTTGATCAGAACACGCTCCCGGGACACGCCCGCGGCCTCGTATAACCCGATCAACTGGCGTGCCTTGGCAATCGTCGCGCCGGTATCGTAGGACAAGCGAGCATCCACCTCGGTCGAAACGCGACCTGAAATGACCTTGAGGATACGCAGACCGAAAGAGACCGCGAGCCGGTCAAAGGCCGCCGAGACGATTGCGGAGGCCGGCGCTTCCGGTCCGCACAATTCCTTTGCCTGGCGCAGGGTTTCGTCCACGATGCTCTGATACTGCGGCATCTGGGCGGCGGCGGTGATCAGTGAGGGGTTGGTGGTAGCGTCGCGAGGAGCGAACGCCTCGATCGACTCGATGTCGCCTGTATCCGCGACAACAACGGTCATCTGGCGTAACTGATCGAGGAGATTTGCCGGCATGATTCGACTCCCGGGGCAGAGCAAGACCGAGAACCACTCGCAACAAAGCGGGGTGGGCAATGACGGCTGATTTTAGCAAGAATTTACATTCTCGATACATTGACCAATTGCATATGACGGAGGATATAGTTCATTCAGTCGGACCTTCGATTGCGCATCGGCTGGAGCGGGGTTAAGCTCACCCTGCTGCAGTGCCGCCAGCGAAGATTTTGGCGCGCGGTGCGACGAGAATAATTACGTACCAATTGGGGAGAATCGTATGCGTCTGAAGACCCGGGTTCTGATTATCATTCTGGCCTCGCTGGCAGGCCTCCTCGGAATGGGGACCTTCGGTCTCTATAGTCTGCGGCAGGGCCTGATGGAGGAGCGCCGCGCTCAAATCACGCAACTGCTCGATTTCGCCGACTCGCAACTCAAGTACTACTACGGCCTGGAAACCTCAGGCAAGCTTTCTCGCGAAGAGGCTCAAACACGAGCCAAGGAAGCCATCGGTGCGCAAAAGCAGGGCGCCAACAACTACTTTTTCATTCGCACGCTGACGGACGATTACTTCGTCCTGCACCCTATCGCCAGCCGCATGGGCAAGCCGGACGACGGCGGCAAGCTGCCGGATGGCCGGACCGCCGTACAGGCTTACCGCGAAGCGCTCGCCCAAAGCCGCGACAACAAGGGCTTCCTCGAGCTCAAAACCCCCAAGCCCGGTGCGGCGAACAAGGATCAGCAGTTCCCGAAACTGAACGGTGTTGTGAAGTTCGAGCCGTGGGGTTGGATGCCTGGCATCGGCTTCTACATTGACGACATCGACGAACGCTTCTGGCAGCAGTCCCGCGTGTTTCTGGCCGTTGGAGCCGCTCTGCTGGCCATACTGTCGATCCTGATCTGGCGTATGCGTAATTCGATCCTCAAGCAGCTGGGCGGCGAACCTAAGGATGCCGCCGACAGCATGCGCAAGATCGCCAGCGGCGACCTGGGCATCGACATCCCCGTTGCTAAGGAAGACAGCTCGAGCATGATGGCTTCGTTGAAGGTTATGCAGATGAAGCTGATCAATCTCACCTCGGCGATCCAGGAAAACGCGCAGACGCTTTCCGATCAGGTACGGGGTTTCGACGACATCGCCAGGACGTACACGGAATCCCGCAGCGAGGAAGATCTTGCAGCCGTGCAGCGTTCGGTGAAAAAACTCGGAAAAACAGCCGATATCCTCGGCAAGTCGATTTCGCGGTTCAGGTTGTAAGCGTTTAGCTACCTTGGTTTTGCTTGGCGGATCTTGCCGTCTTAACAAATGAGGTAAACATGGACTTGTCGGCGACTCTGTACATCACCCCAAAAGGTGAAGAAGAGGTCAAACACAGGACGTACAAGCTGCACATGAAGCGGCGTAGCGTCTTGATATTGCTCGATAAGCCGAAAACGCTCGGCGATCTTCTTGGAAAGGTCGTTTTTCAGGGCGACGAAGCGCTGACAGAAATTGGCGCGTTAATTCGGGAAGGGTTTATCGGCTCCAACGGCAAAGTTCCCATACCGCCACCTGCGTCAGCGGCCTCCGCTCTCCCTGCTCAGCCTGCCGCCTTACCCGCGGCAGGAAGCCCGATTGGCCTTGATCCGGAAATCATCCTTTCCGAAGCGAAATTCCTGCTTACCGACTTTGCCGTCGATAGTTTCGGCACCCAGTCAGAAGCGATCGCCGGACAGGTCCATGCGTGCAAATCGGTGCGCGATGTCGAGGTTTGTCTCGTAGCTATACGGGCTCTCGCCGAGAAGGTTTGCCCGGCTCAGCTACCCGCGCTCCAGAACGTCATCGCAGAAATCAACGCGACCGCTGCTTAATCGCCCTCCGCCGGCTGCGCCCGGGGGCCTCACATCGCGTCGGCGAACTTCCCATCGAGCAAGGTCATGATGCGATCAGCACGCGCGGCCAACCCCGGGTCGTGCGTAACGATCACGAAGCTCGTCTGCCGCGAGCGGTTCAGAGCCAGCATGAGCTCGAAGACGCTCTCCGCCGTATGCCGGTCAAGATTGCCGGTCGGCTCATCGGCGAGAACGCAGGCCGGCTCGGTAACCAGAGCGCGGGCAATGGCCGCGCGCTGACGTTCGCCCCCAGACAGCTCGGACGGCCGGTGATCGAGACGATGCGCCAGCCCCACGTCGGCCAACACGGCAGCCGCCCGCTCCTGCGCTTCGGCCTTCGGCGTACGCCGGATATAAAGCGGCATGGCGACGTTATCCAGTGCCGTGAATTCAGGCAACAGGTGATGGAACTGATAGACGAAGCCGAGATGGCGATTGCGCAGCAGGCTACGCTCGGCATCGCCGACGGCCGCCATGTCCCGCCCCATGAGTTCTATGCTTCCTTCCGTGACCGAATCCAGGCCACCAAGGAGATGCAGCAGCGTGCTCTTGCCTGACCCGGATGCGCCAATCACCGACACCCGCTCGCCGGCCTTGATTTGCAGGTCGACCCCAAGCAGCACCGGTACTTCGCCGGCACCCGAGCCTTGACGGTAGGTTTTCTTAAGCCCCTGGCAGGACAGGACGATTTTCGTTTCATCACTCATAACGCAAGGCCTCCGCCGGATTGACGCGCGATGCGCGCCAGCTTGGGTAAATCGTCGCCAGCAACGACAGCGCGAACGAAACCGCGGTGATCGTGGTGACGTCCCGCCATTGCAGTTCCGACGGCAGGCTGGAAATGTAATAGACCTCTTTCGACATCAGCTGTGTACCGAGGACGCGCTCGATGAAAGGCACAACGACATCGACGTTGAGCGCCAGCGTTACTCCACCGAGCACCCCGAGTCCGAGACCGATGAAGCCGATCAGCGCGCCCTGCACCATGAACACGGCCATGATGCTGCGCGGCGTCGCCCCCAGCGTGCGCAAGATCGCGATATCCGCCTGCTTGTCAGTCACCGCCATCACGAGCGTCGATACGATATTGAACGCGGCCACCGCGACGATCAACGAAAGGATGATGAACATCATGTTCTTTTCGATCTGTACGGCGCGGAAGAAGTTGGCGTGGCTGCGCGACCAGTCGCTGATGTACGCAGGCACGTCGAGCCGGGCGGCCAACTGACGCACGATCGTCGGCGCCTGGAACAGGTCGGCAAGTTTGAGCCGAACGCCCGAAACTCGGTCATCCATGCGATAGAGGCGCTGCGCGTCTTCCATGCGGATCAATGCCAGACCGCTGTCGTATTCGAACATGCCGACCTCGAAAACGCCGCTCACCGTGAACGTTTTCAGGCGCGGCACGACGCCCGCTGGCGTAACGATGCCTTGCGGGGCAATCAGTGTGACCTTGTCGCCCACGAAGACGCCGAGCGCACGGGCCAGTTCGATGCCGAGCACAATGTTGAACGAATCGGGCGCCAGGCTCTCGAGGCTGCCTTCCTTCATGTGCGGGCGGAAATCGGCCACCTTGTCTTCGAGATCAGGAAGCACGCCGCGCACCATCGCCCCACGCACCGACGGCCCGAAGGAAAGCATTCCCTGCGCCTGAATGAACGGGGCGGCGGCGAGCACGCCGGGCTGCTGGGTGGACTGTGCGGCGACGCTTTCCCATCCGGCCATCTCGCCGTTGGCACCGCTGATCTGGACGTGGGAAACAACCGCCAGGATGCGGCTGCGCAGCTCGGTCTGAAAACCGTTCATGACGGAAAGCACGACGATCAGCGCGGCAACGCCGAGGCCGATACCGCACATCGATATCAGGGAAATGAACGAGATGAAGTGGTTTCGGCGTTTGGCCCGCGTGTAACGCAGGCCGATCATCAATTCGTAGGGGAGTGCCATTGCGGGTTCTTGTTGGTGTGGATCGGGTTTCGGAAACGGCCGAAGCCGGCTCCGCTCGCGCTACATACATTGACGCAGCGAGCCGAGAAGGTGGGCAAACACCGCGCCGAAGGCCCGGCAAGCCGCTATGGTACACTTTTCGCCGCATCGTCGTCTTTGCCGGTCCGCCGCCCAAGAGGGCCTGGCCAAAAGCCCGGCCCCGGCATTCGCCGCCCGGCCGAATCTCCGCAACCGAAGTTCTGATTGGCCCCATGCCGCTAACCCTCTTCGTTCCCGAACTGCTCTGGCCGGAACCTGCCGACGAAGCCACCTATTCCGACCTCGCCTGTCCCGGGCTCGAACGGCTATTAGCCCGTAGCCACGTCGACGTCGGCCCGGTGCAGCCGGAGGAACATGCGCTCTCATCGCTGTTTGGCCATGAGCCCGGCACCTCGCACGCGGCTTTCCGGTTGCTGGGCGAGACGGCGCCCATCGACCCGGCCTCCACCACCTGGATGGCCGCCGACCCGGTGCATCTGCGCTTCCACCAGGATCGCCTCGTGCTCGCCGATGCCAGCCAGTTCGAACTGGGGCCGGACACGGCAAGGGACTATGTCGCCGCGCTGAACGCGCATTTCGGCGACCTCGGCCGTTTTCATGCCGTCGCCCCGGAGCGTTGGTATCTCGAAGTATCCGACACTATGTTGACGGCACACTCCGATCTGCCGCCGCTTTCGGCCGTCGCAGGCCGTGGCGTCGACCAGATTCTCGCCGGCGCCACCGACGCGCGGGAATTGCGCCGGAGCCTCAACGAAGTCCAGATGCTTTTGCATACCCTGCCGCTCAACGCCGAACGCGAGCGTGCCGGCCTCTTGCCCGTCAATAGTCTCTGGTTGTGGGGTGCCGGGCCGCTTCCCGAGCGCCGCGAAAGCGACTTTGACGGCGTCTGGAGCGCCGCCCCGTTACCCGCCGGCTTCGCCCGCGCGGCAGGCGTTCCGAGCCACCGGCTGCCGGTCGATGCGCGGCGACTGTTCGAGCACGCGGCCGCCGACAGCCATCACCTCGTCGTTCTCGATCAGCTTTTGCGGCCGGTTCAATACGAAAATGCGGCCGCCTACCGGACGGTGCTCGCCGACCTTGACCGCGACTGGTTCATGCCTCTGGGAGAAGCATTGAGGAAGGGACAGATCGATCGTCTGCACCTCGTGGCGCCAACCGCCTTCGGTACGTTGACCGCTGATCATGCGCGCTTTGATGCCTGGAAGCTCTGGCGGCGGCCGACGCCCCTGCGTCAACTTGCCGAGCAATTGGCCAGTCAGCGAAGGAAGGACGAAGCGGCATGACAACCCTGAAGGCCCGTACGGCCCCGCCGCGCATTCAATGGCAACTCGAACAACAGGGGCTGCATCCGCTGCTCGCCCGCATCTACGCCGCGCGCGGCATCGAGCAGCGCAGCGAACTCGATTACGAACTCAAGGGGCTGTTGCCACCGGGCACCCTGACGTGTACCGAACAGGCCGGCGCGCTGCTCGCCGACGCCATCGAGGCGCAGGCCCGCATCGTCATTGTGGCCGACTACGACTGCGACGGAGCCACGGCCTGCGCCGTAGGCATCCGGGCGCTGCGGGCGATGATCGGTCCGGCGACCCCGGATGGAGCGGCGAGCGTCGATTACATCGTCCCTAACCGTTTCACCTACGGTTACGGACTGTCGCCGGAAATAGTCGATCTTGCCGCCAGCCTGCGCCCGGACCTCATCGTCACCGTAGACAACGGCATCGCGAGCATCGCGGGCGTGGCGCGGGCGAACGAACTCGGCATTGCGACGCTGATCACCGACCATCACCTGCCGGGCGACGAACTGCCCGAAGCGACGTGCATCGTCAATCCGAACCACCCAAATTGCCGCTTTCCGAGCAAGTGCATCGCCGGCGTCGGCGTCATGTTCTACGTAATGCTCGCCCTGCGCGCCGAACTTCGCGCGCGCGGATGGTTCGCCGAAGGCAGCGGTCGCCGCGAACCCAATCTGGGCGCCCTGCTCGACCTCGTGGCGCTGGGCACCGTGGCCGACGTCGTGAAGCTCGACCGCAACAACCGCATCCTCGTCGACCAGGGCCTCAAGCGCATGCGCGCCGGCAAGCTCAATCCCGGCGTGCGCGCCATTTTCCGCGCCGCCGGCCGCGACCCGGCCAAGGCGACGAGCCTCGACCTCGGTTTCATCGTCGGACCGCGTCTCAACGCCGCCGGGCGGCTCTCCGACATGTCGCTCGGCATTGAAGCCCTGATTACCGACGACGAGGGCCGCGCCCTATCGATCGCGCAGCAGCTCGATGCGCTCAATCGCGAACGCAAGAGCATCGAATCGGATATGCAGGAGCAGGCGCTGCTGCATCTGGACGATGTCGCAGTGAGCGAAGGTGCCGGCCTGGCGCTGTTCGACCCCGAGTGGCATCAGGGCGTGGTCGGAATTCTCGCGTCGCGCATCAAGGACAAACTGCACCGCCCCGTGTTCGCCTTCGCCCGCGGCGATACGACGGTCGCCGACGGGCAGATCAAGGGCTCGGGGCGATCGATCCCCGGATTGCACCTGCGCGACGCTCTCGACCTCGTCTCAAAACGTGCGCCCGGCCTCCTGCTGCGTTTTGGCGGTCACGCGATGGCGGCTGGCGCGACGATCCTGGAAACCGATTTCGCGCGCTTCCGCGATCTCTTCGCCACCGTCGTCGACGAACTCCTGGCCCCCGCCGACCGTTCGCGGACGCTGGAAACCGACGGGCCGCTGGAAAGCGGCTATTTTTCGATCGACACCGTGCGTCTGCTCGAAAACGAGGTATGGGGTCAGGGGTTCCCCGCGCCGTTGTTCGAAGACGAGTTCATCGTTGAAAGCCAGCGCGTGCTCAAGGAGAAACACCTGAAGCTGCGTTTGCGCAAGGGCGAGCAGCGCCTGGACGCGATTCAGTTCAATTTCGGCGCCACGCCCGGCGCACGCATCCGTGCCGCCTTTCGTCTGGCAATCAACGACTACAACGGGGTGCAGTCAACGCAGCTGATGATCGAGTACCTTGAGGCGCTCGACCGGGCCGAACGGCGGGGTCAATAAGGCGAACCGCAGCGCCTATTCCTCGTTACTCCCGTTCATGTTCGCACGCGGCAATTAGGTGGCGTTGCCTCGCGCGAGCCGGAGACGCAACCGAGGCCACAACAGGTTGAGCGCCAAACCGGCCAACACCAACGTCGCTGCCGTGAGCTTCCAGGCTGGCAGCGTCTCCCCGAGATAAAGCGCCGAGGTTCCCATTCCGAAGACTGGCACCAACAGGGCCATCGGGGTAATCGTCGCCGCCGGATGCCGGGCCAACAGCCAGCCCCACATCGCATAACCGAACAGCGAGTTGGCCCAAGCCTGCCACGCAATCGCCGCCCATGCGCCGAGGTCGGCGTCACGCACGCCGGCGACGACCGCCCCCCATCCCTCCAGCCACAACGAGAGCGCAAAAAGCGGCGGAATTGCGAACGCACTGGACCACACCACGTAAGCCAGCATGTTCGCCGGCTGCCCCTGTTTGGCCGCGATGTTGCCGCCCGCCCAGGCCAGCGCGGCAAGAACGACCATCGTCAGGCCGGCGATCGTGGTGCTGCCGTCCGTATGCTGGACGATGACCGCGATCCCGGCGGTGGCGAGGAGCAAGGCCACCCACTGAAAAAAGCGCACGCGTTCGCCGGTGAGGCGCATCGACAGGCCGATCGTGAAAAAGACCTGAACCTGCACGACGAGGGAGGCGATACCCGGCGATATGTGCCCGTTCATGGCGACGTAGAGCAACCCGAACTGGCCTACGCCGATGAGCAAGCCATAGAGCGCGACGTTTCGCCAAGGTACTGTCGGACGCGGGAGGAAAAACATCCCGGGCAACAGGACAAGCGTGAAACGCAGGGCAGCGAACAGCAAGGGCGGCAACTGCCCCAACGCAAGTTTGATGACGACGAAGTTGCTGCCCCAGACGCCGACGACGGCGAGCGCGAGCAGGAAATGGCGTAAAGGCAGGGCTGCGTGCATTGGGTGAGTTGATTCCACGTTTTGTCGTTGGCAAAGCGAACCGCACGGGGTCGGAACACGATCCTACCTGACACCGCAGGGATAACGAAAAGAAGCCCGATACGCTGGCAAACCTTGTTGCCAGCGTCAAGGCGATTTACTTGGCGAACGGTATTTCGATTCTCAAGACTACGGCTAAGCTGGACAACCGGAGATCTGAATTGCTCGTCACGTTGCGGACACGCTTCGCGCGACGAGGTTCCTTTATCCGTCCTATACGACGGAAAGGGCTCTTTGCTGCGCTTGCGAATCGCCGCTGATGAGCCTCGCCGCCTTGCCGCCAACTTTCAACCCTCAACGCCAGGGAGCGAGGTCCCTTGATCGCGCTCACCTCGTTTCGTGTTCCATCGCCGCTGCGATTGCTTCCAGGGCGGCACGTCCGCCACACGCGATGGAGACCCCTTGCCCGCTACGCAATTGCGGTTCGTCCGGATTGATGCGGATCAGCACGCCGTTGATCGACTCGCCGAGCCGGCGAACCGTGGGGATACTGGTACCCGCCCCGACCTCTATGACGACGAGTTTCCCGACCTTCTGGCGCCAAGCGGCAAAACGCTCGTGCTGCGCGTCGCTGCGTTCCTCAAGCCATCCCCAATCGCCAAACATCAGTACATTAGGGCGGGCCAATCCTCCGCAGCGCGGGCAAAGGGGCAAGTCCGAGATCAAGAGACAATGCGTCTCGTCGACCTCGGGGTGAAAAGCGTCAGCCGGCCAGATGTCGTCGCAGCAACGATCGAGGCACTGCAAATGATGCAGCGAACCGTGGCATTCGACGATGCGCATCGAATCAAAGCCAGCTTTGACGAACTGGCCGTCGACATTGCTTGTGAAGACGAAGCAACCGCGGGGCCGGCTTTCGCCGAAGCGTCTGAGGATTCCGAAGCCCACATGCGGTTCCGTGGCGCGATAGAGATTGAGTCGGTGGCCATAGAACCCCCACGCAAGGCGAGGATGGCGAACGAAGGCCTCGGGGCTGGCGATTTCCTCGAACGCCAACCCCGCCTTGCCAAGCGTCGGATACGCCCGCCAGAATCCTTGCGGCCCTCTGAAATCGGGCAACCCGGAATCGATGCCGATGCCGGCTCCGGCCGTGATTAACAGCCCATCCGCCTGCACTATCCATTCCGCGCTGCGCGCGGCGAGCGTTTGCAGGTCGGGCAACTCAGCCGATTCCGGGAACTCGCTCGTTTGTTCGCTCGTTTCCCCGCTTGCTACCCTCTTCATTCCAGCGGAAGAGCGCCGATCTCCGCCAGCCAGCGCCGCTTATCGTCTTCCCCGGCGAACGAAGCCTCAATACTGTTGCGTGCGAGTTGGCGCAGCTCTTCGCGTGTGAGATTCAGTGCTTCGGCCGTGGCCACGAAGTTGCGGCCGATATAGCCGCCGAAATAAGCCGGATCGTCCGAGTTGATCGTGACTCGCAATCCTTGGCGCAGCAGGCGCGCCAGATTGTGTTCACGCAGATCCTTCACGACACACAGTTTCAGGTTGGACAACGGGCAGACGGTCAGCGGAATACCGCTTTCGGCAAGTCGCTTCACCAGGATCGGGTCCTCTTCGCACCGTACGCCGTGGTCGATGCGTTCGGCATGTAGAACGTCGAGCGCATCTTTGATGTAAGCCGCCGGCCCTTCCTCGCCCGCGTGTGCGACAAGGCGCAAGCCTTGCTCGCGCGCTTTTGCGAAAACACGGGCGAACTTTTCCGGTGGATTGCCGCGCTCTCCCGAGTCGAGCCCTACGCCGATCCAAAGATCAGCATATTGGGCCCTCAGCGGCAACGCGGCATCGAGCGTGGCAAAGGCATCGTCTTCACTCAAATGGCGCAGGAAGCACAGGATCATGAGCGCAGAGAAACGGTCCTCCGCCTTCGCCTCGCGCAGCGCGCGGGCGATGCCGGCGAACACGGTCGTTATCGCCACACCGCGTACGGTGTGCGTTTGCGGATCGAAGAACAACTCGGTGTGACGCACGCCATCCGCACGTGCACGTTGCACGTAGGCACGCGTGAGATCGTAGAAGTCGCGCTCCGTCTGCAGCACGGCGGCGCCGGCGTAGTAAAGGTCGAGAAACGATTGCAGATCGTCGAACTCGTAAGCCGCGCGGACGGCGTCGACCGAAGCGTAGGGAAGCGCAACGCCGTTGCGATGAGCCAGATCGAACATCAATTCCGGTTCGAGCGAGCCTTCGATATGCAAATGCAATTCGGCTTTCGGCAGCGAGCGAATAAATTCGATCAATGATGAAGTCATGAGGTCGTTCTCTTTATTGTTGAGGTGCTACTCGTTTCAATGCCCGCGTTTCCGTCTTCGCGAGCGGCAAGTAAACGTTTTGCCGCCCCGGTGCGCGTTGCTCAAGCCTCAAAAATTGCCTTCGCCCAGACGTTCATCGAAGACGGATTCGATCCACGGATTGACGCCGCGGCAGCCAGCCACCACTTCGGCCGCCCAGGCAAAGTATTCGCGCTTTCGCTGCACGGACCAGTCCTTGGGCGGGCTTTCGATAATCGAGTTGAGGTTGGCGGCCTTGTCGGCGATCTTCAGGATCTTGGCTCGGCGCGACAAATGCGGCGCATGCTCGATCTGCAGACGCTTGCGTTCTGCCTTGGGCAACGACATGTCATCGGTCACCTCGCGTACGATCTTCGCCACGCGCTTGCCGAAGTTGCCGACGAGCATCTCGTAGTTCACATGCTTGCCCTGGTCCTCGAGAACGTCATGCAGCAAGGCGGCGATGATCAAGGTCGCATCCTTGCCGCCGGTTGCCTGAGCCACCAGGCGCGATACCTCGGTGAGGTGGTTGATGTACGGTTCACCCTCGCCCCCTTTACGGCGTTGGGACGAATGCGCCCAAGCGGCAAAGTCGAGCGCGCGCACGATCTGGAGAACTTTCTTCGATTTCATGGTGGCCTCCTGCGGTCCCAACCGCACTTGCTACGATGACGTGCCTTCCGCGAACCCGCCGCGTCGCGACCGTCATAATTATAGGACCCTGGCCACGGTTTTCAGTTCTGCGGCAAGAACTCAGACGAAAACACCGGTCATACCCGCGGCTTCGGCCTTGATGTCGCCGAGGAGATCGCCATAATGCTCGCGCAGTGCGCGCGTCTCATCCGGCACTGGAACGATGTCCTGCAGCAGCCACTCGAACTGAGCACCGGCCAACCCATTGGCGACGTAGAGAACGTCGGCCAACGAACGCGGCGGTATCGGCACGCTACGCGGCCGGTCATGGTCGATCGTCGCGTTGACGATCTCTTCCGGCAGCCCGAGGGCATTGAGCAGCGAGACGCCGACGCTCTCATGCCACTGCATGATGAGATGCTTCATGGTGTCGGGCCGAACGCGCAAATCGTCATCCTGACTCGCCCGATACAGCATGTAGAACGCACCCAGATCATGGACCAGCCCGGCGAGCAGCGCTTCGCCCGGATCGAGCCGGGTGTGCACGCGCGCCACGACGTGCGCCGCAGCGGCCGTCTTGATCGAATGCTCCCAGAGTGCTTGAGCCAGATCGCTGAAGATCGCCATGTCCTTGGCGCGCAGTAACTGCCGCATGGCAATGGCCAGCGCGGTGGTACGCACGACGTCTACGCCAAGCCGCACGATGACGCCCTGAATGTCGCGCGCCTGTTCGCCCGGCGGGCTGTAATACGCCGAGTTGGCCAGCTGCAAGAGCTTTGCGGCGATCAGCGGCTCGGCGGCCACGATGCGTGCGATGCCGGAGGCACTGATGTTTGGGTCCTGGAGCTTCTTGCGCAGACCGAGCGCGGCGTCGAAGCAGGTGGGGAAGACGACGTCGCCGGCAAGGTCTTTGGCGATGTCCCGGAGCATCCTGAAGCGCTGGGCGCTCAAGTCGTCGCCGGCAATATCGGCAGTCGCGGGGTCCCTGGTCATGGAACTACCTTGTCCTTGGTACTTTTCTGTTCGACGAAGAGATCCGAAATCAAGCGATACGGAAACGGCAATCCTCACATCGCTCGACGATCTTATCACTGGCTCGTGGGGCTGGCGGCTCTTGGCCGCGGCAATACCTTCTTCTACATCGCGATGTCGAGTTGCCCGGGGACGACCTTGACGCTCGAAATCCGCTTTCCGATCAATTCTTCGGTCCGGTACAGCTCGACGCCCTCCAGCCGCGGCAACACGATCTGATTAAGCAGCGTTTTCAGCGCTTCGATTTGCTGCGGCGGGACCCCCGGGGCGTCAAACGAGACGAGGGCCATGCGCGTGGCGTGCAGCGACGCTGTTTCCTGCCGCCACGCGGGCGTCATGTCGGCGCAGAAGTCGACATCCTTCGCGAGGTAGCGGCTGCGCACGCTGGCGCAGATCGAGGCATACCCATCGAGCAGGGCCACGTGCGAATTGAGCACCTTGACGTCCTTCTGGTTCTTCTCGGCGATCTTCTTCTCGAGATAGTCATTCACCATCTTTTCAGAGATGTAGATCGCCGACGCGGGCATGGAAGCGACGAGCAGGGCGAGAGTGATGAGGTAACGCTTCAACTTCATGGTCTTCTGGGGAAATGGCAACGAATGAACTCCGCCCATGGCGGCCCGTCTACCGTACCACTCGGAATTCGGGATGACCATCCCGTGTTTCCACGATCAACCCTCCAACTCGATCCGGCCAACCGATGAAAACAAAAGCTGCTGTCGCCTGGAAATCAGGTGCTCCCCTGACCATCGAAACCGTCGACCTGGCCGGCCCCAAGGCGGGTGAAGTCCTGATCGAGATCAAGGCCACGGGCATCTGCCACACCGACCAGTACACGCTCTCTGGCGCTGACCCGGAAGGCATTTTTCCCGCGATCCTTGGCCATGAAGGCGCCGGCCTCGTCGTGGACGTTGGCGCCGGGGTCACTTCGGTGAAACCCGGCGATCACGTCATTCCGCTGTACACCCCGGAATGCCGGCAGTGCAAGTTCTGCCTAAGCCGCAAAACAAATCTCTGCCAGAGCATTCGCGCGACGCAAGGCAAGGGGCTGATGCCGGACGGCACCAGCCGCTTCAGCCTCGACGGCACGCCGATCCTGCATTACATGGGCACCTCGACGTTCAGTAACTACACCGTTTTGCCCGAAATCGCGGTAGCGAAGATTCGCGAGGACGCGCCCTTCGACAAGGTGTGCTACATCGGTTGCGGCGTTACCACGGGTATCGGCGCCGTTCTGTTTTCGGCCAAGGTCGAGGCTGGGGCCAACGTCGCGGTCTTCGGGCTCGGCGGCATCGGTTTGAACGTAATCCAGGGCGCGCGCCTGATCGGCGCCGGCAAGATCATCGGCATCGACATCAATCCGGCGCGCGAGGCCATGGCACGTCGCTTTGGCATGACGCATTTCATCGACGCCAAGGCCACCGCAAACGTCGTCGATGCCATCGTCCAGCTCACCGACGGCGGCGCCGACTACAGCTTCGAATGCATCGGCAACACGCAGGTCATGCGCCAAGCGCTCGAGTGCACACACAAGGGATGGGGGCGCAGCATCATCATCGGCGTAGCCCCGGCAGGCGCCGAAATCAGCACCCGGCCGTTTCAGCTCGTCACCGGGCGCAAATGGGAAGGTTCGGCCTTCGGCGGCGCCCGCGGCCGTACCGACGTCCCGCGCATCGTCGACTGGTACATGGAAGGCCGGATCAATATCGATGATCTGATCACGCATACGCTGCCGTTGTCCGAAATCAACCGTGGCTTCGAACTCATGGAGCGTGGCGAATCGATCCGCGCGGTAGTGGTGTATTGATGGCGGCCGCGCAAAATTTGGAGTTGATCAGCGAGCATAGCTGCTTCGGCGGTGTGCAACGCTTCTATCGACACGCCTCGCGCGAGATTGGGCTGCCGATGCGTTTCGCGCTCTTTCTGCCGCCGCAGGCAACGCAGGCGCCCGTTCCGCTGCTCATCTACCTCGCCGGGCTGACAAGCACGGAAGAAACCTTCCCGACCAAGGCGGGCGCGCAACGCGTCGCGGCCGAGCTCGGGCTCGCACTGCTCGCGCCGGATACCAGCCCGCGCGGCGCCGGTCTTCCCGGAGAACAGGAAAGTTGGGATTTCGGCGAAGCGGCGAGTTTCTATGTCGACGCCACCGAGCCGCCTTGGTCGCGCCATTACCGCATGGAAAGCTACCTGACGCATGAACTCATCGGCCTCGTCGTCGAGACGCAAGCTGTCAACGGCGCCCGGATGGGTATTTTCGGCCACTCGATGGGAGGCCACGGCGCCCTCACGCTTGCACTGCGGCATCCCAAGTTGTTCAAGTCGGTCTCGGCGTTCGCCCCGATCTGTGCGCCGGCGCAGTGCCCTTGGGGACAAAAAGCATTTGCCGGCTACCTCGGAGGCGACACAGCCCGCTGGGCGGCGCACGACGCGACGGCGCTGATCGGCCGACGCATGGACGCCGCCTTTCCCGAAGGCATCCTCATCGACCAGGGGCTGGCCGACAAATTCCTGGCCACGGAACTGAACCCGCACCTCTTCGAATCCGCCTGCGCACGCGCCGGACAGCCGCTCACGCTGCGGCGACACGCGGGCTACGATCACGGCTATTACTTTATTTCGACCTTCATGGCCGACCATCTCACCCACCACGCGCGCATCCTGCGCGCCGGCGGTTGAACACCGGGAAAGCTCAGCGCCGCCGTGAAACCTCAGCGCATTAGTCGCTCGATTTCGCCGTTGCAACTCGCCGCCACCCGGGCGTACTGCTCTGGGGTATCGATGGCCGCTTGCGCAGGCTCGGCTTGGCCGATTTCGCGTTCGAAGAAGGGAATCCAGCGCTCATCGAGTTCGCGCTGCAATCGCGCCCTCGTCTCGCCGACCGGCCCGCGCCACGGTTTGCCGGTCGAGAACCGATTCTGCAACGCTTCCGCGAGGCGCTTCTCGATCGCCACGAGATGATCGTGGTAAATCTTCACGTGTTGCTGCTCATGACGGTAGACCGCGTCGTAAGCACAGGAACCTTGCGGGATTTCGCGCGCGACATAAACGGTCACGGGACTGAAGCCGTAGCTGACCGTAAGCTGCGGACTGGCGCATTCCCAGCGCTGGGTCCGCTCGACGTAATACGCGGTACGGGCATCGAACCGGACGGCGATCTTGCCTCGCGTCAGCCCGAGAACGCGCGCGTTCGGTCGCGCCAACGAGGCGGCAAGAACGCCCAGGTCGCGGTAGCCGAGCGTGGTATCAAGCGTCACCGCTTCCTCGATCCGTTTTAGCGTAACGGACGGTGGCGGCAGCTGGTCGCACTCATCGGCGAGCACATCCCCTACGAAAGCACACGACAACGCCACCAGGATAAGCCGGCACCCCCGGACGCCGGATATCCGCAAGAAGCCTTCGACGGCTCGCACCCTGCTCAAGCGGGCAGCTGGACCTGGCCGTCTGCACCGAGCGGGAAGAAGGGGTTCCAGCAGACTTCCCAGAGAAAACCGTCGGGATCCGAAAAGTAACCACGGAAACCACCCCAAGAAGCCTTCTCACCGTTACGCACGAGTTTTCCCCCGGCGTTGACCGCTTCTTCGAGTGTCCGCGTTACCGCCGCTTCGGATTCGACGTTGTGCGCCAGGGTGATTCCCTGGAATCCGGAACCGTCCCCCGAAACGCCCGCGTCCTCGGCCAGCGCTGCGCGCCCGAACAGCGCGAACACCACGCCGCCGGCATCAAAAAAGGCAACGCTCTCCTGGCTGCCACTCGATTCGCGCCAGCCCAGCGCCCGGTAGAACGCTCGGCTACGCGCCAGATCGCCCACGCCGAGCGTGACAAAACTCAGGTTCTGCCGCATTCCTAACCTCCGCTTTTCCAGCCGCCCGCTATGCTGGGCTCTCCACCTCGCCGCGCATGTTCTCGAGCCGCACGATATAGCCGAGATCCTGCAGCGTCCTGGCCCAGGTTCGTGCGTCTTCGAGTGAAGGCAGCCATGGGCCGAATTCGATGATCCACATCCCGTCGTGCCGACGGGTTTTCGTAACTACGCGATGCACAGCAACTCACCCTCGATTGTCGAGGCAGTCAAAGATGTCAAAGGGGCTACATTCTAAACACGCGAGCACTCGCCGACCATCCGAAACATCCGCCGATGCAATCTGAAAGGGCGAAGGCTCTGCTAAACTCGGCCGCCTTGCGCGCGTGCGCCACATTTCGCTGAACAACGGCGTGGCACGACAGTCAAATCGACGACGCATGCGCCACCGGTGCGGGAGTTTCGCGCCGGTTCAATTCCCACGCCGCCTCGTTCAGACAGTGAGTAGACAATTGGATTCCAAGCACGCCACCTCCCCCGTTCCTCTCTCCTCGCAAGACCTCCACGCCGCGATCAACCTGCGTCTCGCGCTGCTCGGCTTACCCCACGCCGCCGCGCACGGCTCGGAAACCACGCGGCTGGTCGAACCGATTCTCGCCCGGCAACGCGAACTGGCCCGCCGCCTGGCCGATCGACTCAGTCCCGTCGACCAGCGCATCCAGGACTTCCTCAACAGCTACCTTGCGGAAGTCGGAACGGTCCCGCAGTTGCCGGCACGCACCTTGATTCTCGATCAGCCCGGCCTCGCGCGCGGCCTCTCGCTTCCGGCCAACGGCGACATGTTCCAGTCGCCGCTTCTGAGCAGCTACCGCCTGCGTAACGGCGTGCTGCACAACCCCGCCAGCGACCGGCGCACGACGGCCGGCGTCTTCCACCTCGTCGAAGGCGGTTTGCCGATTCCCGACGATAAACTGGCCGTGCCCAAAGTCACCTTCGCCCGGTTGCTTGCCCTGGCGCTCAACCCGCCGGAAGAATCAATGCGGCTGCCGTTCACGGCCAACGAATCGGCGCCGGCGGCCTGCTTCGTCTCGATGCTGCTGCGCCCCCTCGTCGTCCCCGCCGTCCCCGGCTTCACGCGCGAAAAACGGATGGAGACGCGATTCTTCATTCCGGGCGGGATGGTTGCCAACCTCGATTTCGTCGAGAACATCTTCGGCAACGGTGGCGATCCCTATCTGCCGGAAAATGATGCGTCGCTGGACCCCGAGGGCTGGACCGGCCATACCGGCTGTGTGATTCTCGCCCCGCACATTGCCGGCGTTCCGAAACGTCAGCTCGGGCTGCCGCACTGGGACGACGCGACTGAGCTGCAGCGGCGCGACGGTATGTGCTACCGCAACGACGACGAACCGTACAACGGCGGCAACGCGTTCAAGCTGTGCGCGCGCGACGAGCGAGGCGTCGTCATCACGCTGATCGCCGACAACTACTTCGGGTACTGCAAGAAGGAAGTCAAGACGCAGATCAGCTACTCGGCCAATCTGTACGGTTCAGCCGAGGAAGAACATTCCGGCGGCGCACTCGTCTTCCCGAGCTACAACGAAGGCAGCGAGTATATAGATCTGACCGAAGACGGCACGTACTCGATCGCCGAGGTATTGCGCCGCGATCCGGAGCGTTTCGCTCCACAGCCGGAAGGCCACGCGCTCGACCGTGAACAGCCGCACATCGTCCTCGTTCCCGAAGCCTCGACCTTCAGCCTGCGCACCGGTACCGTGTCGTGGAAACAGCCCGGCGGACAAACGGCTTCGATCAAGCTCAAGGCAGAAACGGCCTACATCGGGCCGAACGGCTTCCGGGTGCAAATGGAGCGTTTGCGCGCCAACCCGCGCCAATGGAACCTTGTCGGCACCTCGCCGGAGGCAACTTCCTGCCATAAACCGGCGACTGTGTCGGGCGGCGGCAAATCCGAAATCTCGAAGGCGCTCGCGGACGCGATCCTCGAGGGCTATGTATACGTTCCGGATCTGGAAAAGGACATGGACGCGGTGGCGGCCATTCTGGCCCGCGATTTCTCGGAGCGCTTCCGCGATCCAACGAAGAACGGTACCGACCACCGTCTGATCCTCAGCGCCGAGCGCTCGGTCGGTAGCGTGATCAAGCTGCTCACGCCGTCCCCCGACTACAACGACGAGTACAACGTCTGGCTGCGCGCGATACCGCCGCACATCAAGGAGCTCGTGTTCGTCGTCAAGCGTTTCCATCGTCCCGAGTGGGGCGGCAACTGGCGCTCGCACTATTCGGTAGACGTAATCAACGGCCGCCAGGGCTACTCGCTCAAGCTTGACGGCAGCAAGCTGCTCGTCAATACGCTGCGCGTCGGTTTCGAGAAGGACGGTTCCTGGCGCGTTTTCGGCTTGCGGCACGATTTCCACCCCGCCGCCAAAGTGCAGACCGAAGACGACATCACGGTGAGCGTTGTCGTCCCGCCTGCCAACGACGGGCGCGACGGCCGCGATGCCAAGCTCTCGCGCAAGTACGTGCAGAACTGCGAACGCTATCTGTTCCAGCGCCCGGACGATGCCATCCACCGCGGGTACGATGCACAGGCCGAGGCCGACATCGCGCTGCCCGACGCCTTCATGTCCAACTTCCAGCCACTGCAGGCGAAGGATGCCCGGGACCTCGTCGACGACGCTATCGGGTTCAGCGCTTTCACGGCGCCGATGCAGAACCTCGTCAAGGCGGCCGCGGCCCAGCCCGATGGCGCTTCGCCGGCTTATTTCGTCTCATCGGCCCACCCACGCATCGTCGACGGCAAACCGACCAAGAACCCGCGTTACCTGCAATTGCGACCCGACATCGCAAAGCCCGGGGAGACGGCTGCCGCCGAGCTCTCGATGCGACTCTTCCGGAGACTGCCGAGCAGCGCGCCAGCGCTGACGCCGGTTCACGTTGTCGCTACGGGGCGGCGCAACAACCCGCCCGAGGAAGGCATCCGACCGCTGTGCCCATACAACCCCCTGCATTACATGGAGCTGCCGGAACTCTTCATCGAGTACATCAGCTCGATGACCGGCAAATCGCCGTCGACGACCGGCGCGGGCTCCGAGGGCGCGCTCACCAAGGGGCCGTTCAACATGTTGCCGGCGATCATCGATCTCAACGCGGCCTTCGTTTCTTTTGCGTTGACCGGCTACGACGGCTGGGTCTCGGCGGCCGGCTACGTGGGCCCGAACATGCGCGTCGATCATGACGTCAGCCTGCTCGTGCCGGAAATTTTTGCCCGCATGAGCCCCGAAGAGCGCGAGGCGGAAAATCTGGTGCGCGAAGGCGCTCTTGAGCGGCTGATCGATTTCGAGCATAACGGCAAACAGGTTCTTGCCAGCCGGCTCGGTTATCGCATGACGTCGCGCTTCACCAGCCTCTACTTCGGCCGCATCTTCCTGCACCCGCACTCGGTATTCACGGAGGAAATGCTGCGTCCCGAACTTCAGGATATTGAGGTCTTCGTCGACGGCATCGACAACATCGTCGACACGCATCGGCGCGTCGCGCAGCACTATTTCAAGGACGGCACGGTGGAAATGGCCTGCCCACCGCTCAAGGCCTTGCTCGAGATCATGGCCGAGGGGAAGAGCGCGGACGGCTACACGCTCGACTCGCCGAAACTGCGTGCGTTATTCACACGCGAAAGCGTCCTTGCCAGCGACTGGTACGCAGATCGCCTAGACGCCAAGCAGCGCGGCGACGAAGCCCGGCTCGTACGTGGCGTGGCGGCTCTCGATGACTTCATCGGCCGGCCCTATAACAGCGGCGTGGTCGCCCGCCTGTCGCTCGCCAAGCGTCGAGAAGAGGCGCAGGCGGAATTGGAACGTGTCCGCTCACCGGCCTATCGCGAAGGATTGGTCGGCACGATCGGGCTGCAACCGTTGTAATCGGCAGAGGCCCGGTCTGCCGCAATCGGCGGCCGGGCCCAATCGGCTACCGAGCCACTTCTCAGTTGCGCATGGAAGGCGGCGGGTCGAGCAGATCGAGCGCCGAGTCGAGGAAGCGGAAAGACAACGTCGGCGGCTTCCAGCCCTTGCCTGCGCGCAACACCTTGGTCACCGAATCGTTGAGACGGACCTCGACCCGGTAATCCTTGCTGAACGTGGTATCCCAGCGTGGCAGGATGCTCTTGATGTATTCGAGCTCGTCGTCCTGGTCGACGATGATTCCCATCGTTTCGAGCAGGCTTAGTTTCGGCCAGTGCTCACCGCCCGGCCGGCCGTACGTCACTACATTCATGAAGCGTTCGAAGTCGGCGTAGAACGGAGCGCCCGGTTCGATCATCTTGCCGTTGGAATAGATGGCATCCATGAAATACGTGACCGTGTAGTTCCGCGGAGCCCGCTGCGCCCATTGATAGAGAATGTCATGCAGCGCCGTGGACATGCAATGTTCGAGGTGACCGCCGACGATGTAGAGATTCGACACGGGAACATCGAAGGTGACTTCGCCACCGCCCGAATAAACCCAGTAATCGGGCGCGCAGTCCTTCATGAAGTAGTACGTTTCCGGCGTATCGTCCTTCAGATAGATGACGGGAATCTTCTCGCTCTTCGCAAACCGGACCGCTTCGTCCACGCCGCGTTTGGTGGAAAACCGGGCGTCGTAGGTCGACGACTGATGCACGACGATCATTACGGAATCGCCGCTAATCCTTACGTTTTCCGGGTTGGTGAGGGGGTGCTGGCGGCATGCGAGAGCCGAAGTGCAGAAGAGCGCGAAGAGCAGCGCAATCCAATACCGGGGGAACATTTTGAGACGGGTCGCTGTTGAGAACAACGGCATTCTACTCCTCAGCGTCCCCTGCGTCGGCTGCGACGCTTTGGCTTTGAGCCGCCGTCGTCGGAGGAAATTCCTCAACGACGTATCGCTGGAGCTCAGCGGAGCGGCGAACGCGCCGGCACACGCCCCCAATCCCACGGCGGCACCGGGTTCTTGCTATTCCATAGTCCGTATCGGCGTAGTTTGGCCTGGAACTCCGCTCGTTCGTACTCGGCACGCTCGTCCGGGCTTTGCTGGCTGCCATCCGGCCGATACCACCACGCCATGCCGGCGCGGATTTGTTCGAGGCCCAGGTCCTGACCCTCGACCACTACCCGACAGAGCGGCGTGCCATCGCGGCCGAGTTTCGGGCAGTCGGCTTGCGCCAGCCGATGGAATGCCATGGCGGAAAGGTTGGCTGTCGCACGTTCGCCGAAATCCTGCGCGCGCGCCGGCGCGTCTGCGGCAAGCAGGCGGACCGGACTCTGACTATGCGCCTCGCTCTCGATCGTCAACGTGTCACCGTCGTTGACCGCGACGATTCGTCCCGAGATGACGGCGGCGCCGGCCGGTACCGCGAGTCCAGCGAGAACTGCAAACAATAACTGCTTCATGCTCAAACGTCCTTGGGATACCCGTTATTGTGCGCACCGAGAGCGTAAAGGCAACCCCGCGATCTTTGCCTCACCGGCGGGAAATGCGTCCGACGTACGAAATTTTCCGGAAAAATGAACCTTGAACGCAACTTTCATTCGATGGTATAGAGTCGGGTTAGCTCGGCTCTTGCTCCTCCCCTATCCGAACACCCTTGCCTCGTTCGGCCTGTCCCCGTTCTTTCATCTACCTCCTTCATAAGAAGCTTCGATACATGCCTCCCGTTACACAAGCGCTCATCCTGATCAACGTCATCGTCTTCTTCTCCGAAGGCGTACTCGGACAACTGCCACTCGCGCTGCTGGCCCTATGGCCGTTCGGGGAAAACTTCATGCCCTGGCAGGTCTTTACTTATGGATTCGTCCATGGTGGGCTGACACACCTGCTCGTCAATATGTACGGTCTCTACCTCTTCGGTAGCGATGTCGAGCGGGTGTGGGGATCACAACGCTTCCTCACCTACTACATCGTGTGCGTCCTCTCCGCCGCGGCACTGCAACTCGTCGTCACGACGCTCACTGGCGCCTACTATCCGACGGTCGGCGCTTCCGGCGGCATCTTCGGACTGCTCTATGCCTTTGCGCGCCTGTTCCCGCAGCGGCGCCTGATCCTTCTTTTTCCCCCGATACCGATGCGAGCACCGGTATTCGTCGCGATGTACGGAATCCTCGAATTGGTGCTCGGCGTTACCGGGACGCAAGAAGGCGTAGCCCACTTCGCGCACCTTGGGGGACTCGCAGGCGGCTATCTGTACATGCGCTTCGGGCGTCGCCGCCACTAGTCCCAACCCGTCTTGTTCTACCGTTCATCGATGAATGGGGGCACGCGTTTTGCCCTGAAAACTCTGCCGCTCGCCAGTTCGTTTAGACGAGAGCGGCGTTACCTTCAGTCACGATTTCTTCAGGAGCGAATCATGAACAAGGATCAAGCCAAGGGTCGCATCGAGGAACTCAAGGGCAAGACCAAGGAAACGGCAGGAAAAGTTACGGGCGACCGCCAATTGGAAGCCAAGGGCAAGCTGCAGAAGGCGGGCGGTCGAGTGCAATCAGCCTACGGCGATATGAAGGACGACATCAAGAAGCTGCATTGAGCCCGCGGAGAAAGGCCGAGCCTGCCGCCCTCTTGCATGACGGGGTGCGGCGGGCACGCCGCCCACGACGGCCAGCAGCCTAAGCCACCGCCGCTTTCGTGCCTTTGGTCTGCGCTGATGCGAGCAGCCCGCTAACGGTAGCGGCGACTTCCTCTTCGTCCGTCACCAGCGGAAACGCAACTCGCACAGCCTCCGGAATATCCCGCGGCCGCCCGGTTCGTAGATCGCAGAAAACCCACTTCGTCTCCGCTTCGACCACCGTCTTGCCGTCGGCAGCACGCAAAAAACGGTAGCGCCGTGGCGACGTCCGCGCCTCCATCGCGGCTACCCAGGTGACGACGAGCAATTCGTCGCCCAAGAAAGCCGGACGTTGATACTCGATGAAGTGGGAACGAATGACCCAGGTCATTCCCTCCGCGAAGTACCGTTTCATTGGCCAGCCCTGCTCACCCGAGTGGCTCGTGGCGACATCCTGCATCCAGCGCACGAACTCCTGGTTGTTGACGTGGCCGTTGATGTCGATGGACTGCTCGTCGACGGTGAACCGCTGAACGAAGATGCGGGGCATGATGATTGAAGACGTGTGAACAAACGAAAATTCTACCGTTGCCCCTGCTCGAAGACACGTTTCAGCTTCATTCTCCGTTCCTGACTGAGCCGCGCTTCAATCGCCACACGGCGTGTTGGGGCACTGCAGCAACCGACGGTTCGCCATACGTTGAAGGACCGCAAAAACGGCACCTCCTCCATAGCGCATCTCGCGAGACTGGTCGGCCTTCGTCTACTGGTCGAGGGCGCTGCGCTATTATCCCTTGTGCATTGCGCTTTCTTGCAGCTCCGTCCCCGCGTCGGTCTCCTTGGTGACCTAGTGAACTGATATGCCGCTTACCCTCCGCACACCGCAGCTTGAGGATTTCGAGGCTCTCGCCGCCTGGATACCGGACGCCGAGTCGTGTCGGCGTTGGGCCGGACCTCGCCTGGCCTACCCGTTCCTCGCCGCGGATTTGCCGACTCGGTTGGTGCAGCCGGACGGGGAGTTGTTGTGCCTAGCAGAGGGCAATGGATCCCCGGTAGCGTTCGGGCAATACTGGGTGATCGAGGAAGGCGCGGTGCATCTCGGCCGGATCATCGTCGCTCCGGAGGCAAGAGGCCGTGGCATCGGTCGCGAACTGTGCCGGCAACTGATGAATCGCGCGATTACGACAACGGGCGCTTCGTCGGTCACGCTGCGCGTCGTGCGACAAAACACCGTTGCGGCCGCTCTCTACGAAAGCTTGGGGTTCGTCCCCGCGACTGAAGATCCGGGTTCGGAAGTCATTCTCATGCGTCGTCCTGCAAGGCCCTGACGCCGGGGCCTCTCCCGCGAAGTCGGTCCAAAAAGCTTATAGACCTTGCCTTCACAGGTCACTTCTCCTACGTGCCCGGCACGCGACTTGGGAGTTCTCGTTTGTGCAATTGCCTCAACGACTCTGCCTAGATTTCTCCTGCGCGATGGCACGCTACGAGATGCCCGCCCACTTCACGCAACACCGGCGCATCGGTTTTGCAGGCATCGATCGCGAAAGGACAACGGCGATGGAATGCACACCCAGGCGGAGGGGCAAGGGGCGACGGCAACTCGCCCTTGGCGACGATTCGTGTTTTGCGCTGTGCTGCGTCGATACGCGGTGTTGCCGAAAGGAGGGCGCGCGTATACGGATGGCACGGTGTCTCGAAGATCATGCGTTTCGGCCCGTACTCGACCGTGCGACCCAGATACATCACCAGCACATCGTCCGCGATGTGTTCGACGACGGCTAGATTGTGCGAGATGAACAGATAAGCAACGCCGGTCTGCTGCTGCAGGTCCATCAGCAGGTTCAGTACCTGCGCCTGTATCGATACGTCGAGCGCGGAAACCGGCTCGTCGGCAACGACCAGCCGTGGGTTCGTCATCAGCGTTCGTGCGATGGCGATACGCTGCCGCTGGCCACCAGAGAACATATGCGGGTAGCGCCCGTAGTGCTCCGGACGCAAACCCACCTGGGCCATGATCGCGCGTGCCTTTTCACTACGCTCGGCGGCGGTCAACGACGTGTGGATGATCAGCGGCTCCTCCAGAATGCTGCCTACCCGCTTGCGCGGATTGAGGCTGGCATACGGATTCTGGAAGATCATCTGTACCTGCGGGCGCAGCTGCTTGCGTTCTTCGGGCGTCGCCGATGCGATGTCTATGTTGCCAAGCCGCAGGCTGCCCGACGTCGGCGTTTCGATCATGGTGATCTGTCGCGCCAACGTCGTCTTGCCGCAGCCCGATTCACCGACGACAGCCAGCGTCTTGCGCGCTTCGAGCGTGAAGCTGACGCCGTCAAGCGCCCGCACCAGCGCTTTCGGTTTCATGAACCCGGTCGAGACCGGGTAGTGCTTGGCCAAATTCTCGGCCTGGAGCAGAGCTTGAGTTTCGGTCATGACGAGAATCCCTGCGATCCCAGCGTTTCGCATTCAGCTTGGTGATCGGGTTTGCGGGCAGCATCGAGAGGAAAGAAGCAGCGCACCTCCCCGCCTTCCGTCCGTTCCAGATCGGGGCATTCGGTACGGCAGCGTTCCTGCGCGTATTGGCAACGCGGAGCCAGCAGACAACCGCGCGGGCGGTCATAAGCGCCAGGAACCACTCCAGCGATGGTCTGTATGCGTTTCCGGCCGATGTTGTTTTCTGGGAGCGCCGACATCAACGCAGTGGTGTAGGGGTGCCGAGGGCGCACGAAGATATCCGGGACCTTGCCGATTTCCATGACCTGGCCGGCGTACATCACCACCACCCGGTGCGCTGTTTCGGCCACCACGCCGAGGTCATGCGTGATCAACATAAGGCCCATGCCGCGTTCGCGATGCAGCCGCAACAAGAGGTCGAGCACCTGAGCCTGGACGGTGACATCGAGCGCCGTCGTCGGCTCGTCGGCGATCAGCAGGCGCGGATTGCAGGCGATCGCCAAGGCAATCATGACGCGTTGGCTCATTCCGCCCGAGAGCTGATGCGGGTAGGCAGCCAGCCTGCGCGGCGCGTCCGGAATCTCCACCTGCTGCAGAAGCTCTAAGGCACGGGCCCGCATCGCCTTGCGGCTGCCGTGCTCATGCACCGACAGCGTTTCGACGAGGTGATCCTCGACGGTGAAACAGGGATTCAGCGTCGTACCGGGATCCTGGAAGATCATCGCGATGTCGCGCCCGAGCATCGCCCGGCGTTCGCGCAGCGAAAGTGCGAGCAGATCGCGCCCATCGAACTTCAGGATGTCGGCGGAGACGCGCCCCGGCGGATCGACCAGGCCCATCAGGGCGAGCGAAGTCACGCTCTTGCCGGACCCCGACTCGCCGACGATGCCGAGGACTTCGCCGGCTTCTAGGGTCAGATCAAGCCGATCGACGGCGATCACCGGACGTTCGAGCGAACCAAAATGAACGCTCAGATTCTTGATTTCGAGAAGTGCCATGATGGTCAGCGCTTCAGTTTCGGATCGAGTGCGTCGCGCAAGCCGTCACCCATCAGATTGAAGGCCAGGACAGCCAGGAGAATGGCCACGCCTGGGAGGCTCACAACCCACCACGCACGCTCAATGAACTCCAGCGCTCCAGAGAGCATCGAGCCCCATTCGGGTGTCGGCGGCTGGGCGCCGAGGCCGAGAAAGCCGAGCGCGGCAGCGTCGAGAATGGCCGTCGAGAAACCCAGCGTGGCCTGCACGATCAGCGGCGCCAGGCAGTTGGGCAGCACGGTGTTGAACATTAGACGCAACGTCCCGGCACCCGCGATGCGGGAGGCCATAACGTAGTCCTTGGATAGTTCGCCGATCGCCGTGGCCCGCGTCAGTCGGACGAAACCAGGCAGTCGCACGATGGCGATCGCATACATGGCATTGGCGAGTCCAGGGCCGAGAATCGCGATCACGGCCACGGCCAGCAGCAGGCTGGGTAGCGCCAGCAGAACGTCCATCAGGCGCATGATCGCCGTCTCCACTTTGTGTCCGGAGAACGCCGCGATCAGCCCGAGCAAGATCCCTATGGACAGCGAGAGGGACACGGAGATCAAACCGATCGCCAACGACAGGCGCGTGCCGTGGATAAGACGGGAAAGCATGTCGCGGCCGACGGGATCCGTACCGAGCAGGAATTGGCTGGTACCCCCCTCTTCCCAAGACGGGGGCGTAAGCACCGCGTCGCGGAACTGCTCGATCGGCGAGTATGGCGCGATCCAGTCGGCGAACACGGCGAGAAAGACGAAGGCGCCGACCAGTGACAGGCCGAACAGCGCGCCCTTGTTGCGGGTAAAGTCGCGCCACAGTTCAGCGAACGGCGACGGCGGCGCGCAGGCGCGAAGCTCTTCCGCGCTGACAGATGCTGGGGAAGTTTGAGGTTTCATCGGGTATGGCGAATACGCGGGTTGATGACGCCGTACAGCACGTCAACAATCAGATTGACGAAAATGACCAAGGTCGCCGACAGCAGGATGCCGCCCTGCACGACGGGATAATCGCGGCGGTGGATGGCTTCGACCATCCATTTCCCGATGCCAGGCCATGAAAAGATGGTTTCGGTGAGGATGGCACCGGCGAGCAGCGTTCCAACCTGCAGACCGACGACCGTAACCACCGGGATCAGCGCGTTACGCAGCGCGTGCTTGGCAACTACGCGCAAAGGCGACAAGCCGCGGGCGCGGGCAGCGCGTACGTAGTCTTCGCCCAGGACCTCGAGCATCGACGAGCGCGTCATGCGTGCTAGCGTGGCCAGCGGAATCGTGCCGAGTGCAACCATCGGCAGGATGAGGTGTGAAACGGCCGACAAGAAAGCGCCTTCCTCGCCGCTCAGCAGCGTATCGACCAGCATCAGGCCGGTGACCCGCGCCGGGTCAAATTCGATATCGATGCGGCCCGAAACCGGGGTCCATCCCAGACTGACGGAAAAGAAAAGAATCAGGAGCAACGCCCACCAGAAGATGGGCATTGAATAGCCGGCGAGCGATACCCCCATGACGCCGTAATCGACTGGCGTGTTGCGTTTCAACGCCGCAATCATGCCGGCTGGAATCCCGAGGCAGATGGCGAAGGCGATGGCACAAAGCGACAGCTCCACCGTCGCAGGAAAGCGGTCGAGGAACTCCCTCAGCACGGGTTCCTGGGTAACGATCGAGCGCCCGAGATCGCCGCGCGCCGCTCGTGAAATGTAATCGGCATATTGCAGCGGTAACGGCCGATCGAGCCCGTATTGGGCCATGAGCCGCGCATAACGCTCGGGTTCCATGCCACGCTCGCCCGACATCGCTTCGACTGGATCGCCGGGAATCATGTGGATCAGCGAAAACACCAGTACGGTAATGCCGAGAAAAGTCGGAATCACGACGCTCAGGCGTCGCAGGATATAGGAGATCATTCTTCGAAGTCTCTTGAACGAGGGGTGCCCGCCCGCCTTCCAGGCCGGGAACCGGCCGGAAAGGCGGCATCAGGTGCTACGGGATGAGAATCGTCCCCGGCGTTCTACTTGCCGGTCACGTCCACCTTGGAGAAGTAGTGGTTGGTGGGCACGGCCGCGGTCTTGTAGCCGACAACGCTCTTGCGCACGGGCTCATAGCGTACGGAGTGTGCGATCGGTACCCAGACGGCCTCTTCCTTGACGATTTCCTGCGCCTTGGCGTAGAGCTTGGCGCGCTCGGCCTTGTCGGTAATACGGGCCGCTTTGGCGATGATGTCGTCGTAGGTGGCGTTGCACCAGCGGGCAAAGTTCCCACCACCCTTGACGGCATCACACGACAGCAGATTGGCGAAGAAATTATCGGGATCGCCATTGTCACCGCTCCAGCCGAACATGATGGCTTGGTGCTCGCCGTTCTTGCCGCGCTTGCGGTATTCACCCCATTCGTAAGTCATAAGCTTCGCCGTAATGCCGACCTTCGAGAGGTCGGCCTGCACCAGCTCGGCCATGCGCTTACCGTCCGGGTTGTACGGGCGCTGCACAGGCAGATACCACAACTCCATCTCGAAGCCGTTCTTGTATCCGGCTTGGGCAAGCAGTTCGCGCGCCTTGATCACGTTGTACGGGTAGTCGACGATCTTGTCGTTGTACGACCAGAGAATCGGCGGGATCGGGTTCTTGGCAACCTGACCGGCGCCCTGATAGATCGTATCGAGGATGGCCTTCTTGTCGATAGCCATGTTGATCGCCTGGCGCACGAGCTTGTTGTCGAACGGCTTCTTCTCGACGTTCATCGCGATGTAGCCGATGTTGAGGCCTTCCTTGGTCAGGAGGTTGATCGACTTGTCGGCCTTCAGCGCCGGCAGGTCAGCTGGCTTCGGATACGCCATCAGTTGGCATTCGCCGGTCTTCACCTTCGCGAGACGCACCGAGGCGTCGGGCGTAATGGCGAAGATCACGTTATCGAGCTTCGGGCGGCCTTCGAAATACTTGTCGTGCGCCTTGTAGCGGATAACGGCGTCCTTTTGATACGAGACCAGGCGGAACGGCCCGGTGCCGATCGGTTCGCGGTCGATGATTTCGGGCGTGCCGGCCGCCTTCATCTTCTCGGCGAACTCAGCCGAGTGGATCGACATGAAGTCCATCGCCATGTCGGCAAGGAAAGGAGCATTCGGCGCCTTGAGGCGGAACACGACCGTGTAGTCGTCGAGCTTCTCGACCTTGTCCACGATCTTGCTCATCCCCATATCCTGGAAGTAAGCGTAATTCACGCCCGGCGTGTTCTTGTGGAACGGATGCTCGGGATCAGCCATGCGATTCCAGGTGAACAGGACGTCATCCGCGTTGAAATCGCGCGTCGGCGTGTACTTCTCGGTGGTGTGGAACTTGACGCCCTTACGTAGCTTGAAGGTGTAGGTCAGGCCATCCGGCGAGATGTCCCATGAACTGGCGAGGCCGGGAACGATATTCGTGGTTCCGACTTCGAACTCGACGAGCCGGTTGAAGAGCTGGGCCGACGTGGCGTCATGCGTCGTGCCGGTAGTGTAGAACATGGGGTTGAAGCCTTCGGGGCTTCCTTCAGAGCAATAAACGATGGTTTTGGCGGCAAAGGCTGGAACTGCCAGCAAACCCATGACAAGACCGGCAATGACGGCTTTCTTCATAGGAATCTCCTAGTTTTCGGACAATTTATTCCGCGCCCGTCTTCAGCTGCAGCCGTTTTGGGACGCGGTACCACGCTGCCCCCTGATCGACAGCGTCGCCAGCGGGCGTAGGTATACGTGGTCTTAAAGCACAAAGCAAGCCGTTCTTGAGAAACACCTGGCGGCGCCGCTCTGGCGCTCGGTTCTCCCCTCCCGAGTTCGAAGCGGATGGAACGGATTCAGCCGTCGGATGCACCGGGATGGTGAAAGAGGGGTTTCTTTTTGGCGCACCCCTTGAATTGGGACGGGCCGCACCCCATACTAGAGGCATGGTTGTAATCCCGGCAATCTGGAGGCGTTCTGGACGCGGGTTCGATTCCCGCCACCTCCACCTAAGAGTCGTGGGGTTCTCTTAGGTGGGGGTGCACCGGTTTCGACAGGGCGCGCAAAGGTGCGCAGGCAACCCGTCAGGCGATCGACGTTAATGAAGCAAATCCACAAACGCCAACGATGAGCGTTTTGCACTGGCCGCTTAAGGCCTATGCCGAGGCCGCTTTAGCCTTGTAACCAAAGAAAAGCCGGCGGGGGCTTCGGCCCCCGTCGTCATTTCCGCATCGCTTTCCTGGCCTTCTGCGTCACTTAGCCTTGCTGCTCTGGCTTAGCGGCCTTGCGTTGACTCGTTACCGGTCCGGATTTGATCGGCAAAGCGCCCTGCAATCGCGCGGAACTCATCCTGCAACGCCAGAAAGGCGTCGACGATATCCGGGTCGAAGTGTCGCCCTCGCCCGGAGATAATGATCTCGACCGCCTCGTCGTGCGGTATCGGTTCCTTGTACACCCGACGGTTGATCAGGGCGTCGTACACGTCAGCCACCGCCATCAGGCGCGCGGAAATCGGAATAGCGTCGCCGGACAACCCTTGCGGGTAACCGCTGCCGTCCCACTTCTCCTGATGGGAGAGCGCGATTTCTTTGGCCATGCTGAGAAAGGCCACGTCCTTGCCCAGCGAACGTTCGGCATGCGTGATTGCATTGAACCCGAGCGTGGTATGCGTCTTCATGATCTCGAATTCGTCGGGGTCCAGCGCCCCGGGCTTGAGCAAGATGCGATCGGGGATACCGACTTTGCCAATGTCGTGCAGCGGCGCTGACTTGAAGAGCAAAGCGATGTTGCCGTCCGAGAGGTACGCGGCGAAGCGCGGGTGTATCTTCAAGTGCTCGGCGAGCGCTTTGACGAAGTGTTGCGTGCGCCGGATGTGATTACCGGTATCGGCATCGCGCGTTTCCGCCAACGAGGCCATGGCAAGGATTGTTACGTCCTGGATCGCCGCCACTTCGCGCGTACGCCGCGCCACCTCTTCTTCGAGGAACTTGGCCTTGTCACGCAAGAAATCCGCTGCCGCCTTGAGCGATAGTTGCGTCTTCACGCGGGCGAGCACAATCGGCGGACTGATGGGCTTGGTGATGTAGTCGACGGCACCGAGTTCGAGTCCGCGCTTTTCGTCCTCGACTTCCGCCTTGGCGGTTAGGAAGACGACCGGAATTTCACGAGTTCGCGGATCGGCTTTCAGTTGTTCGAGCACCTGATAGCCGTTCATCCCCGGCATCATGATGTCGAGCAGAATCAGGTCCGGCGGAGTCTCTCCCTGCGCGACGCGCAAGGCTTTCTCGCCACCGTTGGCGACTTTCACCCGGTACTCGTCCTTGAGCAGCGAACTCATCAGGGCAAGGTTGTCCGGCGTATCGTCGACGACGAGAATCGTCGCTCTCGTCGTCATATCCAGTACGTCCATTGCTGTTCCCATCTCAGTGGCCGCCAGTCACGTGGCCGGCACCTGCTCCGCCATCGCCTCGCGCAACGCTTCCAGCGCGGCGTCGAAATCGAAATTGTGTACGCGGTCCTCGATCAGACGACAACGTTCGCCAAATGCGGCACGGAAAACACCGGCGTGTTCCGCAAGAAGATCGCCGGCCTCCGCATCGTCGTCAGCCAGGAGTGCCGCCAAACGCGAGGCCAGCCGATCGAATTCTTCCTGCCCCACCGGCCGTTGGGGCACGACGTGCTCATCGCACGGCAATGCTTCACGCAACGCCGCTACCGTTGGAGTAAGGGCGCGTTCAGCTTCGCCAATCAAGGCGTCAATTGTCTCGCGCATTTCCCGATTTCGGATTGCCGCTTCCAGTCGCGCGGCAACGGCCTGTATCCTTTGGGCACCGATATTGGCCGCGGTTCCCTTTAGTGTATGCGCCAGACGCTCGGCATCGTGCTCTTTTCCCGCGTCGAGTGCTGAGCGGACGTTGGCGGGAGCCGACGCCTGGCCATCGACGAATTTTCGCAGCAGGGAGAGGTACAGGGCCTTCTTTCCCAAAGCGCGTTTCAGGCCCAACGTCAGGTCGATACCGACAATCCTGCCCGGAATGTCAGGCTCGTCCGGCACGCTCGCATCTTGGGCCTTTGGTGCCCGGACAACTGTTCTTCCGGCGGCCGTCGGCTTGATCCACTGCAGCAGAGAACGCCACAGTTCGTCGGGTTCGATCGGCTTGGCGACGTGATCCTGCATCCCTGCAGCCAGTGATTTTTCCCGGTCACCCGGCATGGCGTTCGCCGTCATGGCAATGATCGGCAGAACCTCGGCCGGGTAGCGTTTGCGGATCTCGATCGTTGCGGTAATGCCATCCATCACCGGCATCTGCATGTCCATCAGGACGGCGTCGTAGTTGCCCTTCTGCACACGCTCCAGAGCAATCTCGCCGTTCTCCGCAAGATCGACGCAAAATCCCGCGCCTTCGAGCAATTCTGTCGCCACCTGCTGGTTCATGTCGTTGTCTTCGACGAGCAGAATGCGCGCCCCGGCGATCGTCGGCAACAAGGTTTCGAGCGCGGAGGCTTCTGCGATCTCCGTACCGGATACCGCCGGTTCGACACCCAACAGGCGCATCACCGTGTCGAACAACAGCGAGGCACTCAAGGGCTTGATCAACACGTCGTCGATACCGGCGTCCGTGACCGATTTGAACAGGTCGTCGCGCCCGTACGCCGTAATGATGACAAGCCGCGGAGCGTGCACAAGCCCGAGTTCAAGAATGCGCTCGGCGGTCGCAATGCCGTCCAGCCCCGGCATCTGCCAGTCGATGAACGCTACGTCGTACGGTTCACCCGCGCGCGCCGCGCGTGCAACCTCGGTTATCGCCGCGGTACCGGAAGCGGCGGTGGCCACTGCGAAAGACATACTGCGCAACATATCGCCAATGACTTCGCGCGCCGTATCGCTGTCGTCGACTACCAGCATTCGGCAGCCGCGCATTTCCGGGTTGGGTTGCAGGATCCGTGGCTTTGTCGTGCCGAGGCCAAGAGGCGCGGAGAACCAGAAGGTGCTGCCCTTGCCCACCTCGCTCTCGACGCCGACTTCTCCTCCCATCAGCCGGGCGAGCTGCTTGGCGATGACGAGCCCCAGGCCTGTGCCGCCGTACTTGCGCGTTGTCGAGGTATCCGCCTGTTCGAAGCTCTTGAACAATCGCCCGCGCTGCTCCTGCGAAAGGCCGATTCCGGTATCGCGGACCGCGAAGCGCAGGGAAATCTCTTCGTCCTGCATACGCTCGACCGTGACCCGAATCTCGATCTCGCCATGGTCCGTAAATTTGACGGCGTTGCCTGCGAAATTGATAAGGATTTGCCCCAGACGCAAAGGATCGCCACGCAGATTCATCGGCACGTTTTCGGCGACGTAGACGATGAGTTCGAGGCCCTTGTTCGCCGCCTTTTCGGCGATCAGGTTCGTGACGTTGTCGAGCACGCGTTGCAGATCGAAGTCGATGCGCTCGACGATCATCTTGCCCGCTTCCATCTTCGAAAGATCGAGCACGTCGTTGATGATGCCGAGCAGGAGTTGGCTCGAAGCCTGAATTTTCCGCAGATAGTCGCGCTGACGCGGGGTTGGATCGGCTTTCAACGCGAGGTATGCCATGCCGATGATCGCATTCATCGGCGTGCGTATTTCATGGCTCATGTTGGCGAGGAAGTCTGACTTCATGCGCACCGCGTCCTCGGCAAGGGCCCGCGCCTTGCGCATCTCCTCGTTGGCAGCGTGCTCGACGGTGATGTCGTCGATAATCCACACCGAGCCTCGCGATCGATCATGGACGTCAACCGCCCGCCCGGCGATGCGCGCCCAGAAACAACTGCCGTCGCTTCTCACCATCTCGATCTCGTGCGTACTCGTCTCACCGCGCCAGAGCGGCGTCGACAAGGACTCTTCTTCCGCTTCCCATGAGGCGTCATCCGGATACCAGATGCGGGTGGTTTGCCCAACGAGCTCGTCCGCCGACCGGCCGAAGATTTCCTCGAGCTTCCGGTTCACGCGCTCGATGACGCGATCCTTGATCAGCGCAATGCCCGACGTCGCGGAGTCAACGATGGCCCGCTGCTCGGCGTAAGCCAGGCGAAGCTCCTCGCGCTGCTCGTTGAGCTGAATGGCCGCTTCCTGATAACGGGCCAGCGTTCTCGCCAGTTCGCTGATTTCGTGCGCTTCATGCGTGCTGCCGTCGCCGAGGAAACGTACGTCGCGCTTGCCGGCCAAAAGCTGTTGCGCTTGCCGCGTGATGCCGGCCAAGGGTGCGACGACACGCCGCCGATAGAACCACATAAGAACCATCAGGACGCCGAACACGTTCACCGACATCGTCACCCAGGCGACTTTTCCCGCGCTATCCGAACGTTGAGCGAGAAGCCCCACGGCGTCGATCTCGGCGCTCTCAATTCTCGACGTGGCGAGGTCGAGCGGACCGCTCACGACGGCCTTGCGCGCGCGGAAGTCACTCCCGAAAAGCATATCGAGAGCCGACTCGCGTTCTCCTCGAGCGACCGCTTGCAGCGCATGCTTTTCGTAGGCGACGAGTTCATCGGAAGCTCTCTTGGCGTCTTCAATCAGCGCCATTTCTTCCGGCAGATCGGTGAGCAAGGAACGCAGCCGTTCAACCGCTTGATCACGTGCTTTGACCTCAAGCTCGCCATTGAAAATGTTCAGGTAATGGCGATCTCCGGAAAACGCGTACATGCGGGCGGCTTCCGCCAAGGTTTCATGGCTGGTGCGCAGAAGATTGAGCGCCTGCATGGTTTCGAACCCATGCTGCTGCGCAATCCGCCGTTGCTCGATCGCGTGCTCCGAAAAAAGGAACGCCGCGATACTGAATGCCGAAAGAATGGCCACGATCAGTGTGACGAGCCGACTGGCTGTTTCGATTCTCATGTTCTCTCCCCGCCGCCCATGCGATCAATTCTCGCACAGGCAGAGCGGGCGGTGCCGCCTCGGCGGCTGGGCCGCCCATTGGGCGCGCCGGAAAGCTGTTGCTCAAACCTCGTGGGCGGCCTGGTGATGATCGCCGGTAATCAGCCGAGCGCCGCGCTTGTAGGTGAGAAAGGACCACAACCAATTGATCGAAACGGTGAGCCGGCTACGAAAATCGATCAGGAAGAAGATGTGAACGATGCCCCAAAGCCACCAGGCAATCGGCCCACGTAGGCGTATCCAGCCGAAATCGGCCACCGCCGCCCGGCGTCCGATCGTTGCCAGATTACCCAGATTCCGGTAGAGGAATGGCGGCGGCTCGGGTTCTCCACGCACCCGAGCGCTTATGACCGCTGCCGCATGGCGACCGGCCTGCCGAGCCGCTGGCGCGACGCCCGGGACGACATGGCCGGCCGCATCGGTAAGCGCGGCGGTATCGCCGACCACGAAGACGTTCGGGTGAGCGGGGACGCTGAAATCCGGGCTGACCAGAACGCGCCCGGCACGGTCAGCCGCCGCATTAAGCCAGGCTGCCGCCGGCGACGCTTTGACGCCCGCCGCCCAGATCACCGTTGCCGTGGGAATACGTTCTCCTGCGACCACAACCGCGCCGTCTTCGCAGTCCATGACGCGAGAATTGAGCAGTACCGTGACGCCCAGCCGCTCGAGCGAGGTTTTTGCTGCGGCCGAGAGCTTTTCAGGGAACGCCGGCAGCAGTCGCGGGCCGGCCTCGACCAACAGGATGCGCGCCTGACGCGGATCGATGCGACGGAAATCGCGCACCAGTGCCGCCTTGGCCAGTTCCACAATCGACCCGGCCATTTCGACACCGGTCGCCCCGCCGCCGACGACCACCACTGTCAGGTTGGCATCGCGCTCGCTCGTCTCGGTGGCCATCTCGGCACGCTCGAACGCCATGAGCAAGCGTTCGCGGATGGCGATTGCATCCTCGATTGTCTTCAGGCCGGGGGCGAAGCGCTCCCAATGGTCGTGGCCGAAATAGTCGTGGCGCGCGCCCGTTGCCAGAACCAGGTAGTCGTAGCCGATCCGTGCTTGCCGTGTGCCGAGATCGACGACGACGGCATGTTCCGAAGCATCGACACCCGTCACACGACCGAGCACGACGCGCAGGTTCTTCTGGCGCGAGAACACGCTACGTACGGGAGCGGCGATGTCAGCCGGCGACAGCCACGCGGTCGCCACCTGATAGAGCAGTGGCTGGAATAGGTGGTGATTGCGCTGATCGATCAGAACGACGTCGACCGCCTCCTCGGCCAGCGCCTTGATCGCCGCCAGCCCTCCAAAGCCGGCACCGACAACAACCACTACAGGACGTACATCGCTCATATGGCATTCCTCGCGTCAACCTTGATTGCTTTCGCAGGCCGTTGTCAGCCTGCCTTCCTCAAGGCTGACAGCCTTATTGCGCTTCGGTTCGCATTCGACGCTCGGGGAGTCGTCAGCCGCGCAATCGATGCCAGAGAAGGCCAATCCATTCGTGCAGCGCATACCGCGACTCGGTGTAGCGCAAGGGCAGGAAGTCCAGTGGCCTCACTGGACCACGATGGAAGCCCGTCGGTGCCGGTGTCACAGACAGACCGGCGCGCTCGAAACTCACGATGGCACGCGGTATGTGCCAGGCATGGGTGACAAGGGCAACGCGCGTGATTCCATCGGCCTTGAGCAACGGGGCCGACAACAGGGCATTCTGCCGCGTATCTGCCGAGGCGCTTTCGACCCAGCGCACGGGCACGCCGAACTCGTCGTGAAGAACGCGGCGCATGAGTTCTCCCTCTGGCTCGCCCCAGCCTTCCGGCGCTCCGCCGGTGACGAGAACAGGTAACTCGGTTTCGCGTTGCAGCTTCGCCGCATATCTCAGGCGAACGAGCGTCGTCTGGTTAACTGTGTCGCCGTCGTATTCCACCGCACTCAGGTAACGGCCTCCGCCGAGCACGACAATGGCCTGCACACCTCGCAAATCCTCGGCACGCAGAGGGTCGCCCTCGAGGGTGCGCAACAGGGCATCGCCGACTACAGGCATCGCCAAAATCCAGAGAGCGAGGAAGCCTACTAAGCAGGTCGCGCGTCCGAGCCAAGGACGCCGGCGCCATAGTAAGACGCCGAGAGCGATTATCGACAAGCCGTTGAGGGGCGGCAGAAGGATCGTAGCAATGACGTTGGTGGCTAACCATGTGAGGGACATGCGGGGGGCTCCGAACGATGGCGGACCGGCCCGCCCGAAAGGTCAATGACAGACGATTCTACCTTGCCCGCTCGCCGGCCCTTGCGCTCACAGTCTTCGCGATGACGGAAGGCCAGGATACAAGTCGCGCCTCGCCTTCGAAGCTTCCCGTTGCGCTATTGCCCTTCGGCGGCGGCCGCCCTCTCCTGCGCGGCTTTGGCGGCAGCATCCAATTCGGTTTGGACTTTCTGCACGGCCTGCTGGCCTTGCTTCGCCTGTTCCGCCTGCATCTTGCCCGTTGTTGCGGCCGTCGTCGCAACGTCTGCCACCCCGCAGGCCGCCAAGGGCAGCAGACAGATGAGAAACCAGCGTCCCATTTCTCCTCGCCTCATCGTTGAATGTTCATCTCACGGCTTTTGCCGCTTGGCCGAGCAGCTTGTCCCTGGCCTTGATGTGCGTATTGAGCCAATCGTTGAGGAACATGTAAACCTTGCTCGATAAGGTCATCGCGCCGGCCTGGAAACTGCGCTCCAGTTCGGAGACCTCGGACACCAGCTTGTCGTGCTCCGCTTTGTGTCCGGAGTACTCCGGGTAGCTGAGTTGCTGCATCAGACGCTCTTCCCGTCCGAAATGCGACTTGGTGTAAGTGATCAGTTCGTCGAGTATCTCGCCCAGAACCGCGTTTCCCTTGCCACTGCTCATTGCCTCATAGAGTTTGTTGACGAGAGCAAACAGGTGCTGATGGTCGTTATCGATCATCGTATTGCCGACACTCAGATCATCGGTCCATTTGAATCCGGCCATGCGTTTTTCTCCCTAAAGTTCGGCCTTGTTGCGAATAGATGTTACCGGAAGCAGGCTTCCGGACAGTGCGGAAAAAGCAAGAATCTGACCAATCGGGCAATCCGTAAACGTCGACTTCACCCAAAAACCGAATGAAGTCTCACGCCACCACGGCTGTATCTCGGAAACTCTTTTCGTGATCTCCTGCCAATCTGCCGATTGGTCAAGCGACCCAAGAAGCGGCTGATCATGGCTGCGCACTACAGAATGGCGCCGTCGTTTCCCTCGCACCATCTGCGGGCATTTCCTCCTTGGTATCGGGCTATCGGAGGAGCCCGTTCGAGCCGACGCCGGTTCCCCCACCTCGATGTCGGGAAATTTTCTTCCCCATCGACCAGACAGTTGTACACCAAGAAGAAAGCATCCGGGAACTCTCGTTTTTTTAATCTAATAGTATGATTAAAAATGGAAAATATATGACGGCACAGGTGTTGCTTTTAGGAGCTTGCCCACTTACCAGCGAGCACATCATGAAAACCTCTGCCAAATACTTCACGCTTTCCGCCGTGGCTCTTATCAGTTTGAGCAGTGCTTCGGCGTTCGCAGGCACCGTTTCGACGACGCTGAACGGTTGCGCGTCGGGAAACGTTACGGTGACGACAGTGACTGTTGCCTCTACTCAGACTGTGATCAACGCCGCCCCGATCAACTTCAAGAGTTGCTACGGGGCGTTTGCCGGCAACGATACGCCTTACCCTACGACCAACCTGGGCTACTTCAATGACGGCTTGTTGAACGGGCAAAACCAGAAATGGCAAGGGCCGGGAACAGGGGGCGACCTCTTCGGCAACGGCGCCTTCCTAGCTAGCCCGTACAGTGCGTACGACCTCAACCACGATGGAATCGCGGACCCCGGCTGGATTTATTTGGGCAAAGTGGATGGCCCGGGAACGAACGGTTTCGAAGCCGTGACCAAGATCGGCGCCTATACCGGCATCGTGCTCGACAGCTTCTTCTCGATCTCTTTCGACGCCACGAAAGGTATCTGGAACTGGGCGTTCACCCCGGATCTCGGTGTGATTGCCAGGGCCGGCGTGGTTCTCGGGGACGCGTACTTCGACCAGTTCGCTCTGGTGTTCAAACAGGGCAATGCCTTCGCCGCTTACAACTTCACCGGACAGCAATTCGGTTTCGACCATCCGACGAGCGCCGGTCCGGTCCTGAATTTCTTTGGCACGGCGGATCTATCCCCGGTGTTCGGTTCACGGGGCTTGTCCCACGTCTCGTTGTGGGCGCGTGATCCCGGCAGCGACAACTCGGTACCCGAACCCGGTACGCTGGTCCTGAGCGCGCTCGCCCTCGTCGGGCTCGGCACCCGGCGCCGTAAAGCCGACAAATAGTTTCACACCGTGCCGTAGCCGGGCCGCTCGATGAAAGTTGAGCGGCCTTTGTTTTTTTTTCTGCCGCTAATTCAGTGCCGTCGCGCAACGCGGAAACAGACCGCCGATACGGCAATGGCACTGACGGCGATCGTGAAAGCCAAGCGCTGCCCTTGAAATAGGCTCTGCACCCACCGGTTGAGATCGTCCGCGAATACCGCCGCCTTGCCGCCGAAACGCTCGAGATCGGCTCGGTACCGCTTCGAATCGCTTGCACGCAAGGGATAAGACTCCCCATTCACCACGACATAGCCGATCACGTCGCCATCGTCCTCGGCCGCGTGAAAGTAGATCCAAGTGGCCACCAACACTCCGAGCGCCAGGACAAGGGCACCCGCCAGGTTGAGGCGAAAGCGACGGCTTTTCAAATCAATTGGCATGCTTTCATCCGAAACCAGTTCAACACTTTGCCGAGAGGTCTCTTTTCTTACGCCCGGCTCGGCGCATGGACAGCTCGGCAAGGCGAACTCTATCACTGGTTTGACAAACCGCCGCCTGACGCCTAGTGTTCCCAATCGAACATTTTGTTGGTTTATGAACGTTAAATTTTCGATTTAGCAACAGCCGTGACTACCGCCGAGAGCATACGAACAAGATCTGCGGCGGCGGCTTAGTTGAGCACCAAGAACAATCACAACGACTCAAGGAGGAAGCAGTGACTCTATCGATACAAAGAAACGCATGCGCCCTATCCGTGCTTCTCGCCCTGGCCGGCTGCGCAACCGTAGCTCCGCCGACATCGCCTGACGGACTATCGGGCGGGCGCTCCGGGTACGTGATCGGTTACCTGCAACCCGACGAACTTCCAGGCACACAGGAGTTCCTTCCCCCACCTCCAGCCGCCGGAAGTGCGGCTTTCGCCGCGGACGAGGAGTACTACAAGAACACGCGTCAATTGCGCGATTCGCCCCGCTGGAAACTCGCCGTCCAGGATGCCGACCTGACCTTCCCGAATGCGGCCCGCACATTCTCCTGCGCACTCGGTCTCGAAGTGTCGGCGGAGGCCACGCCTCACTTGAATATGCTGATTCGCCGCGTACGGGCCGATGCAAGCCGGGCCAACGACAAGCCCAAGGATCTCTATAAGCGCCGTCGTCCCTATATCGCCCATGGCGACACGAGTTGCACGCCCGACGAAAAGCACAAGGACGACTCCTACCCGTCGGGCCACACGTCGATCGGTTGGGCTTGGGCGCTCGTGCTGGCGGAAGCGGCTCCTGAACGCGCCAATGCAATTCTGGCCCGCGGACTCGCCTTCGGCGACAGCCGCTTGATCTGCGGAGTGCACTGGAAGAGCGACGTCGAAGCAGGCCGTGTGGTAGCCGCGGCAACGGTGAGCCGACTGCACCGGAACCCGGTGTTCGTCGAGCAGCTCAGGTTGGCGCGCCAGGAAATCGAAGCGGCGCGCGCCGCCGGCGCCAAGGCCCCGGCATATTGCGCGGCCGAAGCCGAGGCGCTTGCGATGCGGAAATAAAATGGAAGGGCGGCGTTCAACGAACGCCGCCCAAGGATTAAGCGACGCCAAGGACCAAACGGCTTTTCCCAACCCGGCTCCAGGCAACAGGACGACTGCCCGCGAGCCCGATTTGACCTCAGTACGCGCCCTACCCCGTGACCAGTTGTGCGGCATCGCGTCGCAAGGTAGGCATCAGGCGAGCCACCAACGCGAGCTGCGCATGTACAACGCGCTGCGTTTCAGACAGCTCGCCCGCAGGTAGAGAGTCGCTGCCTGCATCGCCATTCGAGTTCCACGCAACATCGCTCTCACTCGCTTCCTGTCCCGAATCCAAGGCGGCGGCAAGGTTCTCGAGCGCCCTTTCCAAAGCAATCGCCCGTTCCTGACCCGTACCAACGGATACGGCTTCCCGCGGCCGATGCGCTCCCAACGCCGACAGGTAATTGAGCAAGGTGTGCGACGAAACGATGAAGCGCTTGCCCGACTCGCCCCGCCCACGGCGCACGTGGCTCGGTTCCTGGAGAGCGGCTAGAAGTGCTCCGGACAACGTCGCGTCGGCATTGTGCGCGTCGCGGCGCGCGATACGATACGCGAGGTCGTCCTGCTTGCCCGTTGCCGAATACTGAAGCATCAGTTGTTTCAAGTAGCGCGAGTGGGCACGCATCGCAGCCGCCGCGAGCCGTGGCAGGCGTCGGGAGTGCCAGCTGGGCAGGATCAGCCACACTGACACCCCCGCAATCCCACCCCCGATCAGCGTGTCGAGCAGCCGCGGAACAATCAGATCGTATCCGTTGCCCACCTGATTGAAGGCGAGAAGCACGAACATCGTGATACCGGCGGTTGCAATCGCGTAGCGCGCCGTTCGAAACGCAAAGAACAGGACGGCCGCTACGACTGTGAAAGCGGACTGCGTGAGCGGATCAGGAAAGAGCCGGAGCAACGCCCACCCCGCGAGCAGGCCCAGCACCGTCCCGGCGATCCTTTGCGCAAGTCGGGTCAGCGTCGCCCCGTAGTACGGCTGGCAGACGAAAACGATCGTCAGGAGAATCCAGAAGCCGAAGGCATCGCTGACCTGTGTCATGACCGCATATCCGGCACCGAGGGCAGCCCCAAGACGGATAGCGTGGCGCATGATGGGCGATTGGAGGTTCAGATGTGCCGCCAAACGGTCGCGGAAATCACGCCACGTCCGCGGCTGGATGTCTTGCAACGTCCATTCTGCGGGCAACCGGGACGGTTCCTGGTCGCGCAGTCCCGAGATTTCCCGATGTATTGCGCCAAGGTTTGTGGCCAATGCCCGCAGCGAAGGGCGGGCCCGGTGCGTTTCGGGCAGCTCGTCGGCGCCAACGGGTTCTATATGCGCCACGGCGGCGTTCATGTCCTCGACGGCATGCGCGGCCGCTTCGTCTCTCTCCCATGACCGCCGTTCGCGGATAACTCCGGCAAAAGCGATGCAATCCTGACCGAGCAAGGCGAGCACGCGTTCGCACCGGTACAGCACGTCGCTGTGAAAGAAGGTCTTGGCCAGCAGATCATAATTCTCATGGGAAGACGACGTACGCTCGTGAACGTCCTGCGCCGTGAAGTACCGGTGCAGCGCCCGCACGAGCCACGGCGGCATCCGGTCCGGCTTGCTGCTCGCGCGCACGAAAAGGATTTCCTTGGTGGCATTCAGGGCGTCCACCAGTCGCCCGTTGTACAGCGCCAGCTGCAGCCGGCATTGCTCCAGGTCCGCGTTGCGGACGGGTTCGAGCATGCGCGATTTCAGTTCAAGGTACTTCCCCAATGTCTCATACAGGTTGGCTAGGGACTCGCGCACCGCGAAGGTAGGGAAAGCGGCAGCCCAGAGGACAGAAACCATTCCGTGCCAAATGGCACCGGAGAACAAAAGTACGCCGCGCTGAGCCGCAAGTTCACGCTCGGTACCCGGCCCCATGGCGAGCGCAGCGTACAGCGCCATGATCAACGTAGCGGCGGCAATCGTCCGGTAGCGGTCGCCAAGGGCACCGAGCAAGGTCAGCAGAAAGGCACCCATAACGAGCACCGGAGCAAGATACGGCGGGCGTGCCATGCCGAGCTGTACCGAATGGATAGCAACGAAGAAGCAGAGCAACGTCATGAGTTGCGCTCCCGTTCGTCCTCGCCAGTTGTCGTCGGTTTCCGCTAATGCGCTGGCGATCGTTCCGAGCAGCAAAGGGATGATCGCTTGAGGCCGATCGGCAAGCACGCCAAAGGCCATAATGCCGGCCATGGCCAGCGTCACTCTCGCGTTCGACCACACCGCCTCGCGGGTCCTCGCGTTCCACCATCCTTGCAGTCCCCACCCGCTTCCCGCCATCTCGCGTCTTCCTATCCGTTCTCCGTGCACCGTGCCGGTTCGTTCTCATGAACGCAGCGTACCGTTTCCATATCGGACGATACATGGCCCCGCGCTGCAAGGCCAAATGCCGTTTCCGATGTCCCTCCCGCGCGACGATCGTCCCCCGCAAAACTACGGATCGCATATGACATGAAAGCAGGAGTAGCATGCGCTTCGGAATGCCTGACACGCCGTCAGGTTCGCCTGGTGGCGGCTCGATAACCAAGATCAATCCAGTGGAGGAAATCGATGAAAGTGCTGATTGCCGACAAGGTGTCATCCCAGATGGTCGCCGACCTGAAGGCGCTAGGGTGCGACGTAACTCTAAAGCCTGAGCTCGATGCCGAAACGCTGCCCGGCGCCGTCGCCGGAGCGGAAGTCTTGATCGTGCGCTCGACACAGGTAACCGCTGCCTGCATCGACGCAGGAACCGACCTTTCGCTCATCATTCGCGCGGGCGCCGGCGTGAACACAATCGACATCAAGCGGGCAAGCGAAAAGGGCGTATACGTCGCCAACTGCCCGGGCAAGAACACGGATGCCGTGGCCGAACTCGCGATCGGCCTCATGATCGCGACGGATCGTCGTATTCCCGACGCCCTGGCCGACCTGCGTGCCGGTAAATGGCGCAAGAAGGAATACGGCAAGGCGCGCGGCCTCAAAGGCCGTACGCTCGGCGTGGTCGGGCTGGGCCATATCGGTGAGGCTGTCGCTTGTCGCGCCCAAGGGCTGGGCATGAAGGTTATCGGCTGGTCGCGGAGCCTCACGCCCGCGAAAGCGGAAGCGCTGGACATCGGTTTCTGTAGCTCCCTTAACGAACTAGCAGAAAGCGCCGACGTCGTGAGCTTGCACCTTGCTCTGTCGAAAGAAACGCGGGGCATTATCGGCAGCGATTTCCTCGCACGCATGAAAGCCGGCGCGCTCCTGGTGAACACGGCGCGCAGTGAAATCGTCGATCTCGCGGCACTGAAAGAGGCTCTGCGCAGCGGCCGCATCCGCGCCGCGCTCGACGTTTTTGACAATGAGCCCTCGTCGGGCGAGGCACCGTTTGCCGACGCCGAGTTCGCTGGCCTTCTCGCCGCCGCGACGCCGCATATCGGCGCGTCTACTGAGCAGGCGGAGGAAGCGATTGCCGAGGAGACGGTGCGCATCGTGCGTACCTTCGTAGAAACAGGCAAGCCCGTGAACGCCGTGAATCCGCGCAAGGCGCATACGGGTGTTCCGCTCGTCGTGCGGCATTACAACCGTGTCGGCGTCCTGGCCGGCGTTTTGCACGAGTTGCGCAACGAAGGGATCAACATCGAGGAAATGGACAACACGATCTTCGAGGGAGAACAAGCGGCCTGTTGCTCATTGGTGCTCGACAGGCGTCCCTCGGACTCTTTGTTGCAACGTATCGCGTCGGGCGAGAACGTCATCCAAGCCGTATTGAAGTAGCCCTAATGTGCACAGGGTACGGGGCAACTCCCCGTACCCTCCCTCCCGCCCTCGTTCCTGCGGCTTTGCCAGCAAAAAAACAGCCTCGGTTGGTGAATGACGGGGCGTCAGCCTCATTGAAACCCTCTTAGGCCGGGCACGCCGTTTGCTGGAAAAGTATATTTGCTATTCCAGTCAGTAACGTGCATAGTCCGCACCTCACCCAAGTCAAGCGCGCTTGTCGTCAGTCGGTCACCGTCCGCCAACCGCGGTCTCCCCCAATTACCACTTCGCCGTCTTGATTACCGCCCCGGCCGGGGAACAATTTTTTGGAGATTCAGGTTATGGCAACAGGTACCGTCAAGTGGTTTAACGATTCGAAGGGCTTTGGCTTCATCACGCCCGACGCAGGCGGCGAAGATCTTTTCGCGCATTTCTCCGCCATCCAGGGCAATGGCTTCAAGACGCTCAAAGAAGGCGACAAAGTGACGTTCGACGTCGCGATGGGCCCCAAGGGCAAGCAAGCATCGAACATCGTCCCGAACAACTAAAGGCTCGTCGGCATCCAGGGACGAGCTGAAGCTCTCCGGTTTGCCTCAATGAAAACCCGGCACATGCCGGGTTTTGTTTTTCTCGTTTTCTGGAGGCGATGCCTTGGCTAAAGAAGAGTTGCTCGAAATGCGCGGAGAAATCCTTGAAGTTCTCCCCGATTCACGCTTTGTGGTCCTGCTCGAAAACGGCCACCAGCTAACCGCCTACACGGCCGGAAAAATGCGCAAGAACCACATCCGCATTCTGGCCGGAGACAAAGTTTCCCTCGAAATATCGCCCTATGATCTAGACAAGGGCCGCATTACCTTCCGCCATCTCGAAAGCCGCACCGCCACGGCGCCCAGGCGCCAATACCGCCGCTGAACCACGGCGGACAAAAACATGGAGTTTGATTGTTGAAGTTTTCTGAATTAGGCCTTTCCCCGGAACTGCTCCGGGCGATCGCCGACCAAGGCTACACCGTGCCGACGCCTATCCAGGCGAAGGCCATTCCCCTCGTCATGGAGGGCCACGACCTGATGGCCTGCGCGCAAACCGGAACGGGGAAAACTGCCGGTTTCACCTTGCCGATCCTGCACCGCCTCGCAGCAAGCAAACCGTCGGGGCGGCAACATGTGCGCGCACTGATCCTCACCCCCACGCGAGAGTTGGCCGCGCAGGTCGCTGAAAGCGTACGCGACTATGGCGCTCACCTCGCGTTCAAATCCCTCGTCGTCTTCGGCGGCGTCGGCATCGTCCCGCAGATCGCGGCGCTGAAAAAGGGCGTCGACATTCTCGTCGCCACCCCGGGGCGGCTGCTCGACTTGGCTCAGCAAAAAGCCGTCGACCTCTCGGGAATCGAAATCCTCGTGCTCGACGAAGCCGATCGCATGCTCGACATGGGCTTCATTCACGACATCCGACGCGTCATCGCGCTGCTCCCGAAGACGCGCCAGAACCTGCTGTTCTCGGCCACGTTCTCCGACGACATCCGCGCGCTCGCCGGGAGTTTTCTCGTATCCCCCAGCTACGTCGAATCGGAACGTCGCAACACGGCGCCGGAACTCGTCGAGCAAGCGGTTTATCGCGTTGACCGCGAGCGCAAGCGAGAGCTGCTGATCGAACTCATCAAGCAGAACGACTGGCATCAGGTCCTCGTGTTCACCCGCACGAAGTGGGGTGCGAACGGCTTGGCCGAGAAACTGACGAAGGCCGGCATTGAGGCGAGCGCCATCCACGGCAACAAGAGCCAGGGAGCGCGCACACGCGCCCTCGGCGACTTCAAGAACGGAGAGCTGCGGGTTCTGGTGGCCACCGATATTGCGGCCCGCGGATTGGACATTGAGCAACTTCCGTTCGTGGTGAATTACGAACTGCCCAACGTTCCCGAAGACTACGTCCACCGCATTGGACGCACAGGCCGGGCAGGCGCATCCGGCAAGGCGGTTTCGCTGGTGTGCGTCGACGAAGACAAGCTGCTGCGCGACATCGAGCGGTTGATCAAGAAATCGTTGCCGGCCCTGACCCATCCTGGGTTTGCAGTAGATGCGACTATTGCTCCGCAGCCGATCGCGAACCGCTCTACGGGTCAGAATAAACCGCAAGCCGCGAAGGTTGCCAGAAACATGGGCACCAAGAAGAGAAGCGTTTCCTCCAATCACCCTGATGAAGCGCGCCGCCTTGGCGCAACCGAGAAAGCGCGGGAGGGCGAAGCCAAGAAGCCACCACGCCGATCAGGCAGCCCGGAACGTCCCATGCCCAAAAAGACGCCGGGCGAACAAAGCGCAAAAACCGACCATTCAGCAGGTCAGGGGCGTCGTCAGCAACGGCCGTTTCACTCCAAGGCCAAAGCAACGCCAAAAGCGACACGGGTATCAAGCTAGCCCGTACCCCGATCGTGTCGTGAGCAAAATGGGCAGTGAAGGCGTGGCCAAAAACTGCCTGCTCCGACTCAAAAGCGACACGGTCGTTCGCTTTATTCCCTTTTGAGCCCCTTCATAATTCACCGAAGTGCGGCTGCAGCGACGTAAAAAGCTCATTGCGGCGATGATTGAGCATAACCTCGCTGGAAAGCTTCAGGCCGAGGGCAAACGCCATCGCCTCGCCCTCTGCGAAGTCACCACGGGCTTTTGGTCGCTCCATGATGGGAAAAAAAAGATCGTCATGGTTTCGCGCCCCGAAGTGCAAAGGCTAGGTCTGCACGGCGTTCCCTTTTGCGTCTTCCAGATGCTCGACGGTGACTCGGTAAAGATGGCTCTTCATTTCCTTCTGGTCCTTTCGCTTTCCGTCCGAGGGTTCAGAACTCCATCTACTGACGAATTCGGCCGGCAAACGGTCAAAGAACGCAAACCATGTAAGATAAAAAATGGCGAAACGTATTTGTTTTCATCGCCTTATACGATTTAGCTGCGCGAAAACACTGCACGTTAGCTCGTTTTTCGAGAAAACCCTAGTCAAAAAGGGGTAAAATTACGCATTTTGGGTAAAAAATGATTCATCGGAATAGCTGGGCGAGCGCCTTTCTTCCTACGGTCGTGGTGTTGGCCGTGTTCTTTGCTGGCTTCGCTCATGCACAAGTAGCAGACATTAATTCGGCGATCAACAAGGCCGGGCGGCAGCGGATGCTCGCTCATCGCATGGCTAAAGCTTATTTTCAGTTGGGGCTCGGTGTTGATGGGGAAAAGTCCAAAAACGTCCTCGACACGTCCATGTCGCTGTTTGACCGCCAGCTTGTCGAACTGAAAAACTACGCGCCGACCGGTGAGATCCGAGACATCTACAAGCAACTTGAAACCGCCTGGATCGAGTACAAAGACGTCTTGATCGGGGCCGCCCCGAACAAGGAAAACGGCAAGAAGGTCCTCGCCTCGTCCGAATTGATTTATCAGATTGCCGACAAAGGCACCGTCGCTTTGGAGAAGCAAGCCGGGACGGCCGGGGGGCACCTCGTGAATTCGGCTGGCCGGGCTCGCATGATGTCGCAACGTATGGCCAAGCTCTACCAAGCACAAGCATGGAAAATTGGCGGCAATGAAACCGACGCCCTGCTTGACCAGACCCGAAAGGAATTCGTCGCGACCGTGTCCGACCTCAGCACCAACACCTCGAACACGCAGCAGATCAAGAACGAGCTCGATCTGGTAAAACAGCAGTGGACGTTCTTTGACCTCGCACTCGGGCAACGGAGCGGTGCCGCGGATCCAAAACAGATGGCTAACGTGGCCACCACGAGTGAGCGGATTCTCGCAGAGATGGAAACCGTCGTCGGCCTGTACGAAAAGCTCACTGTTCGCTGAGCTCTGAGTCGCCGCAGGCTGCCGCGCTATTGCAGGCAGCCTGCTCACGCTTCGCTTAATGGCGAGGCGCGCATCACCGGGCACGCGCTCTGTAACTAGCGCCCTACTCCTCTATTCATCATCATCGCGAAGCACCGTTTCAGCAACGAGATGAGTTCTCGGCGCACCTCTCCCGCCTTGCACTAACACGGAGCATTCCCAGCCGAACTCAGTCAAGGATATCCGCGCCCTTGTGTCCTTCGCGCACCCCTTGCACCAGAAATACCTCGCCCTCCGTATTGTTCGAACGCAAAGGACGGATTGCCTTGTAAGCCTCTGAGTCATACCAGCCGCGCGCCATCTCCATCGACGGAAATTCGAGAATCACCAAGGCCGCCTGCCAAGCGCCCTCCAGAGGTTCGCATGGACCGCCATGGACGATGTATCTGCCTGAATAAGGCCGCAACGTCTCGTCGATCTGCTTGAGATAAGTCTTGATCTCTTCGTCAAAACGAGTTTCACGGATTACCGCAACGGCATATGCGCTCATTCTCTGCTCCGATGTTTAGGTCGGTTTAGGTGCGGCAAGCGCGGGCAGGGATCACGTTGGCTCGCTGCCGGCGCAGTCTTACCTTGCCAGGTGTGAGAGGACGTTTACGAGGCGGCCGAACGGATCGCGAACAAAGAAGCGCCGCACGCCCCAGGGCTCGTCGGTCGGGCCATACTCAACAGAGAAGCCGGCCTTCTTGAAGGCATGAAAGGCGGCTTCAACGTCATCCACTTCGATAGACAAATCGGGCACGGGCGTGCCGGAGCCCCCCTCGCTCATGAAGCTGGCCTGCGCCGACACATTGGTCTTGCTGCCGAAGGTCCGAATCCAACCCATATCCATCAGGAGATCCAGGCCGAGGACTTGTCCGTAGAACTTGTCGGCGAGACCGGGATCTTGCGCCGTGATGTTGGCAACGACACGGTTAACTCTCAAGGCGGCGCTCCTGCTTGCATTTGCGAAGAGCATCGCAGGCGGCAAGGCGCGTGCCCACGACCTCAGGGTGGAAAGTGGAACAATCGGGAGGGCGTCAGAGGTCTCCGTCCCGTAGCTGGGTGGCGCTAACTCAGGCGCCCGGATTGAGAGCTTGTCCGTTGGCGCGATCCACGACCCATTTGCGCATCGTGATGCTCGTCGGTCGGTCGTACCCGGGGTGAGCCGTCTCAGCCACCTTCTCGAATCCAAGCGAGGCAAACGCCGCGTGGTTTTCGATCAATTCAACCCGGGTCTGCAATTCGAGAAAGTACTGGCCGTGCTTGCGCGCCAAGCCCTCCGCCGCCGCTATGAGCGCGCGGGCCACGCCTTTGCCGCGGTAGCTTTGCGCGACCGCTAGCTTTCCCACATAAACGCAATTCGGCCGGATCATCGCAAACGCGCACCCGATGAGTTCCGCCCCTTCGGTGGCCACAATGAGATTTTCGACGTGTGCCTTGGCTCGAAGGTCATCAGCGCCCATACGGGTTAATGACGATGGCGGATCAATGCGTGCTTCCATGTACGCGAACGCCCCGCGCAGCAACGAAAGCAGTTCGTCCCAGGAGGAGAATTCGGGTGGGGAGACGTTTATACGCATGAGATCCAATGTCTCGCGTCGAGCATCGTTTGCATACGCCACAAGAGCACGATGCAGCCGGACCCAGGCTCACCAGAGGATAGGGAAGCCGAGCGCTACTTGGGATTCAAAACCGCCGATACTTTGGGCCGGTCGACATACCCCTCAAACTTCGAGATGGAGGCTGCGACGTCTGCATTCGAAGTCAATTCCGCCATCGCCAGGCGGCCTAACGCTTCGAACGCGCTGCGCATACCTTGAGCGCTTTCGGTTCCTTTGACCACGGCTTGGACTTCCCGCGGGCAGCTCTCGGTCAGCAAACGAGTAACAAGCGCGCCCATGGTCTTGTTGATTTGCTCGCTGGTTTCCGGGGAATTTGCAGCGAGATCGCGCATTCCAGGGTGAGCTGACATCGCTACGAAAATCCACCGGGCTAATTCCTTGCGGTCCTTTCCGGTCGTGCTATCGGCTAGGCAGGTGGCAAGCGCATCGCTTTGGGCGTGAGCAATACCGGACAAACCGAGAAGAAGAGCAAGGGCGAAGAATAGAGATTTCATGATTGTTTTGGATGATTGTGAGTGGAACAAAGGGTTGCCTCTCGGCGCCCGCTTCATCTAGCACGGTCTCAGAAGTGTGCATCCCGGGGCGACCTTGCTACTGGCCGCCCTTCTCGTTTGAGCCTTAGTTTGCGGCCGTCGCCTTGGTATTCTCGCTGACAACTTCGTCTGTCGCCCCCGTCAGGCCACCTACCGCCGCATCATAGTTCCGCAGCACATAGTCACCCACCAACTCTCCGATACGCGTCAGCATCATGTTGTCTGCAACACCCAAAGCGAATCCGGCGCCGGCGCTTGAGTGTTGATAGAACTCAGGGTAATCAATCTGCTTTCCTGTGCCGATTTCGGTCGCTTTCATGCGTATGACCACGCCTGAACTACCGGACAACGGACCGGTGAATATCCGTGCGCCGACGCCGATAAAGCGAATGTCGGTGACAACCGGTTCAATCACGAGCGTGCGGCCATTATCGGGTCGGCTATTCCATTTCTTTGGAGCGTCCCCTAAGCGTTTGAAGAAATTGGCGTTGATCCTATCCAGCGACTTTTCGTTAGCGCTTTGCCCACGGAACTCCTGCGCAAGAACCACCGGCTTGATCTCAATCCGGCCAAACTTTGAATAAGCCTCCGCGGGAGGTGGGTTGTCCGTACGCGATGCCCTGACGTTGGATGCACAGCCAGAAACAACGAGTGTAAGCGCCAAGACGCCAGCCAGAGTCGAGGTGAGATTCATATTCTTCCTCATATTCTTCCTATTGGTGAAAACAAGTTATGCAACCGATGATGTGCGACGGCGGAATCATACGCTAGACATGACGAGCCTCGGTACCGCGCCACCTGGCATCAAAGCGTTCCCAAACCACATATCAGGGCGAACACGTGGCGTAGCGTCAGGATTCCCGATGCTTGTCGTCTCTTAATGCCGACGGAATCGACAGTGATTCGGACGGTACCGTCACCTCTCGTATGGCCTGCTGATGCGGTGGGCGGCCTCTGGCTCAAATCGGCTGTCAGCGTCGCGGTGAATTGAGATAAAGATCAGAAGCCTACGTCGCCAGCGCACAAGCACATCGCTGTAAGGGCGATCCTGCTCGCTGCCTTTGTCGATCTCTCTACACCCGTTTCTTTTTTTGTCCCATAGTCATCCAACAGATCAATCGCCACCCAGTTTCAGCCCGCTGGTCTGACGCTTTTCGATAGCCCACTTGAGGAGCGCGGCGGAGCGGTAGATTCCATGGGCGAACTTGCCGTACGGGAGGGTCAGGAAGAAAGCCATGACGGCGCCAAGGTGCGTAACCAGCAGCACACCCATTGCAGTTGAATCGCGCCACGCCAGCAAGGCCAGCCCGCTGGCGCTGGTCAGCAGCAGCAAGAGCATAAACCCGCGATCGAGCGTGTGTTGCGCCGGGTCGCCGTGGAGCGGATGGCGTCGCAGGTTGCACCAGAGCAGGCCTGCCGGACCGACCATCAGCCCGATTCCACCCGCCGTGCCGAGCAGGACCGGCACGCTGGTCAGCGCGTAAGGCGCATGGATACCGAGAAGATAGTGATAGACCGCGGCCACGAGGGTGGCCGCGAAGCAAAGCAGGAACCCATAGAAAGTGAGATGGTGGAAATTGCGCCGCCACAACGAGAAAGCATCGTCCTCGTTGTTGCAGCCTTCTCCATGGCCACCGTCGAGGTACTTGAGCGTCAGGACGTTGCGCATCGCCTCGCTCGCCGCAGGGGCGCTCGGCGTTCCCGGAGAGACCTCCTGCCAGAAGCGGCTGACCCCGACACCGAGGGCAACTGCGGCGAAGGCGAAAATGGTGCCGAACAGCCACACCAGCGTACCGTGGGGGAAAAACGCAAAGAAGTTGCCCGGCGGATCGACGGGCTGGAAGACGCTTGCTGCGGGCATCAGGGCGAACAGCAGCAGGCTCGCGAGAAGGGCCAGCGCCAGGGTGCCCCAAGCATTCCGATAGCACGCCCCCATGCACGACGGCCATGCGTAATCGGCATACGTCTTTCCGCGCAGCCGAGCCATCGCCTGCGGCACGTTCACCGCGAATTCGTGGGGCGGCGCGTACTGGCAGGCATGCAGGCAGGAGCCGCAGTTATGGCAAAGGTTCGCCAGGTAATGCGCGTCGGCCTTGCCGAATTCGATGCGCCGTGTCATGGCCGGGAAGACGGCGCAGAATCCTTCGCAATAGCGGCAGGCGTTGCAGATTTGCATGACGCGCGCGACTTCCGCCTCACTGTCGGTTGGCGTGTTGGTCCCGATCACGTTGTCACTCATCTGCATATCGGCTCCCTGCGTTTCCCGACCGTGCGGCCTGCGCCGCCTGCATGCCGGCGATGCGTCCGAACGTGGTGCCGATCGACATGCCGATGCCGGCGAGATAACCCTTGCCGAGCACATTGCCGGCCATCATTTCACCGGCGACAAAAAGATTGCAACTCGGTCGTCCGCCAAAGTGCACCGCCGCGTGCTCGTTCACTTTCAGCCCGAGGTAAGTAAAGGTGATGCCCGGGCGCAGTGCGTAGCCGTAGTACGGCGGCGTATCGAGCGGCAGCGCCCAGTGCGTTTTGGCTGGCGTGAGGCCTTCTGTGCGGCAGTCGTCGAGCACCGTATGGTCGAAGCGGCCGAAGCGACAGGCCGCGTTGTAGTCGTTTACGGTGCGCATGAAGCGCGCTTCCTCCAGACCAAGCTTGCGCGCCAGATCGTCCAGCGCATCGGCCCGCACTCCAGGAAAGACAGGGGGCATGAACCGGCCGATGGCTTTCGAGTCGATGATCGCGTAGCCGATCTGCCCCGGCTGGCGGGCGACCAGCCGGCCCCAGATGGCATAGCGCTTAGGCCAGAAATCCTCGCCTTCGTCGTAGAAACGCTCGGCGTTGCGGTTGAGCATGATGCCCAGCGACACGCAGTCGACGCGGGTACAGATACCGCCGTCGTAAAGCGGGGCGCGCGCGTCGATGGCCACACAGTGCGATTGCGACGGGTCGCCGATGGCGTCCGCCCCCGATTCGATCAGGTGCTTGAGCAGAACGCCACGATTGAAACGCGTGCCGCGGATCAGGAAGTTGTCGGCCGGCCATTCGCCGTGTTCATTCTGTCCCCAGGCCTCGCGCAACCACTCGCGGTCAGACTCAAAGCCGCCAGCGGCAACGACGCAAGAGCGCGCCACAATGCGCTCGTCGCCAATGCGCGCGGCGACGAATTCGCCATCACGCAATTCCAGCGCGTTAACCGACGCGTCGTAGCGAATCTCGACGCCGAGGCGGGCCGCGCTGCGGTAGTAGGCATTGACCAACGCCTTACCACCGCCCATGAAGAAAGCGTTGGTGCGCGCGGTGTGCAGCGCGCCGGAGAGCGAGGGCTGGAAATGCACGCCGTGGCGGCGCATCCAGTCGCGGCAGGAAGCGGTACTGCGAATGACCAGCCGGGCCAGTTTTTCGTCGGTCAGCCCGCCGGTTACGCCGAGCAGGTCGCGCCAATACTCGTCTTCCGGGTAAGCCTCGACCAGCACGTCCTGCGGCGCGTCGTGCATGCAGCGCAGGTTGCGCGTGTGCTGCGAATTGCCGCCACGCCATTCGCGCGGAGACGATTCCAGCAGCAACACCGACGCACCCGCCTCGCACGCGGTCAGGGCGGCACACAGGGCGGCATTCCCACCGCCGATCACCAGAACATCGTGCATCGTCACACGCTCCTTCGAATGACGATGACTTTAGGAGGTGCCCCACCTCACCGCCAGCGGGGTTTCCGGAAGAGGTGTTTACGCTTTGTAAAGCGTGGCGCCCGGCCACTTCCCGCCGGCCACCAATGCCCGAGCGACATCGGCGAGCACGACCCGAGCCGCCAGGCCGGCCGGCGACAGTTCATCGTCGGACAGGCTGACCAGCAGATTCGGCCGGCGCACCTGCGCATCGGCGATTTCCAGTGCCACCAAGTCCGGATCGTCGAGGCGTGCCGTGGCGGCGCCCGGCTGAATCGTCGCGCCGAGGCCGGCGCGCACGGCGTCCATCAACATCGCCAGTCCGTCGATTTCCAGGACAACGTTCAGGACCGTTCCGGCACGAATTGCCGCCGCCTCGATCAGCGCGCGCAGGCCGTGTTGATCGCTGGGAAGAATCAACGGGAGACCGGCAATCTGCCCAAAACTCAGCGCGCCTTTATCGGGAAGAGCGAGCACACCCCGCCGGCCGATGACGAACAGCCGCTCTTCGAGCAGGGGCATCACGCTCCAGCGCTGTGCGCGTTCCGCCTGGAAGAGTACCGCCAGGTCGAGCTGGCGCATGCCAATCATCGACGCCAGGTTGCCGGACAGCGCCTCGACAAGGCGCACGCCGATGTCCGGATAACGTTCGCGCATGGCCAGCAGAAACGGCAAGCCGAGAACGGCGCCGGTGCTTGGCGCCATGCCCACGCTGACCTGACCGGCAAGACGCGCGTGCAGTGCCGCGGCTTTCGCCGCCTCGACATGGCGGATGGCGAGTTGAGCCTGCGGCCAGAAGGCCAACCCCGCTTCGGTCGGCACCACGCCGGTGGAGGTACGCTGCAGCAGGCGCGTCGCCAGCTCGCTTTCCAGCCGGCTGATCTGCTGGCTCAGTGCCGAGGTACCCACGCCGAGCTCCTGTGCCGCCCGGCCCATGCTGCCGAGCTCCACGACGCGGATGAAATAGTGCAGTTGCCTGAGCTCCATCGTTCTTCTCTCCCTGGCCGAATCACCCTGATCGTACAGCGTCATACGCTCAGTGGACTTAAAGGGACTAACGCTAAGGTCCGGGATTCGCCTTGGTGGCAGACGTCCGGGCAAGAGATGCTGAGGCACGGTAACGCCGATAGGCCAACAAGGCGCACGCAACGCCAAAGCATGGAAGCCAGACCCAGACCAGCTCGGACCAGAGAACCGCCACCCCTCTTAGCGACAGAAAACGCGATAGACGGAGCGGCGCAACTTCAATGGGCTGGAATGGCGCGAAGTAGCGCTCGGCAGAAAACGGCCACAGAAACGCAATGCCGAGGCCGCCGTTGGTCAAGGCATCGAGCACCCCATGAGATGCTGCCGCGAAAAGCAGAAACCAGAACGAACGCCCGCGCGTCGACCGCAGCAATGGAGCCAAGGCAACACCCACCAAAGCCACCGCAAGTGCGAACAAAAGGGAATGGCTGAACCCGCGATGGCCGAATTCGGCGGCGTAGGGCACACCCCAGCGAAAAGCGAGGACGTCCAGGTCCGGCAATATCGAGGCGACGACTCCCGCGGCGATCAGGCGCGCAGGCAATTTATCCCGCCCAAGGCCGCACGCCATGGCGAGAGGAATGGCCGGATGCGTCAGAAGCGTCGGCATTGGCTCTAGCGCCCGGATTGCTCCGCGCAACGGAGCCGCGTCGGCTTGCTCGCATTGTCACGCATGGTTCGGCCCATTTTCTCTGCGTTGCCCTGCCAATTCTTCATCACCGCGGCATCAGCGCGAATACGCCCCAGCCCAGGTACTCGCGCGTATAGGTGGCGTAACGTACGGGTTCCGAAGTCAGTTGCGCCCTAACCTCTGCCGCCAGCTCATCGTGGGGATTAGCTTCGAGCCAGCGACGCATGGTTAGCCATTTGGCGGCCTCGTATCTATCCCAACCCTCTTGGTCCGCCAGAACCATTTCAACCACGTCGTAGCCGAGGCGGCCGAACGACGCCAGGAGTTCCGGAAGCATGAGAAAGTCGGAAATCGAGGTGGCCAAGCAGCCCTTGGCCACCTCTTCCGTCGACGGCCGTTGCCGCCAGTACGGCTCGCCGACGAGGATGATCCCGCCCGTGCGCAGGCTCCGCGCCAGAAGCTCGATGGTGCCGGCCACGCCACCGCCAATCCAGGTCGCGCCAACGCAAGCGGCCACATCGACCTTTTCGTCGACGACATAACCGGCCGCGTCGGCATGAACGAAGGTGACTTGATCGGCGACGCCGAGTTCTTTCGCGCGTAGTCTCGCCTGCTCGGAGAATAACCGGCTCATATCGACGCCCGTGCCGATCACGCCGTGCTCGCGCGCCCAGGTGCAGAGCATCTCCCCCGATCCGCTGCCGAGATCGAGGATACGGGCCCCCTTCTTCATGCGCAGCGCCATACCGAGTGTGGCAAATTTTTCGGGGGTAAACGGGTTATGAACCCGGTGAGCGCTTTCGGTGATGTTGAAAATACGTGGGATATCCAAAGTGGAAATTCTCCTGATGGGTGTGAATGGAATTGTTCGCTAAGGCACGCTCGGCCCTGCGGTTCTTCGCGCCGCCCTCCCAAAATGGGTTGGGCGCTTGGTCTCAAGCATGGCCGCCCTTCCTGCCTCCGACGTTCGGCGGGATATGCACGTACTGTTCTCCCTCTTGATTCCCCTTGTGTCGACTGGGCCAGTCACAACTTCCGAAATCGCAACAGTTCGCAAAGTCGCTCAACGATAAGCAACCGTCAAGGCTAGGAATATCACAGGGAAAATCGCAACCGACATCGCAGAAACCTTGCTGCGAACGAAAGCCGCGAGGATGCTGCTTGGAGAACCGCCTGTGGGCAACGCCGCACAAGTAGGTGCGACGTTTAAGAATAGCGAGGCCCGTTAGTACGCCATATCTGCGCACTGCTCTAAAGCCTAAGACGGAGCAGCTCTTACGTCCCGTATGTACGCGATATGCGCAGCAAAACCCTTTGTGGGGAGAGACGTACCGTTGGTATCCAGCTATCACGGATAGCACGACTCGACGCATGGGTGTTAAGCGTTCCAACGTTCAATTTTGCCGGCCGCCGGAGCGCGCAGCTCGGAGGGTACCCGCAAGCTCAGCTTGCGGGGGGGCCGGCTGACCTCACGCGGGCACATGGATTCGTTCTCTAATATGTTTCAGGTTGGCAACAATAGTGAAGGTCATGACGATGAGGAGCGACCAAGAACTCCATTTGCCAACGTGGACGGCGGACCAAGCACCAAGTTGATTTGGATACTTCCAAATGCTGAAAAACGTGCTGATGTTCTCAGCGAGCCAGATGAAAAGCCCGATGAGTACAAACGAGAGTAGCAACGGCATCTTTCGGTCACGGTCCAAGGGGCGAAAGATCACGGTAGCTCTGGCATATAAACCGAGAGCACAGGCCGCGATGTACCAGCGGTAGTCGCCAATATAGTGATGGGTGAAGAAGTTGGCATAGATGAGCAGTGCCATTACACCAGCCATCCAGTAGGGCGGGTGGTGGACGACGCGGAGTTCAAACAGCCGCCATGCTTGGATGATGTAGCTGCCGACAGCGGCATACATGAAACCCGAGAAGAGGGGCACGCCAAAGAGTTTGGTGTAAGCGAAATCGGGGTAGGCCCAAGACCTGATGCCACTTGAGGTCTTGAACACTTCAAGAGCGAAGCCGATGATGTGGAAGAGCGTAATCGCCTTAAGTTCATCGAGGGTTTCGAGTTTTGCCAAGATCATCCAAGCCTGAATGACAAAGGCAAAGATGAGTAGAAGATCGTAGCGAGGTATGTTCCATATGCCATCACGTGGCACCGTAAAGACGGCGGCGAAGAACAAACCAACGAACAAACACGCACGAGCTTCCTTGATTCCGAAATAGAGGAACTCGACAACAAAGCGCAACGAGCCAGTGAGGTGAGGCCTTTCAATCTGCCTGAGCAAGTGGTCATCAAGCACGCTCAAGCGCAACAGCGACATTCTGGCAAGAAGCTGGGCGGCCATATCGTGGACGGCAAATAGATGGCTAACGTTGGAGGTAAGGGGCTGGCCGGCAGCCGGTAAAGCCCGCTGTTGGCCTGTCCCGCTTGACCGAAAGGTTAGGTGGCTTCTTCTCCAGATAAGACGCCTTCGCATCATTTAGCGCCAATCGATAAGCTGAGACCAGATTACGGGGAAGTCCTTCGAGATAATTGTCCGGATCCTCTTGTGTGCGTAAATAGCGAAATAGAAACTTCGTGCTCTCAATTGCGATGTCGAGCTGCGGGTACTTTGCTTGCGAGTCGTCCAAGTGGGCGACAAACTTATCGCGGTATGTGCGGATACCCGCGCAATAGGCGTCAAAATCTCCTGTCGTCACTCCAAGATGAGCAAACAAGTCTGTTTCGAATCCTTTCGGGTCGGTTAGGACATTCGTGTAACAGTGAAAGCCACGACGATCAGCAAAGAGCTTGCACCATTCAAGTACCGCTATGTCCATAAAGTTGCTGTTTACCCGCCGCCAGAAGTCTTCCTCCCGTCTGAGCTTCTTGCCGCTCCAACCGGCCCGGTACGCCGCGAGATTTGCGATAGCGTGACAGCAGAGGATCGCCGTCCATCTCAATCGTTTGCGAGTCACCATCGGAGGCACCTAACGTAGAAGTGAGCAGTCTGCGCGGCTTTTCGCGCAGATCCGCTTGACTGCCGGGTTAGCGCTTTTGCGTGAACACCGACTGAACCAGAAGTACCCGAACAGCGCTCTCGAAAGAAAACGGTGACCAAGCCGTTGGTCATGATGGCGCTCATTCTCATTGTTTGGCACCCGTTTTCTTAGAGGAGGGGCCGTCAGCGATCATCGCAGCAACTAGTAGCGGCCATGCAATTAGTAGGATGAGTCCATAAGGGATACCGCTTGGAACTCCTATCACGAACAGAAACAACACACCGCCAGCAGTCCAAAGAAACGACAGTGCGTAGAGCCAGACAACTGTTCTTGGCTGAAGCTTTCCCTGCAAGAAAAACTGGAATAGCCTGATTGCAGGAAACCAAGCAGGGAGCAAGGGGAGTGCAACAATGAGAAATGTAGATACTGTCATGATGTGTTGCTATGCGAGCGCTAACGTTTGACGTGAGGGGCGGCCGGAGCCGCGAAGCGGCGGAATGGCTAGAGCGCATTTCACGCACCATTGGCTTTCTGCCGCCGTCGGAAAGCCAATAGGATGCCAATCGCGCAACCGAGCAGACTGACGAGAACATTACCGTATGCTGAGCCAATATAGATTGAGCCCTGCTCAGTTACCAACGCTGGCCCAATATATGGATCGGAAACGAGATCGTATGTCCCGTAGGCCAGTGCGAGGCAAACGCCGCTAAGCAAGAAAACGAACCAGCGTTTGCGTACCCAGCCGGCCAGAAGGGCAAAAGTACACGAGGCGAGAGGTGCCAACCAAAGCTCCGTGACAGAGGTCGCTTTGTCTGAAACCTCCGCCAGCGCGAGGCCAGAACTCAGCAAAAGAACCGCAGCCGTGAGTAAGTGGCGGAGCATTCTCTGTGCGCACTAACGTCTGAACTCACCGGCCTGCGCGGCTTTTCGTGCAGGTCCGGTGGAATGATTGGTTGGGCCGCACATTGCTATGGAGCTTGCACGACGGTAGCCTGCCCAGCAACGATTTGCCAAGCATTGTTCCGGGATAGTTGCCACACGCGGGAGAACCGAATGTCATCGTGAAATGGCGAACCGTCAAAAACGCCCGACAAGTGTGCGCGAACGGAAACGTAGGCTACGCGGTCAAGAACCAACACTTTCCGTTCTGATGGCTCAATTTTCTCGAACTTCAACACACCAGAACGATGAATCTCCAGATCGTCTTGTTTGGAAATCACCAAGCCGAAATGAGTGGTAAAGATAAGGCTCGGTGAGATCAAGGCATCAAGTGACTCGACATCAGATGCAAGCATGGCAAGCCTAAGCTGTTCCTCTGCTGCCTCAATTTGGCTTTCGACACCTTCAAGCATTGAAAAGACTCCATGGGTGAGGTTGTGCGGCCCAACGTAGGAGTGAGGGGCGCCGCGCAAGGCGGGCTGAGTCGAAGAACGGCTGCTTTTTCGGTCCCCTCGACTGCCTGGTTAGCGAGAATCTTCGAGGGAAGCATGTTTTTTCCTGCTCTTGATTCTTGAAGAAAGAAAATCACCTATTACAGCTCCGAGGGCGGAAATTCCAGCATAAGGAATTGCTGCCATTAGGAAGATGCCGATGAACCAAACTGGTTCTCGGATGGCTCCGACCGATACGAATAGGCTGACACACAACGTAGGCAACAAAACGCCCCAAAGGAAACTGCCTGTGATGACAGTGATTCCAGTGCTCATGACGAACGCGGCAATCATTACGAAGTACGCTTTATCCACTGTGGATGCTCGCTAACGTAAAGTAGCCGTCCTAAAAGACGGGGAGTTTTGCGTCATGACGGAAAGCTCACCGTCTTTTAGGCCGTATAGAACAGCTTCTCGCCGACGACTATTTTGCATTCGGGTTGTTACCTTTTCCGATCCACCCCTGAGACCACGGGCAACCATACCGCATCGTCCAACGCATACGCGGCCACGAGGTGCGTCTGTTCAATTGATCGGAATCCCTAGAAGGCAGCTTGCTCTTTTTCTTCCTGGTCGGTCGTGGGTCGTAGCCCAAGATGATCAGAAGCATACGCCGCAGCAAACGGAGCGTGAACGGTTACCGGCCCAAATCCATGTCACTGGCGTAGGCCTGTGTCGCAAAAACAGAACAAGTGACTTGAGGACGGCACCGCCGTTTTCTGGCGCGGTGTGCAAAGAAATCTTGCGCTCCGTTTTTCATTCGCACCAAAAGCGTGCCGGAATATGACAACACGCACCAATTACGTTCGCATTTTTACGAACAGCACAGCTAGTCCGCATTGAAATATCCTTTTATTTCAATTTCATACAAGGAAAACTCGCGGCAGATCGCTCTGTAAAATTTTTTCTTTACTTCAAAGTTTCATGTAACTATTATTTCAGCACCGTTTCTCGCCCCATCGCTATATGCCTCGCAAATCCCTGCAACAGCAAGCTACCGGCAATATCAAGGAACGCATTGCGAAGGCAATGGCGGACTTGACCCCGTCTCATCGTGCGATGGCGGACTACGTGCTGGCGAACTCATTTCGGGCGGCGACGATGACGATCGACGAGTTGGCGAAAGCCACAGGCGTATCGGTGGCCACGGCCAACCGGTTCGCCCACACCCTCGGGTTCGACGGCTACCCCGCTTTCCGCGCCGAGCTCGTGCGCGGCTTCGAGAGCGCGCTGGCTCCGGTGGAGAAGATGCGCAACGAGCTGTCGCGCAAGTCGACCTGCGCCGAAGTGATGGCAGCGGCGATTACCGACAATATTACGAACCTCGAAACGATCCGCGAGAGTCTGCCGCCGGCGTTGTGCGAGCAGATCGTAACGTCGATCCTCGGCGCACGCCGTGTGTTGATCGCCGGCTTCGGTACCAGTGGCTACCTGGCCGGGATGCTGGCGCACGGACTGGAGCTTTACTGCCCGAACGTGCACTCGCTGGCGGGCATCGGCGGCCCGGCACACGGGGCGCGCACCATGTTCAAGCTGCTGCCGCAGGACGTGGTGATCGTCATCTCGTTTCCGCGCTATGTGAGAGACAGCATGGTGATCGCGCGCAAGGCGAAGGAGCGCGGCGCGCGCATCGTCGCACTCACCGATTCGCCGACCTCGCCGTTGGCGCCGCTGGGCGACCTCACGCTGTATTTGCAGACGCCGAGCCGTTTCAACGCCACGTCCGATTCGACCGTCCATGCGGTGATCGAGGCCCTGTGCGCCGCCGTGGCGCGCCATGCCAAGAACTCCGTGAAAACCGCCGCAGCCATGACCGAGTTCGTACTCCCGTGGCTGCATCGTGAAGGCAAGACCGAATGAAACCCGTAATCGCCATCCACGGCGGCGCAGGCACGATCACGCGCGCCGCGCTCAACGCCGACCAGGAACAGGATTATCTCGACGCCCTCGACTATGTCCTGCTCGGCGGACAGTCGATCCTCGAAAAAGGCGGCAGCGCGCTCGACGCGGTGACCGAAGCCGTCCTCCGCCTTGAAGACTGTCCGCTTTTCAACGCCGGCAAGGGCGCCGTATTCACCCACGCCGGCACGCATGAACTCGACGCGTCGATCATGGATGGCCGCACGCTCGCGGCCGGCGCCGTGGCCTGCGTGAAATCGCTGCGTAATCCAATTCGCGCCGCGCGCGCCGTCATGGAAAACGGTCGGCACGTGCTGCTGGTCGGCGAAGGCGCGGAGGCTTTTGCGCGCCAGGCCGAGCTGGAGACGGTACCGAGCGACTACTACTTCACCGTCGCCCGCCACGACCAATGGCTGCGTGCTCTGGCTGACGGCGCTTCCAATCTGCTCGATCACGACGCCCAGTCGCGCATGACGGAGACGGCGCCGATTGACCCGGATACCAAGATGGGCACCGTCGGCGCCGTGGCGCTCGACGCACAAGGCAACCTCGCCGCCGCCACGTCGACGGGCGGCGTCACCGACAAGCGGGTCGGCCGCGTGGGCGACAGCCCGCTGATCGGCGCCGGGTGCTATGCAAACAACCGCACGGCAGCCGTCTCGTGCACGGGCTCCGGTGAAATGTTCATCCGCATGCTGGCTGCGTACGACGTCAGCGCGATGATGGAGTATCGCGGCCTGTCGCTCGACGAAGCTTGCCGCGCAGTGGTGATGGATAAGCTGCCGACAATCGAGGGACGCGGCGGTCTAATCGCCGTCGATGCCCAGGGCAACGTCAGGCTGACCTTCAACACCGAGGGCATGTACCGCGGTCACGCCTATGCCGGCGGCCCGCGCCAGACCGCCATCTACCGATGACTACCGAGCCCGCCGTGAACGTACCGAACACCTCCTCCCCCGCCCGCGACACCGCCGAACTCCCGGCGCAGCGGGTGACCCAAGTCAGCAACCTGACCGTCTCGTTCGCCACCAGCGAGCGCACCGTGGTCGCCGTCAATAACCTTTCGTTCCACGTCGATCGCGGCGAGACGCTGGCCATCGTCGGCGAATCGGGCTCCGGCAAATCGGTGACTTCGTTGTCGCTCATGCGCCTCGTCGAACACGGCGGCGGCAAGATCACGCAGGGGAGCCTGATGCTGCGCCGCAACAGCGGCCAGATTCTCGACCTCGCGAAGGCCGACGGGCACACGCTTCGTGGCATTCGCGGTGCAGACATCGCGATGATCTTCCAGGAGCCGATGACCTCGCTGAACCCCGTGTTCACGATCGGCGACCAGATATCGGAATCGATCCGCCTGCACCAGGGCAAGGACCGCACCGCGGCGCTCGCGGAAGCCCTGCGCATGCTGGAACTCGTGCGCATTCCGGAAGCGCGCCAAGTCCTGCAGCGCCACCCGCACCAACTCTCCGGCGGCATGCGCCAGCGCGCGATGATCGCCATGGCGCTCGCCTGCCGCCCCGCCCTGCTGATTGCCGACGAACCGACGACGGCACTCGACGTGACGATCCAGGCGCAGATCCTGCAACTCATCCGCACGCTGCAAGAAGAAATGCATATGGGCGTGATGTTCATCACGCACGACATGGGCGTCGTCGCCGAAGTGGCCGACCGGGTACTCGTGATGTACCGCGGCGAGAAAGTCGAGGAAGGCGAAACGGGCGCCATCTTCCACGCGCCGCAGCATCGCTATACGCAAGCCCTGCTCTCCGCCGTGCCGAAGCTCGGGACGATGCAGGGGCACGACTACCCGGCAAAGTTCCCGCTCCTGCAAATGGACAGCGACACACGCGGCCAAGCCCTCGAACCGCAAAAGACGGTCAAGGAAGAGGCTGGGCCGGTGCTGCGCGTCAAGGATCTCATCACTCGCTTCCCGGTGCGCAGCGGCCTGTTCGGCAAGGTGACGAAGCAGGTGCACGCCGTCGAAAAGGTGAGCTTCGACCTCTACCCCGGCGAAACGTTGGCCCTAGTCGGCGAATCGGGCTGCGGCAAATCGACCACCGGCCGCTCGCTACTGCGCCTCGTCGAAACGCAGAGCGGCACGATCGAATTCGCCGGGCAACGCATCGACACGCTGGCAGGCCCTGCCTTGCAACGCCTGCGCCGTGACATCCAGTTCATCTTCCAGGACCCGTTTGCCTCGCTCGATCCGCGTGTCACCGTCGGTTTCTCGATCATGGAGCCGTTGCTGGTCCACAAGATGGCCACGGGCAAGGAGGCCCAGGAACGCGTCGACTGGCTGCTGGAAAAAGTCGGCCTGCCGCCCGAATTTGCTCAACGCTATCCGCATGAATTCTCCGGTGGACAGCGGCAGCGCATCGCCATCGCCCGCGCGCTGGCTTCGAATCCCAAGGTGGTGATCGCCGACGAATCGGTGTCGGCGCTCGACGTTTCGATACAGGCGCAGATCGTAAATCTGCTGCTCGACCTGCAGAAGGAGTTCGGCCTCGCTTTCCTGTTCATCTCGCACGACATGGCCGTCGTCGAGCGCGTAAGCCACCGCGTGGCGGTCATGTATCTCGGCCAGATCGTCGAGATCGGCCCGCGCCGGGCCATCTTCGAGAACCCGCAGCATCCCTACACGAAGAAGCTGATGGACGCCGTGCCGGTGGCCGATCCAAACCGCCGCAACCGTCATCGGCCGCTGCTTTCCGACGAGATACCCAGCCCCGTACGGGCGCTGGGCGACGAACCCTTGCTCGCCCCGTTGCAGGAAGTCGGGCCTGGGCATTTTGTGGCGCGCCATGCCGTCTCTGGCGCTTTTTAAGTGCATCCCCGCCCTCACGGGCTTTTGAAAGGACGTTTTCGATGAAGTCTTCCACCCGTCTGCTGAGCTTCCGGCACCTGCTGATCGCAGGCTCGCTGGCGGCCGCTTCCCTGAGCACACCAGCGTTCGCTGCCAAGGACGTGGTGCTCGCCGTCAACTCTACCTTCACGACACTCGACCCGTACGATGCCAATGACACGCTGTCCATGGCGGTGACGAAGTCGTTCTACCAGGGCCTGTTCGGCTTCGACAAGGATCTGAAGCTCGTGAACGTTCTGGCCGACAGTTACCAGGTAAGCAAGGACGGCCTCACCTACACGATCAAGCTGAAGTCGGGCATCAAGTTCCATGACGGTACGGATTTCAACGCGGCGGCGGTCAAGGCCAACTTCGACCGCGTGACCAACCCGGACAACAAGCTCAAGCGCTACACGCTGTACAACCGCATCGCGAAGACCGACGTGGTTGACGCGCACACCGTGAAGTTCACGCTCAAGGAGCCGTTCTCGCCGTTCATCAACGTGCTGGCCCACCCATCGGGCGTGATCATCTCCCCGGCCGCGCTGCAGAAGTACGGCAAGGACATCGCCTTCAACCCGGTCGGGACCGGACCGTTCGTGTTCCAGGAGTGGAAGCAGACCGACTACCTGAAGGTGAAGAAATTCGACGGCTACTGGAAGAAGGGCCTGCCGAAGGTCGACACCCTGACCTGGAAGCCGGTCGTCGATAACAACACCCGCGCCACCGTTCTGCAGACCGGCGAAGCCTCCTTCGCCTACACGCTGCCGCCGGAACAGGCCGAGCAGCTCAAGCAGAGCCCGAAGGTGGACGTCGTCACCAGCCCGTCGATCATCGCGCGCTACCTGTCGATGAACACCAAGCAGAAGCCGTTCGATAACGTCAAGGTACGCCAGGCAGTCAACTACGCGATCAACAAGGAAGCGTTGGCCAAGGTGGCGTTCGCCGGCTACGCCGTACCAGCGGAAGGTGTCGTGCCCGCAGGCGTCGAATACGCCGAGAAGTTCGGCGCCTGGCCCTACGATCCGGCCAAGGCCAAGCAGCTCCTGGCCGAAGCGGGCTACCCGAACGGCTTCGAGACGATCCTGTGGTCGGCGTACAACCACTCGACGGCACAAAAGGTCATCCAGTTCGCCCAGCAGCAATTGGCCCAGGTCGGCATCAAGGTGCAGATCCAGGCGCTCGAAGCCGGGCAACGCGTCGAGAAGGTGGAAAGCCAGCCGAACCCGGATGCCGCCCCGGTGCGCATGTATTACATCGGCTGGTCGTCCTCGACCGGCGAGGCCGACTGGGCATTGCGTCCGCTGCTCGCTTCCGAAGCCTTCCCGCCGAAGCTCCTGAACACGGCGTACTACAAGAACGACCTGGTTGACGGCAACATCGCCAAGGCGTTGAACACGACCGATACCGCCGAGAAGGAAAAGCTCTACAAAGCGGCTCAGAAGCAGATCTGGGAAGACGCTCCCTGGGCCTTCCTGGTCACGGAGAAGCTGCTCTACGCACGGGCGAAGAACCTCTCGGGTATCTACGTCATGCCTGACGGCTCGTTCAACTACGACGATATCGACGTGAAGTAAGTAGCCCGATCCCTCCCCTTGCCAAGGGGAGGGATCGGGTGGGGATGGAAACATCATTGCCCGCAACGCGGCCATCCCCTCCAAACCTTCCCAGCTTCAAGGGAAAAGCAATGTCTCCGGCTTTTGGCCGGAATGATGAATAAGTAAGCCGAGCTCTCCGCTGTACTGTTGTTTTGTGGATAAACGGTTTTTTCCAGGTATGAAATGCTGAATTACGTCCTTAAACGCCTGCTGGGATTGATACCGACGCTGCTCATCGTGGCCGTGCTGGTCTTCCTTTTTGTTCACCTGTTGCCCGGCGATCCGGCACGGCTGGCCGCCGGCCCGGAGGCGGATGAAGCCACCGTGCAGCTGGTGCGCCAAGACCTTGGCCTCGATAAGCCGATGCACGAGCAGTTCGTCACCTACTTCAGCAACGCGTTGCGCGGTGAATTCGGAAAGTCGCTGCGTACAAAACGGCCGGTCAGTGAGGAAATCTCGGTCCGTTTTCTTCCTACCCTGTACCTGACGCTGGCCAGCATGGGCTGGTCGGTTCTCTTCGGCATGGGAATCGGCATCGTCTCCGCCGTGTGGCGGAACCGCTGGCCTGATCGGCTCGGCATGACGCTCGCCGTCTCCGGTATTTCCTTCCCCGCGTTCGCGCTGGGCATGCTCTTCATGCAGGTGTTCTCCGTACAGCTCGGCTGGCTGCCGTCGATCGGTGCCGATTCCTGGAAGCACTACATCCTGCCTTCGCTCACGTTGGGCGCCGCCGTGGCCGCCGTGATGGCGCGCTTCACGCGTGCCTCCTTCGTCGAAATCATGCAGGAGGACTTCGTACGCACCGCCCGCGCCAAGGGCGTCAGCGAACCGGTCGTGGTACTCAAGCACTGCCTGCGCAATGCCATGATTCCCGTCGTGACGATGATGGGCTTGCAGTTCGGTTTCCTGCTCGGCGGCTCAATCGTCGTCGAGGTCGTCTTCAACTGGCCGGGCATGGGACGCCTGCTCGTCGATGCCGTCGACATGCGCGACTACCCGATCATTCAGACCGAAGTCCTGCTCTTCTCGCTCGAATTCATCCTGATAAATCTCGTGGTGGACATCTTGTACGCCGTGATCAACCCGACCATCCACTACAAGTGAGCGCGAGGCCGACGATGACCACACAAACTACCGCCGCCGCTCCTTCCGCCCACGTCGCGGGGGACGTCCGCACGCCCTGGACCGAATTCGTGCGCAAGTTCCGCAAGCAGCACCTGGCGATGGTTGCTGGCTGCTTCGTGATCTTCCTGATGATCGTGGCGATCCTCGCGCCCTGGCTCGTACCTTTCGACGCAGAGAACTTCTTCGATTACGACGCGCTGAACGCCGCACCTTCGCTCAAACACTGGTTTGGCGTCGATTCGCTCGGCCGCGACATTTTCAGCCGCATCCTGATGGGAGCCCGCATTTCGCTCGCATCCGGCATCGCTTCGGTCGCCGTCGGCGCGGTAATCGGCACCACACTCGGCCTGATGGCCGGTTACTACGAGGGCTGGTGGGACCGCGTCACGATGCGCATCTGCGACGTGCTGTTCGCCTTCCCCGGCATCCTGCTGGCGATCGGCGTTGTCGCCATTCTCGGCAACGGCCTCACCAACGTGATCGTCGCCGTGTCGATCTTCAGCATCCCGGCGTTCGCGCGTCTCGTGCGCGGCAACACGCTGGCCTTGAAGCATCTCACCTACATCGAGGCGGTACGCAGCATCGGCGCCTCGGACTTTACGATTCTCGTGCGCCACATCCTGCCGGGAACGATCTCGTCGATCGTCGTCTACTTCTCGATGCGTATCGGCACCTCGATCATCACGGCCGCCAGCCTCTCCTTCCTCGGCCTCGGTGCGCAGCCGCCGACGCCCGAGTGGGGAGCGATGTTGAACGCCGCGCGTGCCGACATGGTGAACGCCCCGCACATCGCGATCTTCCCGAGCATCGCCATCTTCCTCACCGTGCTTGCGTTCAACCTGCTCGGCGACGGGCTGCGCGATGCGCTTGACCCGAAGATCGACCGCAAATGAACGAGCAACCGGCACCGGAAGACACACGGTCCCTGCCGCGCGTCGGGCAACTACCGCCCGGGCCGCGCAATTCGATCAGCGACGTCGGCGACGTGCGCGTGGGGCATCTGACGCTCGCCGAGGGCGCGATTCAGACCGGCGTCACGGTCGTTGCGCCGCACGGCGGAGACCCGTTCATCGACAAGGTTCCCGCCGCTGTCTCAGTGATCAACGGGTTTGGCAAGAGTGTCGGCCTCGTGCAGCTAGAGGAACTCGGCGTGCTCGAAACACCGATCGCGCTAACCAACACGTTCGCCGTCGGCACGGTGGCTCAAGCCCAGATTCGCGCCGCATTGGAAGCACACCCCCGTATCGGCCGCGAGTGGCCGACCGTCAACCCGCTCGTGCTTGAATGCAATGACGGTTACCTGAACGACATACGCGCGCTCGCCGTGTGCGAGGAACACTACGGCATGGCCCTCGCCGCCCGCTCAACGGACGTCGCGCAAGGCAGCGTCGGCGCCGGGCGCGGCATGAGTGCCTTCGACCTCAAGGGCGGCATTGGTACCGCCTCGCGCCGTGCAGGCAAGTTCACCGTCGGCGCGCTCGTGCTCGCCAACTTCGGGCGGCTGCCGATGTTGATTCTCGACGGCGACCCGGTGGGCCGCGTGCTCGCGGCCGCGGAATCGTCGTCCGAACCGGAACAGGGTTCGATCATCATGCTGCTTGCCACCGACGCGCCGCTCGATGCGCGCCAGCTCAGGCGACTGGCGCGTCGCGCCGGTGCCGGACTGGCAAGAACCGGCTCGCACTATGGGCACGGCAGCGGCGACATCGTCGTCGCCTTCTCCACCGCTTACACGATTCCGCAGGCGCCGAGCGCACCGATGCCCTCGCTCGCCATGCTCCACGAATCCCGCCTCGACCCGTTGTTTGCCGCCGCTGCCGAAGCCACCGAACAGGCGATCGTCAACGCCCTGTGGCACGCCGAACCGGTAGGCGGGCGCGACGGAAACAGCCGGCGATCGCTGCGCCAGGCGCTCGCTCAGATTGCCGGAAAAACCTGAAAGGAAACGACATGCGCATCCTGATCTCCACCGACATCGAGGGCGTCGCCGGCGTGGTGAATCCCGAGCAGACACGAGCCGGGAACGGCGAATACGAACGCGCCCGACGCTGGATGACGCAGGAGGCGAACGCCGCCATTGCCGGTGCCTTCGAGGGCGGCGCCCACGAGGTGCTGGTCAACGACTCGCATGGCGACTACCGCAATCTGATCGCCGACGAACTCGACCCGCGCGCACGCTACGTCGTTGGCAAACCGCGTTACCTCGGCATGCTCGGCGGCCTCGAGGTCGGTTGCGATGCCGTAATGCTTGTCGGCTACCACTCTCGCTCGCAGGCACGCGGCGTTCTCGCGCATACGGTGAACAGCCAGGCATTCGCCCGCATCTGGCTGGGCGACCTTGAGCTTGGCGAGGCCGGACTCTACGCGGCGCTGGCAGGCGAACGAGGCGTAGCGGTCATCCTCTGTTCGGGCGACGACGCATTCGCCGAGGAAACCCGGCCGCTGCTCCCCGAAACCGTGTTTGTCGTGACCAAAACGGCAACAGGACGCAACAGCGCGATTTCGCTTTCCCCCGAGGCATCCCGCACGGCGATCCGCAACGGTGCACGCCAGGCGATCGCGACCCAAGAAAAGGCGACGCCCTTCCGCATCGCCGGCCCCATAGCCGTTCGCCTGCGCGCGCAAACGACCGCGCACGCCGACCTATTCGCCCAGTGGCCCACACTGTCGCGCATCGACGACTGCACCGTGGGCTTTGACGTTCCGAGCGTTGAGCATGCCGTGCGCGTCATCAACTGCCTCTCGGCGATGTCATTCATGCTGCGCTGAGCATTCCGGCAGAGGGCCCTAATAGCCCGCCTTCCCCATACCTCGCACGATGCGATACGGTGGCCGACACCCATCGTTTCGCATCCTTAACTCCTCCCTCCGATAGACCTCGTCCTCGCCCTTGGTACGCCCCCATGTGGCCGTTGCTAACGCTCTAGCTCCCGTGTACATTGGCCACGCCTGCATAATTCATACCGGTGACGCCCGGCCAAAGGGCGCGCTTGATCATCGAGGGAAAAGCGAATGGGTCTGATGAACGGTACGTTGCGGACAAAACTGAGAGCACTGACGGCACTGGCCTTGACCGGCATGGTCATCCTCGTTGTCGTCGTCCTGTATGGGCAGCGGGGGCAACTCATTGCCGATCGTCAGGAGAAGGTACGCAACCTGGTGGAAGTCGCGCATGCGACGGTCGGTCTCTACGAAAAGCAGGCGCGCGAGAGCAAGCTAAGCGTCGACGACGCGAAGAAGGCCGCCATCGACGCCGTGAAGGCGATGCGCTACGAGAAGACCGAGTACTTCTGGATCAACGATCTCGGCGCGCGCATCGTGATGCATCCAATCAAGCCTGAGCTCGATGGGCAGGATCTCTCGAACTTCAAGGACAAGAACGGCAAGGCGATCTTCGTTGAGTTCAGCAAGGTGGCGAAGACCTCGGGCGGCGGCTACGTCGACTATGTCTGGCCCAAGCCCGGATTCAAGGAAGAAGTGCCGAAGATTTCCTACGTCAAGGGCTTTGAGCCGTGGGGGTGGGTCATTGGCAGCGGCATCTACATCGACGATGTGGACGCGATGTTCCGTACCAGCGCCCTGAAACTGCTCGCCTGGGTCATCGTCATCGGCGGTGTGATTGGTGTGTGCTTGACGCTGGTCGGTCGACGAGTCGTCCGCGACATCGGGGGCGATCCCCAAGCCGTTTCGGAAATCACGCACCGCATCGCGACCGGCGACCTGACCACGGAAATCGTCTGCGCCCCCGACGATACGCGCAGCGTGCTGGCCGGCATGAAGGAAATGCAGCTCACGCTGCGCCGCATGATCGACGACATCGTGCAGAGTTCGGCGCAACTTGCCGCCGCCTCGGGGCAGCTGCTGAATGCGTCGGAGGAAGTCGCCAAGCGCTCGCGCGCGCAGAGCGAATCCGCGTCGTCGATGGCCGCTGCCGTCGAGGAAATGACCGTCAGTATCGACCAGGTGGCCGACAATGCGCGAGAAGCACACGGCATCTCGTTACAGTCGGACGAACTCTCGGACAAGGGTACGCAGATCATTCAGGGCGCGGCCAGCGAGATGACACGGATTGCGCAAGCCGTTCGCTCGTCGGCGTCCGTCATCGAAGAGCTCGGCCAGCAGTCGAAACAAATCTCCTCGATCGTCAATACGATCCGTGAAATTGCCGACCAGACCAACCTGCTCGCGCTCAATGCAGCGATCGAAGCCGCCCGGGCCGGCGAGCAAGGACGGGGCTTCGCCGTAGTCGCCGACGAGGTGCGCAAGCTGGCCGAGCGTACCAGCCGTTCGACCGCCGAGATCACGGTCATGGTCGAGAAAATCCAGACTGGGACTCGCGACGCGGTGGCGAGCATGGAGGCCGGCGTCACTCAAGCCGGCCGGGGCGTCGAACTGGCAGGCCAGGCTGAGTCCTCGATCAACGAGATCCGAGGCGGCGCACGTCAGGTCGTGAGCGTGGTCGACAACATCTCGGCCTCGATTCGCGAGCAGAGCAGTGCATCGACGAATATTGCCGGCAGCATCGAGCACATCGCCCGCATGTCGGAGGAAAGCGCCAACGCGGTCGAGGAAACCGCCAAAGCGGCGCGCCATTTGCGGACGCTTTCGGAGACCTTGAGCGTTTCAGTCAGCCGATTCAAATTGCATTGACACAGAGCTTCGCGGCATCGCGGAGGCAGCAAGCTGGTACCCGCACCTTGAGTTGACACGATCGTGCGCGGGGCCGAACAATCGCGCATGGACGTCTTCACCCTGAAACTGATCCTGACCCCCACCCTGATCGGAATGGTGAGTTGGGCAGGGCGGCGGTGGGGCTCGTTCATCAGCGGCTGGCTCGTCGGCTTGCCGCTCACCTCCGGGCCTATCGTCCTCTTTCTCGCCCTTACTCACGGTACGACCTTCGCCAGTGCGGCGGCGCTCGGCATTCTCTCCGGGACCTTGTCGCAAGCCATTGTCTGCCTCGTCTACACCCGGCTTTGTGAAACTCACCGTTGGCCGGCCACTTTGGTCATCAGTCTTGGCTTCTTCGCGCTCGCCACCGTCGGCTTCAAGGCTTTTCGTCCGGCCGTGGAATGGCTTTTCCCATTGGTGATAGCCGGCCTGATCGCAATCCTGCGTCTCATGCCGCAGCCAAGAGCCGAAACGACGACGTCCCGCTCGCTGCCCGCGTGGGATATCCCAGCCCGGATGATCGTTGCCACGCTGTTCGTCGTCGGTCTGACCGAGATTTCACAGGCGCTCGGTCCCCACGTTACGGGCCTACTGGCGCCGTTCCCGTTGTACGCGATGATTCTCGCCGTATTCGCCCATCATTTTGAAGGACCGGCTGCCGCCATACGTGTACTGCGCGGCATGTTGCAGGGACTGTTTTCGTTTGCGGTGTTTTTCCTGATCGTCGCTCAATTCATCGAGCGTGCGGGGACGGGGCCGGCTCTGTTATCGGCCGTTGTCGTTGCGTTGGCACTGCAGGTCGCCGCCGTCTGGTTGCGTCGAAAACTGGGCCGCCACTGATCCGCTCTCCCGGTTGCCGCCGCAATTGACGGCAAACACCGCCGCAAAGCCGCCACCGCGCGTGCGGAAATTCGTCGTTTGCCCCTGGTAGAGGCGCGCCGAGACGAGTTGAACAGCGCCGCGATAGACGAAGTTGCGCAGGTCGATCTTCAGATCCTGCTCAACACCGTCCACGAGCAGACGCCGTTCCGAGGGCGGAACCAGGCGTTGCGCCACATAACCGCCGCGGGCGATCTCCGCGAAAACCCGGGTGGTCACCTTGTCGCCGCGGTAGGCCGCTTTGCTGCCGAAGCCGGCCGACGGTTTGAAGAACCAGCGTTTTCGCTCATCCCAGAAGCGCGGCGCATTCTCCGGCGTCACCGTCTCGGTTGCCGGGACGCCTGCGCGCAGCAGACGACGATCGTTTTCGCCAACGCCGATCGACGCCAACCAGCCGTCATCGGAAAGCGCGGCCAGATTGCGTTTATCGGCGTACAGGGCATGCGCGCGTGGGTGCGGTGTAAGCACCACGGCGTCAGCCAGATAGGCGGCACGCAAGGCAGTATTCCCGGGATCGTCGAGCGAGAAATCGGTCAGGCGGTTGTAGACAAGGTCGATCGACTGGCCCGCATGGAGGAGTCGACGACCGTCGAACTGCAGCTGATCTGGGGAGAGCACATAGGCCTCCCAGCCGGCGCTCTCGAACAGCTGTCGGAACAGCTCGAACTCCGGCGCCAGGAATTGTGCGGTCGGCGCTTCGTCGACAATCGCCACACGACGCAAGGGCGCATCGCCGTGCGCGAGGCGCCATTCTGCGCGAAACATGCGTACGAACTCCGCCTCGATCGCGATTTGCTCGGTGGGTAGCATCTCGAGTTGGGCGCAGCATTCGCGTTGCGCGCGCAGCAACTTCACGTTAAGCAACGCGCCGCCGGCGTTGGTGTTGATCTCGATCAGTTGCGGGCCGTCTGCGCCCAGGTGGAAGTCATAGCCGAGGAAAACGCCCGCCGCTGCGGGTACATACTGCGCGCTCTCCGGAGCATAGGCAAAGACGCGTTCCTGCCACGCCGGGAGAGCCACTACACGTTCGATTGCTGCGACGATATCGGCCATCCGCTGCAGATGCGCTTCAGCGACAAAGACGGCGGTATCGGAAAACAGATTCGGGTGCGAAGTCCGCAGCGCCGCATGCGAAATGCCGCCGCCCGAGCCGCTTTCGAGCGCGTGGCGCAACAACTCGTGATCGATCGAATTGCAGACGCAGCCGCGATTGAGCACGGCGGCAGCGGCCCGGCAGTCGAGCGGCAAGGGCGCCAGTGGCACGTGCACCGGTTCGTTCACCGCCCGCCTCCAAAAAAGGCGAGAACTTCGTCAAGCTCACGAGTCCGCTTCATCGGCGGCAGACTGCGCCAAATGCGTTTGCCATAATGCTTGCCGACCAATCGGGGATCGCAAATCATCAGCACGCCGCGATCAGTCTCGTCACGTATGAGCCGCCCGGCTCCTTGCTTGACATTGATTACCGCGCGCGGCAACTGATAGTCCATGAAGGCGTTGCGTCCCTCTGCCTTCATACGCTCGATGCGCGCCGAAAGTACCGGATCGTCGGGAGGTGCAAAGGGCAGCTTGTCGATGACGACGAGTGACAGCGCTTCGCCACGCACATCCACACCTTCCCAGAAACTTTGACTGCCGACGAGAATGGCGTTACCGAGGCGGCGGAAACGTTCGAGCAGCTCGTTCTTGCTTCCCTCCCCCTGCATCAACAGTGGGAAATCGAGGCCAGCGCGTTGCAGATGCTCCTGCAGCAGATCATAGGCGCGCCGCATCGCGCGCAACGAGGTGCATAGAAAGAATGCCCGCCCGCCGCTGGCTTCGACCACCGGAAACGCCGCACGGATCACCGCCTCCGTGTAGGCGAACGTATTCGGATCAGGCAATCCCGTGGGGGCGTACAACACGGCCTGTTGTCCGTAGTCGAAGGGGCTGTCCCAGGCGGCGGATTCGGCATCCGCGAGGCCCATCTCGGCGCAGTAGTGCGCAAAGTCCTTCTGCACGGCAAGCGTTGCCGACGTGAAGATCCAGGCGCGCGGATGGCCGCTCATTTGCTTCTGCATGATGCTCGAAATGTTGAGCGGTGTCGCATTGAGTTGCAGGGAGTGCGTATAGGTCTCGCCCCAGCGCACATAATCCGTGTCGGTCCCGGCCTGCCAGCGACGTAGTAGCGCGGTCAGCTCACCGGCACGGCGCCAGCAATTCTCCAGACCTTCGGAGCGTTGGGCTTGCGTCTCCAGGAGCGCTGCCAGCACGTCGACTTCGCGGATCAGCCCCACGAGGCCGTTGTCGAAGCCCATGCGCTCTTCGAGTTGCGCGAGCGAGAAGCGCCCCGGCTCAACGGGCATCGTCAGCCGCAGGTCTTTGGCCGCCTTCTCGACGACGCCGCAAACCTTCGGCAGGTCCAGACAGTCGCGTGCCGAGGCAAGACCTTCCACGCGTGCGTCGCGCGCAAGGTCGAGCACCTGCGCCGTAGACACGTTGTTGCCGAAGAAGAGGCTCGCCGTCTCCGGCAACTGATGCGCCTCGTCGAAGATCACGGTGTTGCAGGCGGGAAGCAGCTCGGCCGTGCCTTCGTCGCGCAGCATGACATCGGCAAAGAAGAGATGATGATTGACGACCACGAGGTCGGCATCGAGCGCGGCACGGCGCGCGGCCAGGACGAAGCACTCCTTATGATGCGGACAGTCCTGCCCGAGGCAATTCTCGCGCGTCGACGTGACCATTCCCCACACCGGCGAGTTTTCGGCCACCTCGCTGCACTCGGCCTTGTCGCCCGTCTTGGTGATCTTGGCGAAGCGCACGATGCGTGCCGCGTCGGCCGCGTCCTCTCGCGATGCAAAGCGCCCGTCGGACTGCGCGCGCTCCAGATGGTAATGGCATACGTAGTTCGCTCGCCCCTTGAGCAGCGCCACCTGCACGGGCGAACCGAGGACGTCCCGCACCATTGGGATATCCTTGGAGAACAGCTGATCCTGCAGATTCTTCGTTCCCGTCGAGACGATCACCTTGCCGCCGGAGAGCATCGCCGGAACCAGGTAGGCGAACGTCTTCCCAGTGCCCGTTCCCGCTTCGGCGACAAGCACTTTGTTATTCTCAATCGCCGCTGCGATACGTTCGGCCATCTCGAGCTGCTGCGGCCGCAACCGGTAACCGGGGATGCGGCTTGCCAGCAGCCCATTGGGGGAAAAGACGTCAGAAAGCGTCATCGGCAGTCTTCAGCCCCCGCTCACCTTATCGGGTCGGGTAAGCTTTCCTCCCGCCGCACGGGGTTAGCGAAGAAGCTCTTCGCTCCGTCGAAACTGGCCGGCGGCGCAACGCCAGACGTGGCCAGCGGCAAGGGGTTAACCAAGGGCGACCTCATCACAACATGTTCTCAAGGAACGCTCGGGTACGTGGATGCTGCGGAGACGCGAACAGTTCCCGTGCGGGTCGCGCTTCGACGATGTTGCCTTCATCCATGAAAACAACCCGGCTCGCCACCTCGCGCGCGAAAGCCATCTCGTGGGTGACGACGACCATCGTCATGTGTTCCTCGGCGAGCTCGCGCATTGTGCGCAGCACTTCGCCGGTCAATTCGGGATCGAGCGCCGAAGTCGGCTCGTCGAAGAGCATGATGTCGGGCTCCATGGCCAATGCTCGTGCGATTGCCACGCGCTGCTTCTGCCCACCGGACAGGCGCGACGGGTACGCGTCGCGCTTCTCGAAGAGGCCGACCTTGCGCAGCAATGCCTCGGCTTTCGGCACGATCTCGTCGCGGCGCACGCCCTTGACCGTGATCGGCGCCTCGATGACGTTCTGCAGCACAGTGAGATGCGGAAACAGGTTGAAGTGCTGGAACACCATGCCCATCTTGCCGCAGATGCGCCGGATATCGGGTTCCGCAACATAGTGGCAATGCCCGCCGGCGTCGGTCGACACAAGCTTTTCGCCTTCGATCTCGATGGTTCCCCGGTGCACAGTCTCGAGGTGAATGAGACAGCGCAGGAAGGTGCTCTTGCCGGACCCTGAAGGCCCGATGACGGCGATCACCTCGCCTTTGCCGACGTCGAGTGACACTCCCTTGAGGACTTCGACCGGGCCGAAATGCTTGTGCACGTCAACGGCACGGATCATTGCTTCATTCATCATAGACGGCATATTTCTTCTCGAGCCGCTGGAAGCCATAGGTCAGTACCAGCGTCATGATCAGGTAGAACGTGGCGGCAACGACGAACGGCGTCGTCGTAAAGTCGCGCTGCACGATCCCGCGTGCCGCGCGCAGAAGATCATTCATGGCCAGCACGTAAATCAGCGAGGTATCCTTTACCAGTGTGATCGTCTCGTTGCTGATCGGCGGCAGGATGCGCTTGACGACCTGCGGCAGCACGATGCGCCGCATGGTTTGGGCGTAGGTGAGACCAAGCACGCGCGCGCCTTCGTACTGTCCCCGGTCGATCGACTGGATGCCGGCGCGGAAGATCTCGGCGAAATACGCGGCGTAATTGAGCACGAAGGCAACGATGGCCGACGGGAAATCGGGCAGTCGGATACCGACCACCGGCACGAACGGCAACGCGAAGTAGATGAAAAGCATCTGCAACATCAACGGCGTGCCACGCATCAGCCAGATGTAGCCGTTGACCAGATTGCTGACGAGCCGGAACCGCGAGATGCGCAGCAACGCCAGCGCCAAGCCGAGCGGAACGGAAAGCACGAGCGTGATGCAGAAAACCTGCAGGGTCACCCCGGTCCCATGCAACAACGGCGGGAGAATATCGAACACGTAGTTCATTGGAATAATTCGCAGCCCTGAATAAGTAAATCCGGCCACCAGGAAGACCGAACGGCGCAAGCCGTCAGTCTACCGGATGGCCGGATGCGGAGAGCTAAAGAATCGGCCGCCGATTGCCGGCGGCCGACCCGTGTCTCCTGCTGATTAATTACTTCTTGACGATGTCGCTGCCGAACCACTTGGTCGAGATGTTCGCCGCCGTGCCGTCGGCCTTCATATCGTCAAGCGCCTTCTGGATCTTGCTCATCAAGTCGGTGTCGTCCTTGCGCGTGCCGACGCCGTAGTCCTCGGTTCCGAAATTATCCTCGAGCACACGGTACTCACCCGGCTTCTTCGAGGTGTAATAGCGGCCAACCACTTCGTCGACGACGAGCGCGTCGAGACGGCCTGCGGAAAGGTCCATCAACGCGGTCACGTTGTCCGAAAACTTCTTCAATTCCTTGATCGACTTGGCGGCATCGGCGTCCTTCTGAACCGCGTCGACGGCGCTGCTGCCGTCCTGCACGCCGACGATCTTGTCCTTAAGATCGGCCTTGGTCTTGATCGGCGACTTGTCGGTCACCACGACGATCTGGCGGTTGGCGAGGTAAGGCGTGGTGAACAAAATGTTGGCCTTGCGCTCTTCGGTGATGGTGAGGCCATTCCACAGCACGTCGATGCGCTTGCCGTTCAGTTCCGCTTCCTTAGCGTTCCAGTCGATCGGCTTGAACGTCACTTCACGACCGAGGCGCTTGCCGGCTTCCTTCGCCAGATCGATGTCGAAGCCGACGAGTTCGTTCTTCTCGTCACGGAAACCCATCGGCGGGAAATTGTCGTCGAGGCCGATAACGATCGGAGCGGCCGCCGCAGCGGCAGGTGCCGGCGCGGGGGCGGCGGCCGGAGCCGGCGCTTCTTCTTTTTTACTGCAGCCAAGGAACATCGCGGAGGCGGCGAGCGCCATCAGGAGGAGCGATATGCGTTTTTTCATTTTTTCATCCCAGTCAATGTTGATAAAAGAATCACCCCTGCTGTGCCACCGCTTCGCGCGGCAGCAACAGGTTCAACAGAACGGCGAGAACGCCACACAGGCTGATGCCTTGCAGAGAAAAGCTACCGATTGTTACGCCGAGACCGCCGATGCCTGTGACGAGCGTCACGGAAACGATGCACAGGTTGCGAGCGCTGGAGAGGTCGACCCGGCCATCCATGATCGTCTTCAAGCCGATACCCGCGATGGAACCGAAGAGCAGCATCATGATGCCGCCCATGACTGGCATCGGGATCGTCTGCAGGAATGCGCCGAATTTGCCGACGAACGCCATCAGGATCGCGAAACAGGCTGCCCAGGTCATCACGACCGGGTTGTAATTCTTGGTCAGCATCACCGCGCCGGTAACCTCGCCGTAGGTGGTCACCGGAGGGCCGCCGAACAGGCCGGCGATATTCACCGCCAGACCGTCTCCCAGCAGCGTGCGATGCAAGCCCGGCTCCTCCGTGAAGTCTTTGCCGGTCACCGAGCCGATGGCCAGGATGCCGCCGACGTGCTCGACGATCGGCGCAATCGCCACCGGGATCATGTACATGATCGCCGACATGTTGAATTCTGGCGACCCGAAGGCCGGCACCGCCAGCCACGGCGCGTTGAGCACCTTGGAAAAATCGACCAGGCCGAGCGGAATCGAGACCACGTAACCGACCGCTACACCGACCAGGATGGGCACCAGCTTGAGCAGACGGCGCGCACGGATCGCCGTCAGCATGGTCGCCAGCAGCGAGATTGCTGCCACCGAAAGCGCCGTGCCGTAAGGCACGATCTGTTGGTCACCGGCTTTACCGATCGACATGTTGACGGCGACTTGGGCCAAGCCGAGACCGATGACCATGACCACTGGCCCGATCACCACTGGCGGCAGAAGCCGATGAATGAAACCGACGCCGCGCCACTTGACCAGGCCGGCGGCGACGTAATAGAAAAAGCTCGCGGCGGCCAAGGCGCCGAAGGTTGCCGGCATGCCCCACGTTTTGACGGAATAGATGACGGGTGCAATGAAAGCGAAGCTGGACCCGAGATAGATCGGGACTTCACGGCGCGTGCACAGCTGGAAAACCAGCGTGCCGATACCAGCGCCGAGCAACGCAAGACTTGGATTGAGGCCGGTGAGCAGCGGCACCAGCACCGTCGCGCCAAAAGCGACGAACAGGATTTGCGCCCCCGATAGGGCAGTACGCCAAACGGGGTCATGGGTTGTTGTAGTCATCGGATTCCCTGAGCGTTGTGGTTATTTGGTTCCAAAAATCTTGTCGCCCGCATCGCCGAGGCCGGGGATGATGTAGCCGACTTCATTGAGGTGGCTGTCGATCGCGGCTGTGTAGATGTCGACGTCGGGATGGGCGTTTTCGAGCGCCTTGATGCCTTCGGGCGCGGCAACGAGCACCAATGCCCGCACCTGCTTGCAGCCGTTGCGTTTCAACATGTCGATGGTGGCGATCAGGGAACCGCCGGTGGCGAGCATCGGGTCGATGATCAGCGCCATACGCTCATCGAGCTTGCCGACGAAGCGCTCGAAGTAGGGTTCGGGCATCAGCGTCGCATGGTTGCGCGCGATGCCGACCACGCTCACCTTCGCGCTCGGAATGAGGTCCAGCACGCCGTCAAGCATGCCGAGTCCGGCGCGCAGGATAGGAACCACCGAAACCTTCTTGCCCTTGATCTGGTCGATTTCGACCGGCCCCGCCCAGCCCTGGATCGTGCAGTGCTCGAGTTCGAAATCCCGACAGGCCTCATAAGTCAACAAACGCGCGAGTTCGGCAGTCAGCTCCCGGAACTTTTTGGTACTGATGTCGACCTCCCGCAGGAGCCCGATTTTGTGTTTTACGAGCGGGTGGCGGACCTCAATGACCGGCATGGCATTCTCCAGAATAAGCAGGGTTCGGGCAAACCTTCCAAGGTTAACGGATTCGGGCCGAAAGTGCATCCCCAAAATGCGAGGCCAAGCGCAACAACGGAGAAAAAAAGCGACGAAATAGCTAGCGGTCCGCCAACAGAAACATGCAACGACGATCCGATCCTTTGTGGGGATCAGGGTCGATCAGCACGGTTGAATTACGATCAAAACGATTCGGCGGCCATCGTTGCCGTCGCCGGGACAACTCGTGGGCCTCTCCAGCGCGCTGAAGAGTAGCGTCACGCGCTTCAGGCTCTGATTGTTCCCTCGCCGCCATTCAAAGGCCGGTTCACCGGCCTTTGCGCTTTTCCACATCCGAGAATCCGCAACCGCCTTCCGCGCGCCGTTTTCAGCAAGAACGCCTTACTTGACCCTGGCCCGGTTTCTATCAACAATCGAACCGACGTGCAACAACGAGGAAAGGCCGCAACCGCATGACCGACCGCATCGTAAGCGACTTCGAAGCTCCCGCCACCGGCGGCAAACCCTTCAAACTCTCCGACCAGCGAGGGAAAACCACCGTTCTTTACTTCTATCCGAAGGACAGTACGCCGGGTTGTACCACCGAGGCACAACAGTTCCGAGACCTCCATGCCGAGTTCGTCAAGGCAGGCTGCGTCATCGCTGGCGTCTCGCGCGACAGCCTGCGCTCGCATGAAAACTTCAAGCTCAAGCAGGAACTTCCGTTCGAGCTCCTTTCGGATGCCGACGAAGCCTTGTGCGCGCAATTTGAAGTGATTAAGGAGAAAAAACTCTACGGAAAGCCGGTACGTGGCATCGAACGCAGCACCTTCGTCATTGACGGCAAGGGGGTATTGCGGCGCGAATGGCGCGGCGTGAAGGCTCCCGGGCATGCGCAGGAGGTACTTGAGTACATCAAGATGCTTTGACCGTCCGCCCTCACCCAACAACAAACCAAACCGGAGAACTCCCGTACATGGTCCATAAGTCAGGCTCCACCAAGAAACGCCGGACTCCTACCAGCAACGCCCCCCGAAAACTCTTCGTACTCGACACCAACGTTCTGTTGCACGACCCGACCAGCGTCTATCGCTTCGAGGAACACGACGTATTCCTCCCGATCATGACGCTCGAAGAACTCGACAATAACAAGAAGGGGCTTTCCGAAGTCTCCCGCAATGCACGTCAGGTGACACGGCTTCTCGACGAGATCGTCTCCAGCCATGCCGGCCCCATCGAAAACGGCATCGAGCTTTTCGGTCCCTCGCACCGGCTGGCGAGCGGTCGTCTCTTGCTGCAAACCGAAGCGATTTCGAACGACCTGCCGCGCGGGTTGCCGACCGCCAAGGCCGACAACCAGATCCTCGCCGTCGTGATTCATCTGCAACGGCTGATGCCCGAGCGCGTCGTGATCCTGGTGTCGAAAGACATCAACATGCGCATCAAGGCCCGCGCCCTCGGCCTGGAGGCACAGGATTACTTCAACGACAAGGTGATCGAGGACACCGACCTGCTATACAGCGGGATGCGCGAACTCCCGCGCGACTTCTGGAACAAACACGGTGAAGGGATGGAATCGTGGAAGCGCGAGGCGCGCACGCTGTACCGGGTCACGGGACCGTTGTGTTCAAAGCTCCTGGTCAACGAGTTCATCTATCAGGAAAGCGAACCTCCGCTACAGGCAATCGTGCGCAACATCTCCGGCAAGACGGCCGAATTCGAGACACTTGTCGACTACACGCATCCGAAGAACAGCGTCTGGGGCATCACTGCGCGCAACCGAGAACAGAATTTCGCGCTCAACCTGCTGATGGACCCTGAAATCGACTTCGTCAGCCTCCTCGGGCAGGCAGGTACCGGCAAGACCTTGTTGACCCTGGCGGCCGGGCTGACGCAGGTACTCGAAAGCAAGCTTTACTCCGAGATCATCATGACTCGGGTCACCGTGCCGGTTGGTGAGGACATCGGATTTTTGCCAGGTTCTGAAGAAGAAAAAATGGGCCCCTGGATGGGCGCGCTCGAGGACAACCTCGAAGTGCTGAACAAAACCGACGACGATGCGGGCGATTGGGGTCGAGCCGCGACCCACGACCTGATCCGCAACCGGATCAAGATCAAGTCGCTGAACTTCATGCGCGGCCGTACCTTCCTGAACAAGTTCCTGATCATCGACGAGGCGCAGAATCTGACGCCGAAACAGATGAAGACGCTGACGACACGTGCCGGCCCCGGGACAAAAGTGGTGTGCATGGGAAACATTGCGCAGATCGACACGCCCTATCTGACGGAAGGTAGTTCGGGCCTGACGTATGTCGTCGACCGGTTCAAGGGATGGAGCCATTCCGGGCACGTCACGTTGCAACGGGGAGAGCGTTCCCGCCTCGCGGATTACGCCGCCGAAGTGCTATGATCTAGCGCCCTGAGCCGTGTTGAAGACACGGCTCAATCGTTTTTGCCAATCGAACGGGCTGCGCCGTGCGCGCCCCATTCCTTTGTTGTCCGGAGAGTCGATTGAAGCGACGAGACTTCCTCACGGCCACGGCCGTTCTTTCTCTTCTGGGCGCCTCTACGGCGCACGCAGCGAAGAACGCGCCGGCCAAAAAACCCGCGCCAGCCAAACGGCCCGCGCGCACGAGCAAGACCCCCGCCAAACCCGCGAAAAAACAACCCGCGGCAGCGTCGGCCACCGAGGCGGCGGACGATGAAGCAATGCCGCAAGGCGAGGCGCGCAACGCGATCAGCCTTCCGGATGAGCCGCTGCCGCAATGGCGCACCTACGATATCCGGTCGACGATTACGCTGCGGCCGACGAAAGGTAAAGCCCGGCTTTGGCTGCCGCTCGTGCAATACAAGGACACCCCCTGGGAACGCTCGCTCGGCCATAACTGGCAAGGGAACTTCGAAAGCGCCGGCATTTACCGCGACCCGGTGGCAGAAATGGAAGTTTTCTTTGCCGACTGGCCCGACGGCGTCGAAAAACCGCAATTGCAGGTCGTCAGCCAGGTAGCCACCCAGGACCGCCATTTCGATATCACGCGCCGCGGCGCCATTGCCGAGCGTACTGAAGTCCTGCGCCGCTGCCTGCAATCCACCGCGCTCGTGCCGGTCGACGGCATCGTGCGCAAAACAGCCGAGCGGGCCATCGGCCGCGTCAAAGACCCGCTCGCCCAGGGCAAGGCAATCTACGAATGGGTGGTAGAAAACACCGCGTATGACCCGAACCTGCGCTTCGTCGGTAATACCAGCGTCGGCGCGATGCTCGAACGTGGCGATCTGGCGGGACGCAGCGCAGATATCGCCCTGCTCTTCGTCGGCCTGTGCCGATCGATCGGCATCCCGGCACGGCCCGTCTTCGGCTTGCGCATGGACGGCTCACGACTGTTCGGGAGCCTGGGCGCGACGGGCAACCTGAGCACTGCGCAACAGTGCCGCGCCGAGTTCTACACTCCGGGCTACGGATGGATTCCAGTGAACCCGGCCGATGTTCGCAAGGCGGTCCGCGAAGAAAACTTGGGGCACGGCGACCCGAAGCTCAACGTGCTGAAGAAACTCCTGTTCGGCTTCTGGGAAATGAACTGGGTCGGCTTCAATGCCGCTCAGGACGTGGACCTTCGCGGGTCATCAAAAGAGACGCTACCTTTCCTTATTTACCCTGAGGTCGAGACGGAACAAGGCCGCTTCAACAGCCAGGACAGCGACCATTTCACGTACGAGGTCACCGCGTCCCGGGTCTACGGGTAACGAACAGCTTTCCCTAGTACGCCCCCGGGCTAGCGAAGTTTTCGAAGCGGGTGTATTCGCCGATGAAGGTCAGGCGGACGGTTCCGATCGGACCGTTACGTTGCTTGCCGATGATGATTTCCGCCGTTCCCTTGTCCGGCGTATCGGGGTTGTAAACCTCGTCGCGGTAGATAAACATGATGACGTCCGCGTCCTGCTCGATAGCGCCGGATTCGCGCAAATCGGACATGACCGGGCGCTTGTTTGGACGCTGCTCCAGCGAACGGTTGAGCTGCGACAAGGCAATGACGGGAACGCTGAGTTCCTTCGCCAACCCCTTCAGCGAGCGTGAGATTTCCGAAATCTCCGTTGCCCGGTTTTCGCCGGAACCGTTGGCCGACGACATCAGCTGCAGGTAGTCGATGATGATCAGGCCCAGTTTGCCGCACTGCCGATGCAGACGGCGTGCCCGAGCGCGCAAGTCAATCGGGTTGAGCGCCGGCGTCTCGTCGATGTACAGCGGCGCCTCGTGCATCTTGCCCAGAGCAAACGAAAGACGCGACCATTCGTCGTCGTTCAGCCGGCCAGTGCGCACGCGGTGAGCGTCAAGCTTGCCGACCGAGGAGAGCATCCGCATCGCCAGCTGCGTCCCGCCCATTTCCATCGAGAACACCGCCACCGGGAGCCCGATCTCGATCGCCACGTGTTCTCCCATGTTGAGGGCGAACGAGGTCTTGCCCATCGAAGGACGGCCCGCGACGATGAGCAAATCCCCCGGCTGCAAACCTGAGGTTTTGCCGTCGAGGTCGTGATAGCCGGTCGGCACCCCAGTAATGTCGGACGGATTATCGCGATCATGGAGCTCTTGAATACGTTCGACGACCTGAGTCAGCAAGGGGTTGATGTGCTGGAATCCGGTCTGATGGCGGAAGCCGCTTTCGGCGATGGCGAAGACTTTGGCCTCCGCTTCGTCGAGCAATTGCTTGGGATCGCGGCCCAACGGGTTGAAGGCGCTGCCCGCGATCTCGTCGCCAGCCGTAACCAGTTGGCGAAGAATGGCGCGTTCCCGAACGATTTCCGCGTAGCGGCGGATATTCGCGGCAGACGGGGTATTCGCCGCGAGTTCGCCAAGATAGGCAAGACCGCCCGTTTCGCTCCCCTCGCCCGCCAAATCGAGACTCTCAGCAACGGTGACGGCGTCCGCGGGCTTGGTCTGCTCGAGTAGCTTGCGGATGTGCCGATAGATGCGTTTGTGCTCGTCGCGATAAAAGTCGTTTTCACCCACCAGATCGGCGATCTTGTCGAACGCCGCATTGTCGAGCAGGAGCCCTCCAAGAACCGACTGCTCTGCTTCGATCGAGTGCGGCGGCACACGGAGTTGCGCCACGGCTGCGTCGAGCGGCGGGGTTTGCGGATATTTCGAGTTCGTTGTGTTGAACGGCTTGGCCATAAGGGTGTTCCAGATACTCGGTGCGTGAGGCAAGGGGAGTGAGTGTACCGCGAGGCAGCCTCCGTGCGCAGAGAAAGTACCGACAAGGGGGCTGGGCAGCTCAGTCATTTGAACGCCAAGGTCAACCGAAACCGAGTAAGCGCTTTGCCCATGTCAACTGCGCTCTTCTCTCATCCAGCTCGGCGCTAGAAGGCTACGTATCACCTACTTCTGGGCGAAAGACTCAGGAATCCGCCTGCGCCAACCGCGTTTCTCAGATCATCCCATGCTCTTGTTCCCTGAAAAACGAGAAATTATTTCCAAATTTATTGTGAGCACGCCGAATTATCGAAAACGCCAACTACGAAACCGAGCAAAAGAAAAATATATTCGTTATTTGTACATTTACTGGAAATTGTTTGCTTTTATAAGCGCTCTCGATGCTATATTTTTCCTAAACAGAGCCCCTAAGCAAACAAGACGACCACGGGACCCGCAGGAAACCGGACGAGGAACGAATGAGCTTTCAATGTGCCACGGCAACGCTTCAGCGGGCTGTATCGGAGAAACCAGTGGAAGGACTTACCCAATTGGCTGTTAGCGAGCAACTGGCATCGGAATTTTTGAAGGCGATCAAGCACGAAGTGGTTCCGGCGCTGGGCTGCACAGAGCCCATCTCGCTCGCCCTTGCGTCCGCAATTGCTACAAGACACCTGAGCGCCGTGCCCGAACGGATCGAAGGAAAGGTCTCGGCCAATCTGATGAAGAACGGGATCGGGGTTACCGTCCCGGGCACCGGGATGGTCGGCCTCTCGATTGCGGCGGCTGTCGGCGCCCTGGGTGGCGATCCCGACGGTGGGCTTGAGGTTCTCAAGGGGCTGACACCGGAAGTCGTCGCGGCCGGCAAGAAGATGCTTAACGAGGGCAAGGTCAACATTGGTATCGCTGATGACGTACCGGTCCTCTACGCCGAAGCCCGGGTGATTCGAGGTGATGATTGGGTCAGAGTCTGCATTGCGGACGAGCATACTCACGTCGTCCTGATCGAGAAGAACGGAGCAATCCTCTTCAAAGCTCCCGTGGGAACAGCCGCAGCAACGTCGCACTACTCGTTGGAGGGCGCGACCGCCCGCTCGGTTTACGAGTTTTCGACTACCGCGCCGTTCGCCGACATCGCTTTCATTCTTGATGCCGCAAGAATCAATGCGTCGCTATCCACCGAGGGATTACGCGGCGACTACGGTCTTCATATCGGCGCGACCCTGCAACGTCAGATCGAACGGGGACTGCTTTCCGACGACCTGCAAACCCGCGTCGTCATGCGCTCTTCAGCCGCATCCGACGCCCGCATGGGAGGCGCAACCTTGCCGGCAATGAGTAATTCCGGCTCGGGGAACCAGGGAATCGCGGCCACGATGCCCGTCCTCGTCGTTGCCGAACATATCGGAGCGGATGATGAAAAACTCGCCCGTGCCCTGATGCTTTCGAATTTGATGGCGGTATATATCCACAGCAAACTGCCCAAGCTTTCTGCGCTATGCGCGGTTACCACGGCCGCAATGGGCGCCGCGGCGGGTATGGCCTGGCTGATGCAAGGGGACTACAACACCGTCAGGATGGCGATCTGCAGCATGATTGGCGACGTGGCCGGCATGATCTGCGACGGAGCGTCCAATAGTTGCGCGATGAAGGTATCGACTTCTGCCACGGCGGCCTATAAGGCTGTACTGATGGCTCTGGACAATTCTCGCGTCACCGGAAATGAAGGTATTGTCGACGCCAGCCTCGACGCTTCCATCGACAATCTCTGCTCGCTGGCACGCGAAAGCATGGTGCACACCGACCGACAAATCCTCCAGATCATGATCAAGAAGCAATGCTGAACGGAACGGTCCCACCTAAATAGCCCTGGATAACAGAGAGAATAGCCTGAGGCCGATATGGATCGAATCGATAAAGAGATTCTCGCCTTGTTGCAGGAAAACGCCGATCTGCCGATCAACGAAATATCGGAACGCGTCAACTTGTCTACCACCCCCTGTTGGCGGCGTATCCAGCGTTTGCAGGACGCAGGATACATTCAGCGCAAGGTCGTTCTTCTCGATCCGGAGAAATTGAATGTAGGCGTGACCGTATTCGTGGTTCTGCGTACGAATCAGCACAATCAAGAATGGTTCGAGAGATTAAGCGCTACGGTCCGCGAGATCCCAGAAGTCGTCGATTTCTATCGCATGAGCGGAAATATCGACTATCTACTACGTGTTGTGGTTCCCGACATTGCGGCATACGACGAGGTCTACAAAAGGCTGACAAAAAAAATCGAAATATTCGAAGTCAGCTCTAGTTTCGCCATGGAGGAAATAAAACATACCACATCACTTCCACTAGATTATCTTGACCGGGGCAATTAGCACCTTAAGTAACCAAGCGAGAATGAAAAAGCGTTTCAACGCCGATGAGCAAGCAGGTAATTCAGATGCAGCGGTGCTTTCTTGGTGCCTGTGCCTTCAGAAAAGCCCCATTCTGGTGCCCAACTCTATTATTGAAACACGTCGACGCCTTGGTGTTGTAAATGTACAGAAGTGAGCTTTGTGTAAAGCCTTAGAACTTTTTTCTTCAGACGATTGAGAATCCTCAGGAAAGGAGAATCAAATTCCAACAAGAAGGCCGATCGAGACTTTAAGAAAGTCTATTTCCATATCGATCTGCTCACAGAATATTGACCTAAACAGAGGCACATAAATTGCTTTTTCGTTTGAATTGCACTTGACAAAAACGATTGACGAAATCAGTCATCGTTGACTGTTGTTAATTGAATTACGGTTTTTTGGGGGAGATACCGGTATGCAAAATCGGCCAGGGATAAACACCGTTGGACTGAGCGGGGCAATTTCCGTTCTCGTCGTCGGCCTGGTGTTCTTTATCTATTCACTGCAATACCCTTACGAGAGCGAACTCGGACCAGGCCCAGGAATGATGCCGGTCTGGCTTTCAGGCATACTGATCATTCTTGGTTTTGCTTATCTGTATTCAGTTCTCAAAGGCAAGGACTCAGCTGAGAAATGGCCGGAAAAGAAAGCCCGCATGGAAATGGGCTTGATTCTCGGAAATATGGCCCTCTTTGTCGCGCTGCTCCCGCTTATCGGGTTTAACCTGAGTGGCACGGTGTTTCTCTTCGTGTTTCTCCGGCGCGCCTACCCTTGGTACAAAAGCCTGGCGATTTCGGCCGGCGCCTCGATTTTTCTCTTTCTTCTTTTCACCGAGGGATTCGCGTCGCCTCTCCCGGTAAATATGTTCGGCTTCTGAGGATATAAGAATGGAAAACGTAATTTCCTTGTTGCACGGTTTCCAGGCCGCCCTCACTCCCACCAACCTCCTCTTCTGCTTTATCGGCGTTCTCGTCGGGCAGATCGTCGGCGTACTGCCGGGACTCGGTCCGGTCGCCGGGACGGCGATGCTCATCCCACTCACCTACGCGCTCTCACCGACAACGGCGGTCATCATGCTCGCCGGGATTTTCTACGGCGCGATGTACGGCGGGACAATTACCTCGGTACTGATCAACGTTCCCGGTGAGGGAGCTTCTGTCATCACCTGTATCGACGGATACAAGATGGCCAAACAAGGGCGCGGGGGTCACGCGCTCGGGGTCGCCGCCATCGGCTCATTCATCGGCGGGTGCATCGCGGTCTTCTTTTTGACTTTCCTCGGACCCGTTCTCGCCAAATACGCCCTGAAGTTCGGGCCGCCTGAGTTCTTCAGCATCATGATCTTCGGCCTGTTGTTGCTGGTCGGCCTAATCGGCAAATCGGTGATCAAGGGGCTGATCGCCGCCCTGATCGGCATGATCCTGGCGCTGGTAGGACAAGATCCCGGGACAGGCGTCGACCGCTTCTTGTTCGGGCAGATCGAGTTGCTGGAAGGCATCGATTTCGTGATTCTCGCCATCGGATTGTTTGGTCTCTCCGAAATCCTGACGAATTCAGAGGAGGACATGACGCTGAACAAGCCGGAGGAAATCGCCGGACTCATTCCTCCTCGTGCCGAATGGAAGCCCTGCTTGAGCGCCATCCTCAGGGGAACAGGCATTGGAGGACTCCTCGGCCTCATTCCGGGCACGAGCGCTTCGATTGCATCCTTGATGTCGTATTCGCTCGAACGCAAGATGGCGAAAGATCCGTCGCGCTTCGGCGAGGGCGCCATCGAAGGCGTCGCGGGGCCTGAAACCGCGAACAACAGCTACGCGGGCGCCGCCCTGATCCCGCTGTTTACGCTGGGAATCCCGACGTCACCGACCATTGCCGTTCTCCTCGGGGCTTTCATCATGCACGGGCTGACGCCCGGACCGCTCTTGTATATCAAGAATCCGGACTTCATCTGGGCGGTCGTTGCCAGCATGTTCATCGGCAACCTGATCCTTCTCATCATGAACCTGCCCCTGGCCAAGTACTGGGCAAAGATCGCACTCGTCCCGTATGAACTGTTGTTCCCCCTGATCCTGCTTGTCTGCATGGTAGGCGTATACAGCGTCAATCGCAGCTTGTGGGACGTCGGCATGACGATCGGCTTTGGGGCTATCGGCTACATGATGAAGAAATGGAAGCTGCCCACGGCGGCACTCATCCTTTCGTTCGTACTCGGCAAGAATATTGAGTTCACCCTTGTACAAACGCTCACGCTGTCCGATAACGGCCTCTTGTACCTGTTCGAACGCCCCATCTCCGGGACACTGCTCACGTTATGCGGAATCATCCTCGCGGCGGGTCTTTACACGACAATCAAGAACAAGCGCGGCGCCCTTGCAGCCGACGAGGAAGCGTAAAGAAGGTGGACGATCAACAAGCAACGAGCGGCAAATTCAACGTAGGAACCCCTGATCAATCAACAAAGCGAGGCACGAAAATGAAACACAAACTCCTGGCGGCCCTTCTTCCGGCTTTCCTGCTGACGGCCGGATTCAACGCGAAAGCGGCGGATGAGCCCTATCCGCAAAAACCCATCGTGGCGATCGTCGCCTTCCCGGCCGGTGGCGGTACCGACATCATCGCTCGCTCGATTTTCCGCACCGCGGAGAAGTATGTCGGCAAAGGGTTCGTGGTCGATAACAAACCCGGCGCAGGCGGCGCCATCGGTTTCACCGCGATCGCCGGCGCGCCGAAAGACGGATATACGCTGGGCTTCATTAACGCGCCGACGATCGTGCTCAACCCCATCCAGCTCGCCGACAAGGTCAAATACAAACTCGACGATTTCGTGCCAATCGCTAACTTCGTGAGCGACCCGGGCGTTTTCGCGGTCAATGTTGACAGCCCGTTCAAGACCTTCAAGGACTTCGTAGACTACGCCAAGGCCAACCCCAACAAGGTCAAGCTCGCTTACGGCGGCCCGGGAACATCGGAAGCGCTGGCGTTGCGCAACCTGGAACAGAAGCTGGACATCAAGTTCCGCAAGGTACCGTTCGAAGGAACCGGCCCGCAGCTCACAGCGCTGATGGGCGGACACATCGACATCATGATCTCGAACGCCTCGGAGATCTACCCGCAAGTGGAAGCGAAGACGATTCGCGTCATCGCCGTCGGCTCGGAAAAGCGCGTCGATCTGTATCCGAACGCGCCGACATACAAGGAATCGGGTTTCGACTACACGCAGGTTTCGATGCGCGGACTGGCAGCTCCGAAGGGAGTCGATGCGAAACACGTCAAGTTCCTCGCCGACGCAATGAAGAAGTCGTTCGAAGATCCTGAGTTCCGCAAGCACGCACAGGAACTGCACCTGCCGCTCCAGTACATGGGGCCGGAAGAATTGGCGAAGGAACTCGCGCGTCAGGACGCCTTCTACCGTGCCGAATACGCCAAGAGCCCCTGGTAAGCGGGATTTTCACGGTTTCCGGTGCTCCCGGCCTTTGTGCCGGGAGCACTGGCCAACCGCAGCCAATGCGGAATGTCGAACAAACCAATTGCGTGATGGGAGAGACTTTTGAACAAGCTTGACCGCGTGCAGGCGGCATTGAACGGCGAGGCTGTCGATCGCCCGCCGTACGCCTTCTGGACGCACTTCCCGGGCATCGACCTCGACCCGGACGCCCTTGCGCGGGAGACGATCGCCTTTGCGCGCGAGCTCGATCTCGACTTCGTGAAGACGATGCCAAACGGCCAGTTCTGTACCGAGGACTGGGGCGCCGTATCGGACTTCAGCGAGGTAGCAAAGGGCGGCGTCGCCAAAGTGGTGAAGGCCGCGGTGAACGCGCCCGAAGATTGGTCGGCCATCCGTCGGCTCGATGCCAGACAGGGGGCCTTTGGGCGCGAGCTGAAACAGATCGCCAAGGTATGCACGGAACTCGGTCCCGACGTTCCGGTACTCGCCACAGTGTTTTCACCGCTCACCATCGCGCAAAAACTCGCCGGCACCGCCTATCGCTCGCACCTGCAAACGCATCCAGCGCTTGTTAGGGCAGCGCTCGCTGTCATATCAGCCACGATGGCGGCTTTCATCCGAGAAGCCTTGAACGTGGGTTGCGCCGGGGTCTTCTTCGCCACCCAGGAGTCGAGCACGAAGTGCGTGAGTACGGAGACCTACCTCGAGTTCGGCAAACCGTACGATCTTGAAGTTCTGGACGCCGCCTCGGGCGGCTGGTTCAACGTCATCCACATGCACGGCGACGACGTGATGTTCGACGTGCTGAAGAATTACCCGGTCACCGCATTGAACTGGCACATCGGCGAAACGCCTCCCCTACTTGCCGACTATGCCGCGACATCCGGCCGCAAACCGGTTGTCGGCGGACTCCGGCGCATGGCATTGACGGACGGCGACATGAATATGACCCGCGCCGACATAGCCGACGCCATGACGGCCACCGGCGGACGAGGATTATTGTTAGGCCCGGCCTGCGTGATCAGGCACCCCGTAGACCACGCTGTACTGAAAGCCGTGATCGGGGAGATTAGGAAGCTTTAGGCCTTTGGACCAACACGAGATGAGGTTCTGAGGCGGGTTGATTCGATTGCTTCTAGCCATGGGAAGCAGTACACCTGCCGCGACCCACTGTGATCGCTTCGCAAGAAAAAAAGGCTTCGCGATGCGCGAAGCCTTTTTCGTATTTTTCTCGGCCCAACGTTCGGGCTGACGGGTGTCTGGAGCTAGCTTACTGCTCGGCGACGATGGCGACCTTAACGGTAGCCAACACGTCCGTGTGCAAGGCAATTTCCAGCGTCGATTCACCCACGGTCTTCAGCGGACCAGCCGGCATGCGGATGTTCGCCTTCTCGACCTCGAAGCCCAGTGCCTTCAGACCGTCGGCGACGTCGTAGTTCGTCACAGAGCCGAACAACCGTCCGTCAACCCCTGCCTTGCGGGCAATCGTTACCTCGACGCCTTCGAGCTTGTCAGCAAACGCCTGCGCAGCGGCAAGCTTCTCCGAAGCGGCTTTTTCCAGCTCGGCGCGCTTGGCTTCGAACTCCTTCATCGCAGTCGGCGTCGCCCGCTTTGCCTTGCCTTGCGGGATCAGGAAGTTGCGCGCATAACCATCCTTGACCTTGACGAGATCGCCCAGGTTGCCGAGGTTGACGACCTTTTCCATCAGAATAATTTGCATCGTCATCTCCTCGATTATTGGTGGTTGTCGGTGTAGGGCAGCAACGCCAGGAAGCGCGCGCGCTTGATGGCGACCGACAACAGACGCTGGTATCCGGCCTTCGTGCCGGTCAGGCGCGCCGGCATGATTTTGGCATTCTCGGCGATGTATTCCTTGAACAGATCGACGTCCTTATAGTCGATGCCGTCCATCTTCTCGAGCGTGAAGCGGCAGAACTTGCGACGCTTGAACATGCCACCGCCGCGCTTCTTGACGTTCTTGTCATCCTTCTTCTTGAAGAACCTAGCCATTTTGGTTTCCTTCTACAAATTCGATCGTAAGTATGTGCAATCTCAGCTGTTTGCTCTCTCGACTTCTTGCTGCCAGGAAGCCCGTCACCCGGACTTCAACTCCTGGCGTAGCCGCCTCAAGCCACTTGGCCGTCTCTCCTAGCGCAATCGCGCGAATTTCGCATTCAACGCGCCGGGGATGGCCGGCTTCGAGTTGCTCTGACTGGTGACCGATCACGCATTCCAGGACCGGTACTCTCGCCGGGGTGTAACGTAGTGCCCTGCGCTCGATCAGTGTTCCCGCTAACTCGACGCGATTCAGCTGAGCCTCGTCAATCAGGCCGACGGTTGTTCGGCAGGGGCCGCGGCTTCGGCCGGAGCCTCACCCTTGGTTTCCATCATCGACTTGGATTTTTCTTCCTTCATCATCGGCGAGGGAGTGGTCACGGCCTTCTTCATCTTGATAGTGAGGTGGCGCAGGACGGCATCGTTGAACTTGAACCCGTGTTCGAGTTCGGCAAGCACTTCGCCGTCACACTCGATGTTCATGAGCACGTAATGCGCCTTGTGCAGTTTCTGGATCGGGTAGGCCAATTGGCGGCGACCCCAATCTTCGAGGCGGTGAATAAAGCCACCGTGCGAGGTGACGAGCGTTTTGTAACGCTCGACCATCGCCGGGACCTGTTCGCTCTGGTCCGGATGGACGATGAAAACGATTTCGTAATGACGCATGAACACTCCTCATGGATAAAGCCCCCCGCCATGCGAACGGTGGAGCAAGGTGGAAAAGCTTATTATTCTAGCGCAGTAATGGCTTGCGAATCAATGTGTTTGTATGTTTGCGCCTTGATAAATGCAAAGGCAAACATAGGAGCATGCAGGGACAAACCCTCCCGAAGCTAAACGCGGGGGAAATGTCGGAAAAGTCCCGCGCCCGGCCGACCACAAGGGCTCGACCAGGGGGCGCCGACACCGGCGCCCCCTTTTACTTTGGCCCTACCCGCAGCGACTGGCTCAGGCCGGCGTCAGATCAAGCGCGTTCCGCAATTGTTCGAGCGCGGCCGGGTCCTCGATCGTCGTCAGATCCCCTGGGTCGCGCCCTTCAGCCAAAGCCTGAATCGAGCGCCGCAAGAGTTTGCCCGAACGCGTTTTGGGCAGCACGGTGAGGAAGTGGACCCGTCCTGGGCGTGCCAAAGCCCCAAGACTGTCGTCCACTTGCTTGAGAACGGCTTTTTCGAGAGCGGCGCGTCCGTCAGGCGTAGCTATTACGGCAGGGTTTTTGACTACGGCAAAAGCCATCGGCATCTGGCCCTTGACCGGATCGGCAACACCGACCACCGCGACTTCGGCTATCGCCGGGTGGCCCTGGATGGCTTCCTCGATCTCACGCGTTCCGAGGCGATGGCCTGCGACGTTGATCACGTCGTCTGTACGGCCGAGGATGTAATGGTAGCCGTCCTTGTCGCGGATTCCCCAGTCGAAGGAGGAGTACACCAACGGGTCGCGGAACAGCGAGAAGTACGTGGACACAAAACGGCTGTCGTCCCCCCACACTGTCGACAGGCACCCCGGAGGAAGCGGCGGCACGATACCGACAACGCCCTTCTCGTCTGGATCGCAGACGGTCCCGTCCTCGCGAAAGATTTTCACGTTGTAGCCATAAACCGGGAAGCTCGGCGTCCCATACCTAATCTCGGTTTTCTCCACGCCGGGCATCGCCGATAAGATCGGCCAACCGGTCTCGGTCTGCCAGTAGTTGTCGATCACGGGCAGCTTCAATTCGCCCATCAGCCACTCGTGCGTCGGCTGGTCGAGGGGCTCGCCAGCCAGGAAAAGATGCTTCAGGCTCGACAGGTCGTGCCGGTGCATATAGGACGTGTCGTGCTTCTTCAGTACGCGAGCGGCTGTCGGCGCCGAGAACATGACGTTCACTCGATACTTCTCGACGATGCTCCACCAGACGCCGGGATCGGGACGCAGGGGCGTGCCCTCGTACATGATCGTGCACATTCCGGCCAGCAACGGGCCATATACGATGTAGGAATGACCGACTACCCATCCGATATCCGAGGTAGTGAACATCGTTTCGCCCTCGGCCCCGCAGTAGATGTGTTTCATCGATGCCGCGAGTGCCACTGCATAGCCACCGGTGTCGCGTTGAATGCCCTTGGGCTTGCCGGTCGTTCCCGACGTATAGAGGATATAGGACGGTTCCGATGATTCGAGCCAGGTCACCGGCACATCAGCATCAAGGCACGCTTCGCGCAGCGTGGCGAAATCGACGTCGCGCCCTTCGACCCGGGCAAAGCCTTCATCGAGTCCTCGATCGACCATCAGGACGCGCTCGGGCTTGTGGTTCGCCTGCGCGATAGCGTCATCGAGCAGATGCTTGTAGGGAATGACTTTGCCGCCGCGCAGGCCGGCATCGGCGGAAACAATCAGTTTCGGGGCCGCGTCGTCGATGCGAGTCGCCAGCGAACCAGAGGCGAATCCGCCGAAAACCACGGAGTGGATCGCCCCGATCCGGGTGCAGGCAAGCATCGCGAACAGCGCCTCGGGAATCATCGGCATGTAGATCAGGACGCGGTCGCCCTTGCCTACGCCAAGCCGCTGCATGATCGCGGCGACCCGAACGACTTCGGTCTTGAGTTCGGCAAACGAGAAAACGCGCTCAGTGTCGGTTTCGGTCGACACGAAGACCAACGCCCGCGCGTCGGGCCGTTTCGCCGCGTGGCGGTCAATAGCGTTGTAGCAGAGATTGGTTTGCCCACCGACAAACCATTTGGCAAAAGGTGGCCTCGAAAAGTCGAGCGCTTGCGTGAAGGGAACGTGCCAGTCGATTAGTTCGGCTTGGCGAGCCCAGAATTCATTCGGGTGTTCGATGGATTGCTGGTGAAACTCCTTGATCGTCGTCATGGGAACCCTCTGCAGCCATACGGCAACCCTGCACTAACGATACGATGTACGACTTAAGCTATTTGTGCCCGGCGTCTTTTGCGTCCTGCGCCGAGTCGAGGTCAAGCAAGCGCTGTTCGATGCCTGCGATCGGCAGGCCCAACTCCAAATCCCGCTCCATCAGCCGGAGCAACGGCAACAACTGGCGCGCCAAAACGCGCAGATGCGGTATCACTTCGCCTTCACTACCTGCCTGAATCAAGGCCAGCGCACACTCAATCGTCGGCGCCGCCGAGACCGCAACCGGTGCTCGCGAACAGGCAATCACCCGATTACCGCCTGCTTGCTGAGCCTCCTTGAGGCGCGCCCCGGCCAATTCGATCAAGGCCCCCGCCGACGTCACGGTGTCGGTCGGGCTGTTACTGACACCGATACTGACCGATAAGTTCAATCGCTGGCCGTGTACGGCGATGTTTGCCTTCTGGATCGCTTCACGCAGGCGGTTACCAAACGACTCGCAGGCCGGATAAGGCGTTCCAGGCGAAATAGCCACGAGTTGACTGCCCGCGTAGTGTCCGAGACTGTCCTCCTTGCGAATTTTCCCCTGCAGGATCGAGATGAAACGTTTCTGCAACGTCTGGATGACCTCGGCACCATGCTCTTCGCGTAATGCACCGACGTTGTCGAACCCCATGACGATCGCGCTCACCTCGCTCCCGTGGCGCGCCGCGTGCGACATGGCCTGAGCCGCCTGAAGCTCGATGTACTTGCGCGTAAACAGGCCGGTTTCCGGATTCTGGACATTCTGTTCAAGATTCTCCTTGAGCTGGTTCTGCGCTTGCGCCAGTTTAAGAAGCGACTCGACGCGCGCCAGCAACTCCGCCGCCGTAGCGGTACGGCTGACGAAATCCGAAGCTCCGTGCGATTTAGCCCGCTCCAAGGCCTCCTCGTTATCGCCGGAAATCATCAGCATCGGCATCTGCGCCAAGCGCGCCAAGCGCGACGAACGCACACGCATCAGCAGTCCGTTACCATCGAGAATCGGGAGAGATAGCGAACAGATGACGAGGTCGATCGAATGATCGAGGACCAGGACCTGCCACGCCGCTTCCCCGTCCGCCTCCTCGCGGAAGTCGTAATAGTCCCGTATGTGCCGGCCGATCATCGCGCGAACCATGCGCGATTCGTCGACAATCAGAATCCGCGGCAATCGATTCTCGTTATCCATTCTTACGCCCGGCCCCAAATCACTCTCTCAATTTGAAGACGCGCCGTTCCGCTCGCCAGCGATCTCGACGACAATCCGGCCGCGTGATCGCGCTTGCACGAGATCGTCGAACACGCCGGGCAGATCGGCAAACGCCACTCGTCGCGTGATCTCGGAGAGACGCGAGGGCCGCAGATCACCCGCAAGGCGCTGCCACAATTGCGATCGAAGCGGTTCGCCGACGTTCACGGAGTCAATGCCGAGCAGGGAAACGCCCCGCAGGATGAATGGCATTACCGTCGTATTGAGGCTCGCGCCACCCGCCAAGCCAATGCTGGCGATGGTTCCGCCGTTCTTCATCGTGCTCGCCAGCCAGGCAAGCAATTGACCGCCGACGTTGTCGACAGCACCGGCCCAAATAGCTTTCCCGAGGGGGCGGATATTGGCAAGATCCAGCGACGAGCGCGGAAGAATCTCGGTGGCTCCCAACCTCTTCAGATAATCGGTTTCGCTTTCCTTTCCTGTAATCGCCGTAACTTGGTAGCCAAGTTTGGTCAGCATGTCGATGCTCAGACTGCCGACGCCTCCGGTGGCCCCGGTGACGATCACCGGCCCCGCATCCGGGCGCAGGCCATTTAGTTCCATACGTGCGATAGCTAGCGCTGCGGTAAACCCGGCTGTTCCGATCGCCATAGCTTCTAAGGGCGACATGCCTTTCGGTAGTGGCACGACCCAGCCGGCCGGTAAGCGGGCGTATTCCGCGTAACCACCATGGTGGGCGACACCGATATCGAAACTCGTCGCCAGGACGGCGTCTCCCGGGCTGAATCGCGGGTCTGCGCTTTTTTCAACGTAACCTGAAAGATCGACGCCACCAACGCAGGGATAGCGGCGAACGATACGCCCGGCGCCGGTAGCCGCCAGTGCATCCTTGTAGTTGACGCTTGAATACGCGACACGGATCGTCACTTCGCCGGGATCGAGTTGCGCCTCATCCATGACGATAAAAGCACCACGTCCCTTGCCGTCCACTTCATCGATGCGGTATGCCTTGAAGGGCTGCATAGTGTGTCCTTGTTTCCTTGATTCCGGGGCCCGGTTCTTCGGAGCCCTCTGCGAGCCGTTTGTGATGTGAACGCCATGATAGCGATAAAACCGCGTTTAGGGGACGTACACGTTCATTCGGGAATACAACTCCACTCTATTTAAAATCATTAACTTACGAAACAATCGGCGTGATTTCGAGAACAAATTCACGCTTTCAGGGTTTACACCGACCGCCTTTTCTTTTAGATTTCGGCCCCATGTTTTGTCACAAATCCATCACGATACTGCTCAGCGCCGCGGTGATCATGCTCGCCGGCATGACGACAGCAAGCGCCGTGGAACACGAGCCGGGCCTCAGCGACGAGCCCTCGCTGCTCGAACGCTACAAGACGGGTGCAAAAGATCTCGTGCTCAAGGGATTGGAACTGGTAGGCATCAACTATCGTTTCGGCGGTACCGATCCTGACAGCGGGCTCGATTGCAGCGGATTTGTCCAAGTCGTCTTCAAGGATTCGCTCGGCCTGCTTCTGCCGCGTACGGCGAAAGAGCAAAGCCAGGTCGGCGACGTCATTAAGCGCAGCGAACTGAAGCCGGGCGACCTCGTTTTCTTCAATACGATGCGTCGGGCGTTCTCGCATGTCGGCATCTATCTAGGCGACAACCGCTTCATGCACGCGCCGCGCACCGGGGCCGAAATTCGTGTTGAGGACATGAGTCAGGGTTATTGGGTCAAACGCTATAACGGGGCCCGCCGGGTAGTCGAACACTGACGGGAAATTGTTTGATGAGCGAAAAAAAGGACGCTGAAGCGTCCTTTTTTGTTACTTGCCCTCTTGAGCACACCCGTTTTCTCGGAGTACGTTCTCATTTAAGCAAGGAGCAAAGGCCGATGGCATGTTCCAAAGTTGAGGATTATTCTCATCCAGAAAGAGTCATGCAGGGAGCTTCACTTACCACTCCGATCCTGGCGACCTCTCAGGCATTCCTCGCAAACTCCCCGGCGTACCGGCCGCAGAAAAGAACGTCCATTTCACAAACGGGAAGTGGTCAGAGCAAATGATTCCCTGGATCGAAGCCGACGAAACGTTCCCCTCAGTGGAAGACGCCCTGCGCGACCCCAACGGGCTGCTGTGCGCCGGCCTTCACCTTTCGCCGCAACGGGTCTTGGAGGCGTACAAACACGGGATATTTCCGTGGTTTAACGAGGGCGACCCCGTTTTGTGGTGGAGCCCGGACCCGCGCATGGTGCTGTTTCCCTCTGAGTTCAAGATCTCGCGCTCGCTACGCAAGGCATTGCGGGCAGAACGTTACAGGATCAAACTCGATGCCCGGTTCGACGAGGTAGTGGCCGCCTGTGGCAGTACCCCGCGTAAGGGCCAGGACGGCACGTGGATTACCGAGCCGATGCAGGCCGTCTATGGAGCGCTGCATGAACTCGGTTTTGCCCACTCGGTCGAAACATGGGTTGGCGATACGCTGGTCGGCGGACTCTATGGGCTTGCCATCGGCCGTATGTTCTACGGAGAATCGATGTTCTCGCATGCGACCGATGCCTCAAAAATCGCGTTAGCCCATCTGGTGAAGTACCTGGAGAACATGGATTTCGGCCTCATCGACTGTCAAATGAACACAAGACACCTTGCATCGCTCGGCGCCCGCGAGATTCCGCGGCACGTTTTCATTGCCGAGGTGCGAAGGCTCACGACGTTGCCACCACCTGCCGGGCGTTGGCCTGCAGACGCCGCCCAGCGAGATTGGCGTTAGCGATCGACGAACGGAACGCGAAGAACACGACGGCGCCCAATGTCACATCTCAACGACTCCGAACTCCCGTTTTCGCTCCTGCAGTTCTACAGCACAGCGCCTTATCCTTGCAGCTATCTCGCCGGCGAGCAGGCCGTCTCCCAAGTGGCGACGCCGACGCACTTGATCAGCACCGAAGTCTATGGCGACCTCGTACGGGCAGGTTTCCGCCGCAGTGGTGTATTCACCTATCGGCCGATGTGCCCTCAGTGCCAAGCTTGCGTCCCGGTTCGGCTGCCGATCGCGTTGTTCACGCCCAACCGGAGCCAGCGACGCAGCCTTAAGACGCACGCCAGCCTGCATGCCCGCGAACTGCCGTTGATGTATTTCGATGAGCACTACCATCTGTATCAACGCTATCAAGCGGTTCGCCACAGCGGCGGCGGCATGGATCAGGACAGCCATGAGCAGTATTCGCACTTTCTGCTGCAGAGCCGCGTGGATAGCCGACTCATCGAGTTTACGGAGAACGGCGTACTGCGCATGGTGAGCATCATCGACGTGCTCGCCGACGGATTGTCGTCGGTCTATACCTTCTACGACCCCGATGTACCTGGTGCCAGTTTTGGCACCTACAACGTACTCTGGCAAGTGGCGCAATGCGCCGCCAACCGCCTGCCCTACCTTTACCTCGGCTATTGGATCCGCAACAGCCGCAAGATGGCCTACAAAGCCAACTTCCGTCCCGTGGAAGGTTTGATCAACGGCGAATGGCGGCCACTCGACCTTGCGGACGTCGAGGCTCAATATCCTCGCTCTTCATCCCGCAGCGGCTGTTAGTCCGTCAATTACGCACGGCCCTCTCTCTCCAATGCATCAGTCCTTCTCGCTACCTGGCACCGCAACAATCGACTTGTTCGACATGTAACCGCGGCCTAGGATTGAGTTGACGGGTGCCTGAGGCAAGGGTCATCTGCCTCAACGAGAAACGATCGAGATACGGGCAACCTGCCGTGCCGGACATCAAAACTCGGGGAGGACGTTCTCATGCATGACAAGGAAGCCCATGGGAAATCCATCGACGAACTCGCCGATGCGTTGCAGACCCATCTCGCCAGAGGCTTGACCCAAACAGAAGCGAGGGAACGCCTCACGAAGTACGGCGCGAATGAGCTGACCGAAAAACCTCGCCCCGGGTTCGCCGCCCTGCTCTGGCAGCAGTTCAACAACTATCTGGTCATCATCCTGATCATCGCCGCGTTCGTCTCGCTGGCTCTCGGCGAAATCGTGGATTCGATCGCGATCATCTTCATCGTCATCCTCAACGCCGTGGTCGGCGTGATCCAAGAGTCGAAGGCAGAAGCCGCGCTCGAAGCGCTTAAGAAGATGTCCGCTCCCCACGCGCAGGTTATTCGGGACGGCGAACAGTTAACGATTCCGGGCCGGGAGATCGTCGCCGGGGATGTCGTCCTCCTTGAAGCAGGCAATTATGTGCCAGCCGACCTGCGCTTGATCGAGAGCGTGAACCTCAAGATCGAGGAGGCTTCGCTGACCGGTGAATCGGTCCCGGTCGAGAAGGACGCTGCGATTGTGCTCGACAAGGAAGTGCCGCTGGGCGACCGCAAAAATACGGCCTTTATGAGCACGCTCATCAGTTATGGCCGAGGCAAAGGAATCGCGACGTGCACCGGCATGAACACGCAAATCGGCCTTATCGCCGAGATGATTCAATCCTTTGAAACCGAAAGTACGCCGCTGCAGAAGAAGCTCGAACATTTGGGCAAAGTGCTCGGGACGACCTGTCTTGGCATCTGCGCGCTTGTCTTTTTCTACGGTCTGTTCCGCGATACCGATCTTCTCACAGCGCTCAGGGGTGACTTCCTGAACTACCTGGTGACCGAAGAGAAGGACATCGTCAATCTCTTCATGACGGCGGTGAGCTTAGCCATCGCAGCCGTTCCCGAAGGTCTTCCGGCCATCGTGACGATCTGCCTCGCCCTTGGGATGCAGCAGATGATCAAGCACCACGCGCTCATCCGTAAGCTTCCTGCTGTGGAAACGCTGGGTTGCGCCACGGTCGTCTGTTCGGACAAGACCGGCACGCTGACTCAGAACCAAATGACCGTAGTTCAAGGCTACGCCGGGGCCCTACGATTCCGGGTCACGGGCGAGGGCTATAGCCCGAGCGGGCTGTTCATGGCGGGCACCGCCTCCTTTGAGGCTCGCCGTGACGCCGACGTAGCCCTGCTGCTGCGCGGTGCGCTCGCCTGCAATGATGCCAATCTGGAAGAGAAGGCGGACGAAGCTGGAGTTACGGTGCGCCGGATCATCGGCGACCCTACCGAGGGCGCTCTGGTAGTCGCGACGGCAAAGGCCGGATACCTGCGCGACGCGGAAACAGGCTTGCTACCGCGGGTTCAGGAAATCCCGTTCGACTCGGACCGCAAGCGAATGACGACGATACACCGCCTCGAAGGCGAATCGTTCGCCGCCCTTGGGTCGGGCTCGTTTGTCGCCTTCGTCAAGGGAGCCCCGGACGTCGTGCTCGATTTGTGTACGCGCAGAATTGAATCAGGCCGCGAGACGGAACTGACGCCCGAGTCGCGTGCACGGATACTCGAACAGAATCGTGACATGGCGCAGAACGCGCTGCGAGTACTGGCCATCGCCTATCGGCCGCTCGCCGAAATACCAGCGGAGATGGCGCCAGAAACGGTCGAACGCGACCTCGTTTTCGTGGGTCTGCTCGGCATGATTGATCCCCCACGACCGGAAGTCATCGAGGCGCTCAAAGTCGCGCGCGGAGCCGGGCTTAAGAGCATCATGGTCACGGGCGACTACAAGGACACCGCCGAGGCGATTGCGCGCGATATCGGCCTGCTGACACCTGGCGGCATCGTACTCACCGGACCGGAAATCGAACGCCTCAGCGCCGACGAACTGGCCGCGCGCTCCGACAGACTCGAAGTGTGCTGCCGGGTCTCTCCGCAACACAAGACTCGGATTGTCGAAGCGCTAAAGTCCCGCGGGCACGTGGTTGCAATGACGGGCGACGGCGTCAATGATGCACCGGCGCTCAAGCGCGCCAACATTGGCGTTGCCATGGGAATCACCGGCACTGACGTCGCCAAGCAGACGGCCGACATGGTCCTCACGGACGACAATTTCGCAAGCATTGTCTCGGCCATTGAACAAGGGCGGATCATCTATTCGAACATCCGCAAGTTCGTCTATTTCCTTCTCGCCTGCAATATCGGCGAGATACTGATCCTCTTTGGCGGCATGCTGGCAGGTATGCCGATTCCGCTGAAACCCGTCCAATTGCTATGGCTGAACCTGGTCACCGATGGTGCACCGGCTTTGGCTCTCGGATTAGAAAAGGGCGAACCGGATATCATGAAACATCCCCCTCGTTCTCCAGCCGAGCCCGTCATCAACGGCGACATGGCCATCGGTATTGGGCTAATCGGCGTCGTTGATACACTGGCCGTGCTGACGGTTTTCTACCTCGCTTTACAACGCTATCCTGGGCAATTGATGGCGGCGCAGACCATCGCTTTCGCAACGCTCTGCACATCGGAGTTGCTGAGGGCTTTCACGGCGCGCTCGGAGTATCACAGCGTGTTCTCGGTCGGGCTATTCTCCAACCGCGCGATAGTGTGGGCTGTGGGTGCGTCTTTCCTGCTTGTCCTGCTCGTGATCTACGTGCCAGCTCTTCAGCCCTTCTTCGACACAGTTCCGCTGACTGCCGAAGACTGGGCGTTCATGCTGCCGTTCTTCCTCGCATCGCCGATCGCCATGGAGACACTGAAGGTGTATTACCGCCGTCGGGAAACGAAAGCGGCGTAGTGCTCAGTGCTAAACGGAAGGAAGAAAATCCGGCGTCAGCATGGTTTCCACCTCGCAGGCGTCGAGCGCCGCCGCGAACAGATACCCTTGGTATTCCTGGCATCCGAGTTCGCTGAGGCAAGCTTTCTGCTGCTCGTTCTCCACACCTTCGGCAATCACGCGCAGCCTTAGCGCGTGACCGAGATGGACAATCGCGCGCACGATCGCCAGGTCGCTCTCATCGTCAGGCAACCCGTTGACGAACGAGCGGTCGATCTTCAGCTTTTGTACCGGGAAACGCTTCAGGTAGGAGAGGCTGGAGTAGCCGGTGCCGAAATCGTCGATGGACAATTGGACGCCAAGCTTGGCCAACGCTTGCAGGCGCGCGAAGGTCTCGTTGATATCACGGATGAGGATCGACTCGGTGAGTTCGAGTTCCAGTCGTTGGGGTTCGAGGCCGGATTTGCTGAGCGCGGTTGCAACGCTGTCAACAAAGGTGAAGCTTTGAAACTGCAAGGCGGAGACATTGATCGCAACGACGGTATCGATGCCCGCGGCCTGCCAACGCGCAGCCTGCGCAACCGCTTCGTTGAGCACCCATTGGCCGAGGGCGACAATGAAGCCCGTTTCCTCGGCAACGGGAATGAAGTACGCCGGCGAAACCTCGCCTAGCTCCTCGCTTTTCCAGCGCAACAAGGCTTCGACGGCATTGATCCGGCCGGTGACGAGATCCACTTGCGGCTGATAGCGCAATAGGAAATGTCCTTCATCGAGCGCAGCGCGCATCGCGGAATCGAGCTTGATGCGCGAGAGCGAGTCGATATTCATTTGCGGGTGATAGAAACGGAAGTTCGAGCGCCCCCGCTCCTTCACCTGGTACATCGCCGTATCGGCGTTCTTGATCAACTCGTCTCTCGTCCGTCCATCCACTGGGAAGAGCGCGATCCCGATACTGCTCGTCAGCGTAATGCAAAGATCGTCGAGAACCACCGGTTCGCCGAGTCGGTGCAGCACACGCTGAACCATCGCTTCGGCGCCAAGCGCGTCGGTATCGTGCAGGAGAAGGACGAACTCGTCGCCCCCCATGCGCGCGACGGTATCGGAGAGGCGCAGGCAGGACTTGATACGTTGCGCCACGTCAACGAGCACCCGATCGCCAACGACGTGGCCGAGCGAGTCGTTGATCTGCTTGAAGCGATCGAGGTCGATGACCACGATCGCGAACGTCTTGTTTTCGCGCCCACAGAGGCCGATCGAGAACTCGATACGCTCGCTCAGCAAAACCCGGTTGGGCAAGCCGGTCAGCGCATCGCTATAGGCGAGTTCCTCAATACGCTGGCTAGCCGCAATCTTTTCAGTCTGATCCTTGAAGAAACCGATGTAGTGCGAAGTGGTGTTTGTTTTCGACACGACACGTACGAGGCACACAAGCGCCGGTACGCACTCGCCGTCCGGCCGCTGATAGTACGCCTCGCCTTCCCAGGAATTACGCCGGTCCAACTCGCGGAAAAACTCAGGGCCCAGTGACCCGTGCTGTACCGTACGGATCATCCGCCAAATCGACTGACCCTTGACCTGGCCCGCTGTGAGTCCGCTGATACGCTCGAAGCAGGCATTCGCAGTCGCAATCAGCCCCTCAGAGTCGGTCACGCAGATCGCATCCAGGCTCGACTCGAATACCTCTGATGCAAGTTGCAGCCGCGACTCGTTGGCCAACTGCTGCGTAATGTCGCGGAACGAATATACCCGACCGGTCAACCGCCCGCTGGCAAGCTGCGGCATCGACACGCATTCGAGAACACGGCCGTTGCGCAGGGTGATTACATCGCGAGTCTCTTCGAGCCCTGAGTCGGCGACAGCGGCGAAACGTTTTTCGTATTCAACGCTGTTTACGACGCTGCGCGCCATCCACAGGTGCGTAGCAACATCATCGCGGCGCGTCATCAGCGACAGCGGAATGTCCCAGAGTTCGGCGAAGCGCTTGTTGTAGCTACGGATACCACCTTCGGTATCGGCGACGAGGATACCGTCCGCTGTCGACTCCAGCGTCGCGCGCAATTCCGCAAGCAGAGTCTCAAGTTCCTGCTCGACGCGCCTCTGCTCGGTCTTGTTCGATAGCGCGACCAGGTACACGACGACGTCTGGCGTAAGTTTCACTTGCGTCACCCGGCGTTCCACCGGCACCGTCTTGCCATCCTTCAAGAGCAGGAGCGTATTCGACGAAATTGTAGACGCAAGACCGGCGGCAACGTCCTCCCAGAAAAACTGATCCTCCGGCGTACCAGTCAATTCGATCACCGCACGGCCGACAAGCTGGTCGGGCCGCATGTCGAGCATTGCGGCCGCGGCGCGGTTGCATGCAATGATGCGGAATTCAAGCGGGTCGACGAGCCAGACCGCCTCGATCATTCCTTCCAGCAGAGGCTGCCAGCGCTCGATACCGATCACGACTCTTCCCCTCCCGATGTGGCGCTCGCGGCTTCGAAGAAATAGCAGATGCGCTTGCGCGGCGACAGGTAATCGAGCACGGGCCGCGGCAAATGCATCGGCTTGAGGCTGCGCCTGACGCCGAGGTCCGGATGTTTTTCGAGATCGACGACCAGCGCTTCTTCCTTCGGAACCTGCGCGTCATGAATGATGAGCCGTGGCTTGAGCGGGCGGGAAGAATTTACAGAAACCACCATAGCGTACCGGCCATCGGTCAGTTGAACCACGGAGCCGGGAGGATAAACGCCCATCATGCGGATGAAAACCGCCATGGTTTTGTCGTCGAAGCGCTGCTTTCTCTGTGTGAAGAGCAGCGAAAGCGCTTCGTGCGGCGTAAGCAGCGCCGCCGGATTAGCCGGATTGCAGAGCCCGTCGTACTGGTTGGTCAAGGCAACGATGCTGGCCAACGGGGAGATCTTCTTACCGACCAGGTTGAGCGGAAAGCCCGTACCGTTCGCCGCCTCGTGGTGCTGCGCGATGCACAGCAGAGCAGCGTTCGACAAGCCCATGGTCTTGCCCGTTTCGAGACCGTGGCCCACATGCTCCTGGTAGCGGCGCCGTTCGACGCTGGTGAACTGTTCGTCGTTCCAACGCAGGCGGTTCGGCAGCTCTTCCTTGCCGATGTCATGGAGCAGAGCCCCAATTCCGAGCTCGTGCAAATCCTCATTGGACAACCCGCTCGCCTTGCCGAGCAACAACGAAAGCACGAGGACATTCACGGAATGCATCGACCCGCGGTCACCGACCTGCTCGGAAAGCAATCGGATGCTGCTTTCTTCGAGTTCAGACAAACGCGCCACGACGCTTTCGACCAGCACCCGTGCCTGCAAGCGCGATTTGTCGGGGACCACCTTCACATGCTTCACGAGCGCGTTGAAGGCCTTAGCCGCCTCGTCGTATTGGTACTCGCACGCCTTGAGGCGAGCATTCTGCGTCTGTAAGAGCGCCCGTCGCTGCTGACGCTCCTCTTGCTCCGGCGTCAAGATGGGACTTTGATCTGGAACGTCAGACGTTTGCTCGCTTGCTGGCGGGTCGCTCTTCTCGGGCGAGTAGCGGATACGTCCGATCCCCATCGCGCGTATGGCGGCGATCTGTTCCTGCGACTGCAATTTGAAACTGCTGAGCGGAAACGGATGCGACATCCATCCCGAGTCGATGTAGACATACAAGCCGATACGCAAGTCGGCGACATCGATCATCGGGGTATCGGGGTCGCACGCATTTTTCATATTCGAATCACTCTCCGTGCCTAACGGGGCAAGCATACCGCATCGCGAAGGAATGCACCTTCTCCGCAAGCAGTACATGCGCCTATTAGGGCTTTGTTCGTTGTTCCGGCTAAAGGGAACACGCCAGGTTGATAACTCCCCGACGATAACGGCACGTCCGCGACGGAATTGAGGGCAACATGCAAGATGACCATTACGGCAATACGACGCGGCCTGCAGGCACGCTGCGCGCCTCAACAACAGCATCGTGGCAAGCCGCAGAACCCGCCGTCAGCGGTTCGCGCCGCGTCTAGAGCCAGCCGGCACGCCGGAACCGCAGGAAAAGGAGGATGCACGCAATGGTTATAGCGCCCAGAGCCACCGGATAGCCGTATTCCCATTGCAGTTCGGGCATGACTCTGAAGTTCATTCCCCAAATGCCGGCAAACGCTGTTGCCACGGCGAAGATCCCGGCCCACGCAGCAAGTTTCTTGTTGACCTCGCTTTCCTCGATAGCGACCATCGAGAGGTTCACCTGAATCGCGGTACCGATCGTGTCACGGATGTTTTCGAGCGAGGTGTTGATTCGTGCCAGATGGTCATAGACATCGCGGAAATATTCGCGACTGTTCGAGCATACCGTAGGCCCCCAGCCTCCGGAGAGCTTCGCAGTTTCCTCGACGAGCGGGCCGACCGCGTGACGAAGGACGGTGATCTTCGACTTCAGCAAGTAGAGGCGTTTGATGTTGGCACGAGCAGCGTCCTTGGCGAAGATTTGGTCCTCGATCTCTTCGAGTTCTGATTCCAGTCGATCGATGATCGGGAAGTACCGGTCTACCGTCGCATCCATCAATGCGTAAAGGACGAAACTCGCTCCCTGGCGAAGCAATTCCGGCTCGCGTTCGCAACGCTGGCGTACCGCCATGAAATGCTGGTCGCTGCGGTTCCGGACGGAGAGAACGTAGTTGCGGCCGACAAAGATGTCGACCTCGCCGACATTGAAACCGTCACGGGTCAACTCCGGCAGTTGCATGACGACAAAAACGGAATCGCCGTACTCTTCGATTTTCGGGCGCTGGTGGCCGTGATGCGCATCCTCAACCGCGAGTTCGTGCAGGCTGAATTCTTCCTTCATCTGCGCGAGTTCCTGCGGCGTAGCGTCCGCCAGGGCGACCCAGACGAAACAGCCCGGCCGTTGCAGGTAATCGCTTATCTCTTCGACCGATAGGTCCGCCAGCCGCGAACCATTTTCGTAGGCTACACAATTGACAAGCACGCTTCGTTCCTTCGTTTGATCGGGTAATAGGCAGGTTACGGCGGCCTTCCGGACCCGGCACATCGACTCGGTCCCAGGCCCTCCTGCGCCGCACGAATATGGCACGACTCGTTCGCGCGGTCAAAAGCGAGGCGCCCCGCACCTTTTGCTCAAAAATACCGTCCAGAGCATCCGCCCGTCCAACGTCAGACCTTTCATGAAGCAATCCGTGGTTGCCTCACCCGAAAGCTCGCGTGTAGTATCGCCATGCAAAATGGCTAGGCCTTGGTGCGCTGGCATAACGCGCCGCTTGAGGGGGAAACGCCCACGATGCTGACGGTCCGTTCCTGGCAGTCGCTCAAGAACAGAATAACGTTCGCCACGCTGGCCGTTTTCCTTACCGGCCTGTGGTCTCTTTCGTTCTATGCCAGCCAAGCCTTGCGCCGCGACATGGAACGCGTGCTCGGTGCCCAGCAATACTCGACCGTTTCCATGGTGGCAAGCGAGGTCAATCGCGGCATCGAGGAACGACTTGCTGCCTTGCGTGAAATGGCAAGCGGCGCCGCAGAACCCTTGGCGGCAGGGTCCGAGGCCGCGCAACGGTTCCTCGAGGAACGCATCATCCTCAAACTCCTATTCAATGGAGGTGGCTACATCACGGGAGGTGACGGAACCACGCTTGCCGATGTTCCACTAGCGTCGGGGCGCCGCGGTGTCAATTACATGGACCGGGACTTCATCGCCTCCGCGCTGCGTGAAGCGCGTACGACGATCGGTCGGCCAGTGATGGGCAAGAAAGCGCAAGCTCCGGTGTTCGTCATGACCGCCCCGATTCGGAACCCAGCCGGTGAGGTGATCGGTGCACTATCAGCGCTGACCAACCTTGAGCAGCCGAACTTCCTCGATCAGATTACGGAGAGCCGCTACGGGCAAACCGGAAGTTACTTGCTGGTCGCTCCGCAGCACCGCCTTATCGTCACATCGAGCGATAAGAGTCGAATCATGGAAACGCTTCCACAGAGCGATCGAGAAGGGCTCGATAGCGAATTTAGTGCGGGCCATGAGGGAACGCGCCTCACGCACGATCCAGACGGTATCGAAGTTTTGTCCTCGGCAAAGCCCATCCCGGCGGCCGGGTGGTATGCCGTCGCGGCGTTGCCAACTGCCGAGGCCTTCGCACCGATCCGCGATTTGCAGCGGCGAATGCTCTTCGCCACAATTGCCCTGACGCTCGCCGCCGGCGCCTTCACGTGGTGGCTGCTCAAGCGGCAGCTCTCGCCGTTGCAAAGTACCGCCCACACGCTCGGTACCATCGCCAACGCCCCCTATCCTTTGCAACCGTTGCCCGTCGTCCGTCGTGACGAAATCGGGCAGTTGATCGCCAGTTTCAACCGTCTCTTGGAGACGCTTGGGCAACGCGAGCGGGCGTTGCATAACGCCTTGCGCTTTCAACAGGAATTGATGGAAACGGTCCCCTCGCCGATCTACTACAAGGACGCTAGCGGACGATTCATTGGCGGCAACCGCGCGTTCAGCGAGTATGTCGGCATCCCCCGCACGCAGTTTGTCGGCAAACATATCCGGGATTTCGTGTCGTCACCGTTTCCAGAAAGCGAGGAAGCCGCGGACGGCGCATTGATCGCCAACCCCGGTGTGCAGATTCAAGAGACATTCGTGCCTTGTGCCGACGGTAGTACGCGCGACTGCATTCTCTACAAGGCGACCTTCAGCGATTCCGAAGGTCGAGTGGCCGGCCTGATCGGGGTCATGCTCGACATCACCGAACACAAACGCGCCGAAGCCGCCCAACGCGATAGCCACGAAACGTTGCGCAGCATCCTGGCCACGACCCGAGACGGCTTCTGGAGGCTAGACCAAACGGGTCGTCTGATCGAAGTCAACGCCGCCTACTGTCGCCTCTCGGGATACGCACGAGAGGAACTTCTCGACCGGCCAGTTGGCGAACTTGACGCCAACTTCGATGCAGAGGGTGTGGCGCGGCGTATCGCGGAAACCCTGGCGCAAGGAAGTCAGCAATTCGAATCAACTCATCGGCGGAAGGATGGAAGCCTCTGGCACGTCGAAGTCAGCGCAACCTCCCGCGAACAGGAAGGTAACTACCCAAAGGAGAAGGGGCCGGAACTCTTCGTCTTCCTGCGTGACATCACTGAGCGCAAGCGCACCGAAACCGAACTCGAACAACATCGGCTTCACCTTCAAGAGCTGGTTGCCTCGCGCACGGTTGAACTCGAACGCGCCAAAGACGAAGCCGAAGCAGCCAACCGTGCCAAGAGCACCTTCCTCGCCAATATGAGCCATGAGATCCGGACGCCGCTAAACGGAATCATCGGTATGGCGAACATCCTGCGCCGGGGCGGCGTGACGCCAGATCAAGCCGAGCGGCTGGACAAGATAGATACCTCGGCGGCGCATCTGCTCGGCATCATTAACGATATCCTCGACCTGTCAAAGGTCGAGGCCGGGAAACTCGTCCTCGACGAAGCGCCGGTATCGGTCAATCGGCTGCTCTCCAATGTAAGCGCGATGGTGTGCGAACGCGCGCAGGCAAAAGGAATTTCCCTTGTCGTCGACGAAGGTGATTTTCCGACGCTTTACGGCGACCCCACCTATCTGCAGCAGGCCCTCCTCAATTACGTTTCCAACGCGGTCAAGTTCACCGAATGCGGCTCCGTCAACCTGCGGGCTGTGTTGGACGAAGAAGACGCCGAAACAGCGGTGATCCGGTTCGAAGTAACGGACACGGGAATCGGCATTGCGCCGACGGCCGTGCCGCGCCTATTCAGCGCCTTCGAACAAGCCGACAGTTCGACCTCGCGCAAATACGGAGGAACGGGGCTCGGACTGGCCATCACCCGCCGCCTGAGCGAGCTGATGCACGGCCAGGTCGGGGTGGAAAGCACGCCAAGCGTCGGTAGTCGCTTCTGGTTTACGGCTCGATTGAGGAAGGGAATGTCAATGACCACTTCCGACACGCTGCCGGCCGACGCAGGCAAAGAGATCAGCGAACGCTACCGTGGACGGCGCGTTCTGGTCGTGGACGACGAGCCGATCAACACCGAGGTCGCCCGTCTGGTTCTCCAGGACTGCGGCCTCATTGTCGATACAGCGGACGATGGCGAGGAAGGCGTACGCATGGCCGAACTGGCGCCCTACGCCATAATCATCATGGATATGCAGATGCCGAACATCGATGGGCTGGAAGCGACGCAACGCATACGCGGGTTGGCCGCTCATCGAACAACACCGATTATCGCCATGACGGCTAATGCATTCTCCGAACACAAGGCGCGCTGTCTCGAAGCTGGGATGAACGACTTTGTGGCCAAGCCGTTCGACCCCGACATGTTGTTTGCGGTCGTGCTCCGCTGGCTCGATCGTTCGAGTACCACCGCTTCGTCGTAAAGGGCCGCCTTAGCGACGCCGAGGGCTTCGCGGCGACCGGCGATTCGACGATGCGGTAAAATCCGCCGATGATTTACTCGCTGATTCGCAAATTCTTCTTCTCGCTCGACCCCGAAATGTCGCATGGACTCGGCATGTCGGGCATTGATTTCATGCACCGTGCCGGCGTCGCTTGCCTGCTCGCCAAGCCTGTCCCCTCGCGCCCGGTCAAGGTCATGGGGCTTACGTTCCCGAACCCGGTTGGCCTCGCCGCGGGGCTCGACAAGAATGGCGAGCACGTTGACGCCCTCGCTGCGCTCGGTTTCGGTTTCATAGAAATCGGCACCGTCACGCCGCGCCCTCAACCGGGGAACCCGAAACCCAGGATGTTTCGCATCCCGGAAAAGCAGGCGATCATCAACCGGATGGGATTCAACAACGATGGTGTGGACAAGTTGCTCGCCAATATCGCGGACGCCCGGTTTCCCAGGCATGGCGGCATCCTCGGCATTAATATCGGCAAGAACTTCGATACGCCGATCGAGAAAGCCGCGAACGATTATCTGATCTGCCTAGAGCGCGTTTATGGCGCTGCCAGTTACGTCGCCGTCAACATTTCGAGCCCCAACACGAAAAATCTCCGCGAGCTGCAAAAGGACGACGCACTCGACGCGCTACTCGGCCAATTGAAGGCGGAACAGATGCGCCTTGCCGACAAGCACGGCAAGTACGTTCCACTCGCGCTAAAAATTGCTCCCGACCTCGAAAGTGAACAGATCCAGTCTATTGCGGATTTGCTGCGTCGGCACCGCGTCGACGCGGTCATCGCCACAAATACAACGCTTTCCCGCGGCGGCGTCGAGGGGTTTCCGCATGCCGAGGAAACAGGTGGTCTCTCTGGAGCGCCTGTGTTCGGCCGGTCCACGGCGGTGTTGCGCCTGCTGTCCGCTGCGCTTGCCGGTGAAGTGCCGATCATCGGCGTCGGCGGCATCATGTGCGGCGCGGACGCGGCGGCCAAGATCGACGCCGGAGCCAGCTTGGTGCAGCTCTATACTGGATTTATATACCGTGGACCAGCGCTCGTCAGCGAAGCGGCTTCCGACATCGCCAAACGACCGACGACGGCCGGATAACGCCACCCATAGCATGGTTGTTCGGCCTGCGCCAAAAGGGGATAATCCCGGGGCTTTGCCTTCCGCATCCGAACGTTACGCGTGACATGACCCACTATCTGTTCATCGTCATCGGCGCTGTTCTCGTAAACAACGTCGTGCTGGTGAGAATCCTCGGGCTGTGCCCCTTCATGGGCGTCTCCAAGAAACTGGAGACGGCGTTCGGCATGGGCGCGGCAACAACGTTCGTGCTTACGGTAGCGACTGGCGCGACCTATGTGATCGACCACTTCCTGTTGATGCCATTCGGGCTTGAGTATCTACGCACAATCTCGTTCATCGTCACAATCGCCGCTATCGTCCAGCTGACGGAGATGGTCATCCAGAAGAGCAGCCCAGTGCTGCACCAGGTGCTCGGTATTTACCTGCCGCTGATCACGACCAATTGCGCAGTGCTCGGCGTTCCTCTGCTCAATGTCGCGAACAAGTACAACTTCCTTGAATCGCTGCTCTTCGGAGCCGGAAGCGCCGTCGGGTTTTCGCTCGTGCTGGTGCTCTTTGCGGGCATTCGCGAGCGCATCGAAGGCGCCGACGTTCCGGTGCACTTCCGTGGCGTAGCCATCGCGATGATCACCGCGGGATTGATGTCCTTGGCATTCATGGGCTTCGCTGGCCTCGACAAGTACCGGTAATGCTGACTGCGATCCTCATCATGGCGCTCGGCGCCGTCATCCTGGGAGCCGCCCTCGGGTACGCGTCGATCAAATTCAAAGTCGAAGGCAATCCGCTCGTCGAAAAGATCGAAGCCATCCTGCCGCAAACGCAGTGTGGCCAGTGCGGCTTCCCGGGCTGCAAGCCTTATGCCGAGGCAATTGCCGGAGGCGAGGAAATCAATCGCTGCCCGCCGGGTGGCCAGGAAGGCGTCCGCAAGCTTGCCGATCTGCTCGGTCGCGAGGTCAAGCCGCTCGATGCCGAAGAAAAACCAAAACAACTCGCGATCATCGACGAGCAGACGTGTATCGGCTGCACGTTATGTATCCAAGCCTGCCCGGTCGACGCAATCGTCGGCGCGGCCAAGCAGATGCACACCGTCGTCAGTTCGCTGTGCACCGGATGCGAACTGTGTGTGAAGCCCTGCCCGGTTGAATGCATCCGCATGGAAGTCATCGAGGAAAGCATCGACAATTGGAAGTGGAAGTATCCGGTAATCGAACTCAAACGAGTGGCATGACAAACAACGACAGTTGCCGCTCGCGTGCGATGCGGCCTTGGGGAGCCCAGAGGAGAGAGCGCATGGTTACCCTTCTCCGATCAGGGCGTGCCGCTGGTTCACGGCAGGGATAGACGCGTGTTTCAGCTTTTCAAGTTCAAGGGTGGCGTCAAGCCGGAGACTAACAAGGCGGTTTCGGTCACGGCGCCGATCGCGATCGCACCGTTGCCGGCGCAACTCATCGTGCCGCTGCACCAGAGCATCGGCGGCATGCCGAGACCGCTCGTCAAGGCGGGCGAACGGGTGCTCAAGGGGCAACGTATCGGCGACCCGGATAAGTGGATTTCGGCGGCGGTGCATGCGCCGACTTCGGGAACCGTCGTTTCTGTCGAGGAGCGGATCGCTTCGCATCCCTCAGGCCTGCCAACGCTATCCGTCGTCCTCGAGCCCGACGGTCGCGACGAATGGATGGAGCGCGCGCCGCTTGATTACGCCTCACTGGAGCCTGAACGCGTAAGAGAACGGCTGCGCGACTTTGGCGTCGTTGGCCTCGGGGGTGCCGTTTTCCCTAGCCATGCCAAGCTGGTCGCTGCCAAAGCGGTACCCATGGAAGAGCTCGTCATCAATGGTGCCGAATGCGAGCCATTCATGACCTGCGATGACATGCTGATGCGCGAACGGGCAGAGGAAATCGTGCGCGGCGTCGGCATTTTCCGCGATCTGCTGGCGCCCAAACGCGTGCTCATCGGCATTGAGGACAACAAGCCGGAAGCCCTGGCCGCGATGCGTGCGGCGGTGCAAATCGTCGGGGAAAACTTCGAGGTTGTTGCCGTACCCACCCGCTATCCAGCAGGCGGTGCGAAGCAGTTGATCCGCGTGCTCACCGGCAAGGAGGTACCTGCCAGCACGCGTTCGCCGGAAATGGGCGTGCAATGTTTCAACGTCGCCACCGCCTACACCGCCTGGCGCGCCATTGCACACGGCGAGCCCGTGCTTTCGCGCATCGTCACATTGACGGGTAATGTTGAGCAACCGCGCAATTGGGAGGTGCTGCTCGGCACGCCGCTGCGTGACCTCATCGCCCTCGGCCAACCCAAAGCCGACACGACAGGCTACGTAATGGGCGGCCCGATGATGGGTTTTGAAATGCCGAGCCTTGAGGCCCCCATCGTCAAAGCCACGAACTGCATCATCGCCGCCTCCCCAACACTCTTTCCACCGCCAGCGCCGGAAATGCCCTGCATCCGTTGCGGTGCATGCGCGCAAGCTTGTCCGCACGAACTGCAGCCGTTCGAACTCTATTGGTTCGCACGCGCCCGCAACTTCGGAAAGACGCAGGAATACAACATCTTCGACTGCATCGAATGCGGTTGCTGCAGCTACGTCTGCCCGTCGCACATTCCGCTCGTGCAGTACTTCCGTTTCGCCAAGAGCGAAATCTGGGCGCGCGAACGCGAGAAAAACCAGGCTGATGCAGCCAAGGCGCGCTTCGAGTTCCGCAACGAGCGCGAAGAGCGCGAGAAGGCCGAAAAAGCCGAGCGTTTGGCGAAGGCGGCCGCTGCCAAGGCCGCAGCGGCAAAGCCGGCGAGTGAAGGTGTGTCTGCGCAGAGCGTGGCTGTTACGGACAACACGGCTGCGACGCTGGATCCGGAAGCGATAAAGAAGGCAACCATCGCCGCGGCGATGGAGCGTGCGAAGCGGCAACGTGAAAGCGTGCAGCCCAAGAATACTGAAGGCCTGACTGCCGCGCAGAGCGAGGAAATCGCCGAAATCGAGGCGCGCCGGACGCCTTTGCAGAAGCCGACCGATCAAGGGGAAGAGAATTCAGCCCCGGCCATCGAGAAATGAGCCGCCCATGAACTTCACGAGCCCGCCCTATTTGACTCAGAACGTCAGCGTCCAGCGCATCATGCTCAAAGTGCTGGCAGCGCTCGTGCCGGCTATCGCCGCGTATGTTTACCTGGTGGGGCCGGTCATCCTCGTGCAGATCGGGATCGCCAGCGTCGCTTGTTTGCTGGCCGAAGCCGCTCTGCTCAAATTACGCGACAAACCGCTCGCCCTGTTTCTCGGCGACGGCAGCGCGCTCGTCACCGCCTGGTTGATCGCTCTCTCCTTCCCGCCGCTCGCGCCGTGGTGGCTGGTGGTCGTCGGTTCGTTGTTTGCTATTGTCATTGCCAAGCACCTGTACGGCGGGCTTGGCCAGAACCCGTTTAATCCGGCGATGATCGCCTTTGCCGTATGCATCGTTTCGTTTCCGGCGCTGATGTCGCAATGGCCTCCGGTCGATATGGGGGCAGGAGTCGGTGAGCAGCTCGCGCTCGTTTTCGGTCACGCCCCGCGCATCGACGCCATGAACGGCGCGACACCGCTTGACGCGCTGAAAACCGCGCTCAAGCTGGGCGAGGGCCACACCTCTGTCGGCACGATTATGGCCGACGCCGCCGTCTTCGGCCGCGTTGCCGGGCGCGGCTGGGAGTGGGTAGCCGCCGCGTACCTGTTCGGTGGCCTGTGGTTGTGGCAACAGAAGGTCATCAGCTGGCACGCGCCGCTCAGTTTCATCGCTGGCATGGCCGTACTCGCCGGCAGCCTCTGGCTATGGGACCCGCAGCAGTTCGCCAGCCCGCTGTTCCATCTGTTCTCGGGCGGTACGCTGCTTGGTGCCTTCTTTATCGTCACCGACCCGGTATCGGGCTGTACGACGCCGAAAGGTAAATTGATTTTCGGTGGGCTCGCCGGCGCCCTCGCTTACGTGATTCGCGTTTTCGGCGGTTACCCCGACGGGGTTGCCTTCGCGGTGCTGCTCCTCAATATCGGAGTCCCGCTGATCGACCTGTACACGCAGCCCGCGATCTTCGGCATGAAGGGCAGGAAACCATGACGCCGCCGATCAAGCCGCTTTCGGCGCCCAAGATGGCGGTACGTACGGCCGTCATCCTGTTCATTTTCGTCGTCATCTTCACGGGGCTCCTCTCCGGCGCCTACCTATGGACGAAGTCGGCGATTGACGTCGCGGCGGCGGAAGAGAAAATGAAGCTGGTCGACGAGGTACTTCCCCGGAACGCTTACGATAACGATCTGCTCAAGGACGCGATCAGTCTGCCGCCATCTCCCGCCCTCGGTACCGAGGACGTTTCCACCGCGTACCGCGCCAAACGTGCCGGACAAACGACGGCCGTGGTGCTGGAAGCAGTCGCACCAGACGGTTACGCAGGCCGCATCCATCTACTGCTTGCAATCGGAACCGATGGCACCGTACTCGGCGTCCGGGCCACACAGCACAAGGAAACACCCGGTCTCGGCGACTACATCGAGCCGAAAAAGGACAAGAACAAGAATCGGCCGTGGATTACTCAGTTCGATGGTTTGAAGCCGGCTGAGATCGAGGAACGCGACTGGAGGGTACGCAAAGACGGCGGCCGTTTCGATTCGGTCGCCGGAGCGACCGTGACCCCGCGTGCGGTCATAAAGGCCGTCCGCAAGGCAGCGCTGTATGTCGCCGAAAACCGCGAAACGTTTTTCGCCGCCCGCTGACGAACAAGCAAGGCCCTGTTTGGAAATCCGGAAATACCGAGCCGTCAAACTGCACTGAGGAAACACCATGACGCGCAATGAACTACGGCAAATCATCGCCAACGGAGTGTGGAAACAGAACACGAGCCTCGTACAGATTCTCGGCTTGTGTCCGCTGCTCGCGGTCACCACGAATCTCGTCAATGGCGCCATGCTGTCGCTGGCAACGATCGTCGTCATGGCCATGTCTGGCGCGGCCATCGCCAGCCTGCGCAACCTGATCCCGCACGAAATCCGCATCCCGGTGTTCATCCTGATTGTCGCCGCTTTGGTAACCATTGTCGATTTGCTGTTCAACGCGAATCTGCACGATCTCTATCTCGTCCTCGGCATTTTCATTCCGCTGATCGTCACCAACTGCATCGTCCTGGCTCGCGTAGAAGCCTATGCCGCCAAGAACCCGCCGTTGCAATCGATCTTCGACGGCATTTTCATGGGTACGGGGATGCTGTGGACGCTTTCGCTGCTCGGTGGGCTGCGCGAGCTCATCGGCCGCGGTACGCTCTTCTCGGGAATCGATATGGTCTTTCCCGGGCTGCAGCCGCTGCAACTGCTTCCCGACGATTACCCTGGTCTCCTGCTCGCCATGCTGCCGCCCGGTGCGTTCATCGTTCTCGGTTGCCTGATCGCCTGGAAGAACTGGGTCGAGGCACGCGCAGCAGCGCGCAATCAACGTCGGACGCCCGAACCAGTCTCCGCGGCTGGTTGCCACTGAAGAGCCTGATGAACGCCGCCAAGCGTAAGGAAATTTTCGCGCGGTTACGCGCCGACAATCCAACGCCAACGACGGAGCTCGAATTCGGATCAACCTTTCAGTTGCTCGTCGCCGTCATCCTCTCGGCACAGGCGACCGACAAGAGCGTGAATCTCGCCACGCGCAAGCTGTTTGCCGACGCACCCACGCCCGAAGCCATCCTCGCTCTCGGCGAAGACGGGCTGATTCCGTACATCAGCCGCATCGGCCTGTACAAAGCGAAGGCGAAGAACGTGATCGCAACCTGCCGCCTGCTTCTGGAACGGCATGGAGGAGAAGTGCCCGGCGAGCGGGCGGCGCTGGAGACGCTACCCGGCGTCGGTCGTAAAACGGCGAGCGTGATGCTGTCAACCGTTTTCGGCGAAGCCGCAATCGCCGTCGATACGCACGTATTCCGCGTCGCCAACCGTACCGGACTGGCTCCTGGAAAAACCCCGCTTGCTGTCGAACTCAAGCTGCTAAAATCCGTTCCCGACGAGTTTGTCCATGACGCGCATCACTGGTTGATTCTGCACGGGCGCTATGTTTGCAAGGCGCGCAAACCGGAATGCTGGCGTTGCGTCATTGCCGACTTGTGTGAGTACAAGAACAAGACCGCGCTCTACGGACCCGATTCCGCGATCGAGGAAGGTCACGCCGGCGCCTGACAATAACAGCGATAGACAGGACAGGAGCCTTTTGATGCGTCGCCACATTCGCGTTTCCCGCCCCATCGTCCGAACCACTCGCTGATCGCTTTCGGCCACTCTCAAAGCCGAGTCCCTTCGCTCAATCGAACGAACTTCTACGGTCCTCTCCCATGCCCGTCGCCACGGCGCTCGTATCCGGCAACGACCCAATACCTCAACTCGCCGAACGCGCTGTTCAGCAAGCGCTTACGCGGGCAGGCCTAGTGCAGGCCAACGCCGTGCTGCTCTTTCTGACGCCCGAGTATACGCGCCATGCACAACCGGCCGTGGCAGCGGCCGCGCGAGCGGCACGTTGCATCCAGGTCGCGGGGGGCATTGCCTCGGGCGTATTCACCGAATCGGGCTGGGTTCTCGATCGGCCGGCGGCCGTCGCCATGGTACTCGGGGGCGAGTTCTCGCTTGCTCCGGGCGAAGGAGCTTCGGGCCTCCTGCTGAGCTACGCTACGGGCAACGTGCCGCCCCATTGGAACGTCACCGGGAAACGCTTTGGTGCCACCTTCGCCGGCAGCTTCGCGGGCACGGCGGCGCCTACCGATCCGGCGGCATGGGAACATGGCCGCCTCACCGAATCGAGCGCCTGCTGCGTCAAGTTGCTTGGGGCTGACATTTCGGTCGGTGTGTCGAGTGGGCTACGATTGCTCGGTAAGGCCAAGCGCGTGGAGCAGAGTAACGGCTATGACCTCGAACGGATCGGAAGCCAGACCGCGTTGAAAAACCTTGCTCGCGCGGTTCCCGCGGAGTTGCGTGAGAATTTGGGCCGGCAATTGCATCACCTCGCCGCCGTTCTCTTCGATGAAGAGGCGGGAGCCAGGAATGAACTGCGCGAGGGGCATGGCCGGGCGCTCGCCTTGCTCGCCGCTAATCCCGACGGCTCGCTGACGCTTTCCGAGCAGGTGACACCCGGTCAATCGCTTGCGTGGGCCGTTCGGCAGCCGCTCACAGCAGAAGCCGACATGCGCGGTACGATCGATCAACTCGCCGCCCGCTCCGGCCACGAACCGGCGTGTGCCCTGATGTTCTCATGCATCGGTCGCGGGCCCTATTTCTACGGCGGGGAGGATCGCGACCTGCGCGCGATGACCGAACGTTTCCCCGGACTTCCCATTCTGGGCGTCTATGGAACGGGCCAGATTACCCCGGCAGTTCCTGGTGCGGCGGGCGAAAACAGACACGTCCAGAACACGGTGGTCACCGCGCTTGTCAGACATAATTTGAAGGTTGTCCATGTTCAACCCCTCGCGTGAGCAAGTCCGCCAATTCTTCTGTGAATCGTGGCGCAAGTATCGCGAACGGCAGATCCTGGAAGGAGCGGAAGCCGTTGCTGCCGACTTGATCGCCGAGCACCCCGAATACCACGCCCTGCTGGAGAATCCCGAGGCGGCCCTGGAGCAGGAGTTCACGCCCGAAGGGGGGCAGACGAACCCCTTTCTCCACCTCTCGCTGCATCTTGCGATCGCCGATCAGCTCAGCATCGATCAACCGCCGGGAATCCGTGCCGCTTATGAAGCCCTGCGCCAACGCCTCGACGTGCACGATGCAGAGCACGCGATCATGGATTGCCTTGGTGAAACGTTGTGGCAGGCACAACGGAATGGCGCCGGCCTCGATGCCGAGCGCTACCTGGAGTGCGTCAGACGCGCCGCGGGACGCGGCTGACCATACGCGCCATACCGACTAAAGGGTGGCGCGGCCGATTACCTCGGTAAGCGTAGTGATGCCCGTAGCGACTTTCATGGCACCGGAAATGCGCAACGGCTTCATGCCTTCGCGATAGGCAAGATCACGAATCTTGGCGAGGTCAGCGCCGTCGCTGATCAACTGCTTGATGTCCGGCGACAGCGTGAGAATTTCGTAAAGGCCGATGCGGCCGCGATAACCCGTCATACGGCAGTCGAGACAACCCACCGGCTGGTGGAAATGACTCGGTCGATTCGCTTTCCAGGGGGCGACGAGGCTGTCCCATAGCGCCTCGTCTTCGGGGGTCGCCGGTACCGACTTCTTGCAGTTCGGGCAGAGCACGCGTACGAGGCGCTGCGCCATCACGCCAAGCAGCGTGGCGCTGATCAGATAAGACGGAACCCCGAGGTCAACCAGGCGCGTCATCGCTGCCGGCGCGTCGTTCGTGTGCAGGGTCGATAGTACAAGGTGCCCTGTCAGTGCCGCCTGGATCGCCATTTCGGCCGTCGCGAGATCGCGGATCTCACCGACCATGATGATGTCCGGGTCCTGCCGCATCAGCGCCCGCACGCCCTCGGAGAAATCGAGGTCGATGGCGCGCTGCACCTGCATCTGATTGAACGCCGGCTCGATCATTTCGATCGGGTCTTCGATAGTGCACACGTTGACGGCGGGCGTAGCGAGTTGCTTCAGCGTCGAATAGAGCGTCGTCGTCTTCCCGGATCCGGTCGGCCCCGTTACCAGGATGATGCCGTGCGGGCTCTCGGCCATCGTCTTCCAGCGGCCCTGATCCTCGTCAGAAAACCCGAGGTCGGAAAAATTGCGCACGAGTACTTCGGGATCGAAGATTCGCATCACGAGCTTTTCGCCGAAGGCCGTCGGCAGCGTCGACAAGCGCAACTCGGCCTCCTGCCCGTCGGCGGTGCGCGTCTTGATCCGGCCGTCTTGAGGACGCCGCTTTTCGACGAGGTCCATACGGCCGAGGATCTTGATTCGGCTGACCATTGCCGCCATCACGCTCATCGGAATCTGGTACACCTGATGCAACACGCCGTCGATACGGAAACGGACGATACCGAGTTCGCGTCTCGGCTCGATGTGGATATCGCTGGCCCGTTGCTCGAAGGCGTATTGCCATAGCCAATCGACGATGTTGACGATGTGCTGGTCGTTGGCGTCGAACTGGCGATTGCTGCGCCCCAGTTCGACGAGTTGCTCGAACGACGATAACCCGGCGGCTTGTCCGCCGAGTTGCGATGCCCTCTTCACCGAGCGGGCCAGGTTGTAGAACTCGACGAGATAACGCGCTACGTCGGCCGGATTGGCAATAACGCGGCGAATATTCTTCTTGACGAGCGGCTGGAGTTCATTCTCCCAGTCGCGCAAGAAAGGCTCAGTCGTCGCGACGACGATCTCGAGTGCCGTGACCTGCACGGCGAGGATCCCGAAGCGCGTGGCATACGCGCTTGACATGATGTCCGTCACCGCCGTGAAGTCGATCTTCAGCGGATCGATGTGGTAATACTCAAGGCCAAGTTTGGCGGCCAGCCACTCGCCGAGTTCGTCGATCGCGAGCGGCCGATGTGGCGGCAAACGCGATTTCCATTTCTGATCGGCGATGATTGTCAGCGGGTGAGCGGAGAGGCGCTTGAGCCGACATTCCCTGATCAGCGCATCGGCTTCCGGCTGGCCAACGATGCCGTCGGCGACCAGCATGCCGAGAATCTCGGCTACTGTCAGGCGATGGTCCGGCGCGGTATTCGTAGGACTCGCCGTCTTCTCGGACATAACTACTTTCCAGGCAAACGATCCGGGGACTATACCCGACAAGCCGCCGCCGGCTCAATGCCGAACGTGTAAAGTGGTCGGCGACCTCATCTCGCTCCTGGCGCTCGTTCTGTGCATACCAGCCGTTCGTTCGGTTCCCGCTTCCAGCCGCCACTCTCCGCCATCTCGTATAGAATGCATTCATCTTGTAGCACCAAGGGGAACTCATACGTGTCTCCCTTTATGTACGCTGAAACGCCTACCGGCAAGGCCCGGCGGGCGGGAATACCCAAGTTTCTCGGCTGGCATCCGCACTCTCCGCACTCTGCTTCCGTCTGCCTTGCTGCGACGGATCGGCAAGGCGCAGCATGCTCTTGGCCGCCTGGCCGCGTACGTCACGCCGCGTACGACTTGGCGTGCCTCGTCCCATACCCTCACTAGCGCCGGTACCTCTTTCTGCGATTACCCGCCGTTCCGCCATGGCCGAGATGAGTTTGCATGATCAGACTGCCGCGCTGTACACCTTGTCGCTGGCGGTCGTGCCTGGAGCCGACACTCGTACGGTCGCTTCGCGGTTCCTGACCGCCCTCGCACAACATGGCGGGCTGGATGCGGCTATTTGGTACGCGACGGTCACGGGCACTGCATCATCAGACGATTCACCTGTGGCGCAAGCTGGCTCGCTGGAGCTTCTCGCCGCCACAGACATAGGTATACCTCACGCCAGCAAAATCGATTTCTCCCACCCGTTGTGGCAGCGCACCCGCGATGGCGTCACACATTGGTTTGCCGAGACCGACGGCTTAGGACTGCCCGACGCGCCGAATGGCGCTGCGGGGCCGGCGGCGCTTGCCGTCATCCCGCTTGGCGACAACGGCCTGCTCCTCGTTCGCGGTGTGCAGAGTGAGGGAGTGCGCCGATTGATTGAGAGTTTGTGGCCAGTCGCCGAGCGGTTGACCGGGACCCTCTACTGCGCCGTAGCCCAAACGCGAGCGCGCCAACTCGAAGCCCGGCTGACTGAAGTCTCGGCGGAGCTGGCGAACGAGCGCGCACGTAACGAGCAACATGCCCGCCGGCTTTCCGATGCACATTCCGAACGCCAGGCGCTGATCCACGTTCTGCCGGATCTCGTCTGGCTCAAGGACGCAGATGGCGTTTATCTGGCCTGCAACAACCGGTTCGAGCGGTTCTTCGGTGCGCCTGAACGGGACATCGTCGGCAAGACCGACTTTGACTTCGTCGATCGCGAGCTCGCCGAATCCTTCCGCGAACATGACCGAGCGGCAATCCGGAATGTCGGGCCGAGCGTCAACGAGGAATGGGTCACCTTCGCAGAAGACGGGCACCGCGAACTGCTCGAAACGACGAAGACACCGATGTACGACCGCTACGGCCATCTGATCGGCGTCCTCGGCATCGGCCATAGCATCACCGGCCGCAAGGGCACGGAAGAAACGCTGCGGGCGACCGAGGAACAGTCGCGCACGATCGCGACCATGTTGCGTCTGATGTGCGACAACGTGCCCGACATGATTTGGGCGAAGGGTTTGGATAAGCGCTTCCTGTTCGCCAACAAGGCTCTGTGCGAACAACTGCTGAATGCCAACGACGTGCGCGAACCGATCGGCAAGACCAACGCCTTCTTCTTCGACCGCGAGGTGGCACGCCATCCTGACGACCCAAACTGGCACACGTTCGGCATCCAGTTCGACGACAGCGACGAAATCACGCTGCAGCGGGGTGCGCCGACCGTCTTCGAGGAATCGGGGTACGTCAGAGGCCGCTTCGTCTACCTCGAAATCCACAAGTCGCCTTTCTTCGACGCCGAAGGCAAGGTTATCGGGACGGTAGGTTGCGCGCGCGACGTTACCGACCGCAAGCGCATCGAGGCCGAGCTCGACGAGCATCGGCGGCATCTCGAGGAGCTCGTCCATCGGCGCTCGGCAGCACTCGTCGAGACGGAAGCGAAGGCGAGCCTGCTGCTCGAATCGACAGCCGACGGTCTTTACGGCGTGGACACCGAGGGCCGCATCACCTTTATCAACCCGGCCGCCTGCCGGATGCTGGGTTATAGCGCGGCTGAAGTGGTCGGTCTCAGCGCCCACGCCCTCTTCCACCACAATCGCCATGATGGCCTGCCGTATCCGGCCGATGAGTGCCCCGGTCACGAAGCATTGTTGAGCGGGCGCGAGATTCGCGTCGACAATCAGGTTTACTGGCATCGCGACGGCCGCGCAATCCCTGTCATGTACGCGATGCACCCCATTGTGCAGAATGGCCGCAATACCGGCGCGGTGGTAAGCGTTGTCGACATCAGCGAACAACACGCCGCTGCCGAGGCGCGCGAGCAGGCGCTGATCGCCGCCGAGCATCTGGCGCGCGTGAAGAGCGAGTTCCTGGCCAACATGAGCCATGAAATCCGGACCCCGCTCAACGGCGTCCTCGGCTTCGCGCAGATCGGCTATCGCAGTTGTGACGACCCGGAAAAAGCGCGCAACGCCTTTGAAAAGATCCTCACTTCCGGAAGCCGCTTGCTCGGCGTGGTCAACGACATCCTCGATTTTTCCAAGATCGAAGCCGGCAAACTGAGCATCGAGCAGACCGAAATGACGCTTGATGAAGTCATCGACCATGCGGTGACGCTGGTCAACGACCGAGCCCAGGCCAAGCATCTCGAGTTGTACGTTGAAAAAGCGGACGATTTGCCCGCCGTATGCGTAGGCGATCCGTTGCGCCTTGGCCAGATTCTCCTCAATCTGCTTTCCAATGCCGTGAAGTTTACCGAGACGGGAAGCGTGACGTTGTCCGCCCTGCGCGACGAGGCGGACCTCGTCTTCCGCGTTGCCGACACGGGGATGGGCGTGGAGCAGGAGCAGGTGCAGCACCTCTTCAACCCTTTCCAACAAGCCGACGGCTCATCCACCCGCCGGTTCGGTGGTACGGGGCTCGGCTTGGCGATCTGCAAGCGCCTGCTCGAACTCATGGACGGCGACATCCGTGTCGAGAGCTCACCGGGTGCGGGCAGCGTGTTCGAGTTCCGTGTGCCGTACATCGAACCCTTGCCGGGAAGCACCCTGCCGAAACGCGAGTCGCCGATCGTTCCTCCGCTCCAGACGACGCATCCGCTCGGCGGTGTCTCCATCCTCGTTGTCGAGGACGACGCGATCAATCAGATGGTGCTTGAACACAACCTCACCGAAGACGGGGCGATCGTCACCATGGCGGGCAACGGGCGCGAAGCGGTTGATTTCGTGATGCGCGACGGTCCGGACGCCTACGACGTGGTGCTGATGGACGTGCAGATGCCGGAAATGGACGGTTACGAGGCAACGCGCCGTCTCCTGCAAATCGCTCCCGGGCTGCCGATCATCGGCCAAACCGCGCACGTTCTCGGCGACGAGCGGGAAAAGTGTTTCGCCGTCGGTATGGTCGAGCATGTTGCCAAGCCGACCGATCCCGACGTCCTTACGAACATCGTCGTGCGCCTCGTTTCTTCCCAAGCGGGGCGCTGAAAGCGAAGTTCGGCCTTGGTGGATGCAGGCCGCGCACGCTACAATCGGCAACAGATATGCAGGCCGGATCGCAGACCGGAATACTGCTCTTGCTGACGAAAATGCTTACCGAATGAACAAGGATCACTCGATGAAAACGTTGCTGGTTGTTGCCTCGCTGACTTTGGCGCTCGCTGCCTTCCCGGTCGCCGCGCAACAAGGGCCGGCGGGCGTTCCAGGTGCCCCCGGGTTGGTACCGGAGCCGCCGCCCGCTCCAGCGCGCAGCGCCGAGCCGACGCAACGACCGAAAGTCGACTGCAAGGTCGACAAGAACGTTCCCCAATGCAAGTCCCGTCCGAGCACGCCTCGTAAACCGCGCGATGTCTGCCAGACCAAGGCCGGCGCCGGGCTCAAGCAATGCGAGAAAACCCGCCCAGCGGGAAGCGACTGCGGCAAGGCGGCCGACCCCATGCTTTGCGCTCGCCATGCCAAAGCGCGCGAAGTCTGCAAGGACAAGACGGGCGCCGAGCACCGTCAGTGCTTGCGCGACACGTTGACGGGAAAGTAGGAGTGCCGAAGCGCCTTCGGTCACCGACGCCGACCAGCGCGACGGCTAGTTCAGGGCGCGAGTAGCGTCCGCCATTGCTCGACCTTGCGAGCAAAAGCGAGCGTGTAGGCGGGGCTCGTCGAAGGCAGGACACGGGTTTCATAGCCCCGCTCCGTAAAGAAGCGTTCGAACCGGGCCGACGTTTTGCCGTTGAATCCGACGCGCCGCAGACGCGGCGCCTCTGCCTGGAGCCGGCTGAAATCGTTGGCCTCCGCCGCTTGGATCGCCGAATCGAGCGCGCCTTCGCGGAGACACTGGCGATATACGTCCCAGACGCCGATGTGATGGCACAGCAGGCAGCGCTGCTTGTCGGCGTAGGCCATATCCACAAGGGGTTCGCCGAGGATTTCGTCCAGCACTCGCCAGAACTGGTTCTGCCGGTGCGCGTAGTAGTGTTGCGCGGCGAGCGACGCCGGTGAAGGGAAGCTGCCGAGGACCAACGTTTCCACCTCGGTGTCGATGATTGGAGGCAGCCCTTCGAGGAGACACGAATCCCCGTTCAAACCGCCTCCGCTTCCGTTCCAGCGAGGAAACTGCCCATGGCGCGAACATCCGCCGAAGACCGCGTGCTGCCCCAGCAGCGCACGGTCGGCAGCACCACGGGCGGAAGGCGCATTACTTCGACAGCGCCATCATCAGTTCATTGATGCGTCTCACGAAGCCGGCCGGATCGTCCAGCGTGCCGCCCTCGGCGAGCGTCGCCTGCTCGAGCAACAGGTTGGCCCAGTCGTCGAAACGAGCTTCCTCGTATTTCAGTCGCTGCACCGCCGGGTGCTTCGGGTTGATCTCGAGGATCGGCTTCATCTCGGGCGCCTTCTGCCCTGCCGCCTTGAGGATGCGCGCCAGATTGCCGCCCATGTCGTGCTCGTCGGCGACGACACAGGATGGCGAATCCGTGAGACGGTGCGTCACGCGTACGTCCTTGACCTTCTCGCCGAGCGAGGTCTTGATCTTCTCGATCAGTTCCTTGTACTCGTCGGCGGCCTGCTCAGCCTCTTTCTTCTCCGCTTCGTCTTCCAGTTTGCCGAGGTCGAGCCCGCCCTTGGCCACGGATTGCAGCTGCTTGCCGTCGAATTCGGTCAAGTGACCGGTAACCCACTCGTCGACGCGGTCGGAGAGCAAAAGCACCTCGAGGCCCTTCTTGCGGAAGATTTCCAGGTGTGGGCTGTTCTTCGCGGCCGTGAATGTCTCCGCCGTCACGTAGTAAATCTTCTCCTGCCCTTCCTTCATGCGCGACACGTAATCGGCCAGAGAAACGGTTTCCTCGGGCGTATCGGTGTGCGTCGAGGCGAAACGCAGCAGCTTGGCGATGCGGTCCTTGTTCGCGAAGTCCTCGCCGACGCCCTCCTTGAGCACGCGGCCGAACTCGGTCCAGAACTTGGCGTACTTCTCTTTCTCGGCCGCGTCCTCGCTGTCGGCGAGACCTTCGAGCATCGACAGCACTTTTTTCACGCAGCCGCCGCGGATCGTCTCGATGTCCTTCGACTCCTGCAGAATCTCGCGCGAGACGTTGAGCGGCAGGTCGTTCGAATCGACGACCCCGCGCACGAAGCGCATGTACAGCGGCATCAGTTGCTCGGCGTCGTCCATGATGAACACGCGGCGCACGTAGAGCTTCACGCCGTGACGGGCGTTGCGGTCCCACAAGTCGAACGGCGCACGTTGGGGCACGTACAGGAGCTGCGTGTATTCCTGCTTGCCTTCGACCTTGGCATGCACGTACGCCAGCGGGTCCTCGAAGTCGTGCGCGACGTGCTTGTAGAACTCCTTGTACTGCTCGTCGGAGATCTCCGACTTCGGACGCGCCCACAAGGCGGAGGCCTGGTTGACCGTTTCGTCTTCGTCGGTGGCGACCTGTTCTTTCTTCTCCTCGTCCCACTTTTCCTTCTTCATCAGGATCGGCAGCGTGATGTGGTCGGAGTACTTGCGCACGACCTGGCGCAGCTTCCAGCTGGAAAGAAATTCGTCCTCGCCTTCGCGCAGGTGCAGAATGACGTCGGTGCCGCGCCCAGCCTTCTCGACCATCTCGACCGAGAAATCGCCCTCGCCCGCCGACTCCCACTTGACCGCCTGGCCTGCCTCAACGCCGGCACGACGGGAGATCACCGTGACCTTGTCGGCAACGATGAACGACGAGTAGAAGCCGACCCCGAACTGCCCGATCAGATGCGCGTCCTTGGCCTGATCACCGGTCAACGCCGAGAAGAACTCGCGCGTGCCCGACTTGGCGATGGTGCCCAGATGCTCGACGGCTTCGTCGCGGATGAGACCGATGCCGTTGTCGGAAATGGTGATCGTGCGTGCCGTCTTGTCGAAGGAAAGACGGATCTTCAGGTCGGGATCATCGCCGTAGAGCGACGCATTGTTCAACGCCTCGAAACGCAGCTTGTCGCAGGCGTCGGAAGCGTTCGAGATCAGCTCGCGCAGGAAGATTTCCTTGTTGCTGTACAGCGAGTGGATCATCAGGTTGAGCAACTGTTTGACTTCGGCCTGAAAGCCCAGGGTTTCCTTGTTGGCGCCCATTGAAATACTCCGTAAGAGGTCGGTTTATTTGTGTCGATAATTCGATTTGCCCGGCACGCGTCTTTTGCCGGCCGCGCAGACGAACTGCTACGTGGGGGCGGCGGGTTCTTTTTCAATCCCCCGGGACCGCATTACGCATACGCCAGAGGCGAAGGCGAGCGCTCCATCGCCATGCGGGAAAACAAGAATCGCTCGGCGAATGCCGACGAAGCAGTTGATCTGACTTGCGGAAAAACGCCAACCCCGCGCGTCGGCTTGACCGTTGAAGCAAGCCGTCAGTCGTCGGACTCTTCCTCGACAGGATCCGAGACATGCAACTCGACCTTCGCCTTGTGCAGTTCGGCCATGATGCTTTCAGGCGGCTGGCGATCGGTAAACAAAACATCGATCTCCGAAATGTGTCCGAGGCGAACCATAGGATTGCAACTGAACTTCGTGTGGTCCGTGACGAGGATGACCTGACGCGCGTTTTCGATGATCGCTTGCGCCACCCGAACTTCGCGGTAGTCGAAATCGAGCAGGGTTCCATCGCCGTCCACCCCCGAGATACCGATGATGCCGTAATCGACTTTGAACTGCCGTACGAAGTCGATCGTCGATTCCCCGATCACCCCCCGATCGCGGCGGACAACGCCGCCAGCGACGATCACCTCGAAGTCCTCGTTGTCGCAGAGGGACGCGGCAACGTTCAGGTTGTTGGTGATGATGCGCAGTTTGCGATGGCCTCGCAGCGCTTTCGCCACTTCCTCGGTCGTCGTGCCGATATTGATGAAGAGTGAAGCATTGTCGGGAATGTACTCGGCGACCATGTGCGCGATACGGATCTTCGCTTCATGGTTGAGCACCTGCCGAGTCGGGTAATCGACGTTCTCGACGCTCGATGCCAAGCCCGCGCCACCGTGGTAACGCCGCAGAAGCCCCTTATCGCAGAGCTCATTGATATCGCGGCGTATCGTTTGCGCCGTCACCTTGAACGTCTTGCTCAATTCTTCGGTCGACAGAAAGCCGCTTTGCTTGGCCATCTCAAGAATATCGAGATGGCGTTGGCTCAAGCTCAACTGCGATAGCCGTGTCTTCATTTTCACTCCCGTTGTTGGCGGCCCGTTGCAACCGGCAATGTTTCATCGCGCCGCGTTCGCCGACGATTGGAATCGAGCGAGCGCGATTCTAACCGATACCGCCAAGCCATATTCGGCGCGCGTTGGCGCAACCATTGACAAAGTGAGGAAGCACACAATAACGTTCGTTTGCGAACATTGCAATTTTCATTGGAAACACCCACTCCTCCCCTAGGCAGCAGGTATTGTTCCAATAGCCATGACAACGACACAGGGGAAGTGAAAAGGGGATGCGGCGGATGTCCACGCCTTTCTCTCCGATGCATTTGACAAGGGCACCGGCATCGCGCGAAAAAAAGGGCACTCAAATTTTCCGAGCGCCAGGTCGAACACGATCCTGATGGAAATCGGCAGATACCGCGTGGCGCTATAGGCTAAGCGCCGGTAAATATGGCTTCGCTGCTATGGTCCCTGCGGCAGCTCCAAGAAAATACTTGGCGACAGGACGCTGCATCCGCGCCCTCGCAGGAAAGCGCTCCTTGACGAAAAGGCAATCCGACCGTCAGAACAGGCGCGCGCTAGCCTTGACGGTCGGAATTGCTGTCCTCATTAACGTGCCAGCAAACGGTTGAAGATGATGCCAATTGCCGTGGCACCTGCATCTGGGAAGCTGATGCTCCGATCGCCAACATAACTGGCCCGGCCTTTAGTCGCCGCGATCAGTTTGGTGCTTTCGCCGCCGGCCACGGCCGCCGCCGCACTTTTGGGGAGCGCCACAGCAAACGTTTCGGCGGCACTGCCGCTCGCCTTGATCGATTCCACTGCGGGGATCAGAGCATCCAGCAGGGTCTTGTCACCCAACTTCGCGCCCCCTCGCTTTTGAACTGCATCGATCGCCGCTTGTACCATTTCGCCAAGTTCAACCAGATTCAGAGCTTCCTTGCCATGAGCATACTTGCCCATGGCGCGGAATCCAGAACCCCAGATCGGGCCTGAAGCCCCACCGCAATGCTCAGTGATGATCATGCCGCAGTCTTTTAGGAAGGCTCCGATGTCATCCCTGCTGTGGTTGGCCCACTCCGCCTTGACGACTTTAAAGCCCTTCGCCAAAGACATCCCGAAATCGCCGTCGCCGGCGGCCGAGTCCAGCTCACAGAAAGGCACTTCGTTTTCAATGATGATGTCGCACATTGAAGCGATCGTGCCGATTACCTGGTCTTTTGTGAAGGTTTCCATACATTCCTCTAACGTTCAGATCTTGAGTGCTGGCGTGTCGGCGGCGGCGTCGAGCAGGGCCTTGGTTTGCGCATCCAGACGAAGCACGGTAATTGAAGCGCCCGCCATGTCGATGGCCGTCATGAAGTTGCCAACGAAGGTGCGATAGATCTTCAGCCCCTTGGCCTCAACGCAATCAGCCACCGAGTTGTTCAGCAGGTACAACTCTTGCAGCGGCGTTGCGCCAAGACCGTTGATCATTACGGCGACTTCTTCTCCCGCTTTGAACGGCACGTCGTCGACGATCTGGTCAACCATCCGTTTTGCCAACTCAGCGGCACTCGGCAATTTCTCGCGCGCGATACCGGGTTCGCCGTGGATGCCGACCCCGAATTCGATTTCATCTTCGGCAAGCGAGAAGGTCGGACTGCCCTTGGCTGGGACCGTGCAGGACGTCAATGCGAAGCCGAGGCTGCGGACGTTGGCAATCACTTTTTCCGCGACCGCTTTCACCTCCTCCAGCGACATGCCCTGTTCGGCGGCGGCGCCAGCGATCTTGTGCACGAAAATCGTACCGGCCACCCCGCGACGCCCCACCGTATAAAGGCTGTCTTTGACGGCTACGTCGTCATTCACGTAAACGCGGGCTACCTTGATGTCGTCGTCTTCTTCGGCCATTTCAGCAGCGGCGTCAAAATTCATGCAATCGCCCGAGTAGTTCTTGACGATCAGCAAGGTGCCTTTTTCACTCTGGGTTTTCAGAATGGCGTTGTAGACCTGAATGGTCGAGGGGGAGGCAAACACGTCGCCGCACACCGCCGCATCCAGCATACCCGTGCCGACAAAACCGCCGTGTGCCGGCTCGTGGCCGCTACCACCGCCGGAGATCAGGCTCACCTTCTGCTTGTTAACCTTGGCACGGCTGATGATCTTGAACTTCTTGTCAAAAGCCAATTGCGTCGGGTGCGCCTTGATCATGCCTTCACACATCTCTATGACAAGGTCTTCAACCTTGTTGAGGACCTTTTTCATTAGTGAGCTCCCAGCTTGTCTGCGGCGAAGATGGCGCCACATACCATTTCCGGCGTGACCGCGAACGGCATGTTATGAATCGTCTCGCCGGCCGCCGTTGCGCCAACGGCCACCTTCATCACCTTCTCGGGCGTTACTTCCTTCACGCCCAGATCGGCCAGGCAGGTCGGCAACCCGACGGACTGGCAGTACTTGATGGTACGTTCGAGTTCTTCCTGAGGCGCGTTTTCCAGAACCAGCTGAACAATGACGCCGAAGGCCACCTTCTCTCCGTGGAAGAAGTGGTGCGTCTCCTCGAGAACCGTCAGGCCGTTATGCACTGAGTGGCAGGCAGCCAGGCCGGAGCTCTCGAAACCGAGACCTGAGAGGAGGATGTTGGCTTCGACGATGTTCTCAAGCGCCATCGTGACGACATTGGCTTCGCAAGCCGCCTTGGCTTTCAAGGAATCCTCGAACAGCGTTTCGTAGCAGAGTTTGGCGATCGCATTGGCGGCCATCGTGCTGTGACCGTGCGAAGCGTTTTGTGCGAATGACTTGGCGCAAGCGCGGGCTTCGACCCATGTTGAGAGCGCATCACCCATGCCGGCCACGAGGAAGCGAACCGGAGCGCGGGCAATCACGCCGGTGTCGACGAGGACCAGATTCGGGTTGCTGGGGAAGAAGAAATATTCTTCGAACTCGCCTTTTTCGGTATAGATGACGGCTAACGCGCTGCAGGGCGCATCGGTCGAGGCGATGGTCGGAACAATGATCACGGGTTTCTTGGTGAGATGCGCGCAGGCCTTGGCCGTATCGAGCGATTTGCCGCCGCCGAGGCCGATAATGACATCCGCGCCTTTTGAATCGACGACGGCCTTCAGACGATTGACTTCCGCCCAACTGCATTCGAGGTTGAAACCACCGGAAACGAGTTCGAAGCTCACACGCTTCTGTGCTTCATCCAGCATTGACTGCACGCGACCCTGATCGTCTTTCGAAGAAATCAGGAGAGCCTTGCTGCCGAACGACTTGACGTATTCGCCCAGATTGCACAGTTCGTTTTCGCCCTGAACGTATCTCGACGGGGAGATCATGATCTTTTTCATGCTGCTTCCTTTCAGTTTGTCTGTTTGAAAAGTGTCTTAAATCAATTCGTGCTTGGCTTCACTCTGCAGGACGAACTCCTCACCTCTGCAGTGGCTGACTCGTTCTGGTTTGATGCAAATCCCTGCCGCCGCCCGTTGGCCAAGTGCTCGTCCTGAACGAGGATCGGCAGGGAATAAATGATCTCTGGTGCCGCCATCCCGACCGTGCAGGCTCGGGATGGCGTGATTGCAATGACTACAAAGCGCAGTTAACGGACCTTGCCGGCTTTCCAAGCGTTGAGCAGCGCGTCATAGGCGATGGTCTCGCCCTTCGGCTTCTCGTTCGCGAGCTTCTTCCACGGGGCGGCCGTGTCACTCAGATACTTAGCAGGATCGCCCTTCGGATTCATCTTCGGGGCGCAGCGGGCCATCCCGGCGCGCTCGAGTCGGGCCATCACCTGATCCATTTCTTCGGCCAGGTTGTCCATCGCCTGCTGCGGCGTCTTCTCGCCCGTTACCGCGACGGCGACGTTCTTCCACCACAGTTGCGCAAGTTTAGGATAGTCGGGCACGTTGGTCCCCGTCGGTGTCCAGGCCACGCGCGCCGGGCTGCGATAGAACTCGACCAGTCCGCCGAGCTTCGGCGCCATTTCCGTCATTGCGGCAGACTGAATGTCGGACTCGCGGATCGGCGTCAGACCAACGATCGTCTTCTTCAACGACGTCGTCTTCGACGTCACGAACTGGGCGTAAAGCCACGCGGCGGCCGTCCGGTTCTCATCCTGCTTGTCGAAGAAGGTCCACGAACCGACGTCCTGATAGCCGTTCTGCATGCCTTGTTTCCAGTACGGGCCGTTCGGGCCAGGGGCCATGCGCCACTTCGGTGTGCCATCCTCGTTCACGACGGGCAGGCCCTTCTTGGTCATGTCCGCCGTGAAGGCGGTGTACCAGAAGATCTGCTGCGCGATCTGGCCTTGCGCCGGTACCGGCCCGGATTCACCGAAGGTCATGCCGGTCGCTTCTTTCGGCGCGTACTTCTTCATCCAGTCGACGTATTTGGTGAGCGCATAGACGGCTGCAGGCGAATTCGTCGCGCCGCCACGAGCGACGGAAGCCCCCACTGGGTTGCAACCATCCGGAGTCGTGCGGATGCCCCACTCATCGATTGGCTTGCCGTTCGGAATCCCGATGTCGGCGGTGCCGGCCATCGACAGCCACGCATCGGTGAAGCGCCAGCCGAGCGACGGGTCCTTCTTGCCGTAGTCCATGTGCCCGTAGATCGGCTTGCCGTCGATCGTCTTCACGTCGTTGGTGAAGAATTCGGCGATGTCTTCGTAGGCGCTCCAGTTGAGCGGAACGCCCAGCTCATAGCCGTATTTGGCCTTGAACTTGTCCTTCAGATCCTGACGCGCGAAGAGGTCGGCACGGAACCAGTAGAGGTTGGCGAACTGCTGGTCCGGCAACTGGTACATCTTCTTGTCGGGCGCGGTGGTGAAGCTGCGGCCGATGAAGTCCTCCACATCGAGCCCCGGGTTCGTCCATTCCTTGCCCTTGCCCGCCATGTAGTCCGTCAGGTTCATGATCTTGCCGTACCGGTAATGGGTCCCGATCAAGTCGGAGTCGCTGATCCATCCGTCATAGATCGACTTGCCCGACTGCATCGACGTCTGCAGTTTCTCGATGACGTCGCCTTCCTGGATCAGGTCGTGCTTGACGTTGATGCCGGTGATTTCCGTGAACGCTTTGGCCAGGGTCTTCGATTCATATTCGTGTGTGGTGATGGTTTCGGAGACAACCTGGATCTCTTTTACCCCTTTGGCTTGCAGCTTCTTGGCTGCTTCGATAAACCACTTCATTTCGGCCATCTGCTGGTCCTTGTTCAGCGTTGACGGCTGGAATTCATTGTCGATCCACTTCTTTGCGGCAGCTTCATCGGCCCAGGCGTGCCCGACCATTGCATATGCAACAGCGACTGCTAGTACGGAGTAACGTAATTTCACAATCAGTCTCCTCAGAAGTTTAAGACCCCTGTTTGTAGGTTGTTTCGGCTCCAGGGGGTAGCAGGCCGAACCTTGTTATTGCATTCCTTAACCTTTTCGCATAATCACGACGAGCAGGATCATCGATGCAATGAAGCTGATCCAGATCGAGGGGTCGGTTTCCATTCCAAACAGCGCAGCCAGCTTGCCGCTGACGCCGACGAAGGCGAGATTCACGTAGGCCGCAGATAACAGGCCGACGAACAAGCGGTCGCCGCGCGTCGTCTCGATTGGAAGAAACCCTTTCCGCAGAGCGGTGGGAGATTTCTTTTCCCAAACCGTCATACCGACGAGCATGAGGGCGATGCTGGAAAAGAAGACCGCTACCGGCGTGGTCCACGCCATCCATTCAAGCATGTTGATCTCCAATCAAACGCGGCCCATCGCGAAGCCCTT
>NZ_JANZKY010000010.1 GCF_025770765.1 Propionivibrio soli | reverse complement strand
TCAACGTCGAGCCCGGCGTGGCGGATGGCGGCGGCGCAGGCGGCGGCCAGGCGCGGGCTGCTCGGTCGCAGGTCAATGCCCAGGGCGATGCGGCCCGAGTTCATTCCGATGGCCTGTAGGAAGGCCACCGTGTAGGCGTAACAGACCTCGTCCGTGAGATCGTCCACTCGCCCGCGCGCCCCGCTCGTGCCAAACTTCACCCCGCTCGTGGACATCAGGGTGGTGAGGGAAATGTTCCGTTCTGTCGTTTTCTTGGTCATGGTTTTAATAAGCCTTTTGCATGGCAGGAACCGCTTGGCTCCTCGTTAAGTGCACGACGACGTTTGCCTCAGCTAGCTCCTTGTACGCGGGGCGTGCGCACTGTCGTGATGAGATAGGCGAAGCGCAGAATGTCCACCGTGTATCGCTTGAGCAGCCGCTTCGGCTCAAGAGCCAGGCGATACAACCATTCACAGCGGATGCGGCGTATCCACACCGGTGCGCGCCGGACGTTACCAGAAAGGAAGTCGAGGAGCGCGCCGACACCGATGACGAGCTTGGCGTCCAAGTGGCTGTGGTGTTCCTTGATCCACGCCTCCTGGCGTGGATTCCCGAGCGCGACCAGCACGATTTCCGCGCCGGAAGCGTTGATGCGCGCCGGCAGTTCCGGATCACGAAGCTGGCCGAAGCCGTCGGCACATCCGACGACGTTGTGGCCATATCGCTCGCGGATGACGCGAGCCGCACGTTCTGCAACATGCGGTTGTCCGCCAACGAGAAAGAGTCGGTGCGGTCTGCTGAGCGACGACAAGAATGCCGGGCAGAAATCGGTGCCGTTGAGATTCTCGCGAAACCGTTCGCCATGAAGAAGCCGTGCAGCGATGTCCATCGCGATGCCGTCGTTGACGATGAGCACCGGGTCCTGTCGCAGCCAGCGCAGGTAATCGCGGCATTGGACGATGAAGTTGGCATTGGCGAACAGGAGCACGCACTGACGCGCCTCGTGCAATCGCCGCGCAAGCGTGTCGCACAACGATTGCGTCGTCGTGTTGATCACCGGGAATCCGGCGAACTCCAGAGTCGATTCCTTTCCTTCCATAAACGCTCCAAAAATTGCGATAAAACAAATGACAAAGCGCCGAGGCGACGGCGTGGCCTCGTTACGGCGCTGACGGTCGTGCGCGGGCCGAACGCAGCAACGTGATGACTTCAACCGCCTGGGTCTTGCCGAGGAGCAATGCACAGCCGACGAAAATGGCCGCGCCCAGGCCGCCAAAAAGTACGAGTTGCAGCGGAATGCTCGCCAGATTCACAGTGTGCAGCGCGCCCGATTCCGCGGCGACGATGGCGACGAAGGTGAGCACACTCGCGACGGCGAAGGGCCAGATGCGCGCAACCTCGCTCCACAGTCCGATGTCTAGACAGCGCCGTACGCAATGGACATAGAGCGGGATGGCCGCGAAGGCAATGGTGGTCACACTCAGTGCCATCAGCCGCAGTCCATCCTGCAGCGGTAACAGGAAAAGAGTGGCGAGGCTGAGCAGCGTGACAAGCATGTTGTAGCGAAAGAAGATGTTGAGCCGATTGTTGGCGCGGAACAGCTCCTTCACGACGAAATTGAACGGCAAGGCGGCCGCACCGATGGCGTAGATCTGTAGCAGGACGATCGACGGCTCCCAACGTTCGCCGAAGACGAACGGGATGTAGAGCGGGGCGGTGGCCGCGAGGATGGCAAGCAGCGGAAAAAGGAACGAGCAGGCCAGCAACAGGGCCTTGCCCGCGATGCGAGCCTGGTCGGGCCGGTTACCCTTCATCTTCGACATGCCGGGGTAGAGTACGACGAGCGGCGCCGTGATCAACATCTCCTGCAAAGCAAGGCGGATGCGCATGACGAACGCGTAATGACCGAGGGCGCCGGCGCCGATGACGTCGGCGATCACGAGGCGCGGAAATTGCTGCTCGAAGTAGGCGAGGCTCGATACCTTGATCGCGTTCAGGCCCGGTTTCACGGCATCGACGAGGCTCGTCCGGCTGAATTTCAAGCGCGGCCGCCAATTGGCAAACGGCCAGATGATGAGGTTCATCACCACGTAGAAGGCGATCTGCTGCCAGACGATGGCGTAGGCGCCGAAACCCTTGAACGCCAGCCAAAGGCCGACGCCACCGCCGACCAGAGTGGCCACCAGTGTGCGGATCGCATAGATCTTGAAGTTCATCGCCTTCATGACGATCATGTTGGGGACCGCGCTCAGTGAGAGCAGAAGGGGTACTACGGCGAAGGTGTACAGGATGGCTTCAAGCTTCGGCTGTTCGAGAAGGTTGGCCAGCACACCGGCGGTTCCCACACAAAAAGCCGCGAGCACGACGCCAATCACCTGGGTGAACCAGAAGAGGCTGGAGAGCCGCTCATCGTCCTCGACTTGCAGGCTGACGATGCCGTCCACGACGCCCCAGACGATGATGCCGGCGAGCAGGAAGTAAACGAAGCAAATGTTGGCGAGGCCGTATTCCTCTGGCCCGACGAGTCGGGCGAGGACCATGAAAACGAGGAAGGAAATTGCCTGCTGGCCGCCCTTCTCGACGATCGACCAGAACGCACCGCTGGCCATTTTTCCGGAGAGCGCCATCTAGTTCTTCCTTTCGATTCCGCGGGCAGGCGCCGCTGCCCGCCGATACTCGATAGTCATGCGCATGCCAACTCCTTCGCCGCTTGCAGCTGCTTGAGAGCTACGTCGTAGTACGGTTTGGCGAAGTACGCATTGGTACGCGACAGGCAGACCTCGGCCTTGCGCTTGGTCAGCGAGCGGTCGGTGCGTAGAGTGGCGAGCAGTTGCGCTGCATGGTCCACGTCGGCGTCTGCCCAATGCAGGTCGCCGAGCGAGGCGAATTCGGGGTTCGTTGAGCGCACCGCGATCGGCTTTACGCGCACAGGGAAACTGTTCTCGTCGGAGCAGAAATCCGTGCTGCCTGACCAGTCGCTGACCATCGTTGGCGTGCCGAGCAACATCGCTTCGGCGATCGTCAGTCCGAAGCCTTCGGAGCGGTGCAGCGAGACATAGACATCGGATTCCTTGATCAGACCGGCGACGTCGCCCGGCTCCCATAGTTCGTCGACGAGCAAGATATTCGCGTGCGGGCGAATCGTTTCCAGGAGTTGGGCCTTCTCGCGCGAGTTGCCGCCGTGCCCGCCCTTCAAGACCAGCCGCGCGCCCGGGTCATCGCCGAACGCCTTGACGAAAGCCGCGACGACGGCCCACGGATTCTTGCGCTCGATCGCCGAGCCAAAGCTGAAGATGCAGCTCGCCATGAAAGCGTCGGTCGGCAAACCGAGCCGTTCCCGCATGCCCACGGAAAAAGGCTGCGCCGAAACCGGGTGTGGTACGGTGACGACGGGCTTGTCGGTTTCCAGGGCGATGGCGCGCGAGGTGAATGTCGACGGCGTAAATACCGCGTTCATGTAGCGTGTCGCGAGTCGCCACTCGGCCGGAATGCGTTCCAGTTCCCAGGCCCAATAACCGATGTTGTAAGTCTTCGTGAACTCGCCCATGCCGACGGCCATCACGGCGGGCGGCATCATGGGCGGATTGAGGTGATAGATGCGGCATCCGATCTCGTTTTCGCGCGCCGTGTCGAGGAATGTCCATTCCATCTCGGGCGGCTTGCGGAACACGTTCTCGACGCTGCGGCAGCGTACCCGGTAGCCGCAGTTCTGCAATTGGCGCGCGCACAGCCGCGCCGACTCGCCGATGCCGGTCGCGCTGCGGAAGAAGCCGACGACCTCGATGCCGGTCTTGCCATCGGCGAAAATCGGCGCCCGGCTGAGCGGAATAAGGCGATGAAAGAGATTACGCCTTGAGAATCGGTAGAGCGTGCGCAGCATAGTTTCCTTGTCTTTCTTTTGTGGGAGCGACGGCGGCGATCAGATGCGCGATCAGCGCGTCGATGCCTTTCTTCGTTTCGGCAATCGTTTCCAGGCGTTTGATTTCGTCGTATCCCGCGTCCATTGCCCGGCGTACCGTGGTGATGACCGCGCCGATATCCGTCTGCCCCGCGCCGATGAAAAATTCGCTGCGGCCGGTGGATTCGAAGAAACTCTTCAGTTTGTTGTCCCAGCCAAGCCCGACGGTCGGCAGGCCGAAGGAATACCCGACGATGTTGGCGTGCAGACGGTGCGAAAGGATGCCGTCGGCCTCGGCGATCTGGCTGACAAGCTCCGAGGGCGTGCGGGGCGGTGCGAGGAACGTGGCACCTGAGGCGGCCAGTGCGGCATCGCTTTCGGTGGCTTGCTTCAGACCTTCGAGGAATGCGTTGTCGAGATCGGCGCCGTTGGTGAAAAACCGCAGGTCGAAGTCGCCGGACAGGCGCCGGATCAGTTCCTGGTAAAAGCCGATGTCGCCGAAGGCGACGTCAGCCGAGCGTTCGGAATGCTGCTGCAGTTCGTGTAGATCGGACACGCCGATAGCCAGTACCTTTCGGGTATTGTTAGTCTTGGCGCCGACGACGTCGCGATAACACTCGGCCGCGAGCAATCCCGGGTCGCGAGTGACACTGACTTGCAGGCCGGGAAAATGCTGCGCCCAATGACGTGCGGAAAGATCGTCGCGGGCAGCGGCGAATTTCAGTTCGCCATGCCGGAATGCCGAAGCGAACAGGCGTACGGCGCGCGGCGTCCACCGCCGCGATACGCCGACCGCATAAACGAGAATGGGAACCCCGCGCGGGGCCGAACGTACGGCACGGGCAATCCGCATCGGAAAATACAAGTCGACGTCCTGGAACAACTGCCCTCCGCCGACGATGACAGCGTCGCAATCATGCAAGGTCTCGCGCCAGCGTTCGCCATAGCGGGCTTTTACCAGAAGCGGCACAAGGTAGGCGTCGGTGAGCTTCTGCAAAGGCTTGGGCAGCGTCCGGACGATGCGCATCAAGCCCAGGCCTTTCCCCACCAGGCTACCGCCGTGGCCGAAGCCGTCGCGACCGCCGACGTCGACCGAGACCACGGTCGTCCCCGGAATGCGTTCCTTGAGCCCGGCCTCCAGGCATTCGGCAATGACGCCGTCGCCGAGGTTCGGGCTGTATTTCACGTTGATCAACGCGATTTTCATTCGTGTCTTTCTTGTTTGATTCGATTGATGATGGTTTGCCTCGCTACGTTCAGTTCCCCCGGTTGGCCGAACCCGCGAAGGCTCTCGCGTTGCCGATCGAGTCGGTCGCGTACAGCGGGCTGGTGTCCTCGCGGAAGGTTCGGGCACGGGTCAGCAGAGCGGGGCCGAGTGGCGTTTTCCCGACAAGGGCGGCTACGCGGCTGAATGCGGGCTTGAGAGCTTTCTGCAAGTTCGCTTCGAACCAGTAGGCGACGGCGAAAGCGAGTAGGACAGCGAGCGGGATCGTGATCAACGTCGCCGGCATCTTTCCCAAGCCGGCGAGGGTCAGATGATCGACGATCACCCGCCCGATCTGGTTGTGCAGCAGATAGAGCGGGTAGGTGGTCAACCCGATCCAGCGGCACGCGGTGTACAACCGGGCTGACCCGCCGGTTTGGGGTTGTCGGGTGATCGACAGATAGACGAGCGCGACGCCGACGGCTGAGAAGAGAACTTCCGGGACAGGCGATGCTTCGACGACAAAGATCGAGTGGTGGCTGGCTTGCAAGGCCCCACCGGCGAAGCAGATCGCGAGCGAGAGCCAGCGGTTCTTGATTCCTCCCTTGGTCATCAGCCAGATGTTGATGCCGACGCCGAACCACGCGCCGTGATGGATCAGTGTCAGGTCGAAGTAGCGCTTGAACCCTGTGCTGATGATTGCGGCATAGGACGACGTGTCGCCTTGCAACAGGTAGGCCGCGAAGAAGACCGTCCAGTAAGCGAGGGAAACCGAGCCGAGGATCGTGGCGAGCGGCTTGATCAGGCGGAATGCGTTGAAGAAAAGCAGTACCAAAATCACCGAGTAGAACGCGATCTCAACGAACAACGTCCAATAGACGCCGTCGATCCAGGCATGGTCGAGCGTCGGCGTCGGCCAGGGAACGAGGGGGAGGAAGAACAGCGAGGCGAGGTAGCGCCGGATCAAACCTTCCTGTCCGACGTCCCAGAGCAGCAGCGTGCCGACCGAGAGCGTGGCGCAGATCCACGCGGCGGGCACCAGGCGCGTAAACCGGCTCTGGATGAAGGCGAACGGACTCCGGCCATCGGCGCTCAGTGCGATGATGAAACCGGAGATCACGAAGAAGATGTTGACGCCGGCGCCGCCCCAATGAAACGTGTGATACTCCTCCGCCACGCGCGGAATGTAATGACTGAGGACGACCGCCAGTGCGCAGAGGAAGCGCAGGATGTCGAGTCCCAGGATCTCTTTTCGTTCCGTCGTGGCTGGTTTCATGGTAATCACCGTTAGTCGTGAGGAGGGGGCAAGCCGAGGATCGACGGCTGGCTATTTCGGTAGAAACTCGCGCAGCAACGTCAATTGCGGCGCTTCGGCGCCGGAAGCCGGCGGTTCGATGCTGAAGGCGTACGTTCCCCACCACGGACCGGCGGCCCAGTATGTCCAGCCAAGCCAGACGGGGTCCTTTGCGCCCTCGACGATGGCTCGCAGCGCGGCCAGGCACTCGGGCGTGCTTGCCGTACCGAACTCGCCAAGAAAGACGCGCTTGTTCTCGGTCTTCGCCCAGGTCGTCACGTTATTCATGACGTCGCGCAGCAGTGCCGGATCCACGCAGGTGTTCTTGGTCCCGGAATAATCCGGGTCGGCGTATTGGTGCACCTCGAATACCGTGTTGTTGAGCGGATCCTCGAAGGTACGGAAGACGGTGGCCGGGGAAACGCCCGCCAGCGTCTTCATCCACTCGTGAGCGCCGCTCCAGCGCGGGCTGGCAACCGTCAGCCGATTCTTCACCCCGGCATTGCGCAGGGCGCGCACGGTGTCCTGGGCAATGGTGAGCCATTGTGTGCTCGGGATGGCAGTCGGTTCGTTCATCAGCCCGAACATCGTCACATTGGGATCGGTGAACACCTGCCCGAGTTTCAACCAGACGTCGGTGAACGCGCTCGCCGGCAGCGGATCGGTACCGACCGCGATGCCGTTGTAGCGCCCGTAGTTGTGCAAGTCGATGAGCACACACAAATCCAGTTGCTGAGCCGCCACGACGGTCCGCCGCAGTTGGTCGAGTTCGGCGGTATCGAGTGGGGCATTAGGGATGCGCTGGATGCGTTCCCAGCGAATCGGCACGCGCACGACGTTCATCCCGATGCCGCGGAAGTACGCCAGGTCCTTCTGCGATGGGTACACGTAGTCCTTGTTCAGAACACCTGGAAGCCGCGTACCGTTGAACTCCGCACCGGCGAGGTTGACACCGAGCAGACGTGTCGGGCCGACGCAGCCGGCGAGTGCGTTGAACGCCGTCAGGGACAACGCGGTGCCGAGAGCCGCCAAGGCAGCGCGGCGTGCCGTTACCCGATGCAAGATCGAGAACAGGCGCATCACTGCTCCTCCATGATCTGGTCGTACTGCTGCACGTAACTGGCGGCAACGGTTTTCCACGAGTAAGGCGCCGCGGCATGACGAGCCGCCTGACGGCGATCCAGTCCGTTGTTCATCAACGACGTTTGCAGGGCGTGGAACTGCGCGATCTGGTTCGCTTTCGGCAGGGCGTTGGTGCCGTCGAGGATCAAGCCGACGCGCGTGCTTTCGACGAGATAGCGGAATGGGGGGATCGAGCTCAGAATCGGCAACAGGCCCGCGCTCATGGCCTCGATCGGTGCGATGCCAAACCCTTCGTGGTGCGACAGGCAGATGAAGTAACTCGCCTGGGCGATCAGCGCTTTCAGTTCCGCATTGCTCGGACCCGGATGGATCTTCACACGGTCGATGATGCCCAGACGTGCGGCATGCTCGGCGATGGCGGTGGCGTCGAGATCGTATTCACGACCGGCAACCGTCAGCCGCCACGGCGTTTCCGGCTGCTGTGCGCACAATGCCGCCAGCACATCGAGCGTTTCGAGCAACCCCTTGTTGACCGACCAGCGTCCGAAGTAAATGAGTTCCGGCTGCAACGGACCGGTGGCGGCGTCGGCGAACTTCTCGATATCCACGCCATTCTCGATCGTCTTCAGTCGGCGGTCGTCGACGACTTCGCTGAAAATACGGCCGTCATTGCCACTGGTGGCCACGATGCGCCGATACGCTTTTGCCGAGGCCCTCGTCATGCTGTTGAAATAAAGACGCTTGGCGCGGGCGGCGAACTTGGTGTGAAAAAAGCCACCATGCGTCGAAGCGATCAGACGCTTGCCATGCAGCAGACGCGTCCAGGCGAGATAGTCGAAGAAGAAGTCGATGCCATGAACGTGCACAAGGTCGGCGTCACCGAGTGCGCGCAAAACCTGAGGGCACAGAGGGTAGCGTTCAGAACCGCGGTAGGAGAGTCGCTGCACCGGGATGCCATCGACCGTCTCCAGCGGCGGCAGTGAAAGCTCCGGCTCCCGGAATACGCGGTCGAGCGTGATCACCACCGGCTGGTAGCGCGTTTCGGTTTGCTGGTAGCGGGCGAGGCTGCGTACGACTTCCTCCATGCCGCCTACGGAAGGCAGATATTGGCGTACGACGTGGGCAACTTTCATTTTCTTTTCCTTCTTTCTACAGGGCGCGCGGCTGCCCCGGCATGGGGATCGTCCGGCGGGCGAATGGGGTGCGTGACGAGGTTCGGTGCGGTGCTTTGGCCGTGTCGCCCTCTCTTTGCGGAGCCCGGGTAAGGGTTCCGAGTAGGAACCACATGATGCCGGCGGTCTTCAAGGCAAACATCGACGTGCCGCTGATGGCGAGGTTGGCGAACATGTAGAGGACGATCAGCGCGCGAAAACGCCGTCCGCGCTCGTCGGCCATCGGCACGAGAAACAATGCGACGGCAAGCGCGATGGCGAGCGGGGCGCCGAAGCGCGACAGGATGTGCGCGTAGCCCATGTCGCCGTAATTGAGCATGTTGCCTTTCAGCCCCATGAGCAGCGACCAGTCGAAATTCAGCAACTCGATGCCGCTGCGCGTGATGCGACCGATGACGTTGTCGCCGCTGCCCGGCATGAAAATCGTGATTCCGAGGACGGCGGCCAGCGCCAGGAACGGAAACGTCGGTGCCAGGCGTGAGAGCATCGGTTCGGGGATCAGGCGTATCGTGATCAGCGCGGCGCTCATGAGCATCCCGAAGCGCGAATCGCCGAGGGTAATGAGAATGGCCGCGGCAATGAGAAAGTAAGGGCGCCGCAGAGTCTCGCTCCACGGTTTGCTGAGTGCCCAGGCCAGCAGGATGACCGCGAAGTTACCGAGCGAAACCGGCTCGATGAGAACGGACGACGCCCTGTGCGGGCCAAAGACGGCGGGCAGAATCGTGCGCCCGATTCCGTCCGGCCGAAAGCCGTTGAGCGCGAGCATCTGGCCCTCGAACATCGCCATGCTCTCGCGGATCGTCCCCAGGTTCAGGTAGAACGAAAAGGTGTTGAACAACTGCGAGTAAGCATCAAGGAAGAAGACCTCGAAGAGGCCGATAGCGATGACGAATGCCGCAATCCACCGCAGGCAGCGATCGGCGAAACGTTCGTCCGCGACATACTGGCCGAGGCTCAGGAAGAGGATCGGGATCATCAAATCGCGCACCGTCTTCACGTCCGGCTCCTGACGGACGAGCCAGGTGAAGACGATCCAGGCGAATGCGCAGAAGCCGAAGGCAGCCGTGGACAACGGTATGCGATGCACGACGACGCTCAGGCAACCGGCGTAGATCAATGCCTCGGTGAGTCCGACGAGGGTGGACGAAACATGCAGGCCGCGCGCGTTGAGAAAGCTGAGCGCCGACAAATAGCACACCGACGCCGCCAGAATGGCGGCTACCCGCATGGGCGGGTACGCAGGCTCAGCGAGCATGGCCTGGGTGCGGTGGGGGCGGGCGATCATCGGCTTTCTCGGAACGAGGGCAACGGTCAGGCGTTCGCCGGGTCAAAACTCGTTGAGCACGGAGCCGACCAACGCGATCCCTGACAACTCGAGGTTGCGTGCGAACTCGGTCATTTCCGGCAACGAGCTGTGGTTCTTGCGCGCCAGCATGAGCGCGGCCCCAGCGCGTACGGCGACGATGTGAGCGTCGGCGTATTCGGATGCCGGCGGTGTGTCGAGAATGACCACGTCGTACTCGCGCGACAAGGTCTTGAGCGTTTGTGCAAAGCCAGAGCGACCGAGCAGTTCTTGCGGGTTGGGTGGCTCGGTGCCGGCAGGCAAAACCGACAGTTCGAACAGCGATGGGATGCGCACGATCGTCTCGGCGTTGTTCCGCCCGGCAAGCAGCCCGGATAGCCCTGGTCCGCCTTCGATCTTGAACAGCCGATGCAGACGCGGCGAGCGGAGGTCGGCATCGATGAGCAGCGTGCGCTCGCCGAGTTGTGCGAAGACGATCGCCAAGTTGGCCGCGACAAAACTTCGCCCCTCGCGCCGGCCGGTACTCACCACGGCGAGTGTCTTTCGCCCGGCCTCCGCATCATGCCAGCGGAGAAGAAGCTGGCTGCGCAGCACACGCAATTGTTCGACGAGGGGCGCAAACGGGGAATAGGCGGCGATCAGCTCCCGGCTCAGGCTGACATCGCCCGAGGGGAGGTAGGGGTAGTCGAATTGGCGAGCAAGGGCGAAACGGATGTCTTCTTCCGTAAGCAGGCCCAGATTGATGCCCGCATCGCCGAAGCGCGTGCCGTGCTCCTTCTGCGCGCGGAGAATCCGATCGGCGTTGCCGACGGTCAGCCGGCCGGCGTCGACGAGGATGGCGCCTATCAATCGATCGCCTTGCCGTTCCGGCGCCGCGTCGGTTTTGAAAAAGGCGGATTCAATTACATTCATGGGCGGCCTCCGTCGGCGATCCAGTGGGTTGTTGCGGCATGGGCGGGTCGGGGAAGTCGGCGGCGGCCGAAGCCGCGGCGGGCAAGAGTCGACGACGTTCCACCCAGGGTGGCGAGGACCGGTACGCCGACGACGTCGAGCACGTCGTCGCTGGAACGCACACGACGGTTCATGAGTTCGAGCACCAGTGCGAGGCCGACTCCGAGCAACAAGCCGAGAAAAACGGCGACGAGCAGCGTCAGCTTGATCTTCGGTTTCGACGGATCGGTGGGGACAGTCGCCGGGTTGAGGAGAACGGCATTCGTCTGCACCGAGAGGCTTTCAAGGCGCGCTTGCGATGCGCGCTGGCTGACGTTCTCGAAGGTCCGCTGCGCGGATTCCACGTCACGTTGCAGAACGCTGACTTCGTCGCGTTGCTTGGCCAGCCCGAGGATGTGCGCCTTCTGGCGCTCGATGGCGGCGCGCAGATCGTTTTCCTTCTGGCGGCTCGACTCGTAGTTCGTGTTGATGCTGTCGGCGATCTTCTTCGTTTCGCTCGCCAGCCGTCCGCGCAAGGAGGCGAGTTCAGATTCGGTGCGTTGCGTCTGCGGATGATTCCGGCCCAGGTTGACACTGCTTTCTCGGAGTCTCGCCTCGGCGCGGGCAACGTCGGTCTTGAGCGCGCTGATCAGCGGGTTCTGGATCACCTCGGTCAACGTTTCGGGACCGCCGGTGGGCTTGCTCTTGCTCCGGCTGTCGGAAGCCTGTGCCTGGACGGCGGTAAGCTGCGTCGACAACTCATTGAGCTTCGCGGTCTCGAAATCGATCGTCGCATCAGTCGTGACGATGCCGGTTTTCTGCTGATGTTGCGACAACGCCCGCTGCGCCATTTCCAACCGGTCACGTAACACGCGTGTCTGATCGTCGAACCACTTGGCATTCTGGCGGGCGGGCTCCACCTTGAGATCGAGATTGACGTCGATATATGCTTGGGCAAAGGCGTTGGCTACCTTCGCGGCAAAGTCGGGATCGGCGGCGGTGTAGCTGATGTTGATGACGTTACTTTCACGCGCGGGGGCCGCATCGAGTTTGGCTTCCAGCCCAGCGGCAAGCCAGGCGACAAAGTCGCCCTTGCCGTCGGTGGTGCTCTGCCACTTCTCTCTGGCGGCTTGATCTTCATCGAGGCGCAAGATGCGCACGGCGCGCTGCGCTACGCGATCGCTCGTGGCGACGTTCACCTGCGTTGCCATGTAACTCGGCGAGATCATGCCGGGCAGCAGCATTCCGGCCACTGGGTCGGGCGACTTGACGTCGATCACGACCGCGGTGGACGCGGTGTATTGCCTAGGCAGGATCAGCACGACAGCGAGGGCAATAAGTACCGTGCCGATCAGCGCAAAGAAGATGATGCGCGTGCGTGCGCGAAGGATCAGGAAAAATTGCCGGAGGGTCATGGCAGTCGCTCGTCGGAGAGTGGGGAGTGGGCTGGAAATCAGAAGATGCTTTCCCGGACGTAAATGACGTCGTTGGGAAGGACCGGGTCATTCATTTGCGGCGCACTTTCCTCGACCGCTCCAGAGGCATTCTTGCGGCGCAAAAGAAGGCGTGAGTCGCTGCCTCGCGGCGTTGGGCCGCCGCCTTGCGCCAGCGCCTGCATGACGGTCATGCCGCGCTCGATGCGGTATGGCCCAGGGCGTTGCGCTTCCCCGTAGATGTAGAAGACGGGCGCTCGGTGCACATAGACAGTGTCGCCACCGGCAAGAACAATGTCGTTCTCGGGCGTGTTACCAAGGTACAAGGCCGGGATGTCGATTTCTTTACGGTAGGGCTTGCCGTCGCGGATGCCGGTCACGATCGCTACGTCATCGCCGGTCGGGGTCGTCCCACCAGCGGCGGCGAGAACGTCGCTGACGCGCGTGTTGGTCGTTTCCAACGGAAACCGCCCAGGATGAGTGACCTGACCGAGGACGCTGACCTGGTTGCCGCGTACCTGCAGCAAGGCGATGTTGACCTGCGGTTGCTTGACGAAGCCGCCGTCCTTGAGCGCCGCGGCGATCTTCTTTTCCGCCGCGGCGATGGGCAACCCGCCAACGTTCACCGCTCCAATGAGCGGGTAGGTGATCGACCCGTTTTCGGAGACGCGAGTGTCGAGCGTCAGGTCCGGATTCTGGAACACGAGAACGCGGATCGTGTCGCCGGCGCCGAGGGTGTAGTCGGGGAAAGCCTGTTTCTCCTGAGCGCCTGCGGTCAGGGCGAGAAACGTCGAAAGAACGGCCAAGGTACGAATTATTGCTTGACTCATGTTTCGCTCCGTTTGATCCAGTGGTTGTGTGGGTGAGATGCTTCGCGTCCCGTCTAGAACGCCAGCCGGGCCGAAACGCCGGCGATGGTGTTGTGGTAATCAAATCCGTCGCGATTCGACGAGCGGCGTCCGTTCTGCAACGATGCGGAAAGGAGTACCGTGCGCAGCGGTTGCCATTCGAGCGCGATGAGGGCGGCCTGAATCGTGTCGGACCGGCCGATCAGCGGCGAATCCGAAATCGCTCCGCGATAGTCGCGGCGGATATAGTCGTAACGGCCACGCAGCGCCGTCTTGGCGGTGATCTGCCACAGCGGCGAGACGGAGAAGCGATCCGAAATCGCGTAGCTGCTGTAGGCCGATTGGTAGCTGTTCATTTCCCGGCCGACGCCGGCCATGACCGACGTTTTTTCGGTCACGTCCCAGGTCACGTCGAAGTTTCCGTAGCTCCCCGAGTAGTCACGATCGCTGAAGTGGGCGTGGTCCCGTTCGAGATATCCGGCACGCACGTCGAACGTCGTCTTAGCGGTGATCGGCCAGACCAGGCGCATCTCGTGCTCACGCTGATCGAACCGGTTATCAAGTTGCGTCGCCGGCAGGGGCTCGTGCCGATTGAAGTACTCGCCGCGTCCGGTGCGCATCACATACCCGAGCGAGCTGCCTGAGCGAAAGTCGTAGCGCGCGCCGCCTTCCACCGTATCGAGCTGCGTGTCGCCTTCCTCGATGAAGAGCTCGCTGTTCGACAGCTTTTGTCGATTGGCTCCGGCCAACAACCGCCAGCCACCGGTGACTTCGAAAACCGCATCAAAGTGCCGGTTTTCTTCGGTTCGAATATTGCGTACACCATATCCGGTGAAGTCGGCGAAACTGCTCAGCGACTCTTTCCTGTCGGCGCTCAGATTGCCGTGCACCGATGGGGTGACGTTCCAGCGCCACGCGGCCGAATAGTTATGCGCCGTGAAATTCAGGTTGTCGAGCGAGCGGTAACGGTAGTCGACGACATTGCCTTCGATCTGGAAACGTTGCAGGGAATAGCTCTTGTCCCATTTCAATCCGACCGAGGACGTGGTGATGTCATCGCTTTGCCGGGAGCGGCCGGCGGGATCGTTCGACGCCGTGCGAAACACATTGTCGTCGTGCTGGAAGCCGGCGCCCGCCGTGATGTAAAAGCCGTCACCGTTTTCCGCGCGCGCAGGCTGCGCGAACAGTAGCGACGGCGAGATCGCGATGAGTCCGATACGTATGGCAGATGGTGAAAGCATAATTGTCGAATGATTGTGAATGCAGTTCATTGAGCCAATCGCCCACGATCGATTTCCGGCTTGCTCTCGGAGATCGCTGTGGGCGGGACATACGCTTCCGGTTTCGATGACAGTCAATGTGTTTCCACTAGCGCGCCGGTCGCGGTCCCCTTGGAAGGGGCGCGCAACCGGTAGGTTCCGCAAAGGATCCGGGGTTGCCGGCCGTTCAGTAGGCCGACCGATCCTTAAAGACGAGCAGCACCGTCCTCACGATGATCAGCAGATCAAGCTTGAGCGACCAATTGCGCAAGTAGTCAAGGTCGTAGTCGATGCGCGACTGCATCTTGTCCAGCGTCTCGGTTTCGCCGCGGAAACCGTTGACCTGGGCCCAGCCGGTGATGCCAGGCTTGACCTTGTGACGAATCATGTAGCCCTTGATCAGGCTGCGATAGAGCTCGTTATGGGCGACGGCATGGGGGCGTGGACCGACGATGCTCATCCGACCCTGCAACACGTTGATGAATTGCGGCAGCTCGTCCAGCGACGTTTTGCGCAGGAACGCGCCGAGCCGCGTGATGCGGTCGTCGTTCTTCTGCGCCTGCTGGATCGCGCCGCCGTCTTCGCAAACTTTCATCGAGCGGAACTTGTAGACGACGATTTCTTCGCCATCCAGTCCGTATCGGCGCTGCTTGAAGATGACCGGCCCAGGCGAGTCGAAGCGGATCGCAAGCGCGATCAAAAGCAGGATCGGTGAGATGAGCACGAGGATCAAAGCCGAGAGCGCCAAATCGCTGGCCCACTTAATGATGCCGTTCTTTCCCGTGAACGGTGTCTCGCAGACGGAGATGACTGGCATACCGCACATCGTCGCTGTATGGCCTTGGATCAGGTCGGTGACGAACATGTCGGGCACGAAGTAGATCGACGCGGTCGTATCCTTCAGCGCATCGAGCACTTGCAGAATGCGCGGTTGCGACGTCATGGGCAAGGACAGGTAGATAACCTGGATGCGGTTCTGCTTGACGAATTCGGACAGGCTCGCCATATCGCCAAGCACGGAGAAATTTCGGCCGTCGCTCAGTCGCTCGCGGCTTCGGTCGTCGAAGAAACCGGCCAATTCAATGTTCGTGTAGGGCGTATTGAGGAGGCGGTAGGCAAGGGCCTTGCCTTGCTCATTGGCACCCACGATCACCGCTCGCTGTGGGGGCGATTGCAGACGAACGAGATAGGGCGCCGCGGCGCGTAGCGCGAGGCGCGCCCCGATCTGGCAAGCGGGAGCGGCCCACAGCCAGAGGGTGATTCCGGCACGGGAGAAGTCGCTAATGTAGTCTGTGATGACGCCAAGGATTAACAGCAACGAGGCGACGAAGAACCAACTGACGACGACGTCGGTGGCCATTTTCCAGGCGGGCAGGTGCAGACGTTCAGCACCGGGAAAAGTAATGGCGAAGACGAGCACCGACAGAATCAGATAGGGAGGAAGCAGGCGGCCTTCGAAGGCAATGCTGATTGCCCAGAGGGACAAGGCAAGAACGGACGGGTCCAGAACGGCTTCAATGGCATGCAGCAGATTGCCTTTGCCGAGCGCCTCAGAGGAGCGCCTGGGGGATGTGCCGGAGGCAGAGAGTGCTAAGCTGGTATCAGGCATTTTTCGACATTCAAGTAGCGTTCATTGGAACGACACCCCATCACTAAGTGCGGGTGCCCGCTTGAGGGCATTGAATGCGGAGGGGATTCAGGTGGAGTGAGCTCGCCTCCTTTCGCTTTCAATGCCATGGTGCCAGTGTTGAGCCCTGATCTCGCACTGACCCGCGTTAATCATTTCAGTCCCGGCATCTCATTCATGGATGCCAACGACGGTTTAGCAATCCCCGTGCCTGAAATTCGATAGCCTGCTGATTCAGCGAGTTACGGTAAACACAGTGGGGATATGCCGGCCTATGCGGCGTGCAATCGGTATTTTTGTCGTCTCGCGGCGACAAATTTGCGGGAATTTCTTCCAGTTCCTTGGCATTTCCTGGAGCGCGCCTGTCGCTGCTTGGCGACAACGGCTTATTACCAACATGCCAAAGGGAACAAGCGCTGGATACCTACTTGGGATAATTCCGACCGAATGCCCTTTTGCATCCTGTGCTTGCAAGCGCCCGCGTAAGGGTCAAAGGAGGTTTTGTTCTTGTCGCTCGATGGGGTACATGCCTGCGACATGAGTGAAGAATCGGATGCGAATGCCATATGCGTAGCATATGACGACGATATGTCGAAAGAATATTCGCTCAAGAGAAAGGACAACTGCGGCAAGCGAAAGCCCGCCCGAGCCGAGGGCTGCAAGGTCATAGTCTGACCGAGTTCGCCGTATCTGACGTGACGACGCTTAGAAGTCGTCGGGCTTTTCTTCGGCGAGGTGGTTTGCCCAGGAAAAAGCGAGGGAGAGACAGTCGTTCACGACGTCGAGGTTTATACCGGGGAGCCGTTCGATGGCTTCCTCCAGCTCAGGATCGTCCGGGTGCTCGGTGGCGATCACAAGATTGAGGAGCTGGCCGTGCTGGCCGGCGCGCTCGAGGAGCGCATTCTTGACGCGCAGCGCTACGGGAAGTTGCGCGAGGATGTCTTCCATGGGTAAGCCGAGCAGCGTCGGCATCAAGGACATGATGCCAACCATGAACGCTTGGTCAGCGAATTCGCGATTTCTCGTCGCCACACGGTCAGCCAGTAATTCCATCATGCGACCGCGTGTCGCCGCAAGCTGCAGCAACGGGTTGGCGGCGGCATTGCCGCCCTTCGGCGTAGTGTAGATCAATAGCTGCAGCCACCGTTGCAGCTGTTGCCGGCCGAGTATGGTGATGGCATGACGTAGCGAGGTGACCTTCGTCTGGAGTCCGCTGCTTACGGAATTTGTCAGGCGCAGCATATTGACCGTCAGCCCGGGTTCCTGCTTGAACCCGTTCTCGATGTCGCGTGTTTCGGCATCCTGCATGACGAGGCTGAGCAGCCTCAGAAGCGCGATCTGCGACGGATTTAGTTTCTTGCCGACAATGATCGTCGGTTTCGCGAAGTGGTAGCCCTGGAACAGATCGAAACCGAGTCGCTGACACTGCTCCAGCTGCTCGGCTGTTTCCACCTTTTCAGCGAGCAGCTTTTTGCCAAAAGGCTTCAGGGTGTCGACCAGCACGCTCAACTCGTCAAATCCCAAACGCATGATGTCGACCTTGATGATATCGGCTTCAGCGAGCAGGGGACGATAAGCCTCCTGGACCTGAACGACATCATCCACTGCGAGCGAGAAACCTTTGCTGCGCAACTCCCGGCAACGGGCAATGACCTCGGGCGTCGGCTCGACGCTTTCGAGCACTTCGATGACGACAAGTTGCGGAGGCAAGGCTTCGACGAGGTCGCTGAACAGCATTTCTTCATCAACGTTGATGAAGCCGCGGTAGGGACCGAGAACCTCGTTCGTCGCGAGTTCGGTGAAGGCGTTGGCGATCACCGTGGCCGTCGCCTGCGTGGGATCAAGAATTTCCGCTCGATTACCCGTCGCGATCAGCCCGTCTCGAAAGAGCAGTTCATAGGCAAGTAATTGCTGTTCGCGCCCGAGAATGGGTTGGCGACCCAGAAAAACGTGAGTGTGTGGCGGCATGCCCGTCATCTTCGTCCGTACGATCATGTCGGCGGTTGGTTCTAGCCGCCGTTTAGTGTCAGGAGCCTCCTAGGCGGATTCGAGAGCGAGGCTGTTGGCCCACTGCAGCGCGCGCGCCAGGCAACCGTTGGCGTATTTGATGTCGATTCCTGGGAGCCGCGGCAGTACCGCTTCCACTTTCGCCGCTCCACCGGATTCTTGTCCGTTTTCCAAGGCTTCGACAAGACTGAGCAGATCGCCGAGAACGCCTTGCCGCGCTGACAGCGCACCGTGTACCGGGGGCGCGACAGGAAGTTGCGCGAGCACTTCGTCGATGCCGCACCCGAGCAGGGTGGGCATGAGCGAGAGAATGCCGCTCATGTAGGCTTGGTCAATGATATCGCGGCCGCTCTGCTTGCCTTCGACCGTGCGGTCGACGAGTAGCTCCATCAAGCGGCCGCGGGTCGCCGCGAGTTGCAGCAGCGGATTCACGGTTTGCTTCGATCCCGATACGCCGCTGTAGAGGAGCAACTGAAGCCAGCGCAGCAGTTGGCGCCGGCCGAGGAGGGTGATGGCGTGCCGCAGCGACGTGATCTTGGTCGTCATGCCGCTTCCGGCCGAATTGGTGAGGCGCAACAGGTGGAGGGTGAGTACTGGTTCCTGTTTGAAGGCGACCTCGATCTCCGAAGTATCCGCGTCCTGACTGAGGAGCGCGAGCAGGCGTAGCAACGCAATCTCCGACGATTGCAGTCGCTTGCCGTGCATCACCGTGGGGCGGGAAAAATAATAACCTTGGAACAGATCGAAGCCGAGGTCGTGGCAAAGCTGCATTTGTTCGTGGCTTTCGACTTTCTCGGCGAGAATCGTTTTGCCGAGCGGTTTGAGATTGGCAACCAGTTGTTTCAGGCGATCCGGGTCGATCCGGCTGATGTCGACCTTGATCACTTCGGCCAATTGCAGCAGCGGACGGGTCTGGTCGAGCGCCTCCGGGCGTTCCCTGACCGCGAATACATATCCCTCACGCCGTAGTGTCTCGCAGCGCTCGATCATCTGGGGCGTCGACGGTACGGTTTCGAGGATTTCGAGGACGACCGAATGCGGTGGCAACGCCTTGATCAGGTCGCTGAACAGGAGTCCTCCGTCGACCTTGATGAAGCCCTGATAGGGGCCCAGCGCGTCGGCCATCGAGAACTCCGTGAAGGTGTTGATGATGACCGTCGCCGTTGCCTGGTTGCCGTCGAGAAAGCTGGCAAAATTGCCTTGTTCGGCGCTACTGCTCCTGAAAAGGAGCTCGTAGGCGAATAGCTGCTGATTGCGATCCAGGATCGGTTGGCGGCCAAGGAACACTTCCTGATGGTCGTTTGCGGGCATATCGATTCCTTATTCGTTTCGAAGCTGCAGCTTCCGGATTGCCGCGAGAGCCCGCAAATCTTAGCACCAGACCGACGCGAGGATGCGAAGGAGGCGGCACAAGGGGCGGAGTACGCCATCATTTTTTTGCTTCAAGGGCCCTGCGCGCCACTGTTTCTCACCCCGACTGCGGAAAAATGCTTTCATCTGGCGCCTTCATTTTCTGTCTCAGGAACGCATAAGGCTTGAAACGGTTACGAGGAGCTCGCCCTCCCGAGGCCGGCAGACAGGCAGAGAAGCTATCTGTGACATAGTTCGGCGAACGGACTAAAACGAATGCAGCAACGTCGGTTTTTGTCCGATAGCAAACTCTCCGCCGTGATTGATGCATTGGATGCATCCTATTTATTTGGTATGGAGCGAGATTTGTGTTTCGGTGTTGTATGCCCGGCGCCTCTTTTTCCCTCGATTTTCTTCGGTAATGGTAGTAACAACAATGAGTTGAGGGTTATTCCCGAATATCCAGATGGACAGGCAGCGGGGCCGTAAAAGGCGTGTGACAAGAAATTTATTATTCTTTTTCGGAACCTAGCTCCCTATCGCCCGCGATTAATTCGAGGTTCGACTAACGGCGTTAGCTTTTTCAAAAATAGTTCGAAGATGGGCTTGCTTTAGTACGATATTTGAACTAACGTACGAGCGCTGAACAAAATATACGACCGGACGCTGAAGTCCAGGTCAAGGGATAACGATTCCGCCAGCGGGCTCCATAAGCCGGCAGCGGGTCCAGCAGGAGGCGTCAGATGGAGTTGGGGATCAATCCCTGCGTCGCTGGGGTCAAGCTTCTGTCAACGTCGGCGTGGCGAGTGCATAGCTCGGATACCGCGCATTCGGCTTCGTACGCCCCATCTGCCTTCGGTCTTTCCGGCCATTCCGGTTCGCAAGCGCGCTCGCTGTTCTTCTCTGCGGTTTCGCGGAAGTCCTTACCGCTTTTTTCTCGGTTTTTATCTCGTCCACGCCGCGACTTGCACCTGTATTTCCATCCCCGATTGTTCGGTACGTCGCGTTTTCCTCCGTCAGTGACGAGCCATGCTTTAGCGGGGTTTCGCTCTGCCCGGCGGAAAAGTGATGGTTTTTTTCGTTGTGTTTCTTGTTGTGTGCTGAAGGCTCGTCCGGAGACGTACGAGCGGTTGTGAGTTCGTTTATTCAAGCGTTTCGTCGCTGTTCCATGCAGCGGTAATTATTGGGAGCTTTGCCTCTCGTTATTCTTTCAAGGAGACCTAGATGAACCGTTTTACCGTTCGCCGCACCCTTTTGGCTCTGCTTGCTGCCACAGCGGCCTGCGCGTCGTTGCCCGCATTTGCATCCAAGGAAAAGCCGGTCATTGGCTTCTCGATCGACGACCTGCGTGTTGAGCGTTGGGCGCGCGATCGCGACTATTTCATCGAGGCCGCGAAGAAACTCGGCGCCGAAGTTAGCGTTCAGTCCGCCGACGGCGACAGCGCCAAGCAAGTCGCTCAGATCGAAAACCTGATATCGCGCAAAGTTGACGCGCTGGTGATCGTGCCGAAGGATCAGTCGACACTGACCAACGTGCTCAAGGAAGCCAAGAAGGCTGGCATCAAGATCGTTTCGTACGACCGCCTGATCAAGAGCCCGGACGTCGATGTCTATATCTCCTTTGACAATGAGCGCGTCGGCTTCATGCAGGGCGAAGCGCTGATGAAGGCCATGCCGAACGGCGGCAACGTCTATGTTCTGTCCGGCGATCCCGGCGACAACAACGCCAAATTGTTCAAGGCTGGTGCGATGAAGGCGATGGATCCGGCGATCAAGAGCGGCAAGGTCAAGATCCTCGGTGAACAGGCCGTCAAGGACTGGCTGCCCGCCAACGCATTGTCGATCGCCGAAAACGTCCTGACGCAATATCAGAACAAGATCGACGGCTTCCTCGGCCCGAATGACGGTACCGCCGGCGGCATCATCCAGGCTCTGGCTGGCCAGAAGTTGGCCGGTAAAGTGCCGGTGACCGGGCAGGACGCCGAACTTGCCGCCTGCAAGCGCATCCTCGCTGGCACGCAAACGATGACGGTTTACAAGTCGCTGCGCCTGATCGCTACCGAAGCGGCCAAGCTGTCCGTCGGCCTCGTCAAGGGCGAGAAGTTCAATTACAAGCCCGAGAAGGCGGAAGGCGGCATCGAGCAGATTCTGCTTGATCCGATCGTCATCACCAAGCAGAACATGGACGTTCTGGTGAAGGACAACTTCTACACGAAGCAACAGCTCGGCATGTAATCGGGCTTACGGCTGGGAGGAATGCAGAGCAGAACTCTGCATTCCGCCGGTCTCCGGCGAACCGCGTTCTGTTACGGGGCGCGGAATTCCCCGGCACGGTCAGTTTCTTTGTTGTCCCTGTAAGCGGGGTTTTTCTTTTCATCCTTTTGTCTGACGGTTGGCGAGACCTCGTCTTTAATTAATAGTTCGATAAAACAACTAACACCATGTCCATCACTGGCGACCAAAGCCTCCTGCGCGAAATCAATCGGATGGCGCTCGTGCGGGTCGTTCAAAGGGCTCCCGGTCTGTCGCGTGCCGATCTCGCCAAAGAGACTGGACTGACGAAATCGACGGTCAGCCTACTTGTCCAGGATTTGATCGACGAAGGTTGGCTTGAAGAATCGGACGTGCAGGCGACGGGCGCGATTGGTCGCCGCCCTACGCCTTTGTTTCTGAACGGTAAAAGCCTGGCAATGATCGGGGCTGACGTCAGCCTCGACGCAATCAATGTGCTGATCGTCTCGCTCACCGGCGAGATTCTCCACGAGGCGTCAGAAGCCTTGGCTAGTCACGACCCGGAAAAAGCCATCCGACAGTTGGCGCGGATCATCGGGACGTTGGTTAAGCAGGCGCAAGCCGCGGGGCGGTACCTTCTGGGGATCGGGGTCGGCGTACCCGGTGCGGTTCTGGACAGGCAGGGTGTCGTCAAGCTCGCTCCAAACCTCCCATGGCGAGACGTTCCCTTCCAGGCGAGCCTTTCCCGTGAGCTTGCCTTGATCGGCGTTAAAGGCCTGTCAATTCAAGTACAAAACGATTACGACGTTGCCGCCTTGAGCGAACATGAGTTCGGGGATTCGCCCTTGCCCGATCCGCTGGTGTGCCTGGGTATTGGCGTCGGCGTCGGCGCTGGAATCATCGTGCGCGACAGACTGTTCCTCGGCGCGGACGGCTTTGCCGGCGAAGTGGGGCACTCGATCCTGCAATTCGACGGGCCGGGGTGTTCTTGTGGGCGCCGCGGCTGCGCAGAGACTTTCATTGGGCAGCGGGCGATTAGTACGCGTATCGTCGGCAACACGGAAGACCTGCTTTCGGTCGACACCATAAAGGAGCTCGTCGATCGGGGCGACGAGGCCGCCATGCTGGCGGTGCGCCGTGCCGGGCACTATCTGGGCATCCTGATCCAGAACCTCTGGATGTACTTCAACCCCGGTCGAATCGTACTTGGCGGCCCGTTATGCGACCTGGGCGCGCCCTTGCTGGACGCCGCCAACGCGTGCGTCGAACGCTACGCCTTGGATTGCCAGCTGCAGTTGCCGGAAATACGACTCTCGCGTTTCGGTTCCCGCTGGGTGGCTGTCGGTGCGGCGGCTCTCGTCAAGCACGCGCTCTTACGTCCGCTGGATTTCGGGCTGCGCTTGAACTAACGCCTCTGTGCGGCTATGTAGGTGAAACTTCATCGAAAAATCGTGGTGTGACGTAGTCGGGGTAATTCGTTAGCAAAAGTTAGTTCAAGGGTATTGCATTAGTACGATTAATGAACTAATGTACGAACAAATTCGGAGCCTTGCATCGAACAGGGCACCAAACAGGGATAAAACGGCTCACCTTCAGGGCAGCGCCGATTTCAGGAGTTGGTCAGATGCATAAGCGGACCTCAGCGGGCACGACGCGGGCGCGGCGATTTCTCCGTGAAATCGACTGCGCACGCTCGGCTAGCTGCCATGCGACCACAGCACAGCGATCATGCGGCTCGCGCCGAGCGGCTGTTACGGTTTTTGTCGCGGCTCCCGGCTTCCCATATCCGACAACACAGAGCGCAAGCGTCCCAAGGCGCTTGCCGCAACATACAGATTCCCCCACGGCCGACGCACTGTTGCGTCGAGGGGTATTGGAACCAGAACCTTCGTCTTCCCTCGTCGCAGGGATCAAATAACTTTCTTTTGAAGCGGGGAATCATGTCCGAATACCTTCTGGATATGCGAGGAATCGTCAAGGATTTCAATGGCGTCAAGGCGCTCGACGGAATCGATCTCAAAGTGCGGGCGGGCGAAGTCGTGGGGTTGTGCGGTGAAAATGGCGCCGGCAAGTCCACGCTCATGAAAGTGCTGTCGGCCGTATACCCCCATGGAACATGGGAAGGCGAGGTTTTCTGGGAAGGCAAGGAGCTGAAGGCCAAAACGATCCGCGAGACCGAAGAGGCCGGCATCGTCATCATTCACCAGGAACTGATGCTCGTACCGCAGTTGTCGGTCGCCGAGAACATCTTCATGGGCAACGAGATCACCTTCCCCGGTGGCCTGATGAACTATGCGGCGATGTACAAGCGTGCGGAAGAACTGATGGCCGAGTTGAAGATGCCGGACGTGAACGTCGCTCTACCAGTGCATCACTATGGTGGCGGGCATCAGCAGTTGATCGAAATCGCCAAGGCGCTTAACAAGAAGGCAAAGCTCCTCATTCTCGACGAGCCGACCTCGTCGCTGACCAAGTCCGAGACCGAAATCCTGCTCGACATCATCCGCGACCTGCGGCGCAAGGGCGTCGCGTGCGTGATGATCTCCCACAAGCTCGATGAGATCGCCGCCGTGTGCGATACGGTCAGCGTCATCCGCGACGGCACCCACGTCGGGACACGCGCGATGAGCGAGATGGACACCAACGAGATCATCACCATGATGGTTGGGCGCCAGATCAAGAATCTCTTCCCGCGAGAGGAGCACCCGATCGGCGAGCCTTTTTTCGAGGCGCGCAACGTTACCTGTCTCGACGTCAACAACCCGGCCCGCAAGCGCGTCGACAACATATCGTTCAAACTGCGGCGCGGCGAAATCCTCGGTGTTGCAGGTCTTGTCGGCGCAGGGCGAACTGAGCTCGCCATGGCAATTTTCGGCTGCTACCCCGGGCAATACGAAGCTGAGCTCTGGCTCGACGGGAAGAAGATCGAAATCGATTCACCGCGCGCCGCCGTGACCCAGGGGGTCTGCCTGGTACCGGAGGATCGCAAACGGCACGGCATCGTTCCACTGCAGGGCGTCGGTGCGAACATCACGATGGCGGTTCTCGAAACTTATGCCAAGTTCGGCGTCATCGACGCAGAATCGGAGTTGCATCAGATCGGAAAATCGATCGAACGCATGCGCATCAAGACCGCCTCGCCGGACCTGCCGATCCGTGGCCTGTCAGGCGGAAATCAGCAGAAGGCGGTGCTTTCGAAAATGCTGCTGCCGAGCCCCAAGGTGCTGATTCTCGACGAGCCGACCCGCGGCGTCGACGTGGGTGCGAAATACGAAATCTACAAGCTGATGTTTGAACTGGTTCGTCAGGGCCTGTCGATCATCATGATCAGTTCCGAGCTTCCCGAGGTGCTGGGCATCTCCGACCGCGTGCTGGTAATCGGTGAGGGCCAACTGCGCGGTGATTTCATCAACGACGGTTTGACGCAAGAACAGGTTCTTACCGCAGCGCTCGGTGCGGTCGGCATGGCCGCGTAAGCGCTCCACGGCGTTCCCATCTTCCAGAGACTCAAGAGAAAGCGACTCGAAAATGACTACTGCCACCCGAAACCTTAAGCGGTTTTTCTCCCAGTACAAGGTGCTCGCGCTATTGATCGCCATCGTCGCGATCTGGAGCTTCTTCGGCTACATCACCGACGGCGCCTTCCTGACGTCGCGCAATTTCTCCAACCTGCTGCGGCAAATGGCCATCACCGGCATGCTGGCTTCGGGAATGGTGTTCATCATTATTTCGGGTGAAATTGACCTGTCGGTCGGCGCTTCGCTGGGCTTGCTCGGTGGCGTCGCCGCAATCCTCGACTACACCTACCATATGCCGATGGCGGTCACCATCGCGATCGTGATTGCGCTCGGCATCTTCATCGGGTTGTTCAACGGTTACTGGGTGGCCTATCTCCGCGTTCCTTCGTTCATCGTCAGTCTCGCGGGCTTCCTCGCCTTCCGTGGAATCCTTCTTGGCATTACGAAGGGCACGACAGTTCCGCTGGATTCCCAGGGCCTGATCCTGATCGGGCAGGGTTATCTGCCGATCGCTTTCGGCAACATGTTGGGTCTTGTCGTTTTCCTCCTGCTAGCGTTCCTCACTTACCGGACGCGCTCCGGTAGGGCGAAACACGGTCTCTCCGTGGCGCCGATGTGGCAGGACATCGCGAAGCTGGTGATCGTTGCGGTGGTGATCGCTGGCTTTGTCACGGCTCTTAACCAGTACGAGGGAATTCCGGTTCCCGTGCTCGCGACGTTGATCATCCTTGGTATTTTCACTTTTATCGCCAACAGCACGGTGTTCGGTCGCCGCATCTACTCGATTGGCTCAAACCTCGAAGCCACCCGTCTTTCGGGCGTCAATGTCCGCCTGATCAAGATGCTCGTTTTCGGCTTGATGGGACTGATGGCTGCATTTGCTGGCCTGACGACGACGGCGCGTCTGGCGGCGGGATCGCCTTCGGCCGGTACCTTGGGCGAGCTTGACGCCATCGCATCCTGCTTCATCGGTGGCGCATCCAGCCGTGGTGGGGTGGGTACGGTGTACGGCGCGTTGATCGGTGCGTTGATTATGGCGAGCCTGGACAACGGCATGTCGATGATCGGTGTCGATTCCTTCTGGCAGATGATCGTCAAAGGCTCCATCCTGCTGCTCGCGGTGTGGGTCGACGTCATTTCCGGCGCTGGCAGCGAGCGCTGATCCGAGCACGGCCAGTCGGCATTCACCGCACGGAGGGCGAGGGACGTTGTATCCAATGTGCCCGTCTCGCGCCCAACCGTCCGGTGCCGATCTTCGCACCAACGGTCTTTAAGGGGATTACATCGTGCAAGTTCTAGGCATTGACGTAGGCGGTACCGGCATCAAGGTGGCTGTTGTCGAAACGACAACGGGGGAGATGATCACCGAGCGGGTGCGCGTCCCGACCCCGCGTCCCGCGACGCCGGAAGCGATCGGTGCGGTGTTGAAGGAACTCGTCACCGAGCACAAATGGACAGGGCCTGTTGGCATCGGGTTCCCCGCCGCCATCCAGCGTGGCATTGCGCGGACGGCGGCCAATGTTCACAAATCGTTTATCGGTCTGCCGATCGCCGAGTTTTTCTCGGCGCAGACCGGTTGCCGCGTTTTCGTCGCCAACGACGCCGATGCGGCCGGCATGGCGGAGATGCGCTTTGGAGCCGGCAAAGGGAACGCCGGCGTGGTCCTTATCATCACGATCGGCACGGGGCTCGGCACCGCCGTATTTATCGACGGGCATCTGCTGCCGAATACCGAGCTTGGCCACGTTTACCTCGACAACGGGGTTGAGGCCGAACGCTATGCCTCTGAGGCCGTTCGGGTCACCAAGGGGCTGAAGTGGAAGGAGTGGGGGAAACGCTTCGACCACTATCTGACGACGATGGAAGCGCTGCTCTGGCCCGATCTAATCATCCTCGGAGGGGGCGTCAGCGACGAACTGCACAAGTTCTCGCCGATGATCACGACCAAGGCGCCCGTTATCGCGGCAAGTTTTCTCAATCAGGCGGGTATCGTGGGCGCAGCCCTGTTCGCCGAGGAATGCCTGCACCGCGACAAGTAGCGTTCCATCGCAAGGGTTAAAGGCAGCAGCCACTCCAGCAGGAGCAGGGTGGCTTGTCATCACCACTCGAAAACGACGTTCGCGCGTTCCTTGCATCGCTCGATCAGGCGCGCGTTGGGCTCGTCGGTGCTTTCCACCCAGGCCGCCGCAGCTTCAGGGCTGCGGCCGAACCGCTCATGCCGTTGAGTAAGCCGGCTTACACGTAACTTGTCGTCGGTCGCGACATACCACGTCTCGTCGAGTAGCGAGGCAACCTTCGCCCAATGGCCGTCTTCAAGCAGCAGATAGTTGCCTTCGGTGATGATCAGCCGTGTTTCCGCTTGGACGGGGATCGACCCGGCCACCGGCTCCTCGAGCGCCCGGTCGAAAGCCGGCGCGTAGACGATTTCGTCAGCGGATTGATGGCGAATGCGGCGCAGCAGCGCGGCGTACCCGGCACTATCGAAAGTGTCCGGTGCACCCTTACGGTGGCCCCGGCCGAGGCGAGCCAGTTCGGCATTGGCGAGATGGAAACCGTCCATCGGAACAACCTGAGATACGGCGGGGAAAGCCGCGGCAAGCGCTTCGGCCAGCGTCGACTTCCCGGCGCCGGGGGCACCGACTAGCCCGATCAGTCGTCGTTCGCCGCCCGCGAGCAGTTTCTTGAGGCGTTCCAGATAATGTTCAGCGATCGAAGGCAAGGTGTTTGACATAGCGGTCAGAGCGGTCAGGAGCGTCCGTCTCGCGTCTACGGACGCCAATCATTGGCGATTGGAAAAGCGACAGTTTATCGGAGAAGGCTCCTTGAGCGGGTGCCAGAGACTTCGGAGGCGAACGTTGTCCATCCCGAATTATGCTGAAGGCTTACAACGCGTGTGCACGAGAAGGCCCGGCCAATGCTGTTCGGCTCCCTGGAAGCGCGGTGGATACCGGAAAAGACTCGGTCTTCTTGACGTTGCCGTCGCGGCGATAGGCCTTTGGCGTCGTCCCTTTGTGCTTGAGAAACTGCCGGTTGAAGTTCGACAGATTGTTGAAGCCGCAGATATAGCAGATGGCCGCAATCGTCTTGTCGGTCTCCAGAAGGTAGCGGCAAGCATGGCTGATGCGCAGCGAGGCGACGTATTCCACGAAAGGGACCCCCATGAACTTGTGGAAAAAGCGACTGAATGCCTGGGGCGACATACCCGCGGTCTTGGCTACGTCGGCCAACGTGAGCGGACTGCCGAGCCCGTTGTTCATGTACTGGATGGCGCGATTGAGGCGTTCTGAATCACGATGAGTAGCCACCGGCGCATAACCAACGCTAGTCATCGCCGTTACGTCGGCGTCTGCACACTGCGCCATATCCTCGAGCAATTCCAGCAATCCCCAGAGGCGTCGTGCGCCGAATGTTTCCCATAGCCGATCCATCGTCGGCAACAGGCGGGCGGTCTCGGCTCCGCTGAAACGGAGGCCGCGCCCGGACCGAGCAAGCAGACCGGCGGCCCGCTGTTGTTCGGGCATCTCCCAGAACGAAGGCCCGAAGTTCTCACGCTTAAACTGGATATAACGAATGTGAGTCGGTTCGCTGGACTCAGCGGCAATTGGATCGCTGCACAGCATGTGCGGCAGCCCGCTGCCGAAAAGGAAGAGATCGCCGGGTACGAATCGGCCGATGTGATCACCAACGACGAGTAGACCCGTCCCGCTCAGGATATGAAGGATTTCGACTTCCGGATGGATGTGATACGGGCAATCAAACACTCGCCCGCCGGCGTGGAAGCATCCAAACGACGAGCCATCCGAATCGGGGACTTTTTCGAAAACGATACGCATGACAAATAAATGATAAGGGAGGCGTTTGCGGTGTCTGACCGGCCAATTAGCCTGCTTGCCGAAGTTGCTAAAAAAGTATCAGTCTTAGTGTGAAAGATAACAGACCGCGTGTCTAGTCTTCGTTAAATTGAGCGCTGTGGGAATCGCCTGGAAACTCACCGAAAACAAGAACAAGAAAGGCGATTCGAGAGGGTTTTCCCGTTTTGCCATCGCTGGACAGACGGTATTGATCGAGCGCTGTTCGGAACTGCAGAAGGTGTTTTCGAGGCGATTCGGCGATAGGGGATGGTACTTTGTTGTCGCGGAAGCAGAGATGTTTTCACCATCCTTAATCCGCGAATAGTTTTGGTTGGGATACGCCCGGATGCGTCGGATTGCGCCCGGATCACTTAAAGGAGACTTGAATGGCTGCAACTTACTTCTCGGAAATCGAGCCCGTCCGCTACGCCGGCCCGGATACGACCAATCCGTTGGCCTACCGCTGGTACGACCCGAAGCGCGTCGTGCTCGGCAAGACGATGGAAGAGCAACTGCGTATCGCCGTCTGCTATTGGCATACCTTCTGTTCGGGCGGTAGCGACGTCTTCGGGTCGGGCACGTTCGACCGTCCCTGGCAGAAGGCCGGTGACCCGCTCGCGCAAGCCGAAGCCAAGCTCGACGAAGCGATGAGCTTCGTGACCAAGCTCGGCGTTCCTTTCTACACTTTCCACGACCGCGATCTGGCGCCCGAATTGGGCAACCTGCGCGAGAGCCAGAAGGCCTTCGCGCACATGGTGGACAAGGCAGCGGCGGCGCAGGAGCGGCATGGTGTCAAGCTGCTCTGGGGTACCGCGAACCTCTTCTCGCACCCGCGCTACATGGCCGGTGCGGCGACCAATCCGGATCCCGAAGTCTTCGCCTGCGCGGCATTGCAAGTGCGCGACGCACTCGAAGCGACGAAGCGTCTGGGCGGCAGCGGTTATGTGCTCTGGGGCGGCCGTGAAGGCTATGAGACGCTGCTCAATACCGATCTCAAGCGCGAACTGGCGCAACTCGGCCGCTTCCTCTCGATGGTCGTCGAACATAAACACAAGATCGGCTTCAAGGGTTTCATCATGATCGAGCCGAAGCCGATGGAGCCGACCAAGCACCAGTACGACTTCGACGTGGCGACGGTGTACAGCTTCCTCAAGCAGCACGGCCTTGAAAACGAAGTCAAAGTGAATATCGAGTGCAACCATGCGACGCTCGCGGGCCACAGCTTCGAGCATGAAATCGCCATGGCCACCGCGCTCGGCTGCTTCGGTTCGGTGGATGCCAACCGCGGCGATCCCCAGAATGGCTGGGATACGGACCAGTTCCCGAACGATGTCGGCGAAACGGCGCTGGCGCTCTATCACGTTTTGAAGAGCGGCGGCCTGACGAACGGCGGTTTCAACTTCGACGCCAAGGTTCGTCGTCAGAGCATCGACGCGGCCGATCTGGTGCACGCGCATGTCGGCGGCATCGATACGCTGGCGCACGGCCTGCTCATCGCCGCCAAGATGGTCGAGGACGATCAGCTCGGTAAGTTCAGGGAAGCTCGCTACGCCGGCTGGAACGCGGGCATGGGCAAGGACATCCTGAACAAGCAGCTCGATCTTGCCGCGGTAGCAGACCGCGCCGCGCAGCAAGGGCTCGATCCCAAGCCGCGTTCGGGACGTCAGGAAATGCTCGAGAATCTCGTCGCCCGTTACATCTAAGCGGTGACACCTGGGGCGTCCAGGCCGAGGGGCCCGGACGCCAGCGTATTCCGCCGTAATCCGGTGCTACCAAAGCGTCTTCTTCTTTCCGCTTTCTTCGATTGCGAGTCCGAATAATGAAAAGTCTCGACCGAAAGCTGGCGCGCCTCCGTTCGGGCGCCTATACCCCGCAGGACTTCATCATTGCCGACGCCAAGGACGCGGAAATGGCGTTTGGCCTTACTTCGCCCGGCCCCGTCCGCGGCACGGACGGACAGCCGCTCCCCGGTTTCGCGCGGCGAGCCGTCTATCTGGACGCGATCCGCGCCATGACAAAGTCCGGCTTGGTCGACATCATGCTGACGAGCGCGTCGGCGGCGGAGATTCTGGCCCGGGAGGGGTTGTTTGCGAACAGTGAAGTGACCCCCGCCGTGCGTTACAACGACGCCACGGACATCTGGTATCCGCGTGGCGGCCGTTACGGCAGCGAGCCCTCGCGTCCGTTCCGTACGGCACGCTTGCCGCGTGTGCGCGAGTTTGCCGACCTCGGGCTCTATTCGGTCACCTTCTCCAACGAAGTCGTGCGCGATCTGGCGACGCTGGAAGCGTATTCGGCGTTCCGCGCCGAAGCAGCCGAACTTGGGATGCGTCACTTCCTTGAAGTATTCAACCCGAATCTCGATATTGGTGTTCCGGCTCCCGAGATCGGCGATTTCCTCGGGGATTCGATCGTGCGTCTGCTGGCCGGCGTCGTTTCCGCCGAGCAGCCCGTATTCCTGAAAATCGTCTATAACGGCCGGCGCGCGATGGAAGCGCTGGCCTCCTATGATCCGCAACGGCTTATCGTCGGCATTCTCGGTGGCGCACAAGGTACGACGCGCGATACCTTCGAGTTGCTGTCCCGAGCCGAGCGTGCCGGCGCGCGCGTGGCGCTGTTCGGGCGCAAGATTAATCTGGCGCAAAGCCCGCTTGATCTCGTGCGCCTGATGCGCGGCGTCATCACTCGGGAGCTTTCGCCGGAAGAAGCCGTGCGCGCCTACCACGGTGCCTTGCAGAGCCGGAACATCCAGCCTGTGCTTGGCCTGGACGACGACCTCGCGATCAGCGATCCTTTGCTGCGGGACGAACGAGAGTGAAACGCCGCGGCATTCTCTGTGGCGGTTGCTGGCTCGTCGATCACAACAACACGATCAGCCACTGGCCGGAACAGGAAACCCTCACCCAGATCGTCGCACGCGAGATACAGGGCGGTGGTCCGGCGCATAACATGGCGCTCGATCTGGCGCGCCTCGCTCCGGGATTCCCTGTCTCGGCGGCCGGCGTCGTCGGCAACGACGATGCGGGGCGGCTGCTGATCGCCGCGTGCGCTCGGCACGGTATCGAACATTGCGGCCTGCATGTGCTCGACGGCGTCGGTACTTCGCATACCGATGTGATGACCGTGCGCTCGACCGGCAAGCGGACCTTCTTCCATCACCAGGGCGCCAACGCGCTGCTGGGTCCGGAGCACTTTGATTTCTCGACCACCGCGGCGCGCATCCTCCATCTCGGTGCGCCGGGGATTCATGCGCGCATGGACGCCGCTGGCAATGAGGAAGCCAACGGCTGGGTCACGGTCCTGCGCCGCGCCCGTGCCGCGGGGTTGCGCACCAATCTCGAAATGATTTCCGGCGAGCCCGAGGAGGTTCGCCGGCTCGTCACCCCATGCCTGCAGCATCTCGACAGCCTGATCATCAATGATTACGAGGCCGGCGTGCTGACCGGTATCGACATTGTTTCCGGTGGCATGACTTCAGCCGGGGCGGCTAGGCGCGCGGCGGTCGCGCTGCTCGTCAAGGGTCCGCTGGAACTCGTCGCCATTCACTTCCCGGGCGGCTGCGTCGCCGCGACGCGCGACGGCGAGGTGATCGCCCGTCCGTCCCTCGACGTACCGCCTGAAGCGATCAAAGGAGCCAACGGTGCGGGCGATGCGTTCGCCGCTGGCGTCTTGTATGGGCTGCACGAAGGTTGGCCTGTCGACGAGTGCTTGTCGCTCGGCCTATGCGCCGCCGCGTCGGCGCTGCGTTCGGTTTCGACGACGGAAAGCGTCGGCACCGTCGCCGAGTGCCGCGCGCTGGCCGATATGTGGGGCTGGCGGGCCCCGATCTAGGCGTGCCGCCTCCGTTTGTCCGGCAGGGCTCCGGAGCCTGCCCCGAACTTGCTTATCCCAGGTGGCTGTTCAGCTTGACCCAGGCGCCGTTTGCGGCGCTGGACTCGATCACCGCCGCGATGAAGCGGACGCCCAGAAGGCCGTCGCCGCAGTTCGGAAAGTGCAACGCGAGCGGATCGACGGCGGCGCCGGCACGGAGTGCCGCAATGGCTTCGGCGGCATCCGAGTAAAGGTTGGCGAAGGCTTCCGGGAAGCCCTCCGGGTGTCCCTTTACGACACGGCATGAGCGCGCGGCAAGCGGCAATGTGCCCGGCCCGTTCGGCGTACGCAATTGCGCCGGTCCGTCGAGTGGCTTATAACGCAGTACCTGCGGCAGTTCCTGCTCCCATTCGAGGCTACCGAGCGCGCCGCTCACCCGGATGCGCAATCCATTCTCGACGCCCGCGGCGGCTTGCGTAACCCAGAAGCTGCCGCGTCCGCCGTTGCTCAGGCGCAGCATGGCGCCGGCGTAGTCATGCACGAGATGGCCGGGGACGATGCTGCCGACTTCAGCCGCCACCTCGGTGACCTCGAGGCCCGTCATGAAGCGCAGCAGGTTGTGCGCGTGCGAGCCGATGTCGCCCATGACGAGCGACGGTCCGCTCTTGGTTGGATTGTGGCGCCAGCTGCGGGCGCGTATCGGATCGGTCTCGCGGGCGTTGCCGCCCTGCACGTATTCGACCTGCACCAGACGAATCTCGCCGAGTTCCCCGGCGGCGATCATGGCGCGCGCCTGGCGGACCAGCGGGTAGCCGGTGTAGTTGTGCGTCAGGCAGAACACCCGGCCGCTCGATTGGACCGCTGCGTAGAGTCGTTCCGCTTCGTCGACCGTGTTGGTCATCGGCTTATCGCAGATGACGTCGAAACCCAGGCCCAAGGCTGCGCTGGCAAGTTCGAAGTGGCTGTCGTTCGGCGTCATGATGGCGATAACGTCGGCGCCATCCGCGCGCGCCTTTTCGCCCGAGATAAGTTCCAGTCCGCTCGCATAGGCACGCTCAGGGGCGAGGCCAAGTTCGCTTCCCGCCCGGCGCGCTTTTTCAGCGTCCGAAGACAGTGCGGCGGCGACGAGCTCGTACCGGTTGTCGAGCGCGGCGGCATGCCGGTGCATCGCGCCGATGAACGAGCCCGGTCCGCCGCCAATGACAGCGAGACGCAGGCGGCGGCCGAGCAGGGCGATAACGGGGTTCAGTGACATGATGGCCTCCTCAGGTGTGAAGGATCGGTTGATTGCGGCGCGGCGCGGCTAAGGCGGACGCGTCTTGTAGCCGCAGTTTTAGCGGCCATGGCGAAAAAAACTCAGCAAGCGTTGCGGCAACCACTCGGTATGCCCGGGGAACGGGCCGGTCATGAAACCGACGTGGCCGCCTTGATCCGGGAAATCGCGTGTGACGCTCGGCGCAACTTGGTGTCGCAAAGGCAGCGCCTCGCGCGGCAGGAAGGGGTCGTTAAGTGCGTTGAGGATGAGCGTCGGGACGCGAATGCCGCCCAGCCAAGGCTTGCTCGACGCCCGGCGCCAGTAGTCGTCGGCGCCCGCAAAACCATGCAGCGGGCCGGTGACGACATCATCGAAATCGTAAAGCGTGGCCGCGGCGCGCAGGCGTCGCCGGTCGAACAATCCCGGAAAACGTTCGAGCTTTGCCGCCGACGCGGCTTTCAGACTGAGCAGAAAATGTAGCGAGTAGATGCGATTGAAACCGCGGCTCAGGTGGTGGCCGCAAACGGAGAGGTCGAGTGGCGCGCTGACGGCCGCGGCTCCATCCACCATCTTCGCCGCGTCATCGCCGCGCTCGCCGAGCCATTTGAGCAACACGTTGCCACCGAGCGACACCCCGGCGGCGTAGAGCGGACGTTGAGGATGCAACTGCTTCAAGCGGCGCAGAACCCAGTCTGCTTCGTCGCTGTCGCCCGAATGGTAGGCGCGCGGCAGGCGGTTCGGTTCGCCTGAACAGCCGCGAAAATGGGCCACGACTCCGGCCCAGCCCACATGGTCGAGGGTTTGCATGAGCGCCTGCGCATAATGGCTGCGCGAACTGCCCTCAAGGCCGTGGAAGAGCACGACAAGCGGCGATTGGCCATTCTCGGCAAACCCGCCCGCCGCGTTCCAGTCCAGATCGATGAAGTCGCCGTCGGGCGTTTCCCATCGCTCACGGCGGAAAGCCCGGATGGCGCGGCGGAAGAGGACCGGGTAGATGGTCTGTGCATGGCCGCCCGGCAGCCACGGCGGAGCGCGATATACCCCCGGGGGTCCGGTTTCTGGTTTCGGGTGGAGAGCGTTCAATGCAGCGTCCGCTCGCCACCGCCGAAATCGTCGGCAAAGTCGGCGCCTTCATGGTCCGCTTCCGAAGCCGGCGTTGCATGGTGAACGAGCAGGCGCCAGCCATCGGCTCCGCGCTGGTAAACGTTCGTCGTCAGCATCTGTGCATGCGGCATGGGCTCGTCTCCGACATAAAGCGTCTCGATGACGCTATGGATGCACAGCAACATGCTCTCCCAGCGCACAAGGCAGCGCGCTTGCATCGAAAAGCGCGCGTTGTCGCCGAAGATCGCCTGCCAACTTTCGCGGATGGCGCCCACCCCGGTGATTCGTTGCCCGGTGGGGTGGATGCAGACGATTTCTTCGTCTTCGGCCCACACATTCATCAGTGCGTCGATATCGCCGTGGCCAATCGCGTTGTAGAACGCCTCCTCGGCGTCCTCCGACGAGGTGTAGAGCGTTCTCATGCGCTTTCTCCCATCACCGCCGCACGCGAGGCCGCCGCCAGGCAGGCGGCGAGCACGCGTTGCGGTTCGAGTTTGTTCAAGCAATCCAGATGGCCGAGCGGGCATTCCCGTTTGAAGCAGGGACTGCAATCAAGGTTCAGGCTCAGGATTTGCGCCGTCGGCGAGAGCGGCGGCGTGAATCCCGGCGAGGACGAGCCGTAGAGTGCGACCAGGGGTCGCCCTACTGCCGCCGCCACGTGCATCAGGCCCGAATCATTGCAGACGACGACGTCGGCAAGACCGATCAGGTCGATGGCCTGAGTAAGCCGCGTGGCGCCGCAGAAGTTGACCGGCCGCGCCCCGCCGGTCGCCAGCCGTACGATTTCGTCGCCGACCGGTTTGTCCTTGCCCGAGCCAAGTAGCCAGACGACGTACCCATGGGTCGCCAGGGCATCGGCGAGGGCGGCAAAATGGCGCGCCGGCCAGCGCTTGGCCGGTCCGTATTCCGCGCCCGGGCAGAACACGGCTACCCGGGCGGGCTTCGCCAAACGCAGTTCGTCCAGCGCTTTCGCCTGCTGTTCGTGCGTACTCACGAGCCGGGGCAGTGGTAGCGGGCGTGGCAGCGGTGCACCGACCTCCTCCGCGAGTTGCGCGAAGCGTTCGGCCATCTGCGGCAACGCGGCGGGGTCAAGCGTATGGCGCACGTTGATCAGCCTGTACCGCGACTCACCCGTAAAGCCCACGCGTCGGGGAATGCCGGCGAACAACGGAATCAGCGCCGACTTGAGCGAATTGGGCAGAACGTACGCTTGGTCGTAACCTTTCGCGGCCAGCGTACGGGCGAGGCGGAAGCGGGCCTTGAGCGAGAGCTCGCCATGCGCGAAGGGGTTGATGGCAATCTCTCTAATCTGCGGCATCCGTTCGAGCACCGGCGCCACCCAGGGTGGGGCGAGGGCGTCGAGTCGCAGACCGGGGTGGTGTTCGAGCAGCCGCATGAACAGCGGCTGCGCCATGATTGCGTCGCCGATCCAGTTGGGGGCGACGATCAGAGCCTGTTCGGCGGAAGGCGCCTTGCGGCGGGCTGAAACCGGTTCTCCGGAATTCTGAGGACGGCCTTTCAAACGTTACTCCAACTACTCCACGCGGGCAGCCGCGTCAGTGTCCCTTGGGAGCTTCGCCCTTGAAAACGTAGCGGGTGCTGCAGTACGGACAGACCACTTCGCCGTCCGGCGCGACGATGAGGAAGACGCGCGGGTGCCTGGCCCACAAGGGGGCGTCCGGCATCGGGCAGTGCAGCGGCAGGTCTTTGGCGGTGATTTCAACCGTCCGTTGGGTGTTGTTGTCGGCCATGGTCGTACTTTCGATTGAGTTATTTCCGCTGGGGTTACGCCGCGTTGACGTAGGTTAGCCAATCTTCGTGTGCGGGCACGCGGCCGTTCACACAGTCGAAGTAGAGGTTCTGGAGCTTGCCGGTGATGGGGCCGCGCTGGCCGGCGCCGATCTGGCGACCGTCGAGTTCGCGAATCGGCGTTACCTCGGCGGCGGTTCCGGTAAAGAACGCTTCGTCAGCGCAGTACACTTCGTCGCGCGTGATGCGTTTCTCGACCACCGACAATCCGAGATCCCGGGCCAGCGCGAGTACCGAGGCGCGGGTGATCCCCTCAAGGCACGAGGTGAGGTCCGGCGTGAATAGGGTGTCGCCCTTGACGATGAAGATGTTCTCGCCGGCGCCTTCGGCAACATAGCCGTCGACGTCCAGGAGAAGCGCTTCGTCGTAGCCGTCGTTGGCCACTTCCTGATGCGCGAGAATCGAGTTGGTATACGTGCCCACCGACTTCGAACGGCACATGTTGATATTCACATGGTGGCGCGTGAACGACGACGTTTTGATGCGGATGCCTTTTTCCATGCCTTCGGCACCCAGGTAGGCGCCCCACGGCCAAGCCGCAATGGCGACGTGCACCGAGAGGGTATTGGCCGCGATGCCCATGGCCTCCGATCCATAAAAGACGATTGGCCGGATGTAGCAGGATTCGAGCTTGTTGGCGCGAACGACTTCCTTCTGTGCTTCAATCAGCGTTGCCTTGTCGTACGGCATCTTCATCTGGAAGATGTGCGCCGAGTTGAATAGCCGGTCGGTGTGTTCGCGGAGGCGGAAAATCGCGGTTCCTTTCGCTGCCTTATAGGCGCGCACGCCTTCGAAGACGCCCATGCCGTAGTGCAGCGTATGGGTCAGGACATGGGTCGTCGCCTCGCGCCACGGCACGAGTTGGCCATCGTGCCAGATGAAGCCGTCGCGATCCGCCATTGACATGATTTCGTCTCCCCGGGTATCGAATTCGAAGGTCGGATTCTAGCCGATTTTGCCCCCCGGATGGCGGTAGAATAAGGGTTTGCCGCGTTTTACCTACCCGCATAATGATCTGGAAACCCCATGTAACCGTCGCCGCCGTGCTCGAGCAAGACGGGAAATACCTGCTTGTCGAAGAAGAGACCGACGAAGGAATACGCTTCAATCAGCCGGCCGGCCACCTCGAACGGTTGGAGGCGCTGACGGACGCGGTTGCCCGTGAGGCGCTGGAAGAAACCGGCTACCATTTCGTGCCGGAATACCTCGTCGGCATCTACAACTGGCGGCATCCGGGCAAGGACATTACCTATCTGCGCTTTGCTTTCGGCGGGCGAATCATCGGCCATGAGCCCGAGCGCCCGCTGGATAAAGGCATCATCGGGCCGCGCTGGCTCTCGTTCGACGAAGTACGCGCGCTTGAAGATCGTCATCGCAGCCCGATGATTCTGCGCTGCGTCGAAGACCTGCGCGCCGGGCGACGCTACCCGCTCGACCTTATCACCCACTACAAATGAAGCGGTTGCCGGGTCTCGTCTTTGCGCTGTTGCTACCCGGCGCAGTGGTCAGTGCGCAGGAAAGCGTCGATGTTTGCTTCAACTACAGTTGCCTGACCACGGCATCCGTAACGTTCAGTGCCGGGCAACTCAGCGAAATCCGTACGTTCCTCGGGACGGCGCAAACGCCTGCCGAGGAGCGCGCTCTGATCGGCATCGCAATCGGGCGTCTCCTCGGCTGGGCGGGCAAGGTGTCCCCGATAGGGGCCGACAAAGGCGGCAACATTGCCGATGATGGCGTCTACGGACGGATGGACTGCATCGACCACTCGACGACGACGACGCGGTTGCTGAACCTGCTCGAACGAAACGCGATGTTGCGCTGGCATCGAGTACGCGAGCCGGTGGTGCGTACCCGTTTCCTGATTTTCGACCACTGGACGGCGGTCATCGAGGAGATCGATGGCGTTGCGCCGCGCAAGGTATCGATGGGAGACCCCATGGCAGGGGTTCGTTACGCGGTGGATAGCTGGTTCAATGACAATGGGCAGCCTGCCGTCGTGTTGCCTCTGGACAAATGGTTAAGCTGGGGAAAGCCTGATGCCTGAACAAAAGAAAACAGTCGTCGTCGGCTTGTCCGGCGGCGTCGACTCGGCCGTCGCGGCGATGCTGCTGAAGGAACAGGGATGGAACGTCATCGGCCTGTTCATGAAGAACTGGGAAGATGACGACACTGACGAATACTGCTCATCGCGACAGGATCTCATCGACGTCATGAGCATCGCCGACAAGATCGGCATCGACGTCGAAGTGGTCAACTTCGCCAAGGAATACCGGGAACGCGTGTTCTCGATCTTCCTCACTGAATACCAGGCTGGGAGGACTCCGAATCCCGATGTGTTGTGCAACTCGGAGATCAAGTTCCGCGCGTTTCTCGATCATGCGTTGGCCATGGGGGCCGACAAGATCGCCACCGGCCATTACGCCGGCGTACGCGAGTTCAACGGCGAGTTTCAACTGCTCAAGGCCGAAGACGGCACTAAAGACCAAAGTTACTTCCTGCATCGTCTCAATCAGCAGCAACTCGCGCGCACGCTCTTTCCGCTCGCCGACCTGTACAAGCGCGACGTGCGAAAAATGGCCGAAGCGGCCGGGCTGCATGTGGCGGTGAAGAAAGATTCGACCGGCATCTGCTTCATCGGCGAGCGTCCGTTCAAAGAGTTCCTGATGCGCTATCTGCCGCCGAAGAAAGGCGAAATCCGTTGCCTTGACGACGAGCGGGTTCTCGGCGAACACGACGGCCTGACTTACCACACGCTCGGGCAGCGCAAGGGGCTGCACATCGGCGGTACGAAGACGTATGCGAAGGATGGAGAGCACGATGCCTGGTTTGTCGCTGGCAAGGATATGGCGCGCAATGTCCTCTACGTGGTGCAGGGGCATGATCACCCGGCGTTGCTCAAGGACGAATTGGTCGCCGACCAGCTTTCCTGGATTTCCGGGCGCGCGCCGCATACGCACTGGGTGTACGCCGCGAAGACGCGTTATCGTCAGCCGGATGCGCCGTGCGAGGTCGAAAGCGTAGACGCGCAAACATGCCGCATTCGTTTCGCCGAACCGCAATGGGCCATTACGCCCGGGCAGTCCGTGGTGGTCTACGAGAGCCGCGTCTGCCTAGGGGGCGGCATCATCGCGTAAGTCGTCGACACGGCGGGAACCCCGTATCTGAGCCGTTTTCGGGACGTGGGCGGTTGAGAGAGGACACACGAGCGCAAGTAACCGCGTTCATGAAGTGGTTTCCGTCGGGCTGTTCCCCGCCTTTTCCCGGATGCCATTGATCATCCGCGCTTTGTTCCGGCATGTGCGCGTGGGCCAATCGCCTCATCGGGTGGCTAGTCCTCTGCCGTCTTTGAACCGTTAGCTTGCATCGGTTAGCCCATACCTTCTGCACAGTGTCTAGAATGAATTCACAGACGCGGAACGCGCGTCGGGTTCCGAAGAATTCATTCATAACCTGGCGGAGGGGAACATGAAACTATCCACACGATTAGCCTGGGTCGTCGGCTGCGCGGCATTGGGAGCTCTCGTTCTCGTCGTCGTCGCGCTGCAGATCATCCGTTCCTCAATGATTGAGGAGCGCCGGAACCAAATTGAGCTGATGGTCAGTCTAGCCGGCAAACAGGTGAACCTTTTCGTGGCGCAGGAGAAATCCGGCAAGCTCAGCCACGAAGAGGCCCAGGCGCGGGCGAAGCAGGCGCTATCTGGGTTGCGCCAGGGTGATGACTATGTATTCGTACGCCAGATGGACGGCCTCGTCGTCGTTCATCCGGACTCCCGCAAGGAAGGGCAGATCGATCTGGGCAGCAAAGGCCCGGATGGCCGTACGCTGATGCAGGTCTACGTCGATTCGCTGAAGTCTGCCGACCAGTCGATGGTCGAAATCAAGACCAAGCGTCCGAAAGGTGAAGTCGAGGTAGCGAAGCTCAACGGCCTGGTGAAGATTCCCGAGTGGAACTGGATCGTCGGCTTTGGCCTCTTCATCGATGACATCGACGAGGCGTATGCCGCGTACGCGCTGCGGTTCGGCTTGATCGGACTCGTTATCTTCGCGGTTGTCGTATCCGTGGCCGTTTTCATGGCCAGACGCATCTACCGGGTCCTCGGCGGTGAGCCTGATCAGGCAGCGTCGCTGGCCGGCGCGATCGCGGGCGGCGATTTGACGCAGCGAGTGGACGGGGCAACGGTATCGGGCAGCCTGATCGAATCGGTCGAACGCATGCGCGGCAGCTTGCACGACATCATCGGTCATATTCAGGAGAGTGCCGGCCGGGTGGGCGATGCTTCGGCAAGCTTGTCCGGGCAGATGGAGCAGATCAACAACGCGGCGAAGCAGTCGTCGGAAGCCGTTTCATCGACGGCTGCCGCGATCGAGGAACTCGCGGTGAGCGTCGACCACATCTCGCAGAGTTCGCGTGAAACCGAGGAAAACTCCACCCGCGCCACACAACTGGCGAACCAGGGCCAAGAGCTTGTGCATCAGGCAAGCGCCGAAATCGAACGCGCCGCAAGCCGCGTGAGCGAAGCGACCGAGTTGATCGGCGGTCTCGTCGAGCGTTCGCGCGAAATCGGCGGCATCGCCCAGGTGATCAAGGAGATCGCCGACCAAACGAACCTGCTCGCCCTCAACGCGGCGATCGAAGCCGCGCGTGCCGGTGAACAAGGGCGCGGATTCGCCGTCGTTGCCGACGAGGTGCGCAAGCTTGCCGAGCGCACGGGCCAAGCCACCGACCAAATCACCGGCATGATTCAAGCCATTCATCGCGATACCGAACGCGTCGTCGACGGCATGGGGCAGGTAGGGCCGCAGGTAACGCGCGGCGTCGAGATCGCCGCCAAGGCCGGCGACGCACTGCGGCAGATCAACGAGGCGACGGCAATCGCTTTGGGCAAGGTCAGCGATGTGGCGGCGGCGACGACCGAACAAAGCCAGGCGAGCAGCAGTGTCGCGCGCAACGTCGAGCAGATTTCGTCGATGCTCGAAGAGTCCGCGCAATCGGTGCATGCCGCCAACGACAACGTGCTCGCTCTGGAACAGCTGGCTGTCGATCTGAGGCAATCGGTGCAGCGTTTCAAGGTGTAACGGAAAGCTTCGGGGCGCCACCGAACGCCCCCAACGTTAAGAGCAGAAAGCCGGCGATCCCCTTCGCCGGTTTTTTTTGGCGTCCCGTTCGCTTTGTTCCCGGGCACTCCAGCGATCATTGCGTGTTTGTGCGTATTGATGCACAATTAGACGCGTTTATGTTGAACCGGGTGAAAACGTGCAAAGCGATTCTGCAACGCTTCTGGAGGAATGCCTTCCCGAGGAACGGCAACGCCGCATTCTTGAACGCCTCGGGAGCGAGGGCCGCGTTCTGGCTGCGGAACTTGCCCGGCAGTTCGGCGCATCCGAAGACACGATCCGCCGCGACCTGCGCGAGCTAGCGGCGGCTGGGCTTTGTCGTCGCGTTTATGGCGGTGCCTTGCCGCTCTCGGCGGCCTCGGGGCCGCTCGTCGAGCGCGCCCGCGTCATGCCGGCCGAAAAGCGCCGCCTCGGTGAAACGGTTGCCGGGTTGTTGAGCATGCTAGCGGCCGGTCAGACGGTGTTTGTTGACGCAGGTTCGACCAACCTCGCGGCGGTTCGTGCGCTACCCGACGATATGCGAATGACGCTCGTCACCAACTTTCCCGCGGTTGCTGCGGAAGCGGCGGGACGTGAGGGCATCGAGGTCGTGATGATCGGCGGCACTGTGGACAAACGCACTGGAGGCGCCTTCGGTGCCCGTGCGCTGCGCGATGTTGCCGAACTGCGGCCGGACGTTTATCTGCTCGGCGCCTGCGCGCTCGACGCCGTGGCAGGCGTGGCGGTATTCGGCTTCGAGGAAGCTGAATTTAAACGGCAACTCGCCGCTCAGGCGCGGCGGGTGATCGGCGCCGTAACGTCCGACAAACTGGGCACGGGAGCGCCGTTCTCGGTCGGTCCGGCGCGAATGTTCCACGACGTGGTTCTTGAAGCTGACGCGCCGCACGAGCAGGCAGCCGCCTTGCTTGCAATCGGCGTCGAGGTGCACCGGGCAGCACCCGCCACACCCACTACAGGGAGTCGAGCATGAGTCAGGAGAAAAGCGCCGGGGTCGCCGGTATGCAGGTGCCGATACAACGTGTGCCCGAGGAAGCCGCGGTGCACGGTGGCGCCTTCGTACGCCTTATTCTGCTGACGATCATTTATCTCGCCTTCGTCAGCCTCGGTTTGCCGGACGGTGTTCTTGGCCTTGCGTGGCCGGCGATGCGGATCAGCCTCGCGCAGCCGTTGGAAGCTCTTGGCGTGGTCACGTTGATTCTCGCCACGTGTTCAGCGCTTTCGGGCTTTGTCAGCGGTCGGGTATTGGCGCGGTTTGGTACGGGGCCAGTCACCTTCGCCAGCGCCTTGCTGACCGGGCTTTCGCTGCTTGCGTTGGCGCACGTGCCCAACTTCCCGCTTGTCGTCGTACTGGCCTTCCCGCTCGGCCTTGGCGCCGGGTCGGTGGATGCCGGCCTCAATCATTTCGTCGCCGAGCACTATTCGTCCAAGCACATGAACTGGCTACACGCGTGCTGGGGCGTCGGCGCAGCGCTCGGCCCGGTAATCATGGGCGCGGCGCTGACTTCAGCCGGCGGGTGGTCCCGCGGCTATCTTCTGCTCGGCGTGTGCCAGTTGAGCTTGGCGACCGTGCTGCTGCTCAGCCTCGGTCTTTGGCAACGCCAGGGACCGGCACGCCACGACCCGGAAAAGGTGGCCGCGGGAGGTCGCCCAGGCACACCGACGTGGGCGCCGGTGCTAGCAGCCTTCCTGTTTACGGTGTATGTCGGCGTCGAGATGGGGGCTGGGTTGTGGGTGCCGAGTCTGTTGATCGAGGGGCGCGGTTTTGACGCCGGAACCGCGGCCAAGGCCGTGACGTTGTATTACGGCTGCATCATGGCCGGGCGTGTGCTCGCCGGCTTCGTTTCCAACCGCTTGGGCAACCGGCGGCTGGTGCGGCTGGGGATTGCCGTTTCGCTCGCCGGCATCGTCCTCCTGCTTGTTCCCGGTACGCCGGTATTGGCGATGACTGGGCTGGCACTGCTCGGCCTCGGCTGTGCGCCTGTTTATCCCGGCCTGATGCACGAAACGCCACGCCGCTTCGACCCCGTCACGGCGCGTAAGGTCATCGGTTGGCAGGTTGGGGCGGCGTGTCTGGGCGGCGCGCTGATGCCGGCAGGCTTCGGGTTGCTTGCGGCCCACGTCGGGCTGGAAGCGATCTTCCCGACGATTGGCGGTTTCGCCGTCTTATTGCTCGTACTGGTTGTCCGCCTTGACCAGGTGACGTCGGGCTAGAACCCGAAACCCGAGCCAGCGCCCGCCAGCGTGGCAATGCCGAGAATTCCGAAAATGGCGGCGGCGACCGCGTGCACCAGACGCACCGGAAGCTTGTCGGCCAGCTTGCCGCCAAGCAGTACGGCCGGCACGTTGGCGATCATCATGCCGACGGTGGTACCGGAGACAACGCTGTAAAAAGACTTGTATTGGGCGGCTAGGGCAACGGTCGCGATCTGCGTCTTATCTCCCATCTCGGCGAGGAAAAAGGCGATCAACGTGGTTCCGAAGACGCCGAAACGGGCGAACTTCGCATCGCCTTCGTCGAATTTGTCCGGGATCAGCGTCCAGATCGCCATGGCGATGAACGAGAGGCCCAAGATCCAGCGCATGGTGCCGGGCGATACCAGTGAGGTGACGAACGCGCCCACCGCGCCGGCGAAACCGTGGTTGATGATGGTCGCGAACAGGATACCCAGAGTGATGGGCATCGCCTTGCGGAACTTGGCGGCGAGAATGAAGGAAAGGAGTTGCGTCTTGTCGCCGATTTCAGCCAGAGCGACGATGCCTGTCGAGATGAGGAAGGCTTCCATTTTCTTGTGGTTTTCCTGGCCGGAGCAGACGATTGACCACGCGCCTCTCCGGCCCTCGGAAGCGGTGGTCAAAGGTCTCGCCAAGTATGGAAACCGCGTACGCCATGCCCCGTAAGGCAAGTCTGTTGGCGCACGCCCCTTCGTTGCGAAGGGAGGCTACTCCCCAATGACGGCGCGCATTATACGCCCTGACGTGATACGCCAACAACCACGCGGATCACGGCCCCCAACCACCGACATCGAGCGGCGATTCGCGCGTAAGCAGAACGCCGGGAATCATTACCACAGGCTGGCTCAAGGGCTTCTGCCGCAACAGCGTGTAGCCCGCTTCGATCGCTTTCTGAGCCAATAGATCAGGCATCTGGGCCACCGTGGCGACGATCAGCGAATCAACCTCGCGCATGCGCGCCTTTGCCTTGGGCGCGCCGTCGATGCCGACAATGAAGAATTCCTTGCGCCCGGCCTGACGGGCTGCTTCCTCCACGCCCATCGCGGTGGGGTCGTTGATCGCGAACACGGCGTCGATCCGGGGAAAGGCAGTCAGCAAATCCGTCATTTTTGCGAACGCGCCCTCCGAACTACCACCGCCGTTACGATCGTAGGAAAGTACCTTGATCTCGGGAGATGCCTTGAAAACCGACATACAGCCCGACACCCGGTCCACGATCGACGATACCGGTGGGCCGGAGACGATCACCACGTTGCCCTTGCCCTTGAGCCGCTGCACGATGTGTTGGCAGGCGAGTTCGCCGGCCTGCACGTTGTCGGTGGTGAAGGTCGCGTCGGCACCGGCGGCGCGCACGTCGAGCGCGATGACGCGGATGCCTTCGGCCTGCGCCCGTCGCACGGCTGGTTCGATGTTCACCGGGTCGGCAGCGATGAGGATGATGAGGTCGACCTTCTTCTTGATGAAAGCTTCGATCTGTTCGTTCTGCCGTTGCAGGTCATAGGCGCTCGACATCACGAAAACCTTCACGTCCTTTCCAGCGATACCGCGCGCGGCGTTTTCGACACCGCGGGCGATGCGCACGAAGAACGGATTGCCGAGGTCGGTGACCGTGACGCCAATGCGGCCGAGTTCGGCGGCGCCGGAAAGAGCGGGCAAAGCAACCAGCGCGCAGGCACTCGCCAGACCAAGAATTTGCCGGCGCGCGAAGCGCGAGAGAACGCGGCACAGCATGGCGCCAACTGAAGGGCGGGCGGTTTTGAGTATGTCTCTGGGTAGGCTCATGATCGCTCGTGGCTGAACAGTGACGCCGCTTCGCGTACCGCCGCCTTGAGTTCGGCGATCGTGAACGGCTTGGAAAGGAGCGGTTGCTTGCCGGTGAGGCCGAAGCGGAAGGCCAGGATTTCCGCCGGTAGCCCAGACATCAGGATACGCGGCAACCCCGGACGCGCTTCCGCGATCCGGCGCATGAGTTCGACGCCGTGCGCGCCGCCGCCCAGATCGACATCGGAGAGCACCAGCGTGTACTGATCGCTCGCCAGCCGGGCGAGCGCCTCGTCCACGCTCGATACGGCGGAGACGATATGGCCGTCGGAAACCAGAAGATCGGCGAGCGCCGAACGCACGTCGGCATTGTCTTCGACGAGCAGAATGGATTGCGCCGGCAGCGGCTCGCTGATCGCTGGGGCGGACGCGTGAACGATCGCCTGGCCGACGTGGCGCGGCAGATGCACGGTGAACGTCGTCCCCCGTCCCGGTTCGCTGGCAACCTCGATGTCACCGCCCGATTGCTTGACGAAGCCGTAGACGATGCTCAGGCCGAGGCCGCTGCCCGAATCTTCCTTGGTGGTGAAGAATGGCTCGAATACGCGCTCACGGATTTTCGGCTCCATGCCTTGCCCGCTGTCGGCTACCTCGATGGCGACGACGTCGCGTTCGTCCTCGTAACGACTGCGCAGATGCAGCGTGCCACCGTTGGGCATGGCGTCGCGGGCATTGATCGCGAGGTTGAGCAGCGCGTTTTCAAGTTGCCCCCGGTCCGCCCACACGCAGGCTCCTCCGGCGTCGAGTTCGAGGATCACCTCGATGCCCTGGCCGACGCTGTATTCGATGAGGTCGGCCAGATCACCGATGAACGCGTCGACATCGACGGCGCTCGGCGACAACGACTGGCGGCGGGCGAAAGCGAGCAGGCGGCGGGTCAGCGTGCCGCCGCGTTCGGCGGCCGAATTGGCGCGCGCCGCATACCGCTTGCTGGCGGGCGAGAGCGTCTCGTCCTGCTGCAGCAGGTAGAGGTTGCCGTTGATCGCGGCCAGCAGGTTGTTGAAGTCGTGGGCGACACCGCCGGTGAGCTGGCCGAGTACTTCCATTTTCTGCGCCTGGCGCAGTTGCGCCTCCACCGCGCGGCGCTCGGTGAGATCGCTGTAGAGCGTCACGAAACCGCCGCCCGGCATCGGGTTACTACGGAACTCGACGACATGCCCGCCGGCGAAGGCGAGTTCGAAGCGGTAGGCCTCTTCCTGGCGCGCCTGGTTGAACCCGGCGAGTACCGACGGGGCGCCGGTACCATCGTGAATGATCTCGGGCAGCAGGGCCTGGATGTCTTCGAGCGTCATGCCGCGCTTGATGGCGCTCGAGTCGAGGTTGAGCAGCGGCGGGTACTGGCGGTTCCAGGTGACTAGCCGGCCGTCGCGGTCGAACACTGACAGACCGTCCTTCATGCTCTCGACGACGGTGCCGAGCAGTGCGCTCTGCTCGCGGATGTCATGTGCCATGCGCCGTACGGCGCGCGCGTTGTCCCGGAAAACCTCGAAGGCGCGGGCGAGGGCGCCTAGCTCATCGCGGCGTCCGGTCTCCGGTGTCGATTGCTCGGTGTCGCCTTGCGCGAGCTTGCTCATCACGCGGGTAATGCCGGCGAGGCTGCTCACCATGCGCACCACGACCCAGATGCCGAGCGCGGCGACGGCGATGCAGACGAGGGTGAGCACGGTAATGCCGAGCGCGCCGGAACGTACGGCCCGGGTGACCGATTCGCCCTGCCGGTCCACCTGCGCGCGCGCCGTCCGCACGTAGGCGTCGACGCGCTCGCTCAGGCGCTCTGCCTCGGCGCGCGTACGCGAGACAAGAAAGGACTTGCGCTCGCGCAACTGGAACTGGCGCTCGCGCAATACGAAAACGTTGTCCGGCCCCTCCAAGTTGTCGCGCACCAGATTGACGACGCGAGCCGAGGCGAGGTTGCGGCGGTCGATGCGATTCGTCTGCTGCGTGACCCGCTCGCGCAGACGCACCAGCATCTCGGGGTTGTCGACCTCGATGGCCGTCATCAGATCACGGAAGATGGCGTCAACGTCGTCGCGGCCCGGCGTCGCGGCCATCTGCAGTTCGCTACTCTCGCTCGACAGACGGTAGAAGTATTCGCGCAGGTCTTCCTGGAGAAAAAGATCTTTGCGCGTGACCGCAATCAGTTCGGTAACGGTGGATTTAAGGGCCGCGAGCGCCGAGCCGACGTCGAGTTCGCGGCTGCGTTCCGCCGGTAGTGCCGCGGCCAACCGCTCGGCTTCGTCCAGCCGGCTCAGCAGACCTTGCGCCTCGCTCTGCAATTGGAACGGGCGCGTGCTTTCGGCGACGTACGGCGCCATGGCGGCGATCGCCGCGGTGCGTTGCGAGAGTTCGAGCGACCGGGCGACTTCGGGCAGGACGTGCGACTGGAAGTCGCGCAGCGCGTCGCGTGTGTCGCGGATACCGATCCAGCCGACGAGGGCCAGCGCCATCGCCGAGGCAAAGATAATCGCGAAGGCGAGCAGCAGGCGGCTGCGAACGCTCGTCGGCAGGAAGCGCGCTTCGGCGGGAGCCGGTTGCATCACGGGTGCCCGGGTTGCAGGCAGAACAGGTAGCCGATGCCGCGCTCGGTGCGGATGAATTCGGGGTGCGTCGGGTTGCGTTCGATCTTCCGGCGCAGGCGCAGGATCAGCACGTCGATCATGCGATCGAACACTTCGGAATGGTCGCGGCGCAACTGTTCGAGCAACTGGTCGCGCGTCAGCACACGGTTGGCATTGCGGCAGAAGGCTTCCAGCAGCGCGAATTCGCTCGGCGTGAGCGGGCATGGCTGGTTGTTCCGATCACGCAGCACGCGGTCGGTAAAGTCGAGCGTCCAGTCCCCAAAGCGGGCGGTCTCGTGCGCGGCAGGCGCCGCTTCTGCCTTCCGCCCACCGTTCGGCTCCCGGCCGGCGCGGCGCAGCAAAGCGCGGACGCGGGCCAGCAGTTCACGCGGATTGAACGGCTTCATCAGGTAATCGTCGGCGGCGAGTTCGAGGCCGAGGATGCGATCGGTTTCGTCGCCCTTGCCCGTAAGGATCATGATCGGGATCGCCGCATCCCAGCCTTCCGCCGATTCGCGCACGCTGCGCGCGAGCGCCAGACCGTCCTCGCGGCGCAGGCGCAGGTCGAGGATAAGCAGCGCATAACCGCCATTGGCGAGTTCGGCGCGCATCGTAGCGCCGTCGGCAACCGCCGTCGCGCGCAGCCCGTTCGATTCGACGAGGTCGCACAACAGCTCGCGCATGTCGACCTCGTCGTCAACGATCAGGATGTGCGGTACGGCATTCGTGGTCATCGGCCCTCCATCCGCCCGGGGATCGATGCCTTATTGTGTTGCCCGGGACGTTCAAGCAGAGGACGGATGATAACCGTTCTTGTACGCTTCTTGGAGTCGCAGGGCTCGTGCAAGCGGTGCCCTGTCCCAGAAGAGGACGGAAGAAGTCATAGGGAAGTGCGCCCTGGGTTAGCGGCGCAAGTGATGGCGGTCGTGCCACTCCACAAGCGACTCGCTGGGCCAAAGCCCATGCCGTCTCCGCGGTACATCCGGCGGGACGTCTGCCCACGAAGCCGCCGAGTCGAGCGAAGCTTCTACCACCTCCGGCGGTTTGGGCAGCGGCGTGTCGATCGCCGAGGCGAGCGGGTAGACGAGGTCCGGCCAGCGTGGGTCCCAGAGCCAGAGGGCGCTGCCGCACTTGAGACAGAAGTGGCGGAACGCCGGGGAACGTTTTGGCCGTTCACCCGGCTCGCGCAGGATGGCGTGAAAGACCCCTAGATTCTTCTTGCCGCGTATCTTCAGCGTGCGCGCATCACCGCCGATGTTGATGGCGTACCCTCCGCCTCCCGCTGTTTTTCGACAGATCGAGCAGTAGCAACGCATGAAAGGCACCGGCGAGTCGGACTCGAGGCTGAAATGGACGGCGCCGCAATGGCAACTGCCTTCGAGATGCATGTGGCCTCCTGAACACAACTTCGTAATGGCCGATGGATTCGCACGCCGGCAGATGGTTCCGGGAACGCATGAATGCGCTTTCGGGAACGGCGTTTGCTCGGATTCGACGCTTGCGGAGGGGGAGTCGGCAGCGCGCACCGATTGTTACAAATGTTTCAACCCGGTTGAAACATGACGCGAGAAATTGAAATTCGCCGTTAACCGGCACCTCCTAGACTCCGCGCGTCGTTCGCAGATCAGCCTCACGTGATGATCGAGCGACCGAACTGCGGTGACGGGGGCCAGGCGGTCGTAGTTCAGCTTTGTGCCGACGTCGCTCGAAGAACTATTCAACCAAGGAGGAGTTACATGAAGCGCATCATTCCCGTAATGCTCGCATCGCTGTTCCTGGCAGCCGGCGCCTCGGCCGCCGACAAGCAATTGAAGTCCGTCGGCCTCACCGTCGGCGACATGGCCAACCCCTTCTTCGTGGCCATGGGCAAGGGCACGGAAGACGCCGCCAAGAAGATCAACCCGAACGTCAAGGTCACGGCTCTGTCGACCAAGTATGACCTGAACACGCAAGTCGGCCAGATCGAAAACTTCATCGCCAACAAGATCGACCTCCTCCTCGTCAACGCCGTTGACCCGAAGGCCATCGCCCCGGTGCTGAAGAAGGCGCGTGACGCCGGTATCGTCGTCGTCGCCGTTGACGTAGGCGCGGAAGGCGCGGACTACACGGTCATGTCGGACAACGTGGCTGCAGGCGCGAATGCGTGCGAATACATCGCCAAGAAACTGAACGGCAAGGGCAACGTCGTGATCGTCAACGGGCCGCCCGTCACCTCCGTCGTTGACCGCGTGGTCGGTTGCAAGAAGGTCTTCTCCAAGTCGCCTGGCATCAAGGTTCTCTCCGACAACCAGGATGCCAAGGGCAGCCGTGACGGCGGCATGCAGGTCATGCAGGATCTGCTGACGGCGAATCCGAAGATCGACGCTGTGTTCGCGATCAACGATCCGACGGCGATCGGCGCGGAACTGGCGATCAAGCAAGCCAAGCGTACCGGCATCTTCATTACGGCCGTTGACGGTGCTCCGGACGCAGTGGTCGCTCTCAAGGACCCGAACAGCATCTTCGAAGGCAGCTCGGCGCAGAACCCCTATGCGATGGCCAACGAAGGCGTCAAGGTCGGCTACGACATCATGAACGGCAAGAAGCCGAAGAGCGCCGTCAAGTTGCTGCCGGTTCCTCTGGTCACCAAGGCCAACCTCAAAGACTACCCGGGATGGGTGAAGGAGTAATCGTCGTTTCGACGCAGTAAATCCGTCGGCCCCCGGGGGCGGGGACCGACGGTTGAGAACACGAACGAAACGCAGGGAGTACGATGAAGTATTGAGCCAGCGAGCCGCCGGTCAGTGCTTCGAGTCGTATCTTCGGCAGGAGAGGGTATGGGTCAAGTCGTTCTGGAAATGGAAGGCATCAGCAAGAGCTTCGGTGCCACGCGTGCGCTGAACGGTGTCAAGCTGACCGTGCGCAGCCATGAGATCCACGCGCTGATGGGTGAAAACGGCGCCGGCAAGAGCACCTTGATGAAGGTGCTTTCGGGTGTTTACCAACCAGATGCCGGCATCATCAAGGTCGACGGCAAGCCGACCTCCATCGACAAACCCGCCGATGCGCGGGCGGCGGGCATCGGTCTCATCTACCAGGAGCTTTCAGTTGCCACCAATCTGACGGTAGCCGAGAACGTATTCATGGGCAGCGAGCCGCGCACCCGCTGGGGCATGGCGGACATTGCCGAGATGAACCGGCGCACCGAAATCGTCTTGCAGAGCCTGGACGCGCCGTTCAAGGCGACGACGCCGGCGAGCCGGCTCTCAATCGCCCAGCAACAGCAGGTCGAAATTGCCCGCGCGCTGATCCATCAGGGACGCGTGCTGATCATGGACGAACCGACGGCGGCGCTTTCCGATCGAGAAACCGACGCGCTCTTCCGTATCGTGCGCAAGCTGCGCGATGAGGGCATGGCGGTGATCTACATCAGCCATCGCATGGCCGAAGTGAATGCGTTGGCCGACTGCGTGACGGTGCTGCGCGACGGTGGTTATGTCGGCGAACTGTCGCGCGAAGAGCTTGATCCCGCACGCATCGTGCAAATGATGGTGGGGCGCCCGTTGGGCGACTTCTATCAGCACAAAACGGGTCGGCAGGCCGGGAAACCGGTGCTGGAGGTCGAAAACCTCGGCGGCGGCAAAGTCAAACCCGCATCATTCAAGGCGCATGCTGGTGAAGTGCTCGGTTTGGCCGGGCTGGTCGGTGCCGGGCGTACCGAACTCGCCCGATTGATCTTCGGTGCCGATCCGAGGACGAGCGGTCGGGTGCTGCTCGAAGGGCAGGAGGTCAACATCAATGAGCCGCTGGACGCGATCCGGCTCGGTATCGGCTATCTGCCGGAAGATCGCAAGGGGCAGGGCTTGTTCCTGCAACTCTCCGCGCTCGCCAATACGTCGATGAACGTGCTGCGCCAAAACGCGAAGCTTGGCGTCATCAACCACTCGGCGCTGCGCAAGCTGACCGGAGAGGCCATCTCGCGCCTGTCGATCAAGGTGAACGGGCCGGAAGGCATCGTCGGCGGTCTCTCGGGGGGCAATCAGCAGAAAGTCCTGCTGGCGCGCTGGCTCGAGATCAAGCCGAAAGTGCTGCTGCTCGACGAGCCGACGCGCGGCGTCGACGTCGGCGCCAAATCCGAGATCTACCGCATCATCAATCAGCTCGCCGCCCAGGGCGTGGCGATCGTCGTCATCTCCAGCGAGCTGCCGGAGGTGATCGGCATCTGCGACCGGGTGATCGTCATGCGCGAAGGCGTGATCACTGGCGAATGCCAGGGTGCGAACGTGACACAAGAAAAAGTGATGACGCTGGCCACGCACGACGCGCGTCTGGCCGCCTGAGGGCAAGGAGAAAACATGACTACTGGAACCGAATCAGCGGCCGCGACGGTGGCCAAACCGGCCGGCGAAAGCTCGGGGCAAGGCACGCAGGTCTCGTTCGGACGGCGCGCCTTCGAACGCCTCGGCATGCTGCCCGTGCTCGTTGTGATGTACGCATTGTTCTATGCGCTGACCATTTACTACAGCGACGACGGCACGTCGAACTTCATTACCGCCGCGAACAACATGAACATCCTGCGCCAGGTGGCGATCAACCTGGTCCTTGCCGCGGGAATGACGTTCGTGATCCTGACCGGCGGTATCGACCTCTCGGTGGGCTCAATGCTCGCCGTCTCGGCCGTGCTCGGCATGAAGATGTCGCTGCCTACGGCGATACCCGAACTTTCATTGCCGACGTTCATCCTCGCCGGGCTGCTGTGCGGCTTGATCAACGGCACGATGGTCGCGTACTTCAGCATCAACCCCTTCGTGGTCACGTTGGGAACGATGACCGCGTTGCGCGGCGCGGCCTACCTGCTGGCCGACGGCACGACGGTGCTTAACAACAACATCCCGAGCTTCGACTGGCTTGGTAACGGCGATTTCCTGGCCGTACCCTGGCTGGTGTGGGTCGCGGTAGCGATCGCGATTCTCTCCTGGTTTATCCTGCGCAAGACGATCCTCGGGTTGCACATCTACGCTGTCGGCGGCAACGCCCAGGCGGCACGCCTCACGGGCATCAAGGTGGCGACGGTGCTGCTCTTCGTCTACGCGATTAACGGGCTCTTCTCGGGGATCGCCGGGGCGATGTCTTCGAGCCGGCTCTATGCCGCTAACGGCAACTGGGGCGTGGGTTACGAGCTGGATGCCATTGCGGCCGTCGTTCTCGGCGGCACCAGCCTCAACGGCGGTATCGGGTCCATCTGGGGCACCGTGATCGGCGCCATGATCATCGGCGTGATGAACAACGGCCTGACGATTCTCGGTCTGTCGTCGTTCTGGCAATACGTCGCCAAGGGTGTCGTCATTGTCCTCGCCGTGTTGCTCGACAAGTGGCGTCAGCAGCACAACAGCGCTAACTGAATTTCGAGTCTTAGTCCTTCTCATCGCGTCCGGCCGTAAGGCAGGGCGCGATGGTTCGTTTACGAGCGCGATTTGCCTGGACGGCACGCCGTCACTTGATTGCCACGCATGACGTTCCGATTTCGTGTGGTCGTGTGCGAAGAAGAACGATTTCGGCGGCTGGTATAGTTCGGCTTCGTCCACGGTTCGGGGAGTTGGGAAACGGATGCCTCCGTCCCACAGTATTCAAGTCGCGCCTCATACGAAGGAGTATCGGGCGAACGAGTATCGGCGGCGGGTCTGCCTGGCGATGAACTACATCAGCCAACACCTGGATGCCGACGTTTCGCTGGAAGCGGTGGCCAAAGCGGCGTCGCTCTCCATGTTCCACTTTCATCGCATCTTCAAGGCGGTGGTTGGTGAGACGGTGGCCGATTACACGCGGCGCCTCCGCCTGGAATGGGCGGCCAACCAGCTGCTGGCGGTGCGCGTGGAGCCGGTTACCGTCATCGCCATCGAATGCGGCTTTTCGAGTTCGCAGAATTTCGCCAAGGCATTCAAATTGCATTTCGGGGTCTCGCCCTCGGCCTATCGAAAAAGCAAGACGGGAAACACAGAGCGCAAGCGGGAAAACGTTTCGTTGTTGGTCGCCGGCAACAATGCCGGGACTGGGTGCTTAGCCCAGAACAACGACGAAAGGAAAACCGAAGTGGATGCAAAGATCAAGGAAATGCCGGACTACAACGTGGCCTATGTGCGCAAGATCGGTCCGTACGGCAAGGAAGTCTGTCAGCGGGCATTCGGCGAACTCATGCAGTGGGCGGAGCCCCGAGGATTTCTCGCGTCGGGCCTGACGTTCGCGGTGTACTGGGACAATCCGGAAGTGACGCCGCCCGAGCGATGCCGCGTCGACGCCTGCGTCGTCGTTCCTCCCGGTACCAAGCCTGAAGGCCAGATCGGTATCCAGACGATCAGCGGCGGACGCTACGCGGTGTGCGGTTTCGAGATTACCGACGATGGCTTTCAGCAGGCCTGGGAAGACGCGTTTGCCTGGTTGGTGCAATCCGGTTACGAGTGCGACGACAAGCCGTGTTATGAGATGTACTTGAACAACGCCGAGCAGCATCCGGAAGGCAAGTGGGTCGTGAACGCCTGCATTCCGCTGAAGAAGCTGTAGGTGAAAGGTTGGGCGGGCGCTTGCGGCGGAACGGTCCCGCACAGGCCGCTCGCTTATCTGTTGAAGACAACTAGGACAACAACATGAATAGTGACCCGTGGATCGGCCGCTGGCTACCATTGGTGAAAGAACGCGCCGGTCGCGAACCGATCCTGGAACTCGGATGTGGGGCCGGTGAAGACACGGCGACTCTCGTGGACGCAGGCTTGCGCGTCGTCGCCATTGATCTGTCGAGCGATTCGATTGAGATAGCCAGGAAGCGAACCACCGCGGAATTCCATTGTCGCGACCTGCGCGAGCCGTTCCCCGTCGCTACCGCCGGCGTTATCGTTGCCAGCCTGTCGCTTCACTACTTCCCGTGGGGCGAGACGCTCGCGCTTGCGGAGCGGCTTCGTTCGACGTTGCAACCCGGTGGCTTGCTCCTGTGCCGGCTGAACTCAACCAACGATCACCACTTCGGCGCCAGCGGCCACCCCCGCCTGGCGGAGAACTACTACAACGTTGACGGCCATCCCAAGCGATTCTTCGATCGTCGCGCGGTTGACGACCTCTTCGCGAATGGCTGGCACCTGCACTCAGTACAAGAGTTCGTCATCCATCGGTATGCGGAACCGAAAGCGGTCTGGGAAGTGATAGCGGAGCGGTCGTCGTAGTGGATCTGACATGAACGACCGAGGCGTTTATGGCTGCTGGACACTGTCCCCGGAAGTGGTTCTGAAAACCGATGATGCAGCGTCATCTCGCCGGACAGTTAGTGTGGGCAAGATCGCAGTGAATCTGGTGACCCTCAGTCGCGTTCCTATGGATAGTGAATCCATTTTGGACAAGAGCATTCTTCACAATCTCGATGGATCGCAAGGATCTTTCGGCTCTGCGTTTCTGCCAAGAAACTGGCGTGAAAACGCTTAGTGGAAGCAAGCGTAGTCTGTTGCCATTGACCGTCAGCGAAACATCAAGATGGGTTCCGTCCACATCGTGCCCATTGGAACCGAAAATGTCCTCGACTTCACCGTCCCGGTTGGCATAAAGAAACTTGAACAGAACAATTCCGGCGGTTCGAGAAACCCGGCGCAACCACCCTAATCCAGACCGCCGTGGCTCATAGGCCCTCGTCAATATCAAACCGATCTCGCACGGTAGCTCTGCCTGTACGACAAGTAATCTCTCCAGGGCGACAGGGGACACAAGAACCTTTGAAGACGGCCAACGAGGACAGATTTGAAGCGCTCCGTAGCGGCCTCGTGCTAAGCGGATCGTCGTCATTCTTGGCCGCCTTTCACTGTGGCACTAGATGACTGCGAGGGTTGGTGGGCCGGTTTCGTCAGCACAGCGTCCAAGCGGCGACGGCGCGATTCGAGCGCGGGGCCGGCATATTTGAAGGCTCGTTGTGGGTCCATGGGTCAAAGAATAGTCTGATTGGCCATCACTTGCTGCAATGAGCCGAGACGGCTGAGCGTCAGCCGCTTGAAGACAATCGTCATGGGGGCAGGCGAGGCGACTTGCTAAGGAGACTCCCTTGCATCTTTCGATACCTTGCGCATAGGCGGCAAAGCTCTGGCGATCGTTTGAGATGCTCGGGCGCGAGTTTATTTACGGTGCAAAAGGTTCTCATGCTCGGCAGCGACATCGTGTTCCCTCTAGAGCTCCTTTCTCGCGCGAAAACGAATCTCGTTGTCATTTTTTCTGTCCCGGAATGGCCGTGAGATGGACATTTCAGCTAAAACCATGCTCATTTCACAGGTAATACGATGTAGCACGTATTCGGCAAATTTTCGCCGTATCGACGCAAATAAGTACATAGTTCTGCCGAAAGAGTACCGATATGGGTGCAGCAAAGTATCTATATTGAGCGCGTCGATGGCTTGCTAACGTCGGCTACCAATACGAAACCTACAAGGAGGCGCAATCATGACCCTGAAACCTTTACTGGCAGCTTTAGCCTTTGGTTTGATGAGTGGGACCGCTTTTTCCGCAACTGAGCTGGTCGTGGCCACGGTGAACAACGGCCACATGATCGAGATGCAAAAACTGACGAAGCACTTCGAGTCCGCGAACCCGGATATCAAGGTGAAGTGGGTAACGCTCGAAGAAGGGGTTTTGCGGCAGCGCGTGACGACCGACATCGCGACGAAGGGGGGGCAGTTCGACGTGATGACCATCGGCATGTACGAGACGCCGATCTGGGGCAAGAAGGGCTGGCTCGCCGAACTGAAGATGCCCGCCGAGTACGACGTTGACGATCTGCTGCCGGCAATGCGTAACGGCCTATCGGTGGACGGCAAGCTGTACGCGGCTCCGTTCTACGGCGAAAGCTCGATGCTGATGTACCGCAAGGACCTCGCCGACAAGGCGGGTGTGACGGTGAAGGAGCGGCCGACCTGGGATGAGATCAAGGACCTCGCCGCTAAAATCCACGATCCGAAGAACGGCGTCTATGGCATCTGCCTGCGCGGCAAGCCGGGCTGGGGCGACAACATGGCCTTCCTGAGCACGCTGGTCAACACGTTCGGCGGCCAATGGTTCGACATGAACTGGAAACCGCAGCTCGAATCGAAGCCATGGAAGGACGCCATCACCTTCTACGTCGACCTGCTGAAGAAGTACGGCCCGCCCGGATCGTCGGCCAACAGCTTCAACGAAATTCTCGCGCTCTACAACGAGGGCAAGTGCGGCATGTGGATCGATGCGACGATCGCGGCTTCATTCATCAGCGATCCGAAGCAATCGAAGGTGGCCGACAAGGTCGCGTTCGCCCAAGCACCGACGATGGTGACGCCGAAGGGTGCCAACTGGCTGTGGGCCTGGTCGCTGGCCATCCCCGCCGGCTCGCAGAAGGTCGAGGCGGCGACGAAGTTCATTAACTGGGCGACCAGCAAGGACTACATCAACCTCGTTGGCAAGGAAGTCGGCTGGGGTAACGTTCCGACCGGTACACGCAAGAGCACCTACGCGAATCCCGAGTTCCTGAAGGTTGCCAAGTTCGCCGAAGCCGAGAAGCTGGCCATCGATACGGCTAACCCGAACGAGAGCACGCTGCCGAAGAGCCCGTATGTCGGTGTTCAGTTTGCCGCCATCCCCGAGTTCCAGTCGATCGGAACGACGGTTGGGCAGCAGATGAGCGCCGCCCTTTCCGGCAAGACCTCGATCGATGCGGCGCTCAAGGCATCGCAAGTCGCGGCTGACCGTGAAATGAAGAAGGCGGGTTACTACAAGTAAGACGACGCGTAGAACGCGACGCAAAGAGTTTATCCGTGGCGGGGGCGGTCGTCGTGACCGCTCTTGCCCGGATCCTTCCCAGCATCGAGGGTCCACGCCAATGAAACGTCTGCTCCCGCGCGTCCTGATGGCGCCTGCCGTACTTACGCTGTTTCTCTGGATGATCGTGCCGTTGCTGATGACGATCTATTTCTCCGTCATCCGCTACAACCTGATGCAGCCCGATCAAAGCGGTTTCGTCGGTCTGGAGAATTTCGAGTATTTCGTTACCGATCCGTCGTTCAGCACGGCGGTCATCAACACCTTGCTGTTGCTCGGCTGGGTGATCGTTATCACCGTTGTCGTCGGCATTGCCATCGCGCTCTTGACCGACGAGCCGTTTCCCGGACGCAATATCGTCCGCATCCTCCTGATTTCTCCGTTCTTCATCATGCCCACGGTGAACGCCTTGCTGTGGAAGCACATGATGATGAACCCGATCTACGGCGTGCTGGCGCAGGTTTGGGCGTTCTTCGGCGCCGCGCCGGTCGACTGGCTGACCGACTTTCCGCTCTTCAGCATCATCGTCATCGTCTCGTGGCAATGGCTGCCGTTCGCGACGCTGATCTTCGTGACGGCGCTGCAGTCGATGAACCGCGAGCAGCTGGAAGCCTCACGAATGGACGGCGCCAACTACCTGCAGCAGCTGCGCTACCTGTACATCCCGCACCTCGGCCGTTCGGTCGCCGTCGTGGTGATGATCGAGATGATCTTCCTGCTCAGCGTCTTCGCCGAAATCTATACGACCACCGGCGGCGGTCCGGGCGATGCCAGCACCAACGTCGCGTTCCTGATCTTCAAGCAGGCACTGCTCGGGTTCGATGCCGGGGTGGCTTCCGCCGGAGCGTTGTTCGCCGTTGTGCTTGCCAACGTCGCCGCGGTGTTCCTGATCCGCATGGTCGGCAAGAACCTGGACAAGTGAGGCACACCATGACTCAGACCCAGATCAACAAGCTCATCTACGTCGTGCGTGCGGTCCTTTCGTGGGCCGTGGCGCTGTTCCTCTTTTTCCCGCTCGGCTGGCTGGTCTTGACGGCATTCAAGACCGAGCTGCAGGCGATCTCGGTGCCGCCGCTGCTGTTCTTCAAACCGACGATGGAGAACTTCATCATCGTCGAGGCGCGCAGCGACTATCTGTTGTACGCACAGAACTCGCTGGTCACCAGCGTCGCATCGACCGTGCTTGGCCTCGCGCTCGCCTTTCCGGCCGCGTACTCGATGGCCTTCTTCCGCACCAAGCGGACCAAGGACATCCTGATGTGGATGCTCTCGACCAAGATGATGCCCGCCGTCGGTGCGCTGGTTCCCGTGTATGTGATGGCGCAGACCTCCGGCCTGCTTGACACGACGACGGGGTTGATCATCGTCTTCACGCTTTCCAACCTGCCGATCATGGTTTGGATGCTCTACTCGAACTTCAAGGAGATTCCAGGAGAGATTCTTGAAGCTTCGCGCATGGACGGCGCCTCGCTATGGCAGGAATTCCGGCTCGTTCTGTTACCGCTGACGATGGGCGGCCTGGCATCGACGGGGCTGCTTTGCCTCGTGCTGAGTTGGAACGAAGCGTTCTGGTCGCTCAATCTCAGCGCCGCCAAGGCCGGTACGCTGGCCGCGTTGATCGCCTCGTATTCCAGTCCGGAAGGGCTCTTCTGGGCCAAGCTCTCTGCCGCTTCCTTTATGGCCGTCGCACCGATCGTGGTGTTCGGCTGGTTCAGCCAGAAACAGCTGGTGCAAGGCCTGACCTTTGGTGCCGTCAAGTAATTCCATGTGCAAGCCATCCGTGACTGTGTCGACTTCGTCTTGCCGTGCTGTCTGCGGCTCGTCTTCGTGTCACGAATGGTTGGCAGATGGCATGGAACAAACACAATTCAGCGAGGGACTGTGATGAGTTACCTGCAATTAAACCGCATCGAAAAATCGTTCGGCGCCCAGCGTGTCATCAAGGGTGTCGACCTCTCGATCAACAAGGGCGAGTTCGTCGTCTTCGTCGGCCCATCGGGCTGCGGCAAATCGACCTTGCTGCGCTTGATCGCTGGGCTTGAGAATGTCGATACCGGATCGATTCATCTCGACGGACGCGAGATCACCGATCTGCCTTCGAGCAAACGCGATCTGGCCATGGTGTTCCAGAGCTATGCGCTGTATCCGCACATGAGCGTGTACGAAAACATGAGTTTCGCGCTCAAGCTCGCCAAGGCTGACCCGGCGGTGATCAAGGAGAAGGTCGAGCGCGCGGCGCAGATCCTCAACCTGACGCAGTATCTGCAGCGCACGCCGAAAGAGCTGTCGGGCGGGCAGCGGCAGCGTGTCGCCATCGGCCGCGCCATCGTGCGGGCACCCAAGGTCTTCCTCTTCGATGAGCCGCTCTCCAATCTCGACGCCGCCTTGCGTGGGCAGACACGGATCGAGATCGCCAAACTACATCGCGATCTTGATGCGACGACGATCTACGTCACGCACGATCAGGTCGAAGCGATGACGCTGGCCGACCGCGTGGTGGTGCTTCGCGAGGGGGTCATCGAACAGGTTGGCACGCCGCTCGAGCTCTATGATCGGCCCGCCAATCAGTTCGTCGCGCAGTTCATCGGCACGCCGCAGATGAACGTGGTGAGCGTGGCCAAACTTCCGGCGTTGGAAACAATCGCCGCGCTCAAGGCACCGGCTGGCGGCTATGTGGGTTTGCGCCCTGAAAGCGTGAAGCTGGTACACGAGGGTGACGGGCAGATTCGCGCCAAGGTCGATCTCGTCGAAGCGCTCGGCGCAGAGACGCTGATCTACGTCACGACTGAGCAGGGCGTCCCGCTCGTCGCACGGCAGACTGAACGCTGCCACCTCGACGTCGGCGCAGGTGTCGGCATCGACGTCGATGCCGAGGTGGCCCACGTATTCGACGCGCAGGGGCGTGTCGTTTCCGCCTCGCAGGCCGCGTAATGAATTTCGTAAATCATGTGATAGGGAGACCAAAATGAGTTCCGTCCCCGCAACCCTGGTGATGCTCCATTTGGGGTTGGGTTCGTTTCACCGTGCGCACCAGGCGCTCTACATCCACCAGCTGATCGAATCGGGCGATGCCCGCTGGAGCCTTGCCGGAGGCAACGTCCGCCCGGACAACATGGAGATGATCGCGGCGCTGGCCAAGCAAGGCGGGGCGTACACGCTGGAAACGATTTCGCCGCAGAGTGAACACACCTACACCAAGGTGACGTCGATCCGCGAGGTGATTCCGTACGAGCCCACACTCGGCGCGCTGATCGCCCGTGCCGCTGACCCGGCGACCCGCATCATTTCCTTCACCGTCACCGAAGCTGGCTACTACCTTGATACGCAGAACCGGCTTGACGCCGGGCTGCCCGACATCGTCGCCGATCTTGCCGCGCTGCATGCCGGCAAGCCGGGAACGACGATCTATGGCGCTATCGTGGCCATGCTGCGTCGGCGCATGCAGGACGGTGGCGGGCCGGTGACGCTGCTCAATTGCGACAACCTGCGGCATAACGGCGAACGCTTCCGCGGCGGCCTCCTGCAGTTCATCGAGCGGCTCGGAGATACGGTTCTGCTCAACTGGGTACAGGCCAATGCGACGTGTCCGAACGCGATGGTCGACCGCATCACCCCGCGGCCTTCGCCGGATGTCGCTCAGCGGGTACTCGCGGCGACGGGTTGGGCCGACGCCGTGCCGGTAATGGGCGAAAGCTTCATCCAGTGGGTGATCGAGGACAAGTTCTGCGCCGGGCGCCCCGAGTGGGAGAAGGTCGGCGTCGAGATGGTCGAATCGGTGGCGCCGTACGAGGAAGCGAAGATCCGCTTGCTCAATGCTACGCACAGCTGCATCGCGTGGGCGGGAACGCTGATCGGCTACCAGTACATTCACGAAGGAACGCACGACGCCGAGATCCGCAAGTTCGCGTATGACTATGTCACGGACGACGTGATTCCGGTGTTGACGCCGAGCCCGATCGATCTCGCGAAGTATCGCGATGTCGTGCTCGACCGCTTCGGCAACCCGGCGATCCGCGACACGAATCAGCGCGTAGCGATGGACGGCTATTCGAAGATCCCCGGCTTCATCGTGCCGACATTCCGTGACCGTCTGGGGCGCGGCCAGGGCATCGCTAGCGTCGCCATGTTGCCGGCGCTCTTCCTCGCCTATCTCGAACGCTGGCATCGCGGGCAGATCGCCTATACCTACCAGGACCAGGCGATGAACCCGGAAGCGGCGCATGCCGTGTGCGCCGCACCCGATCCGGTGGCCGCCTTCTGCGCCGATCCGGTGCTATGGGGCGATCTGGCGAACAATCCGACCGTGGTTGCTGCGGTGGGCGCGGCCTATGAGCGTGTCGCCGGTTTCGTGCGGGGGCGCCAACCATGAGCGCGGGCGGCGGGTCGCGATTGCAGAACCGCCGTGCCTTGCTGACCGGTGCCGCGAGCGGCATCGGCGCGGCAGTCGCCAAGGCTTATCTGGATCAGGGCGCGTTCTGCACGCTCGTCGACCTGGCAGCCGATCCGTCTCCTCAGGCGGCGGAGCTACTCGCCGCTTTCCCCGGGCGGGCGCAGTACGTTGCCGGTGACGTGCGCCGCATGGGGGATATCGATCGCTTTATCACGCAGGCCGAAGAGCGTTTCGGCCCGATCGACATCCTGTTCAACAATGCCGGCCTGTTCGACTTGGCGCCGTTGCTCGAGAGCGATGAGGCGATGTTCGACAAGCTGTTCGCCGTTAACGTCAAGGGCGCCTTCTTCGTGATGCAGAAGGTCTTGGCGCACATGGTGGAGAATCGCACGCGCGGCGCCGTGATCAACTTGAGTTCGCAGGCGGGCCGGCGCGGCGAGGCGCTGGTGGCGCACTATTGTGCGACGAAAGCGGCGATGATCAGTTATACGCAGAGCGCCGCGCTGGCAATGGCGCCGCACGGCATCCGCGTCAATGCGATTGCGCCGGGCGTCATCGACACGCCGATGTGGAAGCATGTCGACGCGCTGTTCGCGAAGTACGAGAACCTTTCGCTCGGGGAAAAAAAGCGCCAGGTCGGCGAAGCCGTGCCGCTCGGGTACATGGGCGCGCCGTCCGATATCGCTGGCGCGGCCGTATTCCTCGCGAGCGACGAGGCGTCGTACATCACCGCGCAAGTCCTGAACGTGGACGGTGGGAACGTAATGAGTTGAATAATGAGTTGAGTAATGATCTGAACCTGATGGACGGAACCTAGCCATGGCGACCCCTGCCAAGCCTGCCGCACAGCGGAAACGCCAGCCGGAGCTCGAAGGCGATTTCAACCGCAACCCTGAGTTGGGCTACGAGCCGACAGCAGAAGTCGGCTTCATCCGCTGCCTCGATCACGGCTTTCCGACCCCGCTGGCGCGCTGGCACTGCCACGACGAATACGAGTTGCACATGATCATCGCCACGTCGGGAAAAGCCTTCGTCGGCGACTGGATCGGCCCGTTCGAACCAGGCCACATGGTGTTGTGCGGCCCCAATCTCCCGCACAACTGGATTTCGCTCGATTTGCCGGAGGAGGGCGTCCAGAAACGTGACCTCGTCATCCAGTTCCAGCACGCGCCGATCGAGAACGCGTGCCACCAGATGCCGGAGCTTGCCGAGATTGTGCCGTTGCTCGAACGCTCGCGCCACGGTGTCGAGTTCTTTGGGTTCCCCAACGGTGGACAGGACCATTGGCACAAGGTCAAGGCGGCGAAGGGCATGCGGCGCCTGGCCGCCTTCCTTGACTTCATGACTGACCTCGCGCGCTGGACCGATTATCGGCTGCTGTCGAGCGTGCAGATGAAGGGGGCAGAGAGCGATGCGGAGTTCGATCAGATCAACGACATCGTCAACCGGATTACCGAAAACGTCGCGCAGTCGATTACCGCCGCCGACGTTGCCGCTGAACTTGGGATGAGCGAGAGCCGCTTCTCGCGTTTCTTCCGCCGCGCCACGGGGAACACGTACACCGACTTCGTCAATCAGGTGCGCATCAACCGCGCCTGCCAGCTCCTCATGAGCACCGACCGCTACGTGACCGACATCTGCTACGAATGTGGCTTCAACAACGTGGCCAACTTCAACCGTCGCTTCCGCGAGCTCAAAGGCGTGACGCCGACCGAGTTCCGCAAGCAGTCCGAAAGCCGGTTCGGCGGTTCGTCGTCCTGACCACGACGATCGGCAAAGACCTCGACATTCTGAGAATACGGAGACCCAAGTGAAACAGGCCGTCATGGAAAAACCCGGCAGCATCCGCTTCGAAACCGTCGCCGAGACGCCGCCGGGTCCCGGCGAAGTACAGATCCGCGTGCGCCAGATTGGCATCTGCGGTTCGGACATCCACGTCTGGCACGGTTCGCACCCCTTCACGCCGTACCCCGTCATCCAGGGCCACGAGTTCATGGGAACGGTCGAGGCGATCGGCCCAGGCGTCGATACGCCGCCACCGCTCGGCGCCAAGGTCACCGCCTTGCCGCAGATCGTGTGCGGGCAATGCAATCCGTGCCGCAAAGGGAGGTTCAACATTTGCGAGAACCTGCGCGTGCGCGGTTTCCAGGCCGACGGCTGCGGCCGCGAGTTGTACAACATCCCGGCCGAACGCCTGGTTATCCTGCCCGACGACTTCACCGCCGACCAAGGCGCTTTCGTGGAGCCGGTGTCGGTCGCCGTGCATGCCTGTAAGCGTGCGGGAGACCTTGCCGGACGTAACGTGGTCGTACTCGGCGCCGGAACGATCGGCAACCTCATCGCCCAGGTCGCGAAGGCGCGGGGCGCGGCCAAGGTGCTCATCACCGACGTGGCCGATTACCGACTCGACGTAGCCCGCCGGTGCGGTGTCGACCACGCGGTCAACACAAGCCGCGAGTCGCTCGAAGATGCAACGGAGGCGGCCTTCGGGCCGGGAGGATTCGATCTCGCCTTCGAAGCGGCGGGCGTCGAAGCGTCGCTGCGCTCGGTCGTGAAAGCGATTGAGAAGGGAGGTCTGGTTCTCATCGTCGGCGTTTATGGAAAGCCGCCGGTCGTCGACATGAGCATCGTCGGCGAGCACGAGATCGTCCTCGCCGGCAGCATGATGTATTGGCGTGAGGACTGGGAGGCTGCCGTGCAACTGCTCGCCTCGTCCGTCTCGATCGCCCCGCTCGTTTCCCGGCATCTCCCATTCGACGAGTGGCCCGATGCCTACCGTTTCATCGACGCCAACGGGCCGTCGATCATGAAGGTGATGGTTGACCTTTAGCCGCCTAATGAGGCCTGGTGACTAAGCGTGCGGCGTTGGTCGGCTAGGCGACGACGTCGGCCGCGTGCTATCGCGGACGACGAGTTCGACCGGGAGCGTCTCTTCGCTACGGCTCGCTGCCGCCTGCATCAGCAACTCGACACCGCGCCGTCCGAGCTGCGGTTTGTCGACATGCACGGTAGTCAGCGGCGGGTTGCTGAGCGCAGCCATCGCGATGTCGTCGAACCCGGCAATAGCGATGTCGTCGGGCACCGAGAAGCCCGCCTCCTGACAGTGGCGCATGGTAAGCAACGCGGCGGCGTCGTTGTACGCGAATATCGCATCGGGTGGTTTCGGCAGCGCGAGCAGGTGTTGGGTCAGAAACGCGACGCCGGTTTCCACGTCGGCTCCCGGCGGCGCCACGACGTCGAGTCCCGGATCGGCGAGGATGCCGGCCTCGAACAGCGCACGGCGAAAACCGCGTTCGCGCTGACGGATGCTGAAGTGGGCGAGCGAATGGGCGAGAAAGGCGATGCGCTGACGGCCCGTGTCGAGCAGATGGCGCGTGACCAGATAGGCGCCGGTTTCGTTATCCGGATTGACCGAGGTGAAATCGAGCGACCATTGATCGACGAGGACCATCGGCTTGCCGCTTTGCCTGAGCAGTTGCAGCAATTCGGGCTCGAAGTAGCCAGCACAGATCAATGCGTCTGCTTCATGCCGCGAGAGTTGGGCCATCACCGGGTCGGCCGGGCCGACGGCAAGGAAACTCAGCGATACGCCGAGGCTGCTGCAGGCGTCTTCGACCCCGTGCAGGACTTCCGAAAAAAAAGCGGTCGCCGAGAGCTTGTGCTGCCGGTGCAGCAGAAATGCGATACGGCGGATCGGCTCGGATTGCAGGCGCTCGAAGTCGTAGCCGAGCGAAACGGCGATGTCACGGATGCGGCGCCGCGTGCGCTCGGCCATTCCCGGCTGGTTCTTGAGCGCGCGCGAGACAGTGCCGACGGAAACCTTGGCGGCCTTCGCGATATCGCGGACGGTGACGGACATGAGTTCTCCGGTTTTCGGCGGTCGGGCCGCCTTTTCGTTGTGGTTCCCGACGCTGTTTAGTAAACTTCATTCGACGGCGCTTGATCAAGCACCGTCGGCGACCTTAAACTCGCTTTGCAGGGAAAATGGCCGCATTGTAGTAGGTAAAGGCTTCCGATGCTCCCTCAGGGATTTCTGGCAACCGCGATGCGCTCCGGTTGCTGTGGCTTGGGCGGCGCTTCGCTTCGTCAATCTTGTTTACTGATCGGCACATCATGACCATACCTCCAGCCCCGGATTTTCGTTCCCCCGCCTTTCTGCGCCAGCACATCCGCTGGATCATGGATTTCTACGCCGACCGCGCGATCGACCCGAGTGGCGGCATGTACCACTTCTATCTCGACGACGGCACCGTCTATGACAAACGCACGCGGCATCTGGTGAATGCGACACGATTCATCATCACCCATGCCATGCTCTATGCATTGACGCGCGAGAAGCGCTTCCAGGACGGCGTACGACACGGGGTCGACTTCCTGCGCAAGGCGTTTCTCGATCCGGCAACCGGCGGCTACGCGTGGTTGATCGACTGGCACGACGGGCGTGCCACCGTGCTCGACGATACCCGCCACTGCTACGGCATGGCCTTCGTCATTCTCGCCTATGCGCATGCCTTGAAGAGCGGAGTCGCCGAGGCGGCGGGGTGGCTCAAGGAAACCTTCGAGGTTGCCGAGAAGCGGTTCTGGGAGCCGGTCGCCGGCCTCTATGCCGACGAGGCGCGCGCCGATTGGACCGTGCTGCCTTATCGCGGCCAGAACGCGAACATGCACGCCTGCGAAGCGATGATCTACGCCTTTGTCGCCTCCGGTGATCGCCGCTATATCGAGCGTGCCGAGATGCTGGCGCGCAACATCACATGCCGGCAGGCGGCGCTCGCCAACGACATGATCTGGGAGCACTACCACACCGACTGGTCGGTCGATTGGGACTACAACCGCAACGACAAGACGAACATCTACCGGCCGTGGGGCTACCAACCGGGCCACCACACGGAGTGGGCGAAGCTGCTGCTGCAGCTCGATGCGCATTTGCCGGCCGACTGGCATTTGCCGCGTGCCGAAGCGCTCTTCAACGCTGGTGTCAGTCGTGCTTGGGACAAGGAGCACGGCGGCCTGCATTACGGCTTCGGGCCCGAGGACGAGATCTGCGACGGCGACAAGTATCACTGGGTGCAGGCCGAGTCCTTCGCGGCAGCGGCGCTGCTCGCCACCCGTACCGGCAAGCCGGAGTACTGGCAGTGGTACGAGAAGATCTGGGACTACTGTTGGCACCATTTCGTCGATCACGAACACGGCGCCTGGTTCCGCATCCTCGACCCGGCCAACCTCAATCACACGCGCGAGAAGAGCCCCGGCGGCAAGGTCGATTACCACGACATCGGAGCCTGTTTCGATGTGCTGCGCGGCATGGGCGAACTGGAGAACGTATGATGGCCGGCCTTCCCAAATTCGTTTCTTTCGGCGAAGCGCTGACCGACATGATCCGTCTCGGCCCGGACCGCTGGGCCAGCGTACCCGGCGGCGCTCCGTGGAACGTGGCGCAGGTGATGGCCTGCTTCGGCGTGCCGAGCGCCTTCGGCGGTGCCGTCAGCCGCGACTGCTTCGGCGACACGCTGTGGCAGGCGAGCGAGAAAGCCGGGCTCGACATGCGATTCATGCAGCGCTATGACCGCTCCCCGCTGCTCGCGATCGTGCACGAGACGCATCCGCCGAAGTATTTCTTCGTCGGCGACGACAGCGCCGATCTGCACTTCGACGCCGACGCTTTGCCGGCGGGTTGGGAAGACGCTGTGAGCTGGGCGCACTTTGGCAGCATCAGCCTCGCCCGGCCGCCGCTCGCCGATCGCCTCGTCGCCCTGGCCGAACGGCTCAAGAAGCGTGGCGTACGCATCAGTTACGACCCGAACTTCCGCGTGGCCATGACCGAACGTTACGACCCGATCCTCGCGCGCATGGTAGCGATCGCCGACCTCGTGAAGGTCTCCGAGGAGGACCTGTGCGGGCTCTTCCGCACCACCGACGACGCCGGTGCCTTTGTGAGGCTGCGGGCCATGAACCCGGCGGCGCCGATCCTGTTCACGCGCGGCGCCGAGGGGGCAGCGATCTATGTCGGCGACCGTTCGTGGCGGGCTTCGCCTCCGAAGATCGAAGTCGTCGACACGGTTGGCGCGGGCGACTGCAGTCTCGGCGGTTTGCTGTGCAGCCTGATGGACCATCCGGATGCCGGCTGGGACGAGCATCTGCGTGCGTCGATCGCGGCAGGAGCGGGCGCCTGCCTGTCGGCCGGCGCAACGCCGCCGTCGGCGGAGGTTCTCGCACGGCTCTCCGCCCAGGTGAGCATCATATCCGGCTGAACCGCCACGCCGCTCCGGCGGCGGCAATGGGCGCAATAGGCGAACGATAGAGCCGGGCGGAAGCTGCGCCCGGCGGGTCGGAGAAGCGATGTTCCGCGTAATCATTGCAGACGACGAACCGAAAGTCCTGCTGCTGATCAAGAACCTGATCCAGTGGGACGAGCTCGGCCTTGAGCTCGTTGCCACAGCGAGCGACGGCCTCTCTGCACTCGATCTGATCAACGCCGAGCGCCCGGATGTCGTCATCACCGACATCCGCATGCCGGGTTACGACGGAATCGAGCTCATCGACCGGGCGAAGCAGACGAACCCGGAAACCGACTTCATCATCGTGAGCGGCTACCGGCACTTCGAGTACGCGCAGAAGGCGATCCGCTTCGGCGTCGAGGATTATCTCCTGAAGCCTTTGAAAGCCGTGGAGATCAACCAGACGCTGCGCAAGATGGTGCAGAAATATGCCGAGCGCGAAGCGACGAAACAACGCGATGCCGTGTATTCGGAGCGCGCTCGCGACGACGCGAAGCGGCATCGCGAAGACTTTGTCGCGCGCCTGCTCGCCGACGACGACGCGGCGCTGTTCCCTCACGAAGCCGGAGCCGACGGCTCGACGCTGGAGCGGATCAACCGTGAATTCGATCTCGGCTTCGTCCCCGATCTGTTCCAGGGGCTTGTTGTCAAGGCTGATGTGCATTACGCATCGATCAATGCCAATGTCCGCCGGCTGCTAGCCGAGAAAACCCAGGCCGCGCTCACCGGGGCGCTTGCCGGGAAAGCCCACGCGCATGCGCTGCATGCGACGCCGCGTGGTATTTATGGCGTCATCAACTTCGGCGATGCGCACCTCAAACCGCTGCGGCGCGCGCTGCTCGCCGTGATCGACAAGCTGCAGGCGCAAGGCGAATTGTTCGACCGCATCAAGGTTACGGTCGGCCTCGGCCGGACGACGCCGGATTTGCGCACGCTGCGCAATTCGCTGCGCGACGCGGAAACCGCGGTGGCTGACCGACTGTTGCTCGGCGCGGGCCGCATCATCGAGAAGCTTCCCGACCCCGATGTGGGGGACGTCGTGACCCGCGTACTGAATCCCGGCCTGCGCCAGCGCCTGCTGGCGTGTGTCGAAATCGTCGATGCCGGCGAGACGTGCCGCGTGATCGGTGAGGTAGGGGACCGCGTTGCGAACGACGGGGCCATGTCGGGGCGCGGTGTTCTTGCCGTGGCCGACGAGTGCTTGCAGATCCTGCGTTTTGCTTTGAAGAGCCAGAACGCCGTGGACGAACCGATCGAAGCCATGCTTGCCGATACCGAAGATAAGCTCGGGTTCTGTGCCAGCCGCGCCGAGGTGTTCGAACTTCTCGGCGAGCGGGCGGGCGCACTCGTCGAGCACGTCGCGGCCCGGCGTCGCCGCGAGAGCAACCGGCCGGTACGCGAGGTCCAGCGGTACATCCAGGCGAATTACGCGGCACCGGTCTCGCTCGAGAGCGTGAGTCAGCGCGCGGGCTTCAATCCGACCTACTTTTCGGTGCTGTTCAAGAAGGAGACGGGGCTCAACTTTCTCGAATACCTGACGGACGTGCGTATTCGGGAAGCGAAACGCCTGCTCGCCGACCCGGCCAAAACGATCGCCGACATTGCCGCCGACGTTGGCTACGGCGACGTCAAGCATTTCTCGCGAGTGTTTACGCGCCTTACGGGCATCCATCCGTCGAAGTACCGGAAGCTCTACTACTGAGCGGGGGAGACGATGGCCGCGTTCTACGAAGGCTGGGACATGATGCGTCGCGCGGTGGCCTGCGCGGCGGCCTATGCGATCCTGGGCGTCCTGTTCTACCTCAACGGCCTGGCCGGCACAGGAATCGGCGCGCTGCTGGTCGGGGCCTTCGCGGCCAACTCGATCTTCTTTTACCGCGGCATCGTGCGGCCCTTGAAGGCTCTCGACCGGCTGTACCTGCGCTTCAACCGCGGCTACGATCCCGAGGCGATTTTCGACCGCCCGGTGTATTACACGCAAGCCGAGCGGGAGGCGCTCGAGAAGATCCGCAAGCGCCTCGACAATCACGAGGTGAACCGGCTTTCCAACAGGCAGGCGCAATACCTCGCGCTGCAGAACCAGATCAATCCGCACTTTCTCTACAACACGCTGGAGGCGATCCGCGGCGACGCGCTGTCGGCCGGGATGCGCAACATCGCCGACATCACCGAGGCGCTCGCGACCTTTTTCCGCTACACGATATCCAATATGGATAATTTGGTGACGCTCGAAGAGGAGCTCGCGAACGCCGAGAACTACTTTGCGATTCAGAACTACCGCTTCGGCGATCGGATCGCGATGCGCGTCGAGATGGCGCCGGGGAGCGAGGTTGCGCGGGATTTTCTGGTGCCCAAGCTGACGCTGCAGCCGATCATCGAGAACGCGATCATCCACGGCCTGGAGAACAAGGTGGGGGCAGGGCAGGTGACGGTACGCATCGCCGTCGATGGGCCACGCCTGTCGATCGAGGTTGCCGACGACGGTGTCGGTATGCCCGAGGAAAAGGTTGACGACATCAACAGGCGTCTGGCTTTCCCGGAACTCGTGACGCGCAATGAGGAAAAGTCGCGCGCCGGGCACATCGCGCTCGTCAATGTGAACAACCGTATCAAGCTGCTTTTCGGCGAGCCGTACGGACTGCGCATTTCGAGCGTTGAGGGCATCGGCTGCCGCGTAGACATCGCGCTGCCCGTCAGGCGGAACACTGGCGGCTGACCATGCGTCCCGAGCTCTTCCGCATGGAAGACGTGACGGCGGGTGAACCTGGCCGGGAGCCGCTCTCCGATTTCACCCTGGTTCTGCGGGGCGGCGAGATCGTCGGGGTTTTCTCCATGCATGCCGAGGTGAAGGATGCGCTGTCGGGGATCATGTCCGGCAAGATGGCTACGACACGCGGGCGCTTCTACTGGCGCAATGAAGCGAGCCCGATTGAGGAAATCGATCCGCGGCGGCCGCGCAAGGTCGGCGTGGTTCGCCCGGTGAAAACCCTGATCGACGACCTGTCGGTCGGAGAAAATATCTTCGTGATACGGCCGGGCGTGAAAGGTCGGTTCATCGATACCCCCTTGATCAAACGGCAAACGCGGCAACTTCTGAGTGAGTTCGGTTTGGCCGTGGAACCCGGGGTGCTGGCACGTGATCTTGGCGAGCTCGAACGTTGTAACGTCGAGGTGGTCAAGAACATCGCACTTGGCGCGGAAGTCGTTGTTCTGCAGGATCTGTCGACGTTTCTTTCCGACGCCGAGGTCGACCAGTTGATGCAGCTTGTCGTGAGAATCGCGGCAACAGGCATCGGCTTCGTGCTGGTAGACGGTGCGGTGGCACCACTCGAGCGATATGCCGATCGCGTGATCGTCATCAAGAACGGGAAGAACTTCTGGGCTTTCGAGCACGGCCAGCTCGATGCGGCGGCGATACGCTCCTGCTTCTCCTGGGAGAGTTCGGTGCCCCACCCGGCGCTGACTCACGGTGTGCCTCCTCCTGCCAATGCGCCGCCAGCGTTGGCCTTTTCCACGGTTGTTGCCGGAGCATTGAGAGGGCTGAGCTTTCGCCTGCATGCCGGCGACGAACTATGCCTGTACGACGAGGAAGGGCCGATGCTGCAGGCCGTACGTGCCTTGCTTGCCGGCGAGGTTTCGCCCTCCGCTGGATCGATCGCCGTCGATGGTCGGCCTTTCAACGCGCGTAATCTCCACGAGGCACTTGATCAACGCGTTGCCTTCGTACCCGAGAACCCGGCGGCAACGATGCTCTTTCCCGATTTCACGGCCGTGGAGAACCTCGCTTTCGCAGCCAGCCGCAAGACAGCCACGTTCTGGGCCGCGCCCGCTTACCTCGCCAGTTGCCTGCGCGAATATGCGCCTTTTTTTGAACCGGGAGAGCTGGGGAAGTATCCGGACCAGCTTTCGCCGGTTGCCCTGCTCAAGCTCGTCTATTGCCGCTGGCACCTGTACCGGCCGGGCGTCGTCGTTTGCGTTAAGCCGTTCAGTTCGATCGATCGCAGTCTCGAAGAGACCAGCGCGTTCTTCATCCGCTTGTTGCGCGCCAAAGGCGTCGCGATTCTCGGCCTGACGTCGAGTGCGTCGGAAGCCGACCTCTTCGAGAGAAAAATCGTTCTCAATCCAAAGAACGTCTCCCTTCACCTGAAGAATGACCTTTGAGTCGAAAAAAAGCGGGTGCTAGAGTCGCCGCACGCTGCAATTCGGCCTAGAAGAAGAGCCGACGGCGGACCAACGAACCAAGGGAAGGTCGCGTGCAAGAGTATGTGTTGGAACTGTCCGGGATCAGCAAATCGTTCCCCGGAGTCAAGGCGCTGGACGATGTGCACTTCAATCTGAAGGCGGGAGAAGTGCATGCGCTCCTCGGCGAGAACGGCGCCGGGAAGTCGACGCTGATGAAGATCATCAGCGGCATCTACAACCGCGATTCGGGAAGCTACCGGCTGAACGGCCTCGAGATCGGCGAACTGACGCCGAAGAAGGCGCAGGAACTCGGCATTGCGATCATCCACCAGGAACTGAACATGTGCACCGACCTTACGGTGGCCGAGAACATGTTCCTTGGGCGCGAGATGCATACGCGCGGCGTGGTCCGGCAGACCGACATGAACCGCATGGCGAAGGCGATGCTCGACAAGCTCAAGATCGACATCGACCCACGCACGGTCGTGAAGAAGCTTCCGGTGTCCAAGCAGCAGATGGTCGAGATCGCCAAGGCGCTGTCGACGAATGCCCGCATCCTGATCATGGACGAACCGACCTCGGCGCTTACCGAGCGCGAGATCACGGAGCTCTTCCGTATCGTGCGTGACTTGCGGGAACAGGGCTGCGCCATCATTTATATCTCGCACCGTCTTGATGAACTGAAGGAAATCACCGACCGCGTTTCGATCTTCCGCGACGGGCGGTACGTCGCGACCCGCGACTTTGCGGAGACTACGCTCGACGAGATCATCTCGATGATGGTCGGGCGCGAGATCAAAGAGAAGTTCCCGCATGTCGCCGTCGACAAGGGGCGGAAGATACTAGAGGTTTCCGGCCTGTCCTCGGGCATGGTGCGTGATGTCTCGTTCTCGCTCTACGCTGGCGAGATCATCGGCCTTGCCGGACTGATGGGCGCGGGGCGTACCGAACTCGTGCGCGCAATCTTCGGCGCCGATCCGGTCGAAAGCGGCACGATCACGCTGGATGGCGAAACGCTATCGATCCGGCACCCGATGGATGCGATCCGGCACGGCATCGTTCTCGGTCCGGAGGACCGCAAAAAGGAAGGCTTGTGCACCGAGCTTTCGATCCGCGAGAACATCGGGCTCGCCAACCTGGACAGCGTCTGCAACCGCTGGGGCGTCGTGCGCAGTGGCACCGAGAAAGACCTCACACAGCGTGCCATTCGCGATCTGCGCATCCGCACGCCGTCGGAAGAGCAGACGGCAAAAAATCTCTCTGGCGGTAATCAACAGAAGGTCGTGCTCGGCAAATGGCTGGTGCGCGAGGCGAAGGTCGTCATCTTCGACGAGCCGACGCGCGGCATCGACGTGGCGTCGAAGGTCGAGATCTACACCATCATGAACGAACTGAAGGCGAAAGGCATCGGCGTGCTTTTCGTCTCGTCCGAAATGCCCGAAGTGATGGGCATGAGCGACCGGATTCTCGTCATGTGCAACGGGCGCATCACCGGCAACCTGATATCCAAGGAAACGACGCAGGACGAGATTCTGCGCTGTGCAACCCAATACGCTTTGCAGTGAGCGACGGATGAAAGCAAACTATCTCAAGGAAATTCTGGCCATCCGCGGCATGGGACAGGTCATTTCGGTCAGCGTGGCGCTCGCCGTGATGATCCTCGTCTTCGGTGTCATCAACCCGAGTTTCTTTTCGGGCGAGAACACCACCAACCTGCTGCGGCAGGTGGTGCCGATCATGATCATCGGTATCGGCCAGTCGTTCGTCATGATCACCGGCGGTATCGACCTGTCGATCGGTTCGGTGGCCGGCATGTCGAGCATGATTTCCGCGACGCTGATGACGACCAGGGGTATGGACCCGTGGCTGGCGAGCGCCATCACGATCGTCGCCTGCTGCGCGGTGGGACTGATCAACGGTCTACTCGTCTCGATCACCAAGCTGCCCGCGTTCATCGCCACGCTCGGCACGATGATCATCGCGCGCGGCATCGCACAGTTGGCCAACGGCAATATGAATACCGACGGCATACCGGCGAGTGCCAACGCGTTCAAGAGCTTCTTCTATTACGGCAACACGCTGGGCCTGTATAACCCGATCTGGATTGGCATCGTCCTCTTCGTGATCTTCGCCTTCATCCTCGGCAAGACGCGCACCGGGCGCCATACGTACGCCATCGGCAGCAATTACGAGGCGGCCAAGCTCTCGGGCGTCAACGTCGTCGTCGCCGAGACGCGCGTGTATGTGTTCAGCGCCTTCCTGGCCGGGGTCGTCGGCCTGATGCTCACGGCGCAGAGCGGCATGGGGACGATGAACGCGGGAATGATGTACGAACTGAATGCGGTGGCGGCGTCGGTGATCGGCGGTGTTAGCACGATGGGCGGGCAGGGGCTGCTCTTCGGCACGGTGATCGGCGCGTTCATCTGGGGCGTGCTCAACAACGGCCTGCAATTCGCCGGCGCCCCGCTGGCCTTGAGAAACCTCGTTATCGGTGTCGTCGTCATCATCTCGGTGCTGATCGACCGCATCGCGCGTAGCGGCAAACTGGAGTTGTTCAAGAAGCGCCCGGCTCAGTAAGGGTTCAAGCCGGCACAAGACGAATCGGAAGGTTTGAAACTTCACAAGGAGGTTGCACAAAATGGGAAAAGGACTTAGTTCATTGATGTTGGCGTCGCTCGCCGCCGTAGCGTTGATCGGCTGCGCCCCGAAGCAGGAAGCCCCCGCTGCTGCCGCGCCCGCGGCGGCACCGGCGCCGTCGAAGACCGTCTATCTGATCACGATGGACAAGATGGACCAGCACTGGGTGAAGGTCGATGAAGGTGCCAAGGCGATGGCCACGGCGCTCAACCTGAAGTACAAGTGGGACGCCCCGGACGTCAAGGACAACGCCAAGCAGATCGAAGCGGTCAACAACGCCGTCGCCGACAAGGCCGATCTGATCCTGCTCGCCGCCAACGATCCGAAGGCGATTTCCGACGCGGTGAAGAACGCGCAGTCCAAAGGCGTGAAGATCATCTACGTCGACTCCGGTGCCGACGTTCCGGCGATTGCGACACTGTCGACAAACAACTACCAGGCTGGCGTGCTGGCCGGGCAGACGATGATCGAGGAACTCAAGGCCGCGGGCAAGACGAGCGGCAAGATCGGCATCATCAGCGTCAACACCGCGACGAATTCGACGATGGACCGTGAAAACGGCTTCCGCAGCGTCATCAAGCCCGCCGGCTACACCATCCTGACCACCGAGTACAAGGACGGCGACGCCGCTGCCTCACAGGAAGCGGCCGTCGGCTTCATCTCCGGCAACGGGGATCTGGTCGGCATCTTCGGCGCCAACGAAGGCTCGACGGTCGGCGTTGGCAACGCCATCAAGGCTTCCGGCAAACCGATCATCGGCATCGGCTTCGACAAGTCCGACGCAATCCTCGGTCTGATCAAGGACGGCAGTCTGAAGGCCGCGATGGCGCAGAACCCCTTCACCATGGGCTATCTCGGCGTTGCCCAGGCTAACGCCGCCCTCCACGACATGAGCACTGGCCCGGCGGTCATCGACACCGGCGTTGCGATTCTGCGCAATAAGTAACCGGCTTTTCACGAGGAGCTTGAGGCAGGCGACCCCGCCGGGGTGCCTGCCTTTTTTCATTGCGCGTCTGGCTGCGGAGAGGCAAAGGAAGCCGGCTCCCCGTCTCGCCTCATAGCGCGCGATTCTCGGGCACGCAAAACGGGGAGGATTTCTGCAAGTCCTGCGGTTAAAATATCGCCTCTTTGCGGCCGTCGCCGTTGCCAAGAGTCCGTTGGCGACTCGGCCCTCACCGCGAAGCGGCTTCGTTCCCTAGCCTTCCACGTCCACGACCCGAGGAGAGAATAATGCGCAAGAACATGCTGCTGGCCGGAATCGGCCTGCTGGTATCCGCTGTTCCGGTTTATGCCGACCACCTGGTAGCGATCGCTGGGCCGATGACCGGGCAGTACGCGTCGGCGGGTGATCAGATCCGAAAGGGGGCCGAGCTCGCCATCGCCGACATCAACGCCAAGGGCGGCGTTCTCGGCCAAAAAATCAAGCTCGAAGTGGGCGACGATGCGTGCGATCCGAAGCAAGCCGTATCGGTCGCGAACGCGATGGTGAACAAGAAGATCGTGTTCATGCACGGCCACTGGTGTTCCAGCTCGACGATCCCTGCGTCCGATGTGTATAACGAGGCACAGATCCCGATGGCCACGGTGTCGACCAACCCGCAGGTCACCGAGCGCGGCCTGAAGAACATCTTCCGTATCATGGGCCGCGACGACCAGCAAGGCGCAGTCGCCGGCAACTATCTCGCTGATACGTTCAAGGGCAAGAAGATCGCCGTCGTCGACGACAAGAGCGCGTATGGCAAGGGCTTGGCAGATGAAATTGCCAAGGCTCTGCAGGCCAAGGGCGCCAAGCCGGCGCTGCGCGAGTCGATCACCGCCGGCGAGAAGGACTACTCGGGTCTTGTCAGCAAGCTCAAGTCGGCCGGCGTCGAAGTGATGGCCTACGGCGGCTACCACACCGAAGTGGCGCTGATCCTGCGTCAGGCGCAACAGGCAGGCCTCAAGCTGACCGTCATGGGCGGCGACACGATGACCAACACCGAACTCGTCACGGCCGCCGGTCCAGCCTCGGACAACGTGCTGTTCACCTTCTCGCCGGATCCGCGCAAGAACCCCGCCGCGGCTGACGTCGTCAAGAAGTTCCGCGACGCCAAGGTCGAGCCGGAGGGCTACGTGATGTATGCCTATGCTGCGATGCAGCTGTTTGCACAAGCGACCGAACAAGCCAAGAGCGTGAAGTACGCCGACCTCGAAAAAGCCATGCGTTCCGGCAGCTTCGACACCGTCATCGGCAAGCTCTCCTTTGACGCCAAGGGCGACAACAAACTGCCCGGCTTCATGGTTTACCAATGGAAGGGCGGCAAGTACGACTACGTCGCCAAGTAATCAGTCATGAGCCCGTCCTTGCGCTCGTTTCGCGCGCGACTCCTCGCCGGGTCGCGCGGAGCGCGGCGGGTCAAACCGTTGACGCATGAGTTAGCTCGCACGCGAGGTGCGGTTGGATGCGTCGATGAACGTTGTCAAGAACAAGAAGTGGGAATCGGGGAAGTGCATGGCGCTGGCGCTGCAGCAACTTATTAACGGCCTGACGCTGGGCGCCGTCTATGGCCTGATCGCGATCGGCTACACGATGGTGTACGGCATCATCGGCATGATCAATTTCGCGCACGGCGACATCTATATGGTGAGCGCCTTCATCGCCGTCAGCGCCTTTACCCTGCTCGCTTCGCTCGGCATCACCTCGGTGCCGCTGGCGCTGCTCACCGTGCTGCTCCTTTCAGTCCTGTTTACATCGGTGTACGGGTGGGCCGTCGAGCGCACCGCGTATCGCCCGCTGCGTGGATCGACGCGGCTGGCACCGCTGATTTCAGCGATCGGCATGTCGATCTTCTTGCAGAACATGGTGCAACTGACCCAAGGTGCGCGGGTGAAGCCTATTCCGCCGGTGGTGGTCGGCGGCTTCGATCTCTATGCCAGCGAGGGCTTCACGGTGCACCTCGCTTACTCGCAGTTGCTGATCGTGATCGTTACCGTGGCGCTGATGGCCGCGTTCTCGTACGTGATCGGCAAAACGTCGTTCGGGCGCCAACAGCGCGCTTGCGAACAGGACCCGACGATGACGGCGCTGCTCGGCATCAACGTCGACCGTACGATCTCGCTCACCTTCATGCTCGGCGCGACCCTCGCTGCCGTCGCGGGCGTATTGGTGACCGTCTATTACGGCGTCGTCGACTTCTATATCGGCTTCGTCGCCGGCATCAAAGCCTTCACTGCTGCCGTACTCGGCGGTATCGGCTCCATGCCCGGGGCCATGCTCGGCGGCTTGCTGATCGGTCTTGTCGAAGCCTTTTGGGCGGCGTATCTGTCGCCCGAGTACAAGGACGTCGCGACCTTCTCGATCCTGATTCTTGTGCTGATGTTCCGTCCTTCCGGATTGCTCGGCCGGCCCGAAGTGGAGAAGGTGTGATGGGCGAGCCGGTTGTGCAGGTTCTCGGCGGGGCCACGCTCGCCGATCGCAGCAAGGACGCGCTGGCCGTCGCTTTCGTCGCTCTGCTCCTTGGCATCCCAATGGTCGGACTGACGACCGTCGACCAGGGCGGTACGCTGCAGGTGGCAACGCGCTGGCCGATACTCGCGGCTTTCGTGCTGGCGGTGTTCGCCGGACGCTTGGTGCTGCGCTATCTCGCAGATCGACTCGGGGAGCGCCGTGTGCGCCGCGAACGTTCGCTCACGTCGAGTGACCAGCGGCGGACGGCAGGCGGGCGCCGGATGATCGTTCGCGTCGGCTGGCTGGCGTTCATCGGGGCTTTGCTGCTGCCGATTGCGTTCTCGGACAACCGCTACGTTGTCGATACGGCGACGACCGTGCTCATCTACGTGATGCTCGGATGGGGGCTCAACGTCGTGGTCGGCCTCGCCGGCCTGCTCGATCTCGGCCATGTGGCTTTTTACGCGGTGGGCGCCTACGCCTACGCCTTGTTGTCGACGCAATTCGGCTGGGGCTTCTGGGTAGCCTTGCCGGTAGCCGGCCTGATTGCCGCCGGCTTCGGACTCATCATCGGTTGGCCGAGTCTGCGCCTGCGCGGCGACTACCTGGCGATCGTGACGCTCGGTTTCGGAGAAATCATCCGCGTTATCCTGATCAACTGGACTGAATTCTCGGGCGGGCCGAACGGGATCACGTCGATTCCGCGCCCGACCTTCTTCGGTCTTCCCTTCAAGCCGCCGAGCGACGAGCCGACCTTCGCTTCGTTCTTCGGGCTCGAATTCTCGCCCGTGCATCGCATCGTCTTCCTTTACTACGTGATCCTCGTGCTGTGCGTGCTGACCAATGTGTTCGTTACGCGGCTGCGCCGACTGCCGGTCGGGCGGGCTTGGGAGGCGGTTCGCGAGGACGAGATCGCGTGCAAGGCGCTCGGCATCAACGTCACCAACGTGAAGCTCTCGGCCTTCGTGCTCGGCGCCATGCTTGGCGGCGTGGCTGGCGTTTTCTTCGCCGCCCGGCAGGGGTTCATCTCGCCGGAGTCTTTCACCTTCAACGAGTCGGCGATCATTCTGGCGATCGTCGTCCTCGGCGGCATGGGCAGCCAGTTGGGCGTCGTGCTCGCGTCGCTCGTGCTCGTGCTGTTGCCGGAACTCGGCCGCGACTTCGCCGAGTACCGCATGCTGCTCTTCGGCACCGCGATGATCCTGATCATGATCTGGAAACCGGGCGGCATTCTCTCCAAGCGCGAACCGACGCTGCGCCACGCACGCGAGGAGGGACGCCCATGAGCGAACGCCAACCGCTTTTGGCCGTCGACCGCTTGACCATGCGCTTTGGAGGGCTGACAGCCATCGACGACCTGTCGCTTGACGTGCATACGGGCAGAATCACGGCCGTGATCGGACCGAACGGCGCAGGTAAAACGACGCTGTTCAACTGCATGACCGGGTTCTACAAGCCAACGGTCGGCAGTGTCCGTCTCAACCACCCGCAACGTGGAACGCTGGCGCTGGAGGCGCTCGCCAGCCACCAAGTGGCGCGTGCGGCGCAGGTGGTGCGCACCTTCCAGAACATTCGCTTGTTCCCGAAAATGACGGTGCTCGAGAACTTGATCGTCGCGCAGCACAACCCGCTGCAAGAGGCGTCGCGCTTTTCGCTCGCCGGGTTGTTGGGGTTGCCCTCGTACCGCCGGGCGGAAACGCAGGCGGTCGAGAAGGCCGTGCGATGGCTCACGCGCCTCGGGCTGATCGACAAGGCGGATCTCGCCGCCGGCGATTTGCCTTACGGTACGCAGCGGCGTATCGAAATCGCGCGCGCGCTGTGCGTCGATCCGATCCTGCTTTGTCTCGACGAGCCGGCGGCCGGTCTCAACCCGCGCGAGTCGGCCGAGCTCAACGCGCTCCTGCAATCCCTGGTGCGCGACGACGGACTATCAATCCTGCTCATCGAACACGACATGAACGTCGTCATGAACGTCTCCGATCACATCTGCGTGCTCAATTACGGGCGCAAGATCGCCGAGGGAACGCCCGAAGCGATCCGCACCAACCCGAGCGTCATCCAGGCGTATCTTGGGGAGGAGGAAGACGAGCGCTACGATGGGGACAAAGGGGCGGCACGATGATGCTCAAGCTTTCAGGCGTGCATGCGCATTACGGCCCGATCTGCGCGCTGCAAGGCATCGACCTATCGGTGCAGGTGGGCGAGGTGGTGACCCTTATCGGTGCCAATGGCGCGGGCAAGTCGACGCTGATGATGTCGCTGTTCGGCAAGCCCCGCGCTTCGGCGGGGCGTATCGTCTTCGACGGCGAAGACATCACCGGTTTGCCGACGCACGAGATCTCCCGCCGCGGCATCGCGCTGGTGCCGGAAGGGCGTCGGATCTTTCCGCGCATGAGCGTGTTCGAGAACCTCCAGATGGGCGCTGTGCTCGCCGATCCCACGAATTTCGACGTGGACTTGCGTCGCGTGTATGCCTTGTTTCCCATTCTGGAGGAACGGCGTGGTCAGCGCGCCGGTACGCTCTCGGGAGGCGAACAGCAGATGCTGGCGATCGCCCGCGCGCTGATGGCGAGACCGCGGCTGCTGCTCCTGGATGAGCCCTCGCTCGGGCTGGCTCCTCTGTATATCAAGAAGATTTTCCAGACGATCCGTAGCCTGAATCGCGACCACGGAATGACCGTGCTGCTCGTCGAACAGAACGCCCACCACGCCTTGCGCGTGGCGCATCGCGGTTACGTATTGCAGCACGGACGCATCGTGCTCAGCGGGACCGGGCGCGAGCTCCTTGCAAGCTCAGAAGTGCGCGCTGCCTACCTCGAAGGCGCCGCGCATTGAGCGGACTTGAAGCCGGCTACGAGTGAAAGCGGACGCTGCCTGAGGTGTTTGGGTAGCTCAGGATCATCTGGTTACGCTTGCCCGTGGCCGACGATTTCGTCGGGGATCGCATCGAGCGGCATAACGCGGGCGGCGCCGCCGAGCCGGATGGCTTCCTTGGGCATGCCGAATACCACACATGTCGACTCGTCCTCGGCGATCGTCGGTGCTCCTGCATCGCGCATCTCTTTCAGCCCGCGTGCGCCGTCGTCGCCCATGCCTGTCATGATGACGCCGAGGGCATTCTTGCCCGCCGCCTGCGCTACCGAACGGAAAAGAACGTCGACCGACGGTTTGTGACGATTCACAAGGGGGCCGTCTTTCACTTCGACGTAGTACTGCGCCCCGGAGCGCTTGACCAGCATGTGCCGCCCGCCGGGAGCGATCAGCGCCAGGCCGCCGCGTACGCGGTCACCGTCGCGGCCTTCCCGGATCTCGATCTGGCTCAGGCCGTTGAGGCGAGCCGCGAACATCGCGGTAAACCGTTCCGGCATGTGCTGTACGACCACAATGCCGGGGCTCGTGCGCGGCAGCCGGGTCAACACCGCCTCGAGCGCCTGAGTCCCGCCCGTCGAGGTACCGATCGCGACGAGCTTGTCGGTAGTGCCGTACATGCGGGCGCCGCCATGCGTGCTTGGCAGCATCACATCGGCCGAGTTCTTGGGCCGATCCGGAATGACGGCTGGCGGCAGCGTGGCGCGCCGCTTCAAGGCACCGAGGTTGGCCCGCGCCGCGGCTTTGATGCTGCCGACGATGTCATTGGCCGAGTCCTCGAGGAAGGCTTTCAGATCGAACTTCGGCTTTGTGATGACGGTGATCGCGCCCGCGCTCAGCGCCTCCATCGTCACCTGTGCACCTTTTTCAGCCAAGGATGAGCAGATGATCACCGGCGTTGGCCGTTCCGCCATGATCTTCTTCAGGAACGTCAGCCCGTCCATGCGCGGCATTTCTATGTCGAGCACGATGACGTCGGGCCACTCCGTCTTCATCTTGTCGATGGCGTAAAGCGGATCACGCGCCGTTGCGATGACTTCGATCGACGGCTCGCGCGAGATTGCCTGCGTAACGATTTGGCGCACCAACGCGGAGTCATCGACGATCATTACCTTGATCTTTTGTCCCATGAGGCTCCTCGTGTGGAGTGGCGGCGCCTAGCGTGTGCCGATGCGTTGAAAGATGGTCGGGCGGGCCAGCGCAAGGTCGGTTGTGACCCCGTTCAAGGACTCCGAATGACCGATGATCAGATACCCCGTGCTCTTCAGGAACGGCAAAAGATTGGCCACAACCTTGCGTTTCGTCGGCGCGTCGAAATAGATCATCACATTACGTAAAAAGATGATGTCGAAACACCCGATGTCCGTGCGCGGCGAAAGCAGGTTGCTGTGTCGGAACTGCACATGCTCACGCAGTTCCCGTGTGATGAGAAGAGTTCCCGCGTATTCCCCGACCCCCTTGAGGCAGTAGGTCTTGAGATACTGAGGTGGAATTCCGCCGGTTCGTTCAAGTGGATACAAACCCCGGCTGGCGCGTTCGAGAACGCGCGTGCTGATATCCGTACCGACGACTTCCCAAGCGGCATCGCCGAGCGTATCCGCGAGAACCATCGCGACAGAGTACGCTTCCTCGCCGCTCGATGAGGCGGCACTCCATACGCGGAACGCGCCTCGTCGGTGTTGCGCAGCGATCTCGCGTACGAAATCGAAGTGCTTCGGTTCACGAAAAAAGTACGTCTCGTTCGTCGTCAGGAGATCGACCATCATCTGGCGTTCCGCCGGATCGGAGCCGCTCGTGATGTAACGGAAGTATTCGCCGAAGGAAGTGAAGCCGAAATGCCGCAAGCGTTTGACCAGACGGCCAACAACGAGCGCTTTCTTCGCATCCGTAAGGCTAATCCCGGCGATATCGAAGATCAGTTTGCGGAATTGCGCGTATTCCGTATCCGTGAGCGGACACGCTTCCGCGACCGGTTCGGCTTGCGATGCCGGCATGGGCTCAGACCGACAGACGGCGCCGTCGCGCGCACGGGCCGGGGGCTCGTTGCCGACGGTACGCCACGGTGCGCTTCCGGCGCGGAGAGGCGACCGAACTCCGGTCGAGCTGGCTAGGCGTTGCGCCGCCAGCCGCCGTCGATGGTTGCCTTCCTCGCCGCATCGTTACGCTACCGCGGGACTTTCCAGCCGATTCAGCGAGGCGACGACGGCGACCTCGTCCATGGAGAGTATCCGGCTTACGTCGAGCAATACGACGAACTTGCCATTGACCTTCCCCATACCACTGATGAAGTCGATACGAATGCGCGCGCCGAATTCCGGCGGCGGCTCGATATTGGCCGCCGGAATCTCAAGCACTTCGGATACCGCGTCGACGACGATGCCCATTTGTTGGCTGGGCTGGCTCTCTTCATGAGCGGTCTCGATGATCACGATGCATGTGCGTTTGGTCACCGGGCAGGCGGCCCGACCGAAGCGGACAGCGAGATCGACGACCGGCACGACGGAGCCGCGCAGGTTGATGACGCCGCGAATGAATGGCGGCACCATCGGCACCTGCGTCAATTGACCATACTCGATGATCTCGCGGATTGACAGGATGCCGATGGCGAACATCTCCTCGCCGAGATGGAAAGTCAGGAACTGCTGCTGGTCTTCCACCGTTCCGGCGCCGGCCGGATGGCCAGCCCCGGAAGGGGCCTTGACGACCTGGGTGGTCGGGGTAGTCATCAGTCGTCTCCTCGAGCGCTAGAAACGGGAGAAGTGCGACTCATCGATTTTCTCCGCACCGGCCTTGTCCCGGCCCGAGTGTCGGGTACTGAACTCGGCGGATGCCGGGGTTTGCCGCCCGCGCTTGTCCTTGGCCTGCCTGCCCAGATCGAAGAACTCCATCAACTCCTGCAAGTTGCCCGCTTGCGCCGACATTTCCTCGGCGGTGGCCGCTAGTTCTTCGGAGGCGCTGGCATTCTGCTGCGTGATCTGGCTCAACTGGCTCATTGCCGTGTTAACTTGCGAGACGCCCAGGGTCTGCTCCTCGGAGGCCGCCGTGATCTCTTGAACAAGGTTGGCCGTGTTCTTCGTCGCCGGCACGATCTCGTCGAGGAGTTTCCCCGCACGTTCAGCCATGCCGACGCTATTGACCGCCAGTTGCCCGATTTCTTGCGCAGCGACTTGGCTGCGTTCCGCCAGCTTGCGAACTTCAGCGGCGACCACGGCGAAGCCCTTGCCATGCTCGCCGGCGCGAGCGGCTTCGATTGCCGCGTTAAGCGCCAGCAGGTTGGTCTGGTAGGCGATATCGTCAATGATGCCGATCTTCTTGGCGATCTGCTTCATGGCGCCGACCGTCTCGTTGACCGCTTCACCTCCGGCGGCGGCTTTCTTGCTGCCTTCCGCCGACATGTTGTCGGCGACCTTTGCATTCTCGGTGTTCTGCTGGATCGACGACGCCATTTCCTCGACGGATGCCGACGTTTCCTCAACGGACGACGCCTGTTCGCTCGATGCCTGCGACAGCGTTTGCGCGGTAGCAGAGACTTGCGACGTAGCGGAGACCAATGCTTCGGCCGTGTTGTTGACCTCGGCAATGGTCGAGGCGAGCTTGGCGGTCGTTTCGTTGATGGCGTCTTTCAGAACCTTGAATTCGCCGCGGTAATCCTTGCTGATGCTCTGCGTGAGGTCACCGTTCGCCAGCGCGCCCATAACCCTCTTGATCTCGTTGATCGGGTCGACGACGGCCTCGACAAGATCGTTGAGACCGCGCACAACCTCCTTGAACTGTCCGCGGTGGCGCGTATCGTCGCCACGCTCGTCCAACTGGCCTTCCACAACCGCCTTGGCCAGGCTCTGGACATCGCCGATCAGCATGTTCAAAGGATTAACTACCGCGTCGAGCGTTGCATTCACGCCTTCGATCACCTTGCGGTAGTCGCCATGGTGCTTGCTGGCGTCGGCGCGCGTGTCGAGCTTGAGATCGACGGCCGCTTCGGACAGCATGTTGGCGTCCGAGACGAGCGCCGTCAGGGAGGCGCCGACCTGCTTGAAGCTATTGTCAATCTTGCGGAACTGGGCAGCGACTTCCAGCGTGTATTGATCGGCCGCCAAGGCCTTCAGATCGAGGTTGAGATCGCCGTTGCTCAGCCGTTCGAGGTTGGCGGCGACGCGCTGGACTTCCTTCTCGGTGAATTCCTTGATGCCAAGAGTGGCCGAAAGGTCGGTGACGGTTTCGACGAAGCCGACTTTTTCACCCTTGCCATTCACCACGAACGCGGTGTCCTGCTTGCACTTCAGGTTGCCCCAATCGAAGAAGCTCTCCTTGACGCCGCCCTTCAGTTGCATGATGCCGCAATTCTTGGTCTTGCAAATGTTCGCATTTGCTGTCGAGCAGGGGCGTCCGACGGCGTCATTCCGGTCGCGCACGTAACCGCGTTCGACCATCAGTTTCTCGAAGGCGGTATTGAGGTAGGTCCAGTTCATGTCGTTGTCGATGACATGAATCGGGAACGGTACGGCGTCGATGATCGAGCGATACCATTCAAGCTTGTCCACCACCACGTTCAGGGTGTCATTGAAGCCTTCAACCACCTTGCGGAAATCGCCCGGATGCTTGAGCGCGTCGGCGCGGACCTCGAACTTGCCCGCAATCGCGCTCTGCGACAGCATGTCGGCGTCGGTGATCAGCGCGGTCAGGGAGGAGCCAACCTGCTTGAGCGAGTTGTCGATCTTGCGGAACTGGGCGGCCACTTCCAACGTGTATTGGTCGGCCGCGAGTGCTTTCAGATCAAGATTGAGGTCGCCCTTGCCCAGACGTTCCAGGTTCTCGGCAACGCGTTGAACTTCCTTCTCGGTGAAGTCCTTGATGCTCAGCGTGGCGGAAAGATCGGTGACCGTTTCCACGTAACCGACAACTTCGCCCTTGGCGTTCATTACGTGCGCGGTGTCTTGCTTGCACTTCAGGTTGCCCCAGTCGAAGAAGCTTTGCTTGACGCCTTCCTTCAATTGCATGATGCCGCAATTCTTGGTCTTGCAAATGTTCGCGTTGGCAGTGGAGCATGGTTTCCCGACAGCGTCGCGCTTGTCGCGCACGTAGCCGCGTTCGACCATTAGTTTTTCGAAAGCGGTGTTGAGATAGACCCAGTTCATGTCCATGTCGATGACATGGATCGGGAACGGCACGGCATCGATGATCGAGCGATACCATTCGAGTTTGTCGGCGAGTTTCTGCATGGCCGCCATCAGGCTCGTCGTATCGCCGGGTTTGACCTCAATGCGGACACCCACGTCGCCCCCTGCAATCCTGTTCGCAATTCCAGCGGCAAGGTCTGGCTCGCCTCCAAGTTGGCGAACTAGGTTGCGCGTGATAAGCACCGAGATCGCGGCGACCAGAATCAAGGTCAACGCGGCAATTCCGAGCGCGAAGTAAACTGCCGACGACTTCGTCTTTTCCGCCTCATCGGCATAGCGTTTTCCGATATCTACGTTATATGCCAGATGCTCGGTGAGCATAGCGTCAAGCTCACGCGCCGTTGCCAAGTACTTCTCGACCAATTCGCGAGCCCTATCGTTTCGGTTCGCTCGGGACTCCGCGAGTATCTGATCAGCATCACCGAGATAAGCCTTGTACGCACTGTGTACCTTTTCCAGCAGCGCCTTGTCTTTGTCGTCGGAGACCAGCGACTCGTACTTCTTGAAACCTTTTTCCGTGTTGTCGATCGTTTCCTTGATTGATCTGTCGAGGTCCGCGATCTTGCTGGCATCCGTATTCATCACGTGTCGGTCGATGCGCAAACGGAGGCGGGAAATTTCCTGGCGCATATCGCCCAACGCGAGCAGGCTGGGGACCGTGTTGACGCTGTTGTAGTTCGCCGCCTCGTAGACCTTGCCGACGAGGCTCTGGTTGAGCCCGGTCAGAATGGCGATTCCGATCAGCGCGGTGCCGGCGAGTAAGGCCATTTTCCTTGCGACGGTGAGTTTCATGTCATTTCCCTTTACGATGGTGTGCCGCGGTTCCCGCGACGAAGCGTTGTTGCAAATGCTGTGGAGAAGCAGTGGTACGGTAGTTAGGAGACGCGAAATAGGAGGCCATGCCGACTAACCCCTGTGTGTAGAAGGTGCGCGGTTCTTGCGGACATCGTCGCTCGCTACCCGCCGCACCAGTCCCGGCACATCGAGGATCAATGCGACGCGGCCGGTACCGAGGATGGTGAAGCCGCTGATGCCTTCCATGCCGTTGAACACAGCGCCTAGGGGACGAATCACTGTCTGGTGCTCGCCAAGCAATTCGTCGACGACGAGCCCGGCGCGCTTGCCGGCGTATGTCACCACGACCACGTTTTCGCGTTTCACCGGCTGCAGAAGGAAGGCAAGTTCTTCGTCCACCTCATAGCGAGCGTTGGCGGTCGAGGTGCCTTCGTCTCGAGTGCCGTCTGCGTTTCCTAAACCGAAGTCATCATCGTCGTCTTCGTTTTCGGCCGGCGGCGGCACGTCGGGGAGGTCGAAGAGTTCCTTGAGGCGGATGAACGGCAAGACTTCGCCGCGAAGATTCAGGTGCTGGCGGCCGTGTGAAGCGTCGACTTCTTCCTGCGTGAGTTCGACGCATTCGACGACCATCTCGAGCGGGACGATGAACGATGAGTTGCCCACTCCGACGAGGAAACCGTCGATGATCGCCAGTGTCAGCGGCAGGCGGATACGCATCGTGGAGCCCTGGCCAGCCGTTGTCTCGATGTCGATGCTGCCGCGCAAGTCCTTGATGTTGCGCCGGACGACGTCCATGCCGACGCCGCGTCCCGAAAGATTGTTGATCTGCTCGGCGGTGGAGAACCCCGGTTCGAAGATCAGGTTGTACACGTCGTCATCTGACGGCAATTCATCGGGTTTCACGAGGCCGCGCTCGATGGCTTTGGCGAGAATCCGTTCGCGGTTTAGCCCGCCGCCATCGTCGGAGACTTCGATAACGATGCTACCGGAGTCGTGATACGCATTGAGGCGCAGCGTCCCGTACGCCGGTTTTCCCCGCGCGAGCCGGACGTCGGCCGATTCGATCCCGTGGTCCATTGAATTGCGGACGAGATGGGTAAGCGGGTCGCTGATTTTTTCGATGACGGTCTTGTCAAGTTCGGTTTCGGCGCCGCTGATCTCCAGCCGGATTTCCTTGCCGATTTCCTTCGATACATCGCGGACGACACGTTGAAACTTGTTGAACGTGGCGCCGATCTGCACCATGCGCAACTGCAGCGCGGAGTCGCGTACGTTCTCGACGAGCCGCTTCATCACCGATGCCGCTTCCAGGAGCTCCGGTATCCCGCTCTTGATCGCGCTGAGATCGATTCCGGCACTGGCGATGATCAGCTCGCCGATCAGATTGATGTGCTCATCGAGCTTGTCGGCGTTAACCCTGATCATGCTTGAGTCGCCGCCACGGTTCTCCTTGAGTGCTTTCTGTTTCTGCAGGGCGGCGTCGACGACGGCTGGACTCACTGTGCGCTGCGCCACCAGAACCTCACCGATCGGGTGATGTGCCTCGCCCGCCGCTTCCTCCTCGGCCTGCGTGCGCAACGCCGTGTCGAGTTCATTCTGTGTCAGCGTGCCGCAGCGGATGAGGATTTCGCCGAGTTTGATCTCGTCGGGCGACATGCTCTGGATGAAATCGACGTACTCGCTGATCTTGCTGTGCGGCGGCAAGATGCGAATCTGCGCGTCGTCGCGCACGAATTCGAAGGCCCCCTCGATCGCGGCTTTATCGGCGTCGGTGCGATAGCTGATCTCGAATCCGAGGTAGCACTCTTCCGCGTCGAAGGCATCGGTTTCCGGAAGGTCATCAAAAAGCGTGACGATGCGAACGATGGTGCCGAACGTCGTGAGGTAGCGGAGAAAGGCCAGGGGGTCCATGCCGTTTTTCAGCACGCTGCGCCCGAAGCGAAGCGAGATATGCCAATCGCCCGTTTCGGTGCTCGCTTCATCGGCTGTTTCAGCGACAACGTCGGGCGAACTGGACGGCAACATGGGCTTCTGTTCCGCAGGTATGCCCGCCGGCGAAAAGGCCTGCAAGCGGACAACGAGCTCATGGCTGCGGTCGCTAACTTCTACATCGAAGTCGCCGCCGTTGGCGACGCGGTCGACGAGGGTGCGCATGTGGTCGCACACCTCGAGAAACAGGGCGACGAATTCCGCGTTGATCGGCAATTCTCCCGCACGGGCCCGGGCGAGTACGTTCTCGGCGTTATGCGTAAATTCGACGACCGGATCGAGACCGAATAGACCGGCGGAACCCTTGATGGTATGCGCCGCTCGGAAGACGGCATTGATAAGGTCGGCATCGCCCGGAGACTGTTCGATGCGAAGCAGGGCGTCTTCCATGCCCTCGAGCAGTTCGCGACTCTCGATGACGAAAGTCTTCAAAGCTTCGTCGAGGTTCATGATGGATCCCTTTGTGCAGGCCGGGGGTCGCCGTTATCGCTACTGGCCGGGACGTCGAAGAACGACGCCAGGTCGCAGAGCGCCAACACGTCGAGCACGGCGGCGCTGGGCCTGACAAAGCTCAGGTCTCGGCCGGCGGCCGCCGCTTCACGCTTGGCGAGCGCCATCAGTTGCAGACCCGCGCTGTCGATTTCCGAAACTTGGGCAAGGTCGATTTCAACCGCTTGGCCCGCGGCGTTACGAACCGCCGCCACGATCTCCGGCTTGAGCGCAGCCGCCGAGAAAATCGTGAACTCGCCCTCGACGGCGAACGCCGGCGTTCCTCCCGGAGAGGTTATTCGATTCTCCATGGCCTACCTTCCTACGGCTGGATCAACTTGCTCACGGCGGCGAGCATCTGCGCTGGCTGGAAGGGCTTGACGACCCAAGCTCGGGCGCCCGCGGCCTGGCCCTCCGCTTTCTTGTCGGCGCTTGCCTCGGTGGTCAGCATGACCACCGGCGTGAATTTGTAGGCGGCCAACTGGCGGGCTGCCTTCAGGAAGGCAATGCCGTCCATGTTCGGCATATTCACATCGCTGATGATCAGATGAATCTTCCGCCCGTCGAGTTTGGTGAGTGCGTCTTTACCGTCGCACGCCTCGATCACGTCATAGCCGGCGCCCTTCAGCGCGATGCTGACAACCTGCCGGAGCGACGCGGAGTCATCGACGATGAGAATGGTCTTTGCCATGGCCTGCCTCAAAAGAATGTGATGTCGGATTCTGCGTTTTGTCCGGCGGACGCCTTGCCGCCGCTATGCACGACGTGTTGTTCGGGCATGGTGTAGGTTTTCGAGAGGTCGGCGAGCCAACGCTCGGCGTCGATCCGCTCCGCCGCCGCGCCCGAAGCCTGCTGTTGCTTGCCGTCCTCAATGTTCTTGCGCAGCTTGTGCAGGTCGTTGTTGACGTGATTCAGTACTTGGCTGACGCGGTCCTGGAACTGCAGTGCCACGAGAACGTCTTCGATCTCGTGGCCGATCGCGATACCTTCCTGGCGCATTTCCGCCGACTCCTCGGTGAGCCGCGTGGCCGCATCGCCGAAACGCGAAATTACGTGCCCGATGACCTCGCTCGAACTGTTGACGAGTGCTTTGTCCTGTTCGGCGTACTGCTGTGAAACCGAAAGGGTTTCGGCGATGGAACGGTTGACGGTATCCACGGTGGTCGCGATCTTCTTGCCGGTTTCACCGGAGAGTGTAGAAAGTTTGCGTACCTCGTCAGCGACAACGGCGAATCCACGGCCGACATCGCCGGCTCGGGCGGCTTCGATCGCTGCATTCAAAGCGAGAAGATTCGTCTGATTGGCGATGTCGCCGACGTCTTGCGCCATACGTCGGAGCGCTTCGGTGTGGGCGGACAGGGCGGTTACTTCGGTGAGTAGGGCTTCCTTGCTGGAGAGCGCGGCGCGTAGCGCGGTGACGATGGAGTCAAGCTCCTTTTGTGCTTCCTGCAAGAGGGCAAGGATCGAGTTCTCGCCGGCCCTCGTATGCCCGTCGCCGCTATGAGAGGTCGTCGCCGCCAGTCGCTGCGAAATCTCGGCGAAGCGAGCCGTCAAGGCGGTCACCGATTCCTCGGTGTGCGCCCGAGCCATTTCAATCTGCCCCGCCCATACGGGCAAAACATCGACACACAAACGGTCTAGCCCGGCGATCGACCGTCTGCTTTCTTCTTCCATGGCGGTATGGATGCGGTGGCGCTCGGCCTCTGCTGTCGCGTTTATCACTCGGCGCCGGTCAATCATGTGCCATGCGGCAAGAAAGCCGCACAGGATGATGATTGAGGTCGCCAGGATGAAGGAGGCGAGGGAAACACCACCCAAATAGAAGAGGCTCCCGCCGGCAGAAACGGCAATCGCGGCGATCAGAAGCAGGGTGACGAGGTCGGGCTTGCCCGTACTCCTAGGTTGCCATCCTTCCGCACGTTTGATCTCTGTGAAAGCCATTTTCCCCCCTGCCATGCTGCGGGCGCGGTCCTGCCGTAACGGCAGGTACCCGCTTGACGGTGACCGTTCTTGCCCAATGTGGGAGGCAGCTTATGGGGTGGTACGAGAACAAAGGTTTCTGATCTGTGAAATAAGTTAAAAATCGGTTGCTTGACTGCTTACGCCCCCCGGACCTTATGCCCAGCCTAGTTTACGGATTGCAGGGGTGCAAGGCGCTTGCCTATGGGTATATAAGGTGGTCCTTCTGAGCCGAAGTGGCTCTGATTTTTGTCGGGGTTCGACCGTGCCAGTCGACGACTTTTCGTCTCCATCGCGCGTGTACGACAAGATGGGGGCGATTCGTGACAAAGCCGCCAGCCCGTGGGCGTCTGAGATGCGCGATCGCCCGGTGGCTTGACCAGCGGACAGAAAAACGCCGCTTGCGGGAACCCGGAAGCGGCGGGGGCGTGCAGAGGCGTTACGCCGGCGCGTACCGGCTTAGGCGTTGCGCGGAACGGTTTCGGCGAATGATGGCCGCGTCAGTAACTTGGTATGCAGTCGGGCGAGGTTGGGATGCGACTGGTTCCAGTCGATCTCCGGGAAACGGAATGCGAGGTAGCCTAGCGCGCAGCCTGCGCCCACATCAGCCAATGTGAAATGCGTACCCATGCACCACGTGCTCTCGCCAAGTTGCTCGGCCATGTAGTCGAGGCCGCGCATGATCTTGTCTTCCTGACGCGAAATCCAATCGGCGCTTTGTTGGGCTGCCGGGCGCTTCCTCTCGAGGAAAACCAGGGCGGCAGCGTCGCAAATACCGTCAGCAACAGCGCCCCAGCGTTTGACTTCGGCGCGCTCGCGATTCGATTCAGGCATCAGTTTGTTATTCGGCGCCACGCTGTCGATGTATTCGACAATAACCCGCGAGTCGAACAGCACCGTTGCATCGTCAAGAACCAGAACGGGAATCTTTCCCAGAGGGTTGATGCTCGGGACCGCGGTTTCGGGCGTCCACGGAGAATCGATCTCAAAATCGTATTCGATCTTCTTTTCCGCTAGCACAACACGTACTTTGCGCACGAAGGGGCTCGTGAGTGATCCGATGAGCTTCATTGGCTTCCTGTTACTGAGAGGTTCGCGGAAAATTATAGCATTGCCGAGGCCGCCAAATTGCGGGCAGTTTTCACGGGCAGGTAGAATAGCGAGTCAATTGCAAAGGATGCTTCCATGTCTTTCAACACGCTCACCTCATTGTCGCCACTGGATGGACGTTACGCTGCCAAGGTAGACGCCTTGCGCGAACACTTCTCCGAGTACGGGTTGATTCGTCGGCGATTGCAGGTCGAAATCGAATGGCTCAAGGCCTTGGCGGCTGAGCCTCATTTCAAGGAGATCCCTGCGTTCTCGGCTTCGACGGTCGCGGAACTCGATCGCTTGGTGCGTGAATTTGGGCCGGAACAGGCGGCCGAGGTGAAGGAAATCGAGGCCGTCACGAACCACGACGTCAAGGCGCTCGAATACTGGATCAAGAAGCGGCTGGCGAGCAATGAAGAGGTGATGCGCGTTTCGGAGTTCATTCACTTCGCGTGTACCTCGGAAGACATCAACAACCTTGCACATGCCCTCATGCTGAAGGCAGCGCGTGACGCGGCGTTGTTGCCAGCCTTCGACAAATTGACGGCGCGTTTGCGCGACATGGCGCATCAGCACGCCGATTTGCCCATGATGTCGCGTACGCATGGACAGCCTGCCACGCCGACCACGCTGGGTAAGGAACTCGCCAACGTGATCTATCGCCTCGACCGTGCGCGTGCTCACATTGCCGGCGTTGGCCTGCTGGGCAAGATCAACGGCGCCGTTGGCAACTACAACGCCCACCTTGTCGCCTACCCGGACTATGACTGGGAAGCTTTCGCGCGTCGATTTGTCGAAAAGCAGGGCCTCGAATTCAATCCCTACACAATCCAGATTGAGCCCCACGACGCGATGGCCGAACTTTATGACGCCTTTGCTCGGGCCAACACCATCCTGATCGATTTGGCTCGGGACGTCTGGGGCTATATATCGCTCGGCTACTTCCGGCAGAGACTCAAGGCCGGCGAAGTCGGCTCGTCCACAATGCCGCACAAGGTCAATCCGATCGACTTCGAGAACTCCGAAGGCAACCTCGGGCTCGCCAATGCGCTGCTCAAGCATCTCTCGGAGAAGCTGCCCATTTCACGTTGGCAACGCGATCTTACGGATTCGACTGTGTTGCGCAACATGGGCGTCGCTCTCGGTTACACCCTGCTCGGCTACGATTCGCTGCTGCGGGGCTTGGGCAAGCTAGAGGCCAATGCCGATGTACTGTGCAGCGATCTCGACGCTAACTGGGAGTTGCTTGCGGAGCCTATCCAGACCGTTATGCGCCGATACGGCGTGGCCAATCCGTACGAAAAGCTCAAGGAGTTAACTCGGGGCAATCGGGTATCGCGTGAGGTGATGCAGAGCTTCGTCGAGTCATTGGAGATTCCTCAGGAAGCCAAAGCGGCGCTGCTCAAGCTCACCCCTTGGGATTACACCGGCAAGGCGGCCGAACTGGCACATCGTATCTGATACGGGCAGTACGCGAGGACGATTAACCGATGTCGCAATTTGCGGAAAACCTGAAGAAACTGCCGCGGATCTCACACCTCGCGGCCATCAACCTGATCGATGCCGATGGAAATCTTGTGGCGGCAATCGAAAACAAGCCCGGTAGCCAAGGGTCGCTCGCTGTGTACAACCACCTTGCGCAAACCTACGGCGCCATTACTCCGGAAGCGGCGAAGAAGGGTTTGGAACTCTACGGCGAGCACACTCAAGACGCCCAGGCGAATCGGGGAAAGCATCCGAATATCGACCGCCTTCTCGATCTCATAGGCGAGAGCAAGACGTTGCGCATAAAGCATGTTTTTGCCATCTGAGCGGTGAAACCTTTGTTCTTCTCCGGCGCCTAAGGTCCCGGGTCCCGGGTCCCGGGTCCCGGGTCGCGGGGAAACGCGTGCTCCCGGCCGGGCCAAGGGCTAAACGCGGCTCACCGGCCGTTACCTTCACCTGAACGGAGTGAGAACCATGAAAAGAATCGTTGTTGCTCTTGTGCTCGCCGGTATTACCGGCCTTTCGATCGCCCAGCAAACGCTGAAGCCCGAAGACATGATCCATTACAGGAAGGCCGGGTTGTCGTTCATTTCGTGGAACATGGGCAAGATCAAAGCGAACATTGACGGCTCATACGACAAGGATCAGGTGGCCGTTGCTGCCAACGCCGTGGCGGCGGCGGCCAACTCCGGCTTGTTCGCCTCACTTTTTGCGCCGGGTACCGACAAGGAAATCGGTGGAGAAAAGACGCGGGCGAGACCCGAAGTGTTCCAGCAGCCAGACAAATTCCGCGACCTCGGAGCAGCCCTGGCCAAGGAAGCGAACGAGTTGGCCAAGCTCGCGGCTGCGGGCGATGCCGCGGCGGTGAAAGGCCAGTTCGGCAAGGTGGCCCGCTCGTGCAAGAACTGCCACGACGATTTTCGCAAAGATTAACAGTACGCTGGAATTGGTTTAGTCCGGCGATATGAGGCCATTGCGTGCGCTTCTGGCGGCATCGCGTCGCCGGGTTTAACCCAGGTTTTTGCCGTTGTACTGAGTGCCCCGGAGGAATACAATCGTCCGGGAGCACGGATTGACGGGGTCAGATTGCTATTCATCAAGCGATAACTCAAAAGGGATGCAAGGCATTACGGCGACAAAGAATCCGCTACAGCGGACAGCGCTGCATATGACTGGCGAATAGCCTTGTGGCATACGACCCACGAACGTTGAAACCGATGCGTTTACTTTCTAGGTCAGTGGAGGTGGATCGTGATTAAGAGTTCGTTGAAGTTTGCCGCGTGCCTTGTCGCCACGTTTTTCGCTGCACAGGCTTCCGCAGAGGACTATCCCTCGAAGGTCATTACGCTCGTCGTTCCGTTTGCGGCGGGCGGGCCCTCTGACACCGTCGCGCGGTTGACGGCTCAGTCAATGGGTACGATCCTCAAGACGCAGATCATCGTTGAAAACGTCGGTGGCGCCGGTGGTACCTTAGGGGCTGCTCGGGTAGCCCAAGCGAAGCCCGATGGATACACGCTTTTGGTCCACCACATTGGTCACGCTACGGCCCCCGCCCTTTATCGCAAACTGGCCTACGACCCCATCGGCGACTTTGAACCCGTCGGTCTGGTGAACGACGGCGCCATGGCACTTATCGCCCGTAAAGACTTCCCGGCCAAGGACCTCAAAGAGATGATCGCGTACGCCAAGGCCAACAAGGAAAAGATGAACGTCGCCAACGCAGGCGTAGGTTCGGCGTCCCACCTTTGCGGCATGCTGTTGATGTCGGCACTGAATACCGAATTCGTGACCGTCCCCTACAAGGGAACCGGGCCGGCAATGAACGACCTGCTCGGCGGGCAGGTGGATTTCATGTGCGATCAGACGACGAACAATGCCAGCCAAATCAAGGCCGGAAAGGTCAAAGCGTATGGCATGACGACGGCCAAGCGTGTTGCGGCTTTCCCCGACATCCCGACGCTGAGCGAGGCAGGCTTGCCGAACTTCACTGTCACCGTCTGGCACGCGATGTATGCGCCGAAGGGAACGCCGCAACCGATCGTGGACAAGCTATCGAAGGCGCTTCAGGAAGCGTTGAAGGACGCTACGCTGAAGCAACGCTTCGCCGATCTCGGATCTGAGCCGGTCAGCCAGGAACGTGCTACACCGCAGGCACTGCGTGCTCACCTCAAGGCTGAAATCGATAAGTGGGGACCGATCATCAAGAAAGCAGGCGTCTTCGCGGATTGATTTTTCCGCAGTCAATCCGGACACAACAAACGATCGGACAGGGGGGGCGCTTTGAATCCGATACGGAATAATGCGAAGGACTTTTTGACCGGCGTTATCTACGTTGCCATCGGCGTAGTCGCGGCCCTATTGAGCCGCGACTACGGGATGGGTAGTGCGGTCAAGATGGGGCCGGGGTACTTTCCAACCATCCTCAGTGGCTTGCTTATCGTGATCGGCGCTATTTCGATCATTCGTTCCTTCTTCAAATCTGGGACGCCACTCGGCCGTATCGCGTGGAAAGGCCTGTTTCTTGTTGCCGTCGCCACAGTACTCTTTGGCCTTGTTGTGCGCGGTGCGGGACTTGTCATCGCGCTTCCCGCGCTTGTTCTCGTTGCGTCGCTAGCGAGTACGCGATTCAGATGGGGTCACGCGTTGGCAATGGCGGCCGGAGTCACCGTCTTCTGCATCCTCGTGTTCCAGATAGGACTGGGTGTTCCCCTTCCGATCATCGGATCATGGTTCGTGGATTAGGTTGGCGGACGTGGCGGACTACAAGAGTTCGCAACTGATCGCCAATTCTTTCATCACTCAAGAGAGTTCGGATGTGCGGGGGAGGGTGGTGCGATTGCGCTGTGTTGTGCTCAGCACGGTTGGCGTTGAGCTAATGCATTTCCGCCCCGGTTCACAGAAACTCCGGGTATAGAGGCGTCTTATGGAACTGATTGCGAACCTTGGTCTTGGCTTATCGACGGCCATGACTCCGTTGAATCTCCTGTATTGCCTGGCCGGAGTCTTTCTCGGCACGTTGATCGGTGTGCTTCCCGGTCTTGGGCCGACAGCTACGATCGCGATGCTGTTACCGGTGACATTTTCATTACCACCCGTCTCGTCGCTGATCATGCTGGCTGGGATCTATTACGGGTCTCAGTACGGCGGTTCCACCACGTCGATTTTGGTCAACGTGCCGGGCGAAGCGGCCTCGGTGGTGACCGCCCTGGATGGCTACCAGATGGCACGCAAAGGGCGTGCGGGTGTGGCTCTTGCGACGGCGGCCATCGGCTCTTTCTTCGCCGGGACCGTGGCGACGGTTGTCCTCGCTCTGTTTGCACCACCCCTGGCGGAAATAGCGCTCAAGTTCGGCCCCGCCGAATTCTTCTCCCTTATGGTACTCGGGTTGCTCGCCTCGCTGGTTCTTGCTCGCGGCTCTCTTCTGCATGCTACCGGGATGGTCGTGCTCGGATTGCTGCTCGGCTTGGTCGGTGCCGACATTACCACCGGCACACAGCGTTTTACGTTCGGTATGGCGCGCTTGTCCGATGGGATCGGATTCGTCGTCGTCGCGATGGGCATGTTCGGTCTCGCAGAGATTGTTCGTAATCTGGAAGACGAGGACGACCGTTCCCTCATCGTTAAGAAGGTATCCAACCTGATGCCGACGAAGGAAGATTGGAAGCGGATGGTTGCTCCGATACTCCGGGGAACGGCGATAGGTTCGGTGCTTGGTATTCTGCCGGGGAGCGGGTCGATCCTCGGATCTTTTGCCGCCTACGCCATCGAGAAAAAAGTATCCAAGCATTCGGCTGAGTTTGGCAGCGGCGCGATCGAAGGAGTCGCGGCACCGGAATCGGCAAACAACGCGGGTGCGCAGACGTCCTTCATACCGATGCTGACGCTCGGGATACCGTCGAACCCGGTCATGGCGCTTATGATCGGAGCGATGATCATTCAGGGCATTCAGCCCGGGCCATCCGTCATCAGCGAGCAGCCGGCACTTTTCTGGGGCATCATCGTTTCGATGTGGATCGGCAATTTGTTCCTCGTCGTGCTCAATTTACCGCTAGTCGGAATGTGGGTACGCATGGTGAGCGTGCCTTACCAGTTCCTGTTTCCTGCGATCCTCGTTTTTTGCGGTATCGGCGTTTTCAGTCTTAACAATACCGAATTCGACGTCTTCGTAATGGCTATCTTCGGCGTTGTGGGGTACATCTTCGTCAAACTTGATTGCGAACCTGCTCCGATGCTGCTGGCGTTTATTCTCGGGCCAATGATGGAGGAGTACCTACGGCGAGCCTTGTTATTGTCCCGCGGCGATCCGATGATCCTGATACAGCGGCCGATCAGCGCCGTAATGCTCGGGCTTGGCGTGTTGGCCATTGTGGTCGCGAGTCTGCCGATGTTTTACAAAAAGCGGGAAGAAGCTTTCCAGGGCGATTAACCCCCGACCTGCGACGGCCGACCGCTTTGCTCGCGCTTGTTTCCAGCCCCCCGCCGGATGCCAGGCGGGGCAAGGAGATGAATCGGCAATGTACAGAAGATGGACGCTGGCCCGCGTGGACAAAGAACTGCGCGTCCGTCGGGTCTCGGCCGAGATGTTGATTAAAGGCGTGCCCCGTCGTTGGTTATCTACCGACCTTGCCGGTTATTAAGCAGCCGAGAGTTCTTTGCTTCCCTAGTCACCGACCGTTCGCTGCTTTTGCCACGGCCGGGAGTGGTGAATCATGGCGCAGCCAAGCGCCCGAACCGGCGTACATCGCGCCAACGGCAATGGCAATAGCAACGATAAGCGCTGCCCTACCGCCACCCTTTGAGGGAGGCTCTTGCCTACGCGGAACTGCCTTCCACCCGGTAATCATCGGCCTTATCAAGTCTTCCTTCCTGACTGCGGCATAGAACGCGATAGCGACAATGTGGAGCCCGATCAAGGCGATCAGGATGTTGATCGAAAGCTTGTGGAAACCGGTCAATCGGTCACTTAACGCTTTGTCGACAAGTTGTGAAAGCGGACCGTTGAACACGATGTCGTCATTGGAAAACAGGCCCGTTGCGACCTGCAGCGCGATCATCACCAACAGAGCAACGACAGAAAGCGCCCCCAACGGATTATGCCCAATACCTTGCCAGCGCCCGTGTAGATAGTCCGCTATGGCAGCCGGCCCGCGGACAAAGTGAGTAAAGCGGGCGTATGTCGGTCCTATGAATCCCCATACCAAGCGGAAAACAATGAGTCCGAGAATCGCGATGCCGATCCTTGCATGCCAGTCCATGGCGTCGCCGCCTACTTTGCCGGAAATTACCGCGGCAATCACGAGGAGAACGAGAAGCCAATGAAAAATGCGAACCGGCAAGTCCCATAACTTGATACGTTCATGCTCCATGAGTTCTCCTCAAATGAAAACGGGCGCCTTTCGGCGCCCGTGATGAAGAAGCTGGCTCGGATGGCGCCGACGAGTCGGCCATTACAGACTACACCACCGCGCCGTCCTCGTTGGCTCCTTCAATCTGTTTCTTAGGCTTGATGAAGTGCTCGCGTGAAACGCCGAGCCACATGGCAAGCGGGCTGGCGACGAGTACCGACGAATAGATGCCGAACACGATACCGATGGTCAATGCCATGGCGAAGTAGTGCAGCGTTTCGCCGCCGAAGAGCAGCATGGAAATGGCCATCATTTCCGTACAACCGTGGGTGATGATCGTCCGCGAGATCGTGCTCGTAATGGCGTGGTCGAGTACTTGGGGGGTCGTCAATCCGCGTACGCGGCGGAACGTTTCGCGCACCCGGTCGAAGACGATGACGGATTCATTGACCGAGTAACCGAGCACAGCCAATACGGCGGCCAGCACGGCCAGCGAGAATTCCCACTGAAAGAAGGCGAAAGCACCGAGGATGATGACCACGTCGTGCAGGTTGGCAATAATCGCTGCTAACGAGAAGCGCCATTCGAAACGTAGACTGAGGTACCCGACGATGCCCAGGATGACAAGCATGAGGGCCAGCGCACCGTTCTCGGCAAGTTCTCGGCCGACTTGCGGGCCTACGAACTCGACGCGGCGCAACGATGCACCCGGAGCTTCGGCATCGAGTACGCGCATGACGTCCTCGCCGATCTTTGCCGAATTCTGTTCCTCCTTTAGCGGGAGGCGGATCATCACATCCTGGCTGGAACCGAAGTTCTGCACAGCGATGTCGGTATAACCGCCTTTGGTCAATCCCTCGCGGATCTTGGCGAGGTCGGCTGTTTGCTGATAGTGCGCCTCGATGAGTGTGCCGCCGGTGAACTCTACCGACAGGTGCAGACCGCGCGTAGAAAGGAAAAATACCGCCAGCAGAAAGGTGATCAACGAAATGACATTGAACACCAGCGCATGGCGCATGAAGGGAATGTCTTTATGGATGCGGAAAAATTCCATGATGTCGTTTCCTTATTTGCTGGCGGGCGCACTGCTGCTTGCGGTATTGCCTGGTTTCCAGATCTGCCCGATGGCCAGCGATTCGAGCTTGCGGCGGCGACCGTAGATCAGGTTGACCAGCGCTCGCGAGACAACGACGGCGGAGAACAACGATGTCAAAATGCCGAGGCAATGCACCACGGCGAAGCCGCGTACCGGTCCCGAGCCGAAGATGAGAAGCATCAGGCCGACGATCAGTGTGGTCACGTTCGAGTCGAGGATCGTGTCGAAAGCGCGGTCATAGCCCGTGTGGATTGCCGCCTGAGGGGTTGATCCGCCGCGCAATTCTTCCCGGATACGTTCGTTGATCAGCACATTGGAGTCAATGGCCATGCCGAGCGCCAGGGCGATGGCGGCGATACCCGGCAGCGTCAAGGTAGCCTGGAGCAAAGAAAGCAGCGCAACCAGGAACAACAGGTTCGAGGCAAGCGCAATGACCGAGATTAGGCCAAACATGACGTAGTAGACCGTCATGAACAGGGCGATGCCGGCGAAACCCCACAACGTGGAATGGAAGCCCTTGTTGATGTTGTCCGCGCCGAGGCTCGGCCCTATGGTTCGTTCCTCGATGATTTCCATTGGCGCGGCAAGCGAACCGGCACGCAGCAGGAGTGCTGTATCGTTAGCTTCCGCAGTGGTCATGCTGCCCGAAATCTGCACGCGACCACCGCCGATCTCGGTGCGGATGACGGGGGCGGTAACGACTTCGCCCTTGCCTTTCTCGATAAGCAGGATCGCCATGCGCTTGCCGACGTTCTCCCGCGTGATATCGCGGAAGATTCTCGAACCGGTCGAGTCGAGGTTGAGGTGGACAGCCGCTTCCTGCGTCTGGCTGTCGAAGCCCGGTTGGGCATCGGTGAGTCGATCGCCGGTCAATACAACCTGTTTCTTGACGAGCAGCGGGCGGCCACCGCGTTCAACATAAAGCTCGGTTCCGAACGGAACTTGGCCTGCCATCGCCGCTTCAAGCGCACCCGGCGTGTCGTCGACCATGCGGATCTCAAGGGTCGCCGTACGACCGAGAATATCCTTGGCCTTTGCCGTGTCCTGCACGCCCGGCAGTTGGACCACGATACGGTCAGCTCCCTGCTGCGCAATCACAGGCTCGGCGACGCCGAGTTCGTTGATTCGGTTATGCAGCGTACCCATGTTCTGTTTGATCGCGGATTCCTGAATCTTCTTCAGGGCAATCGGCTTCAACGTGGATACCAGTCGGAGATCGTTTCCCTCACCTTGATCGGCGAGTTGCAATTCGGGCTGTGCATCCTCGAGCGCAGCGCGGGCTTTGGTGCGCGTTTCCTCGTCGCGGAAACGAATCACGATACGATCGCCTTCGCGATTGATACCGGCGTGGCGGACATTCTTGTCCCGCATTAGCGTACGCAGGTCGGCACTGATCGAATCCAGGCGCTTGGTCATCGCGCCCTTCATGTCAACTTGGAGCAGGAAATGGACACCGCCACGCAGGTCCAGGCCGAGATACATCGGCAGGGCATGGAGGCTGGTCAACCATTGGGGAGAGGCGGAGAGCAGGTTCAAAGCCACGACGTACTGCGGATCCGACGGATCAGGGTTGAACTGTTTCTCTAGAATATCCTTGGCCTTGAGTTGCGTGTCGGTGTTCTTCAGCCTGACCTTCACGCCGTTGGTGTCCAGGAACGCACCATTGACGTCGACTCCGGCGGTCTTCAGCGTACTTTCAACGCGTTCGAGGGTTTTTGTATCAACTTTAAGTGTTGGCTTGCCGCTCGACACCTGAACGGCAGGCGACTCGCCGAAAAAGTTCGGCAAAGTGTAAATCAGGCCGATCAGCAACGAGATCGCGACGACGGCATATTTCCAAAGCGGATAGCGGTTCATGTGCGGAGTGTGCAGTGAGGGTAAATCGCGAATCGATTCGGGGGCGGGGGAGTTCCCCCGCGCGCCAATCCCGAAAAGCAGTTCTTATATATTCTTGAGCGTGCCCTTAGGAAGCACGGCCGCGATGGCGGGCTTCTGAACCTGGATTTCGACTTTCTCAGCGATTTCCACCGTCACGAAATCTTCAGCGACTTTGGTAATGCGGCCCATGATGCCGCTTTGCATCAAAACCTCGTCACCCTTCCCGAGGGCTTCAAGCAGGGCCCTGTGCTCTTTGGCCTTCTTTTGTTGAGGACGAATCATGAAGAAGTAGAGCGCGACGAACATCAGGATGATCGGCAGGAATTGCATGACGCCGTCCATGGGGCCGGCGGCGGCAGTCTGAGCATAAGCGTTGCTGATTAGCACATTGATCTCCTTGGGGAATATGGAACGAAACGCGACATTAGCGAAAAAGTTAGCGGGCTATTGTATCACTGCGGTCTGACCGCGTCCGGCAAGGAACCGAGCAGCGTATTCCTCGAGATGCCCTGCCTCTATGGATCCCCGGAGTTCGCGCATAAGCGTCTGATAGAAGCGGAGATTGTGGATGGTATTGAGTTGTGCGCCGAGAATCTCGCCCACGCGGTGCAGGTGATGTAGATAAGCGCGCGAGAAGTGGGTGCAGGTGTAGCAATCGCAGCTTTCGTCGAGCGGCCGTGTGTCGTTCTTGTACTGCGCGTTCTTTATCTTGATATCGCCGTAGCGGGTAAACAGGTGCCCGTTGCGTGCGTTGCGCGTCGGCATTACGCAGTCGAACATGTCGATACCGGCCAGCACGCCGGCGACCAAATCTTCCGGGGTACCGACTCCCATCAGGTAACGCGGCTTGTTCGTCGGCAATTGGGGTGTCGTATGCGCGAGAATCCGCGCCATCTCTTCCTTAGGCTCCCCGACGGAAAGCCCGCCGATTGCGTAGCCATCGAAGTCGAGCGATGTAAGTTCCGCGAGCGACTCGTCGCGCAAGTCCTCGAACATCCCGCCCTGCACGATGCCAAAGAGAGCGTTCGTGTTGCAAAGACGACCGTGCTCCGCACGCGAACGCTGCGCCCAACGCAGCGAAAGACGCATGGAGTGGGCCGCTTCGTCGCGGGTCGCCGGGTAGGGCGTACATTCATCGAAGATCATGACGATATCCGAGTTCAACGCGTGCTGGATGCGCATCGATTCTTCGGGCGTCAGAAAGAGTTTGTCGCCGTTGATCGGTGAAGAGAACTTGACTCCCTCTTCTGTGATCTTGCGCAAAGCTCCCAGCGAGAACACCTGGAAACCTCCCGAATCGGTCAGGATTGGGCGTTCCCATCCCATCATCTTGTGTAGACCGCCGTGCGCACGCACGACTTCGAGGCCTGGACGCAGCCAAAGGTGGAACGTGTTGCCGAGGCAAATCTGCGCTCCGATCTCAACGAGGTCGCGCGGCGTCATTGCCTTTACGGTCCCGTAGGTACCCACTGGCATGAAAACAGGCGTTTCGACGATGCCATGGGCCAGGGTAAGCCGGCCTCGGCGCGCGGAGCCCGTGGTCGCGAGGAGTTCAAACTGCATGATCTTGTTGTTTCTCCAGAAGCATGGCGTCACCGTAGCTGAAGAAGCGATAACGTTTGGCGACTGCGTGACGATAGGCGGCACGGATAGCGTCCATGCCAGCGAAAGCGGAAACGAGCATGAGCAAGGTCGATTTCGGTAAATGGAAGTTGGTGATCAGACGATCGACCACGCGGAACTGGAAGCCCGGGGTAATGAAAATATCAGTTTCCGCCGAGCCAGCATGCAGGCTCCCTGTGCGCCCGGCGGATTCGAGTGCCCGCAAGCTCGTTGTCCCGACGGCAACAACGCGGCCTCCCACGTGATGTGTGTGAGCGATCGCGTCGACCGTGGCCTGTGGAATGTCGAAGCGCTCCGAATGCATCTTGTGTTCCGCAATGTCGTGAACCCGGACAGGTTGGAACGTTCCGGCGCCTACGTGCAGCGTCAGCCAGGCGAGACCGACTCCATGAACTTGCAGGCGGTCGAGCATCGGCTGATCAAAATGCAAGCCGGCGGTTGGCGCGGCGACGGCCCCGGCGCGGCGCGCATATACGGTCTGGTAGCGGTTCTCGTCGTCAACCTCTGCAGGATGCTCGATGTAGGGCGGCAACGGGAGCCGGCCATGTTGTTCGAGCAGCGCGAATAGACTCCCCGCTCCGGAAAGCTCCAACGCAAAGAACTCACCCTGGGTGCCCGTACGTCCTGTTACTTGCATCTCAAAAGCGTCTTCAAGAATGATCCGGGAGCCCGGTTTCGGGGATTTGCTGGCCCGTATCTGCGCGATAGCATGGCGATCGTCCACGATGCGCTCGATCATCACCTCGATGTTTCCGCCGGTTTCCTTTGCCCCAAACAGACGCGCCCTGATGACTCGGGTATCGTTGAAAACAAGGAGGTCGCCGGGCAAAAGAAAGGATACGAGATCAGCGAACCGGCAGTCTTCCTGCTTTTCGCCGGCGACATGCAGCAGCCGGCTGGCTGTCCGTTGTGGCGCAGGATGCTGAGCGATTAACTCAGGCGGAAGGTCGAAATCGAAATCGTCAAGGGTTAGCATGAGAAAAAGCTTTGTCCGGCGGCTTGTGAGTTCGGAATGAATCGGGGATAATTCGGCCTCCTTTGGTTCGTCTCACGCGAACTCTGGCCGGGATGGCGGAATTGGTAGACGCACTGGATTCAAAATCCAGCGGTGGTGACACCGTGGGGGTTCGATTCCCCCTCCCGGCACCAAAAAAACCCCTACGAATCAATCACTAGCAAAGCTGCGAATTATACCACGCGGCACGGCTGGTCCTTCGCCTTTTCGTGCGGGTTGCACTGTTCGTCTAGTATCGGCGCAGATGAACCGCATATGCCGTCTCGTGCTGGGGCGTTCGGAATCTGCGGGACACAGTTAATGCCTCCTCCTTGCCTTGTGTCCGTATTCGTTAATTGCATACGGCATGGTCTAGAATCGTCTTTCCTCGCCGTGGCGCGAGGGGCGCAGTACTTGGGCTAAATCGGAGGGTTCATGGAGTTTTTGACTGTCGTCATTGCGGCCGAAGACGACGAGTACGTCGCCGTCGGGGAATCGACAAACCCGCTTGCCGAATGGAGCGGGTTCGAAGCAAACGGCATTGACACGATGCGCCTCGCAATCCTGCATTCCGTGCTTACCGGTGACTCGCTCCAATCGGCACTCGATACCTACGAGCCGATCTATGTCGCAGAGAACGAGACATCTGTGCTTCGCATCGCGGATGAACTGTTCGATAAGCTCGTCGATCTTGAGGATGATGCGCTTGTTTCCGTGAGCGAGGAGCTCGCGGCCACGGAAGAGTTCGAGAGCGCCGGCTGGGATGCGGAAGAACTGATCGCCCGCCTGGCCCCGCTGGCCGAGCTTGCGCGGCTTGCAGAATCGCAAGCGCAAATCCTGCTCGTGTGGATTTACGCTGTTCCGGAGTAGGGGAAAGAAGGGCTCTCATTCCGGTTCTTCTCGTGCGAGGTCCGCTAAGCCCGCCCCGCTAGGGCGTCGGCGTGTCCTGCGCTACACTTTCAGGTTTCCTCCGCAATTCGAACTGTGACACGTACTCGAGCAAATTTTCTCCTTCTCGCGGTCGCTCTCATTTGGGGGTCGGCGTTCGTCGCTCAGGCCCAGGGAATGAAAGGACTGGGACCCTTTACATTCACGGGGGTGCGCTTCCTATTGGGCGTCTGTGTCGTCGCGCCGCTGGCGTGGAGGGATTGGCGGCAGATTGCGGCACGCGGATTGAAACCGGGGCGACGTGAGGCGAGTGGGATCTTGGTGTTGGGATTGCTCTTGACCTTCGGTGCCGTTTTCCAGCAAATTGGTTTGGTTTCGACTTCCGTAACCAACGCAGGGTTTCTTACCGCCCTTTACGTTCCCCTCGTGCCCGTCGCCTCGTGGGTGATTATGCGCGTGCATCCCCACTGGGCGGTCTGGCCCGCCTCGCTTGGCTGCGTGGTGGGGACGTGGTTGTTGTCCGGGGCCGGTAACGTGAGCCTTGGGGTCGGGGACGCCTGGGTTATTGCGAGCAGCATTTTTTGGGCGCTGCACGTGCTGTTTGTCGGGCGCATTGCTGACCGCATGGAGGCCCCTTTTCTCGTCGCCGCGGGCCAATTCCTGACCTGTGGCATTGCCTGCCTACTCTGGGCACTCCTGACGGAAACGATCACGGTACAGGCCATCCTCGGAGCGGCTGTGCCGATCGTCTATACCGGCGTTCTTTCTGTTGGTGTGGCCTACACCGGGCAGGTAGTTGGGCAACGCTACGCGGAGGCGGCCGATGCGGCGGTCATTCTCTCCGCCGAGACCCTGTTTGCGGCCTTGTTCGGTTTCCTGATGATGGGGGATCGGTTAAGCCCGACGGGGCTCGCGGGGTGTTCTCTGATCTTCGCATGCATCCTGGCGGTGCAACTGGTCCCTCTCTGGCCGGCGCGCGCACCGGCGGGTGTTAGCCTAAACGAAAAGCGATCCTGATTCCCGAGATCAGCATTTGCACCGCCATGGTGGTTAGGATCAACCCCATTAGGCGTTCCAGCGCTTCCATGCCGGCCTTGCCGAACAGACGGGCAAACCAACCCGAGGCGAGCAGGCATACGGCGTTTATGGCGCTTGCTATTACGACCGCGCTGAGCCACACCGTCATTTGACCGGACTGTCGTGAGGCAAGCAGCACCGTAGCCAGCGCCGAGGGGCCGGCGATCATCGGAACGGCGAGGGGGACGATGAACGGTTCCCCATCCATTTCGTGTTCCGCTGAACCACGATCGGCTGGTGGAAAAACCATGCGCAAAGCGATCAGGAAGAGAATGAGGCCGCCAGCGATTTCGAGTGCGGGGTCGCTCAACTTCATCGCCACGAGAAGGTGGTCGCCGACGAAAAGAAAAACGATCAGAACGACGACTGCTATGGCGCATTCGCGCAGGATGATCGCCGGGCGGCGTGATTGAGGAACGTTGCGCAGGAGGGAAAGAACGAATGGAATGTTGCCGAGCGGGTCGAGTACGAGCAGCAGGACGAAAACAGAGGAAAACAGCTCGCCGTTCATGCCTAGGCCGCGCTAGAAGCCGTGCCGTACCTGCGACAGGAACGCTTGTGCCCGCTCATGGTCCGGATTGGTGAAGAATGCGTGGGGCGTCGTGTCCTCCAGGATCGTCCCCTCGTCGAAGAAAATCACCCGGTCTGCAACTTCACGGGCAAAGCCCATCTCATGGGTGACGACCAGCATTGTGATCCCCGTGTGTGCCAACTCGCGCATGACGGTCAATACTTCATTGACCATTTCCGGGTCGAGCGCTGAGGTTGGCTCGTCGAAAAGCAAAACCTTCGGGTCCATAGCCAAGGCGCGGGCGATAGCCACCCGCTGTTGCTGGCCGCCGGAGAGTTGGACCGGGTATTTGTGGGCCTGATTCTTTAGACCGACGCGGTCGAGCAGGGCCAGCGCCTTCGCCTCAGCCTCATCGCGCCGCATTTTCCGCACGCGCATTGGAGCCAGCGTGATGTTCCTGAGAATCGTCAGGTGGGAGAACAGGTTAAAACTCTGGAAAACCATGCCCACCTCGCGCCGTATGGCATCGAGATGCTGGATATCGTCGTTGAGTTCGATTCCGTCGACGATGATCTCGCCGCCGTCATGGGTTTCGAGTCGGTTCAGTGTGCGCAGAAAAGTCGATTTCCCTGATCCCGACGGACCGACGATAGCCGTCACCTGTCCTTCGAAAAAAGTGGCGCTTACGCCGCGCAACGCATAAAAGGAACCGAATCGCTTGTCGACATTGCGCGCGACGATGATCTGCTTTTGATTATTGGGGTCGCTCATGCTGATCGATTACCGTTTCTGACCGACCTCAAGCCGCGTTTCGAGGGCTGCGGTGAGGGTTGTAAATGCTGTCGTCAGGATTAGGTAAATGACGCCTATGGTGAGGAAAACGGGTACTGGCTGATAGCTTTCCGCTTGCACACGGTATCCGACCATCGTCAACTCGACGACGCTGATTACATAGGCCAACGAAGAATCTTTGACGAGAGAGGCTAGGTTGTTGGCTAGCGCTGGAAGAGCAACGCGCAAGCTCTGCGGCAACACGACATCGACAAAACCTTGGAGGGGCGTAAGCCCGAGAGCGCGCGCGGCTTCGATTTGGCCATGCGGAACGGCGAGGATGCCGGCACGCACGCATTCGGTGTTATAGGCGCCGACGTTAAGTGCCAGAGCGATGGCCGCACACGCAAAATCGGAGAGCACAACCCCCTCGGGAAGAATGGACGGCAGTGCCAGCCATACGAAGAGAATCTGCAGAAGTAGAGGCGTTCCACGGATCAGCCACACGTAAAAGTCGCAAAGCCAGCGTAGCGGCAGAAATTTCGAGAGCTTGCCCATTCCCGCGATCACGCCTAACACCACACCGGCCGACCCGGAGATCACCGTCAGCCATACGGTGATCCGGGTACCTTCCGCGAATTGCTGCGCCGCCGGACCGATCGGGTCCGGTGCGGCGGACAGCGGAATTGCTACCCCCCAAAGAAAAAACAACAGACCGACCATGGACCCGAACATCGTCCATCCGGGATAGCGCTTCGTCCAGTTCATTTTGACGTACGGGCGTTACTAGCGACAGGTAATGTCCGTCTTGAAATACTTGTCGGAAATCGTGGCCAGCGTGCCGTCTTTCGTCAAATCGGCGAGGGCTTGGTTAATCTTATCCATAAACTCCTTGTTGTCCTTGCGCATAATGAGCGATACGCGCTCCACAAAAACCTGCTCGCCAGCCACGATCCCTGCATCCGGGGTTTTCTTCAACGTCTCCATAATCGTGAAGCGGTCGGAAATCCACGCGTCAATTTTCTTTGCCTTGAGTGCTGAGAATGCTTCCGGGTCGGCCTTGTAGGTCTTCACTTCCTTGACTCCGGGAATCTTCTTCGCTGCCTCGAAATAGCTCGTCGCGATTTGTACGCCGACGGACTTTCCCTTCAATGACGCTACCGTAAGCGGGCCGTCCTTTGGTGCAGCGATCTGGCCGCCGGTGCAGTAGTGCGGGCTGGCGAAGTCGACCGCCTTCGCACGCTCCTTCGTATAACCGTGCGAGGCGATGGCGAAATCGAACCGATCTTGCTTGACGGCGGCCAGTTGAGCGTCGAAAGGAACGACTTTCCACTCGAGTTTCAAGCCGAGCTTCTTGGCTAGTGCTTCGGCGACGTCGACCTCGTAGCCGGTAAGTTTGGAGCCTTCATAGTAATTGAACGGCGCAAAGGCCCCCTCGGTTGCGGCAACGATCGTTCCGGATTCCTGAATCTTTTGCCAGTCACGAGCTAGGGCGGGGGTGGCAAGCAGCATCGAGAACGGAACGACGACGGTCAGCAGTCGAGTCAAGAATCGCATGAATGGCTCCTTGGATGTGGAAATTTCGCAAGGATACACCGGCACGGCGGCAGAGTCCTCGCCTCATCGCAAAAGGCGCTGAGGATACAGGAATCACGACATGTTGAACAAAAGAAAAATATCGTCTTCTCTTGGAACGTGACTAGAGGAAACAGACGGTTGCCGTGAAACGTGTGCTGGGAGGCGTTTCTTGTGTAGCCCCGGCTTTGCTTAAGCCTCGGCAAAAGTCCCGACAGGCCGAGAACAACCGAATCGGTGACCGTATCCGCATGGCGTCACGTAGTTATTCGCCAAGGAGAACGGCAGCGAGGCCATGCCTGAGTGGATCGAAGAAAGAGCCTTTCTTGCCCTAAGCCGTGATCTTGACGGTGTGCATGAGGTAGTTGACGTCGGTATCTGAACCGAGCCAGTACCGCTTGCTCAGTGGGTTGTACGACATGCCAATCAACTCATCAGGCTCCAGTCTCGCTCCCTTGGCCCATCGCGATAGCTCGGATGGTCTAATGAATTTGGCATATTCGTGCGTGCCTTTTGGCAGCATGCCAAGGACGTACTCTGCTCCAATCACCGCCAGGAGATACGCTTTTGCGTTTCGATTCAGCGTCGAGAAGAACACATGTCCTCCCGGTTTGACGAGTGCCGCACATGCCGAAATAACGCTCGCCGGGCGAGGAACGTGTTCGAGCAATTCCATACAGGTTATGGCATCGAACGCGGATGGCATTTCCTGCGCCAAGTCTTCAACCGAAACATGTCGGTAACTGACTTGCCGACCGCTTTCGAGTAGGTGCAGCCGGGCGACGCCGAGCGCTTTTTCCGACAAGTCGATGCCGGTTACTGTGGCGCCAAACTCAGCCATGCTTTCCGACAGGATGCCGCCCCCACAGCCTACATCAAGGACGTTCTTTCCGGCGAGTGAGGCATGGTGGTCTATCCACCCCAAGCGAAGAGGATTGATATCGTGCAGCGGTTTGAACTCGCTGCTCGGGTCCCACCAGCGATGAGCAAGCTGGCTGAATTTGTCGAGTTCTGTGGCGTCAGCGTTAACCATTGGGAAAGGGTATCACCGAATTCCAGGAATAAAAAAGCCCTGCCGGAGCAGGGCTTTCTTTTCAACTTACCGAGTTACTTCGACGTGCCGATGATTTCGATATCGACGCGACGATCAGGTTGCAGGCAAGCGATAACTTTCTGGCTCTTCGGACCCTTGCAATCGCCCGGCTTGGTGACCGGCTGCTTGCTGCCCTTGCCTTCGGTATAGACACGGTTGGCCGGGATGCCCTTGCTGACCATGTAGTCCTTGACCGCAGCAGCGCGCTTTTCAGAGAGCTTCTGATTGTAGGCGGCGCTACCAATACGGTCTGCGTGGCCAACCGCGATCACGACTTCGAGCACGAGGTTGTTGGCCTTGGCGACGACTTCGTCGATCTTCGCCTTGCCTTCGGGACGCAGAGTCGACTTGTTGAAGTCGAACAGAGCGTCGGCGGCCACCGTGATCTTGTCACCAGCAGGCTTCGTTGCCGCAGCGGCAGGAGCAGCGGGAGCAGCGGCAGGAGCAGCAACCTTCGGTTCGCAGACTTCCTTCGGCAGCAGATCCTTGTCGCACTTGCAGCCGTTCGGATCCTTCGCCGCCGCTGCTGGCGTCCAGTAACCCGTACGCCAGCACAGGCCCGTGCTGTTCGTCGCAACTTCACCGCGACCGTCGATAAGGTAAACGCTGTCAACCGCCTGGGCTTGCGCCAACGACGCGAAGAGACCAAGAGTTGTGGCCACTACGGCGAAAATTGAATGTTTTACAGTTTTTTTCATCTGGATTCACCTCGTTAGTTATAGCCCGCGGAACCGACTCCGCTTGGCCCGTTACGCCTAATTATCGGGAAAACTTGATCAAAAATTGCGCGGACGAATTTGATTCTGCCACAAAGCGCCGAGTTTTATCAACTCCAATTCGTCCATAGCAAGCAAGATGCCGTCTTCCACTCGGCATTCGCCAGCCACCCAAACATCGGTAACAGACTCGCGTCCAGCGACATAAACCAGGTGCGAAATCACATCATAGCATGGTGAAAGACCGATGTCATGAATATTGACGGCGCAGATATCCGCGAATTTTCCTACGGCAATCGTTCCGATCTTCTTGTCGAGACCCAGCGCTTGCGCTCCGCCAAGGGTCGCCATGCGTAGGGCAAAGTGTGCGGGTACGGCGTCGGCCTGGCCGCTGAACCCTTTTGCGAGCAGGGCTGCGAGGCGCATCTCCGCGAAAATGTCCAAGCGGTTGTTACTTGCCGCTCCATCCGTTCCCAGCCCTACGTTTACTCGGCTGGCGGTCAGTTGAGCAATGGGGGCGATGCCAGAGGCTAGCTTCAGATTTGAACTCGGGCAGTGAGCGACGGAACACCCGTGATCTGCCAATAAGTCAATTTCGTTTGGTTCCAAATGAACGCCGTGTGCGGCAATCAGGCTCGGGCTCAGCAGTCCTAAGCCTCGTAGGCGTTCGACGGGGCGAACGCCGAATTTTTCTATGCCAATGGCAAGTTCCTGATGAGTTTCATGTAAATGGACATGGATGGGGAGATCACATTGCTCGGCGAGCGTTAACGCTTTGCCAAAGTTGCGATCGCTGACCGTGTAAGGAGCGTGCGGGGCGATGCAAAACCCGAGTAACGGTTCGTCTCGCAACTCGTCGCGTGCGGCAAGTCCTTTTGCAAAGTAATCATCGGCGTCTGAGGCGTAACTCGTTGAAAAATCGAAGGTGATCAGGCCAAGTACGGCACGGATTCCAGACGCGAGGACCGCCTTTGCTGCCGCTTTCGGGAAAAAATACATGTCGTTGAAGCAGGTAATGCCTCCCCGCAGCATTTCGGCGCACGCGAGCAGTGTTCCGTCATGCACGAATTGCGCGGAAACATGCCTGCTTTCAGCGGGCCAAATGTGATTTTCCAGCCATTCCATGAGCGGAAGGTCGTCTGCGAGCCCTCGGAGCAGTGTCATTGCTGCATGCGTATGCAGGTTTACCAACCCTGGGATCAGCACGTGATGGGGGAGGCATTTTACTTGGCGAGGCGTGAAACGATGGACAACATCGGGCTGTTGCAAAATTGCAACAATCTTGCCTTCGTCGATTACTACGGCATGATTTTCAAGGACGGCGTTCGCCGGCTCGACGGGGACGATCCACTTTGCTTCGATAACAAGATCAACGGCGACGGGTGCGTTCATGAGGCGTGTTCTCGTACATTGGGGGGAGGCGAAAAAGTCCGGGAAAGCGGCCCTAGCTTACTTTGCTTCGGAGCTAACACGAAGCGCGGATGTCGTCATTTGCTTCGTCGCGAGGAAAGAATCAAGGGCTTGGCTGTGTCTAGACGGCGATTTCCCCATATGCCTCGTTTATTTGCCGATGTTCCGGGGTAGAGCGCTCAGGTGGTAGAATCAAACGTTTCCGCAGACGCCAACATCGCCCCCGAAGTTCGGTTTTTCGCACGAATTCCCCGAATAGATCAATGGAACAAGCCTTGGAACTCTTTGCTAAAGAAACGCTTCCGATCAGCCTGGAAGACGAAATGCGGCGTTCATACCTCGATTACGCCATGAGCGTCATCGTCGGACGAGCGCTACCGGACGCGCGCGATGGTTTGAAGCCGGTGCATCGCCGCGTCTTGTTTGCAATGCACGAACTTTCGAACGACTGGAATAAACCCTACAAGAAGTCAGCGCGCGTCGTCGGGGATGTCATCGGTAAGTATCACCCCCATGGTGATACAGCGGTCTATGACACGATCGTCCGCATGGCGCAGGATTTCTCGTTGCGCTATATGCTCGTAGACGGCCAAGGGAACTTCGGTTCGGTCGACGGCGACAGCGCGGCGGCGATGCGCTATACCGAAGTCCGGATGGCCCGTATTGGGCACGAGCTGCTGGCGGATATCGACAAGGAGACGGTTGATTTCGGCCCGAACTACGACGGTTCCGAGCAGGAGCCGTTGATCATGCCGACGAGGATCCCGAACCTCCTGATTAACGGTTCGTCAGGAATCGCCGTCGGTATGGCGACGAACATTCCGCCGCACAATCTGAACGAAGTCGTGGATGCCTGCCTAGCACTGCTGCGCAATCCGGAAATGTCTATCGACGATCTCATCGATATCGTCCAGGCTCCCGATTTTCCGACGGCGGGCATCATCTACGGCGTGTCTGGGGTGCGCGAAGGATATCGGACGGGGCGCGGTCGCGTGGTGATGCGCGCCAAGACGCATTTCGAACCGATCAAGGGCAGCGCCGATCGGCAAGCGATCATCGTCGACGAAATTCCTTATCAAGTAAATAAACGGGCATTGCTCGAAAAGATCAGCGAACTGGTCAACGAAAAACGGATCGAAGGCATTTCCGACCTGCGCGACGAATCCGACAAATCGGGTATGCGCGTCGTAATCGAACTCAAGCGCGGTGAAGTGCCCGATGTTGTTCTCAATTGCCTGTATAAGCAGACGCAATTGCAGGATACGTTTGGCATGAACATGGTGGCCCTTGTCGACGGGCAGCCGCGGTTGCTGAATCTCAAGCAAATGCTCGATTGCTTCCTCGCCCACCGGCGGGAGGTGATTACTCGGCGCACCGTGTTCGAGTTGCGCAAGGCGCGCGAGCGGGCCCACATCCAGGAGGGGTTGGCGGTCGCCCTCGATAACGTGGATGAAATCATCGCGCTGATCAAGGCTTCACCGACCCCGGCAGACGCGCGGCGCGGGTTGATGGGACGGCTCTGGTCATCACACACCGTTGCCGAGATGCTGGAGCGCGCGGCCCTTGATGCGACGCGCCCCGAGGGGCTGGGGCTTGAGTACGGTTTGTCCAAGAGCGGCTACCTGCTTTCCGAGGCCCAAGCCCAAGCAATTCTCGACCTTCGCTTGCAGCGTCTGACCGGCCTCGAGCGCGACAAGATCGTTGCTGATTTCAAGGAAGTGATCGAACGGATTGCCGACTTGATGGACATCCTGGCGCGTCCGGAGCGTATTACGGAGATCATCGGCGACGAACTCGTGGCTGTCCGCGCGCAATTCGGCGACAAGCGGCGGTCGGAGATCGTTATCGACACCCAAGACCTGTGCATGGAAGACTTCATCACCCCGCAGGACATGGTGGTGACGCTCTCGCACTCGGGTTACGTCAAGTCGCAACCGCTCGCCGATTATCGTGCCCAACGGCGGGGAGGCCGTGGCAAGCAAGCGGCAATCATCAAGGAAGATGACTTCGTTGATCATCTCTTCATCGCCAACACGCACGACTACATCTTGTGTTTCTCCAACCGTGGCCGTGTGTATTGGCTCAAGGTTTACGAGGTACCGCAAGGAACGCGAAACAGTCGCGGCAAGCCCATCGTCAACATGTTCCCGCTCGAGGAAGGCGAGAAGATCAACGCCATCCTCTCGATCAAGGAATTCACCGAAGACCGCTATATCTTCATGTGCACGGCGCAGGGCACTGTCAAGAAAACACCGTTGTCCGATTTCTCGAATCCGCGCAAGGCAGGGATCATCGCCGTCGCTCTGGACGAAAATGACTTCCTGATCGGTGCCGAGATCACCAGCGGAACTCAGGACATCGTCCTGGTCTCCGACGCCGGTAAAGCGGTGTGGTTCGACGAGGAGGACGTGCGCCCGATGGGCCGCACGGCTCGTGGCGTGCGCGGCATGAAGCTGGGTGACGGGCAGCAAGTCCTTTCGCTGCTCGTTGCCGAGAACCATCAGGAAACGGTGCTTGTAGCCACAGAAAACGGTTATGGGAAACGTACGGTGCTCGCTGATTTCCGGCACTCGGGGCGCGGTACTCAAGGCGTCATTGCGATCGCGGCGAGCGAGCGCAACGGCAAGGTGATCGGCGCGCGTCTGGTGCGCGACGAAGACGAGATCATGCTGATTACCACGGGCGGCGTCCTGATCCGCACGCGTGTGCGTGAAATCCGCGAACTCGGGCGGGCGACGCAGGGCGTGACACTCATCTCTCTCGATGAAGGCGAGAAACTCGCTGGGATCGAAAAAGTCGTTGAGACGGAAGACGAGCAGGAGAACGGAAACGGGGTAGCACCGAGCGAGAATGGCAACGATACCGACGTTGGAAACGGACCCGCCAACGAAGGCGACGGTGAAGGGACCCCGACCGAGACGCCCGAATAGTCTGGATAGCCACCGCGGAAAACAATCTGTCGAAACCATGCCGGACGCCGAACATGAACGATGAACTGGAGAAGAAACTAGCGGTTGTGCGAAGCGAGATCGACGTCATCGATACCGAACTCCTCGATCTCCTGAACAGGCGTGCGCGGTGTGCGCAGCAGGTTGGCGAAATCAAGGCCCAACACGGTGAGGCCGGTTTCGTGTACCGGCCTGAAAGGGAAGCGCAAGTTCTCCGCCGCATCCAGGAGGTAAACCGCGGGCCGCTTTCCAATGAAAGCGTTACCTGGTTTTTCCGGGAAGTCATGTCGGCGTGTTTGTCGCTCGAACGGGCGCTCGGCGTCGCTTTCCTCGGCCCGCTCGGTACCTTTTCGGAAAGTGCTGCCACCAAACACTTCGGCCATGCGGCGAGACTCATGCCGCAGAACTCGATCGACGACGTGTTCCGCGAAGTGGAAGCCAGTCACGCCGACTATGCCGTTGTGCCGATCGAGAATTCCACCGATGGGGCGATCGGTCGTACGCTCGACCTTCTGATGAATACGCAACTCAAGATCTGCGGCGAGGTTGTGCTGCGGATTCACCAGCACCTGCTGAGCAACGAAACCGAGTTCGACAAGATCACCAAGGTTTACTCGCATGCGCAGTCGCTGGGTCAATGCCATGAATGGCTAAACCGTGTGCTTCCGCATGCTCAACGCATCTCGGTCGGCAGCAACGCGCAGGCAGCCCAGTTTGCCGCTGCCGAGACTGGAACGGCAGCGATCGCCGGCGAAGCCGCTGCCGAACGCTATGGCCTGCCGATGCTCGCCAGCAATATTGAAGACGAACCGAACAACACAACGCGTTTCGCCGTTCTCGGGCGGCGCGAGGCGGGTACCTCCGGACGCGACAAGACATCGCTCATTATGTCGGCACCTAACCGGACAGGGTCATTGTGCTGGCTGCTGGCGCCTTTTTCGGATGCAGGAGTTTCGATGACTCGGCTCGAATCGCGACCGGCCCGGCATACCTTGTGGGAGTACGTGTTCTTCGTCGATATCGACGGCCACCGCGACGACCCGGCGGTAGGCAAGGCGCTTTCCGAACTCGCACAACGAGCCGCTTATCTGAAGGTGCTGGGTTCGTATCCCGTGGCGGTCTACTAGCTAACCGCCTAGCTGCAGCTGCAGATTCAGCTTTTGCTCAATTCCAAGGACAGACATGGCACTTTGTGATCAGGCATTACCGAATGTTCGGGCGATTTCTCCCTATCAACCGGGAAAACCGATTACGCAACTCGCGCGCGAGATGGGCATCCCGGTCGACAGCATCGTCAAGCTGGCGTCAAATGAGAACCCGTTGGGAATGAGCCCCAAGGCTAAGGTCGCGCTGGAGAAAGCGATCAGCACCTTGGAACGGTATCCGGACGACTTCGAACTCAAGGCGGCAGTCGCAGCACATACCAGTTTGGGAACAGAGCGCGTCGTCCTAGGCAACGGATCGAACGACGTGCTTGATCTTATTGCCCGCGTTTTCCTAGCCCCAGGCCGGTCGACGGTCTATTCGCAGCACGCTTTTGCCGTCTATCCCTTGGCTTCGCTTTCAGCAGGTGCGGAACTCATTGAAGTGCCTGCCGCCGAGTTTTGCCACGATCTCGAAGCCATGCGCCAGGCGGTTCGTCCGAACACGCGCTTGATCTGGATCGCCAATCCGAACAACCCAACAGGGACATTTCTCCCTTACCCGCAACTCAAGGCGTTCATACAATCACTGCCTGACGACGTCATCGTGGTGCTTGACGAAGCGTACAACGAGTACATTCCCGCGGCTGAGCGTTTCGATACGACGGTGTGGTTGCCCGAGTTCCCGAACCTCGTCATCACCCGTACTTTCTCCAAGATCTATGGGTTGGCCGGCCTGCGTATCGGCTACGCGCTCGCTTCGGCGGAGGTGGCTGATCTGATGAACCGAGTGCGGCAGCCGTTCAACTGCAACAACCTGGCGCTTGCCGCGGCCACCGCGGCGCTCGACGACCAGGAGTTTGTCGTGCGCAGCCACGAAGCGAATCGCGCCGGAATGACGCAGATCGTCGCCGGACTCGAAAAGTTCGGTTTGCCATACATTCCGTCGCGCGGCAATTTCATCGCCTTCAAAGCCGGGGACGCGGCTGGCGTCAATGCCAGGTTACTCAAGCAAGGCGTCATCGTCCGTCCCATTGCCGGTTACGGAATGCCTGAATGGTTGCGCGTGACGATCGGAACCGAAACAGAGAACCGGCGTTTCCTGGAAGCGCTGGGCAAGGCCGTGTGATGGCGGCCTCGCCGGAGTTCGGCAAGGTTGTCGTATTCGGCGTTGGCCTGATCGGTGGCTCGTTTGCCCTGGCGCTGAAAGCGGCTGGCCAGGTAGGCGAAGTGGTGGGCTTCGGTCGTAGTGTCGGCACGCTCACGCAAGCTCTGCAACTCGGGATCATCGATCGCGTTGGCGCCAATCCCGGAGCCGAAGTTGCCGATGCGGATATTGTCCTGATCGCCTCGCCGGTCGGCCGGATGCCGGAAATCATGGCGCGCATTGCGCCGTACATCGGGGAACAGACGCTGGTTACCGACGGCGGCAGCACGAAAGAAGACGTAGTCGCTGCGGCGCGTGAGCATTTCGGGGCGCGCGTCGCCCAGTTCGTTCCTGCCCATCCGATTGCCGGCGCTGAGAACAGTGGTGCGGCGGCCGCGCGCGCGGATCTCTACCGTGAGAAGAAGGTCGTGCTCACGCCCTTGCCCGAGAACGTGGTCCTCAATGTGGCGCGGGTGCGCTCCGCGTGGGAATGGTGCGGCGCCCAAGTTCACGAACTGTCGCCCTCCGAACACGATGGCGTATTCGCGGCGGTCAGTCATTTGCCGCATTTGCTGTCGTTCGCGCTGGTGCACGATCTCGCAGTTCGCGACAACAGCGACGTCCTGTTTCGTTTCGCCGCGAGCGGCTTCCGCGACTTCACGCGCATCGCTGCCAGCCACCCCGAGATGTGGCGGGACATTTGCCTTGCCAATCGCGTCGCATTGCTCGCGGAGCTTGATCGTTATTGCATCGAACTCGACGTTTTACGCGGCGCGTTGCTCAGCGGCGATGGTGCCACGCTTGAGAAAGTCTTCGACGTCGCGCGCGCTGCGCGGCGTTCCTGGCCCGCAGGGCAGGTGAAATAAGTATGAATTACATCGATTTGCCGGAGATTATCTCGGCATCGGGCGTGGTACGCCTACCGGGATCAAAAAGCCTTTCCAACCGCTTTCTGCTGCTTGCCGCCCTGGCCGACGGCACGACCGAAATTCGGGGGCTTCTTGAGTCGGACGACACTGCTCGCATGCTGGACGCGCTGAATGCATTGGGCGTGCATGTTGAATCGCTGGGTGAGCACGCCTATCGCGTCGTCGGTTGTGCCGGCCGGTTTCCGAACCGGCGCGCGGAGCTGTTCGTGGGGAATGCGGGGACGGCTTTTCGTTCCCTGACGGCGGTGCTTGCACTCACCGGCGGGGATTACGTTCTGACCGGCGTGGCGCGCATGCATGAGCGCCCGATCGGCGACTTGGTCGATGCGCTGCGTCAACTTGGAGCCGATATCTCGTGTCTTGGGAACGAAGGATTCCCGCCTTTGGGAATCCGCCCCGGCTCCGTTCGCGGAGGCATTGTGCGGGTACGCGGTAGCGTCTCTAGCCAATTCCTCAGCGGTTTGTTGCTCGCTGCGCCGCTCGCCGGCTGCGAAATAACGATTGAGGTCGTCGGCGAGTTGATCTCGAAGCCGTACGTGGATATTACTTTGGCCACCATGGCGCGCTTCGGCGTTCTCGTCGAGCGCGACGGATGGCAACGGTTTACGGTAACCGGCGGGAACGTTTACCGGAGCCCCGGCGCTCTGAGTGTCGAGGCAGACGCCTCTTCGGCCTCCTATTTTCTCGCGCTCGGCGCCATTGCGGGCGGTCCGGTACGGGTAGAAGGCGTTGGGAGCGAGTCGGTTCAGGGGGATGTGCGTTTTGCCGACGCATTGCGGGCAATGGGCGCTGAAGTCGCAGCTGGCCCGGATTGGATCGAGACGCGCTCGCCTTCCGGGGGCTTGAACGGCATTGAGATTGACTGCAACTCGATCCCCGACGCGGCGATGACCTTAGCCACAACGGCACTATTTGCCCACGGAGCGACGACATTGCGCGGTATCGCGAGTTGGCGTGTCAAGGAGACGGACCGTATCGCGGCGATGGCGAGCGAGTTGCGCAAGCTTGGCGCCCAGGTGGACGAGGGTGACGACTTTCTCCGCATCACGCCGCCCGCGGTGGAAGCGCTGGTTTCTCCAAGCCACGGTATCGATACCTACGACGATCATCGAATCGCGATGTGTTTCTCGCTCGCGACGAAAGCCGTTCCCCTGCGCATCAACGATCCGGGTTGTGTCGCGAAGACTTTCCCCGATTACTTCGAGCGGCTTGCCAGGGTCGCTGAGCAGGTGCCGGTGATCGCGATCGATGGCCCATCGGCCTCGGGTAAAGGGACGATCGCGGCCCGCGTGGCCGCGGCACTCGGCTGGCACTACCTCGATTCGGGGGCTCTCTATCGCTTGACGGCGCTTGCGGCGCGTCGCGCGGGCATCGCCTGGACGGACGAAGGCGGCGTGGCGGCTGTGGCTGCGGAACTGGATGTGGTGTTCGGTGAAAACTCCACCCGCCTTGCAGGTGAAGAGGTCGGCGACGCGATACGCCACGAAGATATCTCGGTCGGTGCTTCCCAGGTGGCAGCCCTGCCGTCCGTCCGTGCGGCGCTTCTTTTCCGTCAACGGATCTTCCGCCGTGCTCCGGGTTTGGTCGCCGACGGGCGGGATATGGGTTCTGTCGTGTTCCCGGATGCACAGACAAAAGTCTTCCTCACCGCGAGCGTCCAAGTGCGAGCCGAGAGACGCTATAAGCAGTTGATGGAAAAAGGAATCCCTGCTAGTATCCTGCCTCTTTTGCAGGATTTGCGCGAACGCGACGAGCGGGATAGCCAGCGGAGCGTCGCGCCATTACGGCAAAACGAGGATGCGCGCCTGCTCGATACGAGCAACCTGACTATCGCTGAGACGGTGGATCAGGTGCTTGCCTGGAGCAGGGAGCCATCGTAGCAAAGCGAAGCGGCGAGCCGCTCGCGAAAGGTATTGACGGTCCGGTCTCTTTCCTGCACGCAAGGGTGCCACTAGAAGCGTTCGGTGGCGGGAGAGTCGCGTTCCGTCAATGTGTGTTTAACTTCAACCCGCCACTGTGCGGTCAGGTATCCATATGTCAGCTAACCCCACATCCCAAGAAAGCTTTGCCGACCTTTTTGAAGCCAGCCTTACGCGTCAGGAGATGCGCCAGGGCGAGGTTATCACCGCCGAGGTCGTGCGCATCGATCAGAACTTCGTAGTCGTCAATGCCGGACTGAAGTCCGAAAGCTATATAGAACGCGAAGAATTCCTCAACGACCTTGGCGAAATCGAAGTCAAGGTGGGTGATTTCGTCCAGGTGGCCATCGAGCAACTGGAGAACGGCTTCGGCGAGACGCGGCTTTCCCGCGAGCGTGCCAAGCGCGTCGCCGCCTGGAACTACCTCGAGAGCGCCCTCAACGAGGGGACCCTCGTTACCGGCACGATCACCGGCAAGGTTAAGGGCGGCCTCACCGTCATGGCCAACAGCGTCCGCGCCTTCCTGCCTGGCTCGCTGGTCGATATGCGTCCGGTCAAGGACACCACGCCGTACGAAGGCAAAACCTTCGAATTCAAGGTCATCAAGCTCGATCGCAAGCGGAATAACGTTGTGGTCTCGCGCCGTGCTGTTCTCGAAGCGAGCGTTGGGGAAGAGCGCGAAGCACTGCTTTCGAACCTCAAGGAAGGCAGCGTCGTCAAGGGCATCGTCAAGAACATCACCGACTACGGTGCATTCGTCGACCTCGGCGGCATCGATGGCCTGCTGCACATCACCGACCTGGCCTGGCGCCGTGTTCGTCACCCGTCGGAAGTCCTTTCGGTCGGCGACGAAGTGCAAGCCAAGATCCTCAAGTTCGACCAGGACAAGAACCGCGTCTCGCTCGGCCTCAAGCAACTCGGCGAAGATCCTTGGGTCGGCATTTCGCGCCGCTATCCGCAAGGTACCCGCTTGTTCGGCAAGGTCACCAACCTGACCGACTACGGTGCATTCGTCGAAATCGAGCAAGGCATCGAAGGCCTGGTACACGTTTCGGAAATGGACTGGACCAACAAGAACGTCCATCCGTCGAAGGTCGTCCAGCTCGGTGACGAAGTCGAAGTCATGATCCTTGAGATCGACGAAGAACGTCGCCGTATCTCCCTCGGCATGAAGCAGTGCATGGCCAACCCGTGGGATGAGTTCGCCATGAACCACAAGAAGGGCGACAAGGTGAAGGGTGCGATCAAGTCGATTACCGACTTCGGCGTCTTCATTGGCCTGCCTGGCGGCATCGATGGTCTCGTACACCTGTCCGACCTGTCGTGGTCGGTCCCGGGTGAAGAGGCGATTCGCAACTTCAAGAAGGGCGACGAGGTTGAGGCGGTTGTTCTCGCCATCGATACCGAGAAGGAACGCATCTCGCTGGGCATCAAGCAGCTCGACGGCGATCCTTACACCAGCTTCATCGCCACGCACGAAAAGAACGCGATCGTCCGCGGTACGGTCAAGTCGGTCGATGCTCGCGGTGCTGTGGTCAATTTGGAAGGCGACATGGAAGGCTACCTGCGTGCTTCCGAAGTGTCGCGCGATCGTATCGACGACCTGACCAAAATCTACAAGGAAGGCGACGAGGTCGAAGCGATGATCATCAACATCGATCGCAAGACCCGTTCGATCAACCTGTCGATCAAGGCCAAGGAGCAAGCCGAACAGCACGAAGCGATGCAGAAGCTGTCTGCGGACAATAGCGCCAGTTCGGGTACGACCAACCTTGGTGCGCTGCTGAAGGCCAAGCTCAACAACCCGCAATAAGGCGAGAGCATGACCAAGTCAGATCTGATCGCGCGGCTGGCGGAGCGTTTTCCCCAGCTCGTCGCGAAAGACGCCGATTTTGCGGTCAAAATGATTCTCGATGCGATGTCCGAGGCCCTGGCCAAAGGGGACCGTATCGAGATTCGCGGGTTCGGAAGCTTTTCGTTGAACTACAGGCCCCCGCGCGTCGGCCGTAACCCCAAATCGGGGGACAAGGTCAGCGTTCCAGAGAAATGGGTGCCGCATTTCAAGGCTGGCAAGGAACTACGCGAGCGCGTTGATGGCGCGTTGAGTCGGGTCTGAGTGACGAGCCGTGACAAGGTGAATCACCATGGGCGGCAACGAAAGTTGCCGCCTTTTTCATTCTTGGAGGACAACGGATGCGAGCCGTACTGTGGGGTTGCCGGATTTTCATATTCCTCTTCCTGCTCGCGTTTGCGCTCAAAAATACGGAGCCTGTAAGCGTTCGTTTCTTTTTCGACGCGACGTGGCAGGCACCTTTGATCATCATCGTCCTTGCTTTTTTCGCGGGTGGTGCCGTGCTCGGACTCATGGCGTTGCTAGGGACGGTGTTCGGACTGCGTCGCGAAATCTCGCGCCTGAAGCGTGAAGTCGCCCTCGTGAAACAACAACAAATAACGCCGAGCTGAACGTGTGCTGGCGTTGAGTCGGCGATGAGCCGGCCTTTCATACCCTCGATCACATGATTGAATTCGAGTACTGGCAGCTCCTCTTCTTCCCGCTGTTTTTCGTCCTTGGCTGGGCGGCAGCGCGTATCGATATCAAGCACATCGTGAAGGAATCGCGAGCGCTTCCACGGTCGTATTTTCAAGGACTCAACTTCCTGCTCAACGAGCAGCCCGACCGGGCGATCGAGGCGTTCGTCGACGCCGTCAAGGTCGATCCGCAGACGGTCGAGCTTCACTTCGCGCTTGGCAGCCTGTTTCGCCGCCGCGGCGAAACCGAGCGTGCCATCCGCATGCACCAGAATCTCGTCGATCGAGAAGACATTCCGCAAGATCTGCAACTGCAAGCCTTGGCCGAACTTGGTCAGGATTATCTCAAAGCTGGCCTATTGGACCGGGCCGAGGAGGTTTTCGACAAACTGCGTCAGTCGGCCCTGAGCGAAGACGCGAAGCGAAACCTGCTTGAAATCTACCAGCTCGAAAAAGACTGGGAAAAAGCGATCGCCATTGCCGGTGAATTGCCCGACGTCGCGTCGCAACGGGAAATCGCTGAATACTATTGCGAACTTGCTGCGACCGAGATCATGCGATCCCGGCCGGATGCCGCGTCGGAATATCTCCGTACCGCGCTTGAGCGCAATCGCAAATGCGTCCGTGCGACAATGCTGCAGGGCGACGTGGAAGCTCAGCAGGAAAAGCTCGAGGCGGCAATCGATTGCTGGCAAAGAATCGAGCAGCAGGACCCCACATACTTAGCGCTGGTGGCACAACGACTACTCGACGCCTTCCGTAAACTCGGACGGCAGAACGAGGGGTTGCAACTGCTCAAGGGCTACCTCGAACGCTATCCGTCACTCGATCTGCTCGACGTCGTTTTCCAGCTGATGCTCGAATGTGACGGCCCCGATGCCGCGTATGGGCTGGTGCGCGACGAGTTGAAACGCAACCCGACGTTGCTCGGGTTCGACAAGTTGATCGAAGCGCGCTTGTTGCTTGCCACGCCCGAAACACGACCCGATCTCGAACTTGCGAAGAGCATCGTGCAAGGCTATACGCGTCGCCTGGCGCGTTATCGATGCAATAATTGCGGATTCAAGGCGCGCCAGTTCTACTGGCGTTGCCCGGCGTGCGGCGGGTGGGAAACCTATTCGCCAAAACGGACTGAAGAATTCGACTTGGCCCCCTGACTTCCTGCCTTCTTCTCAAGGACAAAGCGACGATGGATTTAGGCAAGCTCTCTGCCGCGCGTCTGCTCATCGTGGGTGACGTAATGCTTGACCGTTACTGGTTCGGCGAGGTTTCGCGCATATCGCCCGAGGCGCCGGTGCCGGTCGTCAAAGTCGAGCGAAGCGAGGAGCGCCCGGGGGGCGCGGCGAATGTGGCACGTAACGCAGCGGCCTTGGGCGCACAGGTATCTCTGCTTGCACTCGTCGGCAACGACGAGCCGGGGCGAAGCCTGCGCCGGCTGATGCGCGAGGGTGGGATCGATGCCAGCCTGCATATCGACGACGCCGTTGCTACCACCGTCAAACTGAGGGTCATTGGTCGCCAACAGCAGCTTCTGCGCATCGACTTTGAAACGACGCCGTCACACGAGGTCCTGCGGGCAAAACTCTCTGAATTCCAGCGGCGCCTGCCCGACTGCGACGCTGTGGTTTTCTCTGACTACGGTAAAGGCGGACTGACGCATATCGCGGAGATGATTGCTCTGGCGCGTGCGGCCGGAAAAATCGTGCTTGTGGACCCGAAGGGCGACGACTACTCTGGTTACGCCGGAGCGACGGTCATTACGCCGAACCGTTCCGAAATGCGCGAGGTGGTCGGACGCTGGAAGGACGAGGCCGATCTGGAGCGGCGCGCGCAGACATTGCGGCAAGAACTCGACTTGCAGGCACTTTTGGTAACGCGTAGCGAGGAGGGAATGACGTTGTTCAACGAACAAGGGGTCATTCATGAGAAAGCCGTTGCGCGTGAGGTTTTCGATGTGTCCGGCGCAGGCGATACCGTAATTGCCACGCTGGCCGTGATGCTGGCGCGCGGCGCAGACTGGAAGCAGGCAATACACGTCGCGAATGTCGCGGCGGGTGTCGTCGTCGGCAAGCTGGGCACGGCCGTTGTTACCCGCGACGAACTGGAAGCGGCGTTGAACTGAGGAGCCGGAGCGAACACCAACGTTGGGACGCGAGTGATTACCGCGCCGCGTACCGACAGTGACGGCATGCTTGCATGCCACCCAAGGAGATCCCATGTATACCATCGTGACCGGCGCGGCCGGTTTCATCGGCGCCAACATCGTCAAGGCATTGAACGACGCAGGCATTACGAAGATCGTTGCGGTCGACAACCTGACGAGGGCCGACAAGTTCAAGAATCTCGTCGATTGCGAGATCGCCGATTACCTCGACAAGCAAGAATTCCTTGAACGCGTGCGGTCCGGTCACTTCAACGGTACCGTCCAAGCCGTTTTCCATGAAGGCGCCTGTTCGGACACCATGGAGTCGGACGGCCGCTACATGATGGAAAACAACTTCCGCTACTCGCTTTCGCTGCTCGACTGGTGCCAGGATCAGGAGGTGCAGTTCTTGTATGCCTCCAGTGCCGCTACCTACGGTGGAAGCCGCGAATTTCGGGAGGAACGCGAGTTCGAAGCGCCGCTGAACGTCTACGGTTACTCGAAATTCCTCTTCGACCAGATCGTGCGCCAACGGCTGCGCAAGGCGACGGCGCAGATCGTTGGCTTTCGCTACTTCAATGTCTATGGACCGCGCGAATCGCACAAGGGGCGGATGGCGTCGGTGGCATTTCACCATTACAACCAGTTTCGCGCCGAGAACAAGGTCAAGCTGTTCGAGGGCTGCGACGGCTACGGGAACGGCGAGCAGAAACGCGATTTCGTTTACGTCGGCGACGTTGCGAAAGTCAATCTGTTCTTCCTTGCTCATCCGAACGAGTCCGGGATTTTCAACGTCGGGACCGGCCGCGCGCAAAGCTTCAACGAGCTGGCGGTGGCGAACGTGAATAGCTGCCGTGCGTTGCGTGGGGAATCTGCGCAGCCTTTGGCCGCGTTGCTCAAGCAGGGGCTTATCGAGTACATCCCGTTTCCCGATGCGCTCAAGGGCAAGTACCAGAGTTTCACGCAGGCCGACCTGACGAAACTGCGTGCCGCCGGCTATACGGCGTCTTTCGCCAACGTCGAAGAAGGCGTTGCCCAATACGTCGAATGGTTGAATAGCCATGTATAAGACGCTCGACGACTATGTGGGCGGCACGCCGCTGGTACGCCTCAAACGCCTACCGGGTGCCGACATTGCGGCCCGCGGCAACGTGGTGCTGGCCAAGCTCGAGGGAAACAATCCGGCCGGGTCGGTCAAGGATCGTCCCGCGCTCTCGATGATCCGCCGAGCCGAGCAGCGCGGCGACATAAAGCCTGGCGACACACTGATCGAGGCCACATCCGGGAACACGGGAATTGCGCTGGCGATGGCAGCTGCGATGGGCGGTTATCGGATGATCCTCGTTATGCCGGAGAATCAGAGCATGGAACGCCGGCAGACGATGCGGGCATTCGGAGCCGAACTCGTTCTGACGCCGCGCGATGGCGGTATGGAGCTCGCCCGCGACGTTGCGGAGAAAATGCGCAACGAAGGTCGCGGCACCATCCTCGACCAGTTCGCCAATCCGGACAATCCGCTGGCCCATTACGAAGGAACGGGTCCCGAGATCTGGCTCGACACCAACGGCCGGGTAACCCATTTCGTGAGCAGTATGGGGACGACCGGGACGATCATGGGCGTCTCATGTTATCTCAAGGAACAGAACCCCGCTGTGTGCGTCATCGGCTGCGAGCCGGCACCCGGATCGCAGATTGCGGGCATTCGCAAATGGCCCGAGGCCTACTTGCCGAAGATATTTGATCGTTCCCGTGTGGACCGCGTCGAGCCAGTAACGCAGGGCGAGGCCGAAGAAATGACGCGACGTCTTGCCGCCGAGGAGGGCATCTTCGCCGGAGTCTCGTCAGGCGGCGCTATGGCCGTGGCGTTGCGCATCGCGCGCGAGGTGGAGAATGCCACCATCGTGTCGATCGTGTGCGACCGTGGTGATCGCTATCTTTCAACCGGCGTGTTCCCGGGCTGAGATGCATCCCGTCCTTGTTTTCGATATCGAGACAATTCCCGATGTGCCGGGACTGCGGCGTTTGCACGATCTCGATCCGTCACTGTCGGACGCCGAAGTGGCTGAAATCGCCTTCCAGCAGCGCCGTGCGCAGAGCGGCAACGATTTCTTGCCGCACCACCTGCAGCGTGTGGCGGTGATCTCCTGTGTGCTGCGTTCTGGCAAGGATCTACGAGTGTGGTCGCTGGCGGAACCGGAACAGAACGAAGCGGAGATCATCCAGCGTTTTTTCGACGGTGTAGAAAAGTTCACCCCGCAACTCGTTTCATGGAACGGCGGCGGCTTCGACCTGCCGGTCTTGCACTACCGCGGCCTGATACACGGCGTTGCGGCGCCTCGTTACTGGGATCTTGGCGACGGCGACTACGGCGACAGTCGCGACTTCAAGTGGAATAACTACATCAGCCGGTACCACACGCGTCATCTCGACCTCATGGACCTCCTGGCCATGTACCAGCCGCGGGCATGCGCGCCGCTCGATGCTCTGGCGAAACTCATCGGCTTTCCGGGCAAGCTGGGAATGGACGGCGGCAAAGTGTGGGATGCCTGGCAGAAAGGCGAGATTGCCGGCGTTCGAGACTACTGCGAGACCGACGTGATGAACACCTATCTGGTTTTCATCCGTTTTCGGCTCATGCGCGGCGAAATTACGCGGGCGGAGTATGACGCCGAAATCGATTTCGTGCGCGGCGAACTGGCGCGCTTGAACAAGCCGCACTGGCAGGAATTCCTCGCGGCCTGGGGAGACTGAAACCGGTTGCCGCCCCTTTCCCCTGTCCTGGTACGCGGTGGTTGTGAAACTTGCTTTGCTCCGCTAGCATGGCGTTGTAATAAAGAGGATGGAAGCGATGCTTGACGGAAGTCGGGAAAGCGAGCGGATAGAGACGATCGACGAGATGCTCGATCTGTTCGTCGTCATCCAGGAGATGGGTCGGCGGCTGGCGGATGAATCGCATGGCGACGATTACGCGAAGGTGCGCGAACTGAATGAACTGTTGCACCGTGCGCGGACCAAGCTGAATCTCATCAAGGACGAAGCCGGCAAGCTTTCTTGAGCGTGCTAAACGTTCGGCTTACCCACGTTTCTTCTTGTCCCCTCCACAAAGCTTCCTACAGCTTCCCGGTAACTCCCCGGGGTTACCATTCCCTGATTCAACTCAAACGCCTTCAGTTCCGTTTTCCCTTAGCTCGGCCCTCATCAGAGCGCTGCCTCTGTTTGCCGGGGCAAACAAAGCGCATTAATTCATCTACGGTTACGGCGAACGCTGCCGTAAACATCTCTGTAGCCATTGGTTGCGAACGCGCCGGGTGGTGCGCCGCGTTCGACAGTCGGCGAGGCGGCCTTCAGGTATTTAGCAGCTCCAAATAGGGAATTGCCCGATACCCGACCGACTATCACTTATCGATACTTATACGCGTGTGGTCGTGTCTCGCTTCGACGTTTGTGTTCGGCGAACTGAAAGATGCGACCGCTGGCGAGCAACCAAACGACAGCCTATTCTGGTGATACGGAAAGATGAATCAGACGACGAACAGAACGACTCCGACCGCGACATTGATCGGCGCTTTCTTGCCGGGAACAGGGGGGGCAAAATGATGACGCCGGCCATACAGAGGATACTCGCCGTACTTGAGGAGAAGGGTCCGCTCTCCGCGCGCGAGATTGCCCAGCACGCCTTCATCGCCGTGACGACGCTTTCGGGCGGGCGTTATCTCAAGACGATGCGCGAAGCGAAACAGATTCACATCGCCGGGTGGCGGAAAACCAGCAACGGGTTTTCGACCGCCTTGTACCGGGCCGGTGTAGGGCGCGACTTGCCGAAACCAAAATTCGAACAGGTCGATCGCGACTCGGTAGGAATGGCAAAGATCGTCGCTGCGCTGAAACGCCTTGGCCCCATGACCTATCGCCAGATCGCGCTCGCCACCGGGCTTTCCCGCAACACGATCAAGAATGCGCGTTACATGGAAGCGCTGCTGGCCCAGAAGCGCGTCCATATCGTTGATTGGCATCGGAACACAAGCGGTCCGATGGCCGCGGTTTATGCCGATGGGCGGGGTCGTAATGCTGACCGCCCGGCGCCACTCACGCGTGCGGAAATCAACTTGCGCCGGCGTACGCGCCGGCGGGCGATGAAGCCCTGCGATGGGCTGATCGAGCAGTTGCTCGCCGCCTGATCTTACACTTGGCAGTGCCTTTGCACCGTCCGCAAAATAACGCGGACGGTTTTCTTTTTTGAGCGCTCCATTCAGCGGTATTCGCAAACGCGAATCGCTGTTTCTGCAATGAGAAGCGTTCTCATCGGGAATTGAGAAGTGAAATACCGGGAATCGCCCGATTTCCGCGTCCTCGCGTCGCCATTAGGATTCATGTCGGCGAGCTGCCATTCTGACAACCCGAGGACGAACAACGTGAATATATCCAAGAAACTGAAAACCCTTGCCCTCAGTGCCATCGTCGCGCTTATCGCGGTCGGTGGGCTGGGCCTTTACGTTTCGAGGTCCCTCGACGCGGCGCTGAGCTATTTCGATCAGAAATCGGTTCCGAGCATGCGAATCCTCAGCAACCTAGGCAACGGGCAGAAGGACGTTGCACTCGCCATGTACCGGCATTTGCTTTCCGATAACCCCGAGCAAATGCAGGCGCGCGAACGCGACATCCAGGACGGAATAAAGAAGGTCGAGCAGGCGTTGCGCGACTACGAGCCCTTGCTGCGAACGGAACGTGGAAAGCAGTTGTTCGCCGATGAGAAAGCCGCAGCGACGGCCTATTTCACGCAACTCGCGAGCGTAATCGAAAAATCTCGCAATAACGACAAAGCCGGCGCCCTTGCCTTGGCGACCAGTATGGCGACGACGCGCGAAAAACTGCATGCTCTGATCGAAGAGCACGTCAAGGTTAATGACAAGGACGCGGACGAGCATATGGGAACCGCAGAGTCGGCCGCCAACCGCGGGCTATGGGCCGTTTTCGCAATCACGCTTACGGCCTCGCTCATCATCGGTCTCATCAGCTTCTTCGTCATCCGCGGCATTGGGCGCTCGCTATCGTCAATTGGTGAAGCAGTGGCGCGCATCGAGGGCAATCTGGATTTCACCGTGCGCGTGCCGATCTTCGGCAAAGACGAAATCGCCGAAGTTTCGAATGCTCTGAACCGCTTGGTTGCCAAGCTCCGGGCAAACCTGGAATCGATTGCTAGCGGGGCGGCCAAGGTGACCGAGGCGTCGTCACAGCTCGCCTTGGCGTCGGGCGAAGTAGCCGTGGCGTCGTCGCAGCAGAGCGACTCGGCGTCCAACATGGCGGCCAGCATCGAGCAGATGACCGTGAGTATCACCCACGTCAGCGACCGTGCCGAAGAGGCGCATGCGCTTTCAGTACAGTCGGGTCGAAGCGCCGCCGTCGGCGAAGGCGTGATCGGTGAAACGGTCGGCGCGATCAACCGGATTGCCGAATCGGTAAACCGGACGGCTGAGCGGATGCGCGAACTCGAAGCGAGCAGCGCGCAGATTTCGTCGATTGTCTCGGTGATCAAGGAAGTGGCCGACCAGACGAATCTGCTTGCCCTCAATGCCGCCATCGAGGCTGCGCGTGCCGGCGAGCAGGGCCGGGGGTTTGCCGTCGTAGCGGATGAAGTGCGCAAGTTGGCGGAGCGCACGGCGTCTTCGACGACCGAGATTTCGCGCATGGTCGAATCGATCTCGACCGTCTCCAAAGAAGCCGCGGAGAGCATGGTCAATGCCGTTGGCCTGGTCGGAACCGGGGTCAACAAAGCCGGCGAAGCCAATTCGGTGATCAAGGAGATCGGCCATGGCAGTCAAAGCTCGGTCAGCATGGTCGAGGAGATCAGCTCCGCCATCCGCGAGCAGAGCCAGGCGAGCAACACCATCGCGCGTAGCGTCGAAAGCATTGCGCAGATGGCCGAGGAAAGCAGCGCGGCCGCGAAGAACAGCGCCGACTCGGCACGTCACCTCGATGAGTTGGCGCGCGAAATGAGCGGTATCGTCGCGGCGTACCGCCTCTAGAGGTTCAGTTAGGTGACGGTCAGATCGGCGTAGTGGCGTGGTTAGGGTTAGGAGCGCCGGGATGCAACACCGGGGTGCCTCGGGCAGCAGTTAAATCCCCAAGGCGCTTTCCCGCACGGAGCGCGTCGAATGGGATCGGCCTCGAAGGCTCTGCCTAGTACGGACAAACGCCGGCGCCTGCGGAGGCGTGGCACACGTACGTCGTTGCACTCAGTCCGGTTTCACCCGTGTAGCGAGCGGCGACGGCTTCGCCGACGCGTGTAACAAGTTCGTTCGGCACCAGTGCCACCACGCAGCCGCCGAAACCGCCACCCGTCATGCGCACGCCGCCGGCTTCGCCGACGACGTCCTTGACGATCTTTACCAGCGCATCGACCTGGGGACAGGTGATTTCGAAATCGTCCCGCATCGAGGTGTGCGAGTCTGCCATCAGCCGGCTGATGCGCGACATGTCGCCGGCGGGCAAGGCCTGGGCGAGGTCGAGCGCACGCTGACTGTCGGTAATGATATGGCGTGCGCGGCGGGCGACGACAGGGTCGAGACCGGCGCTCTTGGCGGCGTAAGTGGGCATGTCTACGTCGCGCAGCGCCCTCACGCCGAAGAAACGCGCCGCTTCCTCGCACTGGCGGCGGCGGGTGTTGTATTCGCTACCCACCAGGCCGCGCTGGACATTGGAATTGATGATGACGACCGCGATGCCTTCGGGCATGGAGACGGACTGCGCAGCGAGGCTACGGCAATCGATCAGCAAGGCATGGCCGGCTTCGCCGCGCGCCGAGATCAACTGATCCATGATGCCGCAGTTACAGCCGACGAAACGGTTCTCTGCACGCTGACCGATCAGCGCCAGTTCGGTGGCGTCGAGGGCGAGATTGCCGAGCGCCTTGAAGAACTGCCCCGTGGCAACTTCAAGCGAGGCCGAGGAACTGAGGCCGGCGCCCTGCGGCACGTTGCCGCTGATCGCAAGGTCGGCTCCGGTGAGGTTTGCGCCAGCTTCGAGCAGGTATTTCACGACGCCTCGGACGTAATTCGCCCACAGCTTGTCGGGGTTCGGAATGATTGGTGCGTCGAGCGAGAATTCGTCGCGCTCTCCGTCGTAGTCCGCAGCAATGACGCGCACCCGGCGATCGCTGCGTTGCGAACCAGAGACTGCCGTGTGGTAGTCGATCGCGCAGGGAAGCACGAAACCATCGTTGTAATCGGTGTGCTCGCCGATCAGGTTAACGCGGCCGGGCGCCTGGACCGATAGCTGTGGCTGTGCAGAAAATGTAGCGGTGAAAGTCTGGCGAGTTTTCTGGAGTGGCGTCATGGTACGGATCACGATTCGTTGTAGTGGACGTCGCTGAGCGCGCGTAGGCGCTCAGCCGCTTGTTCCGGCGTCAGGTCCCGCTGGGGCTCGGCAAGCATTTCATAACCGACCATGAACTTGCGCACGCTCGCCGAACGCAACAGGGGCGGGTAGAAGTGCGCATGCAGTTGCCAGTGCGGGTTCTCCTTGCCGTCGAACGGCGCGCCGTGCCAGCCCATCGAGTACGGGAACGAACATTGAAAGAGATTATCGTAGCGGCTCGTCAGCTTTTTCAACGCGATGGCGAGATCGGCACGCTGCGCGGGATCGAGTTCCGGTAGTCGGCGGACTGGGTCTTTCGGGAGCAGCAGTGTCTCGAAGGGCCACGCAGCCCAGTACGGAACGACGGCGAGCCACTTGTCGGTGTCGACCACGACGCGGCTTCCACCGGCTTCGGACCGCACGTAATCGAGCAGCAGGGAGCGTCCGTTGGCCGCAAGATAATCGCGCTGGTTTTCATCCTCGCGCGCAGCTTCGTTAGGCAGGAAACTGTTAGCCCAGATCTGGCCGTGCGGGTGCGGGTTCGAACACCCCATCATCGCGCCCTTGTTCTCAAACACCTGCACCCAAGGGTATTGCTTCCCAAGTTCGGCGCTCTGTGAACGCCAGGTGTCTATGACTTCGCGGATCGCGGGTAATGCAAGTTCCGGCAGACTCTTGCTGTGATCGGGCGAGAAACAGATGACGCGGCTTGTACCGCGTGCCGTATCGGCACGGAATAGCGGATTCGAGGGAGGAGGGGCATCCGGCGCGTCGGCGGTTAGCGCAGCGAAATCGTTGGTGAATACGAAGGTCCCACGGTAATCGGGGTTGAGTTCTCCGGTCACCCTTTTATTCCCGGCACAGAGGTAACACTCGGGATCGTGCGCCGGGCGGGCGGACCGATCAGGCGCTTCCTGCTGCCCTTGCCAGGGACGCTTGGCGCGGTGAGGAGAAACGAGAACCCAGGAACCCGTGAGTGGATTGAGCCGCCGGTGCGGATGATCTGTAGGATCGAACAACATGGTTTTAACGGTCCATTCTTGTCGTCATAATCATTGATGCCACTGAGAAACGTGGGCAAGGACGTTCAGGCAATTATCTCTGATTTGCATTTTCCGCGGATCGGGCCGGTTCGCCACCGCTCGATTTTTCATTGAAATCAGCCGTGAAGTACAAATCCCGATTGGTCGTCCTTGGCGCACTTCTGAACATCGTTCCCCGCCAGATCCGGCGGGGATGGGCGGCGGCAGTTAGCGCGTCGTCGAGAAACGATACGCCGATGTTTGCGAGTACCACTCGCCGGGCCGCAGTACCGTACTCGGAAACTCCGGCCGATTTGGCGAATCAGGGAAATGCTGCGGTTCCAAGCAGAGGCTGCTGTACACGTTGTACGGGACGCCGCGCTTACCGACAAAACCACCTGCGCCGTTCGAGTTCTGCCCTGAGAACACCTGAAGACCGGGCTCCGTGGTAAACAACTCCATGACTCTTCCGGATTTGGGATCGGTGACACGGGCGGCGAACGAGAGTTGCCCGGGTTTCTTGTCGAGAACGAAATTCTGGTCGTAACCTGGTGTCGCCGGCATGCGGAGCTCGGGGTAATCATCCCGAATGCGGGCCCCGACGGGTGTCGGCTTGCGAAAGTCCATCGGCGTGCCAGCGACCGGAACAATCTCGCCGGTGGGAATGAAACCAGCTTTCACCCGCGTATAACCGGAAGCGTTGACCTCCAGCAACTGACCGAGCACGTCGCCATTCCCATGGCCGGCCAGGTTGAAGAAGGAATGGTTGGTGAGGTTGAGAACCGTCGGTTTGTCGGTCGTTGCCTGGTACTCGATTCTTAGCTCATTGTTGTCGGTCAGCGCGTAGACGACGCGGACATTGAGGTTGCCCGGGTATCCTTCTTCACCGTCTTTGGAGTAGTACGTGAAGGCGACCGTTGAGTCGTCGATCCGGGTCGCTTGCCAAACCACGTGCCGGAAGGACTTGTTTCCTCCGTGCAGCGTATTGTCCCCATCATTTTTGGTAAGGGTATAGGTCGCCCCGTCCAGCGTGAAACTCGCGTTGGAAATCCGGTTCGCATATCGTCCGACCGTCGATCCGAAATTGGGATTCGCGGTGAGATAACGGTCGATGTTGTCATAACCCATCACGATGTCGGCGGGCACGCCATTTCTATCCGGCACAATGAGTGTGACGAGCTTGGCTCCGTAGTTGGTTACCTGTGCGGACAGTCCCGTTCTGTTTCGAAGCGTGTAAAGATCTGTCCGGATGCCCTGAAGATCCTTTTGGAATGCAGCGGCGTCCACAAGCAGATTGTCGACATTCTCCGCATACGTTGGCGTACCAATGACGGAGCAAAAAGCGAAAACAGACAGCCATCCATTCTTCTTCATGTGCCCTCCTTTGTTTGGGTGTCGTGCAAGTGATGTTTGCCTAACCGATGCTACTTCGACGTGTTGCGTCATCCTCGCCGTGGCTACGATGGTCAACTGAGATGGGGTCGGCGGGGAGAAATCGATCAAACTCGGCGGCTGGCAGCCCGCGGTTGAGCGCGGAAATCATGGCGAGGAAATACGGGCGGCTTTCCTCGAAGAATCGTGCGTATCCGCTGCATAGCCAGTTGAGACGGCCGGATGCCGTGGGCAGCAGGCGGTCCTTTGGGCATCCGCCATGGCAAAGATGCAAGTGGGGGCACTGTCGGCACGCATCGGGCAGGAATCGCGATTTTTCGGCCCCAAACTCTTGCTGACGATGTCCGTCGGCGAGTTGTGCCAGATTCTCGTGAAGCAGATTGCCAAGCCGATGGTCTGCGTCGACGAAATGGTCGCAGCTGAAGAGGTCGCCATTATGCTCAAGCGCCAAGCCTCGTCCGCATTGCGGCGCATGCACGCACAAGGACGCGGGGTGCCCGAGATGGACACCGAGCGCCATGTCGAAGTGTTGGACGAACACCCGGCCGACGTCATATTTCCTCCACCGATGGAAAACGCGGGTAAGAAATTCGCCCCACGATTCGCCGGTAAGCGAACGTTCGCTTACCGTGTGTTCCGGGTCGGGCTCTACGATCGGAATGAATTGGATAAACGGAGAGCCGAGCCCGATCAGGAAGTCATAGACGTCTTCCGGATGTGAGGCATTGTGGCGTTGCACTGAGGTCATGAGGTTGTACTCGACTCCATGCCGGCTCATAGCCTCGATGCCCGCCATAACACGGGAAAACGAGCCGCGGCCGGCCGCATCACGTCGGAACCGGTCGTGCAGGGCTTCGGGACCGTCGATACTGACACCGACAAGAAACCCGTGTTCGCGGAAAAAGCGAGCGAAGTTTTCGTCGACAAGGACACCGTTGGTCTGGAAGGTGTTCGCTATGCGGACGCCGGGCGGCGCATAGCGGGATTGCAAGGCGATGGCTTTTTCGAAAAACGGCAGGCCCATCAGCGTCGGTTCGCCCCCTTGCCAGGCGAAGACAACCTCGTCTTGTCCAGGTGCTCGGGCCTCGATGATCTGGTGCACCACGGACTCCAGCGTCGCTTCGGTCATCCGTAAGGCCGCGCCTCGTCGCTCAGGAAACAGCGCCGCCTTTTCCAGATAGAAGCAGTAGTCGCAACGCAGGTTGCACTGTGCGCCGATCGGTTTGAGCATGACATGGAACGGCGCTTGGGCTCGCATGATGCATTCCTGACAGGGCGAAAGGATGTCGATCAGAACTTGAGAGCCTTCTTCTCGACCTTTACACCTAGCGTGGGAAGCCCGGTGTCATAGTCGCGTACGGCGGGTGAAACGCCGTCGTCAGGTTTCGGGCGGAACGCACCCATCCAGGCCGGTTGCTTCTCCGGCCGCCACGGCCGGGTTGCCCATCGATAGGCGCGGAACGGATCGCGAATCCGATCCATGCGCTCGAGAAGCCGATCGTGCAAGTCGTTGCGGATTCGCTCGTATTCCGGCCGCTCGATCAGATTGTCCATTTCATCCGGATCGTTCTTGCGGTCGTAAAGCTCGTCCGTATCGAAGAGGTTGATGACGAGCTTGAAGTCATCGCTGACGATCGCCCGCATCGGGATAAAGCCGCCAAAGCTGTCGTGCTCGATCTCGTAGCGATTGAATTCGATCAGAACGTCGCTTCCCGCCTGTTCAGCCCCTGCTATCAGCGGCAGAAGGCTCTTCCCTTGCAATGCCTCCGGGCGCTCGATACCTGCTGCGTCGAGGAGTGTCGGCAGCAGATCGATATGGCTCACGGGGCAGTCGATTCGCTTGGGCGACGTATCCCCGGGAGGACGCAGGATCAGTGGGATGCGCGTGATGTCGTCATAGGCGCATGCGCCCTTGCTGATGAGGCGATGGGCGCCGAGCATTTCGCCGTGGTCCGACGTATAGGCGATCCACGTGTTTTCGTTTTCCTGCGTGTCGATTCGGCGCAGCACTTCGCCGATCTTGTCGTCCACGAAGTCGTTGCAGGCGAAGTAAAGCGGGTGGCGGTAGTGCCCATCCTCGCCGACCGGCGCCGGCATGGCTTCGGCCCAGAGCTGCTGATGTTGCGGTTTGCCTTGTAGCGTGTCCGAAGCTTTCGCGCCGAGCGGATAGGCATAGTCGGCGTAACGGTCGACATACTCGGGCGGGCAGGTGAAGGGGTGGTGCGGTTCATCGTACGACAGTACGAGCAGGAACGGCTGACCGGGATGTTGCGCTGCCTCGTCAAGAAAATCGAGGGCCCGGCGCGTGATCCCATGTGCCCAGGTGAATGTCGCGTCGATACCGTTGGCGCGCAAATCGTCGGCCGAATTGAGACCGTTGCGCCATAGGGATATCTCGCGCTCTGTTTTTTCCGCGAGGTAGTTGGCGCCTTCGTACCAATACTTGGGATCCCATTCGTCGGGGCAATTTCCTGTACCGAAGTAGTCGTGTCCGTCGAGATGCCACTTACCGATGTACACCGTACGGTAGCCGGCTTCCTTGAAGTAGGCGCCCATGGTGCGGATGTTCTGGCCGAGCGCGAGATTGTTGGTCCACGCACCGCTCTGGCTGGAATAGATTCCAGTGAAGAGGGCGGCGCGGGCTGGAGTGCAGACGGGACACGTCGTGTAGGCTGAGCCGAACGTTACGCCCCCGGACGCCAGGTCGTCGATGTTCTCGGTGCCAACGGGTTGCCCGCTGTAACAGCCGACCATGTTGGTAGCCTGTGTGTCCGTCATGATCATGACGATGTTCGGCTTGTTCATGCGCCGTCTCCTTAGCTTCGCTTATGCCTACTTCAGCAGAGGCTTTTCGGCCGCCTTCTTGAGGTAAACGTTGGTCACCAGCGGCGTCGCCATGAACTTCTTCAGTTCTTCCATCTTGTAGCTGCCGACGCTGGTGAAAAATTCCGCGGCGTCGTTATTCCACTTGGTCAACTTGTCCTTCCCGTTAACCGGTGTGGCGAAATCCAACGCTTCCTGCAGCGTGAGCGGGGCGCGGTCTTTCACGCCGAAAGCGATTTCGTCGCGGGAGAGTTTCTTGTCGCCCAGCACTTCGACGTAATACTTGACGGCGGCATCGATCACTTCGGGCGAGCTGATGTTGTCGCGGATGTATTGGTTGCAGCGGTATTGCACGCGCAGGAATTTTGCGGCCGTGTCCGGATTGGCTTCGACCCACTTGCGGTCGGCGACGAATTGCGAGATCTGGCGCGAGTCCAGCGAGACGCTGGATGCCACGCGCTTGTATCCACGAGCCTCTGCCGCCGTCGTGATCGGCGTCCATGCCGACATCACGTCGCCGATGTTCTTGTCAAAGCTGACGAGCATCGAGTTGACGTCCATGTTGGTCAGCTTCACTTCGCTTGGCTGCAGGCCAAGGGCTTTGAGCCACTGTCCCGCGATGAAGTGGTTGGCGGAGTTCATCGTGACCAAGACATTTTTCCCCTTGACCGATTCCGGTGACCCGAAGACGTTGGGAAGGCTCTTGTTGAAACCCTTGGTCGCGAAGATGGGGCTATCGGCACGCGCGTAGATTGCGTTGGAGGTGTCGCTATCAGGCATCGGTGCACCGATGATCCTTACGTCATGACGCATGCCGCCGACCAGAATGCCGCCGACACCGGTGCTGGCGATGTTCCAGGCACCGGAGGGAAGGGCCTCCATCTGTGCGGGGCCGTTTGCATATTTCTGATATTCGATTTCCAGCCCTTCTTCCTTGTCCCAACCTTTGTTCTTGCCGTACCACAGCGGGAACATTTCGAGACCGGCTACCCAGGCTGTCTTGACCTTGATCAGCTCGGCGGCATGGGCTGACGGGACCGAAGCCGCCGCCAGGGCTAGGGCCGAACACAACGCGGTGAGAATGCTCTTCTTCATGACGCCTCCTGTCGTTTTTCCATTACCTAAAGGGTTAGTTCTTGCTCAGAGGTAATGGTGTGTCTGAGCTTCAAAAACTCCATGTCCATCGGGTCGCGAGGGCGCGGCAGATTGACTTCGTAAGATTTCTTCATCCGCCCCGGAAGCTTGCCTTCGAGCGTGACGATACGGTCGCCGAGCAGAAGCGCCTCGTCGATGTTGTTCGTAATGAAGATGGTGGTGCGTTTGTCGGAGAGCCAGATGCGTTCGGTTTCGCGCTCCATAAACAAACGCGTCTGCGCGTCGAGCTGTCCAAACGGTTCGTCCATGAGCATCACCTTCGGCTGCGTCGAGAATGCCCGGGCGATGCCCACGCGTTGTTTCATGCCGCCGGACAACTGATGCGGGTAGTACTTCTCGAAGCCATTCAGACCGACGAGGTCCAGATAGTGACGGACCGTCTCGGCATGCTTTTCCTTCGGCACCTGGGCCATCTCCAGACCGAGTCGGACGTTGGCTTCCACGGTCTTCCAGGGGAAGAGCATGTACGATTGGAAAACCAGGCCGCGATCGGGGCCGGGGCCGCGGATTTCTTCGCCGTCGAGCGTGATGCGACCTTGTGTCGGCTTTTCCAGGCCGGCAATGATCCGCAGCAGAGTTGTTTTACCGCTTTGCCCTGGCCCGAGGACGACCAGCAATTCCTGATCGAAGACCTGGAGCGAGATGTCCTTCAGGACGGGGACGCGCTGTGTTCCCTTCTGGATGAACTCCTTCGAAACGTTCTCGGCGGAGATCTTGACGTGCTTGTTCATGACCAGTCCCTGGTGTTTTTTAGAGTCCCTTGATCTCACGCCGCCATGGGCAGAGCATCATGTCGATCTTCTCCATGCTCGCAGTCAGAACCCAGGCGACGGCGGCGATCATGACCATGCCGCCAAGGACCATTTGAGGATCCGAGTTCTGCATGCCGAGGATGATGATGTAGCCGAGTCCGGAGTTCGAACTGACGAGCTCTGCGGCGAGCACGCCCATCCAGGCGCTGGTGATTGAGAGCTGCAGGCCGGCTGAGATGGCGGGCATCGAGGCGGGGACAACCACCTGCTTGATTTCGTCCCAGCGGCTACCGCCCATAACGCGGACGACGTCGTACAGTTCGGGCTCGATCAAGCGCACGCCGTTGTAAGCGTTGAGAACGGACGGAATGAAGGAGGCGAGGAAAATGATGAAAATCTTGGGTTCCTCGCCGATACCGAACCACAGAATCGAAAGCGAGATCCAGGCAAGTGGCGGCATTGGCCGGAAGACATCGACGAGCGGGCGCAGAATGGCGCTGGCAGTTTCCGAGATGCCGAGCAGTAGGCCGAGTGGAATTCCGAAACAGACGGCGATGCTGAAGCCGATTAGCACACGACGCAGACTGTTCCAGGTGTGTCCGACAAGGGTCTCGCCACCGAGCGGACTGCTCATCATGTCGTAGAGTCCCTGCAACGTCGCCCAAGGCGTGACCAAGGCACTGTCGCCGTTTCCGCGTGTGGCGGCGAGGTGCCATATCGTGAAGAAGACGACGAGCGAGACGACGTACAGAAATTTTTCTTCTCGCACCAGGGAACGCAGCGTCAAGCGTTTCCGCACGATAGTGCGTACGACAACCTCATTGCTTACGTCATGGGTCGATTTGCTCATGGCGTTTCCTATCTCCTGATTCCAGCCAGCAGCTTGGCTTCGATGCGGTAGATGATCTGCGAGATGATCACGCCGGTAATGCCGAGACTGATCATTCCGAGGACGACGATGTCGGTGCGGCCGATGCTTCGGCCGGCCGTGATGAGATAGCCGAGTCCCTGGTCGGAAGCGAGAAGCTCCGCCGCGACGAGCGTTGTCCAGCAGTTGCCGAGGGCGATCTGGAGCGCGCCGAAAACCATCGGCAAGGCGGATGGAATGCAGATGCTGGTAAAGATCTTCCAGTCGCTGGCCCCGAATGTACGGGCCATTTGAATATGTACCGGGTTGGTCGTCTTTACGCCCATGTAGGCGTTGATGATGCAGGGCGTCATGCCGCCCAGCCAGATGATGAAGATCTTGCCTTCCATGCCGATGCCGAACCAGAAGATCGCCAACGGAATCCAGGCCACGGGCGGAATCGGGCGCCACATTTCAAAAACCGGGCGGAAGAGCCCGCGTACGACGCCGAACCAACCCATCATGAGACCAAGGGGGATGCCGACGAGGAGAGAAAGCAGAAAGGCGGAAAGCGATTCCTGAAGACTGACCCAGGCATGTACGAGCAAGGTCGCCCCGTCAGGATTCACGTCGGTGAGTTTCTCGATTCCGAGCAGTAATACGTCATAAGGGCGAGCGAGCAGAACACCCGGAATCCGCCAGTCATTCACGCCAGGGGGCGATACGCAGAACTGCCAGATAAGGATGACCGCCGTGAGACTAAGCCACGGCAGGACTCTGAGCTTCAGCGACTTTCTTGCTTTTACTGTTTGATAGGCCATGGGGATGTCCTGAGTGCTTTACCACCAACGAATGAGCTCGGTTACCTGCCGTCTGATCTCGACGAAGCGGGGATCGAGAAAATTGCGTGGGCGAGGAAGATCGACGATGACTTCCGCCCGTACCTTGGTTGGCTTCGGCGTCAGAACGAGGATGCGTTCGGCGACATAGACGGCCTCCTCGATGTTGTGCGTAATGAAGAGCACGGTGCTGTTCAATGTCTGCCAGAGCTTGACCAACTCGTCTTCCAGGTAAAAACGCAGCTTCACGTCGAGCTGCCCATACGGCTCGTCCATCAGGAGCAGATCTGGATTGACGGCGAAGGCGCGCGCGACGGCGATGCGCTGCATCATGCTTGCCGATACCTGATTGGGATAAAGGTCCGCGGTGTCCTTCAGGCCGACGAGGTTGAGGATGTACTCAAGGCGTTCCGCGCGTTCTTTCTCCGGAACGCCCTTGACCTCCATTCCATACACGACGTTCTGGGCAACTGTCCGCCAAGGCAATGCGGTAGGCTCCTGAAAGACGAAGGCGAGGTTGTGCTTGACCGGATCGGCGGGGACGCCGTCAATGAAAATGTCACCGTCGGTGGTGTCGGTGAGCTTCGACATGCAGTTGAGGAAGGTCGTCTTGCCGCAACCGGTCGGCCCCACGATGGCGACGAGCTCGCCTTTCTTGATGTTGAAGTTGATGCGATCGAGAACCAGCAAGTCGCCGAACTTTTTGGTCAGGTTGCGAACCTCGATCTTTGCGTTGCTTGCCGCCGATTGCTCCACTATGCCCCCCGCGATAATCGTGAACTCTTTTCCAAAGCAGCCTCTTCATGCATCGGTGAAATGACGCGCTTTCCACCAACTGAGACGATGAAGACAAGACTGCTACGAATCGACTAAAATATTTATCGTTGTGCGATATATCGTGATGCGATATTAATGAGCGAAGAGAGCGAAGTCAACAACATGGGTGGCGGGATCATTACTCGGTTGGACACTGCTCACGGTTTCGTAGCGGCGTCGTTCGGGGTGGAGTGATTGTCGCCAATGGGTGGGAGTCGCAAGAATCGCTGGACGGCCTATGGTAGTCTTGGTGACCGGGGTAACTACCGTTTGGCATAAGCTGGCTTCGCGTTTCTCGCAAGTAATTCGAGGGTGATCATGTTGATGCTGACAGATAATGAACGGCTTATTCTCAATGAACTAGCTGTCGCCGCAACGCCGTTATCGAAGAGAGACATCACGCAGCGTTGCGGAATGGGCTGGGCTACGGCGGTCAAACTCATGACGCGCATGGAGGAGCAGGGGGTTATCGTCTCTTCCGGCAACGAACGCCAAAACCAAGCCGGGAAGTCGGCCATGGTCTATGCGCTGTCTTCTACGAAACCCGCAGCGGTGGGGATCGACGTCGAATACAGCCGTGCGCGGGTCAATATCCGCAACCTATCGCGGGAATGCCTGTTCGAGAGCGAACTGTCCACGCCGCAGTTCAAGAACGTTGCTGACTTGACCGCTTTCCTAGAACGTCTGCTGCGGCAAGCGGCTCAGAAGGCCGCGAAACTCGGAATTACGTTGGAAGGCGGCGGCGTTGGCGTACCGAGCCACCTGTTTGGCCGGGAGGGAGTGCCGTTCGCGGGTATCGCGAAGGATCTGGCCGCGCGTGTCGGAATGCCAATCACCGTCGACAATAATATCCGTTGTTTTACGGCCGCCATCGCGAGTCTTCCCGCTGCGCCCAGTTCGTTGCTGGTGGTGACAATCCGTTCCGGCATTGGAGTAGGGATCGTGATGGATGGCCGCATCTACCAGGGCGAGCGCGGTTGCTCGGGAGAAATCGGCCATTTCCCCGTCGAACGCAATGGAGTCCTATGTCGGTGTGGAAAAACCGGATGTCTCGAAACCGTGGTGAACAGAGAGACGCTGGCGGCCGAATTGGCGGCCGCCACGGATGGCGACAAGGTATCGCAGAAGAAAGTGAAGGCGGCGGCTGAACTTCTAGGAAGAGCCGTCGCCACGATGATGCTCGTGCTCGATATACGGCATGTGGCGATTTACGCCGAGTTGGGGGAGGCTGGCCAACAACTTCTTGTACCCATCCGGGAGACGATCGAGAAAACCGTCAACCCCGGATTCGACTGCGACGTTCGCTACGAAACGCTCGACGCGGAGGCCTACGTCGCGGGAGCGGCCCGGCTCGTGCTCGACGAGTTCGTCCGGCGGTAGAGCCGGACGAATCGCCTCTCAGCGCGCCGGTTGCGCTCCGCTGCCGGCCGAGCCTTCTTCCTCGGGCTTGTTCCAGTACGAGAAAAGTGCGCTGAGTTTGCTGCCGCCGTGTTCGAAGAAGCGCTGCATCAAGCAGAACAGGCACAGCAGGACGCCGATGGCGATGCGGGTCCACCAGGAGCTCAAGCTGCCGTCGAAGGCGATCAACGACTGGATGACGCCGAGGATCAGCACGCCGACCAGAGTGCCCGCCAAATAGCCGACACCGCCCGTGAGCAGCGTGCCGCCGATGACCGCGGAAGCGATGGCATCCATCTCGAGGCCGAGTGCATGCAGCCCGTAGCCCGACAGCATGTAGAACGTGACGAGCACGCCGCCGAGCGCCGAACAAAACCCGCTCAAGGTGTAGACCAGGATTTTGGTACGCGCGACGGGTAGCCCCATCAGAATCGCCGAACGTTCATTGCCACCGATCGCGTAGACGGTACGCCCGAAGCGCGTGTACTGCGCCAGAAAGATCCCGATCGCGAGCGTGACGAGCGCGATGACGGCGCTGATCGACAGGAAGGCCTCTTCGCCGAACATGATGCGGTATTCGGACACGGCCGCGTAGCTCGGATCGGTAATCGAGATCGAATCGATGCTGATCACGTAGCAGAGTCCGCGGGCGAGGAACATGCCACCAAGCGTGACGATGAACGGTTGCAGCTCGAAATACTGGATGAGGACACCCATCATCACGCCAAACGCGCAGCCCATCAGCAAAACGAGCGGGATGACCGCCCAGATGCTCCAGTGATGCTGTTCGACCAGGGCAGCCGTCACCATCGTCGTCAGGGCGACGATGGAGCCTACGGACAGGTCGATGCCGCCCGTCAGGATGACAAACGTCATGCCGATGGCGACGACGATCACGAACGCATTGTCGATAAAGAGGTTCAGGAAGACCTGGGCCGAGAAGAAACTGTCGTAGGAGACCGAGCCGAACGCGAACAGCGCGACGAACAGCAGGCTGGTGACGATGAGCGGCAAGGTGCGCGCATTGATGCGGGCAAGCAGGTTCATGCGACCTCCCGGGTGCGGAATGCGTGTTTGGCGAGAATTTCGCGTAGGGCGGGCGACTGGATGACGCAGACGCCGAAGACCACGAGCGCTTTCACGACCATGTTGATTTCCGGCGGCACGCCGAGCGAGTAGATGGCGTAGGTCAGTGTCTGAATGATCAGTGCGCCGATCAGAGTGCCGATCATATGGAAGCGTCCGCCGGCGAGCGAGGTGCCGCCGAGCGCGACGGCGAGAATGGCATCGAGTTCCATGAGCAGGCCGGCGTTGTTGGCGTCGGCGCTCTTCACGTTCGACGTGATGATCAGCGCCGCGATGCCCGCTGTCACCGCGCAGAAAGCATAGACCGAAAAGACCAGCGTGCGCGCCTGGATACCGGAGAAACGCGAGGCGACCGGATTGACGCCGACGGCTTCGATAAATAGGCCGAGCGCCGTGCGATGGATCAGCAGCAACAGGATGATGAGCACGACGGCGACGATATAGAGCGAGAACGGGATGCCGAACAGGAATCCGTTGCCGAAGAAGAAGAACGGTTCGTAATACACCGTGACGATCTGGCCCTCGGTAATGAGTTGGGCGATGCCTCGCCCGGCAACCATCAGGATCAGCGTGGCGACGATCGGCTGCATGCCGGCGCCAGCCACCAACAGGCCGTTCCATAGCCCGCAGAGCAGGGCAACACCCAGCGCCCCGGCGATCGCCAACGGCATCGGTACGTTGGAGACGTAGGTCTGAACGCCATCCTTGATGACGAGCGAGCCGCCGATCATCGCAGCGGCGACGGCCCCGGCGATCGCTACCGTGGCACCGACCGAAATGTCGATACCACGGGTGGCAATCACGAGCGTCATGCCCATCGCGATCAGCATCAGCGGTGCGGCGCGGTTCAGGATGTCGATGACGCTTCCGTAAAGATGGCCGTCCTTGATCTCGATATCGAAGAAGCCGCGGTTGAAGTAGAAGTTCACGGCGCACAGCAACGTCAGTGTGACGCAGGGCCAGAACAGCGGGTTGCGGATCAGGTTGCGGAAGGTGTCGGGCTTCATGCTTCGGCCCCCGCAATCATCTGGAAGATGCGCTGTTCGTCGGCATCCTGTCCGGCGATCTCGCCGATCTTTTGCCGATCGCGCAGGACGGCAATGCGGTCACTGACGCGCAACACTTCGCTCATTTCCGAAGAGATGAAGAGGATGGCCAGGCCCTTGCGGCACTGCGCCTTTACGAGCTCCATGATTTCCAGTTTGGCGGCGATGTCGATGCCGCGGGTCGGTTCGTCGAGGATCAGCATTTTCGGATCGGTGGCGAGCCAGCGGGCGAGCAGGGCCTTTTGCTGATTGCCGCCCGAGAGTTGTCCAATGGGCTTTTCCGCATCCGGTGTCCGGATGCCAAGTTGCTTGATGTATTCGTCGGCGATCGCCGTTTGCGTGCGCTTGGAAAGGAAGCGGAAGACGCCGCGCCGGGCCTGCAGCGCGAGGATGATGTTTTCCCTGATCGACAGGTCGGCGACAATGCCCTCGGTCTTGCGATCCTCGGGGCAGAAGGCGAGCCCTTGCCGCACTGCCTTGTACGGCGAGTTGATCTTGACCGTCTTGCCCTCCACCTTCACGGTTCCGGCGTCAGTCGCATCGATCCCGAACAGCATGCGCGCCGTCTCCGTACGACCCGAGCCGAGCAGACCGCCGAGGCCGAGCACTTGGCCCTGGTAAACGTCCAGATCGAGCGGGCGCATGCCACCCCGAGAGGCGAGGCCTTGGGTCGAAACGAAAGGCTTGGCGTTCGTTATGTCGGTGGCGCTGGCGCCATTGGTTGCCGATACGGCTTCGTTGACTTCGCGTCCGACCATGGCGTTGATCAAGTCGATCCGCGGCAAGGCGCTGGCGGCGTATTCACCGATGAACTCGCCGTTGCGCAAAACCGTGATGCGATCGGAGATCGCGTACACCTGGTCGAGAAAGTGCGTGACGAACAGGATCGCCATGCCCTTGGCCTTCAGTTGGCGCAAGGCGTCGAAGAGGCGCTCGACCTCGCCTTCATCCAGGCTGGAGGTCGGTTCGTCGAGGATCAGGACCTGCGCCTCAGTGGAGAGTGCGCGGGCGATGGCGACCATCTGCTGGATAGCCACCGGGTACATCGACAGCGTCTGGTTGACGTCGATGTGAATATTGAGTGCGGCGAGCGCTGCTTTCGACTCGCGTTCGATCGCTTTCCAGTCGATGGCGAATCCGCGCATCGGAAAGCGACCGATGAAAATGTTTTCCGCCACCGAAAGGTTGGGGCAGAGATTGACTTCCTGGTAGACCGTGCTGATGCCGATCTTCTGGGCTTCGTTGACGGACGTCGGCTGGATGGGTTTGCCCTGCAGTCGGATCTCTCCGCTGTCGGGCAGATCGACGCCCGTGAGCGCCTTGATCAATGTGGATTTGCCGGCGCCGTTTTGCCCCATGACGGCGTGAACTTCGCCGGGGAAAAGGCGCAATTGCGCGTTCTTCAGTGCGACGACACCTGGGAAAGACTTGCAGATGTCCTTCATGACCAGGATGGGTTCGGTACTCATGAGACCCTGTTCCCCTCGAATGGGAGGCGTTCCCCCGGCATCCGGGCGGTTGCACTCCTTGCTTTGTTCTAGGCTCCCTGCTGATGACCGCGCCCGGCGAGGCCGGGCACGGGCTACTACATTACAACGCTTAGTACTTGCGGTTCGGGAATTCCTTGGCCGCGGTTTCCATCGGGAAGATGCTTTCCTTGGTGTTGATCCGCTTCGGTTGCTGCTTCCCGGCCTTCACTTCCTTGACGATGTCCATCAGTTGCGGCCCGAGCTGCGGGTTGCATTCGACGGTCACGTTCAGCTTGCCGGCCATCATCGCTTCGAACGCGCCCTTAACGGCGTCGATCGAGATGATCATGATGTCTTTTCCGGGCTTCATGCCGGCCGCTTCGATGGCCTGGATGGCGCCGATGGCCATGTCGTCGTTATGGGCGAAGAGGACCTGGATGTTCTTGTCCGTCTTCAGGAAGGCTTCCATGACTTCCTTGCCCTTGGCGCGGGTGAAATCGCCGGTCTGCGAGCGGGTGATCTTGAAGCGCGGTTCCGCCTTGATCACTTCCTCGAAGCCCTTCTTGCGCTCGATCGCCGGTGCCGAGCCTACTGTGCCCTGGAGCTCGACGATATTCACATCGCCCTGGCCCTTGTAGTTCTCGAGCAGCCATTTGCCGGCTTTACGACCTTCTTCGGTGAAGTCCGAGCCGATCATCGTCACGTACAGCGACTCATCCTTGGTTTCAATGCTGCGGTCGGTCAGGATGACCGGAATCTTGGCCTTCTTGGCTTCCATGAGGACGGTGTCCCAGCCGGTGGTGACGACGGGGGCGAACGCGATCACGTCAACCTTTTGCGCGATGAAGCTGCGGATGGCCTTGATCTGGTTTTCCTGCTTCTGCTGCGCGTCGGAGAACTTGAGTGTGATTCCGGCGGCCTTGGCGGCCTCCTTGATCGACACGGTGTTCGCCGTACGCCATTCACTTTCCGCGCCGACCTGGGCGAAACCCAGGGTCAATGCGGAGGCCGGCAGGGCGATTGCGCCTGCGATCAGGCCAGCTGCAACGGTGGACAACAAGGTTTTTCTCGATTTCGACATGTTGACACTCCTCTCAGGTTTTGCCGAACGCCGGATCGTCCGGTCTCTTTTCCCGTTGGTACGGGGCTCACCCCGCTTTGCCCGGAAGTACTGCAAGAAGCGGGAGGAACCGCACGCGCAGCGCCTAGCGATTCAGGCGATACGCAATGCTGTTCCAGTTAATCTCATTCTTGAATGCAGGAATCTCCGTTTTTCCATCGATGAGCAGGTACTCGATGCCAAACAACTCGGCCAGCATCCGCAGGTGCTCGGCGCCGACGGCCTGGGTGTAGACCGTGTGGTGCGCGCCGCCGGCAAGAATCCAGGCTTCTGCCGCCGTGGCGAGATCGGGCAGCGCCTTCCATACTACGCGGGCAACCGGCAGCTTGGGCAGCGCACGCGGCTGCTCCACGGCTTCGACCGCGTTAACGATCAGACGGAAACGGTCGCCCATGTCGATCAGGCTGGCGTTGAGCGCCGGGCCGGGCCGGGCACCGAAAAGCAAGCGGGCCGGGTCGTCCTTCTTGCCGATCGACAATGGCTGCACGTCGAGCACCGGCTTGCCGCTGGCGATTGATGGGCAAACCTCCAGCATGTGGGCGCCGATTACGAGTTCGTTGCCCGGCGTGAAATCGTAGGTGTAATCCTCCATGAACGACGTGCCGCCGGGCAGGCCGTCGGCCATCACCTTGACCGTGCGCAGCAGCGCGGCGGTCTTCCAGTCGCCTTCGGCTCCGAAACCATAACCTTGCTGCATCAGGCGCTGGCAGGCCAGACCCGGCAGTTGCGCAAGACCGTAAAGGTTCTCAAACGTCGTCGTGAAGGCACTGAAGCCGCCTTGCACCAGGAAGTTCTTCATCCCCAGTTCGATGCGCGCGGCATCGACAAGCTGTTTGCGCTTCTCGCCATCGGCGCGTACTGCCGCGGATAGTTCGTATGTGGTTTCGTATTCATCGACGAGTCGGTTGACGTCAGCTTCCGAAACGGCTTCGACAACCTTCACGAGATCGCCCAGCGCGTAGCCATTAACCGCATAACCGAACTGGATTTGCGCGGCAACCTTGTCGCCTTCGGTGACCGCGACTTCACGCATGTTGTCGCCGAAGCGCGCTACCTTCATGTGGCGGCTGTCGTACAGCGCGGCCGCCACACGCATCCACGCCTCCAGACGCTGGTGTGCCTTCTTGTCCTGCCAATGGCCGACGACGACGCTGTATTGCTTGCGCATGCGGGCGCCGATGAACCCGAACTCGCGGCCGCCGTGCGCCGTCTGGTTCAGATTCATGAAATCCATGTCCATCGTGTCCCACGGGATCGTCGCGTTGAACTGCGTGTGGAACTGTACGAAGGGCTTTTCGAGGACGTTGAGCCCGCCGATCCACATCTTGGCCGGCGAGAAGGTGTGCATCCAGGCGATCAGGCCGACGCAGTTGTCAGTATGGTTCGCCTCACGACACAACGCCTGGATTTCGTCGGGCGTCTTCACCGTCGGTTTGAGCACGATCTTGATGGGTAGGCCGGCCTCGGCATTGAGGCCTTCGACGACCGCGCGGCTGTTGTCGGCCACCTGTTGCAGCGTTTTGGGACCGTAGAGGTGCTGACTACCGACGACAAACCACACTTCGAGTTGCTTGAACAATTCCATAATCCGATTCCTTTCCTGATGATGCGGTTGCGTCTGTTGCAACGTCTAATGAGTGGGAGGGCGTTCAGGCCGGTTTGTCGGGCTGACCGTAGTACGCGTTGGTGCCGTGCTTGCGCAGATAGTGCTTGTCGAGCAGATACGATGCGATGGGACGCTGCGCTGGATTGAGCATGACTGTGAAGAGCGCCATGCGCGCAACCTCTTCCAGCACAACCGCGTTATGTACCGCGTCGTCCGGAGTCTTGCCCCAGGCGAATGGCGCATGCTCCGAAACGAGAATCCCCGGGATTTCGAGGGGGTTGCGGTGGCCGATCGTTTCAACGATCACGGCGCCGGTATTCGTTTCGTACGCCTCTTCAACTTCGCGCGCCGAGAGCGGGCGCGAACAGGGAATCTCGCCGTAGAAATAGTCGGCATGCGTCGTACCGAAGGCCGGGATGCCGCGTCCGGCCTGTGCCCAACCGGTGGCGTGCGTGGAGTGCGTGTGCACGATGCCGCCCAGCTTGGCGTAGTGCCGGTAGAGCACCACGTGGGTAGGCGTATCCGACGATGGCCGGCAGCTACCTTCGACGACCTTACCGTCCATGTCGACGACGACCATGTCCTCGATCGTCATCTTTTCGTAGCTTACCCCGCTCGGCTTGATGACTACCAGATTGCGCTCGCGGTCAACGCCGCTGACATTGCCCCAGGTAAAGGTGACGAGACCATGTTTGGGCAGAGCCAAGTTGGCGCATAGAACTTCTTCGCGTAGCGATTTGAGCAACATCTCAGGCTCCTTCCTGCGCCGCGTACATCGGTTCCGCCTGAGCGCACCAGTGACGATAACGCTGATACATCGTCTCGAAGTGGGCTACCGCGCTTGGGTTCGGTTCATAGACATGTTCGATGCGGCTGGCCATCGCATGCTGCGCCGTCGCTACATTGCTGTAAGCACCGGCGGCCACGGCGGCGAAGATCGCCGCACCGAGCGCGCAGCACTGGTCGGATTCGACGACCTCGATCGAGCGGTTCATCACGTCGGCGCACACTTGCATGACGGTCGGCGACTTGCGCGCGATACCGCCGAGAGCGACCACGCGGCGTACCGGGACGCCCTGGTCGACAAAGCACTCCATGATGGCGCGCGCGCCGAAGGCGGTGGAGGCGATGAAGCCTCCGAAAATCGTTGGTGCGTCGGTGCCCAGATTCAGGTCGGTAATGACGCCCTTCAGGCGCTGGTTGGCAAAGGGGGTACGTCGGCCATTGAACCAGTCGAGCACGACCGGTAGATGAGCGAGGTCGGCGTTCTTGGCCCACGCCTCCGTGAGCGCCGGGAGAAGGGATTCCTCGACCTTTTCGAGCGATCCGGCGAGGTTGGGATTCTGCTGCGCGGCGAACTGTAGCGGCCAGCTGAGCAGGCGGGAGAACCACGCGTACATATCGCCGAACGCGGATTGCCCGGCCTCCATGCCGATCTTGCCGGGTACGACGCTGCCGTCGACTTGGCCGCAGATGCCTTCGATCGCTCGCTGTTGAATCAGCGACTCGTCGGCAATCAGAATGTCGCATGTCGAGGTGCCGATGACCTTGACCAGCGCATGCTCGTCGGCACCGGCGCCGACGGCGCCCATGTGGCAATCGAATGCTCCGCCGGAAATCATCACCGTGTCTGGAATGCCGAGGCGGTCGGCCCATTCCTTGGTAATGCGGCCCACCGGAAGATCGGCGGTAAAGGTCTCAGTGAATAATGGGTAAGGCAGGTCTTCGATCAGGCACGAATCGAGGGCGGCCAGGAAATCCTTACCCGGCAGTCCGCCCCATTCGGGATGCCACATCGTCTTGTGACCGGCGGAACAGCGTCCGCGGCGGATCTGCTCGGGTTTCGTGGTACCGCTGAGCAACGCCGGAACCCAGTCGCACAGTTCGATCCAATTGACGGCCGCCGAACGCACGGCGGCGTCTTGCCGTGATACGTGCCAGAGCTTGGCCCAGAACCACTCGGACGAATACACGCCGCCGATGTAGCGGCTGTAATCCGGGAAGCGGCCGCTATGACAGAGGGCGGTGATGGCTTCCGCTTCGGCGATAGCGGTATGATCTTTCCACAGCACGAACATCGCGTTCGGGTTGTCGGCGAACTCGGGGCGCAGTGCGAGCACCTGGCCGTCGCCGTCTATCGGCGCCGGGGTAGAGCCTGTCGTATCGACGCCGATACCGACAATGGCTTGGCGCTGTTCGGGACTGAGCGCAGCGACCGCTTCGCGCACGCTTTGTGTCATGGACTCGATGTAGTCGAGCGGATGATGGCGGAATTGGTTGACCATCGCGTCGCTGTAGCGACCTTCCGACCAGCGGGGGTAGTACGCAACGGCCGACGAGAGCTCGGTTCCGTCCGAGCAACCGACGGCGATCGCTCGCACGGAATCGCTGCCGAAATCGAGTCCAAGAACGATTTTTTCCGACATATGGCTTGTCCTTGAGATGGAAAATCCGGGGCAGGTATGGACGGAACAATATGGATTTTCCATTTATCCCGGTTAGGATTGGGATGCCGTAAATATGTACAGAACAGCTCATATTTGGAGCAAAATCAAGTGCTGTTTTGCACTCTCCTAGAGCAAAAAGTCGTTGATATGGATAAAACGGCTTTTATTGATGTTTTTGGACGGTAACTACTTCCATATGGATCGGCGTTAGTTGTAACTTTGTTGTGTGACTGTTTGTGACTGTCTGTGACTGATGACAGTCGTCACGAAACCAGCCGGCCCTGTCGTTTCCGACGACGATCGGATCTCCGTTTCCGGCAGGTCGGCCGCCCGGCAAACCATTGCAATGCAGGGCGCCGATCAGAGAGCAGGATACGCATGCGCCATGGCCGGTTGAAGCAGGGTCGTTGAGGGTGGCGTAGCTAACGGGCGCGCACGCGCGCTGACAATTTCTATATTTTCGGAGACTGGACCATGAACAGAAGGAAAGTGCTTATCGCTTCATTGATCATCGGTGCATTGGGGCTTGCGCCTCTGGCTCAGGCACAGAACAAGGGGCTTGTCGGCGTATCGATGCCCACGAAGTCTTCCGCCCGCTGGATTTCCGACGGCGAAAGCATGGTCAAGTATCTGAAGGAAGCCGGCTATGCGGCCGATTTGCAGTTCGCCGAAGACGACATCCCGAACCAGCTCGCACAGGTCGAAAACCTGGTAACGAAGGGTGCCAAGGTCCTGATCATCGCCGCCATCGACGGTTCGACGCTCTCCGACGTGCTGAAGAAGGCCGCCGACAAGGGCGTGAAGGTCATCTCCTATGACCGTATGATCACCAAGACGCCGAACGTCGACTACTACGCAACGTTCGACAATTTTGCCGTCGGCGTGCTGCAGGCCTCGTCGTTGGAAAGCGCGCTCAAACTCAAGGAAGGCAAGGGCCCGTACAACATCGAACTGTTCGGCGGCTCGCCGGACGATACGAACGCCTATTTCTTCTATGACGGCGCCATGTCAGTGCTGAAGCCCTACATCGACAAGGGCAAGCTCGTCGTACGCAGCAAGCAGATGGGCATGGACAAGATCGGCACGCTGCGCTGGGATGGCGCGGTCGCGCAAGCCCGTATGGACAACCTGCTGTCCGCGTTCTACGGCAAGGAAAAGATCCACGCCGTTCTGTCCCCGTATGACGGCCTTTCGATCGGCATCCTCTCGTCGCTCAAGGGCGTCGGCTATTGCACGGCGCAGCAACCCTGCCCGTACGTCAGCGGTCAGGACGCCGAAGTCCCGTCGGTCAAGTCGATCATTCGCAACGAGCAATACTCGACGGTGTTCAAGGATACGCGGCAACTCGCCAAGGTCGCCGTGAATATGGTTGATGCCGTCCTCTCCGGCAAGAAACCCGAGATCAACGACACCAAGACGTACAACAACGGCGTCAAGATTCTGCCGTCGTACCTGCTCAAGCCGATCCTCGTCGACAAGACCAACTACAAGGATGTCCTCGTCGGCAGCGGCTACTACACCGAAGCCCAGTTGAAGTAACGAATTAGGGGTGTTGGCGCGCTCCGTTTGGCGGAGCGCGCCCTTTTTTGCAAGCCTCGGAGGGTCTTCCTCCGGCGATTCGGAACAGAGGTGAATCGGTGGGTCCCATCCTGGAAATGAAAGGGATCACTAAGCGCTTTCCGGGCGTCATCGCTCTGAAAGACGTTAATCTGGTGGTCCAGCCTGGAGAAATACACGCGATCTGCGGCGAAAATGGCGCCGGGAAGTCGACCTTGATGAAGGTACTCAGTGGTGTCTACCCACACGGTACCTACGAAGGCGAAATCCATTTCGAGGGTCACGAACTCAAGTTCGATTCGATCCGCGACAGCGAAGAGCACGGAATCATCATCATCCACCAGGAGCTCGCCCTGGTGCCCTTGCTTTCCATCTCCGAGAACATTTTTCTCGGCAACGAACAAGCCAAGCGCGGCGTCATAGACGCGGAGACGACCCACCGGCGGACGGTGGAGTTGCTTAAGAAGGTCGGGTTGAACGAATCGCCCGAAGAACTGATTACCAACCTTGGTGTCGGCAAGCAGCAGCTTATCGAGATCGCCAAGGCGTTGTCGAAGAAGGTCAAGCTGCTGATCCTCGATGAGCCGACAGCGAGTCTGAACGAGAACGACAGCCAAGCGCTGCTCGACCTTCTTCTCGAGTTCAAGTCGCAAGGCATGACGATGATCATGATCTCGCACAAGCTCAACGAGATCGCTCGCATCGCCGACTCGGTGACTGTGCTGCGCGACGGCGCGACGGTCAAGACGATGGATTGCCGCGACCAGCCGGTCGACGAAGATGTGATCATCCGCGCGATGGTCGGCCGCGAGATGGCCGACCGATATCCGCATCATGAGCCTGATATCGGCGAAACGGTTTTCGAGGTCCGCGACTGGAAGGTGTATCACGAACAGCATGAAGACCGGCTGTTCATCAAAGGTATCAATTTCCACGTGCGGCGCGGCGAAATCCTGGGCATTGCGGGCCTTATGGGTTCGGGCCGTACCGAATTGGCGATGAGCATTTTCGGTCGCACCTATGGACGCCACATTTCGGGCAAGGTGCTCCTGCGCGGTCAGGAAGTCGATGTCAGTACGGTGCAGAAGGCGATCAAACACGGCATCGCCTATGTGACCGAAGACCGTAAGGGTTACGGCCTTGTGCTGGAGAACGAGATCAAGCACAACATCTCGCTCGCCAACCTCGGGGGCGTCTCCAAGGGCGGCGTGATAAATGACGGGCGCGAATTCTCGGTGGCCAAGGAGTATCAGAAGAAGATCAACATCCGTTGTCCGGACGTCTTTCAGTACGTCAGCAATCTTTCCGGCGGCAATCAGCAGAAGGTTGTGCTGAGCAAATGGTTGTTTGCGGGACCGGACATCCTGATCCTCGACGAGCCGACGCGCGGCATCGACGTGGGTGCCAAGTACGAGATCTATTGCCTGATCGCTCAACTGGCGAAGGAGGGCAAGTGCATCATCATGATCTCGTCGGAAATGCCTGAGTTGCTCGGGATGACGGACAGGCTTTATGTAATGAACGAGGGCTCCTTCGTGGCCGAGATGGCTACGGCCGAAGCGAGCCAGGAAAAGATCATGCGTGCGATTGTCAAGGCGGGGAAAAACTAGGATGAACAGCACTGTAGAAGCGGTGGCGCCGATCACCGAAAAAAAATCGGTGGCGACCTTTGTCAAGAAGAACATCCGCGAGTACGGGATGTTGATCTCGCTGGCTGTCATCATGGTGTTCTTCCAGTACATGACCGAAGGCACGTTGATGCAGCCGCTCAACCTGACCAACCTCGTACTGCAGAACAGCTACATCGTCATCATGGCACTCGCGATGCTGCTGGTGATCGTCGCCGGGCACATCGACCTTTCGGTCGGGTCGGTCGCCGGTTTTATCGGCGGGTTGGCGGCGGTGCTCATGGTCGAGTACCAATGGCATTACGTTCCAGCAACGCTCGCTTGCTTGGCCGCTGGCGCGTTGATTGGTGGCCTGCAAGGGTATTTCATCGCCTTCCACCGCATACCGTCCTTCATCGTGACCCTGGGTGGCATGCTCGTCTTCCGGGGATTGGCGCTTTGGTTGTTGCACGGTCAGTCGGTGGGGCCGTTCCCGCGTGAATTCCAATTGCTCAGTTCGGGGTTCATTCCTGATCCGCTCGGTGGCGAAAGCCTGCGGATGACCTCGTTGCTGCTCGGTTGTGCGGTTGCGGTGGCATTTTCCTACATGAACTGGCGCGAACGAGCGAACAAGGTCTTCTACGGAGCCGAAGCCGAGCCGATCGGATTCCTGATCGGCAAGAATGTTGTTTTCTCCGCCGTGATTATCTACTTCTGCTACCTGATGTCCTCGTACAAGGGGCTGCCCAACGTGCTTGTCATCATGTTCGTGCTGATGATGATCTTCGACTTCATCACCAATCGCACGACGATCGGGCGTCGCATCTACGCGCTTGGCGGCAACGAGAAGGCGGCGCGCCTGTCCGGCATCAAGACGGACCGGCTGTCGTTCTACACCTTCATCAACATGGGGGTGCTTGCCGCTCTTGCCGGGCTCGTTTTCGCGGCGCGTCTGAATTCCGCCACGCCGAAAGCGGGCGTCGGGTTCGAACTTGACGTCATCGCGGCGTGCTTCATCGGCGGCGCGTCAGCGACCGGCGGCGTCGGCAAGGTCATGGGCGCAGTCATCGGTGCCTTCGTCATGGGCGTCATGAACAACGGCATGTCGATCCTTGGCATCGGCATCGACTGGCAGCAGGTCATTAAAGGCATCGTCCTCGTCGCCGCCGTGTTCGTGGATGTCTACAACAAGAACAAGTAGCAAGCTGGGCGCGCCTGCAGGCGCGCCCGTCGTATCGCCGCCGGTACCGTGGCCTGCAATGCTCGTGAGCAAGTGTCTGCCTGTTGCAAGTAGGAGTGGCGTCGGGTAATCATGGGAAGAAAAATGCGTCAACACGAGGACGAGCAGCAACAACTCAATCCGCTGCTGCCTGGCTATTCCTTCAATATCTACCTCGTGGCAGGAACGACGCCGATCATCGAGAACGGCCCGCTCGATTTCTTCATCGACCGCAAGAACGGCATGAGCGGATACATCATCAACATGACGGTGAAGGGCCGCGGCAAGGTGTTCGATGGCAACGACGCGTTCTTCTGTAATCCTGGAGACCTGTTGCTATTCCCGCCCGGTGTCTCGCACTTTTATGGCCGTGCGCCCGACAGTCCGGACTGGTATCACCGCTGGGTTTACTTTCGCCCACGGGCTTACTGGAGTCATTGGCTCGACTGGACGAATCAGGTGAAAAAAGTCGGGCGCTTAACCTTGCCTGACAACGCACTGTTCACCGAATTCGAGGAGTTGTTCCAGCAGATCGAACAGACGTACAAGGAGGGGCGCCGCTCGTCGGAAGAGCTGGCCATCAACCTGCTCGAACGCTTGTTGATTCGTTGCTTCGAGGAAACGCCCGAGCACCGCACGACGCCCATCGACGATCGTATTGAACAGGCCTGCCAGTTTCTTTCCCGCAATCTCGCCGAAGACGTGAATCTCGTCGAAATTGCCCGCCACGTTTGCCTTTCGCCTTCGCGTCTGGCGCATCTCTTCCGCGAGCAACTGGGGGTGAGCATCGTCCGCTGGCGCGAGGATCAGCGCATGATTCTCGCCAAGCACCTGCTGCAGAGCACCTGTTCGCCGATTGCCAAGATCGCGAGCCTCGTCGGCTACGACGATCAGATGTACTTTTCCCGTGTTTTCCGCAAGCGCGTGGGAACGAGCCCCACGGATTTCCGTAAGCGCAGCGAGGCGCCCCCCGCCTTTTGCGAAGTCCCGTCCAATATCGGCATCGTGCCTGCGATACTGGGGGAGGCGCAAAGCGCCAAGAAATCACTCGAATAGATCAGTCAACCATTGCAACCACTGTCCTGGAGACCGCGATGAGTAGCACGGCCCCCCTTTGTCCCGACGGACGTCCTGCACGCTTGATCGAGCTCACCCATTCCGATGGAGTGCGCCTTACGACGATGGATTGGGGCGCGACTTGGTTGTCTTGCCGCGTCGCTGTCGGAACAGAGGAACGCGAAGTGCTCCTGGGCTGTTCCCCGCTGGAAGACTTCTTCGTTCAAAAGGCTTTTCTTGGCGCCGCGATCGGCCGGTATGCGAACCGCATCGGGCGGGCGCGAATGGCTTACCACGGGAAGGAGTATGTCCTAACGCCGAACGAGGGGCGTAACCAGTTGCATGGCGGCCCGGGCGGCTTTGATAAGCAACGTTGGCGAGTGCTCGAACAGGGAAGCTCGCACGTTACGTTCGGCATAGAGTCGCCCGATGGCGACCAGGGGTTCCCAGGTAACCTGAAGGCGACGCTAACCTATCGTCTCGATCCCGGCGCGCGTATTGCGCTGGAATACATCGCCACCGTCGATGCGCCGTGTCCGGTCAATTTAACCAACCACGCTTATTTCAACCTTGACGGGGATGCGACCGATATCCGGGAACACAGCCTTTTCATCCGCGGCCGGAAATACCTTCCGATCGGAGAGGACCTGATCCCCGTCGGTCCCTTGGCCGAGGTTGGAGGTACGAGCTTCGACTTCAGCACGCCGAAGGCTATCCGTCGCGATTTTCTGGCTGATGAGCAGCAACGGATTGCGCGCGGCTACGATCATGCCTATCTGCTTGACCCGGAATGCCGCGAAATGGCTGCCGTAGCCGCCACCGCCGTGTCCGCTGACGGGCGTCTGGCGATGGACGTGTATACGACGAAGCCTGCGCTGCAGTTGTACAGCGGCAACTATCTTGCGGGCGTTCCGGGGCGCAGCGGGCCATATGCCGCGCATCAGGGCTTTGCCCTCGAGACGGAGTTCCTGCCTGACAGCCCGAACCATCCCGAGTGGCCGCAACCCGATTGCTGGTTGAAACCGGGTGAGACCTACAAGTACGGGACGGTCCTTGCGTTCCGCACGAAGTAACTGCGTCTGACTTCGCTGCGGGGGGCGGGCCCCGTCCTCGCTTGCAGCGCCGGTTTTGAAGGGCCGCGCGATCGTTTATAGTAGCGGCTATGTCACTGAAGATAGCGATCGCTCAAATCAATGCCACGGTCGGCGAGCTTGCGGGCAATGCGGCTCGTATCGTCGACTTTGCCCAACGCGCCAAAGCCCGTGGGGCGCACCTGCTTCTTACGCCAGAGTTGGCGCTCTGTGGGTATCCACCGGAAGACCTGCTGTTACGCGATGATTTTTACGCCGCGTGCGAGCGGGAACTCGAAGCTCTGGCCAAAGCCGTCGACGGCATCACAATCGTCGTTGGGCACCCGGCAATGCGGGGCGATGAGCGTTTTAACGCCGCGACCGTAATCAGCGGCGGCCAGCGCATCGCCACTTACTTCAAGCAGCGTTTGCCGAACTACGAAGTGTTCGACGAAGAGCGGTACTTCGAATCAGGTGCCGAGCCTTGCGTCGTGTCGGTCGAAGGCGTGCGTTGCGGCATCAACATTTGCGCCGACGTGTGGGAACCGGGGGCGGCGGATATGGCCCGCGAGGCAGGTGCCGAAATCCTGCTGGTGCTCAATGCTTCTCCCTACCACATCGGCAAGCAACAATTGCGGGCCGAAATCCTCAGGGATCGCATCGCCGCGACGAACCTGCCGGTCGTCTATGCCAACCTCGTTGGCGGGCAGGATGAGTTGGTATTCGATGGCGGGTCCTTTGCCCTTGACGCCCACGGCGAAATCCGCTGCCAGTTGCCGAAATTCGATGAGACGCTGGAAATCGTCGAATTCCAAAACGGCGCATTGCGTCCGGGCGTTATGGTCGAGGAGCAGGCGGTCGAGGCCGAGGTGTATCGAGCGCTCGTCGTCGGCGTGCGTGATTACTTGGGTAAGAACGGCTTTCCTGGCGCGATTATCGGCCTCTCTGGTGGTATCGACTCCGCGCTGACGTTGTGCGTGGCGGTGGACGCGTTGGGGCCCGACAAGGTGCGCGCCGTGATGATGCCCTCGCCGTACACTGCCGAAATGAGCCTTGCGGATTCACGCGAGATGATCCGCCTGCTCGGCGTCCGCTACGACGAAATTCCCATCGAACCCGCCATGCGGACGTTTGCCGGTATGCTGGAGAAAGAGTTCGCTGGGCTATCGGCAGATACCACCGAGGAAAACCTTCAGGCGCGTATTCGCGGCATGCTGCTGATGGCGCTATCCAACAAGACGGGATCGCTGGTCCTGACCACCGGCAACAAGTCCGAGATGGCGGTTGGATACTGCACACTTTACGGCGACATGGCCGGCGGCTTTGCGGTGATTAAGGACATCGCGAAAACGTTAGTGTACCGGATCGCGCGCTGGCGCAACTCGGTGTCCTATGCCATTCCGGAACGCATCATCACGCGACCCCCGTCAGCCGAGCTGAAGCCAGGGCAGACCGATCAGGACAGCCTGCCGCCGTACGACGTGCTCGACGCGATCGTTGAGGGGTACATGGAGAAGGACCTGAGTCCGCGGCAGATTATTGCCCAAGGATATGCCGAAGCCGACGTGCGCCGCGTCGTCCGCCTGCTGAAGATCAGCGAGTACAAGCGGCGCCAGGCGCCGGTCGGAATTCGCGTGACGCAACGTGGTTTCGGCAAAGATTGGCGTTATCCGATTACCAACCGTTACCGCGACCCCTACTGAACCGAGCAACATGACACGATCCCGCTCCAGGAAGACTTGGCGCGGCATTTGAAAGGCTTGATCACCTTTTGCGACAGCCTCAATTTGGAGCCATCACAATGAAAAAAATCGAAGCTATCATCAAGCCGTTCAAACTCGACGAAGTTCGGGAAGCGCTTTCCGAAGTCGGTGTTTCCGGCCTGACGGTCACGGAAGTCAAAGGATTTGGCCGCCAAAAAGGTCACACCGAACTCTATCGCGGGGCGGAATACGTGGTCGACTTTCTGCCGAAGGTCAAAATCGAGGTCGTGGTCCCGGAGTCGGCCGTCGAGCCCGCCATCGATGCGATCATCAAGGCAGCGCGTACGGGCAAGATCGGTGACGGCAAGATCTTCGTTATGCCGGTCGATCAGATCGTTCGTATTCGTACTGGAGAGACCGGCGAGGCGGCGGTTTAGCCTTCCCTGCCTGCCTGTTCTTCGCGCCAATGTAAGGGGCGCGGAGACCTGCTTCTTCTCAGACTACTGGGCGCCTCTTGGCGCCCAGTGTTTGTTAATGGGCCATTTGTTTCTGGTTCTGCGCGTGGTTATACGCGATAGGAGTAGTTACCCTTTCGCCGGATTCTTCTTCCCTGTCGGTTGCAGCAGCACCCAAAGTGCGCCTTCGCCGCCGTCGAACGATGGCGCATGGCAGAACGCGATCACATCTTTGCGTCGGGCCAGCCACGCCTTGACGAACTGCCGCAGGATGCCTTCACGGCCCGGCGATCCATAGCCGCGGCCGTGCACAATACGCAGGCAACGTTTGCCGGCGAGCGACGACTCTGCGAGAAAGCGCCACACCTCCTCGTGTGCTTCATGGCGATTGAGTCCGTGGAGGTCAGTATGTCCCTGGATGGACCAGCGTCCGCGGCGCAGATCGCGCAGCACATTACGCGGTACCCCGGGGCGCAAAAACGCATCAACCTCGCCGATGGCCAGAAGGTCGTCGATTTCGAAGGGGCCGTGCAGGGACTCGGTGATTACGGCGGCTTCGTCGAGTTCGCTTTGCCGTGGTCGCGCACTGGGCTTTGGCGGTTCGTGGACGACCTTGGCCGGCGCGCGCAGTGGGATAGCGCCTTCCACTGCAGCGCGAAAGGCGGCTTGTTCTTCCGCCGTCGGTTCGTGCCGTTTTCCCATCGTGCTAGAGAAGTCGTGCACCGCCCGTTCGGGTGGTGCACAGCGTGGTCAGCTATTGACTAAGCCGTCCAGGTAACGCTCGGCGTCAAGAGCGGCCATACAGCCAGATCCTGCCGAGGTGCAAGCCTGACGGTAGATGTGGTCTTGTACGTCACCCGCCGCGAAGACGCCCGGGATCGATGTCGCCGTGGCATTCCCGCGCCGTCCTCCCTCGGTGATGAGGTAGCCGTTCTCCATCTCCAACTGGCCGACGAAAAGATCGGTATTCGGCTTGTGGCCGATGGCGATGAAAACTCCCATCAACGGGATCACTTCGGTAGCGCCATCGTGGACGTTCTTGATCCGGATACCCGTGACGCCACTGGCGTCGCCCAGGACTTCCTCGAGCACCGAATTCCACTTGATCGTCACATTGCCCGAGTTGGCCTTTTCCAGAAGCTTGTCCTGCAGGATCTTCTCGCCGCGGAACTTGTCGCGGCGGTGGACGACGGTGACACGGCGGGCGATGTTCGCCAGGTAGAGTGCTTCTTCCACGGCGGTGTTGCCGCCGCCAATAACCGCGACCGGCTGATTACGATAGAAAAACCCGTCGCACGTGGCGCAAGCGGAGACGCCGCGACCGGAAAACGCCTCTTCCGACGGCAGTCCGAGGTATTGCGCAGACGCGCCGGTGGCGATGATGAGGGCGTCGCAGGTATAGGTTCCGGAGTCCCCGATCAACGTGAAGGGCTTCTCCCGGAGTTTGGCGGTGTGAATCTGATCAAAGACGATTTCCGTTTCGAAACGGCGTGCATGCTCCTCGAAGCGCTGCATCAACTCGGGGCCCTGGACTCCGTTAGGGTCAGCCGGCCAGTTGTCGACATCGGTCGTGGTCATCAATTGTCCGCCTTGGGCGAGGCCGGTAATGAGCAACGGCTTGAGGTTGGCGCGAGCCGCATAAACGGCCGCCGTGTAGCCGGCCGGACCGGAACCAAGGATGATCAAGCGGCTATGGCGTGATGTTTGCGACATTTCTCTTCCTCCTTAGTAGCGACGTTCGATTATAGCGCGAAATTGATTAGTATTTTCTAATATTGGTCCGGAGGCCCGCCATCTGTCTATAATTGCCGAGAACCCGTTGAAGCAAAATCGAAGCCCGAGGGAGACCATGCAAGCGACGCAGATACCGGCACGAGGCAAGACGAGCGAGGCTTTGCTGCAGAACATTCCGCTGTTTGCCGGGCTGACGGAGGCTCAACGCGAACAGATCGCGCGGATGGCTGTCCGCCGCAAGGTACAACGCAATACGACGATTGTGCACGTTGGGGCCAGTACCGACTCGTTGTTCGTTATCGTTCAAGGTAGCGCTAAGGTGCTCAATCGCGACGAAGAGGGCCGCGAAGTCATCCTCACGCTGCTCGGCGCCGGAGAGTGCTTCGGCGAGATGGGTCTGATCGACGGCTCGCCACGTTCGGCGGACGTTGTGGCGACCGAGAACTGTGAACTGCTCGTAATCGCGAAGAGCGACTTCACGCACGCACTCGCCGAGAACTTCGATCTTTGCCTGAACATCATGAAGAGCCTTGTGCTGCGTCTGCGGGAAGCCAACCGAAAGATCGAGAGTCTGGCGCTAATGGATGTCTATGGGCGCGTCGCGAAGCTCCTGCTCGACTTTTCGGAAAAGGAGGGCGCGGTCCGCTGCATCCGGCGCAAAGTGACGAAACAGGACATCGCCAAGATGGTCGGCGCGTCGCGCGAGATGGTCAGCCGGGTGATGAAGGACCTGGAGACCAGCGGATACATTCGAGTCGAGCCGGGGCGTATTGTTCTCAACGAAGCTTGACGCCGCACTGCGCGCCGCCGGTCGCCCGTTATAATCGTCTTTTGTCCGGCTTCTACCGATATTGATGGCTTTGCTGCGCAAGACAACGGGCAGGGGCGGTGGCGCCGCCGCCACCACGGCTCCCAGCCCACTTCCGGAAAAAATCGCGGTTGTACTGCAAGAGTCGCGCTGGCTTGCGTTCATCGTTCTCGCGGCCTTCGTCGGCTTGGCCTTGTGGGGCTACCACCGGGGCGACCCGGGCTGGTCGCACTCGGCGCCGTTCGGCGTCTTGCACAACCCGATGGGGCGCAGTGGCGCCTGGCTCGCCGATCTGCTGCTTTACGTTTTCGGCCTTTCCGCCTGGTGGTGGGTCGTTCTTCTGGTCGCCGTCGTGTGGTGGGGCTACCGCCGTCTGGACGGATTCCGGGCCGCCGACAGGCGCCCGCTCTACATTGCCCTGATCGGCTTCCTTGTTCTGATCATCGCCAGCAGCGCGCTCGAATCGCTCCGTTTCTATTCGCTGAAAGTTCAGCTTCCGATGCTCCCCGGTGGCGTCTTGGGGTTCGAAATCGGCCGCCTTTTCGTGCGTTATCTCGGCTACACCGGTGCGACGCTGGCCTTGCTGGCGGGGCTTGCGCTCGGCTGGAGCGTTTTTTCCGGTATGTCGTGGCTTTCGGCGATGGAGCGTGTTGGCGCCCTGCTCGAAGCCGCGTGGGCTTCCGGTCGCGGCCTGCTTGATCGCTGGCAGGATCGGCGTATCGGGCGCGAGGTGGCTCGTGAGCGCGACGCCGTCGTCGAAGTGGAAAAGAAACGCGTTGAGACGTACGAGCCGATCGTCATTGAACCCCCGGAGCCGCCGCCTCCACCGCCGCCGAAGCTCGAAAAGCGCAAGGAGCGCGAACGACAGGCCCCGCTCTTCCCAGAAGCCGTTGTCGGCGGGTTGTTGCCGCCGCTGCACCTGCTTGAACCGGCGGCTGAGCAAACGGATCAAGTCAGCCCGGAAACACTCGAATACACGTCGCGCCTGATTGAACGCAAACTGGCCGATTTCGGTGTGCAGGTCAAAGTGCTGGCCGCTTATCCCGGCCCGGTGATTACGCGTTACGAGATCGAACCGGCGGTTGGCGTCAAAGGGGCTCAGATCGTCAATCTTGCCAAGGACGTCGCACGTGCGCTGTCGATGGTGTCGATCCGTGTCGTCGAGACCGTTCCCGGCAAGTCGTGTATGGCGCTCGAACTGCCGAATGCCAAGCGCCAGATCGTGCGCCTGTCCGAGATTATCTCCAGCCACGAGTACCACAACATGTCCTCGCCCTTGGCGATGACGCTGGGCAAGGATATCGGTGGGCGCCCTGTGGTCGTCGACCTCGCGAAAATGCCGCACCTGCTCGTCGCCGGTACGACGGGTTCGGGTAAATCGGTCGGTATCAACGCGATGATTCTGTCGCTGCTGTACAAGTCCGAGCCCGATCAGGTGCGGCTGATCCTCGTCGATCCGAAGATGCTTGAACTCTCGATTTATGAAGGCATCCCGCATCTGCTGGCGCCGGTGGTCGTCGACATGAAGCAGGCGGCAAACGCGCTCAATTGGTGCGTCGCGGAAATGGAACGGCGCTACAAGCTGATGTCCGCGATGGGCGTGCGCAACATCGCCGGCCTCAACCACCGCATCAAAGACGCCGAGAAGGCCGGGAACAAGTTGCCGAACCCCCTCTCGCTGACGCCGGAAGCGCCGGAGCCGCTGCTGTGTATGCCGCACATCGTGGTTGTCATCGACGAGCTCGCCGATCTCATGATGGTGGCCGGCAAGAAGGTCGAGCAACTCATCGCGCGGCTCGCGCAGAAAGCGCGTGCGGCCGGCATCCACCTGATCCTTGCCACCCAACGGCCCTCGGTGGACGTCATCACCGGGCTGATCAAGGCGAACATTCCGACGCGCATGTCGTTCCAGGTGTCTTCCAAGATCGACTCGCGGACGATTCTCGACCAGATGGGCGCCGAGGCGCTGCTCGGCCAGGGCGACATGCTGTACCTCGCGCCCGGAACCGGCTACCCGACACGGGTGCACGGCGCGTTTGTTGCCGACGAGGAAGTTCATCACGTCGTCGATTATCTGAAAACGGCGGGAGCGCCGGATTACGTCGAAGGCGTACTTACCGGCGCGGGCTTAGACGACGATGCAGAAGGCGGCAACGGCGGTGGTGACGGGGACGGCGGCGATGCCGAGTCCGACCCGCTGTACGACCAGGCCGTCGAGGTCGTGCTCAAGAACCGCCGGGCCTCGATCTCGCTTGTGCAGCGCCATCTGCGCATTGGCTACAACCGCTCGGCCCGCCTCATCGAGGCGATGGAAAAGGCCGGGCTCGTTTCGGCGATGGACGGTCGCGGCGGCCGCGAAGTCCTCGCGCGTAGGGAAGAAAATTGATGCGAAAGATCCTTTGCCTGGCGGCGTGTCTTCTTGCCGTCCAATCCGCCGTCGCCGGAGCGCTCGACAAGCTCGGCGCTTTCCTCGATGGCACGAAAACTATGCGCGCGAACTTCACCCAGATTGTGGTGGCGAAGAACGGTAAGAAGCCGCAGCAATCGTCAGGCGTCATGATGTTCTCCCGCCCGGGCAAGTTCCGTTGGCAGATCGACAAGCCGTACAACCAACTTCTCGTCGGCGACGGCGAGAAGGTCTGGATCTATGATCCGGACCTGCGTCAAGTGACCGTGAAGAAGGTTGATGCTGCGCTCGGCAGCACGCCGGCGGCATTGCTCGTCGGGGAAGCGAACGGCAAGGACGGCGGTCGCAGTGCGCTTGAGAAGAATTTCACCCTGCGCGAAGCCGGCGAACGCGAGGGGCTCGAATGGCTTGAGGCGACGCCGAAATCGGCCGAGAGCGGCTTTGAGAAACTTCAGCTCGGTTTCGAGGGCAACGAGTTGAAAGCGATGGAACTCTCCGACAATTTTGGGCAGACGACCTCGCTTGCCTTCTCGCGCATCGAACGCAACCCGTCGCTCGCCGCGAGCCTGTTCCGCTTTACGCCGCCGGCCGGCGCCGACGTCATCGGTGAGTGACCTTTTCGCTCAGGACCATCCGGTTCCGCTCGCGGAAGCGTTGCGGCCGGCCACACTCGACGAAGTCATCGGGCAGCAGCACTTGCTTGGGCCTGGTAAGCCGTTGCGGCTTGCCTTCGAGGCGCGCACGCTGCACTCGCTGATTCTCTGGGGACCGCCCGGTGTCGGAAAAACGACGCTGGCGCGCTTGATGGCTGACGCCTTCGATGCCGAGTTCATCGCCTTGTCGGCGGTTTTCTCGGGCGTGAAGGACATCCGCGAAGCGGTGTCCCGTGCGGAAATTACCCGTGCCCAAAATGGCCGACGGACGATCCTGTTCGTCGATGAAGTTCACCGTTTCAACAAGGCGCAGCAGGATGCCTTCCTCCCGTACGTCGAAGGCGGGTTGCTGACCTTCGTCGGCGCCACGACCGAAAACCCGTCGTTCGAGGTGAACTCGGCGCTGCTTTCACGCGCCTCGGTCTATGTGCTTAACCCGCTGTCCGCCGAGGAAATGGGACAATTGTTCGAACGCGCGTGCGCGAAGGCTTTGCAAGGTTTTGCGTTCGACGACGAAGCGCGGGCGCGCTTGATCGGCCAAGCCGACGGCGATGCGCGGCGACTGATTAACTTGCTTGAGCAGACGCGGACGGCAGCCGCCACGGCGGGGCGTGCCCACATTGACGGTGCGTTCATCGACAATACGTTGGCGCAAAGTCTGCGGCGTTTCGACAAGGGCGGCGAGGCGTTCTACGATCAGATTTCCGCTTTGCATAAATCGGTACGCGGTTCGAACCCGGACGCGGCGCTCTATTGGCTTTGCCGCATGCTCGACGGCGGCACCGACCCGCGGTACCTGGCGCGGCGTATCGTGCGCATGGCGTGGGAAGACATTGGCCTGGCCGATCCGCGTGCGGCGCAAGTCGCCATGGCGGCTGCGGAAACCTACGAGCGGCTCGGATCGCCCGAGGGAGAGCTCGCTCTGGCGGAAGCCGTGATCTATATGGCGATGGCGGCAAAATCGAACGCGGCGTACGTCGCGTATAATGCGGCGCGTGATTTCGTCGCCCGTGACGGTTCTCGGCCGGTGCCGCTGCATTTGCGCAATGCCCCGACCCGCCTGATGAAGGAACTCGACTACGGCAAGAACTACCGCTACGCGCATGACGAAGCCGATGGTTATGCGGCCGGCGAGAACTACTTTCCCGAAGGTATGCCGTCCGTCGACTGGTACCGGCCTGTCGATCGCGGACTAGAAATTAAAATCGGCGAGAAACTCGCTCACCTGCGCGCGCTCGACCGCCAGGCAAAGAATTCAAAAGACCCAAAGGACTGACATGCTCGATATCCAATTGCTGCGCAACAACATCGACGCCGTCGCGGCACGCCTCGCTACACGCGGCTACACGCTCGACACCGCGACATTCCAGAAACTTGAGGCCGAGCGCAAGACGCTACAGACCCGCACTCAAGACCTGCAGGCGAGCCGCAACAGCCTTTCGAAGCAGATCGGCTTGCTCAAGGGCAAAGGAGAGGACGCCTCGACAGTAATGGCGGAGGTCGCGGCGCTCAAGCAGGAACTGGATTCGAATGAAGTGCGTCTCGGCGAGCTGCTCAAGGAATTTGACGCCTTCGTGGCTACGATCCCGAACGTGCCGCAGGAGAGCGTGCCGGCCGGCAATTCCGAGGCAGACAATGTTGAAATCCACCGTTGGGGAACGCCGCGCAATTTCGACTTCACGGTCAAAGACCACGTAGATCTTGGCGAAGGGCTCGGGCAACTGGATTTTGGCGCGGCCGCGAAAATCTCTGGGGCGCGTTTCTCGCTGATGAGAGGCCAGTTGGCCCGCCTGCACCGTGCCATTGCGCAGTTCATGCTCGACGTGCACACGCAGGAGCATGGTTACACCGAAATTTACGCCCCTTATCTTGTCAATTCAGCCAGCATGTTTGGTACAGGGCAGTTGCCGAAGTTTGAGGCAGACCTCTTTAAGATTCTGCGACCCGAGGCCGAACCGTTGTACCTGATTCCGACGGCCGAAGTTCCGGTGACGAATATCGTCCGCGATGAGATTCTTGCCGGCGATGCATTGCCTCTGAAACTTGTCTGCCATACGCCGTGTTTTCGTTCCGAGGCGGGGTCGTACGGTAAGGACACGCGCGGCATGATTCGTCAGCACCAGTTCGACAAGGTTGAACTCGTGCAGGTCGTGGCCGCCGAGAAATCCAACGAGGCGCACGAGCAGCTTACGCGCCACGCTGAGGTTATTCTGGAGAAACTCGAATTGCCGTATCGCCGGGTTGTGCTATGCACGGCCGACATGGGATTCTCGTCGGCCAAGACGTACGACCTTGAAGTGTGGCTGCCGGGGCAGAACGCTTATCGCGAAATTTCGTCGTGCTCGAATTTCGAGGCTTTCCAGTCCCGCCGCATGCAAGCGCGTTGCCGCAATGAGAAGGGAAAGACCGAACTCGTCCACACCCTGAACGGATCGGGACTCGCTGTTGGACGTACGCTCGTTGCGGTTATGGAAAATGGGCAGAATGCCGACGGCAGTATCACCATCCCGGCGGCATTACGTTCTTACCTCGGTGGGCAAGAGCGTATCTCGGCGTAACGCCCACCACGGCCTCGGGGAGGCGAGCGTAGAGAGGGTCGTGAGCTGTCGTGTCGACACACCGTATGCCGCGGCAAGGGTCAGCCCTCGCTCCTTTGCTCAGCCTTCTCCGGCCTCCAACCGTTGCGCCGGTTTTGCCTCAGGTGCAGCGAACCCGTCGAACGGGCGGTATGGCTTCTCATAGCGGTACAGGATGTCCGTATAAACCCGGATGTTCTCCACCATGATGACGGCCTCGCCACCGCGCCCCTTTCCGGATTTTAGCCGGCTGTAGTAACGCGGTTGTGCGAGCAACGGCAACACCTTCTTCATCTCGTACCAGGAATCGGGGTCCGCTTGCAGGGTCGTGGCGATATAGCGCCCGGCATTCAGATGTCCCATGCCCAAATTGTAAGCGGCGAGCGCCAACCACAGGCGGTCGGGTTCGGAGACACTCCGCGGCAACGCGTCACGCAAATCGCTCAAGTACTCGGCACCGGCGCGAATACTCTGTTCAGGATCAAGACGATTGCGGACGCCGAGCCGATCGGCTGTCTCGTCGGTCAGCATCATCATTCCGCGTACGCCGGTCGGGCTGGTGGCCAGCGGGTTCCACTGCGATTCCTGGTAAGCGAGTGCGGCGAGGATGCGCCAGTCGATGCCGGTGCTTGCCTCGGCCGCCTGGAATAGCGGTCGGTAGCGGGGGAGGATCGTGCGCATGCGCTCAAGGAAGCGCAATGTCTCAGCTTGTGCCAGGCGATCGATATGGCCGAAATACCGGTCTTTGAGTCGGTCGAGTTCGCCGCTCCGCTCGATGCGTTCCAGAAAGGCGTTGGCGCGGTGAATCAGTTCGGGGTCCACTCCCGGCGCGAAGAGCCACACTATTGGCCGGGGCGGTCCTTCAGTCGGCACGCCTTGGAGTTCAGGATAGAGATAGCTGCCTAGGCCGAACGCCGTGTCATTAACCAGTACGGCGTCATGGTCCATTGTTGCGACGCCATGCATCAGGTCGAGATCGTTGTGCTGATTGCCACGCGGGACCGATAGACCAAGGAAAGGCTCGCGGTACGGTGTTCCTTGAGCTCCTCTTCTTGGAGCGATGGAACTGGTTTTCGCTATCGCCTTGGCCGTGCGCGGAGCTGCGCTGTGTTTGCCTGGGTTCTGCCCCGTGCCATTGGTGACAAGGATGTCGTGGCTGTAGAAGTATGGGACGCTGCTGCGTATGTCGGGGTCATCGCTCGGTGTTTGCCACGCAGCGGCAATGTGCGCTTCGCCCTTGCGCAGCCGGCTCAGGATGTCGTCATCGGAGTTGGCGACAACCACGCGGTGTTTCAATCCGAGTTCGTCGGCCAGTCGGTGAGTTAGTTCTTCGTCGAAACCGCTAAGCCCCTTTTTCTCGTTGCCCGGCGATACCGTCGAGCTCCCGCGGGTCAGGACCACGAACTCTTTCGTCTTTCCCAGCGGCTGCCGAACGTCGTCACCGCATCCGGAAAATAAAGCGACAAGAATGAGTAGGATCAGGCGCATCTACGGGCGAGTCGTGCTAGAATCCTGCCCCGACGGAGAGGTGGCAGAGTGGTCGAATGTACCTGACTCGAAATCAGGCGATGTCTTACGGCATCCGAGGGTTCGAATCCCTCCCTCTCCGCCAGTAATATAGGAAGCCATTGTGGATCAATGGCTTTTTTTACATCTGCATTTCCTGCGTGCTATGGCGTGTCCCCCTGTGTTGTGTCCGTAGAATTCTTTGCGGTGCGGCGATTCTAGAATACCCGCACAGGAATGTCAGGATACAGTCAAGCGATTAGGAAAGATGCTGTTCGTATCCCGTAGAGCATTCATGACTGCGGATGGCTGGGGCGACTTGCAGTCCTGTGACCGCTTCTGGAGACCAGTCCCGTAACATTGCAGGGGCCTGGATACGTTTCCGTGGAGTCCTGCGTCGGTCGCTCAAGAAAGAGGAAACTGACCTGTGGATCTTTCAAAAATAGGACAAGCGCCCGATTACCGGTTTTCATTGGCCAACGAGCGAACTTACTTGGCCTGGATTCGAACTTCGCTGGCCTTTCTGGCTGGGGGCGTCGCGCTCGATCAGCTGTCTCTAAACAGCCCTAGTAGCACCCTTTGGGCCGTTCTGGCGCTCTTTCTGTGCCTCGTTTCTGCCTTGCTTGCCATATATGGGTATAAACGATGGCGTAGTAACGAAGAGGCCATGCGATTGAACCGGGACCTGTCCTATACGGGCGCGCAAGGTCTCCTCGCGTTTGCCATGGTGGTTTTTGTTCTTGCAATCATGTGGTGCCTTTTCGGTGGAAAGCCTTAGCGAACGGCGCCGTCTTGCCGATGGCGGGCTTCAGCCGGAACGTACGTCGTTGGCTTGGTTCAGAACGGTGCTCGCCTTTTGTTCCCTGGCAGCGTTCTCGTTGAGGACTCACCACGGTGAACTCGACCTTGGCCTTTGCCTGGCAATGGCCATTGCCGTGGGGAGCATAGCTATCCTTTATGCAAGCGCACGTCGGCGTGGTTTGCAGGATGTCACTCTCATCGCTTCCCAGGTGACCGCATCTGGTCGCCTCAAGGGCGCGCTTTCATTTGCAGTTTTAGGATTGATTGCCCTTTGCGCTTTCCCCATCGCCATGCGTTTGCTCGAAAGGTTTTTTTAGGTTGCGGCTGTTTTTCTGCGGCGAGAAGAGAAGTAACGGGGGCTTGTTAGTGCAGCAAATTTTCCCAGTGTCGAGGTGCAAGGAATAGTCTTCGCGCGTCTCGAAAGAGGAAGCCAAACCATGGGCTACCGGGCAGCGGATGGCTTCGGCGCTTAAAGTACAGGCGTTCCCTTTTTGTTCCGCCACCGCCGTGGTGGGACGCTCAGGTGATAAAATGCGCGCCGTTGTCACATTCCTGAAAAAACGAGCTTATGTTTGCGCGCTTTATGCCCCAGGAGGGCAAGTTCTTCGATCTTTTCAACTCGCATGCTGAACAGGTCGTGCTCGGCAGCGAAGCGTTGGTCCAACTGCTTGCGGCATTAGGTCAATCCGACGAAGCGACGACTCGGCAGTGCGAAATCATTGACGCGATCGAGAACCGTGCGGATGGAATTACGCACGAAACCATGCGGCAACTGCACAAGTCGTTTATCACTCCCCTTGACCGGGAAGAAATCCACCAGCTGATCACCCGGCTCGACGATATCCTCGACCTGATCCAGGACGTCGCCCATACCGTTGCCCTGTACGACATCAAACAAACAACGGCCGAGGCAGTCAATCTCGGAGAACTGTGTCGCTCAAGTTGCGAACGCGTCAAAGCAGCGGTTGCGCTGTTGCCGTCGATGGACAATGGTGCGCAGATTTTGAAGATTTGCCATGAGATCGACCAACTCGAGTCCGCCGCGGACCGCGAGATGCGCGGCGCGATGTCGCGTCTGTTCAGGGAAGAGCCAGACGTCCGTCAATTGATCAAATTCAAGGCGATCTACGAGCTGCTCGAAACGGTGACTGATCGATGCGAGGATGTGGCAAACATCATCGAAGGCATCGTCCTCGAAAATTCCTGATCGGACGCCCTGATGGAATCAGCTAGCATCAGCCTGGGCGTCGTCATCCTGCTCGTCGCCATGGCGCTTGTGTTCGATTTCATGAACGGGTTCCACGATGCGGCGAATGCGATAGCAACCGTCGTCTCAACCCGAGTTATGAAGCCGCACACCGCCGTAGCAATGGCGGCTTTGTGCAACGTCGCGGCCATTTTCGTATTCGAGCTGAAGGTCGCCGCGACCGTCGGCAAAGGAACGCTGCATCCGGACGTGATTGACTATTACGTGGTCTTCGGGGCGCTGGTCGGGGCGATCGCATGGAACGTGATCACCTGGTATTACGGTATTCCGTCGTCCTCCTCGCACGCGCTCATCGGAGGCCTGATCGGCTCCGCGCTGGTCAAGGCCGGCCCGAGCTCGCTGGTGTATTCGGGAGTGATCAAGGTCGTTGCCTTCATCGTTATTTCGCCGCTGCTTGGCATGGTGCTTGGCACGGCGATGATGATCGCGATGTCCTGGGTCTTTCGTAACAGCACGCCACGTCGGGTAGACGGCTGGTCGCGGCGGCTACAGCTCATCTCCGCCTCGGCCTATGCGCTCGGCCACGGCGGCAATGACGCGCAGAAAACGATCGGGATTATCTGGATGTTATTGATCTCGGCTGGGATCATGCACCCGGGCGAGCACGTCCCTGCTTGGGTCGTCATCTCCTGTTATTCGTCCATTGGCTTGGGAACGGTGTTCGGCGGCTGGCGGATCATCAAGTTGATGGGACAGAAGATCACCAAGCTGCGTCCGATAGGTGGCTTTTGCGCGCAGACGGGAGGCGCAGCAACGCTCTTCTTCGCCACGGCGCTCGGGATTCCGGTGTCGACCACGCATACGATTACCGGTGCCATCGTCGGCGTTGGCGCAACCAAGAGGATGTCCGCGGTGCGCTGGGGTATTGCGGGGACGATTGTCTGGGCTTGGGTCTTGACCATACCCGGAAGCGCAGTCATCGCCGCGCTGGCGTGGTACTTCGCGCGCCTCGTTATGTGACTATGTGACGTAACGGAAGCCGGCGGCTGAATTCCTCTCAGCCGCGAAAAGAAATAACGGATTCGCCATCCGTGCTTCGCAAAGCACAGTGGCTGCACCATTCTCCGAGGGCCACGCTTGGAGCAGCGCGGCCCTGGGCCAAGCTTAGGCTGGTATGTCGGGAACCAGCATCTTCTCGAGTTGGTAAATCTTGTCCTTGATCAGAAGCTTTCTTTTCTTCAGACGGTGGATCAGCAATTGATCCTGGTCGGGCAGCGGCGTACTTGCGAGATGGTCGATGATCAGATTGAGGTCGCGGTGCTCCACCTGAAGCTCGTTCAAGGTGGCGCGGGCGTGAATCACTTCATCTTCGGTCAGCATCTTTCGGTTTCCCGTTAATTGGTTTGGCTAACGTCCTGCCGCGGTGTCCCCCTGTGGCACGTCGTGGGGACGACGAATCCGACACACCGCGTTATCGACGACGGAGCTGCACAGGGATGACCCCGATCGCAACGCCGCATGTCCCGAGTTATGGTAGGCGTGCTGCCTGAAAAACACAACGAGCGAAAGCGAGGTTCTTGGTGCTTCCAAAGCTTCTCGCGGGCCGCGTTTGAGGGCCGTGATCGCGAAGCGGATTTACGCATAGAATGGCGAATCCGGCACCCGTTATTCGGCTCGTAGAAGGAGAGAAACATGCTCTACCACGTTGTCGTTTCGTTCGGCAAAAGAGAATACAAATTCGAGTTTGCGGATACCGAACTCGCGGATAGTTCGGTTGAAGAGGCACGCCGTTGGTTCGACAAGGAGTACGCCGAACTGCAGTGCGAGCCGAGCAGCCCGGTCGGAAAAGTGCTGATCATCGACAAGATTCTTGATGTTGCCCGCTGCGGCGGCGAGCAGCGTTTCATTGACGGAAAGACCTGGACGACTCAGTTTGCGCGTTATACCGCGCTGGTTCTTGGTCGCGATACGGTACGCGTTGATGTCGAAGCCGGGACCATCGGCTACTGAGCCCCGGCTTCCCAAATGCCATTGCACGCTGGGTGACCATGAACAAGGCTTTTACACGCGAAACGGAAGACGACGAGGACGAAGGGGCCGAAGCGGCGCCGAGCTTGCCGCAGGGGACGCGCAACTACATCACGCCCGGTGGATACGGGCGCATCAAGGCTGAGCTCGATCATCTGCTGCGCGTGGAGCGCCCGCATATCGTGGAGGTGGTCCATTGGGCGGCTTCGAATGGCGACCGTTCCGAGAATGGTGACTACCTCTACGGAAAGAAGCGGTTGCGCGAAATCGATCGGCGAATCCGTTTCCTCACCAAGCGCCTGGACTTGGCTGAGGTAGTAGACCCGGCGGCGCGCCAGGAAAACTGCGATCAGGTATTTTTCGGCGCGACGGTGACCGTCTGCGACGAGTCCGGCGACGAACAGATGTATCAAATTGTCGGTGTCGACGAGACCGATTTTTCACGGGGGCGAATCAGCTGGATCTCGCCGTTGGCACGCGCTCTGATTCGCTCGCGAGAGGGCGATCAGGTGCGCTTCCAAAGCCCAGCCGGCTGGCGCGAAATTGAAGTCATTGGCGTCGAATATATCGCGATCGAACCTTAAGGCTCGTTACGTCGGTTGAGCGCGAGCCTCAAGAAGCGAATCAGTAAGGGCGTCAAGCCGCTACCAATCTCAATTGTCATGCCGCGCCCGGCCGGTGCGTGGACCAAACACCACACGCAGCACCGATGCGGGACCTGAGGGAAACTCCAACGTACCGCACGGTGTTGCCCTTCGATCACAGATTACACATAGCAAACGGCTTCCACGTTGTTGCCATCCGGATCGATCAGGAACGCGGCGTAGTAGTTGGGCGCGTAATCCGTGCGCAGACCGGGGGCGCCGTTGTCGTGCCCTCCAGATTTGAGCCCCTGCTTGTGAAATGCGTCGACGGCTGCCCGGCTCGCGGCTTGGAAGGCGACGTGCGTGGACGAGATCGGTTCGTCGGCCGGCGCTGCGTAGAGCCAGAGTGCGGGCGCATTCTTGGGGCCGAACCCGGCGCCTGACGTGTCGTGCGAACAGAGTTCGTACTTAAGACCAGCGAGGGCCGCCGTGTAGAAGCGGACACTGGCGTCCAAATCCTTCGTTTTGATACCGATATGGTCGAACATCGTCGTTTCCTTTCGTCATCGGGTTGAAGACGAAAGCGATGCTAACGAAGCGCTGTGCCAGCTTCTTGGAGAATCTTGCGGTTTCCGCGCGCGGCGCAGCGAAAGCGAAGCGGACTTAATCCGCTTCCGCGGTGGAATGTCCGGACGAAGTTGGAGAGATCGACGAAACCCACATCGGCCGCGATATCCGTGATCGGGGCGTCGCTGTCGACCAATAGACGGGCAGCATGCCGCAGACGGCATCGCAAAAGGTATTGGTGGGGAGTGACACCGAGCGCCTCGCGGAACAGCCTAAGGAAGTGGAATGGGCTCAGGCCTGTCTGCTCGGCGGCGGAAGCCAAGTCGATCGGCTGCACCGCATTGGATTCGATCCAGTCGGCGGCAAGGACAGCGCGTCGGCGGTCTCGCGCGTTACCTCGGCTGATGCCCGTTTTACGCCCGGAAACCAGATCGACGAACCTCTTCGCGAGCAAGAGGCCGATTTCGTCGAGCCCCAGATCGCTTCGGCCGTCGGCGGCGGCTTGGGCGAGTTCCCCGAGAATGGCTAGCGGTGGCAGCGGTGGAAGGCTACCTGTGTGCCAAGCGTTGGATTCGAGGTCCGCAGCGGCAATGAGTTCGGGACTCAGATGAAACGACAGGCACTCGTCGCCTCCATCATGGTGATCGTGTGTGCACCAGTATTCGTCGCCCGGGTGCCCGACGAGAATCGAGCCAGGAACCAGGTCGAACGATTTACCCTGGGCGTGGCAACCGAAACTGCCGCGCCGGACGTAGGAAACCGAATGATCACCGTGGACCTCGATGTACGGTTTATCGTTCGAGGTTGCCGTACAACGGTAGTCAACGGCGGTGATTGAGCCCTCATGGAGGATGGCAATCGAGGGCATTGTCTTCGCGTTCTTAAGAAGGCGCGAAGGTGACCTCCGCCGGGGAGATGACCTTTTCGTAAGTGTGTTGCGTTTTCTTGAAGCGGAAACCTATCTTGCGATAGAACGGGTGCGATTCCTCGCGCGCCACGTTCGACCGCACATGCAGGGAGGCGAAGCCGGCTTCGCGTGCCCAATGTTCAGCGGCGTGCACGAGAGCCTGCCCGACGCCCGTACGCCGCGCTGCGGTGGCGACAACCAAGCCGGTCAGTTCTGCTTTCTCACCGGATTCGAGGGAAAGCCGGCGCTCGGCCGCCACCCAACCAAGCACTTCGCGATCACCGGCCACGGCGACTGCGACGAAATAATTGGGCGAACTCAGAAGGCGCTGCAGCCGCTCTCGCACATGCTCGATTGTCGCGGGATAACCAAGCTGAAGAGAAAGACCGGAGATTTGCACAGCGTCTTGCATTTCGGGGGGAACGATTTGAAACGGCGAATCCATGACGATTACTCTGAAGAACGTGGTGATGGGCGGAAGTCAACCAGATTAACCCTCCCCTGGCCCTCGATCAACCGCGCCGTGGCCATTCTGCAACGGCGATGATAGGTCACGCGGTATTCATGGCACATCGATGCGGCGGCTTTCACCGTGCTTGAGCAGCCAAAATCGCTCTGGTGCCACTTGGTGATTCTGCAAGGCAGCGGCAAGATCCCTCGGCGGCTGATCGAATGCTTCCTGCGTCAGTTCGAAGGTGCCCCAATGCACTCCAAGTGCTTGCCGGGCGTCCAGATCGAGCATGATCTGGACGGCTTCGTCGGGATTGACGTGCTGCGGTCGCATGAAGTCGCGCGGCAGGTAGGCGCCAATCGGTACGGCAAGGAAATCGGTGCGCCCTAGGCGGCGCCTGATTTCCTCGAAGATAGGCGAGTATCCGGTATCGCCCGTGTAGACGAAGCGCCAGACAGGGGCGCTGTCCGACCGCTTCCACTCGATCGCGAAGCCGCCCCACAGGGTCTTGTTGGCGTCGAATAGCGTGCGCTTGCTCCAGTGCTGCGCAGGGACGAGAGTGATCTTGAGTGGGAGAGCGCTGAGCATATCCCACCAGTCGAGTTCGGAAATATTGGAGATGCTTTGGTCCTCGAACCACGCCTTAAGTCCCAGCGGCACAATCCACTGCGGTTTGAAGCGCTCGGCGAGGGCGAGGACGGTACCGCGGTCCAAGTGATCGTAATGATTGTGGGAGATGAGAACGACGTCGATCGGAGGCAGCTCGGCGACCGAAAGCGGCGCCGGTACCCGACGCTTTGATGCCAGCCAGGAGATCGGTCCTGCGTAAGGCCCAAGGTGCGGATCGATCAGAATATTCTTGCCGCCGACCTGGAGCAGCATGCCCGCATGGCCGAGCCATGTGACGACGGGGCGCTCGTGCCGCTCTCCGATGAGCTGGCGATCAACGTCGGCTCGCCACGTTGTATTGAACGCCGAATAGCCACCTTCAGGTTCTCTCGCGGGCTCGAAGTCCCCTCGCATTCGACGATACAGCACCTCGTACCAAGGTGTCCTTGCCGCCGTCCGGTCGCTGCCCGGATTGGCGAAGCCGTCAGGGCGATGGTGCGACTTCAGAGGATCGAAGTAGGTATTTTGGGTGGCGCACCCAGCCAGCGCGAAGAATGCGAACAGGGCGAGAAACCGGCGGAGACGTTTTGCTTTGGGCATGGCGATCGAGGATAAGGCGTGATTGCGCAGGCCGCGGTCTTGGTGGAAAACGTGCGGTTCGCCGACCTTCCCGCTGCTCATTTGGAGAAGACCCGACTAAACCCATACGGTTCCTGGCCCGGTGGACAGAGATTTAGCTCCGTGCGGCCGCGAACGTCACGATTACGTCGAGACCAACCATGCCTTCCCCATGATCACGGTTGGCGAGCTCGATCTGCCCGTCGAGCGAGGTGACGATTTCTCGTGAGATGGCGAGACCCAGGCCGCTCCCTTGCGTTGAAAAACTGGACGAGAACGGTTCGAACACTTGACCCAGTTGTTCAGCCGGCAAACCGCCTCCGGTGTCCCAGACGAGCAGCCGGACGCTGCCGCCATGGCCCCGAATGTCGATTCCAAGTTTTTGCCCTTCAGGCGTATGCCGGATGGCATTGCTCAGTAAGTTACGGATGAGTTCGCCCACCAGCCACGCGTCGCCGTGGATGAGGCTGTCGTCATGGTCGATCTCGAAGTCGAGGTTCTTGTCGGCGATGAGTGGCGATAGCTCCAATACTGCCTCGCGCGCCAGGTTTCCGAGATGGCAGCGATCGGTCATGCCTTGGCTGCGGCGCTGTTCGATCTTGGCCAGCAGCAGCATCTGATTGGCGAGATTGATGGTTCGTTCGACGGTCCCGGATATCTCGTTTAACACCTCGTCGCTCGGGGCATCGCCGCGAAGGCCCGACTGCAATTGCGTCTTCAGTACGGCGAGTGGTGTGCGCAACTGGTGCGAAGCATTGGCAATGAAACGTTTTTGCTGGTTGATCAGCAGCGATAGGCGCTCCATCAGCTTGTTCATGGCATGGGTGACGGTGCGTAATTCAAGCAAATTGGTGCGCAGCGTCAGCTCCGACAGGTCGCTTGCCGAGCGCCGATCGAGCTCATGGCGCAGTTGATTCAGCGGCTTGAGTGCTCGCGTGACAGAGACATAAACGGCGAGGCAGATGACGAGGATCAGTATGCCCTGCCGGAAGAGGGTGTTACGCAGAATGTCGCGGGCGGAATCTTCGCGAATCTTCATCGGCTCGGCAACCTGAATGATGACGGTGCCGGAATCGTCGTTGGAGAACACGGGCTGGAAGAGCACCGCGACACGGATAGGTTCGCCGCGGAAGACGTCTTCATAAAACTGAACGATCGCCGGATACGCGGCGTTCTTCGGCAGAGAACCGTGAAAGGGAGGCAAGTCCTCGTCCCCGGAAACCAATTCGCCGTTGGAATTGCTGACGCGATAGAAATACCGGCCCGACTGGTCGGCCTCGTAAACCTCGAAGAGTGCGAGGGGCAACGACAGCCGGTAGCTGCCGTTCTCGAAACGCACGGAATCGCCGACGGAGTGCGTGGTTGCGAGCAAAGTACGGTCGTAGGCTACGTTGACAGAGTGCAACGCGCTTTCGTAGAGGAAGTACGTATCGGCGATGAGAATGGCGAAAATCGGTACGATGATCCAGGCCAGCACATAGCTGCGCACTGAAAACCGCCGCCACGGGATAGGCACGCTAGACCTCCGCCCCTGCCACTTTTTCCGCTGCAGCGTTCTCCTCGCGCAAAAGGTAGCCAAGGCCGCGCAACGTCATGAGTACCGTGCCTGTCCCGACGAGCTTCTTGCGCAATCGATGGGCGACAACTTCGATCGCCTCGAAATGAACTTGATCTTCTTCGACGAAAACGATGCGGAACAGCCGTTCCTTGGTGATTGCATGCCCCGGTTTGGCGATAAGTTCCTGCAGCATCGACTTCTCGCGCGGGGGGAGGGGGAACGGTTCGTCGCCGACATAGAAGGCTCCGGAGTCCCGCTCGAGTCGAAGCTGCCCGCAGACGAGGCGGCTCTCCTCGTAACCCCGAATGCGACGGGACAGCGCCCGAATGCGGGCTTCGAGTTCGTCGAGGTCGAAGGGTTTCGAGAGATAGTCGTCGCCGCCGGCATTGAGCCCCGCGATGCGGTCACCGATCGACGAGCGCGCGGTGAGTATGAGGACTGGCGTGAGGATTTTTGCGGCACGCATGCGCTGCAGCAAATGCAAGCCGTCTTCTCCCGGAATCGAAAGGTCGAGAATGACAATGTCGTGGATTCGTTGCCGGATGACCTGGAAGGCCTTGACGCCGTCGAAGCACGCTGTGACTGTGTATCCCCGTTTTTCCAGCGCTCGCAAGAGCGCTTTCGATAGGTCGGGATCGTCTTCAACAACCAGGATTCTCATGGCGTGCCGCTAAGTTCGAACCTAGGCAGCTTAATGTACCGAGGGGTAGATGGAAAGTGCCGAACGCCCTTGTCCCCATACTCCGGCGATCGTGAAAGCTGATTGAAAGGGAGCGGAAAGGCAATCGCAAGGCTCGGCACGGGATGGCGCCCGAACGACTGATCGAGGCGATTAGAATCGCTGGCCGGACGGTGATGGTATCGCGATGAAAAAGCCGACATCGCGATGTGTGCCGTCCAAACGAACGAGAAGTGGGAGCGTGTTGCGTGGTGGAAAGTCAGCGAAGCACGGGGCGTTTTCGGCTTAATTCTGGAGCAAGAAGATGATCAAGATGTCCACAAATATCAAGCGTTGCCTGCTCGGCCTTGCGCTGGCGAGTACGGCGGCATCGAACGCTGTTCTGGCGCAGGACAATTGTCCGAATCGCGGTGAGCTCGACACGATGTACTGCGATGCGAATAACGACCTCGTTGCTGATCCACCCACCGACGCGAAGAAATTCCGCGACCCGAACACGTTGGTCTTCGCCTTCACTCCGGTGGAGGACCCCTCGGTCTACGAAAAGCTGTTCCAGCCCTTCATGGCTCACCTCTCGCAATGCGTCGGCAAAAAGACTGTGTTCTTCGCCGTGCAGTCGAATTCGGCGGAAATTGAGGCGATGCGGTCCGGGCGTTTGCACCTGGCGGCGTTTTCGACAGGTCCGACCAACTTCGCGGTGAATATCGCCGGCGCGGTCCCCTTCGCGATCCGTGGCACGGCGAACGGTCCCGAAGGCGTTTCGATCCAGCTCATCGTGCGTAAGGACAGCCCGTACAAGAAGATCACAGACCTCAAGGGCAAGAAGGTCGCGCACACCTCGCCGTCTTCGAACTCTGGCAATCTCGCGCCGCGCGCATTGTTCCCCGGCCTTGGGTTGACGCCCGAGAAGGATTACCAAGTCGTCTTTTCGGGCAAGCATGACCAGTCGATCCTCGGCGTGAAATCGGGAGACTACGATGCCGCACCGGTGGCGAGCGACGTCCTCCAGCACATGATCGAGCGGGGTGTCGTGAAGGCCGACGACTTCAACATTCTCTATACGAGCGAGAAGTTCCCGACCGACTCGTACGCTTATGCGCACGACCTTGAGCCGAAGCTCGTCGAGAAGATCAAGAACTGCTTCTTCGACTACAAGATTCCGGCCGAAATGGCCAAGGGTTTGGGCGGCGACCGCTTCCTTCCTGCGAACTACAAGAAGGATTGGGACATCGTGCGCAAGGTGTCGTTGGCGGCAGGGCAGAATCTGAGCCGTGCCGGCTACGAAGCCGAGCAGGCCAAGGCGAAGAAGTAAGCGCCATTTTTTTCCGGCGACCGGGGTGCATTCCCGGCGCGCCGGAAAAGCAGAACCGTTTCCAACCTATCGATTCAAGGAATTGTCACAGCATGGCGGCTGTTCTCAACATCAGGGGATTGACGAAGGCGTACAAGCCCGGCATGCCGGTCCTCAAGGGTATCGACCTGGATTTCGACGAACGAGGGCTGACCGCGATCATCGGCTCTTCCGGGACAGGCAAGTCGACGCTGATCCGGATCATCAACCGGCTCGTTAATCCGACGGAGGGATCGATCCTATTCAAGGGCGTCGAGCTTTCCCGCATCGAGGGGAGGCAGTTGCGCGAAGTGCGCCGGCGTATCGGCATGGTCTTTCAGGAATACAACCTCGTCGAGCGGCTTTCGGTGATGGAAAACCTGCTCACCGGGCGATTGGGCTACGTGAGTGCTCTCGACGCCTGGCGGCGCAAGTTTCCGGAAGAAGACGTCACGCATGCTTATGAACTGCTCGACATCATCGGGTTGTCGGATTTCGCGCATCAGCGCGCGGACAGCTTGTCGGGAGGGCAGCGGCAGCGTGTAGGCATCGCCCGCGCATTGATGCAACGTCCTGAAATCCTGCTCGCCGACGAGCCGACGTCGTCGCTTGATCCGAAGACTTCTGTCGAAATCATGGAACTGCTCAAATCGCAGGGCGTGACTAACGGGATTCCCGTTGTCGTGAACATCCATGACGTCGAACTGGCTCGTCGTTTTGCCGACCGTATCGTTGGCATGACGGGTGGGCGGGTTGTCTTCGACGGACCACCGGCGCAACTCACCGACGACCATTTGAAAATGATCTACGGAGGCGAAGGGTGGCTGCAATGAGTGGCGCCCGGCTAGGGCCAACCGCGCGTGGTAAGCGCTCCGGGATCCGGCCGTTCCATTCGTCCTGGCAGGCAAAGCTTCTGGCGATTGTCGTGGCGGCCTACGCCGTATATGCGCTCGGCCAGCTCGAGTTCTCCGCAGAACGCTTTGTCAAAGGGCTGGACAATGGCGCGCGCTTTCTCGCGCGCATGTTTCCGCCGAGTTATCGCAACGGCGACCAGATCGTTACCGGGTTTGTCGAGAGCATGCAGATCGCCGTGCTGGCCACGTTCTTCGGCGTAATGCTATCGCTACCGATCGCGGTCCTCGGTGCCCGCAACCTGATGCCGGCGTGGGCAACGTGGCCAGCGCGCCTCATCGTTACGCTCTGCCGGGCTTTCAACCCGGTCATCGTGGCCATCGTCTTCATCAAGGCTGTGGGTTTTGGTGCGCTGGCGGGGGTGCTCGCGCTTATCGTCGCTTCGGTCGGGTTCGTCGGCAAGTTGTTCATGGAAGCCATCGAGGAAATCTCGATGAAGCAGATTGAGGCCGTGCGGGCCACCGGCGCACCGTTCCTGAGCGTGGTTACGTATGGGGTGTTACCGCAGGTGATCGGGCGTCTGGTCGGCTTCTGCACATACCAGCTCGACGCCAATCTGCGCAATTCGACGATGGTTGGCATCGTCGGCGCGGGCGGGATCGGGGCGGCGCTCTTCGCCGGTTTCCAGCGTTTCGAATACGACTTCGTTCTCGCCATTCTGATCACGATCATCGCGGTCGTTCTGCTCGGCGAATTTGCATCCAACTATGTCAAGCGAATTTTTCATGTCTAACGCGATGGCCACCGTGCCGGCTTCCCGAACTTGGCAGCGGCACACCGTCGGTCAGAAGCTTGCGCGCACGGCGCTCTGGTTGCTGATCGCCGTAGCCGTCGCTTTGTCGGTCCAAAGCATCAACGTCATTTGGGAATTTCTCTGGGACGCGCCGGAACAAATGATGGACATGGGGCGGCGCATGTGGCCGCCGGATCTCGCGTACTACCCCAAGACCGTGCATGCGGCGCTTATGGAGACGTTCCACATTGCGACGCTGGGGACGATTTTCTCGATGGTGTTTGCGCTGCCGCTGTCGATCCTGGCGGCTCACAACATTACGCCGCATAAAGGGCTTAACCTCTTTGCGAAAACGATGTTGGTTTCGAGCCGGTCGGTAAACTCGTTGGTTTGGGCGCTGCTTTTCGTGGCGGTCTTTGGGCCGGGACCACTGGCCGGGGCAGTGGCGATTGCATGCCGCTCGGTCGGCTTCGTCGGCAAGCTGCTCGGAGAGGCGCTCGAAGAAGTGCATTTCGGCGCCATCGAAGCGCTCAAGGCGGCAGGCGCATCGCAGACGAGCCAGATTCTCTACGGCTACTGGCCGGCCGTGAAGCCAGCCTTCTGGTCGATCATGCTCCTGCGTTGGGATATCAATATCCGCGAGTCGTCGGTACTCGGGCTCGTCGGTGCCGGGGGCCTGGGAATGGCCATGAACGCGGCGATCGACACCTTCGAGTGGGACCGTGTCGCCGTCATTTTGCTTACGATCTTCGCCGTCGTCGTCATCGGCGAGGTGGTGGTGACGTACTTCCGTCGTCGACTCATCTGAAAACGGTGGTTCCCGGCGTCAGACAGGCGCCGGGAACTGGTCTTCGGGTCCTGCCGGTCAGGCGCGCGCGGCGGCGAGAAACACCGCCTCCCATGGCGTCCCGGATCGGTAGAACGCCGGAATTTCGCCGATCGGCGCGTCGACTTCCACCGTCTGCCCGCCGAGATGGCTCTTACCGCTCCATAGATGCGTCCATGTTTCTCCCGCGGGTAGATACGCACGCCAACGGGTGACGGCGGACTTGTGGACCGGGGCGACGAGAAGATCGGGCCCGTACATGTAGTGGTCGTGGATCGCCCAGGTGTTGCGGTCGTCTTCGAAGTGCAACGCGAGCGGGCGCTGGATCGGCAGGCCGGTGCTTGCTGCCTCCTGTGAAAGCGTCTTGAGGTAAGGAACAAGCGTCTTGTAGATCCGCGTCATGCGGGCGAAGTGAGCGAGGGCGCGTTCGGACTGGTAGAACTGGAACGATTCGTCCGGCCGGTTACCCTCATGGGTGCGCATCACCGGGGTGAAGGCGCTCATCTCTGCCCAGCGCATGAACACTTCCTCGGTGCGTACGTTGCCGTAAAGCGTGGTGTAGCCGCCGACGTCGCTGTGGCTGACGGCATTGCCCAGCAAACCGGCGGAAAGCGCGGCGCAAATCGCCGTCTCCATGCCGTCATGCCGCGAGAAGTCCACGCACTGATCACCTGCCCACTGCAGTTTGCAGTAGCGTTGCGATCCCGTGTAGCCGGCACGCATGAAGAACAGGATGTCGTCGCTCAGCCCGGCTTCCGCTATCGCCTCGGCATTGACGCGTGCCCAGAGCTCGGGCCATCGGTTGTGGACCTTCCAGCCGTCCTCGCCCGATGCCACCCGCATGTCGGTCGGCTGGTATTCGCCGAAGTCGGCCATCCAGCCGGAGATGCCGAGATCGAGCATGTTGCGCTTGATGATCCGGTCCTTGTACCACTGCCGGCCTGCCTCGCTCGTGAGGTCGACAAAACCGCAATCGAACTCGCCGAAGTCGATGGTGCAAAGCGAGCCGTCGGGATTTTTCGTCAGCAGCCCCTTTGCCGCCGCTTCCTTGAACAGTTCGCCGTCGGAGCAGAGGTTCGGGTTGTTGTAGGTGAGGAAGCGGATGCCGCGTTCCCTCAACCGCCGGATTTGCACCGGTAGTTCCGGGTAACGCTGTGCGTTCCATTGCCAATTCCAGAACAGGCGCGCGCCGAAGGATGTCTGGCGCAGTCCGCACCAATCTTCGCACCACAGGCCGGACACGTTTATCCCGGCACTCAGGGCTTGCTCAAGGATTTCGAGGTTGCGCTCCAGACCGCGTTTCAGGCCGAGGATGGCTCCGTTGTACACCCATTCCGGGATATGTCCGCTATGCCCGAAACGCTGTGCAAGCTGCTGCACCAAGTTCTTCAGGCTGACGCCGGCGAACAGTTCAAAGCGGAAATCGGCGTCCCACACCTCGAGCTCATGGAACATCGGCGAGGTGAAGTCGAGCACGGAATACGCCGACGAATCGATGTGCAAGGCGTAGTGCCGGCTGGAAATGAAAGTGGGCTGTGGGTAGTACGTGGCCGCTTCATGCGCGCCGGCTTGTCCCTGGATTTCCGCAAGCATCGTCATGCGCGTTGTCATGTCGCGCCCGACGCCCGGTTCCTGTACCCACATTGAGAAACGCCGGCCGGCAAGGCTGAAGTGCGAAAACTGCTCCCCACCTCCCCACAGGTGTTCGCCTGGTTCGTTCTGCAGTCGGATCCAGAAGCGGTTCAGCCCGCCCCCTAGACATACGCCGATGGTCCGGCGGGCCTTGTCGATGGTGAGCGTAACCCGCTGCTCGCTGTCCTTTCCCTGAAGCGTCAGAAAAGTTTGCGAAGCGCCGTTTTGCACGGCAATGACGGTGAGCGGCGCGCGCGCGAGCACACGGTCGTGCACTTTGAAATTGCCACGATACAGATGGCTCTCCGGTTCCCCTTTGCCCGCGAAGAACGCCGGCGCGTCGGGCTCGTGCCGGATCAGAACGTTCCCACCCAACGAGACAATGAAGCTCTCGCCTGTGGACGCGAAAACCAGGCAATCCTCTTCAGGCACGGCGGTCCCCTCTGCTGTCGTTATTGGTAGTTTATCCGCAGGTTGGGGCCGATCAGTGCGGCCACCGCGCCGCGTGAAAGAGCTACCTGATTGTCAGGATGTGCCAGCATCCATTTCCCCTTGCGGAATAGCAGCCGCGACTCGGGGTCTTCCCGCTGGATCTGAGCTTGCGGCGGAAGATCGGTGTTGGTCCCGAGTGGCAGGACGATCACCGCCTTGAAGCCTGCATCACTGACCCGGCTCGGTGCCAAATGAAGCGCCGTCGGTTTAAGTTCGAGCGCTGTCCCCGTCGGAACGAAGAAGGCCTCGACGTGTTTTACGTCCATCGTGAAGTTGACCAGGTGACCGTAATCGGCGAGTTGCAGTACGAGGTCGGTTTGTGCCACGACCACCTCGATCGACTTGTGGTACTCCAGGCCATTGAGAAGGCTGCTGTTCCCATTGCAGTAGCCTGCCTGGATCGGCATGCCGGCGAACAGCGTGTCCCGCACCTGCTCGAACGGCGGCAGTGCCTCGAGCTCCGGATCGCCCGGGATGTAGATGTTGCCCTCGGCGGGAAGGAGCGTTTGCTTCTCGAGATAACGGAGCCAACCCGTGAAGTTATAACCCGGCAAAACGCGGCCGTACAGCGCAAACGCGGCGTCGGCCACGTGGTGTACCGGGAGATGCGGATTGAGCGCTTGCAGTTTTTCCTTCATGTCTGTCGCTTCCTCGAAGGCAGATACGGCGTTGTTCAGGTTTCGACGCCGCTTCACAATCGGTGGCCTGAGCGCTCTATCGGCATCTGCGACGCGCGCTTTTCCTGTCCTTCGATGTTCAGTCGGTGGCTGTGCCGTCCCACGCGTTCTGGAAGATCTCCAGCCCCTTCTTCGTGTAGGGGTGCTCGAAACCGCCCTGATAGACAGCCAGTCCGCAGGTGACGATGTGGGCCCCAAGCCGAGCCGCGTCAACGATCTGCTTGCTGCTACGCAAGGCGGCGATGATGATCTGCGTCGCAAAACCATAGGTGCGGTAGATCGCCATGATGTCGGCCAGGTACTGCCCGCAGTCGTCGCCGTGCTCCTCCTTCCAGCCGACGAACGGGGATACGAAGAGCGCACCGTTCTTGGCGGCGGGTATGGCTTGTGATGGCGAAAAGACCAGGGTGACGTTGGTCCGGATACCTTCCTTTTCGAGTTTGCGGGAAGCCGTCAATCCCTGTTCGGTACATGGAAGCTTGATGACAAAGTTGGGGCAGAGGGCTGCGATGGGGCGGGCCGCTTCAATCATTTCGGCCGACAGTGCCAGATGCGGATTGATTTCCACCGAGACCGGAAATTTCTCGTAGCCGTTGAGCCCTTGTTTATCGACCCATGCCGCAATGTCCTTCAGCACCGTGCGGAGCGGTTTGCCGCTGGCCTGAACGTGGCGCGGATTCGTCGTTACGCCATCGATGCCAAACGTGTTGTAAGCGAGGTCGATTTCGTCGAGCTTCGCGCTGTCGAGAAAATACTTCATGGCCGTCACTCCTCTCTGATTGATCGAAACCGGTACGCGCCATCCTCGTTGCGGCCACTTCCGGCTGCGCGACGGCGCAAAGCCAGCGGCGCGATTCGTTCGAGTCCAGCGACGAAATCATTCTACGCTGAATAAATCAAAAAACAACAGAAATAAACACTAAACAACAACGAGCGTCGCCGTATTGGACCGAAACAGCTGATTTCTTACTGACTTTACTGAGAGGCGGTGGCCTTCACCTTTGTTTGCACAAGAGTGGTTTTATTGTAACTGTTTGAAAATACATGTTAACTTAAAATTTGTCGCTCGTTGGCTACCCCTTGGCGAGGTTTTTGTAAAAAAATGAGCGTTTATGATTGTTATTTTTCGGTGGTTGGTATAAATTGCCTACAAACAACCAGCATTGCCTCGGATATCTGCTCCGAAGCTTGGCAAAAAGGAGAGGTCATGGCGGTCATCGCGTTTGTCGGGCTCGGCCAAATGGGACGGCCGATGTCGCTCAATCTGATGAAGGGCGGGCACACGCTCCAGGTTTTCGACGTCGACCGCACGGCGGTGGACGTTCTTGCGCAGGCAGGCGCGAAGGGGTGCGCCAGTCCTGCCGAAGCGGCGCGGGGTGCCGAGTTCCTGATCACCATGCTGCCCAACGGCGACTTGGTTCAGGACGTTCTATTCGGCGATCAGGGGGCCACCACGACGCTTGCGTCTAGCGCGCTTGTCATCGACATGTCGACCATTCATCCGCTGCAGACCGACCAGTTGATTGCCCGCATGGCGAAGATCGGGATTGAGATGATGGACGTGCCGGTTGGCCGCACCTCCGATCACGCGGTGACGGGGTCGTTGCTCTTGCTGGCAGGTGGAACCGAATTGCAGATCGAGCGCGCCAAACCTGTCCTGATGCTAATGGGGAACGAACTCGTCAACGCGGGTGGTCCGGGCATGGGCATCCGCGTCAAGATCGTCAACAACTACATGAGCATCGCGCTGAACGCGCTGTCGGCCGAGGCGGCCACCTTGTGCGAAGCCCTTGGCCTGGATTTCGACGTGGCGTTGACGGTGATGAAGGGGACGCCTGCCAACAAGGGGCACTTCACGACGACATGGCCCGGCAAAGTGCTCAAGGGTGATCTTTCGCCGGCTTTCATGGTGGACCACGCCCATAAGGACATCGGACTAGCGCTCGACGTCGCGAACCGCTTGCATACGACGCTTCCGATGGGGGCCGCGGCCAGGGAAATTTACAATCAGGCACGCGCCAAGGGGAGGGGGCGGCAGGATTGGACTGCCGTGCTAGAGCACCTGCGTGACGCGTCGGGGCTGCGGACCCCGACGGGCATACGCTGAACCGGCTACGCGAGTCTTCAGAGAGAACGAAGGCAATGGAAGCTGCCTGGGTAGCCGCCGTGATTCTGCTCGGGACGTTCGTTCAGGGACTAACCGGATTCGGACTCGCGCTCGTGTCTGTGCCTTTGCTTTCACTCCTGCTCGACGTCAAGTTGGCCGTTCCGGTTGCCGGCCTTTTCGGCTGGTTGATCACGTTCCCACTCGTCATCCGCATGCGCCAGCATGTGCAATGGCGGACGGGTTTCATCATGGCCGGTGCTTCGTTGCCTGGTTCGTTGCTGGGTGCGAACGTACTCAAGCTGATGCCGGCACGCTGGATTCTCGTCGCCATGGGGACCGTCCTGGTCGTCTCGTCGGTCCATGCGTTGCGGGGAAGAATGGCCGTTGCGCGAGGCGGGCAGCCGGCCGGTCTTTCGTCGGCGCTGGCCGGTTTCTGTTCGGGAACATTGGGCGCGAGCGTCGGCGAACCGGGACCGCCGGCCATTGCGTTCGCCTCAATGCAGTCGTGGACCGCGGATCAGGTCAAGGCGAGCCTGGTGTTCTTCTTCATGCTGCAGATGGTGGGGGCCATGGCCGGCTTTTGGAGCAAAGGCTTGCTGACCGGTGAAGTGTTCTCGCTCTTCGCCTGGGGAGTGCCGAGCTTCTTGCTTGGCCTATACGCCGGGGTGAAAGCCTGGGACCGATTGCAGGCAAGGCGTATCAACTATCACGCGCTGGTGCATGGATTCCTGTTTTGCATCGGTTCCTATCTTTTTATTCGCCACCTGTTTTCTTGAGGGGGATGATGCAATGACACAAATGCGCGGCGAGGTGCCGCAAACCATGCGAGGAAACTGATGAACTCAGAGAGACCGAGAATTGGCGTCATCGCCGTTGGCCGTTCTACGTTCGACGTCGACTACGCCCGAGAAGTCTTCGAGTCCGCGTGGGCGGGGTTAAGCCGCCTGCCAATCGAGATCGTCGGGGAAAAGGTTCTGCATTTCGATAGCGATCCGGCGCTCGCGGCATTCTCAGCGGTCAATGCCCGGGGTATCGACGTATTGTTACTCCTGCAGGTGACGTTCACCGATGCTTCCGTTTGCGCGACGATTGCCCGCGATCTGGGCGTTCCGCTGATCGTATGGACGTTTCCGGAAGCGCGTACGGGCGGGCGGCTACGCCTCAATTCCTTTTGCGGCGTAAACCTCGCCAGCCATGCATTGAGCCGATTGGGGAAGACGCTGGATAACGTCCACGGGGCGCCGGAGAGCACCGAAACCCTGGCCAAGATCGAAGAACTGGCACGCGCCGCAGCCGTCGTGCGGAAGCTCGCCGAAGCCCGGATTCTTGTCGTCGGTGAGCATCCGGTGGGTTTCGATGCCTGCAATTACGACGGCCATATGCTTGAGTCGCGTTTCGGTGTGCGGTCGGAGCGAGTGGCTGTCGACGAATTCATCGAGAGCGTCAAGCGTCTTCCCGATTCGTCCGCCGATGAGGCGTTCGCGCGTCGCGCCGCCGATTTCCCGAACCTCGCGGAGATGGATCAGGCTGCGACACATAAGACGCTGAAGGTCTATGCGGAATTGCGTTCGCGAGCCGAGAGCGAAGGCTTTGCCGGCATCGCCGTGCGGTGCTGGCCGGAGTTTTTCACTCAGTACGGCTGTGCGGCGTGCGGTGCGATCGCGCTTATGAACGAGGATCGCCGGCCCGGTGGTTGCGAGGCGGATATGTACGGCGTCGTTTCCTCGCTGATTCTGCAGTGGACGTCGGAGAAGGGCGTATTTAATACGGACCTCGTCGATATCGATGCTCAAAGCGACACGGTCGTCTTCTGGCATTGTGGACAGGCACCTATCGAAATGGCCGATCCCGACGTGCAGCCGATAGCGACGATTCACTCGAACCGGAAGCTGCCCTTGCTGTCGCAGTTTCCGCTTAAACCAGGGCGCATCACGCTGTGCCGGGTTACGCAGGGGCAGGGTAAATTGCGCATGATGCTGGCGGGGGGGGAGATGCAAAAAGCGCCGCTGGCCTATTCTGGTACGTCGGGCGTAGCGCGGCTAGACGCGAATGCCGATGTGTTCCGCCAACGCCTTCTTGACGCCGGCATGGAACACCATTGTTCATTGACGTATGGTGAGCACCGCCCGGTTTTGCGCCAGATCGCCAAGTATCTCGGTCTGGAACTGGTCGAGCTGACATAAGCAGGTATGGGCGCCCGCCAACCAGGGAAAGCGGGCCAGTCCATATGGAAAGTGGTTGGGATGGAGAGGGTTTTTCCAGTGAGGTGAGGCATCAGGCGCTGTAGCGTGTTCTTCTGATACGGAGCTTTGGCGGCCGGATCGGGTCGTTCGTTCAACTTCAAACGGGGGTCTGGTTATGAAATTGCAGCGAAACAGAATTATCGTGGCGATGTCAGTCGGCGTCCTTCTAGGCATCGGTTCCCAGGCGGTTGCACAGGAACTGCGCGTGCAGTGTTACTCCGACGGCAACGAATGCGAAGTCACGGGCGACATCGCCAAACGCTTCGAGGCGGCGAACCCGGGCATTAAGGTCGTGATCGACAAGGTTCCTTACAAAGCCGTCGTCGAGCAGCTGCCGGTGCAGCTGGCGGCGGGTGAAGGCCCGGATATCGGGCGTGTAACCGACCTCGGCGGGCTCAACAAGTACTACCTCGACCTTACGCCTTACCTTGGCGCAGCGCGCGTCAAGTACTGGCAGGATAACCTCGCCTCGACGCTGAGTTGGTTCCGCTCGCCGGAAGAGAAGGCGGCGGGCAAAGGCATCTATGGCTTGATGTCGCAACTCACGGTCACCGGCGGCTTCGTGAACAAGACGCTCTTCGAGCAGGCAAACATTCCGTTGCCGCCCGCAACGGCCACCTGGGATGATTGGATGGCCGCGGCCAAGAAGGTGGCTGACGCGACGAAGACGCCGTTCGCTATGGCGATGGATCGTAGCGGTCACCGCTTCGCTCCGTTGGCCGTTGCTTATGGCGCAAAGATCTTCGATGACAAAGGCAAGCCGATCATGGACGAGGGATACAAGACGGCGGCCAAGAAATTCATCGATTGGCACAAGAACGGCCTGATGCCGAAAGAGGTCTGGGGTGGTGTCGGCGGTTCCCAGTATCGCGACGCTTTTGACGAATTCGTCAACGGCCGCGTCGTCATGTACTACTCGGGCTCCTGGCAAGTCAGGCGGATGAGCTCCCAGGCAAGCAAGGCCTTCGACTGGGCCGTCATTCCGGCACCTTGTGGTCCGGCGGCGTGTACGGCGATGCCGGGTGGAGCGGCGTATGTTGCCTTCAAGCGCACGAAGAACCCGGCGGCGGCGGCCAAGTTCCTCGACTTCCTGGCGGGCGATGCCGTCTATGCCGAGCTGATGGCCAAGACCGAGAACATTCCGGCACATCTTGGCGTCGCGAAAGCCGGTGTGAACTATGACGTGTCGCCGGCGGCCAAGACCGCGCTGAACACTTTTGTCGCCGACGTTCCGAAGATCGCCAAGGCGAATTACGAGCTTCAAGGCTACGGGCTCAACCGGGCCGTGTTTCTGCCCACGGCGCAGCGTCTCGGACAAGCGGTTGCCGGGGAATTATCGGCGGACGATGCGATCGCGCGTCTTGCGGCGGACATGGACGAACAGGTGAAAGGCGCCGCCAAATAACTCGTTCGAACAAGCCGTGCGGGAAGGGCGCCGCGCGGCGCCGGGGGCCGGAGTCCCGGTCCCTTTACCCGGCCACGGTATCCGTGAGATTGGCCGATGAGCCGGGCTACGGAACTGCCGGCCGGACCTTACCGGTCGCCTTGCAAGGATTAGCGATGCATCTTGTTGCCAACGAGGGGAGGGCTCGATGAATAAGGCGGCGCGTACTCCCTGGTATTTCCTCACGCCAAATCTGGTGATCTTCGGCGTCTTCACGTTCTTGCCGATCGTCATCAACTTCTACTACGCCTTCACCGGCGGAGTTCAGCTCTATCCGCAAGACCGTCCCTACGTCGGCTGGGACAATATGGCGACCCTGCTCGACTGCAAGAACTATTGGGACGTCTCCACCTGCCGCAAAGACCTGTTCTGGCGGGCCGTTTGGAACACCGCCTATTTTTCGGTGCTGCAGGTCGTGCTGATGATCCTCTTCAGTCTCATCACTGCGCTCGTGCTTAACCGCAAGATCATCGGTCGTGGATTCTGGCGCGGCGTTTTCTTCTATCCGGTCCTGCTTTCGCCGGTGGTCGTTTCCCTGATCTGGAAGTGGATTCTGCAACGTGACGGACTGCTCAATGCCATCGTCGTCGCGATCGGCGGCGAGCCCGTACTGTGGCTCGGCGAGCCCGAATGGGCCTTCTTTTGGGTCACCTTCGTCAGCATCTGGTCGCAAATGGGGTTTTACACGTTGATCCTGCTTTCCGGTCTGCAGGCTATCCCAGCCGATCTGTACGAGGCGGCGCAAATGGATCGCGCCTCGCCGTGGCGAACACTGTGGCGAATCACGCTTCCTCTTTTGATGCCGAACATGATCGTCGTCGGCGTCCTCGGCGCCATCCGTGCGGTACAGACCTTCGACAACGTCTTCGTGCTCACCGGGGGTGGTCCGGGCTCGGCGACCATGTTCGTCGTCCAATACATCTATCAGACGGCATTCCAGGAGCAGATCCGCCTCTACGGCATTGCGGCGGCGGGTTCGCTTCTGCTTGCGCTCGCATTGATCGTGCTAACGCTACTGCAGCTGCGGGTCACGAAGGCCGAATCAGCCGGGGAGCGTGCCAAATGAAGCTCGTCTCGTACCTCACTGCCACCCGGGGCCGCAGCCGCTTGCATTGGACCGACTGGCTCACCTACGCCTATCTCTGCGTCGGCTTGTTCCTGATGTTCGGGCCCGTCCTCTGGCTGGTTGCCTCGTCATTCAAGACCGAAGCCGCCTTGAGTGAATTCCCGCCGACGCTCCTTCCCTACGGGCAGAAGTCAGTCATGGTGCCAGGTGAAGAGAAACCGAAACCGGTTTTTCGCGTCAAGCTGCCCGACGGCACCATGAAGGAGTTGCCGGAAATACGGCGTATCGGCCTGATGGCTACGTATGTCGACCCGGCGAAACCCGAAGAACCGATCCGCGTAAACATCAAGGATCGCCAGCCGGTGCGCGAATTCCGTCTGGCGACTGAGAACTACTCCGACCTGATGAGGAAGCTCGACTTCGGAAAATACCTCTGGAATTCGGTATTCATCACGATCGTGGCCACGGTGATCACGTTGCTGTTCAACTCGATGGCCGCATTCGCATTGTCGAAATACCAGTTTCGGGGGCGCTCCGGTGTTTTCCTCTTCATCATCGCCACACTGATGGTGCCGCCGGCGATCGTGCTTGTGCCGAACTTCCTGGTCGTGACCGAACTCGGATTGCTGAACAGCCTGTGGGCGGTGATCTGGCCGGCCGTTGCCACGCCGACAGGCGTGTTCATGCTGCGGCAATACATGCTCACCATTCCCGACGAGCTGCTCGAGGCTGCGCGCATGGACCACGCCAGCGAATGGCAAATCTACTGGCGCATCATGCTGCCGTTGTCGGCCCCCGCGCTTGCCGTGCTTGCCATCTTCTCGATCATGTGGCGCTGGAACGATTTCCTGTGGCCTCTGATCGTGCTTTCCAAGGCCGAGAAATTCACGCTACAGCTCGCGCTCAACGCGTTCCAGGGCGATCTCATTACCCAGTGGAATTACCTGTTGGCCATGACCGTAATCACCTTGCTGCCGGTCACGGTCGTCTTCGCCTTCTTGCAAAAACACATCACTCAGGGCATCGCCTCGGCGGGAGTCAAATAAATGGCGTCACTGGAACTGAAGAAAATCATCAAGGACTTTGGCGAGACGCGCGTAATCCACGGGGTCGACCTGCAGGTGGACGATGGTGAATTCGTCGTCTTCGTCGGCCCGTCGGGTTGCGGCAAGTCGACGCTGTTACGCCTGATTTGCGGGCTGGAACACGCATCGAGCGGCGACATTTTTCTCGAAGGCGAACGCGTAAACGATGTCCGCGCCGCCGACCGCGGACTGGCGATGGTTTTCCAGTCGTATGCGCTCTATCCGCATATGACGGTCTACCAGAACATGGCCTTCGGGTTGGAAAACATGGGGCTGCCGAAAGCCGCGATCAAAGCAAAAGTGGGCGAAGCCGCGAAGCTGCTGCGTCTCGACACGCTGCTCGAAAGAAAACCCACCCAGCTCTCCGGAGGGCAAAGGCAGCGCGTAGCGATCGGTCGGGCCATCGTGCGTGAGCCGAAGATATTCCTGTTCGACGAACCCCTATCGAATCTCGATGCTGAGCTGCGCGTCTCGATGCGCAGTGAGATTACCGGTCTGCATCGCAGGCTCGGCTCGACCATGATCTATGTGACTCATGATCAGGTTGAGGCCATGACGATGGCCGACAAGATCGTCGTCCTGCGCCAGGGGAGGATCGAGCAGGTCGGGTCGCCGCTCGAGCTTTACAACCGGCCGGCCAATCGTTTCGTCGCCGGTTTCATCGGATCGCCGCAGATGAATTTCCTGCCTGTCAGGAGTGAGGCGGGCAGCCGCTTGGCGACCACCTTTGGGACAGCGTTCTCGCTAGATATCGAGAGTGGTCTTGCCGAGGGAAAGACCTATATGCTCGGTGTCCGCCCCGAGCACTTGAGTCTCGAAGAGTCTCCGGGAGCCCTGTCGCTCGCCCTTAAGGTCGTCGAAGTCGAGCAACTGGGTGGACATTGCCTGATCTACGGCATGTTGCCCGATGGAAACACACGGATCACGCTCCATTGCGAAGGCCAGCAGTCGACGCAAATCGGCGATGCGGTGGTTGTTTATGCACCGCCGGCGAATTGTCATCTGTTCGAGAAGGACGGAGAGGAAAGGACGATACGCTGATGACACCGCTACGCGTTGCCAGAATACTGTCCAGCCGCGCGAGCGGCATCGATCTTTCATTGGGCCTTGGTTGGACCTGCCGAGTGACGATGGTCGGCGAGGGTATCGGGCGCGTGCTGTTCGTCCCGCCTGGCGGGCTGCGTGAGCCGCGGACGTGGGTGATCGGAGCGAAGGCCGAGCAGGAATCCGCATGGAACGGCATCGACCGGCTGCAGTTGTTTCCGGGCGCCCAAGGGGCGATCTCAGGTTCGCCCGATTCTCCGACGCTCACGGGCCATGGCCTGCGCGTGCATGTCGCGCTTGATCCTTTTGGCCTGACATGGGAACAATGGGATGGCGCTGCGTGGCAGGCATGCTGTGCCGACCGGGGGTCCTACGCCTATGCAGCAGCGGGGCGTAGCGGCGCATTGATGCACTGGCAGGCGCGGGACGAGAACGATCAATACTTCGGCCTCGGCGACAAGACGGGGCGTCTCGACAAAAGCGGCCGCCGGATGCGCACGCGGCAACTCGATGCCCTCGGCTACAACGCTGAGGCCAGCGATCCCTTGTACAAGCACTGGCCGTTCTTCCTTGGACGCCGTGCCGATACGGGCAGCGCCTATGGCGTTTACTACGACACCTTGGCGGAATGCACCTTCGATTTCGGTCAGGAGTTCGACAACTACCACGGATTCTTTCGCTCGACCGAAATCGCCGACGGCGATCTCGATTACTACGTCATCGCTGGGCCCGACGTACCAAGCGCGTTGGCACGCTACGTGGGCACGATTGGTGGCACGGCCATGCCGCCCAGGTGGACACTGGGTTACGCGAACACGACGATGGCATTGACCGATTTCCCCGACGCGCAGGTGAGAATCGCCGCCTTCCTCGAACGGGCAAAAACTGAAAGCTTCCCGCTCTCCAGTTATCATTTTGGCTCAGGTTATTCGAGCCGCGGCAAGCGGCGTTACGTATTTACATGGAATACCGAAAAGTTCCCCGATGCGCCGGCGCTCATGCGGTCGTTTAAGGAGGCCGGTGTACGTACCGTCGCCAACCTCAAACCCTGCCTGCTTGAAGATCACCCGGCCTATGCCGGCCTCGCGGAGCATGGCGGTTTTATCCGCGACGCCGCAGACGGAAAGCCGTGCCTCGACCAGTTCTGGGACGGCTGGGGCGCGCATCTCGATTTCACGCGCGATAGCGATCGTTCCTGGTGGCAGGCCAATCTGCAGGAACAGATTCTCGACGTCGGCATCGACGCCGGATGGAACGACAACAACGAGTACGAAATCTGGAGCGAAACGGGCGTTTCCTGCGGTGGAGGCCAAGCCATTCCCATCCATCGCTCACGTGCTTTGCACGCCCTGCTCATGACACGGGCCACGGCGACACAACAGGCCGCTGCAAAACCCGGCGAGCGAGTATTTACCGTGACACGTGCGGGTCCGCCTGGCATTCAGCGTTTCGCTCAGACATGGAGCGGCGACAATACGACGAGCTGGCACACGGTGCGTTGGAATCAGCGCATGGCTCTGACGATGAGTCTCTCCGGGCTATTCAACGTGGGCCACGATATCGGCGGCTTTGCCGGCCCGGTTCCCGACGCCGAAATGCTGATACGGTGGTCGCAGGCTTGTTGCCTCGTCCCGCGTATGATCATGAATTCGTGGAAGCCTGACGGCAGTGTCAATTCGCCATGGTTGCATTCCGAGGCCACGGCACCGATCCGGGCGGCAATCGGGTTGCGTCTGCACCTCATGCCCTACCTCTACACCTTGATGTGGCAGGCAAGCAGGCAGCATGTCCCGGTCTTGCGACCGACCTTCTTCCATTTCGCGGACGACGCCGCGTGCTGGAATGAGAACGACGAGATGCTCGTCGGTCCGGATTTGCTCGTCGCCCCCGTGTTCGAGCCCGGTGTGCGTCAGCGGACGCTTTATCTGCCGCGCGGCAAACATGCGACCGGTTGGTACGATTTCTGGTCCGGAGCTTACTATGCTGGTGGCCAGACGATCGCCGTCGATGTGCCGCTCGATCGATTGCCTTTGTTTGTGCGCGCCGGCGCATTGCTGCCGGCGACCGACACTTGGAGCGACTCAGAAAAAACGGAAGAGGCATCGCGTCGTCTCTATGTCTTTCCGACCTTGGCGGACGCCGGCGACACGGAAATGCAAACCGTGCTGTTCGAAGACGACGGCCTGCAAGCCTCATTCTCCGACGCGACCTGCGCATGGCTGGCGTTCTCGGCGCGTTGGCGTAGGGAAGAACTCGAACTGGATGTGACCCGGGAAGGTGCGTGGACCTTGCCCTACACGCGCGTTCGCGTCGTCCGGCCGGGTGGCGACAAGCGTTTGCTGGCGTTACGTGCGGAGCCGGCGGTCGGCGTCACCTTGTTCGAAGGATGACGATGATTGACCGCACGCTTCGTTGCCGGGATACTTGCTTCCCCGTCGACCGGTGCGTGGCAAACATCAACCGGGCGTTTGGTGCGAGACCGCGCCCCGATTCATTCGGCGTTTCTTTCTTGATCTACCCATGAGTACCGACACTCCACCGTTCGCTCCCGTCGTTACCGGAAACCCGCGTTACGATCAGCTCCTTTCGCTCGTCAAGGCGAACGGACATATGCGCATTGACGAACTCGCGGCGCAGCTCAACGTGTCGGCGCAAACCGTGCGCCGTGACATCAAGCGTCTGAGCGAAGACGGTATTCTTTCCCGATATCACGGCGGCGCGAGCCAGGCATCGAGCGCCATCAATCGGGAACTCGAAGAGCGCGAGGTTTCGCAGACCACGGAGAAGTGGAAGATCGCTCAGGCGCTTGCTGAGCGCATTCCCGATCGCAGTACCGTATTCCTGGCCGCCGGCACGACGATAGAGGCCGTCGCCAAGGCACTCTGCGCCCGGCGTGAGTTGAGGATCATTACGTCCTGCTTGCGCGTCGCCAACCTGCTGTACAAGCGCCGTGATTTCGACGTCATGATCCCGGGCGGGTCATTGCGCCCACAAAACAGCGGCATCATTGGCCCGAGTGCGCAGGAGTTCCTGCATCGCTTCCGTGCCGACTACTACATCAGCAGCGCCGGTGCGATCGACGATCAGGGAACGATCCTCGAGTACGATTTCAATGAGGTGGCGGTCATGAAAATCATGATGGCCAACTCGAAGCAGGCCTTCCTGGCCATCGACCACACGAAATTCAGCGCATCGGCATCGGTCGAGCTCGGCAACACGTCCTGCCTTGATGTCTTGTTCACCGACGAGGCGCCGCCGGAGCCATTGGCTTCGTTGCTTTCACAGCAACAGGTCGAGGTCGTCTTCTAAACGTTCCTCATCATCTGCCCGGTCAGTCGCTCTGCATATCCGGTGTCCGGCACGTTCGGTCGCCGCGCCGACCGTTCTTACGGTTCAGCGTCTGCCCAGCCCCGGGACCGATCGACGGCTTTTCTCCAGCCCGCATAGGCCTTGTCGCGGTCCGCGGCGGACATCGACGGCGCAAAGGTCCGGTCCACGTGCCATGTCTCGGCGATCTCGGCCTTGTTCTTCCAGAAGCCGACGGCAAGGCCGGCGAGAAAGGCTGCGCCGAGCGCCGTCGTTTCGGTGACTTGTGGGCGGTGCACGGGCACGCCGAGGATGTCTGCCTGGAACTGCATCAGGAAGTTGTTGGCCACGGCGCCGCCATCCACCTTGAGCGCTTTCAGCGTGATGCCGGAGTCATCTTGCATGGCCTGCAAGACGTCGCGCGTTTTGTACGCAATCGATTCGAGGGCGGCTCGGACGATATGGTTGCGGTTCGCGCCTCGTGTCAGACCGACGATGATGCCGCGAGCGTACATGTCCCAGTAAGGTGCGCCGAGCCCGACAAAAGCCGGGACGAAATAGACTCCGTTGGTGTCCGGAACCGCCATGGCGAGTTCTTCGGACTGCGCCGCGTTATCGATGAGCTTCAGTTCATCGCGCAGCCATTGGATCGCTGCCCCGGCGACGAAAATGCTGCCTTCCAGCGCGTACTCGATCTTCCCGTCCACTCCCCAGGCGATCGTCGTCACTAGTCCATTGCGCGAAGGCACCGGGCGCTCCCCGGTGTTCATTAGCATGAAGCATCCCGTACCGTAGGTGTTCTTCGCCATCCCGTCGGCGAAGCAGGCGTGTCCGAAGAGCGCGGCATGCTGGTCGCCCGCATCGCCCGCGATGGCAATTGCGGCGCCGCCGAAGATCTGCGGATCGGTGTGCCCATAGACGTGACTCGATGGTTTGACTTCCGGCAGCATGGCGGCCGGGATGCCAAGTTCGCCGAGGATCTTCGAGTCCCACTCCAGCGTCTTGATGTTGAACAGCATCGTGCGCGAGGCGTTGGTGTAGTCGGTGGCGTGTACGTGGCCGCGGGTCAGGTTCCATATCAGCCAAGTGTCGACGTTGCCGAACAGGAGCTCGCCGCGTTCGGCGCGTTCGCGCGCACCCGCCACATGATCCAGGATCCACTTGACCTTGGTTCCGGAAAAATAGGCATCGACAACGAGACCGGTGTTTTCGCGGATGTAGGGTTCGAGTCCGCGTGCCTTAAGTTCGTCGCAAACACCTGCCGTGCGGCGGCATTGCCAGACGATCGCTTTGTACACCGGCTTACCCGTGGCCTTCTCCCAAACGATGGCCGTCTCTCGCTGGTTGGTGATACCCATCGCGATGATCTCTTCCGGGCGGACGCTTGCCTTCTCGAGAACTTCGTTGGCAACGCCACTCTGCGTGCCCCAGATTTCCATTGGGTCATGTTCGACCCAGCCGGCCTTGGGGTAGAACTGGGTGACCCCTTTCTGAGCTACGCAGACAGGCGTGCCCGATCGGTCGAAAAGGATGGCTCGCGAACTGGTGGTACCTTGGTCAAGTGCCAGAACGTAATTCTTTGTCATCTCACTGCGCTCTCGTGTCGGGTGGCGTTCCGCATTCCACGGCATGCGCATCTAACTCACCCGTGAGCCTGCTCCTTGGACAGGACTCTGCGATCGGGAATTGTATCGTTTCCCGCTCACCGGGCAGCCAGCCAGCGGATCAGGTTATTGCTGCTTTTACGGGCAATCGGTCAGTTCGCTGCCAAAGACGCGCTTATCGGCCACATACGTGCGGTGGACTCATGAGCAAACGTACAACGTTCGCCGGCCGTATCCCCGCGCATGATCTCGTCGATCAACTGAATGTGGTACGAATACAGACCTTTGGCGGGCCAGAAGGTTCTGGCAGGGATGACCGGCACGAGGACGGCCAACCCGTCGAGGAAGCCGTTTACCTCCTGAACCACAAACGCACATGCAGGGGGAGATGCATGCGACGGAACCTCTCTCTGCTACAGACAGTTGTTGTTGTTTATTTCCGAATCGTCGGACTGCCCGCATCTGCGCGTGGCAGCGACCTTGTCGATGGCGACTCGCATGGCGCCGACTGCCTGGCAAACGTCCAGATGGGAACGGCGCTGCTATCCGATCGCTTCCCCGTTGCTGCACCAAGGATCGTGCGCAGAGTGGTAGACTGAAAAAAAACAAGCAAGACCTTATCGCCATGAATGTCCCTCCCGCATCAACGATTGCTGATATCGCTCGCCTTGCCGGAGTTGGAACTGCCACCGTGGACAGAGTCCTGAACGGACGCCCGGGGGTTAACCACGAAACGATACAAAAGGTCATGCAGGCCGTCGCAGCGCTTGGCGAACCTCCGGTGCTGCGCGGACGCCCTCGACAAAGAAGCAATTTCCGATTTGCGTACGTGCTCCCGGTTGGCGATTCGCAGTTCTTCGATCAGGTCGAACGTCAGATTGCCTTGAACGCTGGCGATTTTCGCCACAAGCACACGACCGAGGTGACCTACCGCTTCAACTCCGATGACCCGGCGGAGTTCGCCGCTAACCTCACCCAGGTCTCGGACTGCGACGGGATCGCATTGCTCGCGCCAGACTTGCCCGCCATTAAGCTTGCGATCAATGAAAAAGTCCGTGCGGGCGTGCACGTGGTAACTCTGTTTTCCGACGTCGCGGGTTCCATGCGCGAGGTCTATGTCGGGGCGGATAACCGTGCGGCCGGCAGGACGGCGGGCCTGCTTCTGGCGCGCATGTCCGCCCCGCCACGCGATACCCTCCTGGTGCTTTCCCAAGCCACTCGCCTGTCGGCGGAGATCGAGCGCCCGATTGGTTTCGCCCAGGTCGTCGAAGAACGCTTCGCTCATCTGCAAGTCCAGCGTGCTCCGGATTTACCGCCGGACGATGACGGCGCATACGAGGTATTGCGCGAGTTTCTGCGGAATGAAATCGAACCAAGTCGCCTTGCCGGTATCTACAGCGTCGGTTCCGGAACCGCCGGTGTTGTGCGAGCGATTGAAGAATTGGGGCTCGACGATTCTCCGGGGCTCGTTGCGCACGACTTCACCGAATTGCATCAATCGCTGCTAATAAGTGGCGATTTGTCTTACGTCCTGCATCAGGATATTCATTACTGCGTGCTGACGGCAGCTCGGGTACTGAGGGCTTTGTGTGAAAACGTGCGCGGCGCCCTGAATGTCGTCCAGCCACGCGTTGAAATCCTCACTGCCGAAAATCTCCACTAAAGCGGTGAACTCATGTATTGGCCTAGTTTAAATATAATTTTTTCTCGAGGCGGCCTATGAAAAATCTCATGAATCACGTTGATACGATTCGTGACGAATCACTGGACGGGTTTGCGGCGGCTCACACCGACATCGTCGTGTTGGGGCCGGAGCGTGAGTATATTCGGCGCAAGCATATCCAGCCGGGCAAGGTCGCGTTGATTTCCGGAGGGGGGGCCGGACACGAGCCGCTGCATGTCGGTTTTGTCGGCCATGGCATGCTGGATGCTGCTTGTCCGGGGCAGATTTTCACTTCGCCGACTCCCAACCAGATGATTAACGCGGCCAATGCCGTCGATGGGGGTGCTGGCGTACTTTTTATCGTCAAGAACTATCCTGGCGATATGATGAATTTCGAGATGGCCGCCGAAATGCTTGATCAGGACAGCGACATTGTCATCGTTAACGATGACGTGGCGCTGGAGGATTCTCTACACACAACGGGCAGGCGGGGCGTTGCCGGGACGCTGATTGTTGAGAAAATCCTGGGGGCGGCTGCGGAACGCGGTTATCCCTTGAGAAAGCTCAAGGCGCTCGGCGATGCAGTAAACAAGTCCATCGCATCCATGGGGGTCGCCCTCACGTCGTGTACGGTACCCGCTGTGGGCAAGCCGACCTTTCAGATCAGCTCGAAAGACATGGAAATCGGAGTCGGTATTCACGGCGAACCAGGGCTCAAACGTGTGCCATTGGCGAGCGCCGATGCAATCGCTGCCGAATTGACGGGAGCCATCATGAAGGATCTGTCCCTGAAATCCGGCCAGCAAGTGATATTGCTGGTCAATGGATTCGGAGGCACGCCCCTGCTGGAGTTGTACTTGATGGTTAACTGCGCCCGTAACATTCTGGCCAAAGCGGGAATCAATGTTGTCCGCTATCTGACGGGAACCTACGTGACGTCGCTCGAAATGGCCGGATGCTCGATCACGGTATCGGCTTTTGACGACGAAATCCTGGAACTGTGGGATGCTCCCGTTCACACCTCCGCCTTGCGTTGGGGGATGTAGTTCGCATATCCCGGCCTGACGTCTGGATGATCCTTCATAGGGCAGGCCGCGCCATCCGACAAAGTAGATAGTCCCGCTCCTTGCGTCCCGCCGGCCTGAAGGTCGACGGGACGTTCCCTCCGCTTCAAATGCGCTCGGGTTTTCCCGCTTCAAGGCGGGGTGCCGCGCGTCCCCCGCCCGATTCCCGATCTTTGCCCGTGTGCCATTTCGCGCCGGACAGGATCATCTTTACCAAGAAAAAAGCGCTTGCCTTTGTACTTCAAGAGTCAGAACCGAGTTCTCTTGGTGACTAAAGGTTGGTGCCAAACAAAATAACACGATGATTTTAAATGGAAAAATTACCAAATTCCCTCGCATTGATTTGATTGATTTATTTTCTTGATTTGTACTTAAAACCGGTGTTAGATTAACAACATCAAAAAAACATCACATCAGGGTAAGGGTACTTCTCAATGACGCATTGTGCCTTCACGTTTCGCCATGGGCGCTCTTTCAGCGTCGTCAGTGAATTTCCCTGCTAGACCCCGCTGCCGCAAGACAGAGTACTTGATTTGAGCCGTTTCAATTGAAAAGGGAAGCGTGATTCGACTTTAAACATCATAGAAAAGGGTGGTGTCATGCAGTTGACTCTGAATAGCATCAGCAAGATCGTTGGCCCGCAAACTTGGCTGTATGACATGAGTATTTCCCCGTGCAGTGGTGCGGTGACGGTCTTACTGGGCGCGACCCAGGCGGGAAAAACAAGTCTTATGCGGGTGATGGCTGGGTTGGACGAGCCGTCGAGCGGCGATGTGCTGGTCGATGGAAAAAGCGTGGTTGGCGTTCCCGTACGTGAACGCAATGTGTCGATGGTTTACCAGCAGTTCATCAATTACTCCTCCCTAAAAGTCTCCGACAATATTGCTTCGCCGATGAAATTGCGGGGCGAGAAGAACGCGCGGCAGCGCGTGAGGCAGCTTGCGGAAAAACTGCACATCGAGATGTTTCTCGACCGCTATCCGGCCGAGCTCTCCGGCGGGCAGCAGCAACGCGTCGCGTTAGCACGGGCGCTGGCGAAGGGCGCGCCTCTAATGCTCCTCGACGAGCCGCTGGTCAACCTCGACTACAAATTGCGCGAAGAACTGCGTGACGAGTTGACCGCCTTGTTCGCTGAAGGCAACTCGACAGTGGTCTATGCGACGACGGAGCCCAGCGAAGCCTTGCTGCTGGGCGGTTATACGGCGGTACTCGACGCAGGGGAGTTGCTCCAGTACGGGCCGACGGCCGACGTTTTCAACAATCCAAAATCGCTACGCGTGGCACGCGCATTCAGCGACCCACCAATGAATCTGGTTGCGGCGAATGGCATCGCCGAAGGCTTACAGCTGGAATGCGGGCCGCGGATTCCACTTCGCCTACCGAAAACCAACTCTCAAAAATTCACCGCCGGCCTGCGTGCCAGCGCCGTGCGCGTGGCCCACCAGGACGGCGATATCTCATTGCCCGCCAAGGTCGAGTTGGCGGAAATCTCTGGGTCCGACACCTTCGTTCACTTCGAGACACTGGCTGGCGAACTGATCGGAACAACGGAACTGGTCGCGCAGTTGCCCGGCGTTCATTACTTCGAGCTAGGTACACCGGTCACGCTTTATTTCGACCCGGCGCAGATCTACGTTTTCGACGAGGAGGGAGAACTCCTGTTATCTCCTCGGCGCGGAGGAGGGTGCTGATATGGCGTGCATTGAACTCGATCTGGCGCATGCCTATCTGCCCAACCCCAAGCAGGACAGTGACTACGCCTTGCTACCCTTGAAGATGACGTTTGAAGACGGGGGAGCGTATGCGTTGCTCGGGCCGTCGGGCTGCGGCAAGACGACGATGCTCAACATCATGTCGGGCTTGGTGGCGCCCTCGCAGGGCACCGTGAAGTTCGACGGTCGCGACGTCACGC
>NZ_JANZKY010000001.1 GCF_025770765.1 Propionivibrio soli | reverse complement strand
AGGGTCTTGAGTTCGAGGTGGGCGTTCGCCGACAGGCACTCGAGGTCGTACCGATAATTGACCGAGAGACCTTCTTCGCCGTGCAGGCGGTGCGGCAAGAGCGTGGCTTCGGAAAACCCCCGCCCCGAGGCCAAACGCAGCCGCAGCAACCGGTCCCCTTGGCCAAAAAGCGATACGCCGCGGGCCAAGAGGGCCGAGAAAACATCATCCATGGCGGGGAATTATTGTGTTCTATTGGGACTGTGGATTCTACTATCCCCAATAGGTGAAGTACATATATAACGAAGGTCATAGATTTGGCGTCCATGGCTTGGCCGTCCCGAGGCGAACCCGAGGCCCGGCAAGCTCATGACGTCAGTGAGCGACGCTCGGCGGCGGGGGCGGGGGACCGGCGTCGGTGGGGACGCCGTCGTTCTTGGCGGCGCCGAACGAGAAGGTGTAGAGCAGCCCCAGGGTGGCACTCGCGCCCACCCGCCCAATCAGCGATAAGCCCCGCGTCACTTCGTACGTCACTTTGATCACGTTCTCGGCCGAACTCAGAGAACGTCGGCGTGATCAGCCCGTGGGCCGATGACGAACCGATTCAGCACGGGTCTCGGATTTCCCGCAGAAGCGCGAATTGAATGAAGAATTCTTGCGTGTGAGAGCCAAGGCGTGCCTTCTCGACAATTCCCTCGAAACCCGCCGCTGTCAGCTCCACCTGCCGTGCGCGCTCCGAGTCGTGGACCCAGACCGATTCGACAACGCGTTGCTGCGGGGCGGCGAGATCGAGCCCGAGGTAGTACCAGAAGCGGCCGGGCGTTCGTTCGGCGACGCGCTTGATCGAGAGGCCTGCGGCGAGCAGATTGCGTCGCGAATACTCGTTTCCCGCTGCCGTCATGGAGACGATAAGCCGGCGTTCAAAAATACGGGCTACCGCCAAACGCCATTTAACGAGTTTCAACTGCAGACCGTGCCCACGATAGCCATTGTCGATGAAGCACGAGGCGAGGTGTGCTGAGTTCCCCATATCGTCGGATGAAAGGTTCAAGCGGTCGCCAATCTCGCATCGATAGTCGCTCCCGGGAAGGATCACCGTGGCGTAAGCAATGAGCGATGCACCTGCGAAGACGCCAAGCGTAATCGCCGGCCGGTTCAAGTGTTCGTCGGCCCATTCCCGTTCGGCACGTTCGACATCCTGGTCGGCGGGATCGTTGAGCCGGAACTCAAGCGGGAGTGTGGCGAACACGCGACGGCGAAGGTCGAAGACGGCTGCCGCATCGGCCGGTGACAGCAGGCGAGCGGAAAACCGCGCAAACCGGCGCGGCAGGTGCAGGCCGGCGACAGTTGACTGCACGGCCACGGAGGATGTCGGAGGGGTCATGCCGTATCGCTCGCCAAGTTCATCGATGGCTTGGGTGCCGTTCGGGTTTCGTCGTAGCCACGCAGCAAGAGCGCCGTAGCGACGATGCTGAGCGCGAAGAGGGTACCGATGACGGCAATACAGGTCTGCAGGCCCGAATAGCGGACGAGCAGGGCCGCGACAACGGGACCAAGCGCGCCGCCGAACCGTTCAATGAGCCGGTACAACCCGAGCCCGATTTCCGGGTCGGCTGCCGACTGGCCGCTGGAAAAGACGCGGGTAACAAGAACCACTTGAGAGTTTCCTGCAGTCGCCTGACCCAGGCCAAGCAGTCCGCACACGGCCGCGAAGCCGATGACGCCTTGCAGGGTGTAACCGAGCAGACATGCAGCGCCGCCGATGAGCGCGCCGCCGAGCACGAACGGTTTGCGCTGTCCGAACCGGTCGGAGAGGTGCGCCACCGGACCGGCGACAAAAAGAAAGGCAACGAAAAACAACAGCTGCAGGCGGCCGGCGGTGGCAGCGGGCTCGCCGAGATCGGCGACGGCGAGGGGTACGACGATGAGCAAGACGGCGGTAGCCGCGAGCTTGGTCGGTACGGCGGTTACCAGGACGAGGGCCAGGAAACGAAGGTTGCCAAGCGCCAGGCGAGCCGTCTGCGCCACGCTGCGCCGTGGCCGGTTGCTGTCCTCAGGGGTAAGTTCGACGCGCATGCCTCCGACGAGCAGCAACGCGAGAGCCGTAACGACGGCGGCAAGCAAAAACGCGAAGCGATAGCCGTAGGCATCGGCGAAAAGCCCGCCGATCACGGGGCCGCAAATCCCTGCGGCGACAATCGCCGCCGAAAATTGCGCGACGTTGCGGGCACGCATGGCGCCGGTATCGAGTCCGAGCAGCCCCGTTTGCGCATAGATCAGGACAAGCCCAAATGCCGTCCCGCTCAGCGCCCTCAGCGCGACGAGCAAATACCAGTGCCCGGCCACGGCTGTCGCCGCCAAAGACGCGGCGGTGAGAGCGATCGAGACGCCGAGGCAGCAGCGAAAGCCGTAGCGCCGGAGCAGAAACGGCCCGACGAGTTGCGACAGTGCCCAGGTCAGCAGGAATGCCGTCAGCGGCAAGCTGGCGAGAATCGACGACCCGAGCGTGCTGGGTCCCTCGATACCTGCCGCATGAAGGGCGAACCATGGTCGGCAGAATTCCTCCGCAATGGCGACGAGGAATACGACCAGCCGCAAGCGGCCCGTCGTAACGTGCGCACCGATCGGCTGCGGTTCGTGATCGAGAGCGTGTTCTTTGCCGAAGGCGGCTACCTCGTCGGCCCAATGGCGCGCTTGCGGGTCGCCGCCAAGCGCTGTGGCTCGCTGGGCGAGCCGGCGATAACTGATGCGCAACCCGTCGAGCCGCGCGTCGAGGGCGCCGGCAAGTCGTTCGAACGGGCTGCGGCCGGGCAGTACGGCGCGCGCCCTGAACTCACCGTCGGCAACCTCCTGCGCCAGATCGTGAATCACGACGAGGTCGCGCAGCATCCATCGCCGGGCCGCATACTGAGACAGTTCAAGGACCAGGATGAGGCTGATGAGTACGGCGATACCGATATCCGCCGCGACGGCTCGGACCTGTGCGTCGAAGTAGTCGGTCGCATAGCCGACTACGACGGTGACCTCGGGCGCGCCCGGACCGGCCGGTACACTTTCGGCACGATAAGAAAACTCGTTGGGCTCGAACTCGGCGTAGCTCCCGCGCCGCGCCGCCGGCAGCAAGACGGCATCAATGGGGGGCTTCGCTTGCGCATCGGCGGCGGCAACAAGACGCTCGATTTCCGGCCGGTCCGCCGAGTCGACATCGTCGGCGATCTGAACAGTAAGAATCTGGCCGTCCTCGGCCACCACGCCGAAAAAAGACAGCTCTTTGTGCCGTGCGAGTTCGTCGCGTAACAAGGTGTCGAGACCGGGCAGACGGTCCGTGGCGATACCAACCTGCACGGCCCTTTCGATCTGCATTCCGACGACGCGTCCGATGCCCTGCGCGTTACGCTGCAACGCGCTGACGACACGTGGGCTGCCGGTGTGTCGCGCTTCGCTGACGATAGCTGCGAGGCCCGCGCCGACAACGGCCACCACGACGGCGGCGGCAAGCCAGATACGAAGTTTCTCCCGCATTACGAGGGCCCATCCGGACGGCGTTCGGCGAATCGGCTCAGCCTGTCGAGTTCCGTTTCGGCCGTCTCGATGGACTTGACGGCACCGTCTAGTTTCAGGCCGGCCATGCGTTGCATGCCGTCGTCGGCAGTCGGGGTACCGCGCAGGCGGTTGATGACGGCGGCGCTTGCCCGTTCCCAGCGGCCCCACATCAGAGCCACGAGAGCAATGCACACCGCCGTGCCGGCGAGCCAGCTAACGCCGGTGGCTGGAAGCAGGCGTTCCATGACGGCAGCGAACGTTGCCGTCGCCGCCGGGTCGGCATACATCACGGAGACGAGGCCCCCCGGGCGCCCAATCGGGTCGCGTATCGACATCACGACGTGCTGTTGACCACCGCTCCGGAAGGTACGCACGATGTCTTCGGCCGGGTTGACCGCGCTCTCGTCCAGCAGGCGCCGAGCGAAGCGCGGTTCGAGCTCGACGGCTTCGGCGGGGCGAGTTTCGCGGAAAACCGGTTGGGCCGTGTCCGAGTAGACCGTGATCGCCTGAACATCGGGGTCTCCTCGTAGTTGTTCGGTCAGCTGCCGCGGAAGCCCGTTCTGGTCTGTAAGCTGGATGCCGAAACGCAAACCCGCTTCGACCGCCCGCCTCACCTCGCCGGCAACGAGGCGGGCGCGCACTTCAGCCAAGTTGACGACCGCCTCCTCCACACGCAGGCTGACCAAAAGCGATGTGATCAGGAAGCACGCGAGCAGAACAGCCGACGGAACGAGGGCAAGATAGGCGAGCCGCCCTAGGTGGCTCCGCGTATCGGTTGGCACCCCCATGTTCATGCCTGCACCGCTGCGCTGCCCGCCGGGCGATAGACCAGGGAAACACACGTGATATCGTCCGCTTGCATGGCTCCACGCTCGAAGCGGCGGATGTCGGAGAGGATGGCTTCGTTGCGGGCCGGCATGTCGGCTCCGGCGCAGGCTTGCAGCGTATGCAACAAACGCGTTTCGCCGTAGAGCTCTCCGTCGGTGCTCGTGGCCTCGGTAATCCCGTCGGTGTAAAAGAGCAGCGAATCGCCTGGACCGAGCGTCAGTTCGCCGGCCGGGAAGGAAATGTCCTCCATCACCGCGAGCGCCATCGCCTTCGTCTTCGGCAGGTATTGGGCTTCGCCCTGCGCCGGAATCAGGAGCGGCGGATTGTGACCGGCGTTCACGTATTCGAAGCGGCCGGTAACGAGATCGAGCACGCCGTAGAACACGGTGACGAACATCATCTGGTCGTTGTCGGCGCACAACAGGTTGTTGAGTTGCGTGACGCAATCGGCGGGCGCGCGCAGAAATTGCGCGTTGCTCTTGAGCAGCGTACGCGCAACAGCCATGAAGAAGGCGGCGGGCACACCCTTGCCCGAGACGTCGGCGACGACAATGCCCAGGTAGCGCCATTCGGAATCGAGGAAGAAGTAGTCGTAGAAGTCGCCGCCCACTTCCTTGGCAGGAATCATCAGCGCGGCGACGCGGACTTGCTCGCTTGCCGGGGCGACACGGGGCAGAATCGCCGCCTGCATCTGGCGCGCGACTTCCAGTTCCTGTTGTAGGCCGGCGAGCCGTGCCTTCGCCTCGGCGGCCGAGCGGACTTCGGACAGCAGATCGAGCAGCCGGTGCTGCTGCGAGGCAATCAATCCCGTCATGCGGCCAAGGACACCCGCCAAAGCCGCCAAGTCGTTTGCCTCTGCGCCGCCGGGAATGTCTGCGGCGTTGGCCGTCGTTGTCGCCTGAGCGGCTGGCGGCTGCGCTTCTGCTTCCAGCGCGCCGAGTTCCCGCAGGATTTCCTCGCGCGATTGCGCGTCCAGGCTCTCGGCGAGCTCGCGCAGACGGCTGCGGATCACGTGCTCCTGCTGCTGCCGGGCGCGCAGGCGTTCGTCACGCAGCATGTGGCCTTGCAGTACCTCCTCGCGCAGTACCGAAATGCCGTGCACGATGCGCGCCGCTTCGTCGGCGACCTCGGCCTCGCTCTCGTCGACAACCTGCGCTGACGTGTCGCCGCGAGCCAGTGCGTCGAGGGCGCGCAGCGCCCGGTTCAGTGGGTCGAGCGAGGCGCGCAGGTAAAGCGCCATCAGGATCAGAAGCGCAATACCGAAGAACAGGGTCACTGTGCCAATGCGCGTGTTGAAACTGGCGTCGGCGCGCGCCAGATCGGTGATGTCGCGCGCAGTGATCAGGGCGGCCAGCGGGCGTTGTTCGGAATTGAACTGAGGGAGGACCGAGACGAGGTAGGTCCGTCCGTCGACCTCGCGTCGGGTCACCCGCTCTGTGCGTACCGCGGTGCCGAGCCCCAGCGTGTTCATCAGCGCGGGTTTCGTCCCGGCGACAAGTTTGCCGCGCAGGTTATGGATGGCCACTTCGCCCGAGAGACTGTCGCGTAATTGCGTGAGGGCCGGCAGAATCTCGACGGCCAGGGCCACCGCGGCGATAGCACCCGGCGCCCGCTTACCGGAACCCGGAGTGCCAAGTGGTTGTGCGCGTACGAACAGGAATTCCTTGTTCGAAAGCTGCGTCAGACCGGCTACCGCCTTGCCGTCCCCGAGGAGAGCGGCGATGGCGCCCGGGTCGAGCAGGCCGCCTGATTCGGAAAGGTTGACCGCCGATGAATAAAGAACGCTGCCGTCGGCGCCGAAGACGTCGACCCGTATCTCGGGAAAACCTGCACGCAGTCCCTCGATGAGGGTCGCTAATTGGGTGGAGTCGGCGGCATGGCGAGCGAGGCGGGCGAACGCCGGATCGGAAACGAGTTGCTGGTGCGAGAGGGCAAGCCGTTCCTGCGTTTCGCCGCGAATCTTTTCCCAAGCGAAACGTTGGCTCTGCAACACCTCGCCGTTGAACCGGCTGTTGAAGTGCGCATCCCGCATCCATAACACGCCGCTGAAAGCGGCCAGCAACAGGAGCAGGACCAGCGTCGAGATAATGATGAGTCGCGTACGCAGCAACATTACCGTTGCTCCTTTGCGGCGAAACATACCCATGCCAACCCGATCCACGCGGCGCATCCGGCCCACCAGAGCCAATGCATGGGCAGATCGGCATACAAGGCGACCGCCGAGAGCGCACAGCCCAGGACGCAGCCTGTACCGGCCCGGGGCAATACCTCGAGCCCGGCCGCTTCCCGGGTTCCGACAATGATCAGATGCCCGGAAATCGCGAAACCGAGCACGCCAACGGCGATGGTATGCACCCAAATGGGATAGGGGACCGCATCGAAATACCCGGCGGCGATCATTCCGCAGGCGAGTGCTGCGAGCGCGACAAATACCTTTTCCGTCAATCGCCCGGCGGCGGCAAATGCCAGCGCGATTCCGAGCACCAGCCCGCACAGGGCGAAAACGGTTTCGACCGGCGTATCCACGCGCAGGCCGGGAAAGACGCCGGTGACCGACGACGCCATGAATAACCCAAACGCGAAACCTAGAAACGGCCATCCGCCGGGGTGCGCTGGCGACAGAGGCCGGCTGCCCGAATGCGTCGAAATGATTCGCGTCTGCTCGATGCGCAAGCTCGCGAGGAACATATGCGCCACGCCCGCCACCAGTCCGGCCGCGACGAACGACCACCCGACGCCGAGGACCGTACCGCCGATCATGCCGAGCGGCCAGCCGACGCAGAGGCCGCGCATCATGAGCGACGGAGAGATCGTCGTCGTTGCTCCCTGTGCGATGGTGAGCGGCGAAGGTTCCTGCCGAGCGAAAGGCAAGGCCGCAAGCGCGCGTACGAAAATCCCGAACCCGACGCCGAGGGCGATGATCGCGACCCAGAGTCCCGGTTCGCGGAAGGCGTCGACACCCTGCGCCATCGCGAACAATACCGGTGCAAGCATCGTTATCGTCAAGCCGAGCGACGCCGCGAGTTTCGGTGGAGCGCCCATGGCGAGGCGTCGTCCGAGCGGCAGCCCGGAGGCACATCCCGCCACCGCGCAAGCGAGCAGCAGCGGTCGATGCCAGACGGGAATTCCGTTGATTGCTCCGCTTGCGCCCAGCGCTGTCCATACGGCGGTGCTACCGAGAAAGAGGATCCAGCCGAGATCGCTGCGCAGGGGATGGACGCGGTCGCGAGCAGGCTTGATGGCAGCGAAACGCGTATCCGCGACCGCGTCGATGAGCAACGCGGAGAGGCGTTGCCTCTCCCCAAGCTCGGGCTCGGTGTGCAGCAGCGAGGCGACCAGGCGCTGTAGGCGCAGGCGCCTTTCATTCAAGTCGCGGATACGGGCGGTCAGCCACGACGCGCGCAGATCGAAGCTGCGTGGGCTGGTTTCATTGACGACCGTCGTCAGGTCGCCAGCGGCGATGCGTTCCTGCATGGCGTGCAGCGCAATCTCACGGGCCTCCGCGCCGCGCTTGAGCGCATAGCTCACGCTACGGCGCGCGATCGTCAGCGTGGCGACGACAATGATAATTCCGAGGGCGGCCGGAAAGGCCAATGCCTCAAGAACGGTGGTCGGCTCGGTATAAACCGTGACCGTCCCAACCGCAGAACTTTCTCCCTCGGTGGGCCGGACGGTTGCCGAGATGGCGATCGGGGCGACCGACGACGGCTCCGGGACCGCGCGTTCGGCGACGACCTTTCCGGAAGCATCGGTGAGCACGATGCGCACGATGTCGCCATCCTCGCTCATGCGCGTACCGAAAACACTGTCGACTCCCGATAACCGGTCGAAAGGGATGTCATACGCCAGTGCACGACCGATCGAGGCGGCCAACGCTTCAGCGATCACGGCGGCGCGGATACGCTGCTCGTTACGGCGCAACTCAGCCGTCTGGCCGACGATCAAGGCGATGAGGCAAACGACGAGGCCGGCCACCAGCGCCACCGTAAACAGGGCGAGCCGTCGCTCGACGTGAACCAACCGGTTCATCGCGCTCTCCGCCCCACCTTGTGCATCGCGTCGTCAAGCCGCCGGCGAATCCGGCTCAGCATGGCGACGGTTGGCGAGCGGCGCTCGTCATCGGCGTAGAAGGCATCCTCGGCCGCTGCCACCTCGCGCGCATACGCGGCGGCGGCAATAAAAGGTGCGATCAAGACGGCGAGCAGAAAAACGATCAGTACGGTGGCGGCGTTTTCCTTGAATGCCTCGATGCGCTCGCCGCCCGCATCCGGCTGATAGGTGATGGCCAAGTGCCCGACCGGCTCGCGGAAGCTGCCGCGCAGGGGCACGCCGAGCGTGGCATCCGTTTCCGATTGGCTGGTCCAGTAATGCCCTGAGAAGTGCTGCGCGGCATGGCGCCATTCGGGGCTGACGGTTTCCCCGGTCGTGCCGCGGTCGGTCGAATGCCGGGAGATGCCTTCCGTGTCGAAGATCTCGATGGAACGTACCGACGGGTCCTTGCGGATCAGATCATCCAGCATGTTGCGCACGCCGCGGTCCTCGCCGATGTCGAAACCGAGTTGCAGATCGGTCTCCGCCTTGTCCCTGATTTCGGAGAGGAAGAGCAACAAGCGTTCGCGCCGCAGACCGTCGATTTCTTCCTGATAGTTCCAAGCGAACGCGCCCACGGCGGCGACGCCGGCTAGCCAGAGAATGATGAACCACGCCCCGGCGATTTCCCACACATAGGCGGCCAGGCGCAGCCCGCGGATGCGCGGCAGATCAGTGTCGCGTTCCGCCGGTGGGGACGCGGTCGCTTCGGAGAGTTTCATGGCCCGCTTCCCGGCTTGCCCGGCGGCACACACGGCGCCGAGCTGGGCCCGAGCCTCGCGGGAAGGCGCACGTCCGCGATGTTGAGCAGCGGCAGCGGCGGATAGACATCGAGCGCCTTTGCCGTACACATATTCACCAGCACGCTGAAGCGCTGCAGTGTCTCAATAGGAATACTTCCGACCGGAACCTCGCCTTTGAGGATCTGCGCCGCCTTGAAGGCGACAAAGCGGCTCATGTTTTCCTGCGGCGAAAAGAGGCCGAACAATGCGTTGCCGTCGCGGATCGCGCTTTCGTTGGCGGTGAACGACGGCAATCCGGCCTCGGCCGCCGCATCGGTGGTTATCTTGCGATGCGTGAAACCGACGAAGGTGTCCGGCCCGATGTACAGCCATTCCGCGCCGCGTTCCTTCACCTTGCGCACGAGCCCGGGCAGGCTCTGTGGGTCGGGGGCGCCCTTGGCATCGGGCGTGACCGCTTCGGCGATCAACTCGAAGCCGAGGTGGGCGGCAACCGCATTGAGGTCATCGAGCATGAAGCGAGAATTGGGTTCGCCGGCGTTATACACAACGCCGAGCTTCTTGAATGGCCGGAACGATTCGATGGCGTTGATCTGTACGGTCAGCGGCGCCAGATGCGAAGTGCCCGTTACGTTGCGGTTCGGCGCACGCAAATCTTTCACGATCCCGGCACGGACCGGATCGGCGACGACGGCGAAGACGATCGGGATGTCGTCAATCACCGGCTTGTCGTGTGTACCGGCGACGGCGACCGTCGTCGGCGTACCCCAGGTGTAGATGAGGCTTGGCTTCTCCTTGCGTATGCGCTCGGGTAAAGCCGCCATTTCGTCCTTGTTGCGTGCGTCCGGCACGATCAGCATGAAACGCACACGTCCGCCCAGCCGGCGTTGCAGATCGGCTTCGAAGACAATCTCCATTGACGTCCGGCCGCGCGGCGTCACCATGACCACTAGCGGGGCATCCCCAGCCGCCAGCACCGATCCCGGCACGAGCGAGGTTAGGCAGACGGCCAGGAAAACCAGAAACCGCTTGAAATAACCGAATAGCTCCTCCACGCCCGGCGCCCCTCCTTCGTCGCGCACGGACGGCCGATTGACCAAACGTCGGACACGGATGCCCTTGCATTTCCCATGCATTCGGTGTCCCTCGCCTCTCGTTTCCGGCGCGGTACCTACCGACCCGCCGTTTCCCCAATGTTGTTCGTTCGTAGTGCACATACCGTCAGAATTGGTAACGGATCGGCGTTTCCGGTTCCGTGCCCGTCGGAATTTGCTCCAAAATATCGCGCCTGGTGCGAGAAATCGTTGCATCGGGAACTTAGAGACGCCGTTTGATACCCACACAAAGGTTTCTTCTCAGCCGGTGAGGGCAAAGGGCAGGGGAAAAGGGCTTCGCGAGGACCGCCGCGCCATGTGCAATGGTTTCCGTTATGCTTGTCGTCTACTGAACTCGATGAACTCAAGACGCCCAATCAGCCGCGTTCTATTCTGAGTCGATATCCCACGGCCATGTCAGCCCCGTCATCGTCCTCATCGTCTTTTTCCCGCCAGCTCAACAGCCGTGCGCCCGAGATCGCGGAACTCGCGGATGCCGTTGAGGAATGGGCGGCGACGGCCGGCGTGCAGGAACGGACAATCCGCTACGTGAATATCATTCTCGACGAGCTGATTGCCAATATCGTTGCGCATGCCTATCGCAACTGCAACGATGGGACCATCGAGGTCAACGCTGATTATGACGGTCACCGGGTGTGCGTCACGCTACGGGACTATGGGCCGGAGTTCGATCCGACCAGTCTGCCGCCCGCGGATACCGAAAAGGATATCGACGAGCGAGAGATCGGCGGCCTCGGGGTCCATTTTGTGCGCAAGCTCGCCGATCACCTGAGTTATCAGCGGCATGACGGCGTCGCGAATGTGGTCGTATTCTGCAAGGCGGAAACGTCGCCCGAAAGCGGGCCAGGTACGGGCGGAGGAAATTAGATGACCGGAGCCCCGCATGTTGCCGGAGGTCCTGACTCGACAATCAATGAGCTCGGTACCTTGATCGGCGTTCCGGGTCTGAAGCTCGACGGTAACGGCTGCTGCCAGCTGGCATTTGACGGCCGCTGGCTGGTAACGCTAGCCCATGTTCCCGGCGCTCAGCGCTGGCTCCTCTCGTGCCCGCTCACCGATGGACGGCAAACGGTTCCGCACGGGAGCCAGACAGCCATGCTGCGCGCCAATTTCATGGGCGCGGGGAGCGGTGGCGGTTTCCTTTGCATTGCGCCGGACGGCAAGCCTTGCCTGCAGTTTCAGTTGCCGCTGGCGGAGACGACTGGGCAGCATCTGCTTGATCAACTCGAAGGCCTGCTTAATCTGGCCGAAACGTGGGCCGAGCGGCTGCACCGTGGGGAGCCGACCAGCGGCGAAACGACGGCGGCGACGCACGCCGGAGGGGAACGGCCGCCGCCATGGATGCTCAACCGCGTGTGAAACGTAAAGAAGTCGTCCCGCTCCTAGAAACCGAGCTCGATCCCCGCGCTGGTCAGCCGTTGGCGTAGCTTGGCACGGGCTCTCGATACCCGACTGCGCACCGTACCGACCGGAATCGACAACATGACCGCGGCGTCTTCGTAGGAGACCTCATCGAGTGCCACGAGGAGCAGCACCTCTCTGATTTCGTCGGGCAACTCCGCAAGTTCGCGCTGCAGTGCCTCTACCGCCTGACGGTTAGCCAGCGCGTCGGCTGGATCGACCTCGTTCGACGCGAGTGTCTCCAGTGATTGCTCGTCGACAAAATCGTATTTGCGGTGCGGTGAGCGCGACAGATAGTTGCGTGTCAGGTTCATCGCGATGCCGTAGATCCATGTGGACACCGCGGATTCGCCGCGATAGGTCGCGTACGAGCGCGCCGCTTCCATGAATGCTTGCTGGGTAATTTCCTCGGCTTCGGTTGAGTTGCCGATGTTTTTCAAGACAAAGCGGTACAGGCGTTCGCGGTGGTCGTGTACCAGTTGCTTGAATAGAGCGGACGTATCGGCTTGCAGGGGAGCGCTCGGCTCAGATTCGACAAGTTCGGACGACTCAACATCGCCTTCGCTTTCCGGCGGAAAAGCATCGGGAGCCGTGGATTGAAACGGGGAGCCGTTCCATGCACTCGGCATTGCGATGTCACCGCCTTGCGCGCTTTCCGCGGCTTCTGACATCGCGTCGCCTGCGGCTGCCGAGTCGCTCTCGATGCTGCGGTTCATCGTTGTTGTCCGAATGCTGCGTCACCTTGCGCAGGCGGTCCGCTAACCGTGCACCATGCCGGGTACGCCGATTGCCGAAAAGTCCACGCTTCCCCCCGCTCTTCCGCGGTATGGCCAGAGTGCCGTGCGCGCATGACAACGGCGTGAACGACATGGTCATTTATGCAATTTGTCGGGCTATCTTACCAAAAAGGCCTGGAAGAGATAGCACAAACGGATGTCCTGCGAGGCGTCCCGAAGGCACGGGACGTGCGATGCATTCGCTGGAACTAAGCCTTTAGTGCTGTTACTAACAGGCCAGATAGAGTGTCAGCATAGTCGCCAATGGGCCGCTGCGCCACCGGCGAGCGCAGGTTTTTGTAATGCCGTGGATGGAAGCACGGGAGAAAAAAGGAATTTGTATCGATACGACGAGAAAACGTCGGAGAAGGCGCGGAAGCGGAGAGTCGGGTTGGAGTTGAGCAGGCCGCCGCTATTGCACCAACACATGGAAAAGGCATTCGACGGTGAGTATTTCGAACCTTAATGCGACTTCAGGCGCCGCGCGTCCTTCCTTGTCGGTGGACGATTTTCGCCGCGAGGCCGCGTTGGGCCAAGACTTGCACGTTCAAATCGACGGCGAGTCCTACAAGCTTGTCGCTACCGGCAGCACGCCCTCTGGCCGCTCCGTGGCATGGGTTGAAGGTGACGGCGATGCGACGCGGATGTTCGTTGAGGCGTTGGCGAGTTCGTATGGCGCCTCGCTTTCGCGAGCCGTCGCTGATGAACTTGGCTTAAAGCCTTCTCCGGGAAAGCCATTGTCGGCACGCACCGTGACGCAGGCTTTGGGAATGATCGAAACGGCGCAGGAAGCCCTCGGTGGTGTTCGTTTTGCCGAACAATTTACGCGCAACGGACCGACCGGCAACGGGGACGATCCGAAAAAGGTCTAGGCCGGAGGCACGACAAGGGCCCGCTGGATCAAGGTCCGGAAACTTGCGGGTATGCTGTGAACAACCCGCTTAATGTGTCGGAACCCTGCATGCGAGGATGGGAAAACGGCCGGCCCAAATCCTTTCTGGATACCGGAGAGATTCGAAGGGCTCACACTCCGCTCTGGTTCCGATTCTTCATGGGGAGCGCAATGCCCCACGCATAGAGGAAAAGGACCTGAGCGGGGCCTGAACGGGAAGCAAAAAAAGTCAGCCTGCTTTCTGGATGACGCCCTTCATCGCGTCGCTGAGTTCCTTCACGAGCGTGCTCTGAATCTCCGTCATGATCGTGAATTTCGAAATTTCCTGCTGCAGCAGAAGCAGGTCCGTCGAACTCGCCGTGTCTGCGTCGAGGCTCGAAATCTTATTCTTGAGCGACGTCTCCGCATTTTCCACGACGTTAGCGACCGAAGTGCCGATGTAGTCGAAAGACAAGCCGTTGGTGATCATTCTGGTTCTCCGCTTTCGTTATCCCGCTGTCTATTGGTTGGGGCCGGCCATCGTGGCCGGAACGTTGTTTACACTGCCGTTTCCACTAAACTAAAGATACACGCTTTGCCGTTTCTTGCCGTGGTTGGGTTGCTCACGTAGTTTTCTGCCCGTGCTTAAGTGTCAACCCAGCCCTACGCGCCGCTGGCTGATGACCTCGGCGGCAGCAACCACGGCGTCGAGCGCTGCCTGGCAATCGGGAAACTCGCTCCGCGGCATACCGGCGGCAATCTGCCCGCGTAGTCGCTGTTCCATTTCCGCCAACCGCGTGGCCACCTCATCGCGAGCCGCAACACCGTCGGGGCCGTTCAATCGTTCTTCAAGTTCGGTGAGGTTCATTTCCTGTCGATCTTTTGATATTGGTCCTATCTGTCGGCTCATCGACTGACGACGAGCCGCTGCGGGCCGTCGAACACCAGGTGGTCAGACGCGACTTCGACGAGCCGCCACTTGCCGACGCTGCCGCCGGGAACCACCTTCTCGTTTCCAGGCAGAACGATGTAGGGCGTCTCACCGCCGACGACACCCTGAATCTTGAACGGCAACGACGCGGTCTGTAACGGGGGCTTTTCCGCTCCCTCCCCCTGGATGCGCACGACGAACTTGAGCCATCGCCCGTACTCGGTTTCGACGCGCGTCAATGTTTGCTTCAGCAGCAATAGCCGCGATGGTGCCACGTTGACGTCGACCGAAAACGTCTCATCGCTCCAGGCTTGGCCGAGTACCGTCACTTCGTTGTCCTGCAACATCTGCACCAACCGCTCGGCCATCATGGGTGGCGTGAGCAGCGCGGATTCGAAAGCACGCACCGCGGGAAAGGCGGTGGTCAGCGCTTGCAGGAGTCCGTCGCGCTCGCTTTCGTTTGCCACTTTTCCGGAAAGGCGGAAGCGTCCGGAGCCGAGATAGTCCGCCTTAACTCCGGGGGCGCGCTCGGCGAGCGCGTCGCGTACCGCTTCGATCAGCGTGTTTTCGTCGGAGACGCGCAAGCCCGGACGTGGGTTGAGCTGCGCCAACTCGGCGGCCAATTCCTCGTACTCCGCGTCGTCAATGAGTGCGGCGTCGACGACGAGGCTGCCGTTCGCCTGGCGCTCGACCCGCGCCCGGTCGAGCATGTTCAAGCGTTCCAATATTGCTACTACTCGCGCCTTGCGCGCTTCAAAGACGGCATCGGCCGAAACCGCCTCTGGCGACGGAGGCGAAACGCCGGCGTCATTGCTTCGGCCAAGCAAGAAAAGCGCGAGGAGGCCGATCAGCACGCAAATTCCCAACGTTGCCCAAAGCACTTTGTAGCGGCGCGTGGGCGGTAGCCGGGGCGGCTGGGCTTGTGGGACTTCCGAACTCCCGGGCGTTTCGCTTACCGCGGCGGGCTCGGCCGCTGGGGAAGGCTCCTTGCGTTCGTCCGTTGAGACGTCCTGCGCGGTTTCTCTTTTCGCGGGTTCGGGCTGGCTTATCGGCGTACGCCAGGGTGCATCCGCCTGCTCCACCGAAATGACGACCGGACCGAGCCGAAGCGCCGTTCCCGGTGCGATGAGAATCGCCTCCGCATTGATATTGCCGTCTCCCGGCAAGGGTCGATAACTCCACCCTCCGTCGCCGACGGCGATTTCGAGCTGCTCGCCCCCGACTTCCTGATCGCATATGACAAAGTCGCACTGCGGGTCGGTGCCGAGCACGTAGCGACCCGCCTCCAGGCGCGCGCGGGCGCCGGCATGGATGCCATTGTGGATTCGAAGCTCGGCTTGCCCTGCATTGCTCATTTGAATGCGCCCGTACTTCCCTTACAATTGGATTCCCACTTCGCAACCGCCAAACGGGTATTGCCATGAGGCTGGAAAAACGCAGCATCGACGACATTCTGGTCGTGCAACCGATCGGCCGCCTGGACAGCACGAGTTCTCCCGAACTCGAACGCGTACTCGTCGAGAACCTGGATGCCGGCACAAAGCGGCTGTTGTTCGATTTCTCGAGCCTTGACTACATCAGTTCCGCAGGCCTGCGCGTCGTCTTGCTTGCCGGCAAACGGTTGCGGCCAGTGCAAGGCAAGATGGCGCTTGTCGGCATGCGCGACGTGGTACGCGAGGTGTTCGAAATGAGCGGCTTTCTCAGCCTCTTCGCCGTGGCGGATACCGTCGAGGACGGCGTCACCAAGGTCTGAGGCAATGCACCTGCGAGGGCTCACAGCTCGACCCTCGCCAGCGGCTGGATGTTGATTTCCTGCGTCAGATCCTGGTAACTCAGGACCGGAAGATCGTAGAGATCCTGCTCGATCATCTTGCGCAGGTAGCGCCGGATATCCATCGAGGTGAGCAGCACCGGTTTTTGTGCGGCGGCGGAAAGATCGCCGACGGCTTTCTTGATGTTTTCCACCAGACGTTTGCCGATCGCCGGGTCGAGCGCAAGGTAGCTGCCGGCACTCGTCTGGCGGATCGCGGTGCGTACGGTGTCTTCGACGTTGGGTGCCAGAAGATAAGCGGCAAGAATATTCTGACCGCTCGAATACTTGTAGCAGATATGGCGTTTGAGTGTCGAACGCACGTATTCGGTGAGCAGGACCGAATCCTTTTCTTTCTGCCCCCATTCGATCAACGCTTCCAAGATTGCGCGCAGGTTGCGCACGGAAATGTCCTCCGAGACCAGACGCTGCAGAATTTCGGCAATCTTCTGGATCGGCAGCACGCGTGTCACTTCCTTGATCAGGTCGGGGAAGCGGGCTTCCATGGCGGAGAGCAGGAACTTCGTCTCTTGAATGCCGATGAAATCCGACGAGTATTTGCGCAGCACAAACGCCAGATGGTAAGTGAGTACCTGGCTGGCATCCATGAACGCGATCCCCGCCTTGGCGAGCAGTTCCTTGAGGTCGGACGAAACCCAGATCGTCGGAATGTTGGGCAGGAACTTCTTGTCTTCCTCGTAGGCAATCTGTAGCGCATCGAGATTGCGCGTGTTCTCGTGTACCAGCAGGTAGCCGGGTCGTAGTTTGCCCTGCGATACGGGCACCTCGGCGAGCATGATCGTGTACGTTTCCGGGGGCAGGTTCTCGTTGAAACGCAATTGAATGCCGGGAAACGGCACACCGAGATCGAAGTAGAGCGCGCGCCGTATCTTGAGCAATTCCTCGTTCAGCACAGCGGGGTCGAAGCTCGCTTTCAGGCCGGCCGCCACGTCCATCAGCAGCGGCACGGTGGGCGCAAATTCTTCTTCCGCCGTCGCCGGCGTTTTGCGGGCAGGCGCGGCTGCTGACTGCAGGGCTGGCACTTCGGTCACCTCGCCGGTCTTTTCATTGACGACCTTGCGCGTGCCGCGCAGCAGAACAAAGCCGACGGCGCCGATGGCGATGGATAACACGCCGAATACCGGGGTCGGCATGCCAGGGATGATTCCCATGCCGAGTGCGATGACGGCGGCAATGACCAACGCGCGGGGCTGCGCGAGCACCTGGCCGCCGATATCCTTGCCGACGTTCGAAGGGCCTCCCTCGTCGCTTTGAACCCGCGTGACGATCATGCCGGCACAGATGGCGATGAACAGCGCAGGGATTTGCGCGATCAGGCCATCACCGATGGTGAGGATTGAGTATGTCTTGACCGCCTTGGCGGCGGTCATGTTGCGCTGGAAAGTGCCGATGATCATGCCGCCAAGCAGGTTCACGGCCACGATGATGAGGCCGGCGATGGCGTCGCCCTTCACGAACTTCATGGCCCCGTCCATGGCACCGTAAAGCTGGCTCTCTTTCTCGACGTTGCGGCGGCGGCGACGCGCCTCGTCCATGTCGATCGTGCCGGCGCGCATGTCGCCGTCGATCGACATCTGCTTGCCCGGCATGGCGTCGAGCGAGAAGCGAGCGGCCACTTCGGCGACGCGCTCGGCGCCCTTGGTGATGACGACGAACTGAACGATGGTGAGGATCAGAAAGACGACGAGACCGACGACGAGGTTGCCGCCGACGACGAAATTGCCGAACGTATCGATGATGTGGCCGGCGTCGCCTTGCAGCAGGATCAGACGCGTCGTGGCGATCGAGATGCCGAGTCGGAACAGCGTGGTGACCAGCAGCACCGACGGAAAGCTCGAGAACGAGAGCGGCGAAGGCAAGTACATGGCTACCATCAGCAGCATTGCCGAGATCGTCATATTGGTGCCGATCAACACGTCGACCAGCCAGGTTGGCAGCGGCAGGATCATCATGAAGATGACCGAGACGAGGAAGATGGCAAGAACGATGTCGTTCCGGCTCGTGGCCAAGACGACAATACGTTGCATGCGGGCTTCGAAGGCCGACATCGCTATCCCTTCATGATCTGGCCGCCCACCGGGATCGGCGCCGCGGTACGGAGTTGCAGATAGGCGCGCATCGCCGCCGCGGCTTCATCCTGACGGTCCAGCGCGCCGAGCGCCTGTGCCCGCAACAGGTGAAAAGCGGCGTCGGCCTGCCCGGCCATCGCCAACCGGTCCAGGGCATCGAGGGCACGCTGTGCCTTGCCGCTGCGGATCTGGGCCAGGGCGAGGGCGCGCAGCACCTGCCCCTGGCCTGGCGCGAGCCGGTCCAAGGCGGCAAAAAGAACGGCCGCCTTGTCGGGGCGGTCGTTCTGCATATAAACGTATCCGAGCAGCGCGAGAAAGGATTCTTCTTCCGCCGTCATCGCCAGCCGTTTCCCATTCGTCGTTCCTTGTTCATCCCTTGTGCAGGGCGGTGCGGTAGTCGTTGAGCAAGTCGCGTAGCGCCTTTTCGTCGCCGAGCAGGCGTGCGGCGCGGTTGAATAACTTAAGGGCGTCGGGGTCGCTCTCGCGGACCTTATCCGCCGCGTCTTGCAGGGCGCGCAAGGTGGAGTCGTGCGCGCGCTGGAAGTTAGCCGGCAGCAGCAACTCGCCACTGTCGAGTTCCGGGCGGATGCTATCGGCAAGGAAGGACTCCATGTTGGGCAAGGCCAGCAGTGTGTCGAGCAGCGGCCGCTGCGTCTGCTCTGCCGGAGTCAATTCCTGTTGTTCCGGCAGCCCGCCGATCTGCGAAGCCGCGACGTGGCTGATGCTGTCGATCCCTTGCGAGAAGAAATTGCCGCTGCCGATGCGCACGTCAGACATGATGGATTCCTTTCATGGTCGTCACCGACTTCAGCGGCTCGCCGCCAGATCGGCGAACCAGCGGCCGAGATAGTCGACCGCCTGACCGAGGGTTTGCACGGTGAATTGGCGCTCCGGCACGCGGACGAGCATCAGCAGCATCGCCTGAGGGCCATCGCCGCGTGTGGCGACCTGGATGGCGTAAGGGCCGCCGCGCGTCTCACGAACCTTCTCCAGAGCGGCCATACGTAGTCGGTCGGCGTCGAAACCCATCGGTTGGCCCAAATAAACGAGCACTTCGTCGGACGAACCGCGGGTTACGGCCTCGACGGCCAGCAGCCCGCCCGATTCAAGGCGCAACTGCGCGACTCCGTGCGTCCCGGGGGCGAAGCCGGTGAGGCCGATTTGCCGGCCGAATTCGGCCAGGGTTTCGTGGACCCAGTTCACCTATTCCTCCTCCAGATCGATGGCACGGTCGAGCGCTTCCTGCGAGGCGTTCAGGACCGCCTGGCGCGCATCCGCGTCAGGGAAGATCTTGACGGGCAGTTCGCGCATCAGGGCGCGCACGCCGGCCTGGAACGCGATCTGGGCCCCGACGTCGCGGACGCCGAATTTCTCGGCCAGCGCGGCGAAACGGCTTGCGCTCACCCACTTTTCCCCGGTGACCGCAACGAGCTCCTTCATAAGCGCCGCGGGGTCGACACCCGGCGTTGCGTGTTTAGCGGCGAGTTCGCCGGCCAGCTTGCGGCATCCGTCGACCACCGTCGAAGCAACTTCCAAGTGATAGAGATCTTGCACCAAAGACTGCAGTCGGTTGGCGTCGACCGACGGCCGCGTGGCGGCGAGGTCTTGCCCGAGCGCCTTGATCAGCCCCTGTAATCCGCGCACGAAGCCTTCGCCGCTCTCGCCCCCAAGCTTGCTGACCACCACTGTCAGCGTTTGCGCGAGGGACGCTTCACCGAGAACGACGTCCTGGTAAGCGTCCTGGAAAGCCGCAATGCCTCCCGGGCCGGCAGCGAACTCGCTTGCTGCGCCGATGGTGTTGAGGTCGCTGCGGATTTGCGGGCCGTATTCGACTTCGAGATCGGCGAGCGCGTCGAGCAACTCGTCCAGGATTTCCGGCGCGGTCCCGTTTTTCAGCCCGTCCTGCGCGGCGTACTGCAACAGCATGTACTGTTGTGTCGGATCGCGGCTTTCCCGGCGCGCGAGCTCGCGCGGATTTCCTTGGCCCGATTGCAGCTGCTTGGCGACGCGGGTGAGTTCCTGTGGGTTGTCGAGCAGCTTCGCGGCTTCGAGGTAAGCGGCGATCTCATCGATATGCATCAGATCGATCGGCTTCTCTGTCTCCACCTCGCGCTCGTCGAGCGACTTGTGTTCGAGCTTTTCAGCGGCGTACAGGCTCAGTTCCTCGGCGGCGTCGGTGAGCACCGAGGCGGCATCCTCGGGCACCGCCGATTGTCCGGCAAGCGTCCCGATACCCCCCGTTCCCGGTTCGGCCGTGGTCGATTGCGACGAGAACTGGGGCGCCGCTGCCTGGCTGCCGTCTATGCGAATCATGGTCTTGCGTGTGAATCCCCGTAAAGCCGCTGCTGATCGTTCGCCAGCGGGCGTCAAATTAGTAACAGCTGCCAGCAAGCGGTTCCATCGGTCGCGCCTCGATGGTGGTTCTCTTCGTAGCAGGCGACAAATGGATACAAACTGGAACCGCCACGCCTCCACCGTTACTTACCGGTCATGGAATAACGGGCATCCACAGCCGCATTCCTACCCTCCAACCAAACACGACCGTACGGGAAATCGACATGGACAAACGCGTAGTGGCAAACAAGCTGGTCGCCGACTTTGGCAAAACGCTGACGGTACCGAATCTCGAACTCGATGCCCAAACGAATAGTTGCGTCCTAGTTTTCGACGGCGAACTGCTGCTCAATATCGAGTACGACGCCGCTGTGGAACGCTTGGTGTTCTCGATCTACCTCGAGGAACTGCCTAAGGAGGGCGCGGAACCCCTGCTGCGCGAACTCATGGGTGCCAACCTCTATTGGCACCGTACGCGCGGCGCGACGCTTTGCCTCGAGGAAGGGACCAACGGCGTCATCCTCGTCTATTCGCGCAGCGTCAACGAACTCGATGGGCCCGGTTTCGAAGCGCTGGTGGAGAACTTGGTCGGGCAGGCCGAAAAATGGCGTCGGCGTATCAAGGAATCTGCTCCGGCGGTGGCCCCGTCTGCCGCTCCGGTGCTTGGCGATACCGGGTTCCGTCCCATTTTCGGATAGGCCCGCCAGGCCCACGCCGCCAAAAACAAGAAGAGGAGATTTCGATGGCCATCAGCCAGTACGCGGGTACCGTCAGCAATCTGATGCGGACCAACCACGGGGGTGATGTTCTACTCCAACAGTCCACCGGCGGCATAAAGGCCGACCTACCGGTCAACCCACCGGGCAAATGGACGCATTTCAAAGCCGCCCTTTCTGGGCTTCCTTTGCTTGGCTCGTTGGGTAGCTTGCAGCGGGCGCGGGCGGAAGTCGCGGATTATCCGGTCAGGCTCGCCGAGCAACAGGCCTCGTCGCGCCGTTTCCTCAATGGTTTTGCGCAGGACCTACGCGCGGCGTTCGGCTGCGACATTGCTGACATGTGCATGCGCGACGTGGATCAGACGGGCGGCACGCCGATCACGGCGCGCAAGGTGGATGAAGTCCTGAAGCAGGCGGAGCGCGCGCAGCAGGTGCGCCGTTCGCATAACAATATGGCAGTGATGCGCTTCCTCGAAAGCCCGTTGCAAGGTGCGGCTCATGTGCCTGGCGAAACGGACATGAACGGCGTTTTCCTTGACCGCGATATGCAGCTCAATGGCGCCACCTCATGGCAGGAAGCGATGGGCGCGCCGGCGGCCAAGTTCGTTACCGCCTATGTGCAAAAACAATGTGAAGCGTTGCCCGAACATTCCCAAGGGCGGGTCAGCAACGAACAGATGGTGCAGGCGGCCAGGAATGCCTTCGACCTTTATCAGGAGCTGAAGAGCCTGCCGGGTATGACGGAGGCGCGGCTGGCCGATATTGTCGGGCGGGCGTCGCAGAAAGCCCCGGCGGCCGAAATACGCGACGCCGCGCGCGAGTTTGCGGTGGTCGCCGATATGAAGACCAAACTTGACCGGCACGATCCAGGTTCCATGCTGTCGCGAACGGCTGCCGACGTTGCACATCGGCACGGCATGGCAACGATCCCGGACGCGGTCCTGAAATGCATTGAGGGCAATGTCACCGAAGGCTTGTCCTATCGTGTCGGCGCGATGCCTGCCGAGTTCGGTTGTGCAGATGACGCCGCGTCGATCATGACCGCCCTTGCGCCGCGGCTGGAGATGAAAACGCGTTTGGCACTCGAGGAGCACTGCGCGGCGCTGCAAATGATCGAACAGTCGACAACGCTTCTGCCGGATCAGAAGGAGATTCTGCGCGGCATAGCGGCTTCGCGCCGGATCGACCGGACGCAGGTGGCCCAGTTCGAACGTCTCGCCCAGGGGATGGCGGCCGGTGCAACGAGTATCGGAACAGACCTGCAGGGTCAGAATTTCGAGTCGGCACTCGATACGCTCGGGGGTCTGGTACAGGCATTCGGGAACGGCATCGTCGCGATGAAGGAGGCCGGGGAGGCCGTCTGGGAATCCGGGAGCCTGGCAAGCGGCGAGATGGCGGACGAATTGATGTGGCAATCGCTGCAACTGGCCGCTGCCAGCATGACACCCGCGCAAGCGCAAACACTGTTCCAACGCCTGACGGGGCCGAATGGCCACCAGTTGATGCAAGGCCTCATGCAGACACTCGATATTCAGCTTGCGGTGCAGGCGCCGTTGCTCAACGGTCTGGTACAGGCGCTTGGCCAGCGCGCCGGGATGACGCCAGAACAGGCAGCCAGCGCCGCCAGCCAGTTACAGAGCAATCGAATCGCCCCGAATGGGTTGCATCGGCAGTTGGCGCCCTTCGTTCTTCCTGAACGCAAGGACGTTTCAGCGGGCTTCCTGGCGACGATGAAACTCGAACAGGAAAGGCCGCTCAGCCAAACCGAGCGAACAAAGCTCACCACGTTACCGGGGGGGCACATCATTGGTCGCTCGTTCGTCGACGACGTCGCGCGCACGTTCGATCCGAAGATGCCCGACGGCTCGTCGATGGTCGACAGGACAAATTGGGACACGATTTCGCCGGATGAGCGCCTGCAACGCATCGAGGCCGGGTTCGTGCGGTTGATCGACCTCTGCGGTGGCGACGAAGAACGGGCACGCACGTTTACCCTGGTGGCTCACCAGGGCATGGCTGGCGGCTTCCCCTTCGCTTGTGGCACCAATCCCGACGAGAGCCCAACCCGTCTGCCGGACGGCCGCCCTATCGTTTTCGACCAGGCGGGACAGGGAGTTAGTGAGCGTGATTTCAACATTTCCTTCGTACACGATGACGAAGGAAATCTGACGCTGCATTTCGAGTATCGGCTGCGTCATGCCGACCATGCCATGCTTCCGCAACAAGGCGAACCGATCTGGCTCGATCCTCAGGCCAGTTACGTTTCGTACAGCTACGACGCGGCGATGGCGGACGACGGCCATCTGGAAATCCTCGGTAGACCGACCTGCAAGTACAACGTCCAGGCTTTCACTGACTGGCCGGTGCACGACTATCCGCCTCCAGGCGGGCTTGAGTTGCGCGATCTCGCTGGCGCGGCGTGCCACGACGACCTGCATGCCTTTGCGCGCCGTGAACTCAACGAGGAAAACCTGCTCGTGCTCGAGGCGATGACCGCTTTCCGTCAAAACCCGACGATGGCCAACGCCATCGCGCTAAAGCAACAGTTTCTTGATCCCGACTCGCCGCAGCAGGTGAATGTCAGCCACGGGCAACGTGCTCCCTTCGTTCGCGCTTTTGATCAAGCGGTCACGCAAGCGGCCGGTAACCCGAACGCTCTCGTCGACCCGATGCTCTTCGACGGCCTGCAGACTGAAATCACCCACCTCGTGGAAACCGACATGCTGCCGCGCTTCAAGGCCGCGATGATCGCCCAGCACGCGAATTGAAGGCGACCGGCAAGAACAGGGGAGGAAACGCGTGATGACTACAAAAGATTTGCACATTCTGAGCGAAACGATTGCCGGGTTGGCCGGTCTCGGCGAACGACCGGCGGAGTTCGAAGACGGCGAGAAATTCCGTGCTCCGCTGGATGACGAGAACGGGGTCTGGCTCGCCTACAACGTCGACGCCGAGCGCTGGGTTCTCAGCGCCGACGCCTCGTTGAGCACGGCGTCCGAGGACGACGCGGCGGAGGCCGCCGAGCGTCTGCTGCGCATGAGTTTCGACAGCCGCTACACCGCCGGCCACATGGGCGCCATCGATCCGGACGGGCGGCTGTGCTGCGCGGTTGCCTTGCAGCAACTGCCGGGCGAGGCGAGCGAGGCCGAGCAGCTCATGGAGCGCCTCCGCAACGCAATCGACGGTTTCGGCCACGGGCACGAACAGGCGAACCCGGCGCATGTCGCCGACGAGCCGGAAACCTTCGCGTCCAACTGGATAAGGGCCTGACCATGATCGAATTTGCCAATGCCGACTTCGCCCGGTTCGCATGCGCTCTCGATGAGGGAATCGTTCCCTCATCAAGCAATGCCTTCGAACTGGTTTTTGACGATGACCTGACTGTTGCCGTCGTCCTGCATCCGAACCAGAAGCGCGTCCTTTCCGAGCTTTTCGTCTGCGATGCGGCTCGGTTGACCGGACCTATGCGCCGTGCGGTAGTGCACGCTTTGCTCGCCATGAACCATGTCGGCCTGCTTGGGCGGCGGTTCGTGTGCGGCTTGGATAGCCGCAGCTTCGTCACCTTGGTCGGCGAGATCGGCCTGGAAGACCTCGACGCCATCAAGTACGCCAATCATCTTAACTACCTGCTGCGCCAGGCGCGGCGGGTCCGCGAACTCGTGCGTAATCTGTCGATGCAGGGCGCCGGGTTCTCGTTTGCTCTTCAACCCGCGGTGGGAGGTGCGCAATGAATCCAGGATCCATCACTGGCCAGGGAGCGGTCGGCGCAACCGCGGCGTGGCAGGCTTCGGTGTCGCAGGCGGACAAAAGCCAGGGGGCTTGGGTGGCCTTCAAGAGATTCTTCACGCGGCCAACCGTGTCCACGGCAACGCTGATCAATACCGTCGAGACGTTCAAACAGTCGTTCAAGGAGCAGACCGACGCTCTTGCACGCTCCCTGCCAGCGTCCGTCTCGCCCGAGCACCGCGAGGGCTTCACCCGTCTGGCGGCAGAGATGATGCAGCAGATCGCGCTGGATGCCATGCACGGCGCTGAGCAGGATGCGGTCGAGCGTGGCGACGGAAGCCTCAGCGAAGGCAAGCTGCAGCAAACGGTGCGTACGGCCAACGCCAAGGCGCAGGAGGCATTGCGCAGCCTGAAGTTGCTGCAGGTCGACCACCGCTTGGCGGCGGGTCAGCATGGCGACGTTCGGCCCCAGGTCCTGCCCCGCTACGAGGGCGGTCGCATGGACGGCTATACGCTCGTTCGCCGCGCGCCGCAGATCGAGAATCTCGTGTTGCGCGGTGGGGGAGCAAAGGGGGTCGGCAACCCCCCGGCGCTGGTGGAAATGGAGCGCGCCGGCCTGCTCTCGGGGCTCGAACTCGTCGTTGGCACGTCGGCCGGCGCGCTCACGGCGGCGGTGCTCGCCTCGGGCATGAGTGCGACGGAACTCAAGACGTTTACCGACGGCCTCGATATGGGCTCGCTCAAGGGTAAACCCGAACACTACGCCACCAAGTACCCGACCGTCGGCGTCAGTCTGACCGGTTTCCACGCCGGAAAAGCCCTGGAAACGATCGACCGCCAAACGGCCGGCTCCGTAGCCGGCTATCTGAATGCCGAATGGGCGAAGCCTGCATTCCAGCAACGTCTGACGCAACTGAGGACGGAGGGCAAGCTGAGCGAGGCCGACTGCCGGCGTCTAGACGCTTTGCGTACGCAGAACTACGACACCGACCGAACGGCGCAGATGATCACCTTCCATGATCTGGAGATCCTGCATCGCATCGAACCCGGGAAATTCAAGCAGCTCACGCTGACCGGCTGGGATTCGACCCACGGGACGGAGACATACTTTCGCGCGGCCAGCCACCCCAACATGCCGGTAGCAGTCGCCGCGCGCATTTCGATGAGCATTCCGGTGTTTTTCGCGTCGGTGCACTACGCCCCGCCGGGAGAAAGGCACCGTAGTTGGGCCGACGGTGGCATTGGTAGCAACATGCCGGCAGAGGCCGTCTATGTCCAGCGGCGTGGTGTCGACGAAGAGGAAACGGCCGCGCGGACGATGTTGATGACCTTCGATGAAGATGGCCGGGCCTACACCGTCCTGCATGGACCCAAAGACCAACGCGAGAAGAAGGCGGATTTTCTTGAATCGGCGTTGAGCGGCAACCCGCTGCTGACTCAAACGCAGAATGCCGACCGGAAAAAGATCCACGACGCCGGGCCGAATGCCTTCGTCGTCTTCCATGGTGACATCGGCACGCTGGACATGGGCGCTTCGCAGGAGCGCGTCGCAGCGGCGCAGGCCATGTCGCAACTCAAGACGTTGGAAATGATCGAGCAGCGCATGGACCAGGCATATGCCGTGCAAACAGACTCGCTCGAAGAGGCCGTCGTCATGATGAGTCCGAGCGACAAGCAGGCCATCCTCGACGGCGGGGCGCCGAATCCGGTGTCCTACCCGCGTGGTGCGGATGACGAGCAGTACCGGATCGACGCCCGCATCTGGGGGCTGCTGCAAGCGGAGGTCGATGAAGGGGGGTGACCGTCGAACCGGCGGAAAGCGTTCGGCGCCATGACGAAGAATTCAGCTGAAAGTGGAACCCGCCGCTCGCCGGTGTTACTTAACGGGTGTAGGCAGCAAGGGTTTTGAACCGGGGTAAAACCCGACCAAAGGACTAACTCGAAGGAGAAAAAGAATGTCGATGGATGACGACCGCGTAGCACGCATCGTGGCGGAAGCCGAGCAGATGATCAACGAAATCCAGCACCAGCTCGACGCCGGAGAAGACTTTTTCCGCGAGCAGGGTATCGACCGGCAAAAAATGCGCGATGCCGTCGGCCCGAAAGAGAAGGAAGAGGCCGAGCGCCTGTTGGCCGACGATCTCGCTGCCGTCGAACGCGAGGTTGCTGAAGGCAAGGCCCGGCTGGCGTTCAGTACGCCGCAGGCGACGAAGTCGCCGGCGCGGCACCGCACGATGATCTAGGGCTGGCGGATGCGCCCGTTGCTGACATGGCCGACGTGTTGAAACGGGGCAGCGGTGGTCTCCGCGATTTGACTGGTCGCGGCGCGGACTGTGGGTGCGGAAGCGAAAAGGGAACCGAACGGAGAAACGACGATGACTTCACCAATTAGCATGGCCCCGATTTCTGCGGAGCAAATACAGAACATGGACCTCGAAACGGCCATGATGGCTGTTCAGACAGATCGTGCCAACAACCTCGAAGTGCAACTCAAGGAACAGTTGAAGGGGGTAGCCGACCGCAACAAGGAAATTGCCACGCTCAACAAGTTGCTGACTGAGCTTAAGACGGCCCGTCCGGGCGGAGGCGATACGGATAAGCGTGGCGACATCAATCTGGATTTGTACAACCGGGCCATTGCGGCAGGCCTCACGATGCCAACGGGTGGCGATGCCGTTCCCCAAGAGCATGACAGCCAGACGATTATCGGTTACAGGACGCTGCCGTTGGGCATCTCCCTACCGATATACGGCAAAGAAACGAAGTACGAGCCGAAGCAAAAGACCTTTGACGTCTGGTCCGAGGAGATCAAGGGCAAGATCGATGCCATGAGCAGCAGCCAGCAGATGGACATGCTGCGATTGCAGAGCCTGAGCAACAAGCGCAACGAGGCGTTCGAAATCATGACGAATTTCGTCAAGAAGATGTCCGACAGCCGCGCCTCCATCGTCGGCAATTTGAGATAAACGAAACGCGGAAGCTGGCGCTTGGCAGCCTCCGTTCAACAACCGAAAAGTTCAGAGGATCGAAATGAGTACACCTATCACCATGGGCGGTGTGTCAGCGGCCCAACTGCAAAACATGGATCTCGAAACGGCGATGATGATGATTCAGTCGGATCGGGCCAGCAACCTCGAAGTGCAGCTAAAGGATCAATTGAAGGGGGTCGCTGACCGCAACAAGGAAATCGCCAATCTGAACAAGCTGCTGACCGACCTACGCAGTCGGCGTCCATCGGGCAATGACACCGATAAATGGAACGATCTGGGCGGGACCAAGGCCGAGGGCCAAGCCCTGTATGCCCGAATCAAAGAGGCAGGATTGACCATGCCCACTGGCGGCGATGTGGTGGACGAGTCGGGTGGCAACGGCATCTACGATGCCAAGCAGAAGACGTTCGACGTCTGGGCTGAGGAAATCAAGGGCAAGATCGACGCCCTGAGCAGCAGCCAGCAGATGGACATGCTGCGGTTGCAGAGTCTGAGCAACAAGCGCAACGAGGCGTTCGAGATCATGACCAACTTCGTCAAGAAGATGTCCGACAACCGCGCCAGCATCGTCGGCAACATGAGATAAGGAAATCGGGCGTCGTCGTCTCGCATGGCGCCCCTTCCGACCGGAAGAGCACAGAGGACTGCAATGACTTCACCGATCAGCCCGCGCGACGTTTCACCGATCCAAATACAGGGTCTGACTCTCGAAGAAGCGATGATGAAGATGCAATTGGATCGCGCCGATGGCCTTGAAGTGCAATTGAAGGACTACATGCAACGTGTTAGCGATGGCAATGGTGAAATCGCCGGCATGAATAAGTTATTGACTGACTTGCGCAGTTTGCGCCCTTCCGGCGACGCCGCCGATCAGCGGGCCAATCTGGGATCGTCGCAGCAAGCCGGTCGCGACTTGTGCCAGCGGATCAAGGACGCCGGCCTGACGATGCCAACGGGTTTGGATGAAGTCAGTGAAGCGGGTACCGGCATCTACAGCGCCAAGCAGAAGACGTTCGACGTCTGGGCCGAGGAACTCAAGGGCAAGATCGACGCCAAGGCCAACAGTCAGCAAATGGATATGTTGCGACTGCAGGGCATGAGCAACAAGCGCAACGAGGTGTTCGAGATCATGACCAACCTCGTCAAAAAGATGTCCGAGGCCCGCGCCACTATCCTCGCCAATTTCCGCTGACATCTTCAATAAAGGAAAGCGTAATGGACACCATCCAGCAAGCCCCCGCTCCCGATCTCGATGCGATCATCGCGCGCGTGACCGAAGCTTTCACGAACGGCGCAACGCTCGGCGATCTGCTCGGGTATGACGACACCGATTACGAGGCCTTGTACGCCTTGGGCCACAGTTTCTACGCCCAGGCGCGCTACCTTGATGCGCTCAAGGCGTTCGGGTTCCTCGTGATGAACAATCCGCTCGAGCGTCGTTTCGTGAACTCCTACGCCTCCTGCCTGCAGATGCAGAAGCGTCACGAGGACGCGATCGCGTTCTACGGTCTCGCGTCGATGATGGAAATATCAAACCCCGGTCCGATCTTCCACACCGCCGAGTGCCTCATCGCGCTCGGCCGGATACCCGAGGCGGTCGATGCGCTCAGCATTGTCGTCGGGCTGTGTGAGAAACCGGATCAGGAAGCACTGAAAACGCGTGCTCAAGCGATGCTCGATCTCCTCAAAGCGCCACAATCCGAAAACGGGAGGAACCCCGAATGACAGGCGTATTCGTAAATTCGCCGTCCAGCTTCGGCACGGGTAATTTTGCAGTTGCCGACACGGACGCCAACGCGGCGGCCCAGCAGCTATCCAAGCTCTCCACCGCCATGCTCGAAGAACTGCAGCAGAAAGCGCTGCAGTACATGAAGAGCAACACGACCCAACAAGGTAACGCAACGCCTGGGGTCGCCGATGCCAACGGAGCACCCGAGATCGACGGCGTAAAGATCAGCTTCTCGGCCGAGGACCTCGGCGATGCGTTGCGCATGCTGGGTACCAAAACCCAGGACGCGCAGTTGAAATCCGCCAAAGAAAGCCTTGAAACTTCGAAACTGAAGATGGCCGAGAGCCACAAGAAGGCCATCGAGAAGATCGAGGAATACGCTAGGCAATGTGCCGAAGCTAAGCACGCGTCGATCTTCAAGAAGATCTTCGGCTGGATCGGCAAGGCGCTGGCGCTCGTCGGCGCGGCCATCGCCACGGGGCTGGCAGCCGTTGCCACCGTTGCTACCGGTGGCGCGGCAGCACCGGCGCTCGCTATCTCCGCGATGTGCCTGGCGGCGGCTACCATCTCGATGGCCAGCGCGATCAGCCAGGAATGTGGGGGACCGCCTCTTGAGCTTTCATCACTGCTTACTAAGGCCATTGGCGCGGCGCTACAGGCGTGCGGTGTTCCAAAAGAAAAGGCTGAAAGTATCGGCAAGATCGTGTCCGGCGTCGCCGCGATGGCGCTCACGAGCGGCGCTGCTTTGCTGATCGATCCTCAATTCGCGACGAACGTAGTCGCAGGCAGCATGGAACTCGGCGGCGTCGACCCGGATACCATCGCCAAGGTGTCGATGGCAGTGACGATCGCCACTACGGTGACCGTCGGTGTTGTTGCCGCCGTTTTGAGCATGGGCGGCAGTGCTGCAGGGTCGGCAGCCAATATCGCCGGCAAGACGGCGACGACGGCCTCTCAAGTCGGCAGCAGAGCCGCCGGCATTGCCCAGGGAGCGACGCAAGTCGCCTCAGGTGCAGCGGGGGTGGGCTCGGGCATCGCCCAGATCGAGGAGTCGAAAGCCACCAGCGGAGCCGAAAACGCGCTTGCCGACAAGAAGAAGATCGATGCCATCACCATGGCGCTCATGAAGGCCATGGAGGAAGACTCCGAAGAGATGAAGAAGGTCATCAAGCAGATCGAGGAGTCGTTGCAGAGCATCAGCGACCTGATCGCCGGATCGGCGCAGAGCCTGTCCGACATCACGGCCAATCTCAAGGGCGGCCGCGCGGCGGTCTGACCCGGAGTGAGCGAGAACAAGGGGAACACGATGGCAATTACAAGCGTAACGGCTGGTGGCCAGCAGTACAACATCGAAGTCAGCCAGGAAGGCGGCGTGAAGACGACCGACGAAGCGTCGATCACGAAGGCGGTGACCGACATCACGCCGGAGCTGCTCAGCCAGATCGAGCACCGCCTGCTCAAAGACGGCGTCGCGATCAAACTCGCCGATGGGCGGACCGTCACCAGCGAGGAACAGCTCGATGCCTTGAAGCATCTCGAGAGCTTCAACTCGGGTGATGTATTGATCGACAGCATGGAACTCATGAAGGTGTTCCAGCAGTGTGCGATGACGATGCGCAAGGCTGGGCGCGAGCAGCGTGCGGCCGAGCTTTCGTCGCAGATTTCGGCTCTGAACAGTGCTGCCGACGAAATGAAGAAGGCGGCAGCTCAGCACCTGGCAGCGGGAATCGTGCAGGGCGCTATGGGTATCGCCGCCGGTTGCGTGCAGATCGGAGCGGGGGCTGTGCAAATCGGCCAGGCGGGTACGGCGCTGGATGCCGGTACCGAAGCGGCGAAGACTACCAAGTCGTTCGATGAAGCCACCGCCAAGTCGAAGCAATTCCTAGCCGACGGAAACGAGGCGTTGAGCAAAACCTATGCGGGCAAGGCCAGCGGACTGAAAGCGACTGCCGCGGAACAGACCGCCGAGGCGAGCTACTGGGGCAGCAGGGCGCAGGCCACCGGGCAGATCGGCACGGGGGTTTCGCAAGTCGTTTCGTCTTCTGGCGGCATTGTCAGTTCGGTGCTGACGTATCAGGCAGCCGAACATGAGCATGCCAAAGGGAAGCTGGAGGCCGAAGCCAAGGTTCACGAAGCCGGCGTCGAGCATGCCAAAGAAATGATGCAGCAAGCGCTCGAAATCATCCAGGACGTGAAGGACAAGATCGCCGCTATCCAGCAGGCACAGGCCGAAACCAACCGCGGCATCGCACGCAACGTTTGAGGAGACCGTTATGGACACGACTACCGAAAACACCACTGTTTCCGACGCGATTGCCGATCTGAAGGCGCAACTCGACGCGCTGCCGTCGTCGAAGCGTCTCACCTCTTCCGACACCGAGACGATCTACTTGATCGCCCATAATCTCGTTGCTCAAGGGCGCTACGCCGATGCGCTCAAGCGCTTCGGCTTCCTTACCCTGTACCGTCCGACGGAGGCTAAGTATCTGGCCGGGCTCGCTCTGTGCAACCAGATGCTGGGGCGCTACGACGAAGCGGTGGCCAACTTTGCCTTCGCCGCCAACATCGAGCCCGACAATCCCGAGCACATGCTGTCGATCGCCGAATGCGAACTGTTGCGCCATTCATTTGCCGAGGCGCGTAAACTGCTTGAGCTCGTCGTCCGCTACTGCAACGAAAAAGGCGGCTTTGAGAACACGCGCGAGCGGGCCGAGGGAATGCTCGCGCTGATGGATAAGAGGACAGAACCTGTTTCAACCTGAAGAAATCCGCCTACTCACGGAAGTAGGCTTCCTCGCTGCGGGGGCTGGGGACATCCGACGCGCCGAAATCATCTTCGGCGCGTTGGCGCGTCTGCGCCCCCAGCGTGCGTTTGCCCATATCGGGCGCGCCATCGCGCATGCGAACGTTGGCCGCCACGATGAAGCCGCCCACATCCTGGCCGATGCGCTGGCCCATGTTGAGGATAAGGACGAACGCGCCGAGCTCGAGGCTTTCCGTGGATTCGTTCTGCATCTCGCAGGCCGGACTTCGGAAAGCGTCCGGGCGCTGAAGGCGGCAGGCAATGTCAGGCTGGCACGGGCGATGTTGGGGCAGGCCGGGCCGACCTGCGACGGTACGACAGACTGAAACACAAAGAAGCACAAACGAGAAAACGCATCAGGCGGCAGTTGATACACGTGGTGAACGCCCGCCGCGACAACATGATGGGGGTGCATGATGGATATTGCCGGTGTGGGGATGGCAATCAATGTAGCGACGACACAGACGACTCCGGCCGTAACCGCGGCGGGCGCGCCTGACGCGCTGGCGACCGAACGCTTTGCGGCGATCATGCAGGCCGATCCGGCGGCGACCGGCCAGGCGGCGCAGATGGTGCAGAGCGGTCAAGCAGCCCTTCCCGCCCCGCAGGCGACGGGAACCATGGGCGAGCGCATTCTCAACGGGCTCAACAACCTGTCGAGCGACTTCCAACAGTCATGGAAGAACGTCAACGATGTGCTCGACGGCGGCGGTACGCTGACGACTGCCGAGATGCTCAAGCTGCAGATGAACCTGACGCAGATGTCGATTCAATATGACCTCGTCGGCAAGGTATTGAGCCGGTCGACCTCCAACATCGAACAATTGGTCAAGATCTCATGAGGACAGGAATCAAACGGGTCGTGATCCGCTATTGCCTTGTCGCGGTTGCCGCGATCCTCGTCGCGGCCTGCGGCAGCCGGGTCGAGTTGATGGCTAGCATGCCGGAGGAAGAGGCCAACGAAGTCATCGCTGCCTTGATGAATGCCGGTATCGCGGCCAGCAAGATTCCCGGCAAGGAAGGCATGGTGGGTCTTTCGGTCGAGGCGTCGCAGGTTGGGCGTGCCGTCGATCTGCTCCGTGCCAAGGGGTTGCCGCGCGAGCGCCACCCCGGCATGGGCGACGTTTTCAAGAAAGAGGGTCTGATTTCGTCTCCGCTGGAAGAGCGCGCCCGATACATCTATGCCCTGTCACAGGAGCTGCGGGACACGCTGGCGCAGATTGACGGCGTCATCACGGCGCGCGTGCACGTGGTGCTGCCCGAACGCAACAGTTCGGGCGAGCCTCTGACGCCGTCGACGGCGGCCGTCTTCATCAAGCATCAGGAAGGCTACAACCTCGACACCGTACAGCCGCAGATCCGCAAGCTCGTGACGAACAGCATTCCGAGCCTGTCGCCCGAGCGCGTGTCCATCGTTCTGATTGGCGCGCAGACGCCCCCGGCCTCCGGCGAGAACAAACCGACGGAATCCGCGGCTGCGACGGGCGGCGTACCGGTGGCCGTTGCCGTTGTCCTAGCCGTTTTGGCACTGCTGAGCACGGCGTGCGCTGGATTTCTGGCCTGGAAGTTCTGGCTGCCGGCTCGGCGCCAAGCGGCAGCCGCCGGCAACGAGGGCGGGCACTGAGTATGACGGGCAGCAACCGCGCACGCGGATTCCGGCATCCCTTGGCCGGGTCGCTGCTCGCGTTCTGTCTGCTGCCTAGTCTCAATTTGCATCCCGCACAGGCGGCGCAGTTCGTTCCCGACGTTGTACGGGACGCGGACATCGCGTCGCCTTTGCTGCACCGGCTGTGGTCTGCCGAGCTGATGCGTTCCTTGGACCTTGGTACGGTGACGAGCTTCGATGACCCAGTGCTGCCGATTGCCATGCTGCCTGCCGACCGGTTGGCGGCCTTGATTCCACTGGCCGGTGCGACACTCGCTGGGCAGCGCTTTCGCCGTTGCATCGCGCGCAACGATGTACAGGTGTTGCGCGAGCAGATCGGCGATGCGGTGCTTGATTTCGTACGGCATCGGGCGCCGGCGATACACCCGGGGCTTGATCACGACACCTTGGCGTGGCCGTTGAGCGCCGCTGGCGAACAGGTGGGTGTGCTTGGCAGCGCCTTGCTTGCTCGCGCCTTCTCAGAGGCGGCTCCGCCCGTCGCACGCCGCGCCATGTTGCGCCTGTCGCCCGATGCGCCCGGCAACGTCGAACGTTTGCCGTTACGACCCGCCGAGGCACGCCAATGCGCGCTCACCCTGCTTCAGGAAATTGATCCGGTATGGCTTTCATCGTTCCCCGTAACCCTTTAGAGCCGGCGCGCCGCTTTGCCGTCGGCATCGACCCGGCCACCAAGGTGCTGAGCACCGAGGAGGTGTACGCCTTGCGCGATGCCGAGCAGATCGTCGCCGAAGCGCGGCAGCAGGCTGAGCGAATCGTCGCCGAGGCGCAGAGCGCTTTCGAACAGGAACGACAGCGCGGCTATCAGGAAGGCCAGGAGGAGGCACGCCTGGAGCAGGTGGAGCAGATGATCGGCAACATCAGCCGCACGGTGGACTACTTCAGCAAAGTCGAGGGCCAGATGGTTGACCTCGTCATGCGCGCCGTACGCAAGATCGTCGACGGGTTCGACGACAACGAGCGCGTGCTGATCGCCGTCAAGAGCGCGCTGTCCGTGATGCGCAACCAGAAACAGATCACGTTGCGCGTCAATCCGCAGCAGGCCGAGATCGTCAAGTCGCGGCTCAACGATATCCTCGCGGCATTCCCCGGCGTCGGTTACATGGACATCGTTCCCGACCATCGACTGAAGGCCGACGACTGTATCGTCGAGAGCGATATCGGGATGATCGAAGCAAGCCTCGAAGGCCAGTTGCAGGCGTTGCGCGGCGCCTTCGAGAAGGTTCTCGGGAGCCGGATCTAGGGCCGCGGCATGCACCAGTTCGAGCACATAACCGAAATGATGTCGCTGGCACTCGACGCCACGCCGACGCTGCACATCAAGGGGCGCGTGACGCAGGTGATCGGCACGATCATCAAGGCCGTCGTGCCGACCGTGAAAGTCGGCGAGGTGTGCCTGCTGCGCAATCCCGGCGAAGGCTTCGAGATGAAGGCCGAGGTGGTCGGCTTCGTGAAGGACGCGGCGCTGCTCACGCCGATCGGCGACATGTATGGCATCTCCGGCGCGACGGAAGTCATTCCGACCGGCAGCGCGCACATGGTCCCAGTGGGCAGCGGCCTGCTTGGGCGGGTACTCGATGGGCTCGGCCGTCCGCTCGACGCCAAGGAGCGCGGCCCGCTCGAGGTGAACAAGTTTTATCCGGTCTTTGCCGATGCGCCGGACCCGCTCAAGCGCCGCGTTATCAGCAAGCCGCTCGAACTCGGCGTGCGCGCCATCGACTCGGTACTCACCTGTGGCGAGGGGCAGCGCATGGGCATCTTCGCCGCCGCCGGCGGCGGCAAGTCGACGTTGATGGGCATGCTCGTGAAGGGCGCCGACGTCGATGTGACCGTCGTGGCGCTGATCGGCGAACGCGGCCGCGAAGTGCGGGAGTTTCTCGAGCACGAACTCGGCGAGGAAGGCCGCCGGCGTAGCGTCGTCGTCTGTGCAACGTCGGACAAGAGTTCGATGGAACGCGCCAAGGCCGCCTACGTCGCGACGGCCGTTGCCGAGTATTTCCGCGACCAGGGCAAGAAGGTGCTGTTTCTCATGGACAGCGTTACGCGGTTTGCGCGCGCCCAGCGCGAAATCGGGCTCGCGGCCGGCGAGCCGCCGACGCGCCGCGGCTATCCGCCGAGTGTGTTCGCGACGCTGCCGCGCCTGATGGAACGCGTCGGCATGAACGACAAGGGATCGATCACCGCCCTATACACCGTGCTCGTAGAGGGCGACGACATGAACGAGCCGGTGGCCGACGAGACCCGTTCGATCCTCGACGGCCATATCGTTCTCTCGCGCAAGCTAGCCGCCGCCAACCACTACCCGGCGATCGACGTGCTCGCGTCCGCATCGCGGGTCATGAACGCGGTCGTCGAGTCGAAACACAAGGCGGCTGCCGGCCGCTTGCGCGAACTGATGGCCAAGTACGCTGAAGTCGAACTGTTGGTAAAGATCGGCGAATACAAGCGCGGCGCCGATCCGACGACCGACGAGGCCATCGATAAGCAGGAGCGTATCCGTGACTTCCTGCGCCAGAAGACGAACGAGAAATCGACGCTCGAACAGACCGTCGAGGCGCTCGAAAAACTGGTCGGAAGGTGACGTTGCCATGGCCGCCAACGCCTTCAAAGAGATTCTCTCCATCAAGGACTTCCGCGAGACACGCGCGGAGCTGGCGGTACTCAAGCAACGGCAGGTGTTCCAGGCGGCGAGCAAACAGCGCGACGACGAGGCGCAGGTGCTGAGCGAGTTTCGAGAATACGCGCTAGTGCACGAGCGTGACCTCTACGGCGAACTGTGCCGGCGCATCGTCCGACTGCGCGACATCGAGGACGTGCAGCACGAAGTCGTCAGCCTGCGCAGCGGCGAGCGCACACGCGAGAAGAAGCTTGAAGACGCCGAGCGGGCGCTTGTCGCCGAGCAGAACAAACTTGAATCGACGCGCGAAGAGCATAAGCAGGCAACGCGCATGAAACAGAAATTCGTCGAGCTGGTGCAGGTTTATTCGGACGAGGAACTGAAGGAATTCGAGCGCAAGGAAGACGCCGAAATGGAGGAGGTCGCCGAACTGCGCCGCGACCGCGCCGACTGGGACGATTATCAGGATCAGGATGAGGCGGCATGAGTACCGATCGCCGCATCGATCTCGATCTCTCCTCGCCGGGGTTGCAGCGGCAAACATTCGGTTCGCCGGCGGAGGGCCGTACACCGGCCGATCGGCCGCCGCCCGACGCGCAGGCCGAGCAGCGGTTCAAGGAGGCGCTGGCGGGCGGGGACCCGGGGGGCGCGAAGGCCGGCGACAAAGCGGCGGGTGAAGGCTTCTTCGGAGCAACGGACGTCCCGTCGCCATTCGCCTTGTTCGGCAGCAAGGGCTCGTCTTCGGAAGCCAGCGCCAGCCGGGGTGCGCATGCCGAGCTTGCGATGCACCTCGGCGGCGAAGTCGAGCGCCTGATGGTGGGTGATGGCCGCAGCGGCAATCGACAGGTGCGCATGGAACTGAAAGACGACCATCTGCCGGGCGTGACGGTGTCGATTGAGGAATGCGAGGGACGGCTGCAGGTGGACTTCATTTGCCGCGTAGAAAGTTCGCGTCTTCAACTCAACGAGGCATTGCCGGAGCTGGCTAGCACGCTTGCACAGCGGCTGGCGCGCGACGTGTTGATGCGTGTGCAGACGGACGACGAGGAAGATCCTCGTCTGATCGAGTGCCTGGGTACGGTATAGAGAACAATGGATGCCAATCACACCGCGGTTCGTCCGCACAAGCCGTTCCGCCGCTTTACCGGCAACGAGGCGCAGGCGCGCACGCTGCTCGCCCAACGCGCCGTCGAACTGTCCGTTCCGCTGGGCGGCGAGGAATGGCTGCTCTCGCTCGTTCCCGTGCTGGAACGCCCGGGCGACATCGCAGGCGAATGGCGGGTCGACGCGCAGTGGGCCGGTGCGCCGGTCCTCATCACGCTGCCGGGAAATACAGCGATCGCGTGGGTGGAAGCGCGTTTTCCGGAGCTTGATCTGCCGGGGCTGCCGTCGCCCTTCGCGGCGGCGGCACTGCAAGAGGCGTTGACCGACGCCGTGCAAGCGATTGTCGCGCTCGGCCGTGGACCGGCACAGGTCGACCGCCTCGATGCTTCGCCGGCTTCCGGGACGGCGTCACCGGGACACCCGCCGGTACACCATTTCCTGCTGACCCTGCACCGCAATGGTCAGGCCATCCACGGCGCACTATCGACCGATTCGCTCGGGTTGATGTTGATGGCCGGCGCCGTCGCCACGCTGCCGCCCGTCGTGAACGCGATCGACGAGGACGCGCTGCCGATACGGCTGCGCGCCGAGATAGGGCGCACGGCGCTGTCTGCAGAGGCACTGAGCGGCTTGCGGGGCGGCGACACCGTCCTGATCGACGATTGCTGGATCAGCCAGGGTGGTGAGCTCTGGCTGGGCCAGGACCAATTCGGCGTGCGCGCCCGCTGTGAAGACACACAACTCGCGATTACTCAAGCTTTCACGGAGATTCCACTTGCCATGGCCGCCAACGAATCCGAAACCCGGGGCGACGCCGCGCCGGCACCGCTCGCCAGCATTCCCGTCCGCGTGACTTTCGATCTCGGTGAACGCACGCTTTCGCTCGGCGAACTGAAAACCCTGCAACCCGGGCAGACGCTTGATCTTGGCCGTCCACTCGGCAGCGCCGTCAGCATCCGCGCCAACGGGGCGTTGATCGGCCACGGCGAACTCGTCGAGGTTGACGGGCGTCTGGGCGTGACGATCGCCTCGCTCGCGGAAAGCGGGTCATGACCAGCTTCGACCCCATCACCCTCGCGCTCGTTCTGGCGCTGATGGCGCTCTTGCCGACGGTTGTCGTCGTGACGACGTCGTTCCTCAAGATCGCCATCGTCATGTCGCTGATTCGGAATGCGCTCGGCGTGCAGCAGATACCGCCGAACCTTGCCCTCTACGGAATGGCCCTGATCATTACCGCCTACATCATGGCGCCGGTGGGCAACGGCATTTACGAGCAGACGTTGCATCAGCCGGCAGCGATGAAGAGCATCGACGGCCTGATGAGCGGCATTCAGAAGGGCGCCGATCCGTTGCGCGAATTCATGCTGCGCAACAGCCGCGGTGAGCAGCGGAATTATTTCGTGCAAACGGCGCAGCGCCTCTGGGGACCGAAGCTCGCGGCGGACATAAAACCGACCGACTTCATCGTCCTGATGCCAGCGTTCCTCGTCAGCGAATTGACGTCGGCCTTCGAGATCGGCTTCCTGCTCTACCTGCCGTTCGTCGTCATCGACCTGATCATCTCCAATATCCTGCTCTCGATGGGCATGATGATGGTTTCGCCGGTGACCATTTCGCTGCCGCTCAAGCTCTTCCTGTTCGTCATGGTCGACGGCTGGTCGCGGCTCGTGCATGGCTTGATCCAAACCTACGCTTAGGAACAGCCATGGCCGTCACCGACGTCGTCTCCGTAGTCTACAAGGCGCTTTACCTCGTGTTGATGCTCTCGCTGCCGCCGATTGTCGTGGCGGCTGTCGTGGGCACCTTGTTCTCGCTCTTCCAGGCGTTGACTCAGATCCAGGAGCAGACGCTGTCGTTCGCGATCAAGCTGATCGCGGTGATGGCGACGCTCTCGCTCACGGTGCGCTGGATGGCCGGCGAGCTGTACAACTTCACGCTGGTCATCTTCGATCTTTTTCCCCATGCGCTGCGCTGAGATTCCCCGGCTTTCCTCTCCCCGGCGCGTGGAGCAGAGCGCCGCGATGGCGTGCTAGGACCGGAACGAAATGGACGAGGCCGTTACTTATACGCAAGCCAGGGCGTTCCTGATCGCCCTGGCGTGTACGCAGCCACGGATACTCGCCATGTTCATCGCGATTCCGATCTTCAATCGTCAGATCATGCCGGGCCTGTTGCGTTATGCGATCGCCGCCGGCATCGGCGTCATGGTCGCGCCGACGCTGGTGCCTGAGGTTACCGTCGCCAATTTCGGCGCGGCGCAGGTTCTCGTGCTCGTTGTCAAGGAGGCGTTCATCGGTTTCACCCTCGGCTACCTGATTGCCATTCCGTTCTGGGCCTTCGAGGGAATCGGCTTTTTCGTCGACAACCAACGCGGCGCCAGCATCTCTTCGACGCTGAATCCCCTCACTGGAAACGACACGTCGCCGCTCGGCATTCTGTTCAACCAGGCGTTCATCGTTTTCTTTCTGGTGGCCGGTGGCTTCGGCATGATGCTTGATGCGCTCTATGACAGCTTCAAGCTCTGGGACGTCTTCACTTGGGCGCCGACGCTTCACGCCGGGACGATTCCCCTCATGCTCGAGCAGTTCGCACGCATCGTGCGCATCGCCGTGCTACTCAGCACGCCGGCTATCGTCGCCATGTTTCTGTCGGAAGTGGGGCTTGCACTGATCAGCCGTTTCGTCCCGCAACTCGACGTCTTCTTCCTCGCCATGCCGATCAAGAGCGCGTTGGCGGTGGTTGTCCTGTTGCTCTATCTGCCGACGTTATTCCATTACGGGACGGAGTATCTTTCGGAACAACGCGGGTTGACGCCGATGCTCAACGAGCAGTGGCGGGCGCCGGGTTCGGGAGGTAAGCCGTGAGCGAAAAGACCGAAAAACCGACCGCCAAAAAACTCCGGCAGGCACGCGAAGAAGGCCAGGTCGCGCACAGCAAGGACTTCACGCAGACGGTGCTCATCCTGGCGCTGTTCGGCTACGTGCTCAGCCAATCCGAACGCTTTGTGAAGTCGCTCGGCGACATGATCTTGATGCCGGTGAACGTGCTCGGCATGCCGTTCGAGGAAGCGGCCGAAGTCGTGATATCGCAGCTTGTCCGCGACGCGATCTGGGTCGTCCTGCCCTTCCTCCTGATCGTGATCGGGCTCGGCTTGTTCGCCGAGATGTTCCAGACAGGGATGAACTTCGCCTTCAAGGCGCTGAAGCCATCGGCGAAGAAGCTCAATGTCATGAGCAACCTGAAGAATATCTTCTCGCTCAAAGGGCTGATCGAGCTGATCAAGTCGATTCTCAAGATCACGTTCCTCGCCGCGCTGATCTTCAAGCTCGTTCACGCCGCGCTGCCGACGATGATGACGCTTCCGCAAGGCGGACTCGCCGGCATCGGGATCGCCGTCGGCATGATGCTCAAGGACATGATGGTAAACGTGGCGATCGTCTACGCGATCATCGCGGCCGCCGACTTCGTCTACCAGCGTTATCAGCACACCAAGGGGCTGATGATGAGCAAGGACGAAATCAAGCAGGAATACAAGGAAATGGAAGGCAGCCCCGAGATCAAGCAGCAGCGCAAGCATCTGCACCAGGAGTTGATGAGTTCGGGGGCTGTGGAGCGGACGCGCAAGGCGTCGGTAGTGATCACCAACCCCACGCATCTGGCGATCGCCATCCAGTACGACAAGGACACAACGCCGCTGCCGGTTGTCCTCGCCAAGGGCGAGGGAACGCTGGCCGAAAATATGGTCAAGGCGGCGCGCGAAGAAGGCGTCCCGGTGCTGCAGAACATCCCGCTTGCCCATTCCCTGATGAATACGGCCGAAGTGGATCAATACATCCCCTCCGAACTCGTCGAGCCGGTGGCCGAGGTGCTGCGGCTGATCCGGAACATGAATCACCCCGAGGAATAAACAATGGAATCCCCGAACCAACATAAAAGCGTGCGCGACTTCATGGCGCGGCGAGGGCTGGCGGCAACAGCGATGCGTGCCGACGGGCGGCTGACGCTGGTCATCGACGGCCGCTACCGTATTCATCTGCGGCCCGGCAGTGGCGGGCAGCTGACCTTGACGGCAAATGTGATGCCGCTTCCCGGCGATCCTGGAAGCCCGGCGTCGCAGCAGGTCGTCGAGCGGCTGATGAATAGCGGCGCCGGCATGCTACGCGACCACGCGTCCACGCTGTGTCTCGACAGGGAAGCGGGCATGCTGCAACTGCAGCAGTCGCTGAGTGGCGATCTCACTGGAATTGAGTTGGATGCCGAAATCGGCGAATTCACGAATGCACTCCATTTCTGGGTGCGCACAGGTAACTCGTTATGATGTCTAGAACAACGTTGTGGGGTGGGTGTCGGGCCACCGGGTTGGGGAGAGTGTTACGTGGAGCGATGATCGCGGTCACGCTGTTGACGGCCCATACCGCCACGGCGGCCGCGCCGCCATGGGCCGACGCTCCGTACAGCCATTACGCCCAGGACCGCAAGCTCGATGCCGTGCTGCAGGATTTTGCCGGCAGCTTCAGCCTGTCGCTTAATGTCGGCCCGGGCGTCAAAGGCATGGTCAACGGGCGCTTCAACGCCCGCAATCCAACCGAATTCATCAACAAGTTGGCGAGCGTTTATGGCTTCAATTGGTTTACGCACGCCGGTACGCTGTTCATTAGCCGCGCAGATGATCAGAAGACGGTGACGGTCTCGGCCGCCGGCAATGGTACGGCGCAGTTGCGCGAAGCGCTGACCAGCCTCGGTATTCTGGATACGCGTTTCGGGTGGGGCGAACTGCCGGAACAGAATCTCGTCCTCGTCTCCGGTCCGCCGGCGTATGTCGATCTGGTCGAGCGGACGGTGAAGTCGCTGCCGTCGAACACAGGCGGTCAGCAGGTCGCGGTTTTCCGCCTCAAGCACGCCACCGTCGATGACCGCACGATCTATTTCCGAGATAAGGAGATCCGCACGCCCGGCGTCGCCAGTATTCTTCGCAACCTGATCACGGGTGCGAGCGGTGGGCGCGGTGCGGTGAACAACGAAGCCATGGCCGCGATGGCGGCGCCCTTGCGTTCGGTACCGCCCGTGATCACGGAAATCGGCGGCGCTTCTTCGGGCAATGGGGGTGCCGTCGCCTCCGGAACGGCCGCTGTGGCGGCCAATGGGCAAGCGGTGGCCGTGGGCGAGACGGCGGTGGCCGGCGGCACGCGGGCGCGCACGCCGTCGATCCAGGCCGACGTGCGCATGAATAGCCTGATCGTGCAGGACATCCCGGAACGCATTCCCGTCTATGCGGAGCTGATACGCGAGCTTGACGTGCCGACGGCGCTGATCGAAATCCAGGCCATGGTGGTCGACGTCAATAGCGAACGTACGGCCGAGCTCGGGATCGATTGGGGCGGTCGTGCCGGCAATAACGCCATCGGCTTCAATACGCCGACAAGCTCCACGAGCACGACGAATGCACTCTCGGTGAACTGGTCGGCGATCAAGAATGCGGTCAATCCGTCGACGCTCGTCGTCGATACCGGCAATTACATCGTGACCCGCATCCGGGCGTTGGAGGGTATCGGCGATGCCCGCGTGCAGAGCCGCCCGTCCGTACTGACGCTGGAAAATCAAGGCGCGGTCTTCGACCACTCTGAGACCTTCTATATCCGCGTGCAGGGCGAACGCGTCGCGAGCGTGACGCCGATTACGGCAGGCGTGACCCTGCGCGTGACGCCGCGAGTCGTGCACAACGAAGGGCGTAATGTCATCCAGCTCATCGTCGACGTCGAGGACGGCAACATCCAGGACAAGTTCGTCGATTCGCTGCCTACGGTCCAACGCAGCAGCATCAGTACGCAGGCGCTACTTGACGAAGGCCAGTCGCTGATCATCGGTGGCTATAACCGCGAGCAGGAGATCGAGCGCACAAACCGCATCCCGATTCTGGGCGAGATTCCGCTGATCGGCATGCTGTTTTCAAACAAGAGCACGGATCACCAGAAACGCGACCGGCTGTTTCTCATCAAGCCAAGGATTGTCACGGCCAGTGCGCCCGGTTCGGCGGTTGCTCCGGAACCGCCTTTGCTACCGGACAGCAAAGCTGAAGTGACTCCGGTCCCCGACGGCGCGATCGATAAGGCACCGCAGAAATGACGGAATCCTGTTCGCAGGCCTGAAAACGGCCTAAACGCCAAGAAAGACGCCCGGAATTCCCGGGCTTCTTTTTTGCCGGCATGATAGCGAAGCATAAATCGCTCAAGGCATAAATGTTGCATATAGTGCAAAATAAGTTACAATAACAACATGAACAAAGCGAAGACGCCGGATAACGCCATGCTTCCTGCCGCAAATACGTCTGCCGAGGCAATCGACCGTCGTGCCGTCGCCGGTATGCTGATGAAATTGTTTGACCACTGGAGGCTCACGACCGAGGAACAGCTCGACGCCCTCGGTTTTTCGCCGACGAACCGGGCCGTGCTTGGCCGCTATCGGCGCGGCGAACCGATCGCCAACAGCCGCGACACTCTCGAACGAGCAGGCCACCTGCTCGGCATCCACAAAAACACGCGTCTTCTCTTTCCCCACAATCGCGATCTGGCTTACGCCTGGATAAAGACGCGCAACCGCGCGTTCGACAACCGTACGCCGATCGAAGTGATCCGCGAGTTCGGCTTCGCCGGCCTGCTGATGGTGTTGGCGTACCTCGACCGAGCGCGCGGGCAGTGATCGACACCGTCTTTGCGGATCTGCGCCTCGCGGAAACCCACGCGGACGCCTATCGCAACATCGTCTCTATCCGTGTCTCTCAGGACGTCTTCGACGATCTCAGCGACGATCCGGAGGACTGGAGCGCGGCAATCAAGCTCGAACTCGCTACGAAGTCGCGCGCGTTTTCTTCGCCGGAACCGGTGATTCATCGGCCTTTTGAGGAGGCACACTGGAACGATGCGATCGACTACCCGTTCAAGCACTGGATGCGCAGTCGGTATTCGGACGGCAGTTTCGGCGTCTGGTACGGTGCCGACAGCGTCGAGACGACGGTGTATGAGACTGTGTACCACTGGCGGGAGGGCTTTCTGCGCGACGCGGGCTTCACGCAGCCGGGAATCCGCATCGAACGCAAGATCTACCTCGTGCGCTGCGATGCGGCCTTGATCGACCTGCGCCCAACCGTGACGGCGTGTCCGGCGCTTGTCGATCCGGACGATTACACGCTGACACATCAGGTGGGGGCCAAGTTGCATCGCGAGGGGCACCCGGGGTTGCTCTCGCGCTCTGCGCGCTGTAGCGGAGACGTCTATGCCGTCTTCAACCCGCGCGTGCTGTCCGATCCGCGCCAGCTTTGTTTCCTCACCTACACGACGACGGATGCCGGGAGCGTCACCGTTGAACGGCAGCCAGGAACCGTTTGGCTGGAACTACCCGATGCGTCCGAAAGCGGCGTTACGGTGCCCGCCGGCTAAAGCGGGGTGGCGGCGACTTCGCTGCGAACCGACGGATGGCCTAAGCGCCGCGCATAACGGCCGTGAAGTGCGGCAACGGGCAGGAGAATCGGAAAATCGCCGTTGTTGAAATCGGGATCCCACGCGGGTTCTCCGCATACGTAGGCGCCAATGCGCAGGCATCCTTTGACGAGCGGCGGCAGGTGAACCGGCGTGTGGCGGTCGAGTGACGCCAAAGGCAGCGGGCAACGGGGAAAGACGCGGTATTCGAGGGGGCTCAGGTATTCGCCGAGACGCGCGTAAGCGCTGGCGGCGGCGTGCCCCCCATCCGTCATGCTGACGCCGGGACAGGCGAGCAGGTACTCGTAGTGGTTCTGGTCCATGTAGAGGCCGATTCCACGAAAAAGCAGATCGATCGTGCGGCCAGTTCGATAGGCGGGATGCACGCACAGACGCCCGACCTCGATCATGCGCGAACGCAGGTGCTGCAGCCGGGTCAGGTCGAAGCCGTTCTCGGAATAAAAGCTGCCGACGCGCACCGCGCGCATCGGGGACAGGATTCGGCACGTTCCGACTACCGCATCGCTACCCTCGTCACGAACGACGAGGTGTTCGCAGTAGGGGTCGAAAATATCTTTGTCTACGCCCGGTGTGCGCGTCGGAAGATTTGCCCCAAGCTCGCCGGCGAAAATGCGATAGCGGAGCTTCTGTGCCTGCAGGATGTCCCATTCGCATTGGGCGAGGCTGACGGTAAGCCGAGAGCGCCGGGTATTCCTTTCTCGTTGCGGCGCAAGCGATGTCTGCTTCATGGCGTGTCCTTTCGCATCGTGTGGAAGGACGTTACGAGATCAACGTTACGAGCGTGTTGCAGCACAAGGACCGGGTTTCTCCCCGCGCTCCACCGCGCCGTACCAGTACGTCGGCGCGCAGAGCAAATGGCTCGATGGACTGACGATCAGCGACGATCAGTCGGTGTTGACGGTCGCCAGGCCGCCGCACACCTGTTCGAGTTCCAAGGTCACCCGACCGAGCAAGGGCGCAATCGCCGCAGCCTCGCGATCGAGACACAAATGCTCCAGGGCTTCGGCCAAATCTCCCAGGGTATTGGCGCCAATGGTGCGCGCGGCACTCTTGAGCGAGTGCGCAAGCCGCGTCGCTTCCTTCCAGTTTCCTCCCTCGTAAGCGTCGTGGAACGCACCTTCAAAAGTGCGGCCATGCGAATCGAGGAAGATGCGCAGCAAACGGCGATAAACCATCGCCTTGCCGCTGGCATACCGTAGGCCGAGTTCGCAGTCGATGCCATGCAGTTCGGGAAGGTCGTCGGTCGCCTTCGATTGCGGCGGCATGGCGTCAGCACCGCGCGGAGCGTTCGCGGTTGGCCGCTCCGGATCAACTGGCCCTGCTGTTACTCCAACCTGCGCCTCTGGCGAGCCGCGCATTGGAATATAAGTGGCGAGAATGGCGAGCAGATCGCCCGAGGTGACTGGCTTGCTGATGTAGCCGTTCATGCCTGCCTGCCGGCAGCGCTCACGTTCACTCGGAAGCGCGCTGGCCGTCAATGCGACGATCGGCAAGTCGTGCAGGTGCTCGTCGTTGCGCAGGATGCGTGTCGCCTGGTAGCCGTCCATCACCGGCATCTGGCAGTCCATGAGCACGCAATCAGGGCGTTTTTCGGTGACGGCCTCGATGGCCTCGAGCCCGTTGGCGGCGAGGCGCACGCGCATGCCCGCTTCTTCAAGCATGTCGCGAATCACCTCTTGGTTTAGCGCCACGTCGTCGACGAGCAGGATGTCCAGGCCGCCCAACCACGATACATCGGTCGCCTTGCGTGCACCCTGGTCAAGTCCGGCTGGAGCGCGAATGCCGAGCAGCGGGGCGAGTTCGACGAACAGCCGGCTGGCGCTCGTCGGCTTGCCGAGCGAGCCGTCGACCACATCGGCCATCCGGTCGAGCCAACGATCGTCCAGCCCGGACGTGACGAGGAGAATGGGCGGCCGTCGTTCTCCCATCTGCTGGCGCAACATACGCACCGCTTCGATGCTGTCGACGCCCGGCATATCGCTGTCGACGAGAATTGCCAAGTAGTCGACGGCGTCCGGTCGGCTCAAGGCGGCGAGCACCGCTTGCGCGGAGTCTACTGCCTCGGCACGCAGGCCGAGTTGGCCGAGTTGCCCCACCATGACTGCACCGTACACCGCGTTATCGTCGACCACGAGCACGGGCCGATGGGCAAAGGGCGCCAGTTGCTGTGCCATTACCTCGGCCGGGGCCGGGCGGGAGGCATCGACACCGAGGCAGACATGGAAGTGGAACGTACTTCCCTGCCCCAGCACGCTCTCCACACGGATGCTGCCGCCCATCAACTCGACCAGCCGTTTGCTGATCACCAAGCCGAGACCCGTGCCGCCGTAGCGTCGCGTCGTTGTTGTGTCGGCTTGCGTGAAAGCGTTGAACAGGCGAGCCTGCTGTTCCGGAGAGAGTCCGATGCCTTCATCAACCACGGCAAAATGGACGCGTGCGGAGGCCGCCCCGTTGCGTTCGCCTCGGATGCGCACGACAACGTTGCCGCGTTCGGAAAACTTGATGGCGTTCCCGATCAGATTGATCAAAATCTGTTCGAGGCGAAGGATGTCGCCGACAAAAGTGTGCCGTACCGAATCGTCGACGTCGAAGGCGAGCTCGATCGACTTCGCCCGCGCCTTTTCGGCGAATAGCGTCCCCAGGTTGTCGATCACTTGGTCGAGGTCAAAAGGCAACTGCTCGATTTCGAGCTTGCCCGACTCAACCTTCGAGAAGTCGAGAACGTCATTGACGATGCGCAGCAGCGAGTTCGACGCGCTCTGTATCTTCGTCAGATAGTTGTGCTGCTTGGGATTCAACTTCGTCCCCAGGCAAAGCTCGGTCATGCCGATGATCGCGTTCATCGGTGTACGGATCTCGTGGCTCATGTTCGCCAGGAACTCGCTGCGCGTTCGCGCCAGTCGTTCCGCTTCCTTCCGCGCCAGCTCGCTGAGCCGATCAAGGCGGCGCCGTTCGAGCACGTCGAGTGAGCCAACGAGCACGACAATCAGCGGTACGATCGCCGCGGCGATGACAAAGAGCCGCGCCGTGCCGCTGTCGCCCACCTGACCCGACGTGAGGGAAACGTAGGCCACTGGCGTGTTGTCGATATCGACCTTGACGAGGACCTGCGTTTCCCCGTCGTCGTCGTGGAGCGCGACCCCCGCGTTGTTGTTCATCCGGCTGCCCTTGCTCAATTCCTGCCAATGCTCCGCCGCGACTTGCGCAAGTTCGTTGCCGGAAGAACCGATCGGTTTGCCGTTGAAGCGATCCACGAGAAAACTCAGATTGCCGCCGCTGGAGCGGCCGAACTGCGCAAAGCTCGTGTCGGCGTTCACCCACGCGAGCACCTCGCCGCGATAGACACGGTTGATCCACACCGGCGCGCTGACCAGGAGAACGTCCTGGCGTTCAATGAGCCGCGTGCGCATCTCGCGGTTGTCGGGTTCGATCCACGCCTGGTAACCGCCTGAAGCATCCGGCGCGTGCCAGGTGGCGACCGGCTGGCCGTCGGCGGCGACGAGGGCGAATCCCGAATAAGCCGGCAGATCGCCCACGCGCTTGCGTTCGGCGAGGCGTTCGAAATGATCCTCAATGAGCTGGACATTGACTCCCAGGCCGTACTGGTAGCTCATGCCCATGTCGCTGTTCTTGAAGAAGTTGACCACGATCTCGGATTCGGCGAGTTCGCCGAGGTCGCTGCGGCGTTCGGAAAAATAGTAGGAAATGGCCGACGCCTGCTTCTCCGTCTCGAGTTGCAGCTGGATCAGCGCGTTTTCCTGCAGGCGCCGGAGCGAATCGTAATTGCTCCAGAAAACCGCGCCCGCGTACGCGATAAAGATCAGGAAGGTAAGGACGCTTTTCTTATAGCGCCTGATCAGGAAAAACACCCGATGTGTCCCTCGCGCGATATGTCAGCGGGCGTTTGCCATTCCCAGCTCGCGGAAATACTCGGGCAGGTAGCGCGGCGCCGAGCGATAGTATTTGCGCACGAGTTCCATGTAGGTGCCGTCCCTCTGCAACTCGGCGAGGAACTCGTTGAAGGCCTGGCGCAGAGCAGGCGATGTCTTGCGGAACGCCGCCGCCATGCGCTGCTCGCCGGAAATCGGTCCGATCACCTTGATCTGGCCCGGCCATTTTTCGAGCGCGACGATGATGTCCGGCACGTCGAGCAGGGTCATTTCGCTCTCCTGCTTGAATACGGCCGGAACGATGTCGTTGAGATTGATCTCGCGGGTGAAGCGCTTGAGCGTGTAGCCCTTGCCTTCAAGATCGTAGAGCGCCGGGTCGAGGCAGGTGTTGTCGATCACGAAGGTCGTCCCTTGCTTGAGTTTGGCCTTCGTCGCTTTGATGTCTGCGGCGAGATTGCCGCTCGGCGTGATGGGCTGCACGACCGACGCCGAGCGCGCCATCAGCCAGACGGCCGTAGGGAATGTCGGCGTCGAGAAGTCGACGATATTGTCACGCCCGGGGAGAACCGTCAGGCCGCTGCCGATGACGTCGCCACGGATCGCGCGGCTGCCGAAAGCGCGAATAACCGGCTTGTACTCGATGTTCTGGCCGATGAGGTCCTGGAAGATGCTGTACCAGCCGCTTTGCACGAATTCGTAGCGCACGCCGATATGTTTGGCGAAGCGCTGCATGATTTCGACGTCGAGTCCTTCGTTGCTGTCGACGACAAACCGCGCGTACGGAACGCCGAGGTGGCGGAGGACGCCGCGTTCGCGGATTTCCGCAAGATCCTGTACGCCCGCCGTAAGCGTGACCGCTGCGAGAAGGCAGGCGAACGTTACACGGAGAAGAGCAATCGCCCGCATCGGCATGAGGACCCTTGGTTTCATTTTCAAACTCCAGAACGAACAGCGCATCAGCAAGGCACCACCCCGACCAGCGCAAATATTCTAACAGGATATTTAGGCGTGGCCACGACAGGGATTTTCCTTGCCGAATAGGCACTTGGCCAACGCGGCCTGTTATCAGCGTCTCTAACCAACATCTCGTTACAAAGCGGCGCCCGAATTTACAACTCGACCGTCAAATTACCCCGCATCCCGCGCGTTATCTGCTCAAGGCAGCGCATTTCTTCTTGGTGTCGCGCTTGCCTCGCGAGCCGTCGCGGTCCACGGCGTGCCCATCGTGTCAGAGGTTTATACCATGAAGAAACGCTTCTTCTCGCCTCCCGTTCTCGCCGTGACGGCTGCGGCGGCTGTTCTTTCCGGATGCGCGGTCGTCACCCCGCGCGGTCCGGCGTACTACGAGCCGGAGCCGGCGCGTGTCTGGGTCGCTCCGCCTCCGCGTGTGTGGGTGGCTCCAGCGCCTCGCGTGGTCGTCGTTCCACCCGGGCCGCCCGGCTATTACCGCGGTCGCGGCCATTACCACGACCGGGACGATTGGCGCGACTGAGCCTCTCGTATCGCGGGCTGCTGTTCGCCAGAACGCTAACCACCGAGATCTTTCCGCAGAGTGCCGCCAGGTGATGCACGGCCGCAAACGGGCGCGGTACAGCACGGGTTCCCAGCGGGCGCTAAGATCACGTTTTTCTTTCCGCCAATGAGGAACTCGTGGCTCACCTTTTCGAAACGCTCAAACTCCGCGACGTCGTCTTCAGGAACCGCATCGGCATACCCTCGATGTGCCAGTATTCGGCGCAAAACGGAGTCGCCAACGACTGGCATTTCGTGCACTACACGAGTCGCGCAATCGGCGGCGCCGCGCTCATCAACATCGAGGCGACGGGCGTCGTTCCCGAGGGGCGCATCAGCCCGGCCGACCTCGGTTTGTGGAACGATGACCAGATCGAACCTTTAGCGCGTATCACCCGTTATGCCCGGGAACAGGGCGCCGTCATGGGGATTCAGCTTGCGCATGCCGGACGTAAGGGTGGTGCAGGGCTGGGTTGGCAGCCGCAGCGATCGCTGGGTGCGGAAGAGGGCGGCTGGCCGCCAGTGGCACCGTCGCCGATTGCCTTCGGCGACAGCTACGCCGTGCCGCAGGCGCTCGATACACAAGGTATCGAAGCCGTCATCGGCGCTTTCGTCGCCGCGACGCGGCGTGCTCTCCAGGCGGGATTCCAGGTCGTCGAGATACATGCCGCTCACGGCTATCTGCTGCATGAATTCCTGTCGCCGCTTGCGAACCAGCGTACCGACGCCTGGGGTGGCAGTTTCGAGAACCGCTCGCGCCTCGTGCGCGAGGTGGCCGCCGCCGTGCGTGCCGAATGGCCCGAGCGCTTGCCGCTGCTAGTGCGACTTTCGGCGACGGATTGGGTCGAGGGCGGATGGGACGTCGATGAGACTGTGCAACTGTGCACGCAACTGAAGGCGCTCGGCGTCGACCTCATCAACGTGTCGTCAGGCGGCTTGGTGCCGTATGCCAAGATTCCGGCCGGTCCTGGATTCCAGACGGCGTTCGCCGCGCGCGTACGCGCCGAAGCCGATATACCGACGGCAGCCGTCGGCCTCATCACCTCGCCGGCTCAGGCCGATCATGTGATCCGGACGGGGCAGGCCGATATGGTGCTCGTCGGCCGTGAGATCCTGCGCGACCCTTACTGGCCGCTGCATGCCGCGCAGGCGCTTGGGCACGCGGTCGAATGGCCAAAACAGTATCTGCGGGCGGCGCCGCCGGGAACGCCGGCACGCTAGGAGAACTGGCGACGGCCGCGGTTGCGCCGCGGCCAGTCGCGCGTCTACTGGATCAGCGGCGATTCGTTCGTGTCGAGATCGACGCCGACGATCGTCGCCTTGCGCGCCAAACGCGCCAGGTAGTCGCGCAAAGCCGTCACATAGGCGGCTTGCCGCAGCGATGTGACGACCGCACCGGCGACTTCCGCATAGGGGGGCTCGACGCCTGGTTGGCGCTCGCTCACTTCGACGATATGGAAACCGAAGCGACTGTGCACGAGGCGCGGCAGGACGCCGACCTCGGTACGGCCGAACAGCTCGCGCGCGAGCTCCGGCGCACAGTTGGACGCCGTGAGCCAACCGAGATTGCCGCCGTCGGCACCTGTAGGACAGTTCGAGTACGTGCGCGCGGCTTCGTCAAATCGATCGCCGGCAGCGGCTTCCTGCAGCGCCTTTCCGCCGTGGCTGCGCAGGTCGAGCAGAATCGACTCGGCGCGCTCGCGCAAGGCAGCCACGTCGACTCCGGGCGTGACGGCGAACAGAATATGCCGGGCATGCACGCGCTCGCCGATCGCGTAGGTCTTGCGGCGCGCCGCGTAATGGCGCAAACATTCCTCTTCCGACGGTTCGAAGATCATCAGCTTGCGTTCGAGCAGAGCTTCGATGGCGCGGCTGGCGTCCTCGCTCAGCACGCCGTCGGTGGCCGGCAGGTCTTCGGCGGCGAGCAGGCCATGGTCGATCGCGGCGCGCCGCAATAACTCGGAATACGCGCGTTGCCGCAACTCGCCGACGGCGAGCACTTCGCCCAGGGTGTTGAGCGCAATCCCATCGACGTAGGCGATGCCGTCGCCAAGCAGGTGAGCGGGCGTGTGTTTGAGGAATTCGGTTTGCAAAGCGTTTCTCCTAGACGCCGGCCCCGGGCGGGCGCGGCAGATTGTGTCCAGCCGGAATGTTCAACCGGCGGGCGCGGACGACCTGGTACGGGCGAAGAACGTAGGCCGCGGTACCGAAGCCGCTCCATACATGAACGAGCCGGGTAAACGGAAAGACCAGGAAGATGGACAGGCCGAGCGCGATATGCGCCTTGAACAGCCAGCTCACGTCGGCGAGCAGTTCCGAGGCGCCGGCACGGAAGGTCACGATGCGTTGCGCCCATTCGGCCAACCGCATCATCACGCTGCCGTCCATGTGCTGCGCCGAGATCGGCAGCGAGGCGAGTCCGAGCGCCAACTGCATCCAGAGCAGAACGAGCAGCACGATGTCGCTGGTGCGTGACGTGGCGCGAATGCGCGCGTCCGATAACCGGCGGTGCAAGAGCAGGCTGACGCCGAAGAACGCCAGCGTGCCGGCGATGCCGCCCGCTACCATGGCGAGAAGCTGCTTGTTGCCGGCTGCGATGAAGGGTTCGTAGAGCGCATGCGGCGTGAGCATACCGAAGAAATGACCGAAGAAAAGAAAGAGCACGCCGACGTGGAAGAGGTTGCTCCCGAGTCGTAACTGGCCGGCTCGCAGGAGCTGCGACGAGTCGCTTTTCCACGTGTATTGGTCGCGTTCGAAGCGGATCAAACTGCCGAGCAGAAAGACGCCGAGGCAGAGGTAAGGATAGATACCGAACAGGAATGTCTCGAACGCGCTCATGGCGAAACTCCGGGAATGTGCGGGTTGGAAGGGGATGTCTGGCGTGTTGCCGTGGCGTTGCGGACAAGGTGGATCGGCTGCTCCGAGGCGGCCTGCCCGCGCGACGAACAGCCGTCGAAAACCGCCGGCTCTTCCCAGGTCGCGTCGAGCGGCTCGTCGTCGACGACCTTTATCGTCTGTGTCTCTTTGCCGCACAAATCGAGCAGTGCGCCGGTGATCGCGGCATACGGGCTCTCGCGTTTCTGCAACGCGTTGGAGATCGCGTTGAGGATGTGCGCCATCTCGCGGAGGAAGGCTCGCGCTTCCTCGGCGGGGAGCGTGGAAGCGAACTCGAGCGCTACCGGCAGGTAGTCGGGAAGTTCCCCGGGGGCGAGAATGAGCCCGCGTGCTTCGTAAGTCTGGGCGAGGTCGATGAGCGCCGGTCCGCGGTCGCGCGAGTCCCCGTGCACATGTTCGAAGAGATGCAGCGACGTGGCGCGGCCCCGGTCGAACACTTCGACGTATTCGGATTCGCAGTCGAGCGCGTCGATGTGGCGCAAGCGGGCGATCAGCAACTCGATTTCGCGCTGACGCGCGGCGGGCAATGCCGCTTCCTCCCGCAGCGCGGCGACGAGCGCCGACAACTCGCCGCGCAGTCTCTCGCTCGGGTAACTAAGCAGGGCGGCGAGCACACGCAGCGTCAGCGAAATTTTTGACATCCCCATGCTTACACCTCCGCCTTGATCGGGATCGTGCGCCGCTTCTTGCCACCGAACAGGCTCGGTGCGCTGCTGCCGTCCGAACAGCCGTTGCCGAACGAGAAGCCGCAACCGCCGCGCATGTCGAAGGTGTTCTCGGCGTATTCGCGGTGCGTGCTGGGGATCACGAAACGGTCCTCGTAATTGGCGATCGCCATGATCCGGTACATCGCCTCGACCTCCTGGGTCGTCATGCCGACCTGTGCCAGCACGTCGGTGTTGATGCGCCCTTCGACATGCTTGTCGCGCTGGTAGGCGCGCATCGCCAGCATGCGTTCGAGCGCGCGTTCGACGGGTGCGGTATCGCCGGCCGTGAGCAGGTTGGCGAGGTACTTCACCGGGATGCGCAACTGACGCACGTCGGGGATTTCGCCGTTGGCGCCGATGTGACCGGCGTGCGCGGCGGAGCTGATCGGCGACAGCGGCGGTACGTACCAGACCATCGGCAGCGTGCGGTACTCAGGGTGCAGCGGCAGTGCCACCTTCCAGTCGACCGCCATCTTGTACACCGGGCTGTTGCGCGCGGCCTCCAGCCAGGCCTCCGGGATGCCGTCACGGCGTGCTTGCTCGATGATCGCGGGGTCGTTCGGGTCGAGGAAAAGGTCGAGCTGCGCCTGATACAGATCGCTGTCGCGCTCGACGCTTGCTGCTTCCTCGATGCGGTCTGCGTCGTAGAGCAGAACGCCGAGGTAGCGGATGCGCCCGACGCAGGTCTCCGAGCACACCGTCGGCTGACCGGCTTCGATGCGTGGATAGCAGAAGATGCACTTCTCGGCCTTGCCGGACTGCCAGTTGTAGTAGATCTTCTTGTATGGGCAGCCGCTCACGCACATGCGCCACCCGCGGCACTTGTCCTGGTCGATGAGAACGATGCCGTCTTCCTCGCGCTTGTAGATCGAGCCGGAAGGGCACGACGCTACGCACGCCGGGTTGAGGCAGTGCTCGCACAGGCGCGGCAGGTACATCATAAAAGTGTTTTCGAACTGACCGTAGATGTCCTTCTGGATCTCGTCGAAGTTCTTGTCGGCGCTGCGCTTCGAAAACTCACCGCCGAGGATCTCTTCCCAGTTCGGTCCCCAGGTGATCTTCTCCATGCGCTTGCCGGTGATCAGGCTGCGCGGCCGTGCGGTCGGCGTCGCCTTCGATTCGGGCGCCGACTGTAGGTGGTCGTAATCGAAGGTGAAGGGCTCGTAGTAGTCGTCGATCTGCGGCAGGTTCGGATTGGCGAAGATGCGCATCAGAAGCTTCCACTTGCCGCCCTGACGCGGCTCGATCGTGCCATCCGCCTTGCGTACCCAACCGCCGTTCCACTTGTCCTGGTTTTCCCACTCTTTCGGGTAGCCGATACCCGGCTTGCTCTCGACGTTGTTGAACCAGGCGTATTCCATCCCCGGCCGGTTCGTCCACACGTTCTTGCATGTCACCGAGCAGGTGTGGCAACCGATGCACTTATCGAGGTTCAGCACCATGCCGATCTGGGCGCGAATCTTCATGTCGTCTTTCTCCTAGCGGGCCGAGGCCGCGGCCATCGTGGCGGACGTGGACGGCGCTTCGTCGTCCAGCCAATCCACCGTGTTCATCTTGCGTACGACGACGAATTCGTCGCGGTTGGCGCCGATCGTGCCGTAGTAGTTGAAGCCGTAAGCGAACTGCGCGTAGCCGCCGATCATGTGCGTCGGCTTGAGCACGATGCGTGTCACCGAGTTGTGGATACCGCCGCGCAAGCCGGTGATTTCCGATCCCGGCGTGTTGATGATCTTTTCCTGCGCGTGGTACATCAGGACCATGCCCGGATTGACGCGCTGGCTGACCACCGCGCGCGCCGCAATCGCGCCGTTGGCATTGAAGAGCTCCACCCAGTCGTTGTCGATGATGCCGGCGTGCCGGGCGTCGTCCTCGGAAAGCCAGATCACCGGCCCGCCGCGATTGAGCGTGAGCATCAGCAGATTGTCCGAGTAAGTCGAGTGGATGCCCCACTTCTGGTGCGGCGTGATGAAGTTGAGCGCGATCTCGGGATTGCCGTTTGGCTTGATGCCCTGCACCTCGGCCGTCGTCTTCAGGTCGACCGGAGGCCGGTAACTTGAGAACGCCTCGCCGAAGGCCGCCATCCACGGATGGTCGAGATAGAACTGCTGGCGGCCAGTGAGCGTCCGCCACGGAATCAGTTCGTGCACGTTGGTGTAGCCGGCGTTGTACGAGACGGTCTCCGACTCGATGCCGCTCCACGTCGGCGAACTGATGATCTTGCGCGGTTGCGCCTGCACGTCGCGGAAACGGATCTTCTCGTCTTCGCGGTAGAGCGCGAGACGCGTGTGGTCGCGGCCCGTTTGCTTGCCGAGCGCTTCCCATGCCTTCACCGCGACATGGCCGTTGGTTTCGGGAGCGAGCTGCAGGATGACTTCGCAAGCGTCGATGTCGGTTTCGATCTTCGGCATGCCGCAGGTTGCGCCCTCGGCGGTCACGCGACCGTTCAGGTCGCCTAGCTGAGTGACTTCCGTTTGGGTGTTCCAGGCGATGCCCTTGCCGCCGTTGCCGACCTTGTCCATGAGCGGGCCGAGCGCTGTGAAGCGTTTGTACACGTTCGGGTAGTCGCGTTCGACGACAGCCATGTTGGGCGCCGTCTTGCCCGGCACGAGATCCACTTCGCCGCGTTTCCAGTCTTTGACGCCGAACGGCTGCGCCAGCTCGGCGGGCGAGTCGTGCATCAGCGGCGTGAGCACGAGTTCGCGCTCGACGCCGAGATGGCCGACGCAGACTTCGCTGAATTTCTTCGCGAAACCCTTGTAGATTTCCCAGTCGCTCTTCGCCTGCCACGCCGGATCGACCGCCGTCGACAACGGGTGGATGAACGGGTGCATGTCGCTGGTATTGAGATCGTTCTTCTCGTACCAGGTGGCGGTCGGCAGCACGATGTCGGAATACAGGCAGGTCGTGCTCATGCGGAAGTCGAGCGTGACCACGAGGTCGAGCTTGCCCTCGGGCGCCTTGTCGTGCCACACGACTTCTGCCGGCTTCGCGTCGTCTGGGCCCAGGTCCTTGCCCTGAACACCATGGCTCGTGCCGAGCAGGTGTTTGAGGAAGTACTCGTGCCCTTTGCCGCTCGATCCGAGAATATTCGAACGCCATACGAAGAGATTGCGCGGCCAGTTGTCCGGGTGATCCGGGTCTTCGCAGCTCATCTGCAAAGAACCGTCCTTCAACGCGCCGACGGCGTAATCCTTCGGGTCGAGGCCGGTCGCCACCGCATTGCGCACGACATGCAACGGGTTGGTCTTGAGTTGCGGCGCCGAGGGGAGCCAGCCCATGCGCTCGGCGCGCACGTTGTAGTCGATCATGCTGCCGCCGTATTGCGACTTGTCGGCGAGCGGCGAGAGGATTTCCTCGACGCCGAGCTTTTCGTAGCGCCATTGGTCCGAGTGCGCGTAGAAAAAGCTCGTCGAGTTCATCTGCCGCGGCGGGCGGATCCAGTCGAGCGCGAAGGCCAGCGCCGTCCAGCCGGTCTGCGGCCGGAGTTTCTCCTGGCCGACGTAATGCGCCCAGCCGCCGCCGCTCTTGCCGATGCAGCCGCACAGCATCAGCATGTTGATGACGCCCCGGTAGTTCATGTCGGCGTGATACCAGTGATTCATCGCGGCGCCGATGATCACCATCGACTTGCCTTGGGTCTTGTGGGCGTTGTCGGCGAACTGACGGGCGACCGCGATCACCTGCTCGCGCGGCGTGCCGGTAATGCGTTCCTGCCACGCCGGCGTGTAGGGTGTGTCGTCGTCGAAATCGCGTGCCGCGAGTTCGCCGGGTAACCCGCGTGCGACACCGTAGTTGGCGACCTGCAGGTCGAACACCGTGGCCACGGCGGCTTTTTTCGTTCCGTTTCCGTCGGCGAGCGCCAGGTGGCGAACGGGAACGGTGCGCACCAGCACGTTGCCGCCATTGCCGAGGGTGTTGTTCGGGAAGTGCTCGTGGGCGATGCCGCCAAAGTAGGGGAAGGCCACCTTGGCCGTATCCGTCGTCGCGTGTTCGCCTTCGAGCAATGAGAGCTGCAGCGTCACGTCGCGGCCGCCCGTTGCCTCCTTGGCTTCGAGGTTCCACTGGCCGGCGTCGGTACGCCCGTCCGGCCCCCAACGGAAGCCGATGGCGCCGTTGGGCAGTACGACGTTGCCCGCCTCGTCGATAGCCACCGTTTTCCATTCGGGGTTGTTCGTCGCGCCGAGCCGGTCGGCGAAGTCCGAAGCGCGCAGGTAGCGATCGGGCACCATGGCGGTGCTGCCGTCGGGAAGTGTCTGTTCCTTGAGCAGCACCAGCATCGGCATGTCTGTGTAACGGCGCACATAGTTGTCGAAATAAGCGCTGCGTACCGAACGTCCGTTGCTGCCGTCAGGGAAGTAGAAATCCTTGAGGATCACATGGCCCATCGCCATGGCGACGGCGGCGTCGGTACCCTGCTTGGGTTTCATCCAGATGTCGCTCAGCTTGGCGACTTCCGAGTAGTCCGGCGTCACGGCTACCGTCTTGGCGCCCTTGTAGCGCACCTCGGTGAAGAAATGCGCGTCCGGCGTACGCGTCTGCGGCACGTTCGAACCCCAGGCGATGAGGAAGGTCGAGTTGTACCAGTCGGCCGATTCGGGGACGTCGGTCTGCTCGCCCCACACCTGCGGGCTCGCCGGCGGCAGGTCGCAGTACCAGTCGTAGAAGCTCATGCAGACGCCGCCGATGAGGGAGAGGTAGCGCGAGCCGGCAGCGTACGAAACCATCGACATGGCGGGGATCGGCGAGAAGCCGATGACGCGGTCCGGTCCATACGTGCGGATCGTGTGCACGTTGGCGGCGGCGACCATCTCGTTCACTTCGTCCCAGTTCGCGCGCACGAAACCGCCCATGCCGCGGACCACTTGGTAGCTCCGGCGCTTTTCCTCGTCGCCGACGATGGCCGCCCACGCATCGACCGGATCGTGCGTGAGCCGCGCCTCGCGCCACAGCTTGAGCAGGCGGCCGCGCACCAGCGGGTACTTCACGCGGTTGGCGCTATAGAGATACCAGCTGTAGCTCGCGCCTCGCGCGCAGCCGCGCGGTTCGTGGTTGGGCATGTCCCAGCGCGTACGCGGGTAGTCGGTCTGCTGCGTTTCCCAGGTGACGATGCCGCCCTTGACGTAGATCTTCCACGAGCAGGAACCCGTGCAGTTGACGCCGTGCGTCGAGCGCACAATCTTGTCGTGCGCCCAACGATCGCGATACGCGTCTTCCCAGGTACGATCCTCGCCGGTCGTGACGCCGTGGTCGCCCGAGAAGCTTTCGCGCGGTTGCTTGAAGTAGGTGAGTCGATCGAGAAAATGGCTCATGGTTGCCTCTGGAATCCGGTGGGTACGAAAGCGGTGACGGTGTCGAGCACGCGCCTCAAGGGTTGCGGATCTCGGCGCCGGCCCGCAGGTAGAACGCCCAGTTGAGAATCAGGCACAGTGCGTAGAACGCGGCGAAGCCGTACATCGCGAGTTGCGGCGCGCCGGCGGTAATCTGATTGCCGATGACGACGGGGGCGACGAACGCGCCGTACGCGGCGACGGCTGAAGTCCATCCGAGTACGGGGCCGGCCTGTTGGCGATCGAAAATGACGCCGATGGTGCGGAACGTAGAGCCGTTGCCGATGCCGCTGGCGGCGAAGAGGATGACGAAGAGCGTCATGAACGCCGGGAAGTACTGTTCCGGCGTTGCCGACGCGTACGCCAACATCATGACGTAGCCGACCGCCGCCGAGGCGGCGACCATCACGGCCGAGATGATCTGGGTCACGATCGAGCCGCCGATCTTGTCCGCGATCCAACCGCCCACGGGCCGGATCAGCGCGCCCACGAAGGGGCCGATCCAGGCGTAGGTGAGCGCCTGCGGCGAATTCGGGTTGTTCAGCGTGTGCTGCATCACTCCCGCTGCGTCCGGTACGTGGCTGACGCCGAATATCACCTTGATCGAGAGCGGCAACGCCATCGAAAAACCGATGAACGAACCGAAGGTCACGATGTAAAGCAGCGTCATCGACCACGTGTGCTTATTGCTGAAGATGGCGAACTGCTTGGCGATGTTCTCCTTCATCGTGCCGAACGCCGTGAGCTTCATCACCAACAGCGTACTGACGATGATCAGCGGCATGGTCAGCCACATGTTGAGCACGCCCAGTCCGCTGGGAGCCGGGAGGTAGAGATAGAGGCCGACACCTGCCGGAACGAACGAGAGGGTGTACAGCCATGTGATCTTGAGGAAGGCGACGATCGGATGGCCGGTGTCGGACGAGACCGTCTTCAGGTTGTTCATGCCGAACCAGCAGAAGCCGGCCAGCGGAACGAGCGACAGCACCCAAGCGAGGCCGGCGTTCTGGATCCAGGTCGGCGTCCCGGCGGGAATGCGGCCGAAGATCCAGCCGGAATCTTTGATCAGCGTCATCGGTTCGCCGCCGAAGGCACCGAGCAGGCTCGTCGTCATGACGAGCGGGATGACGATCTGCATGCTCGTGACGCCGAAGTTGCCGAGACCGGCGTTGAGGCCGAGAGCCGTACCCTGCAGGCGTTTCGGGAAGAAGGTACTGATGTTCGACATCGAGCTCGCGAAATTGCCGCCGCCGACGCCGGACCACAGTGCCATCAGCTGGAAAGCCCACAGCGGCCAGTCTTTGTGTTGCAACACGATGCCGGTACCGATCGCCGGCGCGAGCAGCATCGCCGTCGTCAGGAAGATCGTGTTGCGCCCCCCGGCGAGACGGATCAAGAACGACGCCGGGATGCGCATCGTCGCGCCGGCGAGACCCGAAATGGCCGTCAGCGAAAAGAGTTCCGCCTGGCTGAACGGGAAGCCGAGGTTGATCATCTGCACCGTGATGATTCCCCACATGCCCCACACGGCGAAACCGCAGAGCAGGCAAGGAATCGAGATCCACAGGTTGCGGTAGGCAATGCGCTTTCCGGTCGATTCCCAGAACGCGTCGTCTTCGGGGCGCCAGTCGGCGATGTCGGCGCCGGAAGGCTTCGCGTTTCCGGCGGGTAAGGGGCGAGTAGCGGTATCGAGCATGGTGTCTCCCTGATTTGCGCCTTGCGGAGTTGTTGCTTTATCGAGTGGCTAGTCGGCGAACTGAGTCGCGCCAACCACGTCGCGACGGCGGACCTCGGTCCAGTACATCCAGATCAACGAGACCCAGACGATCCCGTACATGAGCATGAAAGCGCTGGAACGAATGCCGGTGATGTCCATCAGTGCGCCGAACATGATCGGCAGGATGAATCCGCCCAGACCGCCGGCGAGGCCGACGATGCCGCTGATGGTGCCGATGTTGTGCGGATAGTCGTCGCTGATGTACTTGAAGACGCTCGCCTTGCCGAACGCGAAGGCGATGCCGAGGATGAACATCAGCGCCGTGAACAGATAGATGTTGAGACCGATGTGGAATATCACCGGGCCCGAGGCGGTGGCGATCGTCACGTCGGTTTGCGGATAACTCAGGAGGAAGAGACAGACCCAGCTCACCCACATCACCCACCAGGTAACGCTGTGAGCGCCCCATTTGTCGGACATCCAGCCGCCCACTGCGCGCAGCACGCCGCCGGGCAGCGAGAAGCAGGTCGCGAGCAGTGCGGCCGTACGAATATCGAGGCCGAACTCGCCCACGTAGTACTGCACCATCCACAGCGAAAGCGCGACGTAGCCGCCAAAGACGATGCTGTAGAACTGGCAGTACTTGAGAACCCGGGGATCCTTTAGCGCGCGTAACTGATCGCTAAAGCGGATGGCCCCGGAAACGTGATGTGCCGGATCGCTGTAGCTGAACAACCAGAATAGAACGACGATCGCGGTCATGACGGCGGCGTATACCGCCGGCACCGCGGTCCAGCCGAAAGCGACGACCAGCGTCGGGGCCAGGAATTTGTTGACCGCCGCACCCGAGTTGCCGGCGCCGTAGATCCCCATCGCGAATCCCTGCTGCTCGCGCTGGAACCAGCGGGCGACATAGGGGGTGCCGACCGAGAACGAACCGCCGGCCAGGCCGACGAAGAGGCCGATAACCAGGAAGTGCCAGTATTCGGTCGCGTAGCTCATCAGCCAGATGGCCGGAATCGTGGCCGCCATGAGTAGCGTCATGACGATGCGCCCACCGTACTTGTCGGTCCAGATACCGAGCGGCACACGTACCAGTGATCCTGTCAGCACGGGTGTCGCGGTCAGCAGACCGAACTCCGTCGCGTTGAGGTTGAGCGCCTTCTTGATCGGAATGCCGATGACGCCGAACATCATCCAGACCATGAAACACGCCGTGAACGCGAGTGTGCTCACCATCAATACGGAGAGCGCCTGCCGCTTGCGAGTCATGTCCTTCCCCCTTTGGATTGCCATGAACGCAATTTAGGCAAGGCGACCCGGTGGCGAAATTCTCCTGAAGGACGAGCGCGGGAGGAAAAAGGAACTAGGTGCGGGGATCAGGGGATAGTTCGAAAGAACTATGGATGCTTAGCCGATCCACCGTTCCACCATGAACTGGCTTCGTCAACCGGCCGCGCCCGCGGGCGCTATTCCGGTAACATGGGGCCTCTGGCTGGTAACGGCGAATCAGAAAACCGGGAAGGTCCGCCTGGGCATCGTTGAACTGTTCCGCCGACGAGATATACGGAACGCTCAGCGCACGTCGGCTTTCCGCACACCGATTGGTCCTTGGGCAGCAAGCTTCTTGCACGGTGTGGCGACGGCGTTCTTTCTCTTTCGAATATCGGGAAAGAAGTAATCAAACCAGCGGCCGAAGGAATCAGCCCATCCGAATCGGGAAAATCGGCCCCAACGGGACGCGATGTGGAGAAGATGCGACCATGGACTCTTCTGTAACGCATTTTATCGAGATCGGCGCGGCGATCCTTTTCGCGATCGCGCTTATCCACACGTTCTCCGTCAAGTATTTTGCCCATCTCGCGCATATTCAACCCCGGCATGCGGGGATATGGCACCTGCTGGGGGAGGTCGAAGTTGTCTTCGGCTTCTGGGCGTTGGTACTGGTGCTTTTCGTTGCCGCCTTCGAAAGCGGCGAGAAGGCTGTCAGTTACGTCGAAGCCCGGGACTTCACCGAACCGATGTTCGTGTTTGCGGTGATGGTCGTGGCCGGCACTCGACCCATTCTTGATGTCAGCGGTGGGATGGTACGCCTTGCCGCTCGGGCGTTTCCGTTGCCGTCGGCCATGGCGAGTTATTTCGTCATCCTCTTTTTCGTCCCGCTCCTCGGCTCGTTCATTACCGAGCCCGCGGCCATGACGCTGGCCGCTCTGATGCTCCGCAATCGGCTGTTCACCAGCCAGGCCTCGACCCGGCTGAAATACGCGACGCTGGGTGTGCTGTTTGTAAACATCTCCATCGGTGGCACGTTGACGCCCTTCGCCGCACCGCCGGTCCTCATGGTGGCCGCCAAGTGGAACTGGGATATTGCCTTCATGATGAGCGAGTTCGGCTGGAGAGCCGCTATTGCCGTGTTGACGAATTCCGCCCTCGCCACCTTCGTTTTCCGAAGGGAGCTGGCTGGCCTTGCGGGCAGCGACGAGCCAGACAAGCCGAGCGTGCCGCCGGCCCTCATCGCGGTCCACCTGGGGTTTCTTGTCGCCATTGTCGTCTTCGCCCATCACCCGGCGATCTTCATCGGTGCCTTGCTGTTTTTCCTTGGCATCGCCACGGCGTACGAGCATTACCAGGACCGGTTGATTCTGCGCGAAGCCTTGCTGGTGGCCTTCTTCCTTTCCGGGCTGGTCGTTCTCGGGGGCATGCAGCAGTGGTGGCTGCAACCCTTGCTGATGAGCATGGATGCGACTCAGGTGTTCTATGGCGCAACGGCGCTGACCGCCTTCACGGACAACGCGGCTTTGACCTACCTCGGCTCCCTCGTCGAAGGGCTGAGTCCGGATTTCAAGTCCGCGCTCGTGGCGGGTGCGGTCACCGGCGGCGGATTGACGTTCGTCGCCAACGCGCCGAATCCGGCGGGCGCATCGATCCTTAAAGACCGGTTTCCAGAAGGCGCGATTAACCCTTTGGGCCTGTTTCTCGGGGCGTTGATGCCGACTCTCGTCGCAATTTTCGCTTTCCGCCTTCTATAAACGATCAGCGGTCGGCTGGCATCAACTGCACCACGCTGCCGATCACGATCAGCGCCGGCGGTTTGACATGGTGTTCGCGGGCGACATCGGGCAGGGTGGCGAGGGTGCCGGGGTAGATGCGCTGAGTGGGCCAGGTGGCGCGATAGACAAGTGCCGCCGGCGTCTCGCCAGGAAGCCCGGCCGCTTGCAGTTGCTCCGAGATCGTGTCCAGCCCGGTGATGCCCATGTAGATGACGACGGTCTGGTTCGGCTGCGCCAGCGCCGACCAGTTGAGGTCTACCGTGTGATTCTTCAGGTGACCGGTGACGAAGACACAGCTTTGCGCGTGGTCGCGATGCGTGAGCGGGAAGCCGAAGCTTGCCGCCGCGCCGAGCGCGGCCGTAACGCCCGGCACGATGTCCACCGGAATGCCGGCCGCCAGCAGGGCATCGACCTCCTCGCCGCCGCGTCCGAACACGAAAGGGTCGCCTCCCTTGAGGCGCACGACCTTCCGGCCGGCAAGCGCCTGGTCGACGAGCAACTGGCAGATTTCGTCCTGCGGCAGCGTGTGCTCGCCCGACTTCTTGCCCACATAGATGCGTTCCGCATCTGGTCCGGCGAGTTCGAGAATGCCCTGGCCGACCAGGTTGTCGTAAATGACCACGTCGGCCTCGCGCAGCAGGCGGGCGCCTTTGAGCGTGATCAGTTCGGCGTCGCCCGGGCCGGCGCCGACGAGCGCAACGCGGCCGATGGTCGAGGGGGCGGGTTGGGACACGATGTTCTCCTGGTGCATTGCTAAAAGCGTCGATCGTCGGTGGAGCGAACGCCATCAGGCGCTCGCGTTTTCCTCGCTACTGTAGACCGCTTCGGGTTCAAATGGCTCGGCGAGGACAGCCGCAAGGTAATCTTCAGGCAGACGATGGAGAGCGGCGAGCTCGGCCGCCGTCTTGCCGCTTGCACGAATCTCGGCCAGCCACCCGTCGAGCCCCGACGACAGCGAACGCCCGGCTTTTTCGCCGTCGCGCGCCTCGCCGTTCGCCTGTACATCGTACTTGTTGGCGTAGCCGCGGGGCGTGATCATCAGGCCGTGTTTGACGAAGGTGTTCGAGTTGCCGATCAGCACGGTCGTCAGCATGCCGATATCGGCATCGGCCAGCCGGTCGAGCGTCGTGAATTCGATGCGCTGCTTGGTACGGAACGCCGACTTGACGACGGCGACCGGCGTCTCGGGCGCCCGATGGCGCTGGAAAATACGCTGCGCTTCCTCGATCTGCCGGGTGCGGCGGCCGCTCTTCGGGTTGTAGAGGGCGACGACGAAATCGGCGTAGGCGGCGGCATCGAGGCGACGGGCGATGGTTGGCCAGGGCGTCAGCAGGTCGGAGAGCGAAATGGCGCAGAAGTCGTGCGTCAGCGGTGCGCCGACGAGCGCCGCGCAGGTGTTGATGGCTGATGCGCCGGGGACGATCTCCACTTCGATGCCTTCGCCGTCGTCGCCAGGCGGCGTCCACCCCGCCTGAAAGAGTACCTCGAACGTCGGTCCCGCCATGCCGTAGACGCCGGCGTCGCCGGAAGAGATGAGAGCCACCTTCTTGCCCGCCTTGGCACGTTCGTAGGCCTCGATCGCGCGGTCGAGCTCCTCGGTCATGGCCTTCTTCACCACTTCCTTGCCCTCGAGCAGGTCCTCGACGAGGCGGATGTAGGTGACGTAGCCGATCACCGTGTCGGCTTCGGCGATGGCGGCGCGGGCTCGAGCCGTGAGGTAGTCGTGGCGCCCCGGCCCGAGGCCGACGAGCATGATCTTGCCGCGAGGGCGGGCGTTGGAGGTGGCGTTCATTCGGGGATCCTTGCGATGGAAACGGTGGCATGCCGCCCGTCGGGGCCGCGATGCCGGAGTTTTTCGACGATGAGCTCGCGTTTGTCGGAAGCTGCAGCCAGCAGCGCGGCGGCTTCGGCGACGGAAGGCGTGCCGGTGTGCCGCCGTACGGTTTCCGAAGGGTGCGGAACGTCGACAGCGGCGAGCACGTGCGCGGGGTAGAAACGCAGCGTCCATCCGCGCTCGGCCGCGAGTTGTGCGAACGCGATTTCGTCCGCCTTGAGGTCGATGCTGGCAACGGCGGCGATGTCTTCCCACGCCGCGGAGCCGGCACGCAGCGCGAGATCGATCGCCTCCCGTACCGTAGCGAGCGGCGTGTCGCGGTCGCAGCCGAGACCGAGCGCGATTCTCATGGACCGGCTTTCTCGGCGCCAGGCCGATAGGTGACGCAGCGACCGGCGAGGCGAGCGGCGTAGGCGGAAGGCATGGTTCGAGTGCTGATCCAGAGCACGGCCGCGAAGCGTTCCGGCTCGACGTCTTCCAGGCGCTCGAAGCGCGTGACGTTGACAGGCAGCGGCCCGTGGCGGCCATTGGCGTGGTTCGTCCACCAATCCGTACGGCCGGCCTCCTGTACGAGCGCGACCGGCTCATCGTTCACCATCGCCGCGCTGGTGTGCACCAGCTCGGCATGCGTCGCCTCGAAAACCCAGCCCAGTTCGCGCCCGAGGAGGTCGACCGCGATCGTCTCGCGTGCATCCGACGCCGTGGTGAGCACCGCCGTTGCGTCGAGGGTCTTAGCCAGCCGCCCGGCGAGCGCGTTGGCGCCGCCGAGGTGGCCGGAGAGCACCGGGATGGCGAAGCGCGCGCTTTCGTCGAGCACGACGACCGCCGGGTCGGTTTCCTTGGAGCGCAGATGCGGCGCGATCAGGCGAACCAGCGCGCCGAGCGAAACGATGGCCACGATCGCCTCGTGTTCGGCGAAGAGCCCGGCGACCTGTTCCCCCGTCTTGCCGGCGTAGGTTGTCGTACGGCCCGGCGCGGCGAGTTCGGCGTCGGCGCCGAACTTCTCCGGAACGATCAACCGTGCGTCGGGCAGTACGGCGACGACGCGGGCGCCGAGCGCGACGCCGTGACGGGTGATCGCGAGGACGGCAGTGCTCATGGCCGAGCCTCCGCTTTGATCCGTGGCGCCATGCGGCCGTCGGGAATACGCCGCTCAGGCATCCGTCGTCTCCGCGGCTTCCTGCCGTCGGCGGCAACCGCGACGCAGTTCGCCGCGTTGACGCTTGGGGTTCTGCACGAGCAGGAGCGACAAGTAGTTGACGCTTTCGCCGCGCAACGCGGCAAGGTCGCGCACGAGGCGCTCGTCGGGCGAGCCGACCTTCTCGATGAAACAGCTCGTCGCGAGCAGACCGCGGCGTTCGAGCAACTGCAACACCTCGTCGAGCAGCGGTTTCACCTTGAGCAGGATCAGCGTGTCGAATTCGTCGAGCAGGTGGTCGATGACCGTTGTGCCGTAGGCGGCCGGAATGACGGCGAGCGTCTCGTCCTCTTCGGCGAGCGGTACGCCGGCGACCGCGGCCGCGGCGGCGAACGAGGAGACGCCGGGGATCGTCTCGACCTCGACTTTCGGAACGATTTCGCGCACGACGCGGGCAAGGTGGCCGAAGGTCGAGAAGGTCGACGCGTCACCTTCGACGAGGAAGACCACGTCGCGCCCCGTGCCGTCGCCGGCGAGCAGTTCGACCGTTTGCGCGGCGGCGCGCGCCCACGCCTTGCCGAGCGCCACGGGGTCGCGCGTCATCGGGAAGACGAGCTCGACGGCGTCGTTGGGAACGGCGAGACCGCCCCGTTCAACGATGGACAGCGCGTACGAGCCCTCGGCCGCGCGTTTAACCGGATACACCCAACGCGCGCCGGAGTGCAACGCCGCCCAGGCGCGACGGGTTATGAGGTCGGGGTCACCCGGGCCGAGCGAAGCGCCGATGAGTTTTCCGTAGGAACCTTGTCGGGTCATGGTGTTGCCTGCTGTATTGAAACGCCGAAGGCGTCTGCCGTCCTTGCCCGTGCTTCGGAAGGAGCCCGCATGTCGCCACGATGAGCCTCCTCCCTTGACAAGGGAGGCTGGGGGGGTAAAGCCGTAACTACCCAAACCGGGTTCTGCGCCGCCATCCGATGCATGTCGAGGATCGGCTGGCTGCGGCTCGCCTGCAACTGCACGACGTCCCATGTGGCGTCTGCCGCCGTGAGCGCCGCCGTGGCGGTGGCGAGGTTTTCCAGCGTCACGAAGTTCATCACCAAGCGACCACCGGGTTTCAGTCGTTTGAAGATGAGATCGATCAGCGCGGCCAATTCGCCGCCGGAACCGCCAATGAAGACGGCATCGGGGTCGGGCCAGGCATCGAGACGGCGGGGTGCTTTGCCCTCGACGAGCGTGTAGTTGGTGGACTGCATGCGGTGTGCATTGGCGCGCGCGTTGGCGGCATCCTCGGCGTTCTTCTCGATCGCCCACACGTGGCCGGCGGGCGCCAGCCGCGCGGCTTCAAGGCCGACCGACCCGGAACCAGCGCCGATGTCCCAGACGACGGCGTCTTCGCGCAGGCGCAGTTTGGCGAGGGAGAGGGCGCGGACCTCCTGTTTGGTGATCAGGCCTTTCTCCGGCGCGCGCTGGATGAACTCGTCGTCGCTGAGCCCGAACACGGGTGTGCTTTGCGCCGAGCGATTCATCCATTCAACGAGAACGACGTTGGGCGTCGGGAAATCGCCCTGCGTCGCCGCCGAGAGGGGCAGCGCGCGGAAGAGTTGCTCGTCGGCCATCTGCAGCCTACATGCCACCGAAAGCCGGATCTCGTCGTCGCCGTAGCCGGCGGTTTGCAGGGCGCGGGCAAGCCGCGCCGGCCCGTTTTCGGGGCTCGTAAACAGCAGCACCTTCGGGTGCTGCGCGATGGCGCGCAAGGCGGGGTAGAGTGGGTGTTCGGGCGACGCGCCAGAGGTCCACTCGCCCCCGTCCTTGCCGTGGCATGAGGCGATCCGGGCGTCATGCCACGCAATGCGCAAGCGTGCGCAAGCGAGTTGCAGCGTGGAAACCGCGGGGAGAATATCGAGGGGCGTTTCGAGCCGGCCGTCGAGCCAGGCACCGAAGCCATGGCAGAATGGATCGCCGGTGACCAGGATGACGACCGGCAGCCCATCGGCGAGCGCCGACTTCGTCCACTCCGGAACACGAGGCAGCGCACCGTCCATGTCTCTGACGATCGCCGCTGGCGCGAGGTGATGGCGCACGAGCTCGAGCGTCCGGCCGACGCCGATCACGATGCCAGCCGCGCGCAGTCTTGTGCGAGCCGCGTCGGACAGCCCTGCCCAGCCGTCGTCGAGAATGCCGATCACGGTGCAGGTCGTCATGAACCCTCCTCGTCGTTTACGCGTACGATGAATTGCCCCTCGAAGTCGCAGACGAGCATGGTCAGCCGGTAAGGGCCGGGATAACAAGTTTTTAGGCTCCGCATGGCTCGGCGGGCGAGCGCGCGGTGAAAGTCCACCGCCAGGCCGAGCGCATCGAGCCGTTCGGCCGCGAACCGGGCGGTCTCGGCGGCGCGGATTTCCTCGACCAAGTCTGCCGGCGCACCGACCTGCTGCGCGCAGTCGGCCAAGAGGTCGCGGTCGACCTCGGCCTTCCAGGCGTGGGTCACGGCCAGTCCCTGCGCCATCTTCGTTAACTTGCCGGCCATGGCGCCCACATAAATGCGCGCCAGTCGGCGCTTGATCGCCGTCTGGAAGGCGACCTTCACGAAGTCGCCCATCTGCACGAAGCACACCTCGTCGAGTTCCGGCAGTTGCCGCATGGCGAACTTCTCGCTGCGGCCGCCCGTGGTGAACACGATGTCCTGCCGGCCCTGGCTTGCGGCGACGTCGACGGCCTGCACGACACTGGCACGGAAGGCGGCCGTCGAGTACGGACGCACGATGCCCGTGGTGCCGAGAATCGAGATGCCGCCGAGGATGCCGAGCCGGGCGTTGAGCGTTTTCTTCGCCATCTCTTCGCCACCGGGCACCGAGATCGTCACTTCGAGCCCGTCGCGGTCGAGCAGGGCGCCGGCGACGGCGCGCACGTTATCGGCGATGTTGCGGCACGGCACCGGATTGATCGCCGGGCCGCCGACCTCCAGCCCCAGTCCTTCGCGGGTCACGACGCCGACCCCCGAGCCGCCCCGGAGGACGATCTCGCCCGTGAGGCCGCGCAAGCACCGCACGTCGGCCGTGAGGTGCGCGCCGTTGGTCGCGTCCGGATCGTCGCCGGCGTCCTTGATGATGACCGCGTGCGCGGTTTCGGCGTCGACGCGCGGCTCGGTTACGGCAAAGGCGACTTCCTGACCGTTCGGCAGGCGGCAGACGACGCTGGCCGGCACTTCGCCGGTCACAAGGCCGATCGTCGCCGCGCGGGCCGCCGCTGCGGCGCAGGCACCCGTGGTGAATCCGCTGCGGTTGCCGCGCCGGCGCTTGGGATCGCTCTTGCGCACCTTTGCGGGCGCTTCGGCGACGGCCAGGTCTTGGCTCATGCCGCCTTCTTCTGTTCCGCTTCCGCGAGACCGAGCAACGCGTGGATCGCGGCCACCACCAGAGTCGACCCGCCCTTGCGTCCGGTGATTGTGATCCACGGCACCTGCGGCGTACGGGTGAGGAGTTCCTTCGACTCCGCCGCCGAAACGAAACCGACCGGCATACCGACGACGAGTGCCGGCCGCACGCCGCGCTCGCGGATCAGGCGCACGACTTCGAGCAGCGCCGTCGGCGCGTTGCCGATGCCGATGATCGCGCCGTCTAGTTGTCCGAGGCGATGCGCTTTGCGCATCGCCTGTACGGCGCGCGTGGTGCCTTCGTCATGCGCGGCTTCGATCACGTCAGGGTCGGTGATGTAGTCGTGCGTCGTCAGGCCGAAATGGGCGAGCCGGGGCACCGAGAGGCCGACTCGGATCATCTCGACGTCGGCGACGATCGGCGTGCCGCCACGCCGCATGGCGGCGACGCCGGCGCGCACGGCGTCCGCGTGAAAGGCGGTCAGGCCATTAAAATCGAAGTCAGCGTTGGCGTGGATCATGCGTCGCACGATCGGCCATTGTTCATCGGTGTAGTTGTGCGCGCCGGCTTCTGCGTCGATAATCGCGAACGAGTCGTGCTCGATGGCGCGGCCGGCGGCGGTAAGCTGTTCGGTAATGGTGTTGCGCGTCATGACTGTCCTATGGGTTGAGCTTCACCACAGAGAGACAGAGACACAGGGGTTCGCACACACGAAGAAAACCTTCCTGAACATTTCCTTCGCATTCCTCTGTGCCTCTGTCTGTCTGTGGTGTCGCAAGTCGTTTCCGGTAATAGGCTTAGCTTGCCTGCGGTCTCAGGCCGGGTGGCAAACGGTTTGCGCCGATGCCGGAGAATGAATCGCCACGGCGAGTTCTCCTGCCCCTGATTTCGTTGCCGTGTGGGCGTGGTCGTGCAGATGCTCGTGCTCGGCCGCTTCGCGGTACTTGCAGCCGTCGCACTCGAGCAATCCGCAGCTTTCCTTACCCGCGCTGCGCACGCGTTCGTCGATGAGCGCGAAGATCTCCGGCTCGAATCCGAAATGCCCGCTGAGTGCGAAAGCCACCTGCGGATACTGCTGTCTGAGCCGTTCCACCTGCGCCTTGATGCGTTCGATCAGCACACCGGTGAACAGATAAACCGGGACGATGCACACCTGCGTCATGCCGAGCCGGATCTGGCGCTGCACCACCGTTTCGAGGCGCGGCCAGGTGACGCCGGTGAACGCGAGGTCGACGAGTTCGTGGTCGTTCTCCTCGAAAAGCCAACGCACGACGCGCGCCAGTTCGCCGTTTGCTCCCGCATCGGAGGAGCCGCGTCCGAGCAGGATGACGCCGGTCGTTTGGGGATCGGGTGCGTCGAGCGATTTCATCAGCCCGTCGAGCTGCCGCTGCAGCACGTCGAAAATCTCTCGCCCCACGCCGAGGTGGCGGGTGACGACGAAATCGACGTCGGGGTGGCGCGCGCGCGCGGCGGCGAGGGCGGCCGGCAGTTCCATCTTCACGTGTCCTGCGGCGTTGAGAATGAACGGGATCAGCACGACACGGCTGGCGCCCTCGGCTGCGTGGTCGAGGCCGTCGGCGAGGAGCACGTCGGCGTGTTCGATGAAGCAGACTTCGACCCGCAGGTCCGGGTGGCGCGCCCGGTAGCGCTCGGCGAATTTCTCGATCTCGTCGTTGCCTTCGCGGTTGCGCGAGCCGTGGCCGGCGAGCAGAACCGCCGTCTTGTCCAGGCTAATCATAGGTAACCTCGCTGTGCTCCGCTTTGCGGAAACGGTGGGTGAAGGTTGGGTCGTAGAGCTTCGAGCGAACGAGCGACGGCCAATCGGCGGCACCCAGCGTCGGGCTGGCGACGATCATCGCCTGGCTGCCGATTTTCTCTTCCTGGCATTTGCGCTTGATGTCCGCGAGGGTGCCGCGCACGATCTTTTCCTGCCCCGGCCAGCTCGCTTTCTGCACGACGAGCATCGGCGCGTCCTCGGGCCAGCCGGCGGCGCGCAACGCCCGCTGCACCTCGTGCAGGAGCGTGATCGACAGGTAGATGCAGAGCGTGCAGTGGTGGGCGGCCAGCGCCTCCAGGTCTTCACCCGGCGGCATTGGCGTGCGTCCGGCGACGCGGGTGAGGATCACCGTCTGCGTGACTTCCGGCAGCGTCAGCGTCTCGCCCGCGGCGGCCATCGACGCCATCGCCGACGAGACGCCGGGGACCACCGACCAGGCGACGCCAGCGGCCGTCAATGGCCGCGTCATTTCGATCAGCGCCCCGTAGAGCCCGGGATCACCTGTCTGCAGGCGGACGACGTGCGCGTGATGTTCGGCCCGATCGATCAGCCAGGCGGTGATTTCCTCGAGCGTCATCTCCTTGGAGTCGCGAATCTCGCAGCCGAACGGTGCATAACGCGTCGCCGCCCGGTCGACCAGCGATCCGGCGTAGAGGATCGCGCCGGCGCGTTCGAGGACATTGCGTCCTTTCACCGTAATCAGGTCCGGGTCACCGGGACCCGCGCCTACAAACCAAACCTTTCCGGGCATCAGGACTCCTTTTCTTGATCGATGAGGCCGACGAGCGCATCGACGCTGCGCGGCTCGGCGCCGTTGCCGAATGCGAGTCCGTTCCTTGCCAGCGCACCACAGAGACGGATCACCGCCGGAACGCGCAACCCGCAGCCGGTGAGTAGTTCGGCGTGACGTGGAAGCTCGGTTGACGCACAACTCGCGACGCAAACGCCGGCGGCGAGCACATGAATCCGGTCCGCCCACGCGTAGGCGAAGTCGATGTCGTGCGTGGCCAGGAGCAGCGTTACGCCGCGCGCGTGAAGCTCATCGAGCACGCGCAGCAAATCGCCACGCATCGCGTGGTCGAGCCCGGCCATCGGTTCGTCGAGCACGAGGAGGCGCGGCTGCATCGCCAATACGCCCGCGATGCACACGCGCTTCTTCTGCCCGAAGCTCAAGCTGTGCACCGGACGGTCGCTGAAGTCGTCCATGCCGACGGCGTGTAACGCTTCATCCACGCGGCGCCGTACCGTCGCCGCGTCGAGGCCGAGATTCAGCGGACCGAAAGCGACATCTTCACGTACGCTGGCGGAAAACAGCTGCTGATCGGGGTTTTGGAACAGCAGCCCGACTTCGCTGCGCAACTGACGCAGCCCTTCGCGGCCGTAGCCGATCAGCTGCCCACGATATCGCACGATACCGGCATTAGGCCGAAGCAGTCCGTTGGCATGTTGAAACAAGGTGGTCTTGCCGGCACCGTTGGCACCAATCAAGGCGTTGCGGGTCCCGGCCTCGATGGCCAGTGAGCAGCCTGCGAGCCCGCTGTTGCCACCCGGATATCGGTAGGCGACGTTGGCGAACTCGAGCAAAGCGGCCGCGGCGTGCATCACGGATTCCCGAACGCGTAAGCGACCAGCAGGACGGCCCCGCTGAGAGCAAGCGCCAACTCGCGGTGCGGCATAGCGCCATCGTGCTCGAGAAAGCGCCATGCGCCGTCACCGTTGCGCGATTGCGCGGCCCGCTGCATGGCTCGGGAGCGTTCCCAGACCTGAACCGTCAGATTGGCGAGCAATAGACCCAGTGAGTTGAATGTTCCGCGCGCCGTAGCGTAACCGAGCCGAGCGGCCTGCGCTGTGCGCATGGCCTGAGCCGCGTCTGTGAGGACGAAGAGCGTCCGGTAGCAGAGGACCATCAGGTCGAGCAGCGTGGCGGGTACGCGCAAGCGCCGGAGTAACGCCACGATGTCGAGCAGCGGCGTCGTGAGCGCGAGAAAGAGGAGCGCCGAGAGTGCCGCGATCGACCGCGTACCGAGGCGAAAAACGGGTTCCCACCCGTCGGGCAGCCAACGCAGCGAAAGAGCGCCGTCGCCGACCGCATCGACGGAAAACACCAAGGACAACATTCCAACCAGCAGGAAGCCAAGTGGTGCGACCGCGACACGCAACCAGACAGTCAGCGGAACGCGGGCACCTCCGATCGTCACGAGCGCCATGACCACGGCCACCGTCAATGCGGCGGACGGCCGTCCAGCCCCAAAGGCGGCGATGAAACCGCCGGCCGCGAACGTCGCCTTTGCCTCGGGAGATGCGGCGCGCCAGCGATTGCTATAGGCATAGCGGTCGACAAGCATCGTCACGGTGTTCTAGTCCCCACTTGTGTCGCTTTCGTGTGCGGTTTTCCGTTCGTTCCGCAACCGTTCGCGCGTACGTGCCGCGCCGAGGTAATAGCCGATGAACCCGGCGCCGAGGGCCGCCTGCAATGCAAAAAGCATCGACGCGATCTCGCTGCTTGCCGGTTCCACGAGCGGCGTAAACCACGGTTGGTAATCCGGGCGGATTTCACTCACAAGGTTACGGGCCTTGTCGTCGGCGCCACCGAACATCGCGGATTGATTGCCTGCCTCGTCCGAAGGCGCTTCAACGATCCAGAGCGGTGCTACACCGAGCACGATGACCGCTACGACGAGCAGCATGTTCTGCATGCGTTTCATGGCCGGACCTTCGCGTTGTCTGAAGGATGCAACGCGCGCAGCTCGTCCGGATTGAAACGCGTCAGCGCGTTGAAGATCAGCACGGTAAGCAGGCCTTCACTGATCGCAAGCGGGATCTGCGTTAGGGCGAAGACGCCGGAGAATTTCACGAACGAGGCGGAAAAACCACCGCTCGCATCGGGGAAAGCCCACGCGAGCTGCGCCGCGGTCGTCACGTAGGTCGCCAGGTCGCCGAGCGCGGCGGCGAGGAATACGGCGACGGCCATGGCGGCGTTCACACGGCGCGCAGAGCAAAAGACAGCGTAAGCGACAATGGGGCCGACGATGGCCATCGAAAAGACGTTGGCGCCGAGCGTCGTCAGACCGCCGTGCGCGAGCAGCAGCGCCTGAAACAGCAGGACCACGGCGCCGATCGGGGCCATTGCCGCTGGCCCGAAGAGCAGCCCGCCGAGGCCGGTTCCGGTGGGGTGTGAACAACTGCCGGTGAGCGAGGGAAGCTTCAGCGCCGAGAGTACGAAGGAGAACGCTGCCGCGACTCCTAGCAGGATGCGCTGTTCAGGATGCGTCGCGACCCTTTTCTTGATCGACCATGTGCCGTAAGCGACGAAAGGCGCCGCGGCCACCGTCCAGCCGACGGCGTGCTCTATGGGCAGGAAGCCCTCCATGATGTGCATGATTCATCCGTTTCGCGAAACGTTGCAAAAACCGGTCGCGCAAGGGAATCAGCTCGGAAGGATGGCCGTGGGGAGAGTCGTGCATGGATGCGACGAAAACCGGACGGCGAAGCCCACAGAACCTTTCCCCTCACCCCGAGGATTGGTACCGCACTCGTTTCAGGTCGGTCTTCTGGCTCGCCTTCATCCTTCTTCGGCGCCTTCCCGTGCGATCTATTGCACAGTGACGTGTTGCCGAAGTTGTCAGGCCTACAGCAGCGGGGGGCTGCGCCGGATTTCTCGCTGTGGCGAGTCACCGGCTTCCCGTTTCACCTGCTCCGCGGTCGCGAAGCGAGGAACCTAAAACAGTTTGGATTATACATGAATCGCAAAAAAGGCCAGGGGGCGTTCTCCTGCTTGTCATTCTGCGAAGCGAGTTGTTACGCGGCGTCCATGCCGCAATCGATCCGCAATATAAATGCCGAACGGATAAGCCTCGCCGTGGCTACGGCTGTCGATCAGGTGATTCCGTTTTCCGAGCCAATGACGGCAGCATGTACGCGCGAACTGACGTCGAGTTTGCGCAGGATGTGCTGCACATGGATCTTTACTGTCGTTTCCGCAATGCCATGCGCGCGTGCGATCTCCTTGTTGCTCGCACCACGAACGATGCTGCGGAGGATTTCCAATTCCCGAGGGGAAAGGCTGCGGATGCCGGGCTGGGTCGGCGAGATCGATGTCTCGGTGGGTGCCGTACCGGAAACCGGGCCGGCGGATGCCGCTCCGCGGTAGGCGGCGACCAATTTGCTCATCATTTCCGGTGCGACGATGCTTTCGCCATCCATCGCACGCTGGATTGCCGCGGTCAGCGCTTCACCTTCCGCGGTTTTCAGAAGATAGCCGGCGGCGCCTCCGCGCAACGCGGCGGCAAGATCGCTCTCATCCTCGCTCACGGTGAGCATCAAAATGCGGGCGCTCGGCGCCGCCTCGCGCAATCCTGGCAGTGCATCGACACCTTTGACGCCGGGCAGGTGGTTGTCGAGGAGAATGACATCGGGTAGAAGATCGGCGGCTTTGCGCGTTGCTTCGCCGGCATCTCCGGCGTCGCCGACGATGGTCACCATCGGGTCGCGGGCGAGCAGCGCGATCAGCCCGCGCCGGAACAGCGTATGGTCGTCGACGACGAGCACGCGGATCGAGGTCGCGTTCGCCGATGGGGTGGCGTTCATGCGGCACTTCCTCCATAGGTTCCCGTGGCTTGCGCAAGCGGATTGGCGGGGGGCGGCAGGGTCAGGGTGACGACGGTTCCTTGTCCGGGAATCGACACCACGGTCACCTCGGCGCCGAGGCGCTGCGCGCGTTCTTTCATGATGCGCAGGCCCACGTGCGTTTCGTCGGCAGAACCGTCGGCTGCGCTGAAACCGATGCCATCGTCGCGTACCTCGAAACGCCACGCCGGCTGCTGTTGCACCCTGACCGCGACGCGCGACGCGTGCGCATGCTTGCGTACGTTGGAAAGCGCCTCCTGCACGATATGCAGAACCTGAATCTGCTGGTCCGGAGCCAGCGGAAGCCCATGGCCCTCCATCGCCAGTTCCGCCTTGATTCCGCTCTGCAGCTCGAACTTGCGCAGCGTCGTGGCCAGCGCGGGGGCCACGTCCTCCTCGTTGGTGCGCGTGCGGAAATGCAGCAGTAACTCGCGCACGTCACCGTAGCTTTCGCGCACCCCGGTGTCGATCTCGTCGACGATTTGGCGCATTTCTTCTGGATTGCCGGATTGCAGCGCATCGCGCATCAGTTGGACCTGAATCTTGATGAAGGCCAGGGATTGGGCGATCGAGTCATGCAGTTCGCGCGCCAGGTAAACGCGTTCCTGAGCCACCGCGGCTTCCTTTTCGAGGGCGTTGAGACGCAAATTTTCCATGGCGCCCGCCAAGTGACTGGCGAGGGCTTCGAGCAACGAGCGCGAGGCAGGGGTTGGGGTGATCTTCGCGTTGAAGAAGAGATCCACCTCGCCCATCAGGCGGTCGTGCAGGCGAACCGGAACATTGACGACGGTGCGGAAACCGGCCGTCGAGCACGGCAGGGGCGCCGGCTCGTTGGCATCTCTCGCGACGATGGGAATCACACGTAGCGAGGCGTCGATCTCGCTGGCATTGGACGTACCGCACAAACAATCGCCCTTCTCGATGCAGCGCTCTTTGTCGACGAGCGATTGGGGCATGCCTTGCGCGGCGAGCATCAGGTAGCGCTGATTTTCCTGATCCGACCAGCGGACGGTGATGCCGTCGGCGCGAGCGATGCGCATCACGTTGCGCGCGAAACGCTGGGCCAGTTCGTCGAGCGAGGTCGCCTCGGCAACCAGCGCAGTGACTTCGTACAGGCCTTCAAGCCGTTCTTTCTTTTCCTCGAGCTCGCTCGTTTTTTCGGCGACCTTGTGTTCGAGATGCCGGTACATGTGCTGGAGGTGTTCCGCCATGCCGTTGAAGCCGCGCGCGAGCGTACCGAATTCGTCGCTGCTCGCATGGTCCACGCGCGCGTCGAAATCGCCCTGTTGGATTCTCTCAACCGCTTGCCGAAGCTGGGTCACGGGCTCGAGGACGAAGACGTATCCGGCATAGACGAGGATCGCCACCACGAAGATCGCCAGCCCGAGCACCGAGAGTTGCAGGAGGTAGAGCCAGGCGGTCCAGCGTGCCATGTGCGCCTCGATGCCGGCGACGAACGCGTCGATGTGAGTGACGAACTGAGCGGTTTCGGCCGGCAAGGCCGCCGCGTCCGTCGGCCGCTCAGTGAGCCAGCGTGCCCGGTACGCGGTCCAGGCACGGCCAACGGTTTCCAAGCGCTCGCGGACGCCGGCTTCCGGAGGGACGAACAATGGGCGCTCGGGATCGCCTTTGCGCAACGTAGCGAGGCTGAGCTCGAATTCAGCGACTTGATCGGGAAGTTGGGCGAATCGTCCCAAGCCGACCGAGAGCGACATTCGATAGGCCTGCATGCGCATGCGCCCGGCTTCGTTGACCGCCGCAGCACCGCCATCCAGTTGCCAGGACACCCATAGCGCGGCGGCAGTGGAAAGGAGGACGAGCAGGAGGAAGGGGGCGCCGAGCAAGGCCAGCTTGGCACCGAGGCTCCATTGCTTTCTCGTGGTCATGGCGGACGTCGACGACTTGAAGGATGGTCATTCTAAGACAGCATCCGGCGCCGCGGGGTCCGTCGGTCAAAGCGGGGGTATTGCGTCAATACGAGCCGAGCCTGAAGCTCCTAATGCGGAGAACGGCAAAGGCCGATGAATGGTGAGAGGGGAGTAGTCTGTTGAAGCCGGCGATGCGGCATGGTGAAATCCGACCGGAATGCGTGCCTCGAAAGAGGTTTGCGTATAGTGTCGCCAGGTGGCGACCGTTGGTTTTTCCGGTCAGAGGTTAGCTCGTCATGACAAGGCGAGATTAGCGGGCACCAACTGCACTCGGGCGAGCCGAAGTGATACCAGGTTTGCCATCGGCGCTGGAGAAACGTTTCCAGGCGTCAAATGCGAAGTTGCCGAGGGCGATGAGGCCGGCGCCGACCACAATGCCGAGCAGTGTGATGGCCAAACGGATTTCTGCTGCATGCTCGAAGAAGAACGTGCTGTTGACTTCCATGATGCTTCCTTTCAAAAATGAGCTGAACATTTCATCTAATGAAAACCATTCTCACTAGACGAAACAAAGAGTAACAAAGTTGCCACTACGGGTCTGTAGCGGCTTTTTGGCCATTAAGTAACGCCGGTTGGTCTTCTGTAACGGCGTGTAATGTCCGGGAACTCAGGCAGCACAAGGGGCGTGACCGATTTCAACCCTGAGCAGCGGGTTACCCTGAAGGCGATAAAGGTGTTTGCTGTGAAAGAAGACGGGCTCTCACCGGACGTGCAGGCGTACCTCCCCGAGATACTGGCCAGCATGCTGCGCGCGACCGAGTTCCGCTTGGCAGAGCGGTGGGAAGACGCGCTTGAGTGCCTCGACGCGGCGCTATCGATCGATCCGCTCTTTGTGCCGTGCTACGTGGACCGCGCCATGGTCCTTGGCAAGCTGGGTCGTTACGAAGAGGCGCTGGAGTTTTACGACAAGTTCCTGCGCCTTGCGTCTCCGGCCCCAGAGATCGCCCTGATGCGGCACCAACTACTGGATGAAGCCTTCGCCGATTTCGACCGGCGAATTGATGCCGAACCAAGCGTTTCGGACGCCCGCTTGCGGCGTGCCGAACTGTTTCGCTTGGCTGATCGTCCAGCGGAGGCAATCGCTGACTATGAAGCCGTTCTGCGGAACGAACCCCGCCGTGCCGATGTTCTCAATAATCTCGGCACAGCCCTACTGGCGCTCGGCCGTCATGGCGAAGCGCTGAGCGCCTACGAAAACGCCATTACCGGGGACCCGAAATGCGCCGAGGCCTGGCACAACCTCGGCAACGTCCTGCAGAAACGCGGGCAAGTCGAGCGAGCCAGGGCGGCGTATCGGGAGGCTCTGGCGCTGGTTCCCGATTTGGCCGAGGCGCACATGGAGATCGGACATAGCCTGCTGCTGGAAGGCAACTCCGACGGATGGCCTTACCTCGAATGGCGATGGCAGACCCGTTACCTGAAGGACGCGCCCCGACCAAGCGAATGCCCCGTGTGGCTCGGCGAAACCAACCAATCGGGCGCGCCCCGTCCGTGGTCGCTTGCGGAACCCTCTCTTTCCGGAAAAACGATTCTGCTCTGGGCCGAACAAGGCCTGGGCGATACCCTTCAGTTTGTGCGTTTTGCTTCCGCCGTGGCCGCGCTAGCGGCCCACGTCATCTTGCGAGTGCAGGCGCCGTTGCGCGAACTCATGCAAAGCCGCGGATTGCCGTGGGCGGTAATTGGCGACGATGAACCGATTCCGTCGCACGATGTGCATTGCCCGTTGCTCAGTCTGCCGCTGGCCCTGGGACTAAAAGCCTTACCGGCCGCACAGCCGTACTTGCGGGCGGATGCCGAAAAGGCCGCGCGCTGGGCGGCTCTCCTCGGTCCCAAGTCTCGTCCTAGAGTCGGCCTTGCGTGGGCCGGGCGGCAACATGGGGCCATCAACCCAACGCGCGATATGCCCCTTGCGGTGTTGTTGCCGCTCGCCGGCGCCAACGTGGAGTGGGTGAGTCTGCAAAAGGATATCCCGACCAAGGACGAGGTTGCTCTCGAAGCATTTCCGGAACTCCGGCGTTTCGAAGGGGGGCTTTCCGACTATTCGGAAACGGCGGCCCTGATCGACAACCTGGACCTCGTGATCAGCGTCGATACCTCCGTGGCGCACCTCGCTGGAGCGCTCGGCAAGCCGTGCCGGCTCATGTTGCGCGCGGATAGCGAATGGCGCTGGCAACGGGATCGCGCCGATTCGCCGTGGTACGCGACGTTGGAAATCTTCCGACAACCGAGCCCGGGCGACTGGGACAGCGTCGTCGCGCAGATTGCGAGGCGCTTGGTTGTGGCTCCTGAGAATCCATAGCTCGATGTTAGTCGAAGCGTTTTCTCACGAGATGGAATGAGTAACGGTTTTGGTAGGCGGGCTTTTGCTATCGAACCGCGTGCGCGGAGAGACCGTTAACGAACATCAGATTGGCGGCATCGATTGCCATCCTTTACAACAGCCAGCGCATGGCACCGAAAACGGCAAAGCTCACGATGACGGCGACCAGCAGGCGGCCGGTCTTCCAAGCAATCAGCCCAGCGATAAGGGTGCCGACGAGGTACGGGTTGGCAAGCGACAGATTGAGCTGCCCGCCAGGCGCGATTGCTTCCGGGATGACGATGGCGGAAAGGACGGCTACCGGCACGTGGCCCAGCGCCTCGATGACGGCGGGCGGAAAGCGCAAACGTTGCCCGAAGACCAGGAAGCTGGCCCGGATCAGGAAGGTGGCGACGAACATACCGAGGATCGTCGCCCAGAGCGTAGTGCTCATCGCGGATCCTCCGGCGAAACGGCGGCAGGCGAATCCGTCCGCCGGCGCCGGCTGTCTAGCGCTACGCCGACTATGACACCGACCGCCGCCGCGCCGATCAATCCGAGCTTGTACGGTAGCGCTTGTCCGAGCCAGGCCGCGCTTCCCGCTGTCGCGGCGACGGCGACGGGAGCAAGCGCTTTCAACTGCGGTGCCACCATCGCGGCGAACGTGGCAATCATGGCGAAATCGAGGCCGAGTGTGGCCAAGCCCGAGAACTGGTGCCCGACGACCGCGCCGATTGCCGTCCAAACTATCCAGTTGAGATAGAAGAACAAGGCGGAGCCGACGAAGTAGGGTAGCGCACCTTCGGTGCCGTGCGCGCGGAACCGGCGGTCCACAACGGCAAACGACTCGTCAGTGAGCCAGAACGCGGCGAGCGCTCGCCACGCCAAGGGCCAGTCGCGAGCGACCGGTTGCAGCGTTGCGCTGTAAAGCGCATGGCGCAGGTTGATTACAAACGTCGTGAGCCAGATGACCGGCAAGGCGGCACCCCCGCCGATCAGGTTGACCGAAATGAATTGCGCCGAACCCGCGAAAACGATGACCGACATGGCGACCGCTGCGATCGGTGGCAGGCCGGCGGCAACGGCGAGCGTGCCGAAGATGACGGCGAAGGGCGTGGTACCGACAGTGAGCGGCAGAGTGTCGCGGGCGCCGGCAAGGACGCTCGAAAGGGGGGGGGGCATCCGGATATCTCGTACGGCGGGGTGGAATCCACGAGCTTAGCGTACCCCGCCGCCCGGAGGCAATGCGCGCCGGCACCAACGCGCTTTCTCATTCGCTTTACAAGCGGAAGCGCGATACCGCCGCGTTGATTTCGTTCGCCATCTCGGACAAGGCGACCACGGAGTCGCTGGCGCTGTGCACCGACTTGTCGGTTTCTTCCAACATACTGGCGATGCGCTCGACGTTGGCGGCGATGCTGTTGCTCGCCGAGGTTTGCTCCGCCGTTGCATGCGCCACATCGCGAACCTTGGAGAGCGTTGCGTCTGCCCCCTGGCTGATCTCGCGCAACGAGACGGCCGCGCTTTCCGCCATCGATACGCCACGCGCCACCTGCGGTCCAACAGCCTGCATGCTCGTTACGACGGTGTTCGTATCGAGTTGTACCGCTTGGATCGTCGTGTTGATCTCATTCGTGGCTCGTGTCGTACGTTCGGCCAGCTTGCGCACCTCGTCGGCGACCACGGCGAAGCCTCGGCCTTGTTCACCGGCGCGTGCCGCTTCGATAGCGGCATTGAGTGCGAGCAAGTTGGTCTGGTCGGCAATTTCCTTGATCACATTGGCGATACCGCCGATTTCCCGCGTACGGTCGGACAAATCGCTGATTTGCTTGGAAGCGCCGTCGATCTGATCCGCAACACGTTGGATTTCCGTTGCGGCCGCCGAAACCTGCCCTTCACCCTCGCTCGCAAGGTTGGCCGCCCGCCCCGAATTGTTCTCGGTTTCCTTGGCGCTATCGGCAATCATGCTCGCGCTGACGACCATTTCTTCCACTGCTGCCGCCGTCGAAGATGTGGCTTCCGAAGAATGTGCTGAAGCGGTGCTGATCTCCTGCATGGTGTTCTTGATCTCTCCCGCGGAGTGCTTGATGGTGCCGGCTTTGTCGTGAATCTCGCGGATCATCTTGCGCAGACTTTCCTGCATGTCGCAGAGCTCTCCCAGGATGCTCGCTGCCGGGGCCTTCTCGATCGTCTTGCCTAGATCGCCCGAGGCGATGGTGCGCGTCATCTCCGCCGCGTAGCTCGGTTCGCCTCCGATCTGGCGATAAATCTGGCGGGCGAACACGACAGCCAAGCCGCCTGTTATCGCGAGGATCAAGACACCGACCAGCAACATCCCCATCGAATACTCGAGCAACGCGGCTTCAATGTCGTCGATGAAGAAGCCTGTGCCGACCGTCCATCCCCATGGATCATAACGGGTGACGCCGTTCAACTTTGGAAATAGCTTGTCCGGTTTGCCGCCGGGTTTGGCGACCGGTACTTCGACGTAGGCGAGCGCGCCTTGCTCAGCCAGCGCGTCTTTATAGACCTGCACCAGATTTCTTCCGTCCGCGACCTTGGCGCCAAGGTTAACCTTGTTCAACAACTCCGCCCGCGGATAGGCCACGAACATGTTTTCGGCGTTGCGCGCGAAAAGGTAAATGTCCTCGTTGCGAAAACCCATCAGCGCTTGCGCGGCCTGTTCCTGCGCTTGTTCCCGCGTCAGTTTGCCGGCCTGTTCGAGGGCGTGGTACCGGTCCATCAGCGTCACCGACATCTTCAGCAGATTCTCGAGTTGCGCATGGCGCTCGGCGAGCATGCTGCCTCGAACGTTGTACAGCGCGAACCCGCTGATCAGCAGCAGACCGATCATGCTGGCCGCGATGAGAATGGCTAACCGGGTGGAGAGTTTCATGTGAGCCCCCTGCTGTTATGGTTGTCGGCGCCGCCGTACTGTGGCGGCGTACAGTAGTAGTCTCAGCATAGCCCGTTATCGAGCCAAAGGCACAACGGCAAGAGGGATTTATCTCCCCGCTATGTGTCGCCCGATGAATACATGGCTTGCTACAAGCGCTACCGAAAACCCCTTCGCCTTGTAAGGGTGAACACTGTTGCCACCCCATGATCGCACTACCGACGCGAAACCGTGTGGAGGGGGGATGAGAAGATGCAACCTAAAGCAGGGAGGACCGAGAAGCCGCGTCGCGGATGCGGCCCACCGTCTTGGTTGAGGGCGAAAAAAAGCCGGAGGCACCAAGTATTCTTTTCAAGAAGAATGGTGCTCCGGCTTTATTCTCAAGCCGCCCGCAACGGCGACTGGAACAGCACGACCGGCGCGCCACACGCCGGTCGGAGAGATGATCAGCTACCGACCAACACCCGGCCAATGACTTGGCCGGCCACAACGATACGGCTTTTGTCCTGAATGTCTTCGCTGAACTCCGATTCGTCGAAACTCTCGTCGTCGAACAGCGGGTTGTCGCAAATGAGCCGGATGTTGTGCTTGAGACCGCGTTGAGCGCGGCGAACGATGAATCGCTCGTTGGTTTGCAGCACGTAAACGCCGTTGGCCTGAATACGTTTCACGCGCGGGTCGTACACCACGATATCGCCGCGATTGACGTATGGAGCCATATCGTCGTTACCGATCTGCAGCATCTTGATATCGTTGGGCAGCCCGACACTACGCAGCGTTTCGGGCAGCGTGTACCAGGAAAACCCTTCCTCGCTGTCGTCTTCGTGCATATCGACGATCACGTAACGTTCGTCGATGGCTTGCGTACCCGTGTCACGGTCACCAACGACCAATTGCTCGACGGTCGTGCCAAGGATGTCCGCGATTTCGGGCAAACGGGCAAGTTCCGGTACGCCTTCGCCCTTCAACCAGTTGCCGGCGGTGTTTTGGCTCACGCCGAACAGTTCAGCGACACCGATCACGCGTCCGTACCCAGAGGGAATGGTTCCGCGCCGATCGAGGGCGGCGTTGAAATTGTCGGCAAATTGCCTGCGGAAAGCCTTCTGCTTTGCCGACCGGTCCTCGGGTTCGCTGAATTTGATTACAGTGTTAGTGTTCATCTCTCACCTAAACAGTGCGTACGGGTTATTGGTATCGGTCGATGTCGGAACAGCCCGAAGGGTGAGGGGTGGCGCAGGTTTACGGTCTCGCGCCGACCGTCGGACTGTTACGTGTTGACTCTTCTCATGGTACGAATTTAAGGCATTTCGCCCAATAAATCCACTGTAAAAACGCTTACTTGCCAAACTTGTGCACCCACTTGGGTAGTGAAGGCTTAATGTGGTTTGCTACTGTGGGCGAGTCCGGCAAACGGAGTTCGTGGGCTGCTTTGGTTCCCGTGCCGCCACGACCCAGGCCGCGCGCGGAACGAGGGCCAATGGAAACCATGGTCGCTAATACGACAAGCCCCTCCGCTTGACCCACTTTCAGTCCTCCATTTGTTTGTCTAGAAAGTGGACTTTTACCCGCGCGGCGCGCAAAGCGTTTACAAGTTCGGGAGGCGGCGTGCGATCTGTAAACAAGGCATCGATCTCCGAGATATGACCCAGCCGTACCATCGGGTTGCGCCCGAATTTGGAGTGGTCTGCAACGAGAAAAACCTGGCGTGAGTTTTCGATGATGGCTTGTGCAACCCGGACCTCCCGGTAATCGAAGTCGAGCAATGTACCGTCATTGTCGATTCCCGAAATACCGATGATTCCGAAGTCGACCTTGAACTGCCGAATGAACTCGAGGGTTGATTCACCGATCACGCCCCGGTCTCCGCGTACGACGCCGCCAGCGAGGATTACGTCGCAATTTTCGTTTTCGCACAAAAGCCCGGCCACATTGAGGTTGTTTGTGATGATGCGCAGCTTCTTATGTCCGTAAAGTGCTTTGGCGACTTCCTCGGTCGTCGTTCCGATGTTGATGAATAGCGAGGCGTTATCCGGGATTTCTTCGGCGACCATGCGGGCAATCCCAGCCTTTTCCTCGCGATTCAGGACCTGGCGCATCGAATAGTCGGTGTTCTCGATACTCGATTCGAGACCAGCTCCTCCGTGGTAGCGCCGTAACAGACCGCGCTCGCATAATTCATTGATATCGCGCCGGATTGTCTGGACGGTGACGCTCAGCACCTTGCTCAACTCGTCGGTCGACAGAAAGCCCTTTTGCCGGGCGAGTTCGAGAATATGGCGATGGCGTGGATTCAGCTCCACATCCGTGGCGTGCGTTTCCACTCCCCTCTCCTTTCGTCTCCGCGGTAAAGGCGCGTTCGTTCGCGCTTTCCACGGTATCTATTGATGCGATCAATTCGCAATCGCAAGAAAATAATGCCCGCTTATTCAGATTGGAACATACCACTTTCGGTTGACAGGGGAAAGGCGACCCATTAATGTTCGTACAAGAAAAAAATGTTTGTATACGAACACCGGGTGGACGCATACAACGGAAAAAGACGGCAAGGGAAAATGAAACGACACGCCATTCTGGAATCTCTGAAGCAGCAAAAGCCCTTTGATTTGTTGATCATCGGGGCGGGGGCAACCGGCTGCGGCATCGCAGTAGACGCGGCTAGCCGTGGATTACGCGTCGCGCTGATCGAACGAAACGACATCGCAGAGGGAACGAGCTGCCGCAGCACGAAGCTCGTGCACGGTGGCGTGCGTTATCTCGAGGCCGCCGTAAAGAAGCTCGACCGCGCGCAGTACCACCTCGTCAAGGAGGCGTTGCATGAACGCGGCCTCTTCCTGCAGAACGCGCCCCATCTCGCTAACCCGGTCGCTTTGGTGACGCCGCTGTACAAGTGGCATGAGGTGCCCTATGTCTATGCCGGTCTGCGGATGTACGACCTTCTCGCCGGCGACATGGGTCTGGGCAAGAGTTATGTCGTGGGGCGCGACGAAGCATTGCGTAAGTTCCCTATGCTGAAAGCCGAAGGGCTGAAGGCCGGGGTCGTTTATTACGACGGGCAGTTCAACGATGCGCGCATGGCCGTTACGCTGGCGATGACGGCACAAAAATACGGCGCCGTGGTTGCGACCCGCGTCGAAGCGATGTCCCTCGAAAAGGTGGCGGGAAAGATCTATGGCGCGCGCGTCCGAGACAGGATGAGCGGCGAGGAATTCGTCATCACGGCAAGCGGTGTCATCAATGCAGCCGGGCCGTTCGTCGATCAGGTCCGGGCCATGGACGACGCTGGCTCGCCGCCCGTGCTGAAGGCATCGTCGGGTATCCACATCGTGCTTTCCAAGCGCTTTGTTCCGCCCGATACCGGTCTCCTGATCCCCAAAACGGAAGACGGACGCGTGTTGTTCGTATTGCCATGGCAGGGACATGCGCTGATTGGCACGACTGAAAATTCATCACCGATCGTCGAGCACCCCGTGCCGACCGAGGACGAGATCGAATACGTGCTGCGCCATATCAACAAGTACTTCGATCTGTCGGTGAAGCGCAGTGACGTGATGTCGGTCTGGTCTGGGCTTCGCCCTCTTGTTCAGTTCGATAAATCGGCCAATACGGCGCAGCAGGTGCGCGAGCACCTGATCATGATCAGCCCCTCCGGCCTCCTTACCATGGCCGGCGGCAAGTGGACCTCGTATCGCAAGATGGCCGAGGAAGCGGTAGATCGCGCCGTTTCGGCGTTCCATCTGAAGACGGCGGGAGCCTGCCAAACCAAGCACCTTCGCCTCGTCGGCGGAGAGAACTATGTGGCTGAAGGGGCTGCCGCGTTGGCCAAGAAGTTCGGGCTCGACGAGGACGTCGCGTACCACCTCCACCGGTCATACGGTGACCGCGCGCCGGAGGTGGCGGAACTCGCCAAAGACGGTCTGAATGCCCGTTTGCACCCCAACCATCCTTACATCGAGGCCGAAGCCGTGTATTCTGCTCGGTTCGAGTTCGCCGAGTCCGCATCCGACTTCGTGACACGCCGGATACCGCTCGCGCTCGTTGATAACGCTGCGGCGAAACTCGCGCTACCACGTGTGGTGGCCTTGATGGCGCAGGAGCACGGTTGGGACGACGTGCGGTGCAGAAAGGAAACCGAAGCGGGCCTTAACCGGCTTGAAACGGCTATCTGAAGGTGCCAGGCAGGTTGATTGGGGGCAGCAAGACCAGGCAACGCGTAACCGTAGTGTGTCAAACGTTTCTACTCAAATAATGATGGAGGTAACTATGAAACGCAGAATTCTTCTTCTTTCCTTGATGGCGGTATTCGGGGCGGCGATGTTGCCGACCGCGCAAGCGGCCGACAAGATCATCGTCAAGATCGCCGGCATGAAGCCGGACGGCGAGCCGGAAACGGTCGGTATGAAGCTGTTCGCGAAGTACGTCATGGACAAGACGAACGGCAAGTACGACGTACGTGTCTTCCCGAACAGCCAGCTCGGCAAGGAAGACGCCTACATCGCCCAAACGCGCAAAGGTATCATCCAGATGTGCGCAACGGGTACGCAGACCTCGTCGCTGCAGCCGTCGATGGCCATGTTCGAAACGCCAATGCTTTTCGACAGCCTTGAACACGCTCACAAAGCGATGAACGGCGAGACCTTCAAGCTGATCACAAAGGGCTTCTCCGAGAAATCCGGGATGACCGTGATGAACGCCTTCCCGCTCGGCTTCCGGCACTTCTACACGAAGAAGCCGGTGAATAGCATCAACGACCTGAAGGGCCTGCGCATGCGGGTTCCGAACATCCCGCTCTACCTCGAATTCGCCAAGCAACTGGGCCAGAGCGGCCAGCCGATGCCGTTCGCGGAAGTTCCGTCGGCGCTTGACCAAGGCACGATCGACGGCGGCGACAGCCCCTTCTCGGACATCACCGCGTTGAAGATGTATGAAATCGCGCCGAACATCACGTTGTCCGGGCACTTGCTGGTCATTCACTCGCTGTACATCAACAACGACTTTTATAACAAGCTCCCGCCGGAAGACAAGAAGGTCTTCGACGAAGCCGCCAAGTACTCGGCTGAAGAAGTCTGGAAGATGGCCGCAGATGTCGAGAAGAAGGCCGTTGAGCAGATCACCAAGGGCGGCGGCAAGATCGTGACGCCGAACGCCGAATTCAAGGCAGCACTCGAAAAGGCTGGCCAGGGAACGTGGAAGCTGTTTTACGACACGGTACCGAACGCCAAGGAAATCCTTGAAAGCGTGAAGCAGTACAAGTAACCGCTCTACGGACGGCAAATCCGGAACAGGGAAACCGTTCTCGCGGCAGCGCGGGAGCGGCTTTCCCAAACCAGACGCAATTACGTCGCCTGCAGGCGGGTGCGACAGCGCCTTGCCCCATAGGATGATCAGAGTTTTGGTATTTCGGAAATAACAGCCGTGGATAGCGGCTGGCGAGCGTTCTTCAATCAACAAACAAAAGAGGGGGCAAGATGAGTGAGCTCATGCCTGAAAAGGAGCAGGAGAACGAAAGCAAGGGGGAAATTGCTTTCCAGGTCTTCTGCGCCGTCGTTTTCCTGTCCATGATCGGACTGGTCTTCAGTAACGCCATGCTGCGGTACGTCTTCAAGGCGAGTTTCGCGCCAAGCGAAGAATGGGCGCGAATTCTCTTCATGTACATCACGTTCTTCGGTTCGATCGAAGGCTTCTATCGCGGTCGCCACATCGCCGTCGATATGTTTACCAGCCTGATGTCGGGGGTGACGAGAAAGTCGGTCGATATCTTTGCGCAACTTCTGGCTCTCGCCGCGCTAGGGCTCCTCGCCGTCGGCGGTGTAACGCTCGTGCAGCAAACGATCGACACGGCAACAGTGGCTACCGGACTCAATATGGCTTTTGTGAACGGCACGCTGCCCGTGATGGCGATCGCGGTCATCATCATGCGCATACCGCCGCTGTTCAGAACTATCAGCAAGCCGGCTGCCGAATTCCACCGCAAGCCGAAGGAGTTCTGACATGGAATTAGCGATTTTCCTCGGCAGCCTTTTCTTCTTCCTGATCCTTGAAATCCCGATCGCGCTGGTGATGGTGCTTTCGGCCATCGTCCTGATGATTTATTCGGGCGACGGCGATTTCATGATCATCCCGCAGGCGATGGTCGACGGGGTCAACAACTATCCGCTGATGGCGATCCCGTTCTTCGTCTTCGCCGGCGAGATCATGGCCAAGGGCGGTCTGTCCAAGCGCGTGATCCTGTTGGCCCAGTTGATGATCGGGCGCGTCAAGGGCGGCCTCGGCTACGCCACCATCATTGCCAGCGTAATCTTTGCTGGTCTGATGGGAAGCTCAGTCGGTGAAGCCGCGGCGCTGATGGGCATCCTGTACCCGATGATGAAGGATGCCGGTTATGACCGCGGCCGCGCGGGCGGCATCATTTCGTCGGGCGCCATCCTCGGCCCGATCATCCCGCCGTCGGCCAACTTCATCCTGCTCGGCGCGACGATGGAGTTGTCGATCACCAAGCTGTTCATGATCGGTCTCGTTCCTGGCCTGATCATCGGCTTCTTCCTGCTGGTGATGTGGTTCTTCGTGGTGCGCAAAGATGGCTACACCGAAACCATCAAGTTCACCAAAGAGGAAGCGATCAACATCCTCAAGGAATCGACTCCGGCCTTCATGTTGCCGATCCTCCTGCTCGGCGGTATCCGCTTCGGCGTATTCACGCCCACCGAAGGCGGTGCGTTCGCGGCCGTATATGCGATCCTGGTGACGGTGTTCTACTACCGCGAACTGAGCATCCGCAACCTGTTGCGCGTCAGCGCCACCGCAGCGCGCAGCACGGCGGTCGTGATGCTGATCGTCGGTGCGGCGACGGCGGTGGGCTGGTTCATCACGGCGGCGCAGATTCCGGAGCAGATGAAAGCCTTCTTCGAGCCGCTGGTTCCGACGCCGACGCTGCTGTTGATCGCGATCATGATCTTCCTGTTTGCAGCCGGCATGGTGATGGACCTGACGCCGAACATCCTGCTGTTTGCGCCGGTGTTCTACCCGCTGACCACGGCGGCCGGTATCGACCCGTATTTCTTCGGCCTGCTGTTCGTGCTCAACGTCGGTATCGGAGTCATCACGCCGCCGGTCGGCACGGTGTTGTTCGTGGTCTGCGGTTCGGCGGGAATATCGATGAGTTACTTGGTGCGCAAGATGGCCCCGTTCCTCATCATGGAGATCGCGGTGCTGTTCCTGCTGCTGTTCTTCCCAAGCCTGTCGCTCGTACCGCTGAAGTGGTTGATGTAATAAGTGGATATCTCAAAAAAAAACTGCTTCGTTTTTGATCTGGATGGGACGGTCTACCTCGGGGACCGTCCCATTCCGGGGACGATCGATTTCATCCGGCGCAACTTGGGGCGCCGGGAAATTTTTTTTCTAACCAACAACACGTCGAAGAATCTCGGCGACTACATCAAGAAGCTCGCCAACTTCGACCTGCACATCGGGCTCGACCGGATACTCTCGCCACTGTTGCCGTTGGTCGACTATCTGCAGGAGCAGAAGATCCGCCGCATCTATCCGGTAGGCAATCGCAGTTTTCAGGTCTTCTTGCGCGAACGGATGCCGGATATCGAGTTCACGTCCGGCGAAGACTGCCAGGCGGTCGTTCTCGGCTACGACACCGAGTTGACTTACGAAAAGCTGGCCACCTCGTGCCTGCTGCTGCAGCGCCCGGGTGTTCGTTTCTTTTCGACCCACCCGGATCTCGTCTGTCCTTCAGCTCAAGGCCCGTTGCCGGACACCGGCAGTTTCGTGAAGCTCTATGAGGCTGCGACCGGGCGGTTGCCCGAACTCGTGTTCGGCAAACCGAACACCGTGATCCTTTCGCCGCTCCTCAAGCGGTTCCGCAAGGAGGAAATGGTCATGGTGGGCGACCGGCTGACGACCGATAAGTTGCTGGCCGAGAATGCCGGCATCGACTTCATCCTCGTCCTGAGTGGTGAAGCCAAACGCGAGGACTTGCCGCATCTCGAACGCCAACCGACGCTGGTTGTCGACGATTTGGGTTCCTTTTAGATCTAACAGAAGAAAACGATGCAGGATTCCGGCACCTACGAACTGACGATGATTCTCGGCGCGGCGACGCTGCTGCTCTGGGGAGTACGGATGGCGCGCACCGGCGTCATGCGCATTTATGGTTCGGGAATCCGCCGTATTATCGAGCGGGCGTTGCGCAATCGTCTGATTGCCCTGCTCACCGGTGCCGGCGCGGCAACGATCCTGCAAAGCTCGATCGCCGTCGCTGTATTCACGTCGGGACTGGCGGCCACCGGTGTGGTCCCGGTTGCCGACGGCCTCATTCTGCTGCTCGGCGCCGATGCCGGCAGCGCGGTCGTGGCCGCTCTGCTGACGCTCAATCTCAAGGCGCTGTGGCCGGTCCTGATGTTCGTCGGATACTTGCTGCATTCGATCTACAGTGATACGGGGTCGCCGCTCAAGCAGGTCGGGCGGATCGGGCTCGGCATCGCGATGATCCTCGTTGCGCTCACTTTCATGAGCCAGGTATCGAGCGGACTCGCTTCGAGCGATCTCGTCCGCATCGTCGTCTCTTCACTGGGCGACGAGTTGTTGATCGCCGTTCTTCTTTTCGGAATCCTCACCTGGCTGGCACACTCGTCGATCGCCATCCTTCTGTTCTGGGCGTCTCTGGTGCAGGCCGGCATTACCAACGAGCCGGGCCTGATCATCGCCGCGATTCTCGGCATCAACCTCGGCAATGCAGTGCCGCCGATCATCATGACGTGGACGCAGGCGCCGCCGGCGCGCCGTATTGTCGTCGGGCATGGCATCTTCAAGTTGTGCGGCGTTTTTGCCGGCATGGTTTTCCTGCGCTTGATCGATGGCTTGTACACCATGATTCCTGGCGATCCGAGCTTCCGGGTCGTCATTTTGCATATTCTGTTCAACTCCACGCTGATTGTCGTTTTTGCGCCGTTCGTACATCCGATCGGACGCGCACTCGATCGACTGTTCTCGTCGGCTGTGAAGCCGGCCGACGACATCGGGCCGAAATACATCCCCTCGTGCGCTACCGACGACAAGCTCGACCTTCTCCCGGTCACGGCGCTGTCGCGGGAAGTCCTGCGCATTCTCGGCACCGTGCAGAACATGCTGGAAACGATGCTTGACGGCGTCATTTCGGGAAATGCGGAGAAGCGGCAGGAAATCCTCAAGATGGAGGAAAAGGTCAATTCGCTGTTCCGTGCGGTTCGCTCCTATGCCGTCGACGTAACGCGCAAAGGCATCAGCGACCATGATCAGCGGCGTGTTACGGCGCTGCTCCGCTATACCGCCAGTCTCGAGAATGCCGGCGACATTGTTTGCAAAAGCATGATCACGATTCCCGAGGCGATGAAGCGCGATAACAAGCGCTTTTCCGAGGAAGGCAAGCAGGAGATCGATACGCTGTTCCGTTATTTGATCGGGAATACTCAGTTGGCGGCGGAAGTGATCATGGCTTGGCACCCGGAAACCGCCCACGTCCTCGTGCAGCGCAAACGCACATTCAAGAAGATGTGCCATGACAGCTCGCGCCGCCACATCGCACGCTTGAGCGAAGGCGTATCGAACGCCATGGAAAGCAGTTCCGCGCACCTCGATCTGATTTCGGACATGCGGTGGATCAACACGCAGGTTTCGAGTATCGGCTACGACGTGCAGCCGGATCACGAGACGTCCGCCGACGAAGCGGCAGAACGGCTGATCGCTCATCCGGAATAGGGTGGGCCAGCGAGTGATACCGACGACAACAAAGTCAGACACGGTCTAGAACAAAAGCTTCGGCGCCGTAGGCGCAGAGGAAGCGCGGGAGGGGCAATGCGGGAACTATCGGGCGCCTGGATGCGCCACTCGGGGGATTTCTGGGGCGGCCTTGCCGCGATGCTAGTGGCCTTGCCGGCGTCCGTCGGCTTTGGCGTCACGGTGTACTCCGTCATCGATCCGCATTACGCCGCGTTCGGCGCCTTGGCCGGCGTGCTCGGCGCCATGGCGCTCGGGCTCGTTGCGCCCACGTTCGGGGGCACCGACCGCCTGATCAGTGCCCCCTGCGCACCGGCGACGGCGATGCTTTCCGCGTTTGCCATCGAACTCGTGCGGCAGGGCGTCGCCCCATCGAGCATCGTGCTCATGATGACCGTCGTCGGCATCCTGACAGGGGTGTTTCAGATCCTCATCGGCTTCCTTGGTGTCGGGCGATTGATCAGGTACATCCCGTACCCTGTGGTCAGTGGCTTCCTTACAGGGGTCGGGCTGCTCATTATCAGCAGTCAGTTGTCCAAATTTTTCGGCGTGGCGACGGATACCGGATGGTTTCAGGTGTTGGCCTCGCCCGAGACCTGGGATTGGCGAAGTCTCGCCGTCGGCGGGGCGACGATCGCCGCGATGGTTTTTTCCAGCCGTTTCGTCAAGGCGGTTCCCGCCACTGTGGCAGGGATCGGCGCTGGCATCTTGGCCTATGCCGGGGTGGGGCTCATTGATTCGACGCTATTCGAGCTTGACGGCAACTCGCTCGTGATCGGTTCGCTCGGTGCGACGGGCGAAGGCTATGTCGCCTTGATCACCGACCGCTGGAATCAGATCGGCGAGCTCAAGGTCGGCCAAGTGGCGGGGGTGGTCGGCAGTGCCCTGACCCTGGCCGTGCTGCTTTCGATCGATACTCTCAAGACCTGCGTCGTCCTCGACCGCCTGACGCGTACCCGGCACGACTCGAACCGTGAACTCGCTGCACAAGGCTTGGCCAACATGACGGCTTCCATCATCGGCGGCATGCCGGGTGCCGGGACGATGGGTGCCACGATGGTCAACTTTTCGAGTGGCGCCCAAACGCGCATTTCCGCATGGATTCAGGGGCTGCTCTCCGTGGGTGTCGCGCTCCTGCTTGGCTCGTTTGTCGCGTGGATTCCCGTGGCCACACTGGGCGGCGTCCTGATCGTCGTCGGGATACGCATGATCGACACCGATCCATTGCGTTTTCTCGAATCGCGTTCGACGGTCCTCGATTTCTCCGTCGTCCTTGCCGTCGTCGGCGTCACGCTGACGATCGGGCTGATCGCGGCCTCGGCCGTCGGCGTCGTTCTCTCGATCATGCTCTTCCTGCGCGAGCAAGTCGGCGGCACGGTCGTGCGCCGCAAGAGTTTCGTCGGCGAACGCTCTTCGGCGTGGTACCGGCCCGAGAACGAGATGCGCATTCTCGAAAAGAAAGGGCATTCGGCGGTCATCTTCGAGCTGCAGGGCAGCCTTTTCTTCGGCACCGCGCAACAACTCTACCGTACGCTCGAACCGGAACTGACGAAAACCGACTTCCTGATTCTCGACTTGCAGCGCGTGCAGTCGGTCGACGTGACAGCGGCGCACATGCTCAACCTCGTACGCGACGTGCTTGCCGAACGGCAGGTTCCGTTGCTGCTTTCGAACGTTCGCGAACGCATGCCGAATGGCCGGAACCTGCGCGAGTTCCTTGAGCTGGCCGGTCTGCGTTCCGAGGAAAACGTCGTCATTTATCTGCCGACGCTCGAAGAAGCGATCGAATGGGTCGAAGCACGGCTGCTGGGCGAGAGCACGACGTCCGACGAGGATGATCTGCCGCCGCTTGAATTGCATGAGATCGAGCTCTTCAAAGGCAGCAAGCCGGATACGCTGGTCGACCTCGAAGCCTGCATGGAGAAGCGCTCCTGGAAAGCCGGCGAGACGATCTACTCCTGTGGCGACCCGAGCAACGACCTCTACCTCATTCGCAAGGGCGAGGTGAAAGTGTTGGCCGCGCTTGGCGGAGGAGGCAGCATGAAGCACATTGCCACCTATGGCCGTGGCGATTTCCTCGGCGGGCAGGCCTTCCTCGACAACCGCTCGCGCAGCAACGACGCCGTGGCAACGCGCGACTGCGACATGTACGTGCTCTCGCTCGAGAAATTCAACTACCTTGCGGACGAACACAAGCGCGTGGCGCTCGTGCTCATGACCAAGCTGGCGCGACTGTTGTCGATCCGCTTGCGCCATATCAACGAAGAATTGACCCTGTTGCAGGATAATTGACGACGCTGTTGCGCCGTCAATACGAACGATTTCACAACGCGACGGGCAGCGGTGAGGCGCGGCCGTGCGTCGTCGTTTTGCTCAAAATCAATAACGTCAGGGGGAACGCAAAGTGTTGATCAGCAGAAAGCTCGGAATGCTCGTCGGCTTCGCGATGGCGACGTGTGCGGCGGTTTCGTTCTTCGGCCTGTATGGCGTACGGGTCGTCAACTTGAGCATGGTGGAAACCGCCGAAGACACCGTGCCGGCGTTGATGCTGGTCAGCGGGATGCGGGCAGATTACTTGTCGTCGGTGCCGCTGCTCTATAACCGGGCGGCCACTGCCGAACCCGACAAGGGAGCGGCTCTGGATAAGGAGATGGCGGCGATCTACCAGAAGCTGCTCAAGCAGATCAAGGAATACTCGGAACGCGAGAAGAATCCGGAAGAGGAGAAGGCGCTGCAGGAAACGAAGCTCAGTTTGGGCGCTTTCGTCACGCGCGTAAAACAGATCAGCGAACTCGCCGCGCAGAGTAACGAGATGGCGATGATGATGGTGCAGAGCGACATCGGGCCGCTGCATCAGCGACTGGCCGCTTCCTTCGACAAGCTGGTCGAAATCCACATCAACAACGTCAACGCCGTGGCCGCCTCCGCCGAATCGGCCTTCACGCGCACCCTGGCCATCACCCTCTCCGCGGCCGTACTCGGCGTCGCCGTCATCGGCGTCATGGGCTTCTTCTTCGGCCGCTCCATCACCGGCCCGCTCGGCGCCATGCAACGCGCCATCACCCGCACCGCCAACGAACTCGACTTCCGCGACACCATTGCCGTCACCTCCAACGACGAAGTCGGCCGTACCTTGCACGCCTACAACGAACTCCTCGTCCGCCTGCGCGCCAGCTTCAGCGAAGTCCAGGCCGCCGCCGCCCGCATGGCCGCCATCACCGACGAAGTCAACACCACCTCCAGCGAAATCGCCGAAAACTCCCAGGCCCAGAGCGACGCCTCCTCCGGCATGGCCGCCGCCATCGAAGAACTCACCGTCAGCATCTCCATGGTCGCCAACCAGGCCCAGGACGCCAGCCACAACACCCAGGCCTCCCGCGACAAAGCCGACCAAGGCGCCGACGTCATCTTCTCCACCGTCCACGGCATCCAGACCATCTCCGACTCCGTACGCGAAGCCTCCGGCCGCATCGAAGCCCTGCGCAACGACAGCGAAAGCATCTCCTCCGTCGCCAACATCATCAAAGAGATCGCCGACCAGACCAACCTCCTCGCCCTCAACGCCGCCATCGAAGCCGCCCGCGCTGGCGAACAAGGGCGCGGCTTCGCCGTCGTCGCCGACGAAGTACGCAAACTCGCCGAACGCACCTCCAAATCCACGCAAGAGATCTCCACCCTCCTGCAACAGATGCAAGGCAGCGCCAAACAAGCCGTCGACAGCATGGTCGCCGCCGTACGCGAAGTCGACGTCGGCGTCGAGAACGCCCAACGCGCCGGCGAATCCATCCAAAGCATCAAAGAAGGCTCCAACTCCGTCGTCGGTGCCGTCGAAGAGATCAGCGAAGCCGTGCGCGAACAGAGTGCCGCCAGCACCTCCATCTCCCAGCGCATCGAACAGATCGCCCAGATGACCGAGCGCAACACCGCGGCGGCCGAGAGCACCGCCCAGGCCGTGCATCGCATGAGCGAGATGAGCCGCGAGATTGCCCAGGCCCTGGCGGTGTATAAGGTCTAGGCGACCGACCTGACTCGGCAAAGAAAAGAGAACGAAAGGCCGCGGGAAACCACCCCCGCGGCAAGCGTCTTATCGGAGCACGGCCGTGTGGGGCGCACGGGGGATGCCCAATCGAGCGGGCAGGTACCTAGCGATCCTCGGCAGCGACTTAGCCGGCGATCGTGGCCGAGGCCGCCGACGCCCGGGGGTCAAGCGCTCCGCCGGAGCGGCGTGCGGGCCAACGGAGCGTGGCGTCGAGACCGCCGCCTTCACGGTTGGCCAGTTCCAGCGTCGCGCCGTGCAGCTCCGCGATGCGCTGCACGATCGTCAAGCCCAATCCGCTTCCCTCGGCGCTTACCGCTGGGCCGCGATAGAAACGCTCGACGAGGCGCGGCAATTCATCGTCCGCGACGCCAGGGCCGCGGTCGCATACCGACAGCCGAATGTCTCCGTCCTTACAGCGCAGACTGACGGCCACGGTGCTGGCCGGAGGCGAGTAACGGACGGCGTTGTCGATCAGATTCCGCAGCGCGACGCCGAGGAGTTCGGCGTCGCCGTCTATCGTCGGCGTCTCTTCGTCCACCGAGAGCGCGATGACGCTGTCGGGCGCGCTGTCGAGTACCGCCGCAGCGACTTCGCGTGCCAACTCAGCCAAGTCGACGGGTTGCGCATGGGTAATCCCGGCAAGCGGTTCGAGGCGCGCCAGGCGCAACATCTGCTCGACCACCCGGGTGGCGCGGTCGATGCCCTTTAGCGTCTGCGTCAGTGCGTGCCGCCTCTTCTCGGCATCTTCGCTGAGCAGAGCGACTTGGGTCTGGATACGCACAGCCGCCAATGGCGTCCGCAATTCGTGGGCGGCATCCGACGTGAAGCGCCGCTCGTTTTCCAGCGAACCGGCAAGTCGGAACAGCAGCCGATTGAGCGCCGCAACAAGCGGTTGCGCTTCACGCGGCGCCGTCGCATTCGCCAGCGGCGCGAGGTTTTCCGGCGTACGTTGCGAAACGTCGGCAGCGAGGTCGTCGAGCGGTTTCAGTCCTCTGCGGACAGAGACATAGATGGCAAGGAGAAAAACCGGGAAAAATAAACCGAGCGGCGTGACCGTCTTCTTCGCGATTTCGAAGGCCTCCTTGTCGCGAGCGCGAAGTGACTGGCTGACCTGGATGCGATGGGTCCCGTCGCTGGTTTCGAGGACGACGTTGCGCCAGCCGATGCCCCCCGCGTTGCTCGTGGAAAAACCGAGCTTGCCCTTGCGCGACAGTTCAGGTGCTTCTGACGAACGCACCAGCGCCTTGCCTGATGCGTCGGCGATCGTGTATTCCAGTGCGAGCCGACTGTGTGCCGCCAAGCCGCGTTGGTTGGCGATCAGGTTCGGCAGATCGGCGAGGTGTTCCGGCCCATGCTGGACTTGCGCGAGCATCAAGCGCGCGGTTCCGGCGATCTGGCTGTCCATCAGTTCCTGGACGTCGTGGCGCGCCTGCCGGTAACTCAGCGTAGCTGCCACGCAGAGGATGAGCACGGACGATACCGAGACGAGGGTGAGCAGCCGCCGGCGCAGCGAAACAACCGGTCCGCTATCGAGGCAGCAAATCACGGCGTGTCGCCGAGTTGGTAGCCGAGGCCGCGGATGGTCTTGATGAAATCGGCACCGAACTTCTTGCGCAGGTGGTGAATGTAGACTTCCACCGTGTTGCTTCCGGTTTCCTCGCCCCAGGCGTACAGGCTCTCTTCGAGCTGCGCGCGAGTGCGGATCTGATTCTTGTAGCGCATCAGATCGTGCAGGAGCGCGAACTCGCGTGCCGACAAGGTGGCAGGCTGGCCCTTGAACGTCACAGTTTTCGCCGCTGGCTCGAGAACGACGCCGGCATGTTCCAGCGTCGGCCGGGCCTCGCCGGTGGCACGGCGCACGATGGCGCGCAAACGGGCCAGCATCTCGGGCAAGTCGAAAGGCTTGGTTAGGTAGTCGTCCGCGCCCGCGTCGAGCCCGGAGATTTTGTCAGTGCTGGTATCTCGCGCCGTCAAAATGAGGACCGGCAGACGGCTGCCGCGTCCGCGAAGCTCCTTGAGCACCGACAGTCCGTCGCGCCGCGGTAGTCCCAAATCGAGTACACAGGCATCGTATTCGTGATCGAGCAGCGCGAGGTTGGCCGCCTCCCCGTCGCGAACCCAATCGACGGCATAGTCGGCGAGTTTCAGCCCCGCATTGATTCCGTCTCCAAGCAGAGGGTCGTCTTCAACGAGCAGCACACGCACTTATTTCGCTTCCTTTTCGAGTTTGTCGAGCAGCGCCTTGATCTCCTGCTTACGGCCGCTGTCGGCGAGTTCCCGGCCCGGGCGCGCGGGCGCCTTGAGCGCCGTTTCGAGGTGCCGGCGAGCGTCCGCCGGCCGGTCGTTATCCATCAAATACTCGCCGTAAAAGAAATTCGGGTCAATACCATCGGGATTGACCGCCAGCGACTTCTTGAAGTACTCCTCGGCCTTGCCCTTGTCGCCGAACCCGAGCGGCCACCCGGGAACCTTGGCGTAGAGTGTGGCCAGACTGGTGTAGGCGGAACCGTTCAGCGCCTCGCCGTTGATCTTCACTGCTTCGTCCAGACGCTGGCGGGCTTCCTTGGCCAGGGAAAGTGCGCCCAAGCCGGAGCGCACGCCGGCTTCGCTGGATAGCACGATGCCTTCCCAAACCAACGGTTCCGCCGTTCCGGGGTGGGACTCGGCGGCCTTGCGCGCTTCCTGTGCCAAAGCGTGGTACTGCTCGGCCTGCTGTTTTTCCGGTGTCTTGTACTTGATCTCCGCCCATTTCGTTTGGATGGCGCGGACCGAATCCTCTCCGTTTTGTGCGAAGGCATGGCCACCAAGAATGAGAGCCAGCGTGGCGGTAGCAAGGAGTTTCGAAACAGCGTGCATGCGAATTCCTTTCAAGACAAAATCAAATGATTGGTGCCGGCGAGGACGGCCTCGCGGCGAGTATTCAGTGCGGGCGCGCGGCGTGCTGCTTGATCGTCGGCAGCTTGCCGGCGAGGGCACGATCGATGACCTGTGGCGCCAGGCCGTTGACCCACGCGAACAGTCGTTCGGGAAAACCGATGTGACGCTCGACTTCGTTGCGAGCAAGGGCGGCGACGATTTCTCGGGCAACTTCGCTCGGCTGATCGCTGTGCGTATCGAGTGCCGCGTTGAGCGCGTTGACGGCGCCGCTGTTCATCGGCGTGTCGATTGCCCGTGGCGAAATATGCACCACACTCACCAACGAATCGGAGAGCTCGCGGCGCAACGCCTGGGAAAAGGCGCGCAGCCCGGCTTTGGCCGCTGAGTAGGCGGCGAAGCCCGGAAACGGCAACGAGCCGAACATCGATCCGATATTTACGATGGCAGCTTGCGGCTGCGCGCGGAGCCAGGGAACGAGTGCGTGCGTCAGGTGTATCGGCGCCTCCAGGCTTGTCGCGAGGACGCGCTCGATGGTTGGCCACTCCTGGTTTTCGAAGAGTCCGAAGGCGCTTGCGCCGGCATTGTTGACCAGTACGTTGACACGAAAGTCCTGTGCCGCCCGCGCGATGACGGCGACGCCTTCCGCACGGGTCAGGTCGGCGCAAATTGTCGTTACCTCGCCGCCTTGGGCGGTGAGCAGGGCGCGCAGCTCGGCCAGCTTGGCCGGCTCGCGTCCGGCCAGCAGCAGGGCGGCGCCGGCTCCGGACAACTGGCGGGCAAGCTCGTAACCCAAGCCGCCGCTGGCGCCGGTTAGCAGAATGCGTGCATGGGTTAGTTGCATCGCAGTTCCCGAACGGTCGGCAACGCACGGAAAATGTCGCCGTAGAGCTTGAAAAAGACGCGGGCGGCGCGCAGCACGTCGGCCTGATCGTCGGGCGTCATCTTTTCGAGCAGGTCGGCGAGGTGCCGTGTGTGCTCCTGGTCGAGCGTGCCGTGCGAACGCAGGTAGGAGAAGGCCGAGTCGGGGAGGCCGAGCGCTTGTTGGATGCGATCCGCCGCGTTCAGGGCGAGCGCCACGCTCGTTCCCTCGAGCACGAACACCATGCCGAAGAAGGCGGCCGGGTTGCCCCGATGGACGAGGTCGTAGGCATAGGCGACCATCAGTTCGGCAGGCAGGTCGGGACGGCTCACGCGCACTGCGTCTGCGTCGCCACCGGCGGCTGCAATATCGTTGAGGATCCATTCCTCATGGCCGATTTCCTCGGAGATGTATTCGGCGACGGCACGGCGTAGCCATGCAAGGCGATCGGGCAGGCGTCCGCCCAGCGACATGAGCAGCGGCGTCGTGTGACGCACGTGGTGGTAGGCCTGCCCGAGGAACGCGAGGTAGCTTTCCTTGCGAATCTCGCCGTGCAGACAGTCCTGGATCAGCGGGGCGGAAAGCAGGTAGTCACGGGCTGCCTGCGTCTCGGCGGCAAGCCGCTCATAGAAAGGCATGGGGGTTCTCCTCATCGGAATAGAGCGCCGCTAGTTCAGCGGCATAACGTTCGATAATCGAAGGGCGGAGCGGGCGCCCGTTGCCGGTCGCCAGTCCGTTCTGCAGCGTGAAGGGGGCGGCGGTAATCCACTTGCCGATGCGGGCATAGTCCGGGAGGCCGGAATTGGCCCGTGCGACAGCGTCTTTCATTACGTCGAGAGCCACACCGGGCAGCGGAACGAGGATCGCGCACAGCGTGGCATGGCCGTCGCCGGCGACAACCGCCTGCATGATTTCCGGTTGCGCCAGGAGGGCCGACTCGACCCACTCGGGCGACACGTTGCGGCCGTATGACGTGATCAGCAGGTTCTTGCGCCGGCCGGAGAGATGCAGATGGCCGTTGTCGGCTATCGAACCCAGGTCTCCCGTCGCGTAGGGCCGGCCAGCTTCAATTGGTGTATCACCGAGGTAGCCGAGGAAGGCTCGGGAGACAACTTCGATTTCCCCTCCGCCTTCGTCACATGAGTTTCGTAGGTGGACGTGTACATGCGGCAAAGGACGGCCGACCCCGGCATCATCGTCACCGGGAGTATTGAGGCTGACGACCGAACCGCATTCGGTGAGGCCATAGCCCTGGTATGCAGGAATGCCGAGTTGCCGTGCCTTGAGCAATGCGGCGTGCTCGACGCGCGAACCGCCGACGGCGACAAACTTGAGGCCCGCTGGGGCCGGTTCCCCGCGCGTCGCGAGATAGAGTGTCCACGCCTTGAGGAGCTCGGGAACGAGGATCAGGCTGTCCGGTCGCTGCGCCTCGACAAGACGCTGCAAAGCGTCAGGTGCGAAACCTGCCATGCCACGCCAGCCGACTGCCGCCAGCGGTGGCAAATGAACCTGAGCGCCGCAGAGCAGAGGGGCGTAGATGCCGGCAGAGTTTTCGAGCAGGAGCGAAAGCGGCAGTACCGAAAGATGCCGGGTAATTCCGAGCGGGCCGAGCCGGGAGTTGAGGGCTTGCGCCGTGTCGACCAGCCCGTCCGCCGACAGACAAACGCCTTTGGGTGCGCCGGTGCTGCCCGACGTGAAGGAAATCTTCGCCGTCCCGACGGGAAGCTCCGCCGCGTCGATGTCGCGCCGCATCCAATACAAACCGCGTTGAGTAGCGACGATGTGGAAGCCGGGTGTCGCCGCCAGGATGCGTTGCGGCTGGTCCGTCAGTACGGTGTTGGCTCGGGTTTGCTCCAAGGCATGGGCGAGCTGGGATTCCGTGAAGAACGTCGGTAGCGGCAGGACGGCGACGCCGTTGCGCAAGGCGGCAAGGTCAGCCACGGCCCAGTCCGGCGAGTTGTCGGCGAGTATTGCCAATACCCGCACACCGGCCAGACGTTCGGTTGCCGTGGCGATCTCCGCCTGCACCCGGACGGCATTCCACGTCTCCGTGTCGCTGGAGAAGACGGTTGCGCCTACGGGGTAGCGTTCGAGGGCCTCGAACAGGACTTGGCCATTCATGCGCCAGCTCCATTGCGTTCAAGAGCGAGGCGAATGCGTCCGGCGACGACGACCGGTTCGCTCTTGTAGTACGTGCCCCACTCACTGGCCTCCGCGCCGAGTCGGCTCGGGTCGGCTTTGGTCAACGCCAGAAGCGGCAATCCCAACTTGGTGAAGATGCCGATCAGTTGGCGCGTGGCTGTAAAGACGACCCATTCGTAGCCCTGATCGGCGAGGTGTCGTGCGAGTTGGATGATCACCTGTACACTGCCGCCCGCGTGTCGGGAGGCGAGATTGCCGGCTTCGACGATGTGGCGGCGCTCGACGCGCTGTCCGGTCAGGTTTTCCAGCGCCGCTTCGATCGGCGCATCGAGGTAACGCTCGAGAAACAGCGAGTCGTAATCGGCACCCCGCCAACCTGCCGTCGCGGCGATGCCATTATGCTTTTCGAGAACAAAAAGATTCGGGGCGATGGAGCTGACCAGCGCTCCGTAATGCCGATGAAATATATCGCGAATGAACGACTCGGCCTCCGGACGAAGCGGCGAGCACGGACCTACATGAATGGCGCGCGTGGCGGACCGGGAGCCCGGTCCGTCGAAAGGGGCGTGCGCGGGTGAGTGTGCGGCGGTCTGCATGAGTGGCCTTTTCCGTATGGGACGGCCGCATCGTAGGCAGCCATCCTTAACGGGGTCTTAACCATTCGCGATGGAAGAGACGTCCTGCACGCACTCCTTCTTGGGCACTGCGCGCCCGGCGGTCGTCGCAGGAACGTCAGTGCGGCATTACACCGCAGAGCGCGTCGCGGACCCCGGCCGGAAAGAGAAACCCGCTCCGGCGGTAGTGCAGCGAAAGTGCCCTAGTGCGCTTGGTCCCAGTTGGCGCCGACGCCGACTTCGACCGCGAGCGGCACGCGCAGTCGGGCCACCTGAGTCATCAGGCCCGGAAGCTCGTCGCGGACGCGCGCGAGTTCGCCATCGGGCACCTCAAGCACGAGTTCGTCATGTACCTGCATCACCAGGCGAGTCGCGAGTTGCGCGGTATCGATCCAGCGTTGCACGGCAATCATCGCGAGCTTGATCAAGTCAGCGGCGGTACCTTGCATCGGGGCGTTGATCGCGGCGCGTTCGGCACCTTGCCTGCGGCCGGCCTGCGAGGCGCGGATTTCCGGCAGCCAAAGGCGCCGGCCGAAAACCGTCTCGACGAAGCCGTTGGTTTTCGCGGCATTGCGCGTGCTCTCCATGTAACGTGCGACCCCGGGATAGCGCGCGAAGTAGCGTTCGATATACGACTGTGCCGCGCTGCGTTCCAGGCCGAGCTGGCGGGCGAGGCCAAACGCGCTCATGCCGTAGATCAGGCCGAAGTTGATCACCTTGGCCACGCGGCGCTGATCCGGGCCGACCTCGATCGGGGTGACGCCGAAAATCTCCGACGCGGTGGCGCGGTGCACGTCCTCGCCTTGCGCGAAGGCTTCAAGCAGCCGCTCGTCTTCGGAGAGGTGCGCCATGATGCGCAATTCGATCTGCGAATAGTCGGCGGAGACGATATGCTCGCCGGGCGGCGCGATGAAGGCAGCGCGGATGCGCCGTCCCTCGGCGGTGCGCACGGGAATGTTCTGCAGATTCGGATCGTTCGACGCCAGGCGCCCGGTGACGGCGACGGCCTGCGCGTAGCTGGTGTGTACTCGTCCTGTCTGCGCATTCACCATGCGCGGCAGCTTGTCGGTGTAGGTGCCCTTGAGCTTCGCGAGCTGGCGCGATTCGAGCAGCAGTTTGGGCAGCGGGTAGTCGAGGGCGAGTTCGGAAAGCACTTCCTCGTCGGTCGATGGTGTCCCTGACGGCGTCTTCTTCTTGACCGGCAGCCCGAGCTTGCCGAACAGGATCTCCGCGAGTTGTTTCGGCGAATTGACGTTGAACGGCTGCCCGGCGAGCGCATGGGCTTCGGCTTCAAGTTCGAGCAGGCGCTGCCCGAGCTCGCCGCTTTGCCGCGCGAGGAGGTCGGCGTCGATCGTCACGCCGTTGCGCTCCATACGGAACAGAACCTCGCGTACCGGAATCTCGATCTCTTCGTAGACGCGAGTCAGGCCGGGCTGCGCCGAAATCTGCGGGTACAGGCGTTCATGTAAACGCAGGCACAGGTCGGAGTCTTCGCTGCCGTACTCCGCGGCGCAATCGACGGCGACCTGGTTGAAACCGATCTGGCTTGCGCCCTTGCCGCACAGTTGCTCGAATGGGATCGTTTCCAGGCCGAGGTGGCGCAGCGCGAGCTGCCCGAGGTCGTGGCCGCGCACGCCTTCCTTGCCCGCTTCGAGCACATAGGATTGCAGCAACGTATCGTGCGCAACGCCGGCCAGCGCGATCCCGTGGTTGGCGAATACGTGCTGATCGTACTTGAGGTTCTGCCCGATCTTGGCGTGCTGCGTCGATTCGAGCCAAGGCTTCAAGCGGGTCAGTGCCTCGTCGCGGGGCAATTGCTCGGGGGCTCCCGCATAGTCGTGCCCGAGCGGCAGATAGGCCGCCTCGCCGGGTGTCACCGCGAATGAAATACCAACGATGCGGGCCGCCATCGGATCGAGGCTCGTCGTCTCGGTGTCGAGCGCCGTGAGCGGTGCCGCTTCGATCTTTCTCAGCCAGGTGTCGAACGTTGCCCAGTCAAGGATGGTGGCATAGCCGGCCCGATGCGAGCCGTCATTGAGTAGATCGCCCGCCGGCTTGGTGCCGGCTTCCGCTACCGCCGTCGCGGCTATGGTTACGGCTGGCGTGGCGTCCGCCGGCGAGGAACCAATCGCCTGCGCGTCCTTCAGCCACGATTTCATTTCATAGCGGGTGAACAACTCGATCAGCGTTTCGCGCTCCGGCGCGCGCGGCACGAGGTCGGGAAGGGTAAATGGCAACGGGATGTCGCAGCAGACGGTAACGAGCTTGCGCCCGAGCGGCAGGAAGTCGAGCGCCTGGCGCAAATTCTCGCCGACGACACCACCGATCTCACCCGCGGCGGCGATCACGCCGTCGACCGAGCCGTATTGCTGCAGCCATTTGACGGCTGTCTTGGGCCCGACTTTTGCGACGCCCGGCACGTTATCCACGGCGTCGCCGACGAGGGTCAGGTAATCGACGATGCGCTCGGGCGGGACGCCGAACTTGGCGAGCACGCCGGCTTCGTCGAGGATCTCGTTGGTCATCGTGTTCACGAGTTTCACGCGTGGCCCGACGAGCTGCGCAAGATCCTTGTCACCCGTCGATACGATAACGTCGATGCCTTCGGCCGCCGCTTGCCGGGCGAGGGTGCCGATGACGTCGTCGGCCTCGGCGCCGTCGATCATCAGGATCGGCCACCCGGAAGCGGCGACGCCGGCGTGGATCGGCTCGATCTGCCGCACCAGATCCTCCGGCATGGCAGCACGGTTGGCCTTGTATTGGGGGTACCAATCATCGCGGAACGTCTTGCCTTTGGCATCGAAAACGCAGGCTTTGTAGGCGATGTCGTGCGCCTTGTGGTCACTATCCAGCCGGCGTAGCATGTTCAGCACGCCGTAGATGGCGCCGGTCGGCTCACCCTGGGTGTTGCGCAAGTCCGGCATGGCGTGAAAAGCCCGGTACAGATACGACGACCCGTCGACCAGCAGCAAGGTTGGCATAGTGTCGATTAATGAAATTTGAGAAAAAGGCCGAAATGACCGAGAAAGCAAAGATACCGCAGATGCCCGACCCGGACGCTTCGAAATTCACCGCGTCGCAGGAGGCGTGGCGGGTTTTCGGCATTATGTCAGAGTTCGTCGAGGCGACGCAGCGCCTGTCAGCCATTCGGCCGGCGGTCTCGATCTTCGGCAGTGCGCGTACGTCGCCCGATTCACCGTATTACAAGCTCACCGAGGAAATCGCGCGACTGCTGTCCGACGCCGGATTTTCGGTGATCTCGGGCGGCGGGCCGGGAATCATGGAGGCGGCCAACAAGGGCGCGTTTTTCGGCAAATCGCCGAGCGTCGGCCTGAATATCCAGCTTCCGCACGAGCAAACATCCAACGGCTACCAGGACATCTCGCAGACGTTCCGCCACTTCTTCGCGCGCAAGTACATGTTCGTGCGCTTCGCCAACGCCTACGTCGTCATGCCGGGGGGCTTCGGTACGCTCGACGAGTTGCTGGAGGCTTTGACGCTGATGCAGACGGGCAAAAGCCAGCGGATTCCGATCATCCTCGTCCATGAACCGTTCTGGCGCGGGATGGTCGACTGGTTCAAGAGCACGCTTCTTGCCGAGAAGGTGATATCCCCCGAGGATCTCGATCTCATCCAGTTGATCGACAATCCGAAGGACGTGGTCGAGTCGATCTTCAAGCATTACGAGAAGCGCAGTTTCGGCCCCTTGCCGCGGGAACACGAGATGCTGTTGAATCTGTAATACAATCAGGGCTTGCCACCGTTACCGGAAGTTTTTGTCATGCGCCGTTCTCTGAGTCTCCTCGCCGTGTTGGTTTTCGTTGCCGTGCCGGTGTCGGCGCAGCAGCGGAACGAGCCGCCGCCGGCGCCGGATGCCAGACCGCCCGCCGTGGCTCCGCTCGACGAATCGCTCGAACCTCAGGTCACGATCAGAAAACGCGAAGGCAGCACGATCGAGGAGTTCCGCCTCAACGGACGGCTGTACAAAATAAGAGTGACACCGGAGAACGGCCCCCCGTACACGTTGATCGATGCGCGCGGCGACGGGACGTTCGTTCCGGCGGAGAGCCCGGGATCTCCGGCTTTGAGCGTGCCGATGTGGGTGATCGGCACGTTCTAGCCGCTCACCTTGTCGCCGTTCTTGCCGGCCGACACCGCAAGTGCGCAAACCGGCGGGGATAGCCCGCAGTGTTCGCGTTTTCATATACCGATAAGAAACTCGCGACCAGACTCGTAATTCCTCCGCCTTCCATGGACCAGTTTCCGATTCCCGCTCCGGAGTTCAACGGCCGCAGCCGCGCCGTTGACGCGGGTAATGCGCTCGAGTGGTTGCGCCAGGGCTGGGCGCTGTTTGTCGCGAGCCCGGCCGTCTGGATCGCGATGACGATCATCCTTCTCGTGCTCATTTTTGCGCTCGGCATCGTGCCGGTAATCGGTGCGCTCGCCGTCAACCTGTTTACTCCCCTTATTGCGGCCGGGATGCTGCATGTCTGCCAGCGTCTCTCGAACAGCGAAACGCCGGTCGTTGGTGATCTCTTCATCGGCTTCAACCGCAACCCCGGGGCGCTGATCATGGTCGGCGTGCTGTATATGGCGGCGATGTTCGCGATCTTCGTCGTCGTTGCCTTCCTCGGCGGCGGTACCGCCGCGAGCGGGTTGGCGATGGGGTCGCCGCTAGGATTCGTTCTGGCCATCGGTGGCGTGATGTTCGCCGGCCTTCTGTCGCTGGCCCTGTTTGTTCCTCTGGCGATGGCCGTCTGGTTCGCTCCTGCCCTTGTTTTCTTTAACAACATGCAACCGGTCGATGCGCTCAAGGCTAGCTTCGGCGCCTGCCTGAAGAATATTCTGGCGTTTCTGATCTATGGCCTGACCGTCATGGTGTTGGCGTTTTTCGCGGCGCTACCGGTCGGGCTTGGCTTTCTCGTACTGATTCCCGTGCTCGCCGGCTCGCTCTATGCATCCTACCGGGACATTTTTGTCGCCAATTGAGCCGGGGGTTCCCCTCGCCCTCACCGGGCCGGCCCATCCGGGCCGACTCGTTCTTCTTCCTCTTTTGCTGAGCTCATGCAAGCACTGACTCTTCCGGCCTTGCGCGGCTGGCGCTGGATCTCCGAGGGCTTCGTCCTCTTTCGCAAGAAGCATCTGATGCTTTCTTTGCTCGTTTTCGGCTACTGGGTGCTCATGGCCCTTGTCAATTCGCTACCGGTGGTCGGCCAGATTGCGGCGACGTTACTCGTACCGGCGTTCTCCGTCGGGTTGATGAATGCGTGCCGTATGATCGAGCAGGGTGTGCCTTTGCCATCCGATGTGTTGTTCTCGGGGTTTCGCCAGAACCTGCGCGCTTTGCTCATGCTCGGCGCGCTCTATATTGCATTCAGCGTCGCTATTCTCGCTGTTTCGTCGGCTGTGGACGGCGGGGCGCTGTTCCGTTTCGTCACTCTCGGGCAAAGACCGAGCGGAGGCGCTGTGGCGGAAGAGGTTTCGCTCTCGGTGTTGGTTGCGCTCGTTCTGTTCGCGCCTGTCCTGATGGCCTACTGGTTTGCTCCAGTGCTTGCCGCCTGGCATGGCCTCTCAGCGGGGAAGTCCCTCTTCTTCAGTCTTGTCGCCAGTTGGCGGAACTGGCGTGCTTTCCTGGTCTATGGCGCCGTCGTGACGCTCGTCGGCGCTTTCGTTCCCGGCCTCGTCGCCGGGGTGCTTGGGTCATTGTTTGCGAGCGCCGGTCAGTTCTTCTCGGTCGTGTTCACGGTGGCGATGATTCTCGTTCTCTTGCCGACGCTGTATGCGAGCTTCTACGTGAGTTATCGCGACGTTTTCGTCAGCGTGGACGAGCATGCCTGAACTCACAGTGGTGGACGCGGCGCCGCTGGGTGTCTTCGGCGGCACCTTCGATCCCGTTCATCTCGGTCATCTGCGGCTGGCTGAAGAAGCTGCAGACGCGCTCGGGCTGGTGAAGGTGCGATGGGTCCCCGCTGGACAGCCTGCTCTGCGTCAGACACCGAAGGTCAGCCCCGCGCAACGGCTGGAAATGGTACGTTTGGCGATCGCTGGCAACCCGCGCTTTGAACTCGACGCTTGCGAAGTCGAGGCGGCGCAACCGAGTTACACGGTGCCGACGCTCGAACGCTTGCGTCTACCAAATACGTGTGGCGCCGCCCGGCCGATCGTCCTGCTCGTCGGGGCAGATGCTTTCTCGGGCATGGTCGGCTGGCATCGCTGGACGTCGCTGTTCGACCTGGCGCACGTGGCGGTCGCGCACCGTCCCGGTTTCCCGATCGTCGCCGCAAGCCTGCCGCCCGCACTGGCGGATACCTATCGCGAGCGGTATAGCGAAGATCCCGGCGTGTTGCGGGCAGCGCCGGGTGGACGCATCGTTTCCTTCGCCATGACGCAACTCGACATTTCGGCAACAAAGGTCCGGGCGCTGCTGTCTCAAGGATTGAGTACGCGGTATCTGGTGCCCGATTCCTCGGCGGCGTACATCGCGGCTCACCAACTTTATTCGGAGAATTGACCGTTCAATGAAAGTAACCCAGCTCGAAAAAATCGTCGTTGCCGCCCTTGAGGACATCAAAGGCCGCGATATCGAAGTCATCAACACGTCCAAACTTACGCCGCTGTTCGAACGCATCGTCATTGCCTGCGGCGATTCCAATCGGCAGGTGCGTGCGCTTGCCAACAACGTGCAGGAAAAAGTCCGCGAAGCCGGCGGCGAGGTGATATCCACCGAGGGCGAGGACAGCGGCGAGTGGGTCCTCGTGGACCTCGGCGAAATCGTCGTGCATGTGATGCAGCCGGCAATCCGCAGCTACTACAACCTCGAGGAACTGTGGGGCGGTAAAGGGCCGGCCCGGGTTCGCAAGGCCGTCGCTGCCGGGGCATGAAGCTCGGCATTCTTGCCGTCGGCCATAAACTCCCGGATTGGGTGGCCGAAGGCTGTGCCGAGTACCAGAAACGCATGCCGCGCGAATTGCCGCTGACGGTCGTCGAAATCAAGCCGGAACCGCGCGGTACCAAGACCCGTGAGCAACTTCTCTCGGCCGAGGCGAGCCGCTTGCAGCCTGTTTTGCAAGGGTACGACCGGATCGTCGTTCTCGACGAGCGAGGCGCCGACCTGACGACCATGAAGTTGGCTCAAAGGCTGGAGGGCTGGATGCGCGAAGGAGGAGATACGGCGTTCATCATCGGTGGGGCGGACGGCATCGACGAAGGACTCAAATGCCAAGCCGATGATACGATACGCCTTTCGAGTTTGACCCTGCCCCACGCCATGGCGCGACTCATCCTCTGCGAACAGCTTTACCGCGCGGTCAGCGTGGTGAAAAACCACCCCTACCACCGCGAAGGCTGACGACATGTATCCCAGCCTTGTGAACCCCAGGATCTATCTTGCGTCACGCAGCCCGCGTCGCCGTGAATTGCTGGCGCAAATTGGTGTGCAGTTCGATACCGTTTTCCTGCGCGACTCGCCGCGCGAAGAGAGCGAAGTGGATGAAACGCCGCTCGCCGGGGAACCGCCGCACGTCTATGTCGAACGACTGGCTCGGGCCAAGGCCGAACTGGGGTGGCTGATCGTCAGCTGGCGCAAGCTGCGCCACCAGCCGGTGTTGGCCGCCGACACGACGCTTGAGTTCAACGGCGAGATCATCGGCAAGCCGGTGGATGCCGGTGACGCGCAGCGCATTCTGAGCCGGCTTTCCGGGCAGACGCACCGTGTGTATACGTCGGTAGCCGTTGCCTTCGAAGGTCAGATCGAATCCCGGCTCTCGGTGAGCGAGGTCACCTTCGGCGACCTTGAGGTATCGGATATCCGCGAGTATGTCGCCAGCGGCGAACCGATGGACAAGGCCGGCGCCTACGGCATTCAAGGCTATGCCGGCGGATTCGTCCGCCATCTCGCCGGCAGCTACTCCGGCGTGATGGGCTTGCCGCTTTACGAAACGGTACAACTGCTCAAACGCTTCGACTACCCGTTATAGCGTTGTCATGGTGGCGGCCACCTGCGGATAGGCTGCGGCTCCTTTTTCCGGTAGAGTTCCGGAATCGAATTCCCTTCGACGTCGCCGAAGCTCCTGGTCGTTGCGGCTTCGGTCCCCACGGCAGCGAATGCTGGAAGGCGAAAAATGCTCAAAACACTTTTTGGCAAAGGATCGCGCGAGGGTCGGGCAAAGGACGCATTGCCCGGTTCGGCGCGGACGAGGATGGACCTCGCGCAGGTCCGAACCCTGATCGATTTCTTCCCAATCGGGAAGAAGCTTCGCTACTACCCTGAATTCCAGCGCGAGATCGTATTCGACACGCTGGTTGTCGCCTACGGCGTCAACGGGCATTTCATTTACTCCGCCGACTCGATCGAACGGGATGACGACGGTGTGCCGCGAGTATTTCATTGCCCCGAACGCGGCATGCGGATTCCCGCCACGGCCATTCATCTGTTTCAACTGCTCGTCCCGGACACCTCCGAACTGGAGACGAAACTCGACTATCACCGCTGGGGAATCATCGGGCGCGGCCGGCAGTTCAACGCAGGTAATTGCATCTCGCTTATTTCAAACTCGGGCGTCAAGGGCGTCTCGACGGTCGATACCGAAGTCGCCAAGCAGGTTAATCTGCCCGACGGCCCGTATGCCACGACGAATCTCGTGTTGCTCACGCCGGACTTGTCGACGCTTTCCATCACCGATCAGCGGCGCAAGGTCAGGACGAAGATCAACGCGCCGGTCAAACTTGCGTTGCCTGACAATCCGCTCGCCCGTTTGTGCAGGATTGTCGATATTTCCGAGGGCGAGCTGCGCCTGCGCGTGCGCGAGCATGGCACGTCGATGCCCGAACTGGCGCGTGGCGACATCGTCTTCATCGAAACCGAACTTGGGGAGGCCGAGCGGCATTACTTCATGAAGGCATCGGTTATCCGCCGCTCTGGCGAGACGTGCGTCGTGCATCTGGAAGGGCAGTTGAAGGATGGCAAGCTACGCCCGCTTGCGCCGCTCGATCTGCTCGAATTGAAGGCAGGATTGCTCAACTACGGAAAGTGATTCGTGGGTGGCGGTTCCGTGGACGCCGCGCGTCAACGCGCGCTGCTGCTCAGCGCGGTCGCGATGATAGAGGCGGCCTCCTCGTTTCCCGACGGAAAAGGTCGGGGCGGAGCCGGTTGCCGCCACAGCTCATCCAGCGCCTCGTGCAACTGGCCGGCCATCAGGTCGGCCGGTTCCACTTCGCGGCAGCGGCCGTTGGCCTGCAGCCAATCGACTAGGCAGTCCTGTTCCGGCCAGTCGTCGCGCCCGACGTAGAGGAGCGGTGTGCCGCCGCAGGCTGCTTCGACGAAAGTCCCATAACCCGGTTTGGTGACCGCCGCGTCGGCGCTGCACAACAGGTCGGCGAAGGGCAGGCCAGTGTCTTCGAGCGGGACCATGTCGGCGCGTTGGGTACGCCAGGCACGTGGCACCAGCCAGCGCCGCCCCGCGCGTTGTGGCCAGCGTTCGGCGCCCAGGTCTTTGTCGAACCCCCCGAAAGCGATCAAGACGAGCTTCTCGTCGTACCCGGCATTCAGGTTCCGCCGCAATTCGGCTCGCCGATCGCAGCCGAGTGTGGCGACCGGCGCGACCATCCGGCACCGGGGGAGGCGGCTCATTGGCATGGCCGGTGTGAGGCGCAGAAAAACCTCGGCTACCCCGTAAGCGGCGAGGATCTGAGCGTGGATCGGCGGCGCCCAAGACTCGGCACCGAAAACATGCAGGAACAGGTCGGCCCAATTGAGCGAGCACATCGCCAACGAACGGATACCAGCCGCGTGCGCCGCGGCAAGCGGCAGATACGCCACATCGGTGAGCACGAGGTCCGGTTTCTGGTTGGCGAGAAGGCCGGCCTCGCTCGCGACGCGGACCGTCCAGTTGGCGTGGAAGTCGCGGTAGACCGTCGCCGATGCAGCCTTGTCGATGTGCGTCGCGTCGTGCATGACGAAGCCGAAATCACTGGTTCCCTGCACGAAGGTGAAATCCAGCGGGATACGGGCGCGCAAAACGCTCTCCGCGACGCCGCTACGGATCGTGAGCCGCAAATCCGGCAGTTTGCGCGCGAGCGTGTTGAGAACCGGTGCGGCCTGCGCCAAGTGACCGAGACCGTGAGGCGAAATGTCGGCAAAGAGATGAGGCATCGGGAACTAACTAACTGCACGTAAACGGTGACCGGGGCAATGAGAATGCGATTGCCTAGACAAAACGGGCGAGCATTGCGCCAGTCAGGTCCGAGGCCAACGGAATCCAGACCCGATGACCATTACCGGGCGCGACTTCGATCGGTGCGCCATCGGCGTTTTCCATGCGCTCCAGCACGATCTCGACGTTGCCGCCGGGATGGATGATTTCGATTCGGTCGCCGACCGCGAAGCGGTTTTTTACCTCGATTTCCGCCAGCTGCCGCGTGGTGTCCCAGGCGACGAAATCGCCGACATAAAGGCTGCGACCAGATTCTGAATGGCCGCGCAGATAGTTCTGCGTCTCATGTGCGTGATGACGCTGATAGAAGCCGTCGGTATAGCCGCGGTTGGCCAGCCCTTCGAGCTCGCCGAGCAGGCGCGGATCGAGCGGCCGGCCGGCGACGGCGTCGTCGATCGCCTGTCTGTAAGCCTGTGCCGTACGGGCAACGTAGTAAGGCGACTTGGTGCGGCCCTCGATCTTCAGCGAATCGACACCGATTTCCGCGAGGCGGGCGACGTGTTCGATGGCGCGCAGGTCCTTCGAGTTCATGATGTAGGTGCCGTGCTCGTCTTCTTCGATCGGCATCAACTCGCCTGGGCGTTCGCTCTCTTCGAGCAGCCAGCGGCGGGTGGCAGGCGGTGCGGCGCGTACGTCACCGGACGGTTCCTCGACCCCGGGCCGCACCGCGTAGTCCCAGCGGCACGCGTTGGTACACGTTCCCTGGTTCGGGTCACGCCGGTTGAAATACCCAGAGAGCAGGCAGCGCCCGGAGTAGGCGATACACAGGGCGCCGTGAACGAAGACTTCAAGTTCGATGTCCGGGCACTGTTGGCGGATTTCCGCGACTTCATCGAGCGACAGTTCGCGCGAAAGGATAATGCGCGCAATACCAAGCCGCTGCCAGAAACGGACGGCGGCGAAGTTGACCGTATTGGCCTGGACGGACAAATGAACCGGCATTTCCGGCCAGCGCTCGCGCACCAGATCGATCAGACCTGGGTCGGCCATGATCAACGCGTCGGGGCGCAAGGCGACGACTGGCGCCATGTCGGCTACGTAGGTGCGTACCTTGGCGTTGTGTGGCAGGACGTTGCTCACGACGTAGAAGCGCTTGCCCGCGTTGTGCGCCTCGTCGATGGCTCCGCGCAGGGTGGCGAGATCACCGAATTCGTTGTTGCGCACGCGCAGGCTATAACGCGGCTGCCCCGCGTAGACGGCGTCCGCACCGAACGCGAAGGCACGTCGCATCATCGCGGGCGACCCGGCGGGCGCGAGCAGTTCGGGTACGAAAGGGGTGAAATCGGGGCGTGCGGAGGGCATCGAAAAGTTGGCTGAGAGGCAGCGGAAATGCGTGAAACCCGGGCGTTGAGGCCGGGCGGGAGGGGCGCGGCGAGGTAGAATGCAACAAAGTCGCATTTTACTGCATTGTCCGGATTGTCCCCCATGCCAGAAGATATCCTGATCAACTTTACGCCGCAGGAAACGCGCGTCGCCGTCATGTACGAGGGCGTCGTGCAGGAACTGCACATCGAGCGCACGGCCAATCGCGGCCTGGTCGGCAACGTCTATCTCGGCCGTGTCGTCCGCATCCTGCCCGGGATGCAGTCGGCGTTCGTCGACGTCGGTCTGGATCGAACCGCCTTTCTGCACGTCGCTGATATCTGGGAACCTCGCCACAACGGCGACGCGCCGCGCTCGATCGAGCGTATGCTGAACGAAGGCCAGCGGGTACTCGTACAGGTGATCAAGGACCCGATCGGCACCAAGGGCGCCCGCCTGTCGACGCAGATCTCGATTGCCGGCCGCATGCTCGTGTATCTGCCGCAGGAAAAGCATATCGGCATTTCTCAGCGAATCGAGAACGAAGCCGAACGCGAGGCTTTGCGCGAGAAGATTACGCGCCTGGTGCCGGAAGACGAACCGGGCGGATTCATCGTGCGCACGATGGCGGAAAGTGCAAACGAGGAAGAGCTGGCGAACGACATTGAGTACCTGCGCAAGATCTGGCACGACATCCAGGTACAGTCAAAGACGCAGGCGCCACCGGCGTTACTGTACCAGGAGCTATCGCTCGGGCTGCGGGTTCTGCGCGATTTCGTGAATCCGGAAACGATGCGCATCGTTATTGACTCGCGGGAGAACTTTCAGAAACTGACGACCTTTGCCAACGAATACACGCCGACCGTGGCGCCGCTGCTCGAGCACTACGTTGGCGAACGGCCGCTGTTCGACCTCTACGGTGTAGAGGAAGAAATCCAGAAGGCTTTGGCGCACCGCGTGGACCTCAAATCAGGCGGCTATCTGATCATCGACCAGACCGAGGCGATGACGACGATCGACGTGAACACCGGTGGCTTCGTGGGTTTGCGCAATTTCGACGACACGATCTTCAAGACGAACCTTGAGGCTGCGCAGACGATCGCCCGTCAGCTTCGCCTGCGCAACCTCGGCGGCATCATCATCATCGACTTCATCGATATGGATACCGAGGAGCACCGCAACGCCGTGCTCGCCGAGTTCAACAAGGCGCTCGCCAAGGACCACACGCGCCTGACGGTCAACGGCTTCACGGCGCTCGGCCTCGTCGAGATGACGCGCAAACGCACACGCGAGTCTCTTGCGCACGTGCTCTGCGAAGTGTGCCCGACCTGCGGCGGCCGCGGCGAGGTGAAGACGGCGCGCACGGTGTGCTACGAGATTCTGCGCGAACTGCTGCGCGAAGCTCGACAGTTCAACGCGCGCGAATTCCGTATTCTCGGCGCGGTCTCAGTGATCGACATCTTCCTCGACGAAGAATCCCAGGGGCTGGCGATGCTTTCGGATTTCATCGGCAAGCCGATTTCGCTCAAGGCCGAGCCGAGTTATGCCCAGGAGCAATACGACATCGTTCTGTTGTGACGGGCGGTTTCTGAAGTTGGGAGCGCGCTTGCCTTAGGCTGTTCGAGGTGGCCGTTGAACCGGCCAAAAATCCCCGCGTCGAGGTGATACAGTCGGTGCGTCAGCACTCCGGCTGGCTCACCGCGGCAACGTGGATAGCTAGGCCGCCGAGTGAGGTTTCCTTGTACTTCGCCTGCATGTCGCTCCCGGTCTGACGCATCGTGGCAATGACCTGATCGAGACTGACGTGATGGCTGCCGTCGCTGTTGATGGCGAGCGATGCGGCGGTGATGGCTTTTACGGCGCCCATGCCGTTGCGTTCGATGCACGGGATCTGTACCAATCCGGCTATCGGATCGCAGGTCATGCCGAGATGGTGCTCGATGGCGATTTCGGCGGCGCATTCAACCTGCTCGTTGCTGCCCCCGAGCGCGGCGGTCAGTCCCGCGGCGGCCATGGCGCAGGCAACGCCCACCTCACCCTGGCAGCCGATCTCGGCTCCGGAGATCGACGCATTGCGTTTGCAGAGGAGGCCGATCGCGGCGGCGACAAGCAGAAAATCCCGTACGCCCGTTTCCGGGTCGGGGCTCCGGCATTCCTCCAGGAAATAGCGCAGAACCGCGGGGACGATGCCGGCCGAACCGTTGGTGGGCGCCGTCACCACACGCCCGCCCGCCGCGTTCTCTTCGTTCACGGCCATGGCGTAGAGGCTCACGCGATGCATTGCGTCGTTCGGCAACGGCGACGAATTTCGCTGCGCGGTGTTCCACAGCGTCGCCGCCCGACGCTTGACGTGCAGTCCACCCGGGAGTTCGCCGCTGGTGTTCAGACCGCTTTCCACGCATTGACTCATCACCTTCCATATCGTGTCCAGACCGGCATCCAGCGCTTCGGGGCTGCAGTGCGCCAGCTCGTTGGCACGTTGCATGGCGGCGATGCTCAAGTTGTTGCGTCGTCCAAGGCGCAACAACTCATCCATGCTTGCGAAAGGGTAGGGAGCGGGGGTCGACCCTGCGTCTTCTGCCGTTGGTGGATCGTCCTCGGCGCGGACAAAGCCGCCACCGATCGAATAGAAAACCCGCTCTCGCACGCGTCCGTCGCCGTACGTCAGAGTGAAGCGCATTCCGTTCGTATGACCGGGCAGGTTTTCGTTCTTGTGCCACAGAAGATCGCGTTCGCTATCGAAAGGAATGCTATGTCGCCCAGCCAGGCAGATTTTCCCGCTATCGGCGATGCTGGCTAACTTGGTAGGAATCTCACCCGGGTTGACCCCTGGCGGGGTTTCTCCCAGGAGGCCGAGCAGGATCGCTTTGTCGGTTCCGTGCCCGATTCCCGTAAGGGCTAGCGACCCGTAAAGGGCAACCTGAACGCGTTGGGCTTTTTCCAGATCGGGGCACTCGAGCAAAAAACGCCGTGCAGCGACCATGGGCCCCACCGTGTGGGAGCTCGACGGTCCAACCCCGATCTTGAAAAGATCGAATACACCGACGGTCATCTCATGCCGCTTCGTTCATGCACTCCGGGGTGCTTGTTCGCCAGCGCGGGGCGATATGCAGCAGCATGTCGTCCACCAGTTCATCCAGTCCGATTTCGGGCTTCCATCCCCAGTCGGCGCGCGCGCAGCTGTCGTCAAGGCTTTGCGGCCAGCTATCGGCGATGGCTTGGCGGTGGTCCGGCCGATACTCGATGCGGAATTCCGGCCGTCGCGCCTTGATGGCCGCCGCCAGCTCGCGAGGATTGAAGCTCAGTCCCGCCACGTTGTAGCCCGAACGTATACCGATCTGATCCGCCGGGGCGTCCATCAGCTCGATGGTCGCCCGGATGGCGTCAGGCATGTAGATCATCGGCAGCGTCGTATCCGGCCCGAGGTAACAGTTGTACGTCTCCCGGCTGGCGGCCGCGTGGAAAATGGCGATGGCGTAGTCCGTGGTACCGCCTCCGGGGGGAGACTTGTAGCTGATGATGCCGGGGTACCGGATGCTGCGTACATCCACGCCATATTTGCTGTGGTAGTACTCGCACAGGCGCTCTCCCGCCTGCTTGCTGATGCCGTAGATTGTGGTCGGGTCCATGACGGCCAGTTGTGGCGTATTCACGGCCGGCGTATGTGGGCCGAAGGCCGCGATCGACGAAGGCCAGAACACGCGCAAGGGTTTGCCGGATTCCGTTCGCTGACGGGCGATCTCCAACGTGTTGAGCAAGCCGTTCATATTCAGCGACCAGGCACGCAGGGGAGCCTGCTCACCGGTAACCGAAAGCAGGGCGGCCAGCTGATAAACCTGACCGACATCGTAGGCGTCGATGATCTGAGCCAAGCGAGTGGAGTCGAGCACGTCAAGTTTTTCGTAGCGTGCGGCTCCGGTGGAGCTGTTAGTCTGAATGTCCGCCGCAATCACGTTGTCTGCGCCGACTTTCGCCGCCAAAGCCTCGACCAGTTCGCTGCCGATTTGGCCGTTTGCACCAATAACCAGAATCCGTTCCATTGTTCGCTTCCCTCAGTCGATCAAGCCGAGTTCCCGCCCGGCCTGGGCAAACGCAGCCAGCGCCGCGTCCAATTGATGTCGCTGGTGTGCGGCCGATAGCTGTACGCGCACCCTGGCTTGCCCCATCGGCACCACCGGATAGAAGAATCCCGTGACAAGCACGCCGAGTTCATACAAGCGTTGGGCAAAACGTTGGGCCATCACTTCGTCGAAGAGCATCACGGGAACCACGGGGTGAGTGCCCGGCTTGATGGTGAATCCGAGGTTGCTGATCGCCTGCCGGAAGTACGCCGTGTTGGCATGCAGCCGGTCGCGCAGGTCGCTCGAGGTCGATAAACGGCGGAGCACGTCGAGCGAGGTTCCGGCAATGGTCGGGGCGAGGCTGTTTGAAAACAGGTAAGGTCGCGATTTCTGGCGCAGCATATCGATCACCTCGCGTCGTGCAGCCGTGAAGCCGCCCATCGCTCCGCCGAGCGCCTTGCCCAACGTTCCGGTAATGATGTCGACGCGACCCATTACGCCGTGGTGTTCGTGCGTGCCGCGTCCGGTTCTCCCCAGAACGCCCGAGGCGTGGCATTCGTCGATCATCACGAGCGCGCCGTAACGTTCGGCCAGGTCGCAGATCTTGTCGAGCTGGGCGATCGTTCCGTCCATCGAAAATACCCCGTCGCTCGCGATGACTTTGTGGCGTTTCCCGGAAGCCGCTTTCAGTTGGGCTTCCAGGTCTGCCATATCGTTATGCTGATAGCGGAAGCGGGCGGCTTTCGAAAGGCGGATGCCGTCAATGATCGAGGCGTGATTCAACGCGTCCGAGATGATCGCGTCGGATTCGTCAAACAAGGGTTCGAACAGCCCGCCGTTGGCGTCGAACGCCGCCGCATAGAGGATGACGTCCTCCATTCCGAGAAATTCGGCCAGCGCCTTCTCGAGTTCTTTGTGTACGGTCTGCGTGCCGCAGATGAAACGCACCGACGATAGCCCGTAACCGTATTGCTCCGCCGCCGTGGCGACGTCCGCCACCAGCGCATTGTCGCCGGATAGGCCGAGGTAATTGTTGGCGCACAGGTTGATCAGGGTGCGTCCGTCGGCACAGACGACCTCCGCACCCTGGCGCGATGAAATGATCCGTTCCTGCTTGTAAAGCCCTTGCTCGCGGAGCCCGTCCAGGTTATCCCGCAAGTTGGCGTAAAAAGCGCTCCGGGCATCGTTGGTCGTCATGGCATGATTCCTATTTTGTGAGTACAGTCCTTTTTTCCGTATCTATTCGAAAAAACGGACTTGGTTCGATATATCGAAAAAATATTCGTTATATTGGATACTAACCATGCGCATTGAACATTGCAAGCATCGGCCATGAAAATTCCCAATTCCCCATCCACACCCCCGGAAGTAGGGGCTACCCTGCAAAAGCTGCGCCTGGCGAGAAATTTGACACTGGAAGATTTGTCGCGTGCCGCGGGCGTATCGAAATCGATGCTTTCGCAAATTGAGCGCGAGAAGGCGAACCCGACGATCGCCGTCGCTTGGCGCTTGTCCAACGCGCTGGGCGTGAGCATTGCCGAGTTGCTGACGTCGGAGACACGCGAGAACGATTCGATTCGCGTCCTTGAAGCGCACGAAATGCCCACCATGGCGGGCAACCACGCCGGCTACGTCTTGCGCATCCTCAGCCCGCTGGAACTTGCCGGGAAGTTCGAGTGGTACGAGTTGGTGCTGGCGCCCAACGGGGAATTGGCGTCAAACCCGCACGACCCCGGTGCCACCGAACATCTCACGCTGTTGCAAGGCGCGATGGAGCTTGAAGTGGATGGCGAGAAGAAGAAATTGAGGAACGGCGCGACGGCCCGTTATCAAGCGGATCGCCCGCATTCCATCCGGAACCTTGGCAAGGTTGAAGCGAAGGCGCTGATGGTCCTTATTCACTCCTAGCGAGGTTTGGCCGGTTGGCTTCTGCGGTTGAAAACCCGGTTGCGAAAACCCACGCCTTGCAAAGCCCTTCAGCGCAAAAGGTGATGGAAGATTGAACGGAGTTCCGGCAAGCAGGGACTTGCCGATCTACCTGCGTCGCGTCGCTGGGTGAAGTAAACCTCCGATCATCTTGGTCCATGTGCCAAGTGTCGTCGGGAATTTGGCAGCTTTCTCCCTGTCTATGCCGCTGCGTTCGCCGTGCAACGCGCCCTCATCGCCGCCAAGGAGAAACCCGATGACAACAAGCGTCCCGACCAGCCCCGAGTTCGACAGTCTGGCTCCCGCCGTTCCCTTCGATCGTCGCAGTTTCATCGTCACCGCGCTCGGCGCCGGCTTTGCCCTTGCCGTGCAGCCGGTGATGGCGCAGACGACGATCACGACCGACAGCACGGGGCTGACGGCAGGCGAGGTGAAAGTGCCCGCAGCCGGCGGCGAGATGCCGGCTTACAGAGCTCAGCCGGCTTCCGGGAGCCGGTTTCCGGTGATCCTGGTAGTTCAGGAAATCTTCGGAGTCCATGAGCACATCAAAGATATCTGCCGCCGTCTTGCCAAGCAGGGGTATATGGCGATTGCGCCCGAGCTTTACGCGCGCCAGGGCGATCCGCGCCAATACACGAACATTCAGGAACTGATGACCAACATCGTCGCCAAGGTGCCCGACGAGCAGGTCATGGGCGACCTCGACGCTTGCGTCGACTGGGCCGAAGCCCAAGGTGGCGATACCTTGCGCCTCGGCATAACGGGTTTTTGCTGGGGCGGACGCATCGTTTGGCTGTATGCAGCGCGTAACCCGAAGGTCAAGGCCGGTGTGGCTTGGTACGGACGCCTCGTCGGCGATACGAATGCGCTCAACCCAAGGAATCCGATCGACATCGCGGGGCAACTGTACGGACCTGTGCTCGGCCTGTACGGCGGGCAGGACCAAGGGATCCCGCTCGATACCGTCGAACGGATGCGCAAAGCGCTCACTGAATCATCAAACGCGGCAAGCAAGGCGTCGACAATCCATGTGTACGAAAACGCGCCGCACGCATTCAACGCCGATTATCGGCCGAGCTACCGCAAGGCCGAGGCGGAGGACGGCTGGCAGCGGCTGCTCGCCTGGTTCAAGCAAAACGGTCTTTGACGCTGTCTAGGGCGGCGTGGCGGTGACGCGACCGCGCGGAACGACCGCCGCCATATTGCAGCATTGCAACGAAAAGCCGGTGTTCGCCTATACTGCACGGCATGCAATTGCGCACCCTGATCGCTGCCGGCTTTCTCTCCGTGCTCGCCGCATGCGGCACGGTACCGCCCACGTCCATGCCCACCCCCGCCCCGGATGCTACGCCGGTGGCGCGACCTCGCGACAGCGAGCTCGGCCGCGAAGTCGCGTTGTTCGCGCTTGGTTTGATCGACACGGGCTATAAGTTCGGCGGCAAGAATCCCGACGCGGGCCTCGACTGCAGCGGCATGGTGGCTTACATCTACAACCAAGCGGCCGGGCTGAAGGTAAGCGGCAGTGCCGCTGATATCGCCCGTCAGGGGCGGGAGGTCGAGCGCGGTGCGTTGCGTCCTGGCGATCTTGTCTTCTTCAATACTCGCAATGCGCCTTTCTCGCACGTCGGGGTTTATATCGGCGACGATCGGTTTGTGCACGCGCCATCCACCAACGGCCGCGTGCGCGTCGACCGCATGACCGCCGCTTACTACGCGCGCCGCTTCGAATCGGCGCGCAGCTATTTCGACTGAGCCTGCTTGCTTCCGCAAGTTCGGGGCGCTCGGTTCCCGAAATCAGGCTGCCATCGCACCATCCCGGCCTTCGACCCAGTCGTCGAGGAAGGGTTGGCGTTTGGCCGCCGCAAACGCGACGAAGCGATGCTCGGCGAGTCCCTTCTGCTTGTATGGATCGTGCGCAAAGAACTCGCGTACCGCCGCCTCATCGACGGCACGCGCGACGCACAGGCCGCCCCGTTTGTCGGCACGCGGGCCGGACAGGAGCAGCAGGCCGCGGTCATAGCCGGTCTGCAGGTAGGCGCGGTGTTCGGCGACCGCGTCGCCAAAGGTTTCGAACGGACGAGTGAAGACGATCTCGACGAGGAAGCAGGGCATGGTGTTCTCCTTTTTGTAGGCATGGAAAGTGGCCTTGAACGAGGCATGAACGAGATTCGAACGACTTGGCCATCTTCCCGCAGGACAACACCGGGGTATTGTAAAAAACGGACATCGCGCAAACATGGCCGCGGGACAATCGGCTCGCGGCCATTTCTTACGTCACGCTTTGGCGAGCAACTGGTTGAGCACGTACGGCAGGATGCCGCCATGCCGGAAATACTCGACCTCGATCGGTGTATCGATCCGGCACAGGACAGGCCGCTCGACCCATTCGCCGTTTGCACGCCGAATGACGAGCGTCAACGTCTGTTTCACGGCCGGAGTTTCCTCGATGCCAATGATGTCGAATTGCTCGTCGCCGGCAAGGCCGAGCGTTACCGCCGAATCGTCGCCCATGAACTGCAGTGGCAGGACGCCCATGCCAACGAGGTTCGCGCGGTGGATACGTTCGTAGCTGCGCGCAACTACGGCGCGCACGCCAAGCAGACGCGGGCCCTTCGCTGCCCAGTCGCGCGAAGACCCGGAGCCGTATTCCTCGCCGGCGAACACGATCGTCGGGATACCGCGGTCCTGATAGGTCATGGCGGCGTCGAAGATGGTGGTCTGCCGACCGTCGAGCAGTGTGAAGCCGCCTTGCGGTCGCCGTCCTTCAGCGTCGGGCGGCAGCATCAGGTTACGGATGCGCACGTTGGCAAAGGTGCCGCGTACCATGATTTCGTGGTTGCCGCGACGCGAGCCGTAGGAGTTGAAGTCCGGCCGCTTGACGCCTTTCGAGAGCAGCCATTGACCGGCGGGGGTCGTTTCGCCGAATGAGGCCGCGGGCGAAATGTGGTCGGTGGTGACCGAGTCGCCGAGGATGAGTAGCGCGCGGGCGCTGTGGATGTCGCCCGGGGGGAGGTCCGGCATTTCCAGAAAGGGCGGACGGGCGATATACGTCGAGGGCGGCCAGTCGTACAGGTCGCCGATGGGCGCCGGTATCGCGTTCCACAAATCGTTCCCGGTAGTGAAGTCGCCGTAGCGCGCGCGGAACGTTGCCGGATCGAGAGCGAACGGCAGCACCGCATTGATTTCGTCCGAGGTCGGCCAGACATCGCGCAGATAGACCGGTTCGCCATCGCGGCCCTTACCGAGCGGTTCGTGCGTCAGGTCGATATTCGCACGCCCGGCGATGGCAAAGGCGACGACCAGCGGCGGCGAGGCGAGGAAATTGGCGCGCAGGTTCGGGTGGATGCGCGCCTCGAAGTTACGGTTACCGGACAGGACTGCTGCGACGACGAGCTGATTATCGACGATCGCCTTGTTGAACGCCGGGTCGAGATCGCCCGCATTGCCGATGCACGTCGTGCAGCCGTAGCCCGCGAGCGCGAAGCCGAGTTCGGCAAGCGGACCGATCAGACCGCCCTTTTCCAGATAATCGGTGACGACGCGCGACCCCGGGGCGAGCGAGGTCTTGATGTGCGGCGCGACTTTCAACCCCTTCGCCACGGCCTTCTTTGCCAGCAATCCGGCAGCGATCATCACCGCCGGATTGCTCGTGTTGGTGCACGAGGTGATCGCGGCGATCAGCACGTCACCGTGGCCGAGATCGACGCCGGCACGGTCGGTCGGGTAGCGTTTGCCCAATGTTTCCGCCGGCCGGGAGAAACCGTCGGCGGATTCCGGGGCGGTCAGTTGCCGGTTGAAGGTCCCCGCCATTTCGGGCAGCGGGATGCGGTCCTGCGGCCGTTTCGGACCGGCAAGCGAGGGCACGATGCTTGACAGGTCGAGGCGTACGACGCGCGAATAGTCCACTTCGCCGGCGAGCGGAATCCCGTACAAGCCCTGTGCCTTGAAATAGGCTTCGAGCAATGCGCACTCTTCCTCTTTGCGGCCGGTGCCGCGCATGTAGGCGACGGTATTGTCGTCGACCGGGAAGAACCCCATCGTCGCGCCGTATTCAGGCGCCATATTGGCGAGCGTCGCCCGGTCGGTGACGGAAAGCGTGCGCGCGCCTTCGCCGAAGAACTCAACGAACGTTCCGACGACCTTTTCTCGACGCAGGATTTCGGTCACGGTAAGTACGAGATCGGTGGCCGTCACGCCTTCGTTCAACCGCCCGGTCAGCTCCATGCCGACGACGTCGGGGGTGAGAAAGTAAACCGGCTGGCCGAGCATGGCGGCTTCCGCCTCGATGCCGCCGACGCCCCAGCCGACCACGCCGACGCCGTTGATCATCGTCGTGTGCGAGTCGGTGCCGACCAGCGTGTCGGGGAAGACGACTTCGCCGTCTTCCGTATTCTGACGGCGTAGGCCGTTGAACAGGTATTCGAGATTCACCTGATGCACGATGCCGATGCCCGGCGGTACGACCTTGAACGTATCGAACGCCTGCATGCCCCACTTCATGAACTGGTAGCGTTCGCGGTTGCGCTCGAACTCGATGGCCATGTTCTTTTGCAGTGCGTCGGGCGTTCCGTACGTGTCGACCTGCACCGAGTGATCGACAACGAGATCGACCGGTACCAGGGGCTCGATGCGTTTGGGATCGACGCCGCGGGTGCTGGCGGCTTGCCGCATGGCCGCCAGGTCACAGAGCAGGGGGACTCCAGTCAAGTCTTGTAGCACGACACGCGCGACGACAAAGGGGATCTCCTCGTTGCGGGGTGCGTTCGGCTGCCAGGCGGCCAGTTCGCGCACGTGGCGTTCGGTAACACGCTTGCCGTCGCAATGGCGTACCAGCGCTTCGAGCACGATGCGCAGGGAAACGGGAAGGCGCGTGATGTTGCCGATTCCGGCCCGTTCCAATTCAGGCAGCGAGTGGAAGGAAACCTGCGGGACACCGGGCGCGTCGAGGCGGGTCAGCGTATTGAACGGCGGGTTTGCCATGTGTTTTTCCTTGTCGTCAGGTACCGTTAGGACAGGTCACACCAGACGTTGTTCCGCGCATGGAAAACCACGTTTTGACGGTGAGGAAACATCGCGGCGAGGCGTTTACACCTTTTTTATGCCCGGCGCGGGAGAATTCCGCCCATGTTCTTCCGAGTTTGAGATCCATGAGCATCGAAAAGGGCGGCGGTGCGTTGCCCCCACACAAGAATGGCCGGCTTTTGGCCCTTCCTACCTGGCAGCGACACCTGCTGGCTGTGTGTATCTGTACGGTGACGGCCCTGCTGGCCACCCCGATGGCCGGTCGTCTCGACCCGGCGAACATCGTGATGCTGTTCCTGCTCGCGGTGCTCGCCGTGGCAGTCAGTCTTGGGCTTGAGCCGGCACTGCTCGCTGCTTTTCTCAGCGTCGGTTTGTTCGACTTCCTTTTTGTCCCGCCTCGCTTTTCGTTCGAGGTCAATGACGGACAGTACGTCGTCACCTTTGCCGTGATGCTGGCCGTGGCGATTGTCACCGGCCGGCTTACCGCCGGCTTGCGTCGACGCGCGGACGAATCGGCCACCGAGGCTTTGCGCACCGGCGCTTTGTATGAAATGGCGCGTGATCTTTCTGGTGCGCTGATGGTGGAACAGATTGCGGAGATCACCGGCTCCTATCTGCATCGCGTCCTCAATGCCGAAGCCGTATTGCTCCTGCCGGATGGGAAGGGGAATCTGAAGGCCGTCGAAGTGGCGGGCACGAAAGGGCTGGCGGTTGAGCCCACGTTAGCGTTCGTCGCGTACGAAAAAGGCGAGCCGGTCGAGTGCTCACCCCTTGCGGCGCCTGGGTTCGCCACACTCTATCTGCCGTTGCGAGCGCCGATGCGCGTGCGCGGCGTTCTCGCCGTAGCACCCGCCGACGGAAGCCGGCGGCCATTGCCAGACGAGCACGGGCGTTTGCAGGCCGCCGCCTCGCTCGCCGCGATCGCCATCGAACGGGTGCACTACGTCGATGTGGCGCAACGTACGCAAGTGCAGATGGTGTCCGAGCGGCTACGCAGTTCCATCCTTTCCGCGCTATCGCACGATCTGCGTACGCCGCTCACCGTCCTCGTCGGGCTCGCGGACTCTCTGGCAATGAGTAGACCTCAGCTTCCCGACGATGAGCGAGAGACGGCAGGGGCCATCCGCGACCAGGCCGAGCGGCTCAACGGACTGGTGGCTAACCTCCTCGATATGGCGCGCCTGCATGCCGGCGATGTGACGTTGCAGAAGGAGTGGCAACCGATCGAGGAGGTCATCGGGTCGAGCATCAAGCTGCTCGGCCGCGCGCTGGCCGAGCATCCGGTCAAGGTGTCGCTGGCGAGCGATTTTCCGCTCGTCGAGTTCGACGCCATCCTGATCGAGCGGGTTTTCTGCAACCTGCTAGAGAACGCCGCCAAATACTCGCCACCGGGAACGCCCATCGAAATTGTCGTGCGGGCACAGGCCGGCAACGCAGAGGTCAGCGTGAGCGACAGCGGCGACGGATTTGCCGGCGATACCGTAGCGCTGTTCGAGATGTTTGCGCGCGGAGAACACGAATCCGCCAAGCCGGGCGTCGGGCTGGGCCTGGCGATCTGCCGCGCGATCGTCGAGGCGCATGGCGGCACGATCTCCGCGGCGAACCGGCCGCAGGGGGGCGGCAGTGTAACGTTTACGCTCCCGCTCGGGGAGCCGCCTACGATCGAAGAAGAACCCATCCCCGGCGAGATGGACGCTAGCCATGGTTGAAACGCCTGCAGTCGTTCTCGTCGAAGACGAGCGGCAAATCCGCCGCTTCGTGCGCGCTGCGCTCGAAGGCGAGGGTTGCGCCGTTTTCGAGGCCGGCACGCTTGTGGAGGGCGTGCGCGAAGCCGCCGACCGTCATCCTGCCTTGATCATTCTTGACCTCGGCTTGCCCGACGGCAATGGTATCGACCTCATCCGCGACGTGCGCAATTGGTCCGACGTGCCGATCCTTGTGCTGTCGGCGCGCGTGCAGGAGAAGGACAAAATCCAGGCGCTCGACCTGGGGGCTGACGACTATCTCACCAAGCCATTCGGCGTCGGCGAACTCCTCGCCCGTACCCGTGCCCTCCTGAGACGCCAGGGGCGTGCGAATGCCTCGCCGATCGTCGCCTTTGGCGACGTCGAAGTGGATCTCTCGCGCCGGCTCGTGACCCGTGCCGGCAGCCCGGTGCACCTGACGCCGATCGAGTACCGGCTGCTCTCTCTTCTTCTCGCAAATGCTGGCAAGGTAATGACGCAGCGCCATCTATTGCGCGAGGTATGGGGCGGTTCGAGCGTCGAGAGCAATCATTATCTGCGCGTCTACGTCGGGCACTTGCGGCAAAAACTCGAAGACGATCCGACCCAGCCGAAATACCTGCTTACGGAAACGGGCGTGGGGTACCGTTTCCAGCCCTGAACAGGGCTTTCCTACTTTCTCGCATTCCGGAAATTCTGATGAGCCAAATAACAAATGCGTCCGACCGGACGCACTTCAAAACGCTTACGCTTGCCGCGCTAGGGGTCGTTTACGGCGACATCGGCACGAGCCCCCTGTACGCGTTGCGCGAAGTCTTCGGCAGCCCGCACCACCCCGTACCGATAACGCCGGAGAACGTCCTCGGGATTCTCTCTCTCGTGTTCTGGACGCTTATGCTTGTCATCAGCGGTAAATACGTGTCGTTCATCATGCGCGCGGACAACCGGGGGGAAGGCGGCATCATGTCGCTGATGACGCTCGCGCTGCGGGGCGTTGGCGAAGGGCCGAAGCGGCGGCTGATCCTGCTGCTGGGTCTGTTCGGCGCGGCTCTTTTTTACGGCGACGGCGTGATTACGCCGACGATTTCAGTACTCTCCGCCGTGGAAGGTTTGGAGGTCATCACGCCGGCGCTCAAACCCTTCGTCATCCCCTTGGCGCTGGCGATACTGGTCGGCCTGTTCGTGATACAGCGGAACGGAACCGCGAGCATCGGAAAGCTCTTCGGTCCCATCATGATCGTCTGGTTCATTACGCTTTCGGTCCTCGGCGCGCGTTCCATCATCCTTGAACCGAGCGTGTTACGCGCGTTGAATCCCGCCTGGGCCGTGGGATTCCTGTCGGCCCATCCTCTCCTGGGCTTCTTCTCGCTCGGTGCCCTCGTTCTCGTCATCACGGGGGGGGAAGCGCTTTACGCGGACATGGGGCACTTCGGCCGCAAGCCGATCACGATCGCTTGGTTTGGGATGGTGTTGCCCGCTCTGCTCATCAACTATCTTGGACAGGGTGCGCTGCTGCTCAGCAATCCCGCGGCGATCGAGAATCCGTTTTATCTTCTAGCGCCAAGCTGGGCCCTTTACCCGATGGTCGTACTTGCGACCGCGGCGACGGTTATCGCCTCGCAGGCGGTGATCTCGGGCGCCTTCTCGATCACGCTTCAGGCAATGCAACTCGGCTATTCGCCCCGTTTCGAGGTGCATCACACTTCCGAGAGCCAGATGGGACAAATCTACCTGCCGGCCATCAATTGGCTGCTGCTTGCCGCGGTGATCGCGGCGGTGATCGGTTTCGGGTCGTCGAGCAATATCGCCGCGGCGTATGGAATTGCCGTGACCGGGACAATGCTTATCACTAATCTCCTGGCGTTTGTTGTCGCGCGTAACGACTGGAAATGGTCGTTGTTGAAGGTCCTGCCATGCGTCGTGCCGTTCGTGATCATCGATCTCGCTTTCTTCTCCGCCAACTCGACCAAAATCGCCGATGGCGGATGGTTTCCGTTGGCTTTCGGCGCGGTCGTGTTCATCGTATTGACGACCTGGAAACGAGGCCGCGAGGTTATGCATGCGAAACTCGGCCAGGATGCGATCCTGCTTGAGCCATTCATTCAGAGCCTATCGTTGGGCGGCACTACTCGTGTCCCGGGTACTGCAGTCTTTTTGACCGGTCGCCCCGAAGGCGTCCCCCGCGCCATGTTGCACAGCCTCAAGCACTACAAGGTGCTGCACGAACGCATGGTGATCGTGACCATCCGGATTTTCGACGTTCCCTACGTGCCAGAAATCGACCGCGTCGAAGTGAAGCCGCTCGGTGGGGATTTCTGGCAGGTGACGGTTCAATATGGGTTCAAGGATGAGCCCGATCTTCCCGAAGCGCTGACGCATTGCGCCCATTTCGGCCTCGAGTTCGACATGATGGACACTTCATTCTTCCTCGGCCGCGAGACGCTAATACCCCGCATCGGCAAGGAAATGGCGTATTGGCGGGTTCTGCTCTTCTCGACGATGTTCCGCAACGCGACGAGCATGACCGCCTTTTTCCATATTCCGTCCAACCGGGTAGTCGAACTCGGATCGCAAGTGGTGCTCTAGCTGCCTGTTGTCGGGAGTGAGCCAGCGCTTTTCTACAGGACCGGGATTTGTCCCTTTCGCCGTGTCGGCCTTTCGTACAGCGGTGACGGATTTTTTTACACTGCTGTCGGAAACGGCAACTCGCTTTTTCCCCTTTGCACGTTTAATTAACGCGTTAGCACATCTGGTGCAGGACATGCTTCAAGTTGTATTCCGAAGCCCGACGTGTCGGAGCCTTGCCGAAACAGCTCCCGCTCGCCACGTCGCTTCTCCTGTCACCTGATGCAAGGGGAACGAGATGATCAAATCGTTGAACAGAGCCTTCGCCCGATTCATTGTTTGCGTCGCCGTGACGGCGACCTCGTTCGGTGCCTGGGCGGCGCCGATGTTCCAGCTCGGTTTTGCCCTAGACGGTTCGGGGAGCGTCGGCACGACAAGCTACAACCTTCTTCGGTCCGGTCTCAATGCTGCATTGGCCGCGATTCCTGCCGATGGGACGATCGAGATCACCGTTGTGAAATTCGGTACGACGGCGTCAACCGTCGTTGCGCCGACGGTACTCACGGCCGCGTCGCTGTCTACGATTCAGAGCGCGATCTCTTCCCATGCCAAAGCAGGCGGGTCGACGAACACCTCGGGGGCCATCAATCTGTTGAGTTCATTGATGACCGGATCGTCGTTCTTCTCGAACCCTGGCGTTACCTCGCTGATCAACATGGCGACCGATGGCCAGCCGACGGCAGGCGGAGTCGATCCGCAAGCCGCCGCCGTTGCTGCTGCAGTCGCCGCCGCCGCGGCCGGGATCGACGCTATGTCGATCGAGGCCATCGGCTCCGGGTTGTCGAGTGACTCTGCGCTGAACAACATGGCCGCGATCGCATTTCCGGGTCCGGTGACCATTCTCCCCGTCAATTCGACGACTATCCCCAATCCGCTGGGCGGAAGCTTTGTCGTCCCGGTGAGTGACTACGCCACACTGGCCCCGGTGCTGCGTGCAAAAGTGATTGCTTCCGTCGGACCCACTCCGATCCCTGAACCTGCTACCTTGCTTCTCGTTGCCATTGGCTTGGCGGCGCTTGGGTTGGTGCAGCGTCGGCGCGCCTGATCTGCCTGATCTTGGCCGGCCGGCAATCGGCGATGATGGTTTATGAGACAGGGCGAAGAAGTGCCCTGTCTCTTGTTTTCTGCTCTCTCATATTGAACCGTGGCTGGCATCGTCGGTCTTCGTCTCATGATTTATCAACCGTGAAGTGGAACCGATCTTGAAGGCACTTCAGATGCGGATTGGTCGGTATGCCTGTCTCATGACCGTGCTTGCAGGCGGCGTATTGAGCGACGGGATTCATGCTGCCGAACCGGTGTGCAGCATGAAAACCCGCAGTGAGGCTGTCGTCCTCATGCATTGCCCGATTCCGCTCGCGGAGAATGCGTGGGTTGAGGCAGCTCAACGCGCTTGCGGCACCCAGCCAAACTGCAATGTCTGGATTTGGGATGACGTTGCCCGAATGCCGAACGAAGCCCCGAAAACCGACGCCGACATTGCCCGCGATCAGGCGGCGGCGGCTTCCGCCGTCTGGGTGAATGAATCGAAGACGCTGATGCGCTTGAAGAAGGTGCGCTGAGGATGTCACGACCCTTGAGGCGGCCGGTCGGTCGCCAAAAGAAAACGGTTACCGATTCCCTCGGTAACCGTCACGGCACGAAATAAGGTGCGCTAGAGCTTCCGATAAACCTCCGCCCCGCTCTTCACGAACTCAACGGCTTTCGTCTCCATTCCTTTTTCCAGCGCCGTCTTCTCGTCGAGCCCCTGTTGTGCAGCGAAGTCGCGCACGTCCTGCGTGATCTTCATCGAACAGAAGTGCGGGCCGCACATCGAGCAGAAGTGGGCGACCTTGGCCGATTCCTTGGGCAGCGTCTCGTCGTGGAAATCCCGTGCTTTGTCCGGGTCGAGACCGATGTTGAACTGGTCTTCCCAGCGGAACTCGAAGCGCGCCTTGCTCATCGCGTTGTCGCGGATCTGTGCGCCGGGGTGGCCTTTGGCGAGATCGGCGGCATGGGCGGCAAGCTTGTAAGTGATGATCCCTTCCTTGACGTCGTCCTTGTCCGGCAAGCCGAGGTGTTCCTTGGGTGTGACGTAGCAGAGCATGGCGGTGCCGTACCAGCCGATCATCGCGGCGCCGATGCCGCTGGTGATGTGGTCGTAGCCAGGGGCGATGTCGGTGGTCAGCGGGCCGAGGGTGTAGAACGGGGCTTCCTTGCAATACTTCAATTGCAGGTCCATGTTCTCCTTGATCATGTGCATCGGCACATGGCCCGGCCCCTCGATGAACACCTGGCAGTCGTGCTTCCAGGCGATGTCGGTGAGTTCGCCGAGCGTTTCCAGTTCGCTCAGTTGCGCCTCGTCGTTGGCGTCGTAGATCGAACCGGGGCGCAGGCCGTCGCCAAGCGAGAAGCCGACGTCATAGGCTTTCATGATCTCACACATCTCTTCGAAGTGCGTGTACAGGAAGCTCTCCTTGTGATGCGCGAGGCACCACTTGGCCATAATCGAGCCGCCGCGCGAGACGATGCCGGTCAGTCGGCTGGCCGTCATCGGCACGTAGCGCAAGAGTACGCCGGCATGGATGGTGAAGTAGTCGACACCTTGCTCGGCCTGCTCGATCAGCGTGTCGCGGAAAATTTCCCAGGTCAGTTCCTCGGCCTTGCCGTTCACTTTTTCCAGCGCCTGATAGATCGGCACGGTTCCGATCGGCACCGGGCTGTTGCGGATGATCCATTCGCGCGTCTCATGGATGTTCTTGCCGGTCGAGAGATCCATCACCGTGTCGCCGCCCCAACGGATCGACCAGGTCATTTTCTCGACTTCCTCCTGAATGGAAGATCCGAGTGCCGAGTTGCCGATGTTGGCGTTGATCTTGGTCAGAAAGTTGCGGCCGATGATCATCGGCTCGGCTTCGGGGTGATTGATGTTGGCCGGAATGACGGCGCGGCCGCGGGCCACCTCACTGCGCACGAATTCGGGTGTGATCTCCTCCGGAATATTGGCGCCGAAGCTCTGACCGGCGTGCTGCCGCGCCATCAGTTCCGCTAAGCGCAGTCCCTGCGGGCCGCTCGTTTTTAGCGACTCGATATAGGCACGCCGGTTGTTGTTCTCGCGAATCGCGATGAATTCCATCTCCGGTGTGATGATGCCCTGACGGGCGTAGTGCAACTGCGTGACGTTGCGACCGGGCTTGGCACGCCTGGGCTTGCGGTGCAGCCCGGGGAAGCGCAGTTCGTCGAGCGATTTATCGGCGGCGCGTTGACGGCCGTACTCGGATGTCAGGTCGGCAAGTTCCTCGGTATCGCCGCGCTCGGCGATCCAGGCCGCGCGCAAAGCCGCCAGACCGTGGCGCACATCAATCTTGGCCTCCGGATCGGAGTAAGGGCCTGAGCAGTCGTAAACGTAGATGGGCGGATTTCTCTCGCCTCCGAAGCCCGTCGGCGTATCGGCCTGAGCAATCTCACGCATCGGCACGCGGAGGTCGGGACGGCTGCCTTGCACGTAGATCTTGCGCGAGTTGGGTAGCGGCTTGACGGCGGCGGCGTCGACGTGAGCGTCGGCGGCGACGAATTTTTCGGTGGCGTTCATGGCATTTCCTTGCGTGAGCCCGCCGGTCGGAGCGGCGGTTAAACAGGACAATGCGGGCAAGAGACGGCGAGGAGGCGCGATGAGCGGTGCGGCGTTTCGCTTCCCTACGACGGCATTACCCGTACAGGTTCAAAGGGACTATCTCAGCTGCCCGGCGGGCAGCACCCCTAACGAGAGCGATCAAGTTACTGTAATCGACCGCGTAGCGCAAGGCTCGTTCCCCGCACCGGCAGAGGCCTCGAACGGAAATACGGCTAAAGTATTGGGCACGGTGTCCGTCAAACAGAAGATGAAGCAAAGAAGACCAAATCTGCAGAAGAATGGGCGGGGGAGAGTGCGTCGCGCGCTTGGCGCCTTCACGCTCGTCGCGGCGCCGATGTTTGCTTATGCTGCGTGGCAGACCGTCATCTCGGAACCCGGCAGGCGCGTTGAAATCGACCGGGCAACCGTTGTCGCAGGTGCCGACGGGCAGGCGACCGCGCGGGGACGGATTGTCCTCGAAAAGCCGATCGTCGATCCCAAGACTTCGGCTTCATATCGGATTATTGAAGTCGAGAGCCGCTACGACTGCAACGAACGAACGTATGCGACCCTGAAGCGGACCTATTTCAAGGAAGAGGGCGAAATCCTGCGCCAGGAAGAAGTGCGCAGCCCGTTCGACATGCCGGTGCGCAGCGGCACACCCGATGACCGTCTGCTACGTGAAGCGTGCCGACTCCGCGTGGCCGGCGTGAGCGCGCCGGAAAAGTCCCCGAGCGCGGCAGCGCCTGAGGCCCCACCCAGCCAACCGAGCCCGCCCAGCCCGCCGATCGCACTCGCGGCGCCGACCGGCTCGGGGAACAAGACAATCGAAAAAGCCAACGCGGCGGCATCTGAACTCCGCAAGATCAACGAAGCGCTCGTCGCTCAGGCCGTCGCTCGCGATGCGAAACAGCAGCAGACGCATGCCGCGGAAAGGGCGCGCATCGCTCTCGCGGGAGGCGAGCCGAGGGCGGGCCGCGCGTCGGCGAGTTCGGTCGTGCCTCCGTCCGCCGTTTCCTGGGCCTATGCCGGTACCGGTGGACCGGAGAACTGGGCGCGCCTGAAGTCCGACTACGCACTCTGCGGCTCGGGACGACGCCAGTCGCCGATCGACGTCCGCGATGGCATCGCCGTTGATCTAGAACCAATCCAGTTCGATTACCGGCCGGCTCCTTTCCGTGTGGTGGATAACGGCCGGGGCCTGCACGTGACTGTGTACGGAGGCGGCTTCAACCTGCTCGGCAAGAAATACGAACTGCAGAGAATTCAATTCCACCGCCCAGCCGAAATCACCATTGCCGGCAAGACGTTCGAGATGGATGCGCAACTCGTGCACAAGACCGACGATGGGAAACTGGCGGTCGTCACCGTCCTCTTCGAACCGGGCAGCGAAAATCCCGTGGTGCAGACGGCGCTCAACAACCTGCCTCTGGAGAAGGGCGGCGAGGTGCAGCCACCGGCGCTGAGCGTGGACGCCACGCGCTTGCTGCCCGATGACCGACGCTATTACACCTTTATGGGGTCGCTGACGACACCGCCGTGCAATGAAGACGTTCTGTGGATCGTTCTGAAGAAGCCGCAGGCGATATCGGCCGACCAGGTCGGCATCTTCGCTCGCCTCTACCCGCCCAACGCCCGACCGACCCAGCCCGCGTGGGGCCGCATCGTCAAGGAATCGAGGTAGCGGCCTTCCGCCCGCTCGGCGATTCCTTGCGCGTCAGCGCTTCCCGGTATTTGTCTTTTCCCAATGTTTCGCCGAAGAAGCGCTCGAGCCGCGGATCGGCCGCATGCGCTACGTTGAAACGCATCCACGGCGAGGGCTGCATTTGCGGTCGGAAGATGTTTCCGGGCGCGAGCATGATGTCCGATTGCGAAGCGAGTTCTGCCAAATGCACCGAATCGGGAATTCCGGGCACCTCTGCCCATACGAACATCCCGCCTTCCGGTTCCGCGTACACCTTCATGCCCGAACGTTCGAGCATGCGTAGCGTCTTGGATGTCGCGTCCGCAAGTCGTCCCCGCGTCCGCTCGGTAAATTTGCGGTAGTGGCCCTCGGTAAGCATCAGATAGACCAAGTGCTCAGCGAACTCCGAGGTCGAAAGGCAACTCACGATCTTTACATCCATCAACTCGTTGGCGAGGTCCGGATTGGCGGCGAGGTATCCGACGCGCAGACTGGCCGACAGCGTTTTCGAGAAGCTGCCGACGTAAACCACCCGCTGCAACTGGTCGAGTTCGGCGAGCAGCGTCGTCGTTCCGGGGTGGAATTCGGCGTAGATATCGTCTTCGACGATAATGAAGTTGTGCTTTTCCGCGAGCTGCAAAAGGCGGAACGCGGTCGCCGGTGTCAGGTTGCACGCCGTCGGGTTGTGCAAAACGGACTGTGTGAAGAAGACCTTCGGCCGGTGTTCGCTTAGCAACTTTTCGAGCGCAATGACATCCGGGCCGTCCGGCGTGCGCGGTACACCAATGAGGTTGATCCCATATAGCCGCAGGTTGGAAAACAGGTTCCAATACCCGGGGTCGTCGACGAGTGCGCAATCACCTGCTTTCAGCAGGTAACGGGCGAGCAAATCGAGTGCGTGCGTCGCGCCTGTGGTGAGCACGATCTGTGACGGGTCGGCCGCAATGCCCATCTCCCCCAGAATCACCTGGAGTTGTTCACGCAGGGGACGGAAACCTTGGGCGGTTCCGTAGCCGACGACCGTGCTGTCGTCGGCGCGAACAAGGGTCCGTATGTTGCGCCGTATCCCCGCTTCATCGAACCAGTCGGTGGGTAGCCATCCCGCACCGACCTTCAGCCTCGTTGCTTCGCCGTCCAGGCACTGATACAGCACGCCGGCGTTGTCGAATGCGCGCTCAATCTCACCCCGCCGAGGTTCCACCGGGCTCGCGTTTGTCCGCGGCGCGACGTAGAACCCCGATCCGCGCCGCGATTGCACGTAGCCAAGGGCGACCAGTCGGTCGTAGGCCTCGACTACCGTAAAGCGGCTGACTTCGTGGCTTTCCGCAAAACGACGAATGGGGGGAAGGCGCATCCCGGCGCGTAGCATGCGGTCGTCGATCAGTGTGCGTACGCCGACGACGATCTGGTCGACGAGCGGCAGGCTGGAGTGAGCGTTCAGGCTGAGTTGCATGGCGAGTGTCCCGTCGTGAAAGCCGGAACTGTGTCGGTCGCTTGGCCGGTACAGTGTCTCTATCCGAATCAAAAATTGTACATGGAGACGGTGAAAATTGTCCGGTATTGTTCAGTTACAGTCAATCAGGTCTAGGGATCTGAAGGGAGGTTATGATGCTCAACCGCTATATCAGCCGATACTTACTAGCGCTCTTTGTCTTGCTTGCCCTTAGTGCATGCAAACCGATCGACGACGGGCTTCCCCGGCAACTAATGACCGAATGGTCCGAGAAACACCTCATTTTTGTGGCCGACGGCCGGATGGGGAAAGTGCGCTCGTACTTCCTTGGCAACGGTGCTCCGGTGCTGTTTGCGCAGACCCGCGGTGTTCGTCGTACCAGCGTTCGTGATCTGCAGTTGGACGCCAACTTGGGGCAGCTCTGGGTTTTGGGCGATGACGGCGTGTCGCTGCATGATGCGAAGACGCTCTCGTTGCGTAAGTATTTCCCGGTCGAAGCAACGGATGCTGCCACGCTGAGCATCAACGGCGACCGTATTGTGCTGCTCGACCAAGCAGGTGATGAAGTGGGGCGGATCGACGGCCGTACGACGGTAGCGGTTGCACTCCCGACAAGGGCTTACTGAATCCCAGCCTAAATTCCCCTCGCTGGCGCGCGACTCGACTCTGTTGCGCGCCAGCTCTTGTCATCGTGTTTCGCGTCGAGCGACGACTCGGAGGCGCGGGCGACTGGCTTGCTCCTCGACGCGCAGCACGGTGCGCGTTGCCGATATCGCCATTATCGTTCTTGCTTCCTGGCGGTTCGTCTTTCCCGAAAAGGTGTGGCCGCGATCTAGGACCGTCTTGCTTTCAATACCTGAAGTAAGGGCGCGCCAGGGAATGTGAAGCCAAGGCGCGCCTAAACTCCACCTAGAGGCGGAAATTGCTGAACAGGCCGCGCAAGGACAACGCCAACTCGTTGAGCCGACGAACCTCCTCAGCAGCGCGTTGCAAGGCCGCGTCCGAATGCAGCGTCTGATTGGTGATTTTTTCCGCCGCTTGGGCCATCGCCGTCGTCGCGCTGTGCTGCTCCTTGGTGGACAAGGCAATCTCGTCGATCTTGGCGGTAACCACGTTGATGTTCTCGCGGATCGCGGTGATCTTGTCCGCCGTTTCGTTCGAATGCTGTGCGCCGCTACGCACGGCGGTCAGCGTACTTTGCATGCTCTCGACCGCCTTGCGCGTTTCGCCGTCCACTCCCTCGATCATTCCGGTGATCTGCACCGTGGCTTGGCTGGTGCGCTCCGCCAGCTTGCGTACCTCATCGGCGACCACCGCGAAACCTCGGCCTTGCTCGCCGGCACGAGCGGCTTCGATCGCCGCGTTGAGCGCGAGCAAGTTCGTTTGATCGGCGATTTCCTTGATGACGCGGATGATGCCGCTGATCTCTTGGGCGCGGACGCTGAGACCGTCGAGCATCGCCGACAACTCCTCGACTTCTTGCGCTGACCGGCTCGTTTCTCCGGCGACATCACGAATCGCCGACACCGATTCCAGCGATAGATTGTCGGTGTCCTTCGCCAATCTGTCGGCATCGTGCGAATTGTCGGCAATGTGCGAGATGCTGACGGTGATTTCCTCGATCGCCGCGGCATTCTCGGCGGTGAGTTCGGCCAGCCGTTGCGAATCGCTCGACAAGGTTTCGACGGCCCCGTGGATGTCCTTCACCCCGGCGGTCAGGCGGACGGATTCCTGGTCGATGCGCACAAACATGGAGCGGATCTGTTCAAGGAAGCGGTTGAACGCTTCGGCTGTTTCTGCCACTTCGTCGTTGCCCGCAATCTCGATCTTGCGTGTCAGGTCGCCGCCACCGCCGGCAATTTCCACCATTTTGTCGTGGATCTGCCGAATGCTGGCCAACATGCGACCGACGAGAGCACCGGTCAGCGGAATAACGACAGCGAGAATAACGGCGAGGACCACGACGGCTTGCCATAGCAGGGCGCTCAGGGGGGCCAAGGCGGCATTCTTGTCTACGGCGAGCACGAGGAAGAGGTCGGCGCCTTCGATGGCATGCACGAAGATGTACTTGCTCGTATTGTCGAGCGTAATTTCGTGCAAGTCGCCGCTCTTCGCGTACTCGGCCAACGATTCCGGTTTCAGTTCGGGCGCGAGTTCGCCAGCAGGCTTGGTGACCCGGGCAGCGTCGCGATGCACGAGAACCTGCCCGTCCTTACCGATGAGCATGGCGTAGCCGTCTCCGACGAGCTTGATGCCGAGCACGTTGGCGACGATGTCGTCGAGCAATACGTCGGTACCCAGAACGCCCAGAAAGGTCCCATTCTTGGTCGCCGGCGCGACGAAAGAGATCACCAGCTTCTTTGTCGACAGGTCGATGTACGGGGCGGTCATCACCGTCCCGGAGGCGTTCACGTTCTCCTTGTACCAGGGGCGTTGCGTCGGGTCATACCCGGCGGGCAACTGCATGTCGTGGTCCTGAATCATCTTCTTGTCCGGGGTTCCGAGGTAGGCCGCCTGGAACTTGCCGGATTTCGCCGTCTGCACGACGCCAGGCAGCGGATCATCCGCCGTCTGAACCGCCTGTACCCCGGCGGTGACGATCGCCTTGCGCGTCGAGATCCATTCCTTAATCAGTGCGCTGACACCGACGGCGGTACCGCTCGCTTCGTTACGGATGCCGGTATGTATAAGTTGGCTACGCATCTGCACATAACTGCCAACCGTGATGGCCACCGTAACGATCGTCGTGATCGCTACTGTGGCGGCGGTGAGTTTCATTCGAAGCGATGTTTTCATGGTGTTTTCCCCAAGTTCTTGGTGTCAGAGCGGGCGCTTTTCTCCGCGCAGGAAAGCGTCCCGCTTTTTAGGCTGTTGATCAAACCTCGGAGCGGCTTTGCAGCTACCCTCGGGTCGCGCGATGTCGGTCTTTTGATTCTAGACCGACGTGGTGAGTAAGCAATTTCCTTACCGTTGAGCCCACGCTCCGATCTTGGCGGGCGGGAGAGAACGGTTAGCACGCCGCCGTTCATTTGAGCTGCAGCCATGCCGCGCAAGGGACGCGAACGGGCCAAGGAACGTCGGATATTCATCCAGCACCTTGCGGACGTCTGTGCTGAATAGGTATGCGCCGCATTCGTGGCTGCGCCAGCACGTTGAGGAACGCAACCCGGCTGCCACGCTTTAGCTCCTTCGTGCCCCTGATTGGTGCGGGATGTGGACCATGTTGGAAGCACTAGCCTGCTTGAATGACGGGCACCGACCCCGCTCGGCCATTGGCGACACTGATGAGATCGAGCCGCCTGCGTGCTGGTTTTTGACTGACCCGCTATCCGGTGTGGGGCGGTGCGTCTCTAGTTTGTGGAGCCGAGGGCAGTCGTGACCAATCCGTACATCTCTGCGAGGGGAGCGGCGTACTCGTTCCAACTGTGTCCGTCGACCGAAAGCGCTTGCTTCCGGGTGGCACCGTCTACGGCGCCGGTCTCGACGATGGTTTCGAGAACCTTGCGATCATGATCGGTATCGCGGATCAATTTTTTTCCCGCAAGGATCGAAAGCGCGGACGCGAGCGCGGTGGCGCCCCAATTCGAGATTCCGGCCGGTACCGGGTGGTCGGCCGCCGTTGTGCAGAAGATGAGGTCGCCGTGGAGGACACGATCCTTCAATTGCGAACGTAATGAACCGAAGCCGAGTTCGTTGCCGCCGTCCCCAACCGCGATCGTTCGGTAAGGAAGCCGGGCATCAGGAGCGTCCGGGCGCAGGAGACGGTCGGCGGCGGGCGCGATGTCGTCGAGCGTTTCTCCGCGCATCGAGTAACGATGCCCATCCGCCGCGCGGCCCGGCCGCTCGATCGCTACGACGTGGGTCAGTTCGAATTCATTGCGCAGGGCGTCAATCTGGCGGTCGGCCTGCTCCTGTTCCAGGTCGAGGACGCATAGCGGAAACGCTTCTCCAAAAAGCGGAGCTCCGGCGGCAAGAAGAGGCGCGCTGAAGCGGTCGGTGACGAGGCGAACGCCCTTGCCCAGCTGGCGCAGGGCGTCGGCGAGAACAAGCGTTCCCGGCGGTCCGTCGGTTTCGCCGATCATCGCCGCGCGCACGCAAAAACCCGTCACGAGAGCAACGCGTTCGGCGCCGAGCAATTCGAGCGTGGCGGGCAGAAGGAGTCCGTCGGGGGCAAACGTCGCCAAGCCCCGCCTACCCGGGTCGCGGCGCGCGATAGCCTCGAGGCGGTGGATGATCTCGGTTTGTTCTTCCCGGGTCACAGGCGCGCCAGATCTTCGTTCCGGATATCGGTAATGAACATGTATCCCGGCGCGTGCGTGATGACAAGTTCAGGACGGGCTTTCTGCAATGCCATTTGCGGCGTAACGCCGCAAGCCCAGAACACCGGTACTTCGCCGGGGCGAATCTCGGGCGGGTCGCCGAAGTCCGGTTTGGTAATGTCTCGAATTCCCAGTGCGGCAGGATCGCCTGCGTGGATCGGCGCTCCGTGCGCTTTGCGGTACTTCCCGGTGACCTCCGACGCCTTGGCGATCAAGTGCTCCGGAATCGGCCGCATGCTGACGACGAGCGGCCCCGAAAAAATCCCGGCCGGTCGGCAATCTCTGTTGGTGACGTACATCGGGACATTGCGGTCGAGTTCAATGTGGCGAACGGGGACGCCGTTATCGAGAAGATCCTGCTCGAAGGTGAAACTGCATCCGAGAAGAAACGTCACCATGTCGTCGGTGAAATCACTCAGGATATCGTCGCACTCACGTTCGAGTTCGCCGTGCCGATAGATGCGGTAACGGGGCACCTGCGTACGGATATCCGCCGCGGGGCCGGCAATCGGCGGCGCAACCACGCCGGCTTCGCAGACGTCGATGACCGGGCACGGCCGGTCGTTGCGCGTGCAATAGAGAAGGAAATCGAAAGCGTGTATGCGCGGCAGGATGACCACGTTCGCCTGCGTGAAGCCAGGCGCAAGGCCCGACGTCGGCTTTCTCCATTTGCCCTGCGCAATCATCGCGCGCAGTTCCGCGACGCTTTTCTCCATGGTATCTCCTGTCGTTCAAGGCGAGAGGATTTCGCCCTCACTGATTTCCTGCCTTTGCCGCCCTCATCTTACCGGAGTGACGAGCGCGGGTTGTTAATCATTGCTCGCATGAGCCCGCGGGAATCCGATTGCGCTATCCTTCACTTTTTCTCGTCGACGGGCGATGGCGTGTTCGAAGCGTTTCAGAAGAGGGCTTAGCCCCGAGTTCGGACGCCATGATTTTCCGTTTCGCGGTCGTCTCCAGGACTCGCGTGGAAGGCTTCAACGATGAACAAGTTCCGCTTGGTGGGGGTGCTTTTCTTGGGCGGCCTCGCGGCCGTACAGGTTGCTGCGGCTGAGCGAGGGCCGGTAACGATTGGTACCGGCGCGGTCACGGGGAACTACTTCGCCACCGGAACCGCGATTTGCCAGTTGCTCAACAGAATGTCGCAGGGCAAAGGCCAAGGGCGGCCATGTGCGGTGAAGAGCACGGAAGGGTCGATCGCCAACGTGAAGGCGCTCAAGGCGGGAGAACTGGAATTCGCGATCGTGCAATCGGACATCCAGTTCAACGCGGCGCGCGGCCTCGCTCAGTTCAAGGGAAAGCGAGCGGATGAACTACGGGCGGTGTTCTCGATTTACCCTGAGCCGTTGACGATACTCGCGCGCAAGGAAGCCGCCATCCGGAAGGTCGAGGACTTCCGCGGCAAACGCGTCAGCCTTGGCAGCCCCGGGTCCGGTACCCGTGCGACCATGGAGATGCTTCTTACAGCGTTGAAGGTGGACATCAAGGATTTGGCCCTCGCGGCCGAGTTCAAGCCGGACGAACACGGCGCTGCGCTGTGCGCGGGAAGGATCGACGGCTTGGCCTACGTCGTCGGTAGTCCGGTTTCGAATATCCATGACGCGGCGGACTCGTGTGGAGCGAAGCTCGTGTCCGTGACGGGGCCGGAGGTGGATAAGCTGGTGGTGAAGCACCCGTACCTCGTTTTCGCCACCATTCCGGGCGGCATGTACCCGTCCAATCCAGATCCGGTACGAACCTTCGGCGTCATGGCCGGGTTGGTGAGCTCGACGAACGTTCCTGAGCAGGTCGTTCACGATCTGGCGGCTGCCGTGTTCGAGCATTTCGAGGAGTTCAAAAAACTCCACCCGGCGTTCGCTCACCTCGAACCGATCGACATGATCAGCCATGGTCTCCCGGTGCCGCTCCACGATGGAGCCGTGCGCTACTACCGGGAAAAAGGATGGATTCGGGGCGGCGACTGACCCCGCGACTGATCCTTTTTGGTGCGTCGTCCTCGATTGGGCGCACCCCGCCCGTGCATGCTCGAGCTCTCTCGTAGCGAAATCGCACAAAGCCGATCATAGCGCGCGCGTTCGACTTTCTTTTACGCTATTCTTGTTCTGCGTTCGTTCAACGCGACAGCCTTGCGCCGGTCGCCGAATCACAAGTTGGTTTGGAAACGAGGGGGATTGTGTCCATGGTCCCCCATTCTGACTATTGGCCCATCCTTGGAGGTATCCACAATGAAAAGACTTTCCGCTATTGCAGTAGCCGTGGTGGCACTTGGTGCGACGTTCGGTAGTCCCGCCGCCGTTGCCCAGCAGAAGTTCGTCACGATCGGTACAGGCGGCGTGACCGGCGTCTACTACGCGGCCGGCGGCGCCATCTGCCGCTTGATGAACAAGGAACGCGCCAAGCACGGTATTCGCTGCTCGGTGGAGAGCACCGCCGCTTCCGTCTATAACATCAACACGATCAAAGCCGGAGAGCTCGACTTTGGCGTGGCGCAGTCCGACGTCGAATTCAACGCGGTGAAGGGATTGGCCCAGTTCAAGGAAGGTGGCCCGCATACCGACCTGCGCGCGGTCTTCTCGGTTTTCCCGGAAGCGCTGGTTGTCGTGGCGCGCAAGGAGGCCGGCGTGAAGTCCTTTGCCGACTTCAAGGGTAAGCGCTTCAACGTAGGCAACCCGGGCTCGGGGACCCGCTCGACGGTCGACATGTTGATGAACGGCATGGGAATGAAGACGAGCGATTTTTCGCTGACGTCGGAGTTGAAGCCGGACGAGCATGGTGCGGCCCTGTGCGACAACAAGATCGACGGGTTTGCCTTCGTTGTCGCCAGCCCGGCGGCCAACATCCAGGATCCGACGACGACCTGCGGCGCCAAGCTCGTTTCGATTACCGGTCCAGCGGTGGACAAACTGGTCAAGGAATACCCGTACTTTGCCTACGCCACGATTCCGGCGAATACCTACCCGAACAACCCGGAAGCAACGAAGACTTTCGGCGTCGTGGCGAGCTTCGTGACTTCGGCCAAGGTGCCGGATAACGTTGTCTACGCCATGGTTTCCGCCGTCTTCGACAACTTCGAGGAGTTCAAGAAACTGCATCCAGCGCTTGGCAATCTTGATCCGAAAGACATGATCAAGAACGGCATGACGGCGCCGCTGCATCCGGGCGCGGTGAAGTATTACAAGGAAAAGGGCTGGATGTAGATCCGTCGCGGTTCGACGAATCAATAGCGCCTATTGAGACGGCTCCGTGAAGGAGCCGTCTTGCGTTTAATTGCTTGAGCTCGGGGGAGCAGCGTGACTCAAAACGAAATCAACTCGCCGGCAGTTTCCGACGAAGAAATCCGGCAAATGGTCGCTGAGTCGGACACCGGCGGACGAAGGCCGAGCGGCCTTGCGGCCAAGGTTGTCATGTACACGGCGATGGCGTGGTCCCTATTCCAACTTTGGATCGCCTCGCCGCTACCGTTCTCGTTGGGCGTATTCGTGCTCAACGACACTCAGTCGCGCGCCATCCACTTGGCATTCGCCCTATTTCTTGGGTACCTCCTGTTTCCTCCGCTGCAACGCTCTCCGCGCAAGTGGATTCCGGTTCAGGACTGGGTTCTCGGCCTCGTCGCCGCCTTCTGTGCGGCGTATCTGTTCATTTTCTACGCCGATCTGGCGGCGCGGCCGGGGCAGCCGACGGCGTTGGACCTCACCGTGGCGTGCGTGGGCCTGACCCTTCTTCTTGAAGCGACCCGTCGGGTGGTCGGTCTGCCGATGGCCGTCATGGCGACGTTGTTCCTCGCCTACGTTTTTCTCGGTCCATACATGCCGGACATGATCGCGCACAAGGGGGCGTCGTTCACCAAGGGTATGTCGCACCAATGGCTGTCGACCGAAGGCGTCTTCGGCGTTGCCCTCGGAGTTTCGTCGGGTTTCGTCTTTCTATTCGTGCTGTTTGGCGCCTTGCTCGATACCGGTGGGGCCGGGAACTACTTCATCAAGTCGGCGCTTTCGGTGCTTGGCCATATGCGGGGAGGGCCGGCGAAGGCCGCCGTCGTTTCCTCGGGCCTGACCGGCTTGATCTCGGGCAGCTCGATCGCCAACGTGGTAACGGTGGGAACCTTCACCATTCCCTTGATGAAGCGGGTCGGTTACAAGCCGCAGATCGCTGCAGCGGTAGAAACGGCGGCGTCGGTTGACGGGCAGATCATGCCGCCGGTGATGGGTGCCGCGGCGTTCCTCATGGTTGAGTATGTAGGCATCCCCTACACGCAGATCATCAAGCATGCGGCATTGCCGGCACTCATGTCCTACATCGCGCTGTTCTATATCGTGCACCTCGAGGCATGCAAAGCCGGGATTCATGGCATTCCGCGCGATACGGTTTCGCCGTTGAAGCAGCGCCTCATCAACATTCTGTTGACGGTGAGCGGCGCAATCGTTCTGGCCAACGTGGTCTATTACGGCCTGGGTTGGATCAAGGATGTGGCCGGCAATGCGTCCATCTTCATCATCTCGGTGTTGATGCTCGTTGCGTATCTGGGCCTGCTCAAGTTCGAAGCGCGCTATCCCGAGTTGCATATGGATGACCCGAACGCGCCGATTCTGAAGCTCCCCGACCCGGGGCCGACGCTGAAGAGCGGTCTTCACTTCCTTTTGCCCGTCGTTGCGTTGATCTGGAACTTGATGATCGAGGAACTCTCGCCGGCCCTTTCGGCATTTTGGGCAACGACCTTCCTCGTTTTCATCCTCGTGACACAGCGGCCGCTAGCGGCCTTCTTCCGCGGCAAACAGGACGTGAAGGACGAGTTGGCACAAGGCTTCGCGGATCTCAAGACGGGATTGATCGCCGGGGCGCGGAACATGATCGGCGTCGCGATCGCGACATCGACCGCTGGCATCATCGTCGGCACGGTGACGTTGACCGGTATCGGCCTCGTGCTGGCCGAGGTCGTCGAGCTGATTTCGGCGGGCAACCTGTTTGCGATGCTGTGCATGGTGGCTGTCGCCTCGTTGATCCTCGGCATGGGTGTACCGACGACGGCGAACTACATCATCGTGTCCTCGCTGATGGCGCCGGTGGTCGTCGAACTGGGTGCGCAGGCCGGCCTGATCGTGCCGTTGATCGCCGTGCACATGTTCGTCTTCTACTTCGGGATCATGGCCGACGTGACGCCGCCGGTCGGACTGGCCGCCTATGCGGCCGCGGGGATCGCGAAGGCCGATCCGCTCGTGACGGGGTTCCAGGCGTTCTGGTACAGCATTCGTACGAGCGTCCTGCCGTTCATGTTCATCTACAACACGCAATTGTTGCTGATCGGCATTAACAGCATTCCCGAACTTGTGCTGGTGGTCGTATTCGCGATTGTCGCCAGTCTGCTGTTCGTGGCCGCTTCGCAGAACTGGTTCATAACGCGTAGCAAATGGTACGAGACCGTGATCCTGCTGCTCATCGCGTTCAGCCTGTTTAGGCCCAACTTCTGGATGGACATGATCTATCCGCCGTACTCGAAGGTTCCGGCGACGGACCTCATCCAAACGATCGAGAAGGCACCGGCCAACGAACAGTTGCGGGTGTGGGTCGAGGGCGAGGACATGAACGGCGATCCGGTGCGGAAAGGCATGCTGATCCCGCTTGGCGAGCCCGGCAAAGCCGCTGAGCGGCTGGACCGTTTCGGGCTGCGGGTCATCCCCATGGCCGGCCAGATCGATGTGATTTCCGTGAAGTTCCGCAGCAAGGCGGAAAAGGCGGGCTTCCAACAGGGACAGAAGATCACCGACCTGGAAGTTGAGAACAAGCGGCCGCGCCCAGAGTGGATATTCGTACCGACGCTTGGCGTGCTGGCGTTCGTGGTGTTTGCTCAGCGGCGGCGAGTGCGGCTCGGCTTGTCGCCCGCCTGATGTGAATCGATTGTCGGGCGCGGCCTGTACCACCGGCTCGGTCCTGAAAACGCTGCTTCGGCAGCGTTCTCTTTTTGTGCTCCCGGTGGCCGCGTTGTCCTTGGCAGCGCCGTCAAAAAGCTCTTACCATGAGGCTTAGAAAACGACAGGGCAGGTGTGCGCGGAAATGGGAGATTCGAACAATTCCTACGTGACGGTCGACCAGTTGCGGATCGGCCTGTATGTCTATCTCGACCTGAAGTGGTTCGAGCACCCGTTCGCGTTCAACAACTTCAAGATCAAGGACGAAGAGCAGATCCAGGTAATCCGTGGACTGGGTTTGCGCAAGGTCCGTTACGACCCAGCCCGTAGCGATGCGCGCCCCCCACCAGAGGGGGCGGCAACCGCCGAGGAAGACAAGCCGGCGGAGCCCGTCTTGAAAGAGCATCCAGCGCTCGCCGCGAAACGCGCATTGATCGAAAAGATCAAAGTGCAGCGCGAAGCGGCGGCGCGTATCGAAGGCGCTTTCGTCGATACGGCAAAGACGATTCATAACGTCGAAAAGAACCTGCTCAGCAACCCAGCCGAAACGATCAAGCAGGCGAATGTCCTGGTCGAGCAGATCGCCGACTCGATCCTCTCCGCCCCGGAACTGGCGATCCACGTCATGGGAGACCGAGTTGGAGGCGAGGAACTCTACTTCCACTCGCTCAACGTCACCATGCTTTCGCTGATGATGGCGCGCGATATCAAACTGCCGCAGGAAGTCTTTCGCGCCCTGGGCACTGGGGCGTTGTTCCATGACGTCGGGTTGCGGGAAATCCCGGCTAAGATCCTGATGAAACTCGAACCGCTCACGCAGGCCGAGAAGAACTACTACGAGCAGCACTGCCAGTATGGCGTGGATATGGGACAGCGCTTGCACTTCCCGCCGACGACGCTGGCGATCATTCGCGAACATCACGAGATGTACGACGGGAGCGGCTATCCACGAGGATTGAAGGGCGACGCCATCAGCCTGATCTCCCGTATCGTGGCGATCCCCAACTACTACGATCGCCTGTGCAATCCGGTAAACGTGGCCAACGCGCTGACGCCGCACGAGGCGCTGGCAACGATGTTTGCCAAGCTGCGCGCCAAGTTCGACCCGAAACTCCTGCAAGTCTTCGTGCGTTGCCTGGGCGTCTATCCGCCGGGGACGATCGTGCAGCTGTCGAATGGGGTGATCGGCATGGTGGCCACGATCAACACCGCGAAGCCGATGAAACCCATGGTGGTGGCCTACGATCCCGACATCCCCAAGGACGAGGCCATCCTCGTCGACATGGAGACTGAAGGGGATGTGAATATCGCCAAGGCGATCCGGCCGGCACAATTGCCGCGTGAAATCTACAACTACCTGAGTCCGCGCAAGCAGGTCAGCTATTACTTCGACGCGCGAGCCGGCGACAAGGATCCCGCTAAGAAATGATGACGCTCGAACGCCTGTTGCTCGACAACACGGAGCAGATGATCCTGCTCGTCGAGCCGGAAACGCTGGCGATCGTCGTCGCCAATCGGATCGCGGTGCAAACCCTGGGCTATTCCGAAGAGGAACTGCTAGGAAAAACGATCATCGACGTCGAAAGCGCATTGCAGGACGTTTTTTATTGGGAAGAGGTGCGCGGCGGCCAGTATTCGAACATCGAATCGCAGGAAGGGCTTTACCTGTGCTCGGACGGCTCGATGCGCACGGTGACCAAATCGGTGAAGGCGCTGGAGCAGGACGGGAAACGCTGGCTTCTGGTGCAAGCGAGGGAATCGCACGAAGAGTTGCAGATCGAGGAAGACCTCGCTCAGACCACGTCTCAATTGCGCGCGACGCTGGAATCGACCGGCAACGGCATTCTCGTTATCGGCTGGCAGGGTCGGATCGCCAGCATGAACCGCCTCTTCAGCAAGATGTGGCGAATCCCCGAGGAATTGCTGCTGCGCCAGGACGACGAAGCAATTTTCGACTTCATGGTCGATCAGGTTGAGAATGGCGAGCCCTTCCGCCGTCGGCTGCGCGAGATCGTCGACGACCACGATACGGACGACCTTCTCACGCTGGCCGACGGACGCGTCTTCGAATGCAAGTCGTTGCCGCAGTACCTGGGCGAACGCATCATCGGCCGCGTATTCGGATTCAATGACATTACCGAGCGTATCCGCATCGAGCAGGATTTGATCGCCGCGCGCGAGAAGGCGGAATCGGCCAACCGTGCCAAGGCAGACTTTCTGGCGATGATGTCGCACGAGATCCGGACGCCGATGAACGGCGTCGTCGGCATGACGACGTTGATGCTCGACACGCGACTCGACGCGGATCAACGGCGCTACCTGGAGATCATCCGTTCGAGTTCCGACGCGCTCCTGTCAATCATCAACGATATTCTCGACTTGTCCAAAATCGAGGCGCGCAAGCTGACGCTGGAGTCGATCGATTTCGACCTGCTCACGCTGCTCGAGGACATTGCGGATCTCAATGGCCTGCGTGCGGCGGAGAAAGGCCTTGAGTTCGCGTGGAGTCTCGACCCCGAAGTGCCGACACAATTGCGCGGCGATCCCGGCCGGCTCCGGCAGATACTCACGAACCTGATCGGCAACTCACTGAAGTTCACAGCATCCGGAACGATTTCTCTCATCGTCACTCGCGGTGTCGAACGCGACGGGCGAGTCAGCCTGAACATCGAGGTCAAGGACACTGGCATCGGAATCGCGGCGGCCCATCTCGGGAAGATCTTCGCGCCCTTCGAGCAGGCCGACACATCGACCACGCGCAAATACGGAGGCACCGGTTTGGGCTTGGCGATCACGAAACAGCTGGTCGACTTGATGGGCGGGGAGATCGGCGTGGAGAGCGAGCAAAACGCCGGTACCACGTTCAAGCTCAATGTGATTCTCCGGCGTCAGGCGAATCAAGAAGCGGCGTCGCTACCCGAACTCGAGCGCCTGCGTGATCAGACGGGGGCGCGGATTCTCGTCGTCGACGACAACCCCGTGACCCTCAAGGGACTCGCGGCGCTGCTACGCCTTTGGGGGTTTTGCGTCGATGAGGCGACGGGTGCCGTCGGTGCGCTGGAACTCGTCACTTCGGCGCGTGAGGAGGGAAAGCCGTATCGATGCATCTTTGTCGACATGGCCATGCCGGGCGACGACGGCGAGACATTCGGCCGTCAAGTTCTGGCCAGTCCGGCCAACGCTGGTGTTGCCCTCGTTCTGTGCGTGTCGGCCGGATTTCGCGGCGATGCGAAGCGCTTCGAGAAACTCGGCTTTGCGGCTTACCTGCACAAGCCGGTGCGCCGATCGTTTCTTGTCGACTGCCTTGTGCGCATTCTCTGCCCTGCAGAGAGGCCGGGACAGACGCCGATCATTACCGCCCGTACGCTGGCCGAAACGGCCAAGCGCGACGCGCGGCTGCTCGTCGTGGAAGACAACCCGGTCAACATGATGGTCATGCAGGGTGTTCTGGCGAAGCTCGGCTATGCCACGATCGATAAGGCGCTCGACGGCGAGCAGGCCGTAAATGCCGGTACCGCTGCCGCGTACGATCTGATTCTAATGGATTGCCAGATGCCGAAGATGGACGGGTACGCGGCGACGCGTCGTCTGCGCGAACTCGGCGTCAAGACGCCGATCGTCGCCATGACGGCGCACGCATTGAGTGGCGACCGCGAAAAATGCCTCGAAGCCGGGATGGACGATTACCTGACGAAGCCCATCGCCATCGACAAGCTGGGTCCCTGTCTCGATCGGTGGCTCCTTAATGCCGCAGACCCGGTACCAAACACAGAACCGCCGCCACCTGCGTCGGCCACTGCAGACCTGGAAACGACGTTCCGCTACGAACAGCTGCTCGAATTGATGATGGGCGACCGCGAGCTTGTCGCGACGCTGCTGCGCATGTTTCTCGCCAATACGCCGGGGGACATCGAGAAACTCAAGGATGCGATCGCTGGCGGAGATGCGGCGGCCATACGCGCTGCCGCACATTTCATCAAAGGCGCCGCGGCCAATCTCTGTGCCTCGGAAATCAATGCGGCGGCATTCGAGATCGAACAGGCGGCGATTCGCGGCAAGGTCGACGCTGCCGTACGTCTGCTTTCGCAGCTCGAAGCATCGTGGCTCGCCTTTCTCAAACACCCCGTCGTCATGGAGTGTCTGGCGCCAAGCATCGAGGCGTAAACGGCGGTCGAGCCGCCTACTGGCTGCCGATCGATCCTCCCCCAGCCGTAGCTGGGGAGAGCGCTTATTGCCTCCTGCCGGCTGGAGGGGCGCAAGGGCCACGCAGGCAAAACATGCTGGCGTTTCAGCCCGCAGCGGCCGGAGCCTTTTGCCGGAGCGGAATCAGGATGCGGAACGTGGTTCCCTTGCCCGGCTCGCTTTCAACCTCGATCCGCCCGTGGTGCTTGCGTACGATGCCGTGCGCGATCGATAAGCCGAGGCCCGTTCCGCTGCCCACGGGCTTGGTGGTGAAGAAGGGATCGAAGATCCGGTTGAGAATCTTCGCCGGAATCCCGGCGCCGGTGTCGCTGACTTCGATGCATGCGGTGTCGCCTTGCTGCTTCGTGCGGATCGTGATGCGTCCCTGTTCGGGAATCGCCTGCGCCGCGTTGACGAGCAGGTTCATGAACACCTGGTTCATCTGCGACGGTATGCACTCGACTTCCGGCAGTTGCCCGTATTCCTTGACCACCTGCGCCTTGTACTTCAATTCGTTCCAGACGACGTTTAGGGTGCTTTCCATTCCCTGCTCGAGACTCGCGAACTGCATCTCGGTGCTGCTGACGTGGGAGAAGTCCTTCAAGTCCTGCACGATGCGCCGTACGCGCTGCAGGCCGCCGAGCGATTCACTCATCAGCGCGTCGATGTCCTCGCGCAGATAGTCGATGTCGATCTGGCGTTTGAGGTCGAGTAGGGCAGAACGGCTGACATCGCTCAGCTCGCCTTCGCACTTTTCATACAGCGAGAGGAGGCGCAGGAGTTCGTCGACATACTTTTGCAGTGCGCCAAGATTGGCGTTGACGAACCCGACCGGGTTGTTGATCTCGTGGGCGACGCCCGCCGCGAGCTGGCCGATCGAAGCCATCTTCTCGGATTGCAGCAATTGATTGTGCGCTTCTTCCAGGCGTTCGATCAGAACCAGCTGCTCGGCCTTTTCCTTGCGCAGGGCATCCTCGGCTTGCTGTTTTTCCTGCAATTGTTGCTGCAGCGCCTCGGTGAGCGCGGCGACCTGTCGGGTAAGCCGCAGTTCCTCGATCTGCTGTTGATCGCGTACGCATTTCGCGATCGCATCGGCGAGCAGGTGTGCGTCCACTGGCTTGGTGATGTAGCGCTCGACGCCAATGCTCAGTGCCTGGCGCAGGCTGTCGCCGTCCTGGTCCGACGTGATGACGATAATCTGTGCATCCGGGTCTTCGCTCTTGATTGCCGTCGTCATGTCCAAGCCGGTCATGCGCGGCATGAAGATGTCGGTGATCGTCACGTTCGGGCGCCATTCGCGCCAGATGTCGAGTCCTTCGGCGCCGTCGGCGGCGACCCGCACCTCCGAGACGAAGCGCCCGGCCAAGTGCTTGAGCTGCGTGCGCAGAATGGGATCGTCGTCGACGACGAGCACGCGCGCCGAGGCGATGATTTCTTCCGCCTTGCTCAATTCTTCTCTCCGTAGAGTTCGCGCCAGTGCCGCAAGGCGCCGGTGATCTCCGCCTTCAGCTTCTCGTCGTCCCACGGCTTGAGCATGAAACGGTAGACCGCGCCCTTGTTGATCGAATCGGTCACCGTCGATATCTCGGAGTACCCGGAAAGCACCATGCGCACCGTTTGCGGGTAGAGATTCTTTACGCGAGCGAGGAACTCCGTGCCGTTCATCTCGGGCATGCGCTGGTCCGAGATGATCACCTGCACTTCGTTGCAGGCCAACAGACTGAAGGCGTCGGTGGCCGTTTCGGCGGTCAGGATATCGTAGCCTTCCCGCCGGAGCGTACGCTTTAGCGAAGTGAGAATGTTCGGTTCGTCGTCCAGGAAGAGGACGGTGCTCCGTTTCTCGGCATCCTGCTGTCCCGAAAGCCGCATTGCAGCGCCGTCGCGCAGTAGACGCCCGACGTCTTCAGCGGGCACTGGCCGTGAGAACAGGTAACCCTGCATTTCGTCGCACTCGTTGCGGCGCAGGTAATGCATCTGTTCTTCGGTTTCGACGCCTTCCGCGAGAACCACCTTTCCCAGTTTGTGTGACATGGCGATGATCGCCTGCGTGATCGCCGCGTTGACCGGGTTGGTCGTTACGTCGCGGACGAAAGACTGGTCGATCTTGACGACGTCTATCGGGTACCGCGACAGGTAGGCGAGCGACGAGTAGCCGGTTCCGAAATCGTCGAGCGATATACGCACGCCGAGTTGCTTCAATTGGGCGGTACTGCGCACGGTCGCCTGGACCTCGTGCATCATCACGCCCTCGGTAATTTCGATTTCGAGGAACCCGGGCTCGATATCGTGCTTGGCCAGCGTGCCGGCGACCCGCGAGTGCAGGTCGGGGATGCGGAAATGTCGCGCGCCGAGATTGACGGCGACCTTGAGCGGAGGGAGTCCGGAGTCCATCCAAACCCGCATTTGCCGGCAGGCCTCGTGCAGTACCCATTCGCCAATGTGAATGATGTGGTAGGAGTGTTCGGCGAGTGGAATGAACTGGCCGGGCGGGACCATTCCGCGATCGGGATGCTGCCAGCGCACCAGCGCTTCGAGACCGATGACACTGCCGGAAAAAAGGCTCACCTGCGGCTGGTAGTGGAGCACCAGTTCGCCGTGCTCAATGGCGCGGGCAAGGTCGTGGAGAAGTTCCCTCTGTCCGCTGACGCTGCTTGCGGCAACCGCGTCGAAGCGCCGGACTTCGTTGCCGCCGGCGGTCTTTGCCCGCTCCGTGGCATTCATCGCGTGGCTCAGCAGCGTACTGGCATCCTCGCCATCGGCGGGATACGCGGCGATGCCTACCGAGGCGGTCATCGTGTTCGTCCGGCCCGCGCAGACGAGGGGCTCGCGGACGGCCTCGAGTATCCGCGCCGCCACTTCCCGCGCATCGTTCTCGGCTCCCGGCGTTCGCGGATCGAGCAGGATGGAGAATTTGTCGTCGCCCAGGTGCGCCAGGATATCCGCTTGCCGCAACACACCGGCGATGCGCTCGCCGATGGCCGCGATCACGTTGTCCGCCTCCGCCGTGCCAAGCGCGTCGCTGACGACGAAGAAGTCGTCGATGTCGATGTGCAGGACGGTAATGTTGCCGCCGGTCAACGGTGCGTCATCAAGGGCGTCGACGAGCGTGCGCAAAAAGGCGCCACGGTTGGGCAGGCCGGTCAGCGGATCATAAGCCAGGAGATTCTCGACGCGGGGGCTACCACCTTGAGGTGTAGCCGCCGTATCGCCGACTGCAAAGTAGTAACGGATGGCGCCGTCATCGCCGCGCACGGCGGCGATCGTCATGCGCTGGACGAATTGGGAGCCGTCCTTGCGCTGGTTGATGAAATCGCCCTTCCAGGTGTATCCCGATTCGAGCGCCGTACACAGGCTGTGATACGTCTCTTCGCCGGTCTGCCCGGACTTGAACAAGGCGGGCGTGCGGCCGAGCACCTCGGCGGCCGAATAGCCTGTTTCGTTCAGAACAGCGGCATTGGCATAGAGAATCGTCTGGTCGGCGGCCGTCACGAGAATCGGGGCCGCGAAACCGTCCGCAACGGTGCACAGCATGAGGTCGGCAAATGCCTGCCCGGTTTTGCCGCCGCTTGGGTTCGCGTTGTCTTCTGGTTTATCCGAGTCTTTGTCGCACACCGCACCGATCAGGACGACTTCGGTCTGGCTTTCGGTCGAGGCGGCAAAGCCCAGCGACCAAACCGCGCACCGCGGGTTCCCATCCGTTCCCCGCCATGTGCCGCGAATGGGGCGGCTGTCGCGCGCCACCAGGCGCTCGCGTATCGACTCGACGAAATTGTTGTCTCCAGCGTCGGGCGGAACGAGGGCGGCCAGCGACTGACCTACCGGATCGTCACCATTTGCCATCCAGCGGCGCGCGAACCGATTGGCGAACATGAGCACCATCGTCGTGTCGACGCGCAACACCGGGCATTCGAGCGTATCGAAAAGTGCCTGTTCGTCGTCGACCTTGCTCAAGCCGCACCTCCGATTCAGTTCGCTATCCATTCACAGTTCGGCTACGAGGACCCGACGCCGCCTAGGGCCGATCCAGCAACGATTCGTCGAGCAACACCGAGCCGTCAGGCCCCCAGTGCACCTTGGTGATCCCCGGCTCGGCTTCCTCAAGGCGTTTCCGTTCAAACTCCTCTGGCGACAGATCGCCCTTCGACAAGCGCATCTCATCGGCGAGCCGCTGATTTTCGAGAGTCAGCTCGCGTAGCGCGAGCACCTGGCCCAGCGTGGATACGAACTCATAATCGTTCCAGGGTTTGGAGACGAAGCGCACAATGCCGACGTCGTTGATTGCCCGGATCAGCCCGTTCAGATCAGCATAGCCCGAGAGGATGAGCCGCGCGGCGTCCGGTTGGATATCGCGGAATTTTTTCAGAAACTGCACGCCGTTCATCGTCGGCATCCGATAATCAGAGATGACGAGAGCGTACGCCGTGTGGCGGGCCTTCTCCAACGCAGCCTCCGGCGAGCTGAAGGTGTCGACCGTCAGTTTGAAGAGCTTGCCGCCGGACAAGCACGGCGTTATGTGCAGCAGTCGGCGCAAAGCGTTGAGAATCGACTCGTCGTCGTCGACGATCATTACTCGGTCCATTCCGCACCTCCAAGAATCGGTGTTGAAAAACAGCGTCCGCTGCCCAGCCGGCCTTGTCCCACGTTCATTCCCTTCCCTTGTCCGTTCGGATGTAGACCGTTATCGCGTGGTTTTCTCTGCGCGCGTAGTCCTGGATCTGTTTGATCAGCGAGACGTCGAGCACGAAATCCGCGGCGAGCAGGAGAACGCCGTCGCGGCTGACGAGGTCGCGAGCCAGCACCATGCCGACCTTGAGATCGGGGTACGAGACGGCGCGTTCGCGCACCACTTCGTGCGCCAGGCCGCCGAGCAGTTCGATGAAGGTGTCCACAACCTGCGGGTCATATCGCTTGCCGCGCGACTTGGCGACCATCGTCTTCGCTTCGTCGGGACCCATGCGCTTTTCGGCCAGCGTACCGATCTGCAGACTGTCGTAGTCGTTCACTACGGCGAGAATGCGCGCGCCGAAAGGGATGCCGAGGCCTTGCAGACCATCCGGGAATCCTTGACCGTCGAAACGTTCGTGATGAGCACGCACGATCAGGGATACCTCCTTCAGCTCGTCGAGCGGCATCAGCGCCGATTCGCCGGAGATGGTGTGCCTGCGATAGCGGCCCAATTCGTCGCCGCTCATTCGCGACACGGGGCGGGCGAGCAGGCTGTCTGGGAAGCCGATCTTGCCGATGTCGTGCAACAAAGCGGCGAAGAAGATGTCCTGCTGTTCCTTGGTGGGTACCCCGAGACGGGCCGCGAGACGCCGCGACAGGTCGGCAACGCGGCGCGAGTGGCCCGCCATGGCCCCGCCTCGCAACTCCATCAGGTTGGAGAACATCTTGATCGAGACGAGGAAATTCTGCTTCAGCTTATCGTTCGCCAGATTGAGGAAGCTGTTGATCTGCTCGATTTCGGCGGTGCGTTGCCGAACCTTGTCTTCGAGATGGCCGTTTAGGTCCTTGAGTTCCTCGTTCTGCGCTTGCGTGAGAGCCAGGAGGCGGGCATTTTCGCTCCGCAGCCGCGCCGTCTCCAACGCGTCGCGCACGACGAGCAAAAGGTCGTTGTCGTCCCACGGCTTGGATACATAACGGTAGATCTCGCCCCGGTTGATTGCGTCGATCGTCGAATTCACATCGGCGTAGCCGGTCAGGAGGATGCGCATCGTGTCCGGCCACCGCTTGCGGACCTGTTCGAGAAATTTCGCGCCGTCCATTTCCGGCATACGCATGTCGGAGACCACGAGGTCGACTGGCTCCTGCTCGAGCAGCGCAAGTCCTGCGGCGCCGCTTTCCGCCGTACGCACGGCGTATCCAGCGGGACGGAGCACCCGGCGCAGCGACGACAAAATGCTGGGTTCGTCGTCGACAAGGAGGAGCGTCGCCACCTTCTCATTCGTATCGTTCATGATGCTGTCTCGACTTGAGTCTCGTCGGCCGGCTGCGGATCGATCGGCAACGTAACGCGAAACACGCTTCCTCGGCCAAGGACCGAGCGCGCCTCGATTTTCCCTTGATGACGCTGCACGATACTCCAGGAAAGCGATAATCCCAGGCCGGTTCCGCTACCGACGGGCTTCGTCGTATAGAACGGCTCGAAGATATGTTCCAGGCTTTCCGGCGCGATTCCGCAGCCATTGTCTTCGATCTCGATCCATACGGTACGGCCTTCGCAGGCACTACGCAAGACGATGCGGCCGTGCCCTTCGATCGACTGCGCGGCATTCGTCAGCAGATTCAGGAACACTTGGTTGATCTGCGACGGAATGCAGCGCACGGGCGGTAGTTCGCCGTATTGTCGGTCGACTTCGGCTTTGTATTTGATCTCGTTCCAGACGATGTTGAGCGTGCTCTCCAGACCGGCGTGGAGGTCCACCCATTCCCAACCCGTCGCGCCGATGCGCGAGAAGTCTTTCAAATCGGACACGATCTGCCGCACGCGGGCGAGCCCCTCTCGCGACTCGTCGAGCAAATGCCGAATGTCGCTAACGATGAATCCGTGGTCGGCTTCCGCCTTGAGTTGATGTACGCGTTCGAAAGCGCGGGGCATCGAGACGCCATAACGTGCCTCGATCTCGCCGTACACCTCGTCGATCGCCAGCAGATCGGCTACGTAGCCGGTGAGCGAGTTCAAGTTCGACGAAACATAGCCAATCGGGTTGTTTATCTCGTGCGCCACGCCGGCGGCCAATTGCCCGATGGCGGCCAGCTTCTCGGATTGGAGCAGTCGGTTGTTCGTTTCGTCGAGTCGCGCGTTGAGGGATACCAGCTCGTCGACCTTCTGCTGCAAGGCAACTTCCGCCCGGATGCGGTGCACGATGCGCCACAGGTCGTTACCGATGAGTTGGGCCGAGGCGCAGTCGAAGTCGTCGTAGTCCGCCGCTTTACCGCCGATACAGAGCACCGCTCGGACTCGGTTCTGCTCGGCCACCGGAATGGCGATCAATCGCTCCATGGCCGGGCATTCAGGGGGCAAGGCAGACGCCGGTCCATCCGGGGCGCGATTGAAGACGGCGGCGTTACCGGTTTTGGCGGCTTGCGCCCACGCGCCGGCTTCGTCGATCCGACGGCGCCATTCCAGACGATCGAGATCATCGTCCGTCAACCAGGTGGCTGCGACGAATTCAAGGCCTTCCTGAGATTCGTCTACAAAGCAGGCGAAGCCCGCCTGGCTTTCTGTCAGGCGAACCGCCATCTCAAGCCCGCGATGGAGGAACTCATGCTCGGGTACCGTGCCGCCTAGCTCGCTCAGCGCCAGCAGCGCGTCCTGCCGTTCCGAATGCTTCCGGCGCTGCGTGACATCGAGCGTAATCCCGCCGAGCAGGCGTTTCCCTGAGTCGTCCTCGATAACGAATTTGTTGGACTCGTAATGGCGCCCAAAGAAATGATCGTCGATAACGGCGCTGCGGCCTGTACGCAGTACTCGGCGGTCGTCCGCCGCAACCTTTCGGCCCATCGCTTCCGGGTACAACTCCTCGCTTGTCTTGCCGATAGCGTCGCTCGGGTCGATGCCGAACAAAGTCTTGAACTGCCTATTGGCAAGGACGAACCGATGGCTCTCGTCCCTGACATAGGCGAGCCCCGGCATGTGGTCGAGGAACTGTTGCGTCACGCGCTGCGCTCGCTGACGGGCTTCCTCGGCGAGTTTGCGGTTGGTGATGTCTTCCAAGGCGATGACGGCGCCCCGCTTTCCCCCTTGCAATGGCGTGACCTGGATGTGGAACCAGCGATGACGGTCGGCCGCTTTGTTCTCGTATTCCGCCGCGAAGCTGCCCCATTCGCCGGCCAACACGGCGCGTACGCCGTTTCCGATGCGGCTTGTGTCTTCGTCTTGAGCGCTTGCCGGAGAGGCATTGCGCAACTCGAAATAGTCGTGGCCAACGATGTCGGCGGCTCGCCCGGGCCCGCCATTCTCGGCGGAGAAATCCACCCAGGCCCGGTTGACGGCAACGATGTGTCCCTTGTCGTCGAGTACGGCGACGTGTTCAACAAGAGAATCAAGTACGCCGACCAGAAAATCCTTGTTTTCCCGCAGCGACTGTTCGATACGCCGTTGCCGGGTGATATCGCGATTGACGCCGATAAGCCGCAACGGTTTGCCATTTTCGTCCTTGAATAGGCGGGCGAGTACTTCCATGACGCGAACCTGGCCGTCTCCGCGCACGGCTCGGAAAACCATCTCCAGGTCCTCACCATGCTGAATCGCGTATTGCAGCGCCGCTTCAGCGGCAGGCAAATCTTCCGGCAGGACATCCTCGCGCCAGGTGGCGTAGGCGGAACCCACGCCTTTCTTTTCACGTCCATAAAGGCGATAGATCGTGTCGTCGCAGGTGAGCGCCATTGTGCGCACGTCGAGTTCCCATATGCCGGTGCCGCTCGCCTCGGTGGCGAACTGCAGGCGCTCGGCGGCGTGCTGCCGGTCAGCCTGGTATTGCCGGGTCATCTGCACGAGGCGTCGCTGCCGTCTTTGGTGGACCGCGAGGGCGGCCACGGCTGAAATGATCAACAGTCCGAGCAGGCCGGCGCGGTTCCGCAGGTCGGTATGCCAAGGAGCGAGGACGGTGTCGTATTCCTGGCTGACGATGGCCACCAGCGGCGGGGCGGAATCCGGCGCCAAGGCAGGTACCGTATGTACGGCAGCGAGGCGCTCATTGGGCAGCACCTGGCATGTGCCTGAAAGTAAGCTCGCATCGCGGCCGCTTTGCCTGTGCCGCGAAAAAAAAGTATCCGGGGCGGAGAAGTCGGTACCGGACGGAACGGCGGGGGACGACACGTAGAGAAGGGTTTTGCCGGAGCGGTGCACTAAGCCCGCCGAGACGTCCGGCGTATAGCGCAGTGCTGCCAGGATGGGTTCGAGCGCGTCGAGATCGAGTTCGGCGACGACGAGCCCGGCAAATCGCCCGTCAGGTTCGACGATGGCATGCGAGAGCGTGGCGGAAAGCGTTCGTTGGCCGATGGCCTCCGGCGCCGAGAAGTCGGCTGCGGCACTATTTGGCCGTGTTCGGGCCGCGCGAAATAGCGCGGTGCTTGCTAAGTCGCGCCCCACCAGATGTGGGTCGCTGGCTAGAACGACAACGCCGTCCGCGTCGATGATCATCGCCGAGCGGACTCCCTCGACCGCGCGCTGGAAGAAGGCGAGCTGCATCGCAATGTGGCTGCCTCGCTCGTCGTGGTGGTGAAGGATGCGCAGGTTTTCTCGGATATCCCGCAGACCACGGTCGATCGAGTCGAGGCGTCGTTCGAGTGCGAAAGCGATCGATTTCGCGCCGAGCGCGAGGCGGTCTTCCGCATTCGCGAGGATTCGCTTGCGCTCCGTGTGCAACGATGCGGCGACGAAAGCCGCAAGGATCAGGAAGGCGATGATCAGCGTTACCCACTGCATCAGGAAGAACCGCTTGGTTCCCGGGAGATGCGTGGTTGCCGCGGCCATTTCCGTCCCTGGTCCGGGCGCTGCGCTCCCCCCGCGTTGCCGACGGTCCAAGCTCCGTTCCATTCTGTTGGCCTCCTGGCCGAAAGACTGCAACCTTCCTCGCCGATGGTACTCCCGGGCTGCAGCGCAGACCATGGCGGGAATTACGGAGAGCGCCGCGCCGAGACGGCATGCGGACGGTACTCGGCGCAAGGTATAATCGCGAGTCGCCGCGCTACTTAATATTAGCTCGGCCTAATGTATTGTGACGGGGAACGACGATATGGCGGACGCAACGATGAACATTGAAAAGGCGCGTTTCAATATGATCCAGCAGCAGATCCGGCCCTGGGAGGTGCTCGATCCCAACGTGCTGAACCTGCTCGCGGTGGTGAAGCGCGAAGAGTTCGCGCCCACGGAGCACAAGGAGCTGGCGTTTGCCGACCTCGAAATTCCCCTGAAACGTAACGGCGCTCCCAATCAGACGATGCTGGCGCCGAAGATCGAAGCCCGCATGCTGCAGGAACTCGGCATCAAGAATACCGACAAAGTCCTGGAAATCGGTACGGGCAGCGGCTACATGGCGGCGCTGCTCGCGGCGAAGGCCGAGTTCGTCTATTCCGTCGAAATCGATTCCGACCTCGTCGCCACGGCGCGGAACAATCTGCAGCGCGCCGGCGTTGCCAATGTCAGCGTCGATCTTGGCGATGGGGCGCAGGGCTGGCCCTTATATGCTCCCTACGATGCGATTGTCGTCTCCGCCTCGCTGCCGATGGTCCCGGAAAATCTTCTGCAGCAACTCCGGGTCGGTGGTCGTTTGGTGGCGATCGTCGGCGAAGCGCCAGCGATGCAGATGCAATCGATCACGCGTACCGACGAGAATACGTTTACGACAATCAACGTTCTTGAGACTGTGGCTGAGCCGCTTACCAACGCGGTTCAGCGCAAGAAGTTCGTTTTCTGATTCCGCAGGGTTCGCGCGATGCGCCTGAAGACCTCCGCAATTTGGCTCTCACTGTTCGCGGCGGGAGTTGTGGCGGCGAATGCCGCATGGGGGGCGGACATCGTGCAGGTGTATCGCGAGGCGTTGAGCAACGACCAGCAATACGCGGCGGCGCGCGCCACGGCCGAGGCAGGGCGTGAAAAGGCTCCGCAAGGACTGGCCGGGTTGCTGCCGACTGTCAGCGCGTCGGCCAATGCCGTGCGGAATGACAACCGTTACCAGGTCGAAAGCCGCCCGGCGATCAACAAGAGCTACGGCACGGACGGTTACAACGTCAATCTGACGCAACCGTTGTTCCGCTGGCAGAACGTGGTGCAGTACGACCAGGGGCTGCTGCAGGTGGCGCAAGCCGAGGCCAATTTTGCCCAAGCCTCGCAGGAACTGATCCTACGCGTGGCCCAGGCGTACTTCGACGTTCTCTACGCCACGGAAAGCCTGCGCGCCGTTCGCGCCAACAAACAGGCGATTGCGCAGCAGCTTGAACAGGCGAAAAAGAACTTCGAGGTGGGAACGGCGACGATCACCGATTCGCAGGAAGCGCAATCCCGTTTCGACCTCGCGACCGCGCAGGAAATCGCCGCGCAAAACGACCTTGACGTCAAACGCCATGCACTGCGGCTTATCGTCGGTCGTGACGTCGGCGAACTGAACCGCCTCAAGACGGAAGCCGAGCTTCGACCGCCGCAGCCGGCGAGGATGGAGCAATGGGTCGAATCGGCGGAGCGGGATAGCTTCACCGTGCAAGCCCAGCAGGCGGCGAGCGAGGTCGCGGCGAAGGAAGTCGAGCGCATGCGAGCCGGGCATTACCCGACGCTCGATGCGGTGGCAAACTACGGCAAGAGTAATTCGCAGACGTCCTATTCCTCGCAAGACAACCTCGAAACGCGTACGGCGAACATTGGCCTTCAACTCAACATCCCGATCTATCAGGGCGGCTACGTCAACTCGCGAGTCCGTGAGGCGGCGGCTAATCGCAACGCGGCGCTGGCATCGCTTGAGAACGCCCGACGTACGGCAGCGCTCAATGCGCAGCAGTCGTTTCTCGGGGTGGTGAATGGACTGGCGCAGGTTCAGGCGCTGAAGGCCGCGTTGATATCGAGCACGAGCGCCCTCGAATCAAACAAGCTGGGCTACGAAGTAGGCGTGCGCATCAATATCGACGTGCTCAATGCCGAAAATCAGGTTTACGTCACCCAGCGGGACCTGGCTAAGGCGCGTTCCGATACGCTGCTTGCGCAACTCAAGCTCAAGGCCGCCGTCGGTTCGCTGAGCGAGGCCGACCTCGAACAGATCAACCCGCTGTTCGAGGCGCCATGATTTCGGCCACCAAGGCCATCGTGCGAGCCGTGGCGCCGCGATGTGCCTGAGTGAAGGCCGTCGCGGCATCGCGCATCCGCTGTAGCGCCGCTCCATCCGCGAGCAACTTCTTCACTTCCGCCGCCGCCGACCCGGCATCCGCGATACGACGCGCGGCGCCGCACGCCGTGGCGTCTTCCGAAGCCTGCAGGAAGTTGTAGGTGTGGGGGCCGACGAGGACAGGGCAACCACAAGCCGCTGCTTCGATGAGGTTTTGTCCGCCGAAGGGGAGCAGGGTGCCGCCCATGATCGAGATATCGGCCACGGCGAAATACGCCGGCATCTCGCCCATGCTGTCGCCGAGCCAGACTTGCGTGTCCTCTGTCGGCAAGGGGCCCGCGCTGCGTCGACAGAGCTTCAGTTTCCTCTCCTCGACAAGGGCGGCCGCCTCGTTGAAACGCTGCGGATGACGCGGCACGAGCAACAGCAGCAGGCTGGGCTCATTGAGGCGGCAGAAAGCGTCGAGAATCAGCGCCTCCTCGCCTTCGCGGGTGCTTGCCGCCAGCCAGATCGGGCGGTTGCCGAGTGCCTGCCGCCATTCTTTTCCCAACTCGAGCTTTTCGGGGGCTGGTGTCACGTCGAATTTGATATTACCGAAAACGCTGACGCGTTGAGCGCCGATGGCGACCAGGCGTTCAGCATCTGCCGGCGTTTGCGCGGCGACCGCGCGCAGGGCATCGAACGCCGGGCGAATCAATGGCAACAGGCGCAGGTAACCGCGTTGCGATTTCGCCGAGAGGCGGGCATTGACGAGCGATACCGGGATATTGCGACGAGCCGCGGCGGCAATGAGGTTCGGCCATAACTCGGTCTCCATGAGCAGGCCCAGACGGGGTTTGAAATGGTCGAGGAATCGTCCGCAAGCGTCGGGTAGGTCGTAGGGCAAGTAGGCCTGATGCAGACGCCCGCCGTATTTCGCGATCAACTCCCCACCGGTCGCGCGCCCTGTCGGCGTCATGTGCGTCATCAGCACGTCGTGGTCCGGATAGGTATTCAACAAAGCCTTGATCAGCGGTTCGGCGGCTCGCGTTTCTCCCACTGACACGACATGTACCCAGATCAGCCGGCTGGGCGCCGGAGACTGGTGAAAACCATAACGTTCGCCGACATGGCGAAGGTATTCGGGCTGCTTGCGAGCCCGCCAGAGCAGCCGAGTCCAGACGAGAGGCTGCGCGAGATAGAAGGTGAGGGCGTACAGAACACGCATCATGATGAACGAAGCTCCTGTTCGGCGACGGCGATGACCTCCGCCGCTAGCGGGGGCCGGCCGCGTGTGCCGAGATTGCGGAAAAAGCCGGTGCCGTACACGCCCGTCAGCGCGGGGTCGGTGGCGACGTAGATCGCAATCGTCGGGACGTTCAGCGCTGTGGCGAGATGCACAAGACCGGTGTCCACGCCGACGGCGAGCCGTGATCTGCCGAGCAGCGCCGCCAGGGAGCGCAAGTCAAGCGGCGGGGCAACAATGGCACCCGGCGCGGTTGCGGCGATCCGCTCTGCCCGTTGCTTCTCCTGCGCGCTGCCGGACGGCAACACGGGCACGATGTCGCGCGCGACTAGCCAACGCGTGAGGCTGGTCCATGCCTCCTCACTCCACAGCTTGTCGTCGCGGCTCGTTGCTGTGAGCAAAACGGCGTGGCGCTGCGCGGGTGCTAACCACGGCAATTCGGCGTCCGGTGCCGAGATCCCATAATCCAGCGGCAGATCTACCGGGTAGTCGAAGGCGGCGGCCGCCAGCCAGCGGTTGCGTTCGACCGCATGCGCGTTCGGCGGGATGATGAAAGTGCGGTCGTAAAACCGGGCGGCGATCGGCTCACGCGCGACTGCCGCATCGTAACCATAGCGAAGGCCGCGCGCCTGGCGCGCAATCAAGGCGCTTTTGAACAATCCTTGGGTGTCGAGGATCGCGTCGTATTCGGAGTCCACTATCCGATGCCGGAATGCGGCGATTTCGCGCCACGTGGATAAGCTCCCAAGCGACTTCCGCCAGCGTCGAACAGCGACGGGAATGACGTCCGAAACCTCTGGATGAAGACGGGGAATGTCGGCGAACCCTTCCTCGACGCACCAGTCGATGTCGGTGACTTCGGGCAGGCTGCGGCGCAGGTCGCGTACGACGGGCAAGTTGTGGATGACGTCGCCGAGCGACGACGTTTTGACCAACAGGATGCGCATCGACGGGTAAAATACCTGCGGTAGGAAAAGGCAGCATTATAAAGGCAGCATCCCCTCGCGTTGAACCGGTCGCCCCGACGAGCGGTCATCCCCCAAACGAAAGGAAGCGCTTTGATTCTGGTAACCGGCGGTGCGGGCTTCATTGGAGCCAACTTCATCCTCGACTGGCTGCGCGAGAACGACGAGCCGGTCCTCAATCTCGACAAACTCACTTACGCAGGCAACCGAGAGAACCTCGCCGAGTTAAGCGGTGACCCACGCTATGCCTTCGTGCAGGGAGACATCGGCGACAAGTCGCTGGTGGGCGAACTCCTCTCGCGCCATCGGCCACGCGCCGTAATCAATTTCGCCGCCGAAAGCCACGTCGACCGTTCCATCCATGGCCCCGGCGAATTCATTCAGACGAACATTGTCGGTACGTTCAACCTGCTCGAGAATGTGCGCGCGTATTACGCGGCCATGAGCGAGGCGGAGAAGGCGAAATTCCGTTTCCTGCATGTGTCCACCGACGAGGTTTACGGCTCGCTCAAGGCGGAAGACCCGGCGTTCAGTGAGACGAACCGGTTCGAACCGAACAGCCCCTACTCAGCCTCGAAAGCCGCTTCGGACCACTTGGTGCGCGCCTACCATCACACTTACGGCCTACCGGTACTGACGACCAACTGCTCGAACAACTACGGCCCCTACCAGTTTCCCGAGAAGCTGATTCCGCTCATGATCGTCAATGCGCTCGCGGGCAAGCCGTTGCCGGTTTACGGCGACGGTCAGCAGATCCGTGACTGGCTGTACGTCGGCGACCACTGTAGCGCCATTCGTACGGTTCTCGCGGGCGGCCAGATCGGCGAGACCTACAACGTAGGCGGCTGGAACGAAAAACCGAACCTCGACATCGTGCATGCGATCTGCGGTCTGCTCGACGAGCTGCGTCCCCATGCCGATGGCCGCTCGTATCGCGAGCAGATTACCTACGTGGCCGATCGGCCCGGGCACGATCGCCGCTATGCGATCGACGCATCGAAGATAGAGCGCGAACTGGGCTGGCGGCCGGCGGAGACGTTCGCCACCGGCATTCGCAAGACCGTGCACTGGTATCTCGACAATGCCGCCTGGATCAACAACGTGCAGACCGGGGCGTACCGGGAGTGGGTCGAGAAGAACTACAGCGGGAGAGACGCTTGAAGATCCTGCTTTTCGGCAAGGGCGGGCAAGTCGGCTGGGAGCTGCAGCGGAGCTTGGCGCCGCTCGGCGATCTGATTGCTCTTGATAGCGATAGCACCGAACTGTGCGGCGACTTCTCGAATCTCGCCGCGCTGGCGGAAACCGTGTGCCGGGTAGCGCCGGATGTCATCGTCAACGCCGCTGCTTATACCGCCGTCGACCGCGCGGAGAGCCAGGCCGATCTGGCACGGACGATCAACGCCCTCGCCCCCGGTGTGCTGGCCGACGAAGCGGAGAAACTTGGGGCCTGGCTGATCCACTATTCAACCGATTATGTCTTTGACGGCAGCGGAGACCGGCCATGGAAAGAGGACGATCGGCCGGCGCCGCTCAGTGTCTATGGGCGCACCAAGCTCGAGGGCGAGCAAGCGGTGGCGCGTTGCACGCGACACTTAATCTTTCGCACGAGCTGGGTGTACGCGGCGCGTGGCGCGAACTTCGCCAAGACCATGTTGCGGCTGGCCGAGGAACGCGAGAGCTTGAAAATCATTAATGACCAGATCGGTGCGCCGACCGGAGCCGAACTCCTCGCCGATGTGACGGCGCATGCGATACGTATGGCGAGTGTGCAGCCGGCGCTCTCCGGCACCTATCACCTTGCAGCGAGTGGCGAGACGAGCTGGCACGGCTATGCGCGCTTCGTGATCGACTATGCGCGCCACGCCGGCCGCCCCATACGTGTCGCTCCCGATGCGATCGAAGCCATCACGACGAGCGCTTACCCGACGCCGGCGCAACGTCCGCATAACTCTCGTCTCGATACGCGCAAGCTGCGCGAAGCCTTCGGCCTCGTACTGCCCGAGTGGCGCGTCGGCGTCGAGCGCATGCTGACCGAGTTTATCGGGTAGCACGAGCGGATCGGTCAATGAACCTTCACTTGCTTCGGCCTGTGGTCCAATTTCTTGAACGTGGAGAATAAAAAAGTGCATATCCTCGTAACCGGAGGAACCGGCTATATCGGTTCTCACGCCTGCGTCGCGCTGCTTGCTGCCGGCCATGAAGTGACTGTGATCGACGACCTCTCCAACAGCCGTCGTGAAGTGCTCGACCGCATCGAGCGGATCGCCGGCAAACGCCCGGCATTTTTCGAGGGCGACGTACGCGATCGCCCGCTGCTGCGCTCTATCTTTGCGGGGAAACGGATCGACGGCGTCATTCACTTCGCCGGGTTGAAAGCCGTTGGCGAATCAGTTGCGCAGCCGTTGCGTTACTACGATTGCAACGTCGGCGGCGCGCTTTCGTTGTGCGAGGTGATGGCAGAAGCAGGGACGAAAATCCTTATCTTCAGTTCGTCGGCGACCGTGTATGGCGATCCGGCTTCGGTACCGATTCGCGAAGACTTCCCGCGCTCGGCCACTAATCCGTATGGCGCCAGCAAGCTGATAATCGAGGACATTCTTGCCGATCTTGCCAAGGCCGATGCCGAATGGCGGATCGCTAGGCTGCGCTACTTCAACCCGGTCGGAGCGCATCCGAGCGGACTGATCGGCGAATCGCCGAATGGAATACCGAATAACCTCATGCCCTATGTCGCCCAGGTCGCGGTCGGCAAACGCGAGCGGCTGAGCGTTTTCGGCGGTGATTATCCGACGCCTGACGGTACCGGCGTCCGCGACTACATCCACGTCGTGGATCTTGCCGAGGGCCACGTGGCGGCACTCGATTACCTCGCCCGCCAGCCCGGCCTGCTTACCGTCAATCTGGGAACCGGTTGCGGGTACTCGGTCCTCGACATGGTGCGTGCATTCGAGAAGGCCAGCGGGCGCCCGGTCCCGTATGCCATCGTCCCGCGCCGCCCGGGCGACGTGGCAGCCTGTTATGCGGACCCGGCGTTGGCTCGCCAACTGCTCGGCTGGTCCGCCAAGCTGGGCATCGACGCTATGTGTGCCGACGCCTGGAATTGGCAGAGGAACGAGGCGAGCGCCTGAGAATCGCATGGCAACGTACGCGATCGGCGACATTCAAGGGTGTTTCGACTCCTTTTCCCGCTTGCTTGAGCGCTGTCGGTTCGATCCAGCCGCTGACCGGCTGTGGCTAGTCGGCGATCTCGTCAACCGGGGGCCGCGTTCGCTGGAAACGTTGCGCTTCGTGAGGGGCTGCGGCAAGGCGGCGGTTACCGTCCTCGGCAATCACGACCTCTCACTGCTGATGGCCGCGAAAGGGTTCGGCAAACGGCACGCGAGCGATACCTTCGACGATGTGCTGCTGGCTCCCGACTGCGACGAACTGCTGGACTGGCTGCGCCGACAGCCGCTATGCCACGTGGAAAATGGTTACTGTCTCGTTCATGCGGGGCTCCTGCCGCAGTGGACCGTCGACAAGGCCAGGGCACTCTCCGCTGAGGTGGAAGCGGCCCTGCAAGCGGATAACTGGACGACTTTTCTCGCCCACATGTGGGGCAGCGAGCCGGCGGCATGGAGCGATGAGCTGACGGGCTGGGAACGTCTGCGGGTGATCGTTAACGCAATGACCCGTATGCGCTTCTGCACGCCGCAAGGCGTCATGGACTTTCGGCCGAAGGGCGGTCTCGCCGACGCACCCGATGGCCTCGTCCCGTGGTTCCGAGTGCCCGGGCGCCGGAGTGCCGACAGGGTGTTGATCACCGGTCATTGGTCGGCGCTTGGCCTGAAGGTTTTCCCGAACCTGTTGGCGATCGATTCGGGCTGTCTGTGGGGAGGCTCGTTGACCGCGATTCGGCTTGAGGACCGGGAGATACTCCAGGTGCCGTGTTCGACTAAGGAAGTGCGCAACTGGTGAGCCGCTCCTCGATGGCCGCGTGGGCCAGTTGCGAGAGTTCGCGTCGCGTTCTGTTCTGGGTGTCGATGATCGGCGCTGCTTGAATACGTACGGTCAGCGTACGACAGGCGAGGATATTGGCGAAACACGCGAGCAAGGGGATATCGCCAGCGAACGACGCCGCGGTGGTCCGTTTTCCGCCCGCGTCGTGGTACGAGAGTGCCAAGGGCAGGATCGGGCGACCCGTCTCGATCGCCGGCTGCAGCAAGGCGGCATGGAAACCGAGCAGGCCAGTGCCATCCGTCGTTGCTCCTTCCGGGAATACCGCAACATCCCGGCCCGCGTTTAGCCGGTTGTCGATTTCCGAATTTACCGTACGTGCGTGGCCGCGGCTGCCCCGGCGCAGGAAGACCGTATCGTTACGTGCCGCCAGCCAGCCGACAAAGAACCACTGCCGGACCTCGCTCTTGGAAATGAAGGCTGCCGGTCGGACCGAGTTGATGGCGAAAATGTCCAGCCAGGAAATGTGGTTGGCGACGATCAGGCATCCCGGGGGTGTTTCGGCCATGTCGGCGTTCAGACGGATGGCAAGAATGTCGAGAATCTGCCGCGACCAGCGCTGTTTCAGCCGCCTGCGGCGGGCGTCTTTGACGAAGGGATAAACGAGGGCCGCACCGAGGCCGAGCCACGCGAAGTGACAGGCCAGTCGTACGCAACGGTAGGTGCGAGTCAGGTAGGGGGTGGGGCCGGGCGCGTTCATCGCATCGCGGCGCTTCGGACACGTCGCTTGCCCACCGTCCTCGCGCAAGGAGTCAGAATCATGGCTAAGAGGCGGTGCCCTACCTTCTTACCAAGGCGATTCGCCGAAGGCCGCAACGTACCGGCGGGCGATGTCGGCGCGCGTCGGGGTATGGTTCTGACCGCCTCGGTGGCCGATCTTGATCGCTCCCATCACGGCGGCGAGGCGACCTGTTTTTTGCCAGTCCCAGCCCTCGGCGATACCGTAGAGCAGGCCGGCGCGATAGGCGTCGCCACAACCTGTTGGGTCGACGAGATCGTCGGCGGCTACGCACGGAATCTCCAGTTTCTCGCCACGCACGTACATGTGCGAGCCCTCGCCACCGCGCGTGACGATCAGCACCTCGACCTCGTTTGCGAGCTGCTCGAGTGACCGACCCGTACGCTCGCTAGCGAGTTTCGCCTCGTAGTCGTTGAAACAGGCGTAGCGCGCGAGGTGCATGAATTCCATGAGGTCATTGCCATCGAACATCGGTAGCCCCTGACCGGGATCGAAAATGAAGGGTATGCCGGCCGCCGCCATGTCGCGTGCGTGCTTGAGCATGCCGTCGCGACCATCGGGGGCGACGATGCCGAGGGTGGCGTTCGTGGCATCAGCGACGCTGTTCAGGTGCGAAAAAGTCATGGCACCCGGATGGAAGGCGGTAATCTGGTTGTCGTCGAGGTCGGTGGTGATGAACGCCTGTGCCGTGAAGGTTCCGGCTACATGACGCACGTGCGTACGCGGCAGGCCGAGGTGATCGAGGCGGTCGAGATACGCCGCGGCGTCGTCACCAACGGTCGCCATGATCAACGGATCGCCACCGAGCAACTTCAAGCTGTAGGCGATATTACCCGCGCACCCGCCGAATTCGCGCCGCATTTCCGGGACAAGGAACGCCACGTTGAGGATGTGGATCTGTTCGGGAAGAATGTGATTCTTGAAACGATCATGGAAGACCATGATGTTGTCGTAGGCGACGGAGCCGCAGATTAGCGTGGGCATGGGTGAGCGCAGGAAAGGATAGATCGCGGATTATAACAAGCGGAAAACGCGGCCCGGGCACCCACCGAACCCTTGGCAAGCTGATTTCCGGTTCAACCCATCAGGGGTAGAAGACGTACAGCCGGTAACCGGCCGCGCTGACGTCCTTCGTCTCGATCCACAGCCTCACCGCGATGTCGGAGTTGCCTGGGAAAGCCCGGTGATCGCGGCTCTTGGGCAAGTATTCGTCAGGCCTGAAAACGCGTCGAACCACGGCGGCGTCCTGCGTGTCGGTGAGCGAGAGTTCCAGCGAAGGCAGCGCTTGCGCGTAGCGAGCTCGATTGCGCAAGGTGGCATTGAGCACGAACATGTTGCCGCGCGCCGGGTCGGCTTGCAGGTCCGAGTTCTCGATGCTGACGAGTTCGACGTGCGTGGGCAGCGGGATGTCGGCATCGAATACGCGGCTGAACGCCTCTAGAGGCGGCCGTAGAACCGGCGCCGAGACGGCGAGCTCTCCCCGAAAATGGAAAGCAAGCTGGCCGGCGAGCACCAGCACCAGCAGAATCGCCGCGAGCGCGAATGGCCAGCGCGGCGACAATGCATCGCCAGGGATGGACGACGGGGTGACGACACCTTCCGCCCATTTGCTGTACCCGGGAATCTCGGTCGTTTCACGCGGCAGGATCAGCCCGGCGGCTTTTCCCATCTCATGTCCCGAATCCCCCTCTTGGTCCGGAGGAGGGGGCGAGACGCTTTCGGTTGCGATTTCTTCGCCATCCGGGAGTGTCGGGTGTTCGCCGATGTAAGGAGCCGTGGACATTGGCTCCTCACGGAAATCAGTTCCCGCAAGGCCGCGGTCGAGGTCTGCGTTGGTGTCTGGTACGAGGGATTCGACCTGCTTCTTGTCGAGGCCAGACTCTCCCTCCATTCGGTCGACGTGGAAGGAGTCGAGGATTCTGTCGTAATCCTGTTCGAACTTCGTCTTAGGCGGCCGCGCGGTCTGCAGTGCGGACGCCTGCGGGCTTGCTACCTGAACCGCCGACGTCGCCCCATGCTCGGTAGTCTCGTTCTCAAGCAGCGTGTCGAGCGCGTTGAAGACGGTCTGGCATTGCCCGCAACGAACGTTGCCCGCACGGGCTTTCAACTGTTCCGGCGTGATGCGGAAAACGGTCTCGCAGATGGGGCAGCGCGTTTTCATCTCAGGCTTTACGTCCGGCGAGGCAAACCCATCCCTCGCGCGTACCGGCAACATCAAGTGCGATATACGGCGCGTACGCTTCGATCAAGTCGTCGGTCTGCTCGGCGAGAATCCCCGAAAGCGCCAACCGGCCCCCCGGAAGTACGTGCGAGCAAATCGCCGGGGCCAATGCCTTCAATGGGTTCGAGAGAATATTGGCGACCACGATGTCGTATTGTTTCGGAATTTCTTTGGTGGAGTCGGCAAATCGAGCCTGGACGTTGTTTCGTTCGGCGTTGCGGGTGGCCGCTTCGACGGCCTGCATGTCGATATCCACCCCGAGTACCTCACCGGCCCCCAGCTTCGCGCCGGCGATGGCGAGAATACCGGAACCGCAGCCGTAATCAAGGAGTGAGGCGCCCGGTGTTGTTTCCTGTTCGAGCCACTCCAGGCAGAGGCGCGTCGTGGGATGCGACCCGGTCCCAAACGCCATGCCGGGATCCAGGACGAGGACGATCGCCTCAGGGTCGGGGGCCTCGTGCCAGGAAGGCACGATCCACAGTCGATGCGAAACGCGGATCGGTTCGAACTGGGATTGCGTGAGTTGTACCCAGTTTTGCTCCGCCACCTCGCTGCGCGTGAACGGCGGAATGGCGTCCAATCCTGCCTGCGATGCGCAGACGGCGAGAAATTCATCCGCGTCGGTGTCCTGTTCCAGCAAGGCCACCACGCGGGATCTTTCCCAACCCGGTGTGGCGATCGAGCCCGGTTCGCCGAACTGAGGCGTCTCGGCGGGCGTTCCGGCGTCTGCGTCTTCAATCGTGGCCGACAATGCGCCGGCATCCATTAGCGCGTCGGCGAGCGCCTCCGCGTGGCGGCAATCGGTTTCGATGCTGATGGAAAGCCAAGGCATGGTGATTTCTTGAACAGGGCCAAATACGTCAAGTTCGTTATCGTAACGCACGCGGCCACGCGATGTGACCGGTGAGCTTACGTTTCAATGGTCCTTCTTGACTTCGCTTTTCGCGGCCAGTCTTTTTTCCAGGTAATGGATATTTGTTCCGCCTTTGATGAAACTGGCGTCGTGCATCAGTTCTTGATGCAGGGGAATATTGGTCTTGATGCCCTCGATGCTCATTTCGGACAGCGCGATGCGCATGCGGCGGATCGCCTGCTCGCGCGTGTCGCCGTGCGCGATGACTTTGGCCACCATCGAATCGTAGTGCGGAGGAACGGTATAGCCCTGGTAAACGTGGGAATCGACACGGATTCCAGGCCCACCGGGAGGGTGATATAGCGTGATCTTTCCAGGAAAAGGGACGAACGTGTAGGGATCTTCGGCGTTAATCCGGCATTCGATCGCATGGCCACGGAATGTGAGGTCGCGCTGCCGGAAGCGGAGCTTCTCTCCCGCGGCAACGCGAATCTGTTCCTGGACGATATCGACGCCGCTGATGAGCTCGCTCACCGGATGTTCGACCTGTATCCGCGTGTTCATCTCGATGAAGTAGAACTCCCCGTTTTCATACAGGAATTCGAACGTGCCGGCACCACGGTAATTGATCTTGCGGCAGGCCTCCGCGCAGCGTTCGCCGATGCGCGCGATATGGCGTTGTGGAATACCGGGCGCCGGAGCTTCCTCGATGATCTTTTGGTGCCGTCGCTGCATCGAACAATCGCGCTCGCCAAGATAGACCGCATTGCGGAAGCTGTCGGCGAGAACTTGGATTTCGATGTGGCGAGGGTTTTCCAGGTATTTCTCCATGTAAACGTTAGCGTTGCCGAAGAAGCTCAACGCTTCGGACCGCGTCATCGTCACCGCATTGATCAATGCGGCCTCGGTATGCACGACGCGCATGCCGCGGCCACCGCCACCGCCTGCGGCCTTGATGATCACCGGATAGCCGACGGCCTTCGCGATGCGCAGGATTTCCTTGGGGTCTTCGGGGAGTGCGCCGTCCGATCCGGGGACGCAGGGTACCCCGGCCGCCTTCATCGCCTCCTTAGCCGACACCTTGTCTCCCATGAGCCGGATCGTTTCCGGGCGCGGACCGATGAAAACGAACCCTGACCGTTCGATCCGCTCGGCGAAGTCCGCGTTTTCCGAGAGAAAACCGTACCCCGGGTGGATAGCCTGGGCGTCCGTCACTTCGGCCGCTGAGATGATCGCGGGAACGTTGAGATAACTCTGGTTTGACGGCGGGGGGCCGATACAGACCGACTCATCGGCCAGCTTTACGTATTTCGCGTCGCGGTCGGCTTCGGAATGCACGACGACCGTTTTTATGTCGAGTTCTCGGCAGGCGCGCTGGATGCGCAGCGCAATCTCGCCGCGATTGGCAATCAGGACTTTTCCAAACATGGCTAAAGGTCCGTCAGCCAATGACGAACAGAGGTTCGCCGTATTCGACGGGCTGGCCATTCTCTACGAGGATCGCCTTGATCGTGCCGGAGAACTCCGATTCGATTTCATTCAAGAGCTTCATGGCTTCCACAATGCACAGCGTGTCGCCCGTTTTGACTGTACTGCCGACATCGACGAACGGGTCCGATCCCGGGCTCGCCGAGCGGTAGAACGTGCCGACCATCGGCGATTTCACCACCTGACCGGCAGGCAACTCGGACGCCGCCTCGGGAACGCCAACCGCCTGGCTTGTCGCAGGCGCCGTCGCCGGGGCTGGTACGGGCAGAGGAGCTGGAGCAGCAACGAATGTTTGCGGAGCAGCGACGCCGTGTTTGACGATGCGGACCTTCTCCTCACCTTCGGTGACCTCGAGCTCGGCGATCCCGGACTCTTCGACGAGGTCGATCAGTTTTTTCAGCTTTCTCAAATCCATGAAAGGCTCCTTTTCTTTTCCGATAGCGGCTCACCGGCCGGGTCGGAGGGCTTACGCGGGAATTTCTGTGCGGAACGAAGGCGCGCTGCACGCCTGGTTGCTTGACCGTCGTTCTTCTCGGTTGGGGCGGCGGGGCGGTCTGCTGTTCAGACCGAAGAAATTGCTAACCGTTCGCGAAAGTTTGCCGCATTTAGGCGCCTTTTGTCCATAACGGCTTACTTGGAGCCTGCTTTTTCAAGGATACGATCCAGTTCGTTCTCGGCTAAACGTCCGGTGTGAGCAAGCAGAACCTCGCGTTTGGGGCCGAGAACGACCGTGTAGGGGAGCCCCATGCGCTCGTTGCCGAGCGCTTTCGATAGTTCTACTCCCTGGCTCTCGACGACCAGCAGAGGATAGGCGACCGACACTTTTGTCGTGAAAGAGCGCACGTTGTCCGCTGAATCGACGGAGATGCCGACAAATTGCACATCGTTGGCGTACTTTAGCTGCAGCCGCGAAAAGGCCGGCATTTCTTCCCGGCAGGGCGGGCACCACGTTGCCCAGAAATTGACGACGACGGTCTTTCCCTCCCAATCGGCAATGCGCTGTGTTTTGCCGGCGACATCGGGAAAGGGGGTCGAGTACAGCTCGTTTACGGCGGTGGAAGAGATACGCGACGACGGATTGCCGGGCGAGAGAAGCTGGCGTCCGACATACGCCCCTGTCGCAGTCGCGGCGATGACGACGCCAAGAAGCAGATAAAGGCCGCCGCGCTTCAAGAGGTTCAAGGATGACTGATGAGTTTGTTGACGGCATCCAGGCGCGCGCGCTTGCGCACTCGGCCATCGCGAGTCTTGAACGTCACGCGTTCTTCGTCTCGAGGGTAGACGATCAGATTGGCTACGTCGTCATCGCTATGGATTGCCAGCACTGCCTCCGCTCGATCGGTACGTGGGGTTGCGTGTTCGTACGCGATGCCTTGGTTGAGCAGAAAGATCTCCACATCCTTCGCGCTGTCCGTGAAAAGCTGGATGTCGATCTCCGCGTAACGGCCTGCTGTGCCGTCGAGCACCGAACCCGTGAGGTAGGGGTTGAATCGCTCCAGGATAGCCATCAGCTCTCCGGCCTTGCGCCGCAGGTGGGCAATCCGTACTTCATGCTCGCCATCCTGAAAAAGCCGTTGGTAGGTTCTCAGCTCGGCTTCCACTTCGGCGTTTTCAGGTAACTGGGTGTTGTCGGGCAATCCAAGCAAGCGCACGGCCTTTCTCTTCGCCGCGGAGTAATCCGATATACCGTCTTCAGCCATGAGGCGCGCGGCCGCACCCGCGATTCGAGCCCGGGTGTGGAGATTGGGATTCTGGCGTTCAGGGCGGGTCGGCATGATAAATACTCTAGCGGGAATAGTGGCAAAGCACGGCGGACGGTCGCTCACAGCGGCGGGAAGGGCGCTGCACGGTACAATGCCGGGCGAAAAGCCGCGCCGTGGCGGCTTGATTTTAGCGTGGATTCTTTGATGCACATTCATATTCTGGGCATTTGCGGGACCTTCATGGGCGGGATTGCTCAATTGGCCCGGGCCCGCGGTCATCGTGTTACCGGGTGCGACGCTGGCGTTTATCCGCCGATGAGCACGCAACTCGAAGCGGCCGGCATTGACCTCGTCGACGGGTACCATCCCGACCAGCTGGCGCTCAACCCCGATTGCTACGTTGTCGGAAACGCCATTTCGCGGGGCAACCCGCTGTTGGAAGAGATTCTGGACCGCGGCCTGCCCTATGTTTCGGGTCCGCAGTGGCTCGCCGACAACGTGTTGCGCGATCGTTGGGTTTTGGCGGTGGCCGGAACGCACGGCAAGACGACCACCTCGTCGATGCTTGCCTGGATACTCGAAGACAACGGTCTGAGTCCGGGGTTCCTGATCGGCGGCGTGCCCCTGAACTTTGGCGTTTCGGCGCGTCTCGCCGGTACGCAGGCTGACTCGCCCTTCTTCGTCATCGAAGCGGACGAGTACGACACGGCGTTCTGCGACAAGCGTTCCAAGTTCATCCATTACCGCCCACGCACCGCGGTGCTGAACAATCTGGAGTTCGATCATGCGGATATCTTCGCCGATCTTGCGGCGATCGAGACCCAATTCCACCACTTGGTAAGGACGCTACCCCGTTCGGGGCTCGTTATTTCGAACGCTGCCGAGGCTAGCCTCGACCGGGTTCTCGGGCGCGGATGCTGGACGCCGATCGAGCGCTTCAATGGTCCCGGCGGTTGGCGCATGGAAGGGGACGACGCCAAGGGCTCCCTTTCCTTGTTCGAAGGGAAAACCTTGATCGGACAGGCTTCCTGGTCACTCAACGGCGAACACAACCGGGCGAACGCCTTGGCCGCGCTCCTGGCGGCTCGGCATGTGGGCGTCCCGTTCGACAAAGGTTTGGAGTCGCTCGGCCGTTTCCAGAACGTGAAACGTCGGTTGGAATTACGCGGAACCGTGCGCGATATCCGGGTTTACGATGATTTTGCCCATCATCCGACCGCGATTGCCACGACGGTGGGCGGCCTGCGGCGCAAGATGGGTCAGCAAGGCGGGCGCATCCTTGCCGTCCTCGAACCGCGCTCGAATACGATGAAGCTCGGCGTGATGAAGGCGCAGTTGCCGGGAAGTCTCGCCGAAGCCGACCGGGTCTATTGTTATTCCGCCAACCTCGGCTGGAATGCGGCGGAAGCGCTGGCCCCCCTTGGTGCCAAGGCGACAGTGGCCGACGATTTAGACGCGCTCGTTACGGCCATCTCGGCGGAAGCCCGGCCGGGAGACCACATTCTGGTGATGAGCAATGGCGGTTTCGGCGGCGTACACGGGAAGTTGCTAGCCGCGCTGGGTCGTTCCGACTAACTGACAGCCGTCCCGCCGCCCCAAGCCAAGCGGCTTGGCTCTATTTCCATTTGTTGTATGGCTAGGTCACCTCGACGGTCTTAGCCGGTGGTATTTGCGTCTCAGTGAGTGACGGGACGGCGGTGGCTGTACGCGAGACCCGGATGTTCAACGCCAGCACGGCGGTGAGCAAAACCGCGGCTCCGGCGTTGTGCGCCACGGCGAGCGGGAGCGGCAACGACAACAGTACGTTAGCGATACCGAGCACGATCTGGAGGGCGAGTGCTGTGGCGAGAATGCCGGCCCAATGCCGCCAAGCCGTGTGCCGGGCAAGCGCGAGGGCGAGATAACCCACAATGAGTGTGACGGCCAGGGCGCCGACCCGGTGCGACCAGTGGATTGCGGTGAGTGCCGCGTTGGAAAGCAAGGTGCCATCGGACGTTTCGCCAAGTGGTCGGTGCAGTTCGAAAGCTTGCAAGAAGTTCATCTCGGGAAGCCAATGTCCCTGACAGGTGGGGAAATCGCTGCAGGCGAGCGCGGCGTAATTGCTGCTCACCCACCCGCCCAGAGCGATCTGAACGACCACGGTAACCAAGGCGAGTCGGACGGCCCACCGTATTCTTGGCGGCAATCCTTCGCCGTTGCTGGTTGACTGGTCTGGGGCAAAGCAGAGCCACACAAGCAGGGCCAGGGTCGTCATCCCGCCGAGCAAATGACCGGTCACGATCACCGGCTTGAGAAGCAGCGTTACCGTCCACATCCCGAGCAAGGCCTGGAATACGACGACCGCAACGAGCAGGCTGGGCACCGTCGGCGGTTGTCCGAGCAGCCGTCGATGACGCCATCCGAGCGCGCAAATAGCGGCGATCAGGACGCCGAGCGAACCGGCGAAATAGCGGTGCACCATCTCCTTCCATGCCTTTGGCGCCTCGACCGGCCGGTCGGGAAAGGCCGCAAGTGCCGCCGCCTGTTCATGCGCCGCATCCGGGACTCCGATCAAGTGGCCATAACATCCTGGCCAGTCCGGACAGCCGAGGCCGGCATCGGAGAGGCGCACGTAGGCACCGAGTGTAATCACGCCGAAGGCAAGGACGGCGGCGATGATTATCAAGGATCGATAGAGACGCATCGGTGCCCGCTTCACAGGAAATGATCGACGAGCAAGGCAGCAAACAGAAGGGTGAGATATACGATCGACCAGCGGAAAGTGCGCCGAGCCAAAGCGTCGCTGTAATTACGCCAAAGCGCGAAGGCGTAACCAAGAAACACGACGTCCAGCGCAATGACCGACACAAGGTAGAGGCGACCGCTCATGCCGAGCGTTACGGGGAGGAACGAAGCGCCGGTAAGCATGACAACGTAGAGCAGGCTATGCAGGCAGGTGAAAGGAATGCCGTGAGTCACGGGCAGCATCGGCAGGCCGGCCTGCGCGTATTCGTCGCGCCGATAGCAGGCGAGTGCCCAGAAATGCGGGGGTGTCCAGATGAAGATGATGAGGAACAACGCCAGCGCCTCGGGGCCGACATTGCCGGTCATTGCCGCCCAGCCGAGGAGCGGCGGCATGGCCCCCGATGCGCCGCCAATGACAATGTTCATCGGTGTCGCCGGTTTCAACACGAGCGTGTATATCACCGCATAACCGAGGAAGGTTGCCAGTGTCAGCCACATGGTGAGCGCATTGACCGTGGTGTGCAGCAACCAGAGGCCGGCGCCGCCCACGCACAGCGACAAAGCCGCCGTTTCGGCAATACGCACGGAGCCGCGCGCCGTCGCCCGCCAGCGGGTACGTGCCATGACCGCATCGACCGTGCTTTCCACGAGGCAATTGATCGCTGCCGCCGCGCCCGCCACAAGTGCGATGCCAATCGACGCTGCCAGAAAACGACCCAATGGAGGAATACCTGGCGAAGCGAGGAACATCCCGATCATCGCGGTGAACACGATCAGCGTATTTACCCGTGGTTTACAGAGTGCGAAGAAATCGGCGAGGCGCTGCCCGAGCGGCAGCGACATCGGCAATGAAAGCGGCGACGCCGGCCGGGCGTGTGCCGTATCGTGTGATCGTCCTTGGCGGGGCACCATGCGCTTCCTCCTCGGTTTCCTTTACGTCGCCGTTATTCGTGCCGAATCCATGAATACTTCAACAAGCGCTCGATATCCTTGAGCACGCCGCGCATCTCTGTTCCCGCGTCATAACGCATCATGACGTTGCCGATCGGATCGACGAGATAGAACGCGCCGTCCCGCAACGGCAAAGCATCGCGCCACGCTGCCGCGTTGGCCGCGCCGCTCCAGGTTGCCAACGTCAGGTCGGGTATTCGGCTGGCCACCGTGCGCGCCGTCGCGTCAGCGGGTACGTCGGTTATCAGGACACGCCGCAATTGTGTTTGTTCCTTGTTGAGCGCGACGTGCAGGCGGTACATCGCTTCCTGATCTCCTTCGCATTGCTTCTCGCAAGCGCTTCCAACAGGCATCGCCAACCACCACACGCCTTGTAGTTCGGCCGTCACGAGCGGCTGTCCGTCGGCCCGCCGCAACCCTTCGGACGGCAGCACCCGCAGCGGCTGTACGAGTTCGCCGTGGTTGCCGAAACGTTGCGGGCGCCAATCGAACAGGTAAAGCGACGTGCCCCCAACGAATGGCAGCACGAAAATAGCCAACAACAGCCATAGCGTTCGCATCGAGCCGGTCGGGCGCTCTCCGCCGCCGGAGGGTGACGCGCCGGGGAAGTGGGGAACCATGGAAGCCGTCGTCATGATTTTCTGCGGAAGCTGAAGAATAGCCATAGGGCTACCGTCGTGGCGGCAAAGCCCCACCACTGGAAGGCATAGCCCACGTTGACCTGCCGCCGGTCGTCCGGGCGGCGCCATTCGCGAACGTAGCCCCCCGCGGAACTGCCGGGAGAAAGCTCGATGACAAACGGCTGGATCGGGAAGCGCGCCGCCGACCGGTAGCGTGCAAGATCGAGGTTTTGCCAGACGCGCTCGGGGCCGTCTTGAGGGCCGGTCTGCTGCAGGGTGAAAAAGCGTTGGCTCGGAATGACGGCGGTGCCATCGACCTCGACGAGGCCTTGCGGAGCCGGCGTGGCCGGAACCTCCCGCCGCTCGGGCAGAGCGGGAACCCATCCCCGATTTACCAGTACCCGCATCTCGCTACCTTCCAGGCGCAGCGGCGTGACGACGTGATAACCGGCCCGGCCCTGCTGAACCTGATTGTCGATCAGGATTTCGTGTTGCGACTCATAGTGTCCGCGCGCCACGGCGTGCCGATATTCGAAACTGAGCGGGTCGGCGATCGTGGCGGGGACCGTCACGGCCGGTTGAGCTTGGCGCAGATCCAGTTCGCGCTGACGCTCAGCTTTCAGCTCCGCTTTTCCCCATTGCCACTGGCCGGCGGCGATAAAGAGCGGAATCAACGCCGCCGCCGCGAGCGTGGGCCACAAGCGCAGATGAAACCCCGGGCCAGGCGTGGCCTCGGTTTGCTCACCCGAGAGCGGCACCGGTGCCGAACTCTTCGCCGGCCGCGTGTTCTGAGCACGAGCGCCTTCGATGCGCGACCTTGTAGGATGGACCATGTTGAAACTCGTGATCATTCTCCTGCTGTTCGGTGTATTGGCCAGCCTGTTCTCCGGGCTGTTCTTCCTCTATCGCGACCGCGGAGCAGGGCATCGGACGGTGAAAGCGCTGACGGTCCGCGTTGCGCTCTCGGTCACGCTGTTCGTGCTGCTCCTCGTTGCTTATTGGCTCGGCTTGCTGCCGCCCCGCGTCTAACGCTTCCGGGCCGTTGCCGTGGCATCAGCGAGCGGCTGCGGCGGCATTGGGAGCCACGTTGAAAAACGAGTAGGCCAGCGTAATCGTGCGCACGTCCGACGCTACCTCGGGCTGGACAATGAAGGTCAGCGGCAATTCCTTGGTTTCGCCCGGCGCCAGCATCTGTTGGGCGAAGCAGAAACAATCGAGTTTCTGGAAGTGCAGCGCGGCCTCTCCCGGCGAGACGCTCGGGATGGCTTGCCCGACGATCGTCTTGTCGGAGAGGTTATGCACGCGGTAACTCGCTTGGTGCAGTTCGCCGGGATGCAGGTCCATGCGCGCGTTGACCGGCTGCATTTCCCAAGGGAGCCCAGGCATGACCGTACCGACGAACTCGACCGTGATGGTGCGGCTCGTATCGATGCGTGACGGAGCGCGCGCTGCCGCGCCGTCCCCCCGTTCCTTCAATCCCCCGGCAATGAACTCCGGTCCGCGGGTTTTGCCATTCAGACCGGTGAGTGCACAAAACGCGTCATACAGCGGGACAAGCGCAAACCCGAATCCAAACGCGAGCACGATGGCCGCCAGCAATTTCAGGAGCAGCTTGCGGTGCCGGCGTGCGAGCGGGTCGAGGGGGTGGGCGGCGGCCATCGCTAGATCTTGCTGAAAAAGAAAACAAAGAAAATGATCGCCGCGAGCGCGGCGAGAGCCCAGCCGACGCGCCGGTTGGCCGCCGCGCGCCGCGCCTGCTCCTCGGGAGAAACGGTCGATGTCATTGAGCGGCGCTCGTCAGGTTTGCTGCTTCTCCAGTCGCTGTTTGCGACGGAATCACTGTGTCTCCCACGCTTGCCACCTCAAAGCGGGCGGCTGAAGCCGCTGCCGACGTCGGCGGTAGTTCCGCCAGGGCATAGCCCACACCGGCCAGAATGGCCATCGGAAGGACGGCCCAGAACCATTGAACGGCGCCCCGCGTGCCGCGACCTTCGCCGCTGGCGCGCCGGTGCGCGATCGTCGAGTAGATCATGATGGCGAACACCGTCGCGAAAAGAAGGCTGATCGCGGCCATGAAGTGATGATGCGCGCTCACGAAGTGGCCTTCGGAGCAAGAAGAGCGGGGAAATAAGTACGCATGCCTAGATCCAATAGACGAAAACGAAAAGGAGCAGCCAGACGACGTCTACGAAATGCCAGTACCAAGCCACGGCCTCAAACGCAAAATGCCGGTCGGGCGTGAAATGCCCCGCCATCGCCCGCAGCAGGATGATCGTCAGCATGACGGTGCCGAGCAGCACGTGAAAGCCGTGGAATCCCGTCAGCATGTAGAACAACGCGCCGAAGATGCCGTCGCGGATGCTGAACGCGGCCTCCGCATATTCGTGGATTTGCAGCCCGAGGAAGAGGGCCCCGAGCAGCACGGTCAAGGCCAGCCCCAGCTTGAGTTGCGCCTGGCGCCCTTTCTGCAGTCCCCAGTGAGCCCACGTCACGGTGGCGCCGGAGGACAGAAGGATCAGGGTGTTCAACGCCGGGATGCCCCAGGCGCCTACCGGCGTGATCGTCTTGTTCAACCCCGGACCGGCGCTCGGCCAAACGCCTTCGAAGTTCGGCCACACCAAATCCGCGTGCCCGAGCGAAGGCAGGGTAATGAGCCTCACGTAGAACAAGGCGCCGAAGAGCCCGGAGAAGAACGCCACCTCGGAAAAGATGAACCAGGCCATCCCCCATCGGAACGATGTGTCGACCTGATCGGAATACTTTCCGGCGAGGCTCTCCTTGATCACGGTGCTGAACCAACCGAAAAGCATGGTCGCCAGGATCGCTACGCCGGCCCCCATCACATAGGGGCCGGCGGCTACCTTGCCAAGGTAGAGCACGAACCCGGCGGCGAGCGTGAGCAGCGCGATCGACCCGACAATCGGCCAGATCGACGACGAGGGAACGTAGTAAACGTCGGTGTGGTGCGTTTGCGTGGGTGATTGCATGGCTTGACTCCGGATACCGGTACCTACTTCACAAGCGGCGGCGTGACGAACGAGTGGTATGGGGCCGGCGAAGGCAGCGTCCACTCCAATGTATCGGCGCCGTCCCACGGCCGGGCTGGGGCGGGCGCTCCGCCGCGGACGCACTTGACGACCGTATAAAGGAACAGCAACTGGCTGGCGCCGAGCAAGAAGCCGCCGATACTGGCGATCATGTTGAAATCGGCGAACTGCAGCGCGTAGTCCGGAATACGGCGGGGCATGCCGGCCAGCCCGAGGAAGTGCATCGGGAAGAACGTGATGTTGAAGGCGATCGCGGTCAGCCAGAAGTGGATCTTGCCCAGGCGCTCGTCATACATATGGCCGGTCCATTTCGGCAGCCAGTAGTAGACGCCGCCCATGATCGCCATCGCCGATCCCGAGAACAGGACATAGTGGAAGTGGGCAACGACGTAATAGGTATCCTGCAATTGAATGTCTACCGGGACGAGGGCCAAAACGAGGCCGCTGAAACCGCCGATGGCGAAGAGGATGACGAACGCCAGCGCGAACAACATCGGCGTCTCGAAGGTGATCGCCCCGCGCCACAGCGTCGATATCCAATTGAAGACCTTCACGCCCGTCGGCACGGCGATGAGCATCGTCGTGTACATGAAGAAGAGCTGACCGGCGACCGGCATGCCGGTCGTGAACATGTGGTGCGCCCAGACGATGAACGAGAGGAAGGCGATCGAGGCCACCGCATAGACCATCGAGACATAGCCGAACAACGGCTTGCGTGAGAAGGTCGGGATGATCGTCGAGATGATTCCGAAGGCCGGCAGGATCATGATGTACACCTCCGGGTGACCGAAGAACCAGAAGAGGTGCTGGTACATCACGGCGTCGCCGCCGCCGGCCGCGTCGAAGAAGTGGGTGCCGAAATTGCGATCCGTGAGCAGCATGGTGATCGCGCAGGCAAGCACGGGCATGACGGCGATGAGCAGGAAGGCCGTGATGAACCAGGTCCACACGAAGAGCGGCATCTTCATCAACGTCATGCCGGGTGCGCGCATGTTGAGCACCGTGGTGATGATGTTGATGGCCCCCATGATCGACGAGATACCCATGAGGTGCACCGAGAGGATCGCCATGTCGTAACCGATTCCGCCCTGAATGAATAGCGGCGGATACATCGTCCACCCGCCGCCGATCGATCCGCCGGGAACGAAGAACGTGGAAATGAGCAGGAGCCCCGCGGCCGGCAACAACCAGAAACTCCAGTTGTTCATACGTGGGAAGGCCATGTCGGAAGCCCCGATCATGAGCGGGATCTGCCAGTTGGCGAAGCCGACCAGCGCCGGCATGATCGCGCCGAAGATCATGATCAGGCCGTGCATCGTGGTCAGCTGATTGAAGAACCCTGGCTGAAAGAGTTGCAGTCCCGGCTGGAACAGCTCGGCCCTTATCATCATCGCCAGCGTGCCGGCGAAGAAGAACATGAACAGGCTGAACCACAGATAAAGCGTGCCGATGTCCTTGTGGTTCGTGCTCGCGATCCAGCGCATGATGCCGGTAGGCGCGTGTTCGTGATCGTGTCCGTGCGTGTCCGTGGCGGTAGCGGTGTACATGGATCGGGCCTCCTCGTTACTTCTTGCGCGCGGCGATTTCGGACGGTTGAACGGCGTCGCCAACCTTGTTGTTCCAGCTATTGCGTTCGTAGGTAATTACCGCCGCGAGATCGAGATTCGAGAGCTGCGGACCGAACGCCGCCATGGCAGTCCCCGGTTTTCCGTGGAGCACGATGTCCATGTGACCCGCCTTGTCGCCGGTGGCAATTTTTGAACCCGAGAGGGCGGGGAAGGCGCCGGAAATGCCCATGCCGGTTGGCTGATGACAGGCGGCGCAGTTGGCGGCATAAACCTTCTCGCCCCTGGCTTTCAGTTCGTCGAGCGAGTAGGTCTTGCCGGACGCCTCTTCGGCGGCCGCCAGTTGCGTCTTCTGGTCTTGCATCCAAGTCGCGAATTGCTGCGGAGGAACGGCTTCGACCACAACGGGCATATAGGCGTGGCCTACGCCGCACAGTTCGGCACACTGACCGCGGTAGGTTCCCGGCTGTTCGACCTTGAACCAAGCATCCCGAATGAAACCTGGAATGGCATCTTGTTTGACGCCGAGCGCCGGGACCCACCAGGTGTGGATCACGTCGGCCGCGGTGAGCACGATGCGGACCTTGCGTCCCGTAGGTACGACGAGAGGCTTGTCGACCTCCAGAAGATAATGCTCGTTCTTTTGCTGCTTGCCGGCGATTTGCTCGTTGCTTGTCGCCGAATTGCTGATGAAGCGTATGCCGTCGCCGAGATATTCGTACTCCCACTTCCATTGGCGGCCGGTGATCTTGATCGTCAGATCTTCCTTGCTCGTGTCCTTCATTTGCACCACGAGTTGTGTGGCGGGCCAGGCCATGCTGACGAGAATGAGCACCGGGATGATGGTCCAGATCCATTCCACCAGCGTGTTGTGGTGAAACTTGGCGGGCTCGTGCCCTGCGGACTTGCGATGCCGGACAAGCGCCACACCCATCGGTACGAGGACGATGATGAAGATCACAAAGCAGATCCAAACGATCAGGGTGTGCAGGTCATAGACCTGGTTGGCGAGGCCCGTGGCTGGGGTCTGCAAATTGACGGCGTAGTCTGCGCGGGCGGGGAGCGCCGAAGTAAGCAACGAAAGGAAGAGCAGGGCGGGCGCCGATGCCGGCCGGGAACCAACGGCGCGGCAGGGCAGACAAACGGAAACTTGCCGGTTGGAGCGAAGATTCTGTGCCAAGTAAATCCCTCCTGCACGTACGGATGTTTGCGTTGCGGGTAAGCCTCTGACCCTTTCCATGACAAAAGTTCATCGTCGGAAGATGACACGGAGTTTTGTGGCGGTCGTCGCGAAACCCAGGCACAAAGGCCCTTCCGGCATTAAGGTTATGCATGTGGCGTGCGCTGATTCTGGTCGTTCTCACACTCCTTGCCGGATGTGTTGAACGCGAACCTGTCACTTCGCCGACGACAGCGTCGACGGCGAAACGTGTGCCGTTTCTCAATACCGATATCAGCGGATCGCCGGTCGGCAATTCGCTCGCCGGATTCCGCGATCATTACGGCCATGAGCGCAGCCTCGCCGACTTCCGCGGCAAGAACGTGATGATCTTCTTTGGTTACACCGCGTGTCCGGATGTTTGTCCGACCGCGCTGTCGCGGGCGGCGCAGGTCATGAAGGAGCTGGGGCCGGACGCCGAGCGACTGCAAGTCATTTTCGTCACGCTTGACCCGGAGCGCGATACGACCGAGAAACTGGCGGCGTACGTGCCGTGGTTTGATCAGCGCTTCGTCGGCCTGTCAGCCGACGCGGCGGCGACGGCAGAAGCGGCCAAGGCATTCAAGGTCTATTACGCCCGTCATGACGCGGGGGGCGGGATGAACTATACGATCGATCACTCGTCCGGTTCCTACGTATTCGACTCCGCCGGACGCATTCGCCTGTACGTGAAGGACGACGCTACGCCGGAGAGTATCGTCGAGGACTTGCGAGCTCTTGAAACTGAGCGGGGGTGAACAGGCGATGGATCGGCGCGGCGAACTGATAGGCGCGGGTGTTTCGCCGGGTTATTGACCCAGCCGGAATGTCGCGACGAACGCCACGCCGCGGCCATCGATGCCGTCGGCAACGCTGATGGTTCCGCCCAGACCCTGCACGGCCTTGGCCACGATAGCGAGGCCGATGCCCGTGCCGGCCGCGTCGTGGTTGCGCCCCCGATAGAAGCGTTCGAAGATCTGGGGCCGGTCCTCGACTGGCACGCCCGGACCGTCGTCCGCCACGCGCAGCACGGCATGCTCCGGCGTCAGGGAAAGTGACACGGCCACCCGGCCGCCTGTGTGGACGTAACGCAGTGCGTTATCGACCAGATTCTGGACGATCGAGTGCAACGACACCCGGTTCATCGGTATCACGGCGCTCTCCGGCGCGTCGAGCGAGAGATCGATATTGCGCTTGAGCGCCATCGGCGCCATTTGGGCGAGCAGACTTTGCAAAAAGGCCGCGACGTCCACCGGCGTCTTTTCGAGCGCTCGCTGTTGATCGAGTGAAGCAAGCGAGAGCAGTTGTTCCGAGAGGTGCGAGGCGCGCTCGATCGCCTCGCGCAACGACTGCGCCGCCAGCGCACGGCTCGCCGGATCCGCGGCGTTGGCCAGCACATGCCCTTGCGTTCCGATGACGGCGATTGGCGTTCTCATCTCATGTGCTGCATCGTGAATGAAAGCGCGTTCCCGCTCCAGCCGCCCGCGCAACCGGGCGAGCAAGCTTTCGATGGCCCCCGTCACGCGTTCCAGTTCCACGTATTTCATGCCGAGATTGAGCGGCGACAGGTCATCGTCGCTGCGTTTAGCCAGGCGCTCGCTGAGCTCGCTGAGCGGCCGCAAACCGGTACGGATCGCGATCCAGAGGGGTAACAGAACGAAAGGGAAGGAGATGAGCAGTTCCGGGACGAGGTCGTGCACGATCACGGCAATGAGCACATGCTCCGGAATCGACGGGATGCCGAGGCGCAGATGCCAACGCTCGTTGGCGAAGGCGTGCACACGGTATTCGCTTCCGCCGACGCGGTAGTCGATGACCTGGCCCGCTGTCCCGGGGGCAAGGATGCCAGGCAGATGCGAAGCATAGAGCAGCCGGTCGTTGGCGTCCGCCAGTTGGAAAAACACGCCTCCGGGATGTCCCTCGTTGCTGAGATGCGAGTCGCGGAGCGACGCGTTGAACTGCGCTTCCATCGCGCGCACGATCGAAACCGCCTGCGCCTCTTCTTCGACCTCTTGCAGGATCGATATCAGGGTTCGTCCGGCGCGTGACCAGTCTCCGCTGGTGTTCTGCATGTCCGCATAGAACTGATGGACGGCTTTGCCGGTCAGGACGGCGCCGGCAATAAAGAAGGCGACGACGAGGGCGAAAAAGACGCGCCGGGTCAGGCTGGGTGAGAAAAGCAGGGACCTCATGAACTCAGCATGTAGCCTACGCCGCGTACGGTACAGATGCGGCGCGCGCCGATCTTGCGCCGCAAGTTCGAAACATGGACTTCCACCGCGCCGGCGTCGAGCGGGTCGCCAAGCGGATTGAGACGTTGCGCCAGTACGCTCTTCGGCAGCACGTTGCCATGCTCGCGCGCCAATTCGACGAGCAATTGGAACTCGCGTAACGACAGGTCGAGCGGCTGGCCGGCGATGCTCGCCCGGTGCCGCCGCGGTTCGATGCGCAAGGGGCCGAATTCCCAGACCTCGGAGGACTGCCGTGCGGCACGCCGGACCACGGCACGGACGCGCGATACGAGTTCCTGCATCGCGAAGGGCTTCATGATGAAGTCGTCTGCACCGCCGTCGAGGCCTTCGACACGGTCCTCCAGTGCGGTACGTGCGGTGATGACGATCATCGGCAAATCCACGCCGGCGCCGCGCCAGCGACGCAGCAAGTCCATGCCCGATCCGTCGGGCAGGGTGAGGTCGAGAAGCGCGCAGTCATAGTCGGAGGAGTCCGGCGCATGTGGCGCGTCCGCGCAGCGGCGATACCACTCGCTGGTCATGCCTTCGACCTTCAGCGCGCGTTGCAGCGCCATCCCCAGGTCCAGATCGTCTTCGATGATCAAAAGATGCATGCCGCAATTATCCCGCAAACATCCTTAAGCTTCGCCAAAGCTTGGCCTTCCTATACTGCGCCCTCCTTTAACCCGATAGGACAACAACATGACAAGCGTGAAAGGAATCTCGACCGCCCTAATGATCGGAACGGTGCTCGGTGCGCTGCTGCCGACGCATAAGGCGCAGGCGCAAACCACGGCCAATGCCTCGGACGACACGTTCTTCGCGACCTTGGGTACCGGTGCCAGCATCGGTTACGGAAAACGCTTCAACGACCGTTGGGGTGGGCGGGTGATGCTCAACTCCGGAATCAAAGCCGACCTCGACGACGAGAAGATCCACGGCAACAAATACGATGCCAAATTCAAAAGCGGGCCGGGTATCGGCGTGCTCGCTGATTTCTATCCGATCAGCGGCAGCGGCTTCCGTGTCAGCGGCGGCACTTTTGTTGCCCGGCACAAAACGGAATACGACGGGGGAGCTAACGCCTACACGTTCAACGGACATAGCTATTCTTCGGCACAAGTCGGACAACTCGAAGGCGAGACGAAATATCGTTCGATCGCCCCCTATCTCGGCATCGGTTGGGAATCCGGGACGTCTTCCTCCGGATGGCGCTTTACCTCCGACCTAGGCGTCAAATACCTCGGCAAGTCGAGCAGCAAGCTCGAAGCGAGCGGTTCGGCCACGAACGCGATGCTTCGCCAGGACCTCGCCGTCGAACGTAAGCGGTTCAAGGACGATGCGGCGGAGCTCGTCGTCAACGTCGGCGTTTCCTATGCCTTCTGAGCGTCAAAAGTCGCGCCGCCGTTATCGGAACGGCGGCGTATTCACTTCCTATTGACTTCCAACTCCAATCAGTATCTTTACCCCAAGCGCATGAGGTAGAGTTACGTATTTTTCGCAACACCTACCCGCGCCATGAAACTCATGCAAATCGTTGGCCGGACGGCTGGCGTCGGCGTGGCCTTGCTCCTCTGCGGATGCGCGGTCGGCCCGGACTATGTACGCCCCGACGCCTCGGCACCGACGCGCTGGCAAGCGCCCGTGCCGCACGACGGCAAACCGGCGGATCTCGTCGACTGGTGGAAACAATTCGACGATCCGACGATCGCCGAATTGATCGAAGCGGCCGAGCACGACAGCCCCACGCTGGCACAGGCATTGGCGCGTATCGAGCAGAGCCGTGCCGGCGTGACGGCGGCCCGCTCGGCGTTGTTCCCGAGCGTCGATGGCAACGCGAGCCGTACCAAGAGCGGCAACCATCCCGTGACTTTCGAGCAGACGATCACGCGCGGTTCGCTCGACGCCGCCTGGGAAATCGATCTCTTCGGCGGCAACCGGCGTGGCAGTGAGGCGGCGCAGGCGCGTTTCGAAGGCAGTCAGGCGGCCTGGCACGACGCGCGCATCTCGCTCGCGTCGGAAGTCGCGCTCGAATACGTCAATCTGCGCAGTTGCGAGGCCCGCTTCGCGGACGCGGTGAACGACGTTGCATCGCGCCGGGCTTCGGCACAGCTGACGCGGCAGAAAGTCGGCGCAGGTTTCGCGGCACCGTCCGACGGCTCACTGGCGCAGGCGAGCGCCTCCGAAGGAGCGACGCGCATGCTGGCGCTGCAGGTGGAGTGCGGCCTGTCCGTCAAATCCCTCGTGGCCTTGACCGGCTTGGCGGAGCCCGAATTGAGGCAGAAGCTTGCCGTGCGCGAAGGCCGCCTGCCGCAGCCGGCCTCCCTGGCTGTCGATGAACTGCCTGTGCGTATCGTCAGCGCGCGCCCTGACGTGGCGGCCGCCGAGCGAGCGCTGGCGGCAGCGAGCGCCGATATCGGCGTGGCCGAGGCGGACCGTTATCCGCGGCTCAGCCTGCTCGGTTCCATTGGGCGCCAGCATCAGACGGTTGATGGCGTCGAGGCGAGCGGGCGTGTCTGGTCGTTTGGCCCCACGCTTTCGCTGCCCATCTTCGACGCGGGGCGGCGGGCGGCGAATGCGGACGCGGCCCGCGCGCGCTACGACGAGGCGCTGGCCGGTTACCGCGCCGCGGTGCGCCGGGCGGTGCGTGAGGTTGAACAATCCTTCGTCCGGCTCGCGGATGCGGCGGAGCGCGAGGCCGAAGCGCGCAGCGCCGCCGACCGTTACGACGAAGTATTCAAGGCTGCTGAGGAGCGCTGGCGGGTCGGTCTCGGCTCGCAGCTCGATTTGGAAGATACCCGCCGGCTGGCGATCGCGGCGCGCAGTCAACACGTTGGCGTGCGCGCCGAGAACATCGCCGCCTGGATCGGCCTCTACCGCGCCGCGGGCGGTGGGTGGTCCGCCGAGACAGAACCGACGAAAGCGACGAAAGCGAACTGAACACCGCAAATGACGAAGAGAACGAAAAAATGAGCGTGTTGCGAATCTCACGATCCACCGTCCTTCCCGTGCTGGCCATAATCGGCGGTCTCGCGGCTCTGACCGTCCCCTTCCTCGGCGGCGCCGAGGAAAAGCCGTCGACCCCGGCACGGGCGGCGCTGACGGTGACCACGGTGAAACCGACGGCGGCCGATTGGCCGCAGAAGCTCGCCGCGAGCGGCAGCATCGCCGCCTGGCATGAAGCGAGCGTGGGCGCCGAGATCGGCGGGCTGCGCCTCGTCGACGTGCCGGTGAACGTCGGTGACCGTGTCAAGAAGGGTCAGGAGCTCGCCCGTTTGCAAAGCGAAACGACGGCCGCCGAGCGCGACCAGACGCGCGCCAGCATGGCGGAGGCGGAAGCGTCCCTCGCCGAGGCGCGGGCCAATGCGGATCGCGCCCGGCAGATCGAAGCGAGCGGTGCGCTGAGCGCCCAGCAGGTCGCGCAATACCTCACGGCCGAGACGACGGCGCGGGCGCGTGTCGAAGTCCTCAAGGCGCGACTGAAGGCCGATGAGATTCGCCTCGCGCAGACACGCATCCTGTCGCCCGACGACGGCACGATCTCGGCGCGTTTTGCGACGCTGGGTGCCGTCGTGCAATCCGGCCAGGAATTGTTCCGGCTCGTGCGCAAGGATCGGCTTGAATGGCGCGCCGAGCTGCCTTCGGCCGACCTGCTGCGCGTCAAAGCCGGTATGACCGCCAGCGTTGCGATCGGCGGCAAGGACGTGTCGGGCCGCGTGCGCATGGTGGCGCCGACGCTCGATCCGCAAACGCGCAAGGGCATCGTCTATGTAGACTTGGATACGAAGAGCGGCGCCAGCGCCGGGATGTTCGCGAGCGGTGAAATTGAAATTGGCCGCGGCAAGGTGCTTACCGTACCGCAGACAGCCGTGCTGCTGCGCGACGGTTTCAGCTACGTGTTCCGCATCGGTCCCGACAACCGAGTGATCGAGACCAAGATCGAGATCGCGCAACGGCGCGGCGATCGCGCCGCCATACTGAGCGGGCTCGACGTCGGCGTGTCGATCGTCGCCACCGGCGTTGGCTTCCTCGCCGACGGCGATCTCGTCCGCGTTGCCGATGCGGCGGGTGCAGCGGGGAACAATCCGGCGTCAGCTCCGGCGCCCACGGCAGCGGGCAAGTGAGGTCGCGGCGATGAACGTTTCCGCCTGGTCGATCCGCAACCCGATTCCCGCGGTGTTGTTGTTCATGATGTTGACGCTCGTCGGCCTGATGAGCTTCCGCTCCATGAAGATCCAGAACATGCCCGACATTGACCTGCCGATGGTCATCGTCAATGCCTCGTTGCCGGGCGCGGCGCCGGCGCAGCTCGAAACCGAGGTGGCGCGCAAGATCGAGAACTCGGTGGCGTCGTTGCAGGGAATCAAGCACATCTACACGATGATCCAGGACGGCACGGTCATCGTGACCATCGAGTTCCGTATCGAGAAGGATACGCAGGAAGCGCTCGACGACGTGCGCGATGCCGTGCAGCGCATCCGCTCGGACCTGCCCGGCGACCTGCGCGATCCGGTAATCACCAAATCGAATATCGCGGGCACGCCGGTACTCACGTATACGGTCGCGTCGGATCGCATGGACGAGGAGTCGCTGTCGTGGTTCGTCGACCACGATGTGGCCAAGGCGATGCTCAGCGTGCGCGGCGTCGGCGCCGTTTCGCGCGTCGGGGGCGTAACGCGGCAGGTACGCGTCGAAATCGATCCGGACCAATTGCTCGCCCTCAACGCGACCGCGTCCGACGTCTCGCGCCAACTGAGGCTTGTGCAGCAGGAAGCGTCGGGCGGGCGCACCGACGTCGGCAGTTCCGAGCAATCAGTACGCATGATCGCCACCGTGCAGACGGCGGCCGACCTTGGACGCATGGAAATCCCGCTGTCCGACGGCCGACGTATCCGTCTCGATCAAGTGGCGAAGGTCGAGGATTCGATCGCCGAACGGCGCTCGGCCGCGTTCCTCAACGGCCAGCCCGTGGTCGGCTTCGAAATCGTGCGCAGCCGCGGGGCGGGCGAGGTCGATGTGATGCACGCCGTGCGCGCACAACTCGAGAAGCTCAAGGAGAAGCATCCGGACATCAAGGTCGACGAGGCATTCAACTTCGTCGATCCCGTGGTCGAGAACTACGAAGGCTCGATGTCGCTGATGTACGAAGGGGCGGCGCTCGCCGTGCTCGTCGTCTGGCTCTTCCTGCGCGACTGGCGGGCGACATTTGTGTCGGCCGCGGCGCTGCCGTTGTCGATCATCCCCACGTTCTGGGCCATGGAACGCTTCGGGTTCACGGTGAACGGCGTCACCTTGCTTTCGCTCTCGCTCGTTGTCGGTATCCTGGTTGACGACGCGATCGTCGAAATCGAGAACATCATCCGCCATCTGCGCAGCGGCAAATCGCCCTACCAGGCGGCCATGGAAGCGGCTGACGAAATCGGCCTCGCGGTGATCGCCACGACCTTCACGCTGATCGCCGTTTTCTTGCCGACCGCGTTCATGACCGGCATCGTTGGCAAATTCTTCGTGCAGTTCGGTTGGACGGCGGCGATTTCGGTGTTCTTCTCGCTCGTTGTCGCGCGCATGCTGACGCCGATGATGGCGGCTTATACGCTGAAGCCCACCACGCGAGCTCATGAGGAAGCGCGCTGGGAACGCCTCTACATGCGCTGGGCGCAGTGGTGCCTCAAGCACCGGGTAAAGACGTCGATCGCCGCCGTCGTATTCTTCTGCGGTGTGCTTTTCGGCCTGACGCCGTTGCTGCCTACCGGCTTCATACCTCCAGATGACCTGTGGCAGACGCAAGTGGCGTTGACCTTGCCGCCCGGCAGCACCTTCGAGCAGACGTTGCAGAAGGTGAAGCAGGCGGAGTCCATCGTAGGCGCCAGCCCCCAGGTGCGGACGATCTACACGACGATCGGCGGTGGCGCTTCCGGCAGCGATCCGTTTGCGCCGCAGGGGGCGTCCGAGGTGCGTAAGGCGACGTTGACGGTCAACCTGACGCGCCGGCAGGAGCGCCGCGGGATCAGCAAGCAGGACATCGAAGGCGAATTCCGGAGCGGCCTTGAGGCGCTGGTCGGCGTTCGCGTGCGCGTCGGACTTGCCGGCGGCTCGGAGAAGTATCAGTTGGCAATATCGGGCGATGACGGCCGCCTGCTGCTCGAAACGGCGCGCAAGGTCGAGCGCGATCTGCGCACCATCCCGGGCATCGGGAATGTGACCTCGAACTCGAGCCTGGTTCGTCCCGAACTCGAGATCCGTCCGAACTTTGCGCGCGCCGCCGATCTCGGCGTCACGTCGGAGGCGATTGCCGACACGTTGCGGGTAGCGACTTCTGGCGACTACGACCAGTCGCTCGCCAAGCTCAACCTTTCGCAGCGGCAGATCCCGATCGTCGTGAAACTGCGCGACCAGGCACGCGAAGACCTCGGCGTGGTGTCGCGCCTGACCGTACCCGGCAGTCACGGCCCGGTGCAGTTGGCGACGATCGCAGATATCTCTCTGGTCGGTGGCCCGGCACAGATCGACCGTTATGACCGCTCGCGCAATGTCACGATCGACGTCGAACTCAACGGCGTGCCGCTCGGTACCGTGGAGGAAATCGCGGCGCATCTGCCCAGTCTGCAAGACCTCCCGCCCGGCATCACGAAAACGGCCATCGGCGACGCCGAGGCCATGGGCGAGCTGTTCGAAGGGTTCGGCCTCGCCATGCTGACCGGCGTCTTCTGCATTTACGTGGTGCTCGTGCTCCTGTTCAAGGACTTCGTGCAGCCGGTGACCATCCTCGTGGCTTTGTTGCTGTCCGTGCCCGGAGCGATCTTCGCGCTCTTCATCACCCACACGGCACTGTCGATGCCAGCGATGATCGGCCTTATCATGCTGATGGGCGTGGCGACGAAGAATTCCATCCTACTCGTCGAATACGCAATCATGGCGCGTCGCGACCGCGGCATGACGCGCTGGGAGGCCTTGCTCGACGCGTGCCACAAGCGGGCGCGGCCCATCGTAATGACCACGGTGGCGATGGGCGCCGGCATGTTCCCGATCGCCATCGGCTTGGGCACCGACCCCAGCTTCCGTTCGCCGATGGCGATCGTCGTCATCGGCGGGTTGATCACCTCGACCTTCCTCAGCTTGCTCGTGATTCCGGTGGTCTTCACCTACGTGGACGACGCGCGTGGCTGGATCGTCGGCCTACCGGCGAGGATTCGCAGCGCGCGTGCGCGGAAGAGGTCGCTGAGTTCGTCCTGACGCTCGCAACTCTGCGGCGGAAGCGGCTTAGGGGGAAAGAGCGGCCTTGGCGCCCGCGACCACGAAGGTGCGGCAAGGCGTCTTGAAACGGAAGAAAAACACGGCCGCGGCGACCTCCGTTATCGCCGTCCTTCGGTAACGGAAGCCTCTGCGGCCGTGGGGGTAACTTGGAGCCGGCGTTGGAGTTGGAGTCAGGGCTAGGAGGGTTAGTCTTCGTCGACCAACACCTTGTGCGGAAGCAACGCGCTGTAGTCGTCGACCGAACCGTTCTCCAGGCAGCATTCGATTATCCGGCGACCCAGGGGTTCCAGATCGGCGTCGAGATACTGCGCGAGTTCGCGATGGAAAAACTCGGTGAGGATGTCCGCGCCGGCGTCATAGCCGACGGTGCCGACTTCCCGTTGCTTCTCCACGCGTAAGAGGATGCCGGGAATCGTTTGTCCTTCGATGACTACGCTCTCGAGCGCGAAACCGAGCAACGGGCAGCGTGAGGCGACCACCTGATCCGGAGTGAATTTGGCGCCGCCGCGGCGGGCCAAATATTCCCGGGCGATCCATTGAGGCATGAACCCGGTTTCCCAAACACCGACGTGCTGGTTAGGCGTCAGGATGTACTTCACCCGCGGCGTATCGACGATTTGGCGCAGCAGCAGATTGGCCTGGTCAACCATGCGCCCGGTGGCGAATGGCCAGTAGGAACCGACGCCCTCCGAGCTCATGCCTTCGGCGCTGACAATGCTCGGATTGGCGTGTCCGCGCGGGGCTACCAGGCGCCACAACCAGGCGAGTGCCGGCGGCAGCAGATGGAACAAGCCAATGATCCCGTAGGTCGGGTTTTCCGAAGTGCAAGGCGGGCACCGCACGCCGAAGCTGCGCACGTCCACGTTGACGGCACCCTGATGGATGCCGGGTACCGCCTTGCGCGGAATGACGACACGCGGGTTCGGGCAGGGGTTTCCGGGTTCGTCTTCGATATGTTCCCAGATCAGGGCCGTGCTACCGGGTTTGGCATCGATATTGAGGAAGAGCAGCGGCTCCGTCGGGTGGATCGTCATCCGTTCCAGGTTGGGGTCGGTGCCGTATTGCGTAATGTGATTCACGCGCACGAACCAGCCATTTTCGGCGTCCATCAGCGCGAGGCGGCCATCGTTCTTCGCCAGCGAGGGATGGCAGAGCGCCATGTCGTCGGTGACCGGCCGCAGTTCGCAGTTGTGCGGCAGAACGAGCGTGCGACGCTCTCCCGAGAGCGTGTTGACGCCGAGCAGCAAACCGCCGTCGCCCTGGCGGTGCACCTGCTCGAGTAGTTCGCTCTTGCCGCCGCCGCTTGCGCCTTCGTGCATAATGCACAGCTTGTTGGCGTACGGGGTAATTACCTGTACCGCCGAACAATGCGCGGTCAGCCAGTCTTCCCGTTCGCCCAACGTGAGCAGCACGCCGTAGATGCCCTTCTTCGCGCTTGGACCGGGGTAGAGGTTGTAGCTGAACAGTTCGTGTCGTCCGGGGCGGCGGTTATGCACGACCATCTGCTTGCCGCCGAAGTGCGTGTGCCGGAAGGGCGGGGCGACAAAAATCACGGCCTTCGGGTCGAACTCGGCGGGAAGCGCGTTTTCGTCCAGAATGCCCTGTAAAAGAGCCAGCCCGAGCGCGAAGAAGCCGGCATTGGCTGGCGCAACGACGAGCGCATCGGCCCCCATGCCCGGTGCTCCAGCGATAAACGGAAAGAGTGCCAGCTCCTGGGTCTTGAGCCATGCAAAAGTTTCTGCGCGAAGGGACTCGAAGGGTTCGCCGTACTCGTCCTCGAAACGCGCCTTGTCCGTGGGCTGACCGTCGGCGATCAGCATGCAATCCGGGTCGCGACGCCGCATGTACGGCTCGACGTAGTTGGCCGCGACGCCGTTCTTGACCCGGCAAACCGTAGCCTCCACCACGCGACCGCGACCGGGGACCTCATAGGCCACTTCATGCACGCCGTCCACCGCGTCCCGCGTCGCGAGTTCGTACAACTGCTGCCAGTTCGAGGCCGCCGTGTACTTCGGGCACGCCGCGAGAATCTCCTGAACGGACAAGGGGATGCGAAAGCCCACGTCCACTTTGCTCATGATGCTCACTCCTGGGTGATGAACAAAACAGGCGTTCGAAATGGACGCGTCGGGACGTTGAGCCACCGCTTCTTGGCGGTCGGCATGTTTCCGGAGCTCGACAGTTCGAACGTTCACGGTGTGCTAGCATAACATATGAAATGCAATAGTAAGCAATGCAACTATAGAAGACGGTCAGTGAATCTCCGCTCTGGTGTTCGTGCGGGCTGGGCCCTATCATTCCCCTCCAAAAAAAGGACCTATCGATGCTGATTCACGATTCGCACCGCGGCGCCGGATTCCTTCTCACCGACACAGCCCGGCTGCTGCGCAAGTTGATCGACCGACGCCTGCAGCCGTTGGGGCTGTCGCGGGCGCAGTGGTCGATCCTGGCCATCCTTTCCAACCATGAAGGGCTTTCTCAGTCGCAGATCTCCAGCGAACTGGAAGTCGAGAAATCGACCGCTGGGCGGCTGATCGATCAAGTCGAGAAGAGTGGCTGGATCGAACGGCGGCCCATTCCCGGAGACCGCCGATTGTGGAGCATTCACCTGACGGACCGGGCCAGAGAGCTGCTCGTTGAAGTCGAGCGAGTGATCCTGCACTCGCGCGAAGAAATGCTGCATGGCCTGTCGGCCGAACAACAGGAGTTCCTCACCGACATTCTGCAAACGGTGAAATCCAACCTGTCGGCCGCGATCGAACTCGATCACGGTCATGTCGACGGCTCCCGCAACGCCGACGAGGGCGGCTGACGAACCGGTAGAAGCTAGGGGATGGCCGCCTTTTGAGGCCACGCCCATTCGTGGGGTGATCACATCGCGGCCTACCGATCCGTCGTCACTTGCGCCGCGAATCGGTTCGTCCCAAAAGGGATGAGCGGTGATCCCTTCTCCGTCCCCGGTTATCTCCTGTCGGAACTCCGCTACGCCGCCGTTAATCGAATACCAGCGAATATCTGCGGCGACAAGGCGTGCGGGCGCGGCTTGTCGGGTTTTTCGTAGCGGGAGATCAGCATGGAAACTCGGGGCTTCGGATCGCGGCGCGTCGCGGCTTTCGGCTCATTGATCCGGCACGGTGCCGAGGTCAGACCGACCAACAGACCAGTCGCTGTCTCTCCGAGGCACCGGTTCGCCGCGCCATTGCTCTTCTTCGGGGGGCTGATGCTATTTGTCGCTTCGGTACATGCTGCATCGTTTTCCACGCGCTATTTCGACGTACCTGCAGGATCGCATCCTCACGATGTGGCCGCCGTACCGACCGTCGACGGTCCCGTGTATTACACGGCGCAGAGTACGGGCCGGCTCGGGATGCTCGATCCACGAAGTGGACGGATTGAGGAAATCCACCTCGGCGCCGGTTCTGCTCCACACGGGGTGATCGTCGGCAAGGACGGCGCTGCCTGGATTACCGACGGCGGGCTGAATGCGATCGTTCGCTACGATCCGAAAACCCGGGCGTTGCGTACCTGGGCTCTGCCCGCCGACGCCCCTAACGCTAACCTCAATACAGCCGCCTTCGACAAACAAGGCCGCTTGTGGTTTACGGGCCAGGCTGGATATTACGGACGATTGGTGCCGGAAACCGGCGATCTAAAGGTCTGGAAGGCGCCGCGGGGTCGCGGCCCGTACGGCATCACGGCGACGCCCGATGGGCATATCTACTACGCGTCGCTCGCCGGCAGCCACATTGCCCGCATCGATACCGAGAGCGGTGAGGCGACCGTCATCGAGCCGCCGACCAAGGATCAAGGCTCACGGCGGGTGTGGTCGGATTCTCGCGGCAATATCTGGGTGAGTTACTGGACGACCGGGCATGTCGGCCGCTACGACCCCGCCGCCGACTCGTGGCGCGAGTGGAAGCTGCCAGGTGATGCGCGGGCCTACGCGGTTTGGGTGGACGAACGCGACAAGGTTTGGCTTACCGAGTGGAGCAGTAACGCGATTGTCCGCTTCGACCCGGAAACCGAGAAAATCGAGAGCTACCCGTCTGATCGAACCGGCGCGACGGTGCGCCAGTTGCTTGGGCGGCGCGGCGAGGTGTGGGGCGCCGAGTCGGGCAATGACCGGCTGGTGCGCCTGAGCGCGCCGCGTTGAGGCGCCGCGCTCCGCGTCACAGCGGCTAGGCGTCGCGGTTGCTGCCGGCGACCATCTTGAATTCGAACAGCCGGCACTCGATGGCCCCGTTGAAGAGTGGCGTCTTCTTGCTTGGCGCAAGGCGCATGAGTTTCGGCATGCGCAGGTCCGCCGTCAGCAGGTAGCAGTTCCAGCCGGCAAAGTTGCGCTTCAGCGCCGAGCCGAGCGAAGGGTAGAACGCCGCGAGTTCCTCCTGTTCGGACAACCGCTCGCCGTACGGAGGGTTAGCTACCATGACGCCGCTTGGGGCTGGCGCGTGGAGATTCAGAATGTCGCCCGAGCCCAGGGTCACCGCCGGCAGCAGTCCGGCGCGGTCGAGGTTGGCTAACGCGGCACGCACGGCGACCGGGGATACGTCGCTACCGAAAATCTGCGCGTCGGCCGCCGGCTTCTCGGCTTCCTGTGCATCGTCGAGCAGCGCCTTCCAAAGCGCGAGATCGAAATTGCGCAGGCGTTGAAAACCGAAGGCGCGGCCACCCGCGCCGGGGGCGATATTGAGCGCGATCTGGGCGGCTTCGACGAGGAAGGTGCCGCTGCCGCACATTGGGTCAAGCAGCGGCGTGCCGGGCGTCCAGCCGCTGAGGCGCAGGATGCCGGCGGCGAGGTTCTCCTTGAGCGGCGCTTCGACGGTCTTTTGCCGCAGGCCGCGCTGATAGAGCGGCGCGCCTGACGTGTCGATGTAAAGCGTGCACTCGTTACCGGTGAGGAAGCCGTGTACCCGTACGTCCGGCTCGCGCGTATCTACGCTCGGGCGCTTGCCGGTGTCGGCGCGAAAGCGGTCGCAGACGGCGTCTTTGATGCGCAGGGTGATGAACTCGAGGCTCTTCAGCGGGCTCTTGACGGCGGTGACGTCCACGCGGATCGTGCCGCTGGCGCCGAACCACTTCGGCCATGGCGTATCGAGCGCCAGCTTGTAGATGTCGTCTTCCTTGAGGTAGCGGCCGTGGGCGACGCGCCAGAGAATGCGCGTGGCGATCCGGGAATGCAGATTGGACGTGTAGCAGGCGCGCCAGTCGGCAACGAAGTGGGCGCCACCGGGGACCGCCGTCGTCTCCTTCGCGCCAGCGGCAATGAGATCTTCAACGAGCAGCGGCTCGAGTCCGCGCGGGCAGGTGGCGAAGAATTTTTCCAAGATGTTTCCTAACGAATCAAATCAAGAGGGCGGCTACTGTCCCGCGTGCCCGGTTGAGCACGTGGCGGGCAGCTAGAAGCGATGCGCCGCGGCATAGCGCAATGAACAATGCAGCCAGCGCAGGCGCGTTACGGCACGTTGTCATTGTAAGCGCTGACGGACGATTACCGACTCGCTACCCGGACAGCGGCGTCTACGCCATCGGCCACGGTCGGGTAGCGCAACCGAACCCGCAGTTCCGACTTGAGGCGCTGGTTGTCAAGGCGCCGCGACTCGCTCATGAACGAGAGCTGCGTCGCCGGCAGGCGTACCTCGGCTTCGGCGCGCGTGATCCTCGGTGGCCGCGGTAGGCCGAAACGGTCGGCAACGAGATCGAAGTAGTCCGTCATCTTCAAGGCCGAGTCGTCGCTCGCGTTGTAGCAACGATTGGGACGCCCGTAGCGCAAGGCGGCGCAGGTTGCTGCAGCAAGGTCGTCGGCGTGGATGTGATTGGTGAATACGTCATCTTCGGCGCGCAGGGCCTCGATCCCGTTGCGCAAGCGATCGACCGGCAACCGCTCCGCCGCATAGATTCCCGGCGCGCGCAAGATGCTCACGCAGGTGCCGCAGCGCCGCCCAAACCGGCGCAACTCCCGCTCCGCGTCGGCACGCCGCTGCGCCCGTTGTGTGCGGGGTCGGAGAGGGCGGGACTCGGTCACTCGTGCGCCGCCGCAGTCTCCGTAAACTCCGCTCGTACTAACGTACACAAGTCGCTGTGGTAGACTTTTCCCGCAGGCTAGGGCCGCCAGGAGGCGCCGCGTGCGCGTGTCGCGAGCGCCATGGGCTGGGGGCGGAGCGAAATGAAGCACGACGTCGGCTAGCCCTGCCAAGCGACGAAGGTCGTGCGGCTGGTCGAGGTCGGCAAGAATCGGGTGGACGCCATGTTCGCGCCAAAAAGCCCGCTGGGCGGGATCGCGCAATACGGCGAAGAGGCGGTAGCGGCCGATCAGCATCGGCAGCGTGCGGCGTGCCACGTCGCCAGCACCGACAATCAGCAGGTTTTGCAGTTTTTTCACCGCGCAATTTTACTGGATTCACCTCCTGGGGAGGTTTCATGGGTTTCAGGATCGTCGTGCAGCCGAGCGGACACGCCTTCGAGGCGGAGGCCGGCGAAACGATCCTCGATGCCGCCCTGCGCCATGGCGTGGTGCTCCCCTACGGTTGCCGGGATGGCGGTTGCGGCACGTGCCGTGGGCGGATTGTCTCGGGCGACGTCGACCACGGTCGAGCGCAAGCGGAGGTGCTAACCGTTGCCGATCGCGACGCGGGCAAAGCTCTGTTCTGTTGCGCCAAGCCGCACACCGATCTCGTCATCGAGAGCCGTGAAGTCCGCACGGCTGGCGAAGTGGTCCCCAAGACACTGCCCGCCCGAGTACAAAAGCTGACGCGGGCAGCTCCGGACGTCATGATCGTCGACCTCAAATTGCCGCCGAACGTGCGCCTGCAATTCCTGGCCGGTCAATACATCGACATTCTCTTGCCCGGCGGCCGCCGACGTGCCTTCTCGCTGGCCAATCCGCCCGAAAACGACGACTGTCTGCAACTTCATGTTCGCCATGTGCCGGGCGGATTGTTCACCGACCGCGTCTTTGCGACCATGAAGGAGCGCGATGTCGTGCGCATCCGCGGTCCGCACGGTATCTTCTACCTGCGCGAGGAGTCGACGAAACCGATGCTCCTTGTCGCCGGCGGTACGGGGTTTGCGCCGATCAAGGCGATTGTCGAACACGCGCTCGCCGAGGATTGCGCAAGGCCTATGTCCATCTACTGGGGCGGCCGGACGCGGGTCGATCTCTATCAGCTCGACGTCGCCGAGGCATGGCAGAACCATCATGCTCAAGTCCGTTTCGTTCCCGTTCTTTCCGACGCCGAAGACGATACCGTGTGGGTTGGCCGCTGCGGCTTGGTGCATGAGGCCGCGATGCACGACTACCCCGACCTGTCGGGATTCCAGGCCTATGTTTGCGGCTCGCCAGCGATGGTTAACGCCGCGCGGCGCGATTTTGTCGCACAATGTCATTTGCCCGAAGAAGAGTTCTTCGCCGATTCCTTCGTTTTTGCCAACGACGCGCCCGCTGATTCGTCGGGTGCAGAGAACAATTTGTCAGACTGACCGCCATGCCTGAAGTCTTCGTTTCCCGACAACCCCTGGTCAATCGCCAGAGCAAGATCATCGCTACCCGCCTGACGCTTCATCTGCCCGCCGGCGCAACGACTCGCGACGCCGTTGGCGCGCTCGAGGCCTTGGCGGAGGACTGGCCAAAGGGCGAGAAACTCGTCTTCGTCAATTGCGGTAAAACGCCCTGTGACGCGGATTTCGTGGCCTGGCAGGCGCCGGAAAACGCGACGCTCGAAGTCCAGGCCGCGGCACTTGCCGGCCCGGAAGCGCCCGCGCTTGTCGAGGCGCTGAGGGCGGCGCAACCCTCGCTGTGCCTCGTCTTTGACGCGCAGGCCAAGGAAGCGTTGATGACGCGGATTCCATTCCGTTTCATCGCCTTCGACGCCCAGCGTTATTCCGCCGCGCAACTCAAGGTGCTGGCGACGCAGACGCAGCCCTACGGAATCGGCGTGGCGACGAACGTTTTCGATGCGGCGGGTTTTCAGGCCTGCCTCGATGCCGGCGTCAATGCAGCGGCGAGCTGGTTCTTCAAGCGCCCGACACAGGCGCCGGCAAAAGCTCTGAATCCGGCGCAGGCGCAGATCATTCGCGTCCTCAATTTAGTGCGCAAAAATGCCGAGGTGCGGGATATCGAAGCCGCGCTCAAGCAGGACGTGGCGCTCTCGTACAAGTTGTTGCGCTACATCAACTCGGCGGGCTTCGGGCTATCGTGTGAGATCCAGTCGTTCCGCCACGCAGTGACGATCCTTGGCTACGACAAGCTTCATAAATGGCTGTCGTTACTGCTGGCGACGGCAAGCAAGGACCCGATGGCGCCGGCGCTGATGCATACGGCGCTCACACGGGCTCGCCTGATGGAGCTTTTGGGGCATGGCCTCGTCGATCGCCAGGAATACGACAACCTGTTCATCACCGGCGCTTTTTCCATGCTGGACGCATTGCTTGGCGTGACGATGGAGAAGGCGCTTGAATCGATGAGTCTGCCAGAAGCGATCAGCGACGCGTTGCTCGATCGCGGCGGTATCTATGGCCCCTTCCTCGACCTCGCAAGAGTCAGCGAAGGCGAGGACGGCGCGGCGATCGCCGAACAGGCGGGCATGCTCGGCTTGTCGGCCGAGCAGTTCAACCGTGCCCAGATGCAGGCGCTGGCGTTTGCGGAGACGATGGAGCTCTAGCAGCCCGCTGCGCGGCGTCTTCTTAGCCACCGCGCAGTCGTCGTCGGCAGCACTATTCGCCGAGATAGGCGGCGCGTACCTTCGGGTTGGCGAGCAACTTCTCTGCCTCGTCGGTCAGCGTGATTTCGCCGCTTTCCATGACGTAACCGCGCTGGCTCACTTCCAGCGCTAGCTTGGCGTTCTGCTCAACAAGCAAAACCGTCATCCCTTCGTCCGCTACCTTGCGGATGACCTCGAAAATGCGTTGCACCATCAGCGGAGCGAGACCCATCGACGGTTCGTCGAGCAGCAGCAGCTTCGGTCGGCTCATCAGCGCGCGGCCGATCGCCAGCATTTGCTGCTCGCCGCCCGACAGCGTGCCGGCAAGCTGCTGCGCCCGTTCCTTAAGGCGGGGGAACAGCGAGAACACATGCTCGGTATCCGCCACGATGGCCGGTTTATCGAAGCGCGAATACGCGCCCATGAGCAGGTTCTCGACGATCGACATGCGCGGAAATACGCCACGACCTTCAGGCACGAGCGCGATTCCCTGCGATACAAGCCGATGCGGCTCGAGAGCTGAAATCTCCTGGCCGCAGTAGCGGACGCTGCCGCTTGCCGCCGTGAGCAAGCGGGCGAGCGCTTTCAGCGTGCTCGTCTTGCCCGCTCCGTTGGCACCGATCAGAGCGACCATCTCGCCTTGCTCGACACGGAAGGATACGTTGCGTACCGCCTGAATGCCGCCGTAGGCCACGCTGAGCTTGGTTACTTCAAGCAAGGCTGCCTCCCAGATAGGCTTCGATGACTTTCGGATCTTTCTGTACGGCGGCCGGGACGTCTTCACAGATCTTTTCGCCGTAATCGAGGACCGCAACCCGGTCGCACAGGCCCATCACGAGCTTCACGTCGTGTTCGATCAGCAGCACGGTCGTTCCGTCGGCGCGGATGCTCTCGATCAGACGGCGCAGGCTTTCCGTTTCGGTCCCGTTCATACCCGCCGCCGGTTCGTCGAGCGCCAGCAGCTTCGGTTCGGTGGCCAGTGCACGCGCGATCTCGAGGCGGCGCTGGTCGCCGTATGACAGGTGTTTGGCCATGTCGTTGGCGCGGTGGGCGACGCCGACGTAATGCAGCAGTTCTTCGGCACGATCGTGGATCGCCGCTTCCTCGGCGCGCGTACGCGCCGTGCGCAACACCCCGCCGAACACACCGGCCCGCGTGCGCGCGTGGCGTCCGACCATGACGTTCTCGATCGCCGTCATGTTCCCGAAGAGGCGTATGTTCTGGAAAGTGCGCGCGATACCGCGCTGTGTCGCCACGTGCGGCGTGCTGGCTTTCAACTTGTGGCCCTCGAACAGCAGTTCCCCTCCGTCGGGGTGATAGAGGCCGGTGAGCACATTGAAGAAGGTCGTCTTGCCGGCACCATTGGGTCCGATCAGACCATAGATTTCACCTTCATGGATGGTGAGGGAGACACCATTCAATGCCTTGACCCCGCCGAAGCGCTTGGCGATGGCGTTGGCCAAAAGGAGGACAGGCTTCATTCGCCCTCCTTAAGAACGTCAGCCGTCGATCCATTCCGGAACTCGCGCCGCCGTATCGTCGAGGGCCATAGTCCAGCTGGCCGATAGAGCATGACGGCGACGAGCGCCAGGCCGAAAAGCAACATGCGCAAGGCTTCCGGGTCGAGGATGATCTTACCGAAAACCGCCAACTGCATTGGCCCGGCGCTGTGCCGGAAGAACTCAGGCAGGATGGTGAGCATGACGCCGCCAAGGATGACGCCAGGGATGTGGCCCATGCCGCCGAGGACGACCATGCACAGCACCATCACCGATTCCATCAAGTTGAACGACTCCGGACTGACGAAGCCCTGAAAGCCCGCGAACAACCCGCCGGCGACGCCGCCGAAACTCGCGCCCATCGTGAAGGCCAGCAGCTTGATGTTACGTGTGTTGATGCCGCATGCCTTGGCCGCGATCTCGTCTTCGCGGATGGCGACCCAGGCGCGGCCGATGCGCGAATCCTCAAGGCGTAGCGAGACGAAAATGATCAGCAGAGCGAGCGCCAGGAACAGGTAGTAATAGGCGTGCAACGACGGTACCGTGATGCCGGCGACCGTCAGCGGCTTGGCCAGCGTGATGCCGCCGAGGTGGATCGGGTCGATGCTCGAGATGCCCTGCGGACCGTTGGTGATATTGATCGGTGCGTTGAGGTTGTTCATGAAGATGCGCACGATCTCGCCGAAGCCGAGCGTCACGATCGCCAGGTAGTCGCCGCGCAAACGCAACGTCGGTGCGCCGAGCAGGGCGCCGGCGATTCCGGCCAGCACGGCGCCGAGCGGAATGATGGCCCAGACGGGTAAATGCAACCCGAAGTGCGGGCTCGCGAGGAGCGCGTAGAGGTAGGCGCCGACGGCGTAGAAGGCGATGTAGCCCATGTCGAGCAGCCCGGCGAAACCGACGACGATGTTCAAGCCGAGCGCCAGCATGATGTAGAGCAGGGCGAAATCGAGAATGCGCAGCCACGAGTTGCCGAGCGTGGTGCCGACGATGAACGGAAAGACGGCGAGCACGATGCCGATGCCAACGGCCGCCGCGATGGCCGTGCGGCGGTCGTGGCGCAAGGAGTCGAATGTCAGCGCCGCCATCACGCACGCTCCGCGACGCGTTCGCCGATCAGTCCCGACGGCCGGAAGATAAGCACACCGATCAGGACGAAGAAGGCAAAGATGTCCTGATAGTGGCTACCTAGGAAGCCGCCGGTCAGGTCGCCGATATAACCGGCGCCGAGCGATTCGATGACACCGAGCAGGAGGCCGCCGAGCATCGCGCCGGCGAGATTGCCGATACCGCCGAGGACGGCGGCGGTGAAAGCTTTCAGACCGAGCATGAAGCCCATGTAATAGTGCGCGATCGAGTAGTTGGCGCTGACCATCAGTCCGGCCACGGCAGCGAGCGCCGAACCGATGACGAAGGTGGCGGAGATGATCTGGTTAATGTTTACCCCCATCAGCTGCGCGATCGGCGGGTTCTCCGATGTGGCGCGCATGGCCCGCCCCAGCCGTGTGCGCCGGATGAGCAATGTCAGCCCGCCCATCATGAGCCCGGCGACGACAATGATGACGATTTGCAGGCTGGTGATCGTGGCGCCGAACACGTCGTGTTCTCCGGAGGGGAGGATCGGCGGAAAGGCGTGATAGTTGCGGCCCCAGATGAGCATGGCCAGGTTCTGCAGGATGATCGAAACGCCGATGGCGGTGATCAGCGGTGCCAGCTTGGGCGCCCGACGCAGCGGTCGGTAAGCGATACGTTCGATGGCGAAGCCGATCGTCATGCACACGATGGCTGCGCAGACGAGCGCGAGCGGTACCAGCACGATGGCGGGTAACCCGGGCAGCGCCTTGATGACGAACAAGGCCACCATGGCGCCGATCATGACCACTTCGCCGTGGGCGAAGTTGATCAGACCCATGATGCCGTAAACCATCGTGTAGCCGAGGGCGACGAGCGCGTAGATGCTGCCGAGCACCAGGCCGTTGATGATCTGTTGGATGAAGATGTCCATTGCTTTGGGTTACCCCAAACAGAAAAGGGAAACAGAAAAGAGAGCTTCGGGAGGACGGCTCCGTAAGGGAGCCGTCCCGTTGGCGAACGGCCGGGCGTTACTTCTTCTGTTCGCCTTCAGCCTTGGGGGCGTCCGCAGGAGCGGCCGGCGCACCGCCGATCGTTTCTCGGTACTCCCACTTCCCGTCCTTGACCTGGTACAGCGAAATCGCGCCGCCCTTCAGATCGCCCTTCTCGTCGAACTGGATCTTGGCCGTGACACCCTGGTAGTCGGTCTTGCCGATCTCAGGGAGGTACTTCGCCGGCTCAACCGAGTTCGCACGCTTCATGGAGTCCACCATGACCATCACGGCGTCATACACGTACGGTGCGTAAAGCTGGATCTGGCCATACTTCGCCGAGAACGCGTCGTTGAACGCCTTGCCTCCCGGCATCTGGTCGAGCGGAACGCCGGGCAGCGAGCAATACTGACCTTCGCTGGCATCGCCCGCGAGCTTGATGTACTCGGGGGTACAGCCGCCATCGCCGGTGAGGAACTTGGCCTTGATGCCGAGCGACTTCATCTGCTTGGTCATCGGGCCGCCTTGCGCGTCCATGCCGCCGTAAAAGATCACGTCAACCTTCTTCGACTTGATCTTGGTCAGGATGGCGGCGAAATCGGTCGCCTTGTCAGTCGTGAATTCGCGCGTGGCGATCTTTGCGCCGACTGCTGTGGCGCCTTTCTCGAACTCGTCGGCGAGACCTTGGCCGTATGCCGTACGATCGTCGATGATCGCCACGTTCTTCCCGGCGAGTTGCCTGGCGGCATATTCACCGAGGACTTTGCCTTGCTGAACGTCGTTGGCCATCACGCGGAAGGTCGTCGCAAACCCTTGTTGCGTGTATTTCGGATTGGTCGCCGAGCCGGAAATCTGCGGGATGCCGGCATCGGAATAAATCTTGGATGCGGGGATCGTGGTGCCGGAATTCAAGTGGCCGACGACGCCATTGACCTTTGCGTCGACCAGTTTCTGGGCGACGATCGTTCCCTGTTTCGGGTCGGCTTGGTCGTCTTCGGGAACCAGTTCGAGCTTCACTTTGGCGCCACCGATTTCCAGACCCTTGGCGTTGAGTTCCTCCACCGCCATGCGTGCGGCGTTCTCGTTGTCCTTGCCCAAGTGTGCTTGCGGTCCGGTCAGCGGCGCCACGTGCCCGAGCTTGACAACAACTTCGGGCGCGGGGGCAGGTGCAGCAGGGGCCGCAGGTGCTGCGGCAGGAGCGGCCGGGGCGGCGGCCTGGGGTTTCGGTTCCTCTTTCTGGCTGCAACCGACCACAGCCAAGGCTGCGAACACGGCGAGCGTCAGGGTGGAAATGCGTGAATCCTGCATAGCGTTACCTCCGGGCTGGTTTCGTCGAACGTGGTTAATGAAGTCTGTGCTCTTTAGCTGTCGTTATGATGGATAGAAAACTGACAGCAAACTGAATGGCAAAGAGCGGGCAACAGAGCGGTAAAAGCATGCTCCATGCCACGCCTCGGACAACAACGTCGGGAAAAAGATCGGAGAGTTACCGACGTTGGCCTGAAAGCCATGCCGCCGTGAGGGGCAAGCCGGGTTGCGAGAACTGCGCGAGAGCGAACGACAAACGATCGAATCGCGGTTGGGCGCTCCGAATTAACACAATCATTTCGGCCGCCGATTGGTGCGCTGCCGGACGCAACGCACCCTTTTGGTGACGCGGCCGCGCAAACGCGTAAAGCGCTGCGCGGCCGCTATGGAGGGACGAAAACTGGAGAACGCTTACTTCAAACTGAGAATCCATTTGACGAGCTTGGTCGCCTCGTCCGGCTTGACTTGAGGATTGGGCGGCATCGGAATCTCAGCTCCCAGTTCCTTGGTCCAGTTGCCCTTGCCGCCCTTCATTACTTTTTCTGCCAACGTCGCTTCGATGCCTTTCTGCCCCGCGTAGCGTTTGGCGACATCCTTGTAGGCCGGGCCGACGAGTTTCTTGTCGACCGTATGGCAGGCGAAACAATTCTTCGCTTTCGCCAAAGCCTCGTCGGCTTGAGCCGCGCCCGAAATCAGGACGCCAGCGGCGAGGAGCAGGGGAAGGTAAATCACTTTCATCGGTTTTCTCCACAAGTGGGCGTTGGAATCGCCCGTAGTCACGGATTCACGGTTCAAGCTTCGGTGGCTGCGGCTACCCGGCCGCCTCCGAGTGGGTAGCGGCTGGGGTGGACCGCCCGCTGAGCGGACGGTTCCCATATCAACGAAATGGTTATTACCGGGCCGACGTATCAACGGCGGATGAGCTGGCTGACGTCGCGCACGGCGCCCTTCGCGGCCGACGTTGCCATCAGGGCGTAGGCCTGCAACGCCTTGCTTACACGGCGGGGGCGTACTTTGGCGGGTTGCCAGGCTTTCTCGCCTCGGTCCTCCATCGCCTCGCGCCGCGATTTGAGCGCGGCGTCCGGGACGGCGAGGTGAATCCGCCGGTTCGGGATATCGAATTCGATCACGTCTCCTTCTTCGATCAGTCCGATGGCGCCGCCTTCCGCAGCTTCCGGCGAAACGTGGCCGATCGACAGGCCGGAACTGCCACCCGAGAAGCGGCCGTCGGTGAGCAACGCGCAGGTTTTGCCGAGCCCTTTGGATTTCAGATACGAGGTCGGGTACAGCATTTCCTGCATGCCAGGACCGCCTTTGGGCCCTTCATACCGGATCACCACCACGTCGCCGGGGTGAACCGTTTCGGCCAGAATGGCCTGAGACGCTTCGTCCTGGCTTTCGAACACGCGCGCCTTACCGCTGAACTTCCAGATGCTCTCGTCGACGCCCGCCGTTTTTACGATACAGCCATCCAGCGCGATGTTTCCGTAGAGGACCGCGAGGCCGCCTTCCTGCGAGTAGGCGTTTGCCCGGTCGCGAATGCAACCGTGCGTCCGGTCGAGATCGAGCTCGTTATAGCGCTTGTTCTGTGAGAAGGCGACCTGCGTTGGAACGCCGCCCGGAGCCGCACGATAGAAGTTGTGTACTTTCAGATCATGCGCTCGGTGCATCACGTCCCAGATGTCGAGGGCCTCGCCGATCGTCTTGGTGTGAATGGTTGCGACGTGGCGGTGAATCAGGCCGCAGCGATCGAGTTCGCCGAGGATGCCGACGATGCCGCCGGCGCGATGTACGTCCTCGATGTGGTATTTCTCAGTTGCTGGTGCCACCTTGCACAGACAGGGCACCTTCCGCGACAACCGGTCGATGTCGGCCATCGTGAAATCGACCTCCGCCTCCTGCGCCACGGCGAGCAGGTGCAGCACGGTGTTCGTCGACCCACCCATGGCGATGTCGAGCGTCATGGCATTCTCGAAAGCCTCGAACGTGGCAATGCCGCGCGGCAGAGCCGATGCGTCGTCGTGCTCGTAATAGCGGCGGCATAGCTCAACGATCTGGCGGCCGGCTTTCAGGAACAGTTCTTTGCGGTCGGCGTGCGTGGCGACGACGGTGCCGTTGCCCGGCAGCGAAAGGCCGAGCGCCTCGGTCAGGCAGTTCATCGAATTGGCGGTGAACATTCCGGAGCACGAGCCGCAAGTTGGGCAGGCGGATCGCTCGACTGCATCGACTTCGGCGTCGGAGACGTTGCTGTCTGCCGCCTTGACCATGGCATCGATCAGATCGAGATGGATGGTCTTGCCGTTGAGGACGGCTTTGCCGGCTTCCATTGGGCCTCCGGAAACGAAGATCGTCGGGATGTTGACGCGCATGGCGGCCATTAACATTCCAGGCGTGATCTTGTCGCAATTCGAGATGCATACCATCGCATCCGCGCAGTGCGCGTTGACCATGTATTCGACCGAATCGGCAATCAAGTCGCGGGAGGGCAGCGAATAGAGCATGCCATCGTGGCCCATGGCGATGCCGTCGTCGATGGCGATCGTGTTGAACTCCTTGGCGATACCGCCCGCCGCCTCGATTTCACGGGCGACCAACTGGCCCAGATCCTTCAGGTGGACGTGGCCGGGGACGAATTGAGTAAACGAATTGACGACGGCAATGATCGGTTTGCCGAAATCGCCGTCCTTCATCCCGGTGGCTCGCCACAAGGCGCGTGCGCCGGCCATGTTGCGGCCATGGGTTGAAGTGCGGGAACGATAGTCAGGCATGGGAAGTCTCCAGTACGGAATCGGTCGAAGCGAAAGAATCATTCTACCCAAGATGCCGGGCAATGACTGCCTGCACGCGCAGCCGGTCTGTGCTGTGTGGCGCGACTCTGCTAGATCGCTCACAACAACCCTTGGGACATCGATAACCCATGAGCACAGGTGGGTTTTTCCCCATTATCGGCGTTCGCGCTAGAATCAGCCGCCTTGCACCGCTTTTCGATGCGCCGTGCTCGTAGCGCCTTTCCCGAAGGTCTCCTCCATGTTGATTCATCCTCAGTTCGATCCCGTTGCTTTTTCTCTCGGACCGCTTTCCGTGCGTTGGTACGGGTTGATGTATTTGCTCGCGTTCCTGCAATTCTGGTTCCTCGGCAAGCGGAGAATCGAAACGCAGCCGCATGTGGCACAGGCCGGCTGGTCAGTACAGCAATTGGACGACCTGTTGTTCTATGGGGTCATCGGCGTGATCGTCGGTGGCCGTCTTGGCCAGGTTCTGTTTTACGAACCAGGCTACTACCTGACGCACCCGCTGGAGATCGTTGCCGTCTGGAAAGGCGGCATGTCTTTCCACGGCGGGTTTCTCGGCGTGCTGGCCGCAATGGTCCTGTATGCGCGCAAGGTGCAACGTCGATGGCTCGACATCACGGACTTCATCGCGCCCCTAGTCCCGCTCGGGCTCGCCACCGGCCGCATCGGCAACTTCATCAACGGCGAGTTATGGGGTCGTGTCGCCGACCCAAGTTTGCCCTGGGCGATGATTTTTCCGCACGTCGATCAACTGCCGCGCCACCCCTCGCAGCTCTACCAAGCGGGGATGGAGGGCATCCTGCTGTTTTTCATCCTCTGGTTCTACGCTCGCCGTCCGCGACCCAGCGGGGCGGTGTCCGGGGTCTTCCTCATCGGCTATGGCGCCTTCCGTTTCATCGCCGAGTATTTCCGCACGCCGGACGCCGGAATCTTCGGACTCTCTGAAGTGATCAGTATGGGGCAGTGGCTTTCCCTACCCATGGTCGCGGCGGGAATCGCGATGTGGGCGTGGACCTGCAGGCGACCAGCGTAAAAGCAGAGAAGATGCGCGGTATGGCGGCCCTGGCCGCGTAGGCTGTCAGTGGCGCCGTTTTGGCGGATAATCGAGCTTTCGGATTTCAACCGGTTTTCATCATCATCCAAAGGAAAAGGGCAATGAATCTGTCACATATCGAACACATCGGAATCGCCGTGAAAAGCCTCGAGGAAGCAATCCCGTTCTGGGAAAAGCAACTTGGCCTGAAGTGCTACGCGGTCGAGGAAGTCAAGGAACAGAAGGTCAAGACGGCGTTCTTCAAGGTTGGCCAGTCGAAGATCGAACTCCTCGAGTCGACCGATCCGGAAGGCCCGATCGGCAAGTTCATCGAGAAGAAGGGCGAAGGCGTGCACCACATCGCCCTGGCGGCGAACGGCCTGCAAGCCAGCCTGACCGAACTTGAGGGCAAGGGCGTGCAACTGATCGACAAATCGCCACGCAAGGGCGCCGAGGGGCTCGACATTGCATTTGTACACCCGAAGGCAACGCGCGGCGTTCTCCTTGAGCTTTGCGAAGACCCGAAGAAATAAGCGGTCGCGTCTTATCCGGGATACACACGGAGGACTGAAACAAGCCGTTGAGCGGGCAGCGGCGCGGCATTGTCGCGCCGCGCCGTCGATCTGGCCCAATTTGGCGGCCAGGATCCTGAAGGGGAACCGTCCATGACCTGGTTTTCTTTGCCGGAAACGCAAGCGGAGAACAGGGGTGCGTTCTCCGATTCCGTGAGTGCCGCGCGTTGGCTGGCCGAACAGCCGCAAGCCAACGCCCCGGCAATGCTGAACGCTCTCGCCACGCAGATTCATGCGCTCGACACCCTGTCGATGCCGCCGCGCGAGCGTTACAAAACGCTGGAAGTTTTGCGCAAGTCGGCATTTGCCGTCAGCCGCGAATGTCAGCGACGCTACGAGGGGAAACCTCTGCCCCTGCTTTCCCAGGAGAAGCTCGTCTTCGAAGCGGCCCGTCGTTTGTGGCGCGCGTACGCCGTTGCCTATCTGCATTGCCTGCGAGCTTGCCTCGACCGTGATCCGGCCGTAGTCCGCTATAGCGCGCGCATGGCGCATCGCGTTCTCTCATGTTTGCGCATGGAGCAACTCGCCTGCTATGCGGCGTCGAATGAATTGGCCCCCGGGTTCTGGGGCACTCTGCATGCTGTTCTGGCCTCGGCGGAAAAACTGGGGGTGGTGCGCGAGCCGGTCGAGGACTCCTTGCTCGGCGAAACGCGCGAGTCAACGGTCAGCGGCCAGTACGCAATGGCGCTCTTGCTTCATCTCGCGCGGCCTTTCGCGCTGTCCCACGGGCAGTTTGCCGCCACTGCGCAATGGTTCTCGCGCTGGCGCGAGCAGGCCGATGTGCTCGACTTGCCGGACGATAATCCGCGAGCGTGCTGTCTGGCCATCGATCTCGCCCAGGACCAGCCCATCCACGGCAACGCCCAGCCGGCCGATGTCGCCCGCTGGCTGTCGTTGACGAACATCATGCGCAAGATGCGCAAACGGGCGGGAATGCTAGCTGAAGGTGAATCTCCCGAGAGCTTGAAGCTTGGTAATACGCTTTCAGGGCCGGCTTGCGTCGCGCTGCTGAATCTCCTTTCCGACCATCTCCGCTTTCCTGTGCTGTCCGTGCCCGAGCCTGGCGCCACGGACGGTTCTGTAACGGTTCTACCAGGCATGGAGAACATCTACCGAGCGCTCGGCGGTCGTGGATTGAAAGAATCTGAGACGCCGGCCGCCGCCTACGGCGATCGCTTGAGCCATGAACAACTGGCGGTTTTCGATCATGTCGTCGTCCACGCCGAGAGCGATGCCGAGAAAGCCGCCGAATCCTGGGATATCCTGAAGCGGCAGAGCGAAGAGATCCAGTTGTTCCGGCGCCCATCGAGTGGCGACGCGCGTTTGACCTTCGGTGCGGTGCTCGGCTTGCGTCGTGCCGATGCCGCTTCCTACGACCTCGCATCGATCACCGGCTTGTACGCACGGAACGAAGGCCTCGTAGTGACGGTCGTTCTTCTGCCTGGGCGGCCGGCCCCACTTCTGGTGGAGATCCGTGAGCGCCCGACAGGGAAGGCCGGCTTCTATCCGGCGCTCGTACTTCCGGGAGAAACCGGCGATGAAGCACGGGTGGCGATCCTCCCGGCCGGCCTGCCGGCGCGGGCGCTGTCCATGCGCTTGTCGGACGGTCGCGAGCAGACCCGGCTTGCCTGGCGGCTTGACCGCCTGGTCGACCGCGGCGGCGACAACGAACGCTGGGCGATGGTGTCCGAAGCGTGAGATCGGCCCCGTCGGGGAATCCGCAAATGAATACTTTGCTCGTACTGACCAATCTGCCCGATATCGAAACCGCGAATGCGCTGGCGGAAAAGATCGTTGAAAAACGGCTCGCCGCCTGCGCCAATATCTTGTCTCCGTGCCACTCGATCTATCGCTGGAAAGGCGTTGTTGAATCCGTGGACGAGGTGCCTTTGCTGATCAAGACCACAGAGGCGTGTTATCCGGCGCTTGAGAAGGCGATTTGCGAGGGCCATCCATACGAAACGCCGGAAATCATCGCCGTTCCCATCACACGGGGCCTGCCCGGCTACCTGGCATGGGTCATGGCTGAGACGCAGGCCGAAAACTGGCTATCGCCATGATTCGCATTTTTCTGCGGCACGCGCTCTGCCTCCTTCTTCTGTGGGCAGGCGGTGCTGTTGCCGGCGATTTGTTGCCGCCGTCGGAAGCTTTCAAGCCAACGGCAAAGGCGCTCGATGGCCAGACCATTGAGATCCGCTTCTCAATCGCCAAAGACTATTACCTGTACCGCGACAAGTTTCGCTTCTCCGCCGAGCCGGCAAGTGTACAGCTTGGGTCGCCGGCGTTGCCGCTCGGCAAGGAAAAACTCGACGATACCTTTGGCAAGGTAGAGGTTTATTATCGAGACGTGGCGATCCGCTTGCCCGTCGAGCGCAACAGTTCGGGTACATTGCCGCTCGTTCTCTCGGTGACGTCGCAAGGATGCGCCGACATCGGCGTGTGTTATCCGCCGCAAAAGCAGACACTGAGCCTTGAGTTGCCCGATCCGGCCAGTACACCGGCCGCACCGCCGGAAGCGGCCTCTGCCGATGAATCGGGACGCATCGCGGGCCTTTTTGCGCATACCGAACCGTGGCTGCTTGCCAGCATCTTTTTCGGTTTCGGGCTGCTCCTCTCGTTTACGCCCTGCATGTTCCCCATGTTTCCGATTCTGTCCGGAATCATCGTCGGCTCCGGACGCGAAGGCCGCGGCGTTTCGCACGCTCGAGGTTTTGCTCTTTCGCTCGCTTACGTTCTCGGTATGGCGATTACCTACGCGGCTGCCGGTATTGCCGCAGGTCTCAGCGGGACGCTGCTTTCGTCGTCTCTGCAGAATGTGTGGGCACTCGGCGTCTTCGCGCTCGTTTTTGTCGCCTTGGCGTTGTCGATGTTCGGCTTCTATGAGCTGCAATTGCCGACTTTTCTGCAAAGTAAGGTTTCTGAGGAAGCCGGCCGGCTACGTGGCGGGAGATTGGCTGGCGTGTCGGTGATGGGCGCGCTTTCCGCGTTGATCGTCGGTCCCTGCGTGGCGGCTCCGCTGGCCGGCGCGCTACTCTACATTGGACAGACGGGCGATGCCGTTCTGGGCGGCCTTGTTCTTTTCTGCCTAGCGCTCGGTATGGGCGCGCCGCTGCTTGCCCTTGGACTCTCTGCCGGGACGCTCCTGCCGAAGTCCGGCCCGTGGATGGAAAACGTGAAGAAGGCGTTCGGCGTCGTTCTCCTCGCCTCGGCGTTGTGGATCGTCTCACCGGTGCTTCCGGTCGCGTGGCAGATGGCGGGTTGGGCCGCCCTGTTGATTGTTCCGGCGGTGTTCCTGAATGCAATCGACCCGCTGCCGCCGCACGTTCGCGGTTGGCCTCGATTCTGGAAGGGGGTGGGCATCGTCATGTTGGTGACGGGGGCCGCGATGCTCGTCGGAGCCCTGTCTGGAGCCGGCGACCCGTTGCGGCCTCTGTCGGCGATCGCTGGCGCGAAACCGGCGGCGGAGCGGTCCGCCTTGCGCTTCGAGCGTGTCACATCAATTGCCGAACTCGACACGCGTCTCAATTCAGCCGGGAAGCCGGTGATGCTCGACTTCTATGCTGATTGGTGCATGACATGCAAGGAAATGGAGCGCGACACCTTTTCCGATCAGCGCGTGCAACGGGCATTGAAGGATTGGGTCGTTCTGCAGGCCGATGTGACAGCCAACTCCGAAACGGACAAAGCGCTATTGGCCCGTTTCAATCTCTTCGGGCCTCCGGGGATCGTCTTTTTCGATGCGGCCGGCAATGAGCGACGCGGTGTTCGCGTCATCGGCTTTCAAAACGCCGATCGTTTTCTCTCCAGCCTACAGGCAGCAACGGCGCCTGTGCCGGGAATCCGCCTTAGTGAACGCTAGCCGCCACGCCGTCAGTCAGCATTCCGAGCATGACTCGCGCATGCTCCGCCGCTTCCCGTCCGAGTCGCGTCAGGTAGCCGCCGTCGGTCTGCGTCACCAAACCCTTAGCGTATAGCCGCTGCACGGCGGCGATGACGGCGGCGTCCGCTGTCTTGTGCACCTTGATGCCGAGTTGGCCGGTACCCAGGTCGAAGAGGATCAAAGCGTTCAGTTCATGAACGAGGTCTGACGTATAGGGCATGCGGGCCTCCTTGCGCGGAAAGCGCCATTCTACGGGATCGCCCGGGTGGTGTTCACGAACTGCACGAGAGCATCGAACAGCCCGCCTTGTGTCGTGCCCATTCCGGCCGCCGCGCAGCGAAGCTTTCCCGGCCTGGCTGGTCGTCGTACGGATGGCGCAGCACGTCGAGCAATTCCCAGATCATGTGCGGGTCGCCGTTTTCCGCGCGTTCGATCGCCTGTTGGGCGAGGTAGTTGCGCAACACGTAACGCGGATTGACCGCGTTCATCCGGGCGATGCGGTTTGCCGCCGGCTCGTCCTGGGAGCGGATTCTCGTCGCCCAGTCGTGCAGCCACTGCGCTAGCGCCTCGGTGTGCGCGGCCAAACGCTCATCGTCGTAGAAGGCTTCCTGCAACGCAATGACCGACGGCGTTCCGACATCGACGTCGGCAAGGTGGCGGAAAAACAGCGTCATGTCTGCTTCGGCCGCCTGCATCAGTTCGAAGGCGCGTTCCAGCAAGGTGCTATCGCTTTCGCGCCATGCGCTGAACCCAAACTTGGCGGCGAACACCCGCTGGAATTCGCGGGAATACGTTTCGTTGTAACGATTCAGCTGCGACGTGACTTCGCTCGCTTCTGCCGCTACCACGCTCAGGGCTTCAGCCAGTCGTTCGAGATTCCACCGCGCGATTTCCGGCTGCCGGGCGAAACAGTAACGGCGGCCGTCGGCGTCGGTTGTGTTGGGCGTCCACGCCGGATCGAAGTCTTCAAGCCAACCGTACGGGCCGTAGTCGATGGTCAATCCGAGGATCGACATGTTGTCGGTGTTCATTACTCCGTGCACGAACCCGACGCGTGTCCAATCGACGACGAGCCGCGCGGTCCTTTCGCAGACTTCGCCGAACCAGCGGGCGATGCGCTCTTCGCCGTCATCGGCAAACTCCGGAAAATCGCGAGTGAGCGTGAAGTCGACGATGCGTCGCAGCAGATCCTCGTCGCCACGCGAGGCTGGGAGTTCGAAGTGACCAAAACGCAGGAATGAAGGGGCGACGCGGCAGACGATGGCGCCTGGCTCCTGGACCGGGTGGCCGTCATAGAACATGTCGCGTACCACGGCATCGCCCGTGGCTACCAACGAGAGTGCCCGCGTGGTCGGTACCCCGAGGTGGTGCATCGCTTCGCTGCAGAGGAACTCGCGTATCGATGAGCGCATCACGGCACGTCCGTCGGCGTGACGCGAGTACGGCGTGGTTCCTGCGCCCTTGAGCTGGAGTTCGTAGCGCCGGCCTTCCCCATTCACAGCCTCGCCGAGAAAAATCGCCCGGCCGTCGCCGAGTTGGCGTGCCCAGGAACCGAATTGGTGACCGCCATAGCATGTCGCGTAGGTCGCCATTCCGGGAAGCAAGGCGTTTCCGGCCAGCACGGCAACCCAATCCCACGACGTAATCTCGTCGTTGGCAAGACCAAGTTCGTGTGCCATTTCTCGCGAATAGGCAACCAGCCGGGGATTGGAGGCGGGTGTAGGCCATACCGGCGACCACAGCGCGCCAAGCACTTGATGCGAGTGTGGCGCAGGATTTTCCTCTCCGGGTGTTTCTCGCACCAGGCGATTGTCAAAGCGAAGCATTGGAAGTCTTGTGGGCTGGTAGTTAGGCCGTTCGGCACACCTGGAGGCGACAAGTTCCCCCTTGGCCTCTGGCTGAGCGGCGCTGGCGACGTTCAAACGTGCCCGCCTCTTCGCGAGTGCCTCGCGTGAGGGAAGTTAAGGCAGGGAGCGAAACTGGCTCCGCAAGGCGAACGGCTGGGCGGGGAGGGCTTTGCCCGATAGCGACGAAGCGCTGCGTCCAACATGGGCCAAAAAAACGGCGTGGAAGGCATCCGCCGACCACGCCGTTTCGAATAATGTCCCCGCGAATGCCGTTAGGCCGGCATCCTGAACCGGAGTTCAGTGGGGTCGCTTCCCTTCTGCATCAGGCTCGCCCGGCTTAAGGGGCGGGCACAACAGCAGCTTCGATGGTTCGCGACCGACGCCAATTAGCATTGGTTCAAGGAATATATGGCCTTGACAAACACCGCAGGGAACAGCCGTCGGAGGCCTACAACAGCTTCTCTTGCGGCGTCAGCACCGCGTCGAGTTGCGCCTCCATGTCCGAAATTCTACGCTTAACCGCGCCGAAGTCTAGCCCCGATTCAGGCCCCGAAACAGCTGATGGAATCGCGGCTGTTTCCCCCGGCTGGCGCCGGTTTGACAGGTGTTCGTGCGCAATGTTCAGTGCGGCCATGACGGCAATGCGTTCGGAGATGTTGCTCTTCGTTTTTTCGGCGATGTCGTGCATCTTCTCATCGACGTAGGCGACGGCGGCGAGTAGCGCCTCGCGTTCTTCCGGCGGGCAGGCGACGCGGTATTCCTTGCCGAGGAGTGTGATGTCGAGGTAGTTCGCTTCGTTAGGCATGGCGGGGTCCAAACTCAGACGACGGCTTCGACTTGCGCAGCCGGCAACTGTTCCGCGAGCTGTTCGAGTCGGGTACGCGCAGCGTCCATCCGCTCGGTGAGCCGCCGACGTTCGCCTTCAATGGCGGCGAGTTGCTGCCTGAGTTCCGCATTCTCCGCGCGCAGTGTGCGGCAAAGCGAGGCGACCTGGGCAATCTTGCTTTCGAGCGCGTTGAGTTCGTTCACCATGGCGGCGACTATAGTTTCAAAAACGAAGGCGAGTCAAGGGCTAAGCTCCGGTTTTGAATGTGATTTATTTCCTTTGCCAGGCAGCGGAGGTTACCCCTTTTCCGCTATAATGCCGCCTTCCGCCACTCCCAAGGGGCGGAAAACGTGCAAGGTGCCGCACATGGATTCAGTCAATGAATCCACGCGGATAAACGGGAAACAGGTGCGTGCGTTGAGCACTATGCCTGTGCTGCCCCCGCAACGGTAAGCGAGTGTGGATGCGTCGATTAGCCACTGGGCGAAAGCCTGGGAAGGCGATGCGTCAAAACTTGCGAGCCCGGATACCGGCCTTCGCGTAATTAGACGGAAGTGCCGCGGGGAGGCGGACACGGAATGTACCGGTTGCGCGACGCAGCTTATCCCGAAGTCTTCTCCCTTAACGGTCTCCGATTGTTAACTTGCGCCGGCGTGCGGGGACGCTTGCCGGGCACAGGGAGAAACCTCTCATGAATCCACGCAGTTCCCTTGCGGCCTCCGCTTTGGCGGTGCTTGCCGCTTTTCCCGCCATCGCCGCCGAAACCCCGGACGGCGCCATTGTCGTTACCGCAACTCGTCAAGCCCAGCGCGCCAACGAACTGCTGAGCGACGTTTCGGTGATCAGCCGCGAAGACATTGAAAAGGCTCGTCCCCTGGAAACCCTGGGCGAATTGCTCAGTCGGGAGGGCGGTGTCGAATTCTCTTCGCTTGGCGGACCGGGAGCGAGTTCGAGCATCTACATCCGTGGAGCGAACGCAGGTCATACCTTGCTGCTGATCGACGGTATGCGTGTCGGTTCGGCGACCCTTGGTACACCGAACATCGCGGCTATTCCGCTAAGTCAGGTAGAACGCGTCGAGATCCTCAAAGGTTCGGCCTCCTCGCTTTACGGTTCGGATGCCATCGGCGGCGTGATCCAGGTCTTCACCCGCCGGGGTCAGGGAGAGCCGACGGTCAGTGCGGAAGTCGCCGCAGGCAGCCACAATACCCGGGAGGCGAATGCCGCCGTGAGTGGGCAAGCGAACGCGCTTCACTACAGCTTGCGTGTGGGTAAGGCGACGAGCGACGGATTTTCGGCGATCGGCGATTCGTCGAACGGCCAGTTCAATGACGACAACGATGGATATTCCAGCCTCAACGCGTCGGCCAACGTTTCGGTCGATCTCGCCAAGGGGCACGAACTGGGCGTACAGGTATTTCACAGCCAGACTCGCAATGAGTATGACGCACTGTATTACGATGCTTCGTTCAGGCCTCGTACCGACTACAACTTCCGGTCGACCTCTACCGTCGACAGCTATGCGGCGTATTCGAAGAACCGGCTTACGTCGAACTGGACGAGCTTCCTGCGCGTCGGTCGCTCGACTGACGACAGCAAAGATCATTCGAGCCCGACGGAGCGCGATGATTTCCGCACGCATCAAGATCAGGTCGTCTGGCAGAACGACGTCAAGATTCCCTTCGGTTCGCTGCTGTTGGCAGCTGAATCGCTGCGCCAAACGATCGATACGTCAGGCACCTATGCCGAGACGGAACGCACGATCAATTCGTTGATTGCCGGATGGACGGGTAGTTTCAGCAACCATCGCTTGCAGTTGAACGCGCGTAACGACCGTAACTCGCAATTCGGAAACAAAACCACCGGCGGCGCGGCCTACGGCTACCAGATCGACGAGCGTTGGCGTGCACGCGCGGCTGCGTCGACGGGATTTAAGGCGCCCAGCTTCAATGACCTGTATTTCCCGGATGACCCGCTTTTCGGCGGCGGCAACCCGAATCTCAAGCCAGAGACGTCGCGCAACCGTGAAGTCGGCATTAACTACGATACGGCGTCTACCAGCGCTTCGGTCACGGCGTATCGCAACATTGTCAGCGATCTTATTCAGTGGAGCCCCGACGATCCCAGTGATCCGTCGAACTTCTCATGGCACCCGCACAACGTGGGCAAGGCCAAACTCGAAGGCGTGACGCTGACCGGCCGGCAAGCGATCGGCGATGTCACACTGCGTGCCAGCGCCGACTTCCAGAACCACCGCGATGAGACGACCGGAAAACAACTCATCCTGCGCGCCCGGCGTCATGCCACCCTCGGCTTCGATCACAAGCTCGGCAAACTGACCTGGGGCGCCGAACTGTATGCTTCCGGAGCACGCTACAACGACACGGCGAATACCGTGCGGCTCGGCGGCTACACCACGCTTGCCCTGCGTGCCGATTATCAGCTCGACAAGGACTTTACGCTCTTTGCGCGTGCCGGAAACGTGTTCGACCGCGAGTATGAGTTGCGCAAGGACTACGAAACGGACGGCCGGACCGTGTTCGTCGGAGTCCGCTACCAGCCGAAGTAAACCGCCATGCCGACCCGCCGCCGCGCTCTGCTGATCCTTGCCGCCCTTGCCGGGCTGGCCGTGGTCAGCCTTGCGCTGGCACTGGTGGCCGGCAGCGTGAAGGTGGGCTTCGCCGATGTTGTCGCGGCATTGCTTGGAAGGGATGACGGTGTCGCGGGCGAGATCGTGCGCAACCTGCGTCTGCCGCGCGCGCTGGCCGGTTTCGCGTGCGGTGGTGTGTTGGCGATCGCTGGTGCGCTGCTGCAGGTTCTTCTGCGCAATCCGCTTGCCGATCCCTACGTTCTTGGCGTTTCGGGTGGGGCAAGCGTCGGGGCGATTCTCGCCATTCTCCTTGGCGCGGGTGTCCTCGGGATCAACGTTGCCTCGTTCATCGGCGCGTTGGCAGCGATGGTCGTCGTCTTCGGGCTCGCCCACGGCGACGGCAGCTGGACCCAGACCAGGCTGCTCCTCACCGGCGTCATTGTCGCTTCGGGGTGCGGTGCGCTCGTTGCATTAATGCTCGCCGTCGCGCCCGACGACAAGTTGCGCGGGATGGTCTTCTGGCTGATGGGCGATCTTTCTCAGGCCACCAATCCGCTGCTCGGTCTCGCCGTCCTCGCGCTCGTCGTCGGCGCTGCACTTCCTTTCGCCCGTGAGCTCAATCTGCTCACGCGCGGGGCAGACATCGCTCAAACGCTCGGCGTGCAAGTCGCGCTGTTGCGCCGCGGCGTTTATCTGGCGGCATCGATCGCCACCGCGGCAGCCGTGACACAGGCAGGATCGATCGGCTTCGTCGGACTCATCGTGCCGCACCTCGTCAGGCTCGCCGTAGGCAACGACCAGCGCGTCCTGCTGCCGGCGTCGGCGTTGGCCGGCGGCAGCCTGCTCGTGGTCGCCGATACGCTGGCGCGCACGCTCGTGGCGCCACAGCAGCTGCCCGTCGGGGTGCTCACGGCGTTGATCGGCGTACCGGTCTTCCTGTTCCTGCTTACGCGGGACGCCAAGGCGAGGCACTGAAATGAGCCCTACGCAGATGGCGGGCACCGTCCTCGAAACGCGACAGTTGACCGTTGGCATCGGCAGCAAGGTGTTTTGCCGCGGCCTCGACTTGCAGTTACACGCGGGAGAACGGCTCGCCATTCTCGGGCGCAATGGTGCCGGAAAATCGACCCTGCTTTCGGTGCTCGCCGGCTTGCGAGCCCCCTTGTCAGGTGACGTCCTGATCGCCGGTGAAAGTTACCCTACCCTTGGCGCACGCCGCAGCGCGCTGGTGCGTGGTTGGTTGCCGCAGGCGCGTGGCGATGCCTTTGCTTCGACAGTGCTCGAAACGGCACTGGTCGGTCGCCATCCCCACCTCGACCGTTGGGGTTGGGAAACGGAGAAGGACGCGGCGATCGTTCGTGCCGCGTTAGCGGCTGTTGATCTGACGGCGTTCGAGGATCGCGATATTCAAACGTTGTCCGGCGGCGAGCGGCAGCGGCTGGCCATTGCGACGCTGCTTGCGCAACAGCCGAAGCTTTTCCTGCTCGACGAGCCAATCGCTTACCTCGACCTCAAGCACCAGATCGCGATGCTCGAGTTGTTTGACGACGCCGCGCGGAAAGGCGCTGCCGTGGCCATGGTGCTGCACGATCCCGCGTTGGCTCGTCGCTTTTGCGACCGTGTGCTGTTGGTGTATGGCGACGGTGAGGTTGAAACGGGGCCGGCCGCCGAGGTATTGAACGCGGACCGGCTCTCTGATCTCTACGAATACCCGCTTGCTGCCGTGGAGAGCGGCGGGCATGTGAGCTTTATTCCCAAGTAAGCCCCATCGGCCCGGGGTTAGGGTCCGGAGCGACCATAGATCAAGATACCTGCCGGCGAGGCGTGGAATCCTTCCCTTTCTTCTATTGGAAAGCGATGAACAAAAGCGAAACCAGCAACGGTGCAATCACCGGCAATGCAAGCAATGGCGTTGAACTGGCCGACAAGGAGGCGCGTCACGCGCGTCGCATGCAGCGCAAGAAAACGGTTGTCGACGAGAGCATTGCCGCCGCGCAGGAAGAGCGCGGCGTCCTTGTGGTCAATACCGGTAACGGCAAGGGCAAGTCGTCGGCCGCCTTCGGTGTCGTGGCACGAGCGCTCGGTCACGGCCTCCGGGTCGTGGTCATCCAATTCGTCAAAGGGCGCTCGGATACCGGTGAGGAAGCGTTCTATCGGCGAGTGGCTGAAACGATACCAGGTGCGTTGAACTGGCATGTATCGGGCGAAGGGTTTACCTGGGAGACGCAGGACAGCCAACGGGATAAGGCGGCCGCCGAAGCCGCTTGGGCCATCGCCACGCGGTATCTTGCCGACCCACAAGTGGGTCTGGTCGTGCTCGACGAATTCACCTATGCCCTCAAGTACGGCTGGCTCGATATCGCACCGGTGCTCGCGGCGTTCGGCGCACGGCCGCGCATGCAGCATGTGATCGTTACCGGTCGGGCGGCACCGCCAGAACTCGTTGCAGCGGCTGACACGGTGACTGACATGACAATGGTGAAACACGCCTTCCGTGCGGGCGTGAAGGCCATGCCGGGTCTGGAATGGTAGGCCCGGCGTGCCCAGCCCTGCTGGTTGCCGCGCCGGCGTCCGGCCAGGGAAAGACGACGGTGGTGGCGGCTTTGGCGCGGTTGCATACGCGGCTTGGGCGGCGCGTTCGCGTGTTCAAATGCGGCCCGGATTTTCTCGATCCGCAGATTCACGCTGTGGCGAGCGGTGCGGCCTGCCAAACAATCGATTTGTGGATGTGCGGACGGGACGACGCCGCCTGGCGCCTGGCGCAAGCGGCGCGTTCGGCCGACCTGGTCCTGATCGAGGGCGTCATGGGGCTGTTCGACGGCAAACCGTCGGCCGCCGAACTCGCGCGCAACCTCGGCATTCCGATCATGGCGGTGATCGACGGTGCCGCAATGGCGGCGAGTTTTGGCGCCATCGCCCATGGCCTCAAACACTATCGCCCGGGTACTCCGGTCAACGCCGCCTTCGCCAATCGTGTCGGAAGCGCTTATCACGCCACGCTATTGCGGGACAGCTTGCCTGAAGACATCGCGTGGTACGGATACTTACCTCGGGATGCCGAAGCGGCGATGCCCGAACGTCATCTCGGCCTGCTGCCCGCGGCGGAAATCGACGGTCTTGTCCGTCGCATCGACCGCATGGCGGATCACTTGGCGTCTACACCCGCGGCTGATCTTCCACCGGCCGTCCCGTTTCCCGAAGCGAAATCGCCGACGGTTGCTCGGAGCCTTGAAGGGGTGACGGTTGCCGTCGCGCGCGATGCCGCCTTTTGCTTCATCTATCCGGCAAACGTGGAATGCCTCGAGGCGCTCGGTGCGCGCCTCGTCCATTTTTCACCGCTTGCTGATGCTGCGCTGCCGACGTGTGATGCTGTCTGGCTTCCTGGCGGCTACCCCGAGTTGCATGCAGAAACGCTGGCGGCTAATCGTCCGTTGTGGCGCGCTCTGGCTCGGCACGTCGACGCCGGCAAGCCGTTGCTTGCCGAATGCGGCGGCATGATGGCGCTCTTTGAACAACTGGTGGACGGGAACGGTATCGAGCACCAGGGAGGTGGCCTTTTACCGGGGCGCACGACGATGCAAAAGCGCTTGGTCCGGCTCGGGCTGCAGGAAGTCGAACTTCCGGAAGGCGTGCTGCGCGGCCATAGCTTTCACTTTTCGTCCGCGGACTCCCCATTCGTGCCCTTATGCTCGACGCGAAATGCGGACGGGCGGCCCGGCGAAGCGGTTTATCGGCGGCAGCGCCTTACCGCCAGCTACATGCACCTCTATTTTCCCTCCAACCCGCAGGCCGTCGCTGCATTGCTGACAGCTTAATCGCCTGCCATTGACTCGCGCGAAGGAAGAAGTGGTTCCTTTGCGCGGGCATACGATTTGCAGCGGGATGCGATTCTTGTTCCTGAGCCAAGCGCCGCAATATTCCGTTCGCGTGTCGATGGAACCGATGCCCATTCCGCCCTCTCTACAGATCATCGGAAGCGCACTGCGCGAAATGCATAGAACCATGCGATAGGCAAGGTTCGGTTTCGCGATGACCAGCCGGTTGCCGTGTCGGTGAAGCTTCTGTCCGATCCGTTTTCTGAGCGTGGCCCGGCGTCTGATACAGCGGGATCGCGTAGGAGAAGCGATGTTCGCTTTGATTGTGTTGGGCGAATGTTCCGTGTCGGTCCGCTGGGATGCCGCGCGCCTCTCGCGCCGTGCCTCGGATGCAGCGCCCTCGGCGTGCGAGTCCTCGCGGGTGCGGTGCGCATGAGGATCGACAGCCAAGCCTTGTCGCAGCCGTTTTTGCGCGACCACGCGATATCGATGCGCAGCTTCGTAGCGCGTCTCATCTGGCTTTGCATGTTGCCGCCCCTTATCGTTGCCACCTGGCTAGCCGTGGACGGAGTGCACAAGCAACAGCAGGCTTTCATGAACGATGCGCGGCACATCGCTGGTTATCTCGCGTTGGCGATCGATCAGCGCTTGCAGGCACGGATCAATGGCCTGAACATGCTCGCGTTTTCCCCATTTTCGGACGATCCCGATGGCTGGAGCCATCTGTATCGAGAGGCGCAGGATTACCAGAAAAGCTTTGATGCTCACGTCGTCTTTGCGCTGGCGACTGAGCCGATGCAAATGCTGTTTACGACCCGTGAACCGTTCGGTACACCGTTGCCGACGCTCCCACGACCCCAAGGGCGGGCTGCTGCACCGGAGGCCGTGGCGACAGGAAAGCCGGCGGTGGGAGATAGCTTTCGCAGTCAGCTCGGCGAAGGGACCCTGGTTGGTATAGCCGTGCCGGTCCTGCGCGAAGGGCGGGCCGCTTACGTCATGGTCAGCATCATCGAGACCGAGCGTTTTCAGCAGCGGCTAGATCAACTCGACTTGCCGGAACGTTGGGCGCTTACCCTGCTTGACCGCGGCGGTACGCGGCTCGCGGAGCGTATTCCCCCAGGAATGGACCCGCGGCGGGACGTGGATCCGGAAGGCAGGATTGAGGCGTTGTCAGCCCTTTCCCGTTGGTCGGTCGTGCTTGAAATTCCGCGTGACGTTTACCACACGCCAATGTACTCGGCGATCGCGAAGTTTTCGGCCGGCCTTTTGGCGGCTCTGTTGATCGGCGTCTTCGCCGGAAAGATCGCGGCGCGTCGGTTGGTCGGCGGTGTGGCGAGCTTGGTTGAGGCCCCTCGGCCGGACGTTCCGCGCTCGGACATCGCCGAGATCGCCGCCGCGCGCGACTACCTTGATGCAGCCGCCGCGCAGCGCATCGCCGACTCGCAAACTCTGTTGGCCAGCGAGCAGCGATTTACGGCGACATTCGAGCAGGCCGCGGTCGGCATCGCGCTCGTCGCCACGAACGGGGAGTGGCTGCGTGCCAACCGGCGCCTCTCCACGATGCTCGGTTGGCCGCCTGGCGACCTGGTAGGCAAGAGCTTCCGCAGTCTCACCCATCCCGATGACGTCGACAATGACGCGGAAGAAGTCGGGTCCATGCTGGATGGCGAGATCGAGCACTATGCCCGTGAAAAGCGTTTCCTACGGAGGGACGGCAGCGCGGTATGGGTGAACCTCACGGTGTCGTTGGTGCGTACGGCACAGGGCGATCCTGACTATTTCGTGGCGGTAATCGAGGACATCGACGCGCGAAAGCGGGTCCAGGACGACATGCTGGCGACGAAAGGCAAGCTGGAGGCCGCACTGGCCAGCATGACCGATGCCGTCTTCATCACGGACCGGTGGGGGCGCTTCGTCGAGGTAAACGAAGCCTTTGCCAGCTTTCATCGTTGCCGTACGCGCGAGGACTGTCCACGTACGCAAACGGAATATGCGAAAACGTTCGAAATCAGCTCAACGAGTGGAGAGGTCCTACCCGAAAACGAGTGGCCCGTGCCGCGAGCCTTGCGCGGCGACGCCCGAACCAGTGAGGAACTGATCCTGCGCTGTAAAGAAACCGGCGAGACCTGGGTGGGCAGCTTCAGCTTCGCGCCGATACGCGACGGCGACGGCGAGATCGCGGGAGCCGTCGTTACCGGGCGCGATGTGACCGAGCAACGGGCGGCCGAGGACGCCGTGCGCGAAAGCGAGAGCAAGCTGCGCCTGGCGCTCGACGCGGCGAAGGCCGGGAGCTGGGAGTGGGATATTGCAACCGGTCGGAATGTCTGGTCCGACGAGGTGTTCCGACTCTACGGGCTAACGCCGGGAAGCAGCATGCCGTCCTTCGAAACCTGGATTGCCACCGTGCATCCAGATGATCGCGACGCCGCTGTAACGGCAGTGACCGCCGCGCGTGAAATGGCGGCCGAGCTTAACGTGGAATGGCGTGTCCGGCATCCGGACGGTAGCGAACGTTGGCTGATGTCGCGTGGACGTCCTGACGTCGACCGACGCAACCGTCCCTGGCGTTATCTCGGCATCGTCGTCGATATCACCGAACGCAAGCGGGTGGAGGCCGAGCTGGAACAGCACCGCAATCATCTCGAGAACCTCGTAGCCAGCCGGACGGCCGAACTGGCCGTGGCGAAAGCACAAGCGGAGTCGGCGAACCAAGCCAAGAGCGTCTTTCTTGCCAACATGAGCCACGAAATCCGAACGCCGATGAACGCCATCATCGGCTTGACCCATCTCGTCCTTCGCGCCGGACAGACGCCGGAGCAGGCGGAGCGGATGCGCAAGATCGAAAACGCCGGGCGGCACCTGCTGTCGATCATCAACGACATTCTCGATATCTCGAAGATCGAGGCCGGACGCGTCGAACTCGAGAGCATGGATTTCCACCTTTCGGCGATCCTCGACAACATCCGTTCGCTCATCGGCGAGCAGGCGAGGAACAAGGGGCTGCAGGTCGACATCGATCCCGACTCTGTGCCCGTCTGGCTGCGGGGCGATCCCACGCGTTTGCGGCAAGCCTTGCTCAATTACGCCGGCAACGCCGTGAAATTCACCGAGCGGGGCCGCGTCGTCCTGCGCGCCGTCCTCATCGAAGCCAACGCGGATGATCTGCTGGTACGTTTCGAAGTCGAAGATACGGGAATCGGCATCCCGGCCGATGTCCTCCCAGACCTTTTCCGGTCCTTCGAACAGGCCGATACCTCCACCACCCGCAAGTACGGCGGCACGGGGCTGGGGCTCGCGATTACCCGCCGGCTCGCCGGGTTGATGGGAGGCGAAGCGGGCGCTAGCAGTACGCCGGGGGTCGGCAGCACGTTCTGGCTGACCGCGCGGCTTGGGCGAGGGCACGGCATCATGCCCGAGCCCGAATACAAGGAGCGGACGGATGCCGAGGGGCGCCTCAGGCTACGTTTCAGCGACGCCCAGCTTCTGCTCGTCGAGGACAACGCGATCAATTCCGAGGTTGCGATGGAGCTGCTGCATTCGGTCGGACTGAACGCCGACACGGCCGCCAACGGGTACGAGGCGATCAAGCGCGCGCGCGACAGACACTACCACCTGATCCTGATGGATATGCAGATGCCCGAGATGGACGGCATGAAGGCGACGCGAGCGATCAGGGCGCTGCCGGGCTACGAGACGACGCCGATCATTGCCATGACGGCGAACGCTTTCGACGAAGATCGGCGGGTCTGCGAAGAAGCCGGCATGGACGACTTCGTCACCAAACCGGTCAATCCGGCCGATTTTTTCACCATCTTGCTCAAGTGGCTGTCACACGTGCGCACAACGACGCACGGGCCGCACGAACTCATCTATCGCGCTTCGCCGGCGCGTCGACCGTTACTCAAGTCCGTCGCCGAACCAACCGACACTGAGAACCTCGCAGCGGGTGGACTGCCTGGGCTCGCGGGAATCGACCAAACGGCAGGGCTGGGTTTCGCGCTTGGCAAGAAAGACCTGTACCTGCGCGTGTTGCGGCGATTCCGCGACGGATTCGGAAACACTTTCGAAGCCGAATTTGCTGCCGCATTGGACTCGGGCGACTGGGCGGCCGCCGTGCGTCTGGCTCATACCTTGAAGGGTCTGGCGAGGTCGATGGGAGCGGCAAGACTCGGCTCGTTGGCCGAGGACCTCGAAAAGGCGGCGGCGCGCAGGAACATCCACGAACTGAACGCCGCTCGGCCGGCCGCAATGACCGAGCTCGGCTGTGTGATGGGCGGGTTGCAGGCGCTCGGTGACGAAAGCGAGCCCCCAGCCCGGTCAGGCGGCGCGACGGTAACCGAGGCGCCGCGGACCGATGCTGAGGAGTGTCAGCAGGCAATCGAAAATATGCAAGGTTTGCTGGAGTCCCGCGACACGGCGGCTGTTTCGTCGCTCGACGATTTCTTGCGTGCGATCGCGCGCCTCGACCCGGCTCCGGATCGCTTGGGCGAATTCCGCGCGGCGGTTCTGCGTTACGACTACGCGACGGCCCTGAAACTACTGCCCCTGCTCCCCGGCGACCGCAACGCAACGGAGGAGGAGTCCGATGAACGATGATCGCGAAACGATTCTGGTCGCCGACGATGTGGCCGAAAATATCAGCGCCATGGCAGATGTGCTGGGGCAGGAGTACCGCGTCCTGTTTGCCATGAACGGGACGGAGGCGCTGGCCCTTGCGCTGGCGGCGCCGCATCCGAGCCTGATCCTGCTCGACGTGATGATGCCGGGGATGGATGGCTACGAGGTCTGCCGGCGGCTGAAGTCCGATCTGCGGACACGGGACATTCCGATCATTTTTCTCACGGCGCAAAGCGATGTCAGCAACGAGGAGGTGGGCTTACGGCTCGGCGCTGTCGACTACCTGCACAAGCCCTGCCATCCCGCGATCGTGCGGCAGCGGGTGCGGATCCACCTCGACCTGCACAATATGAACCTAGCGCTTGAGGAACGGGTGCGCGAACGCACGCGCGAACTCGAAAACACGCGGCTCGAGATCGTCCGGCGTCTCGGGCGGGCCGGAGAGTACCGCGACAACGAGACTGGCATGCACGTCATTCGCATGAGTCTTTACTGTCAGCGGCTCGCGCGGGCGGCAGGCGTGCCGGAGGCTCAGGCCGAGATCCTTCAACTGGCCGCGCCAATGCATGACATCGGGAAAATTGGTATTCCCGATCGTATCCTGCTCAAACCGACCAAGCTTGATCCCGAGGAGTGGGCCTTCATGAAACGGCACGCCGAAATCGGCGCCGAAATCATCGGCGAGCACGACTCGGAGCTGCTTACCATTGCACGCTCGGTGGCGCTTACGCATCACGAGCGCTGGGACGGCAAGGGCTATCCGCGTGGCCTCAAGAGCGAGGAGATTCCCTTGCATGGACGAATCGCCGCCATCTGCGACGTATTCGATGCGCTAACCAGCGAGCGTCCGTACAAACGTCCTTGGTCATCGGAAGACGCGGCGGCCTACATTGTCGGCCGAGCGGCGACCGCCTTCGACCCCGCGCTGGTCGAGCTCTTTGTCGGCCTGATTCCCGAGTACGCCGAAATCCGGGCGTCCTATACCGACCCGACCAACTAAACAGGATGCATGTCCGTGGCGCTTACGACGTCGGTCGGCCGGATGTCGTGGCGATCGTCAGCGGAAGGGCGGTCGGCGTAACGTTCGCGGATTACGTGCACTTTGTCGGCATTGGCCAGCAGCGCTTCCACGCAGTCCTTGTCGAGCTTGGCGCGTGCCAGCTCGCGCAGGCGGGTGAAGGCCTTGGCCTGGGTCCATGACACCTTGTAGGCGCGCGAGCTGGTCAAGGCATCGAAGATGTCGGCGACCGCGACGATGCGCGCTTCAATCGGAATCTCGTCGCCGTGCAGGCCATGCGGATAGCCGCATCCGTCCATCGTCTCGTGGTGCGACTCGGCGATATGCCGAAGGATGTCGAGCCCGTCGAGATGTTCCAGACCGAAGTTGCGCGCGATCGTGTCGATCATCTCCAAGCCGAGGACAGTATGGCGCTTCATTTCTTCGCGCTCGGCGTCCGAGAGGTTGCCCGGCTTGAGCAGGATGCGGTCGGGCAGCGCCAACTTGCCGATGTCGTGCAGTGGAGCGTAGTTATAGATGCGCTCGATCGCCTCGTCGTCGAGCGCGGCTAGGCCGTGCGCCGCGAGATGCTGTGCGATCAGCCGTGCGTACCGTGCCATGCGGTCGATGTGCCCGCCCGTTTCCGGATCGCGGTAGTGCACGAGGTCGTGCGCGGTCTTCACGGCCGCAGCCAGCGTACGCATCGCCTGCATCTGGTCGGTAACGATCGAGGCGACGAGGTGAGCGAAGACGTCGAGCGTGCGCAACTCCGCATCGTTCAAGGCGTACGGGCTGAGCGAGTTCAGAAAAACGAATCCCCAGAACGTACCGTCCCGATACATCGGGACGGTGTAGCTCCAGCGATAGCCTCCTTCGGCAATCGCTTGCGTATGCGGGTGGGTGCCGGAACGGAAAATCTCGAGATCATGAACGAGCCGCGGAGCGCCCGCTTGGAGGATGCTCACCAGCGAAGGGGATTCGGCCAGGCGGGATTCGTAACGGACAAGCGGATTGCCGTGCGGGGAGCTGGCCAGAAACGTGCGCAGGAGATCCGTTGTGCTGTCGTACGCGGCGACCGCGATACGGTCGACCGTCGCAACGTGCGTGCGCAATGCGCCGTGCAGGGCGGCCAGTTTCTCATTGAGCGATTGGCTACGGTGCAGCGCTTCGAGCGCGTCGGAGTGCCTGAAGAACGCCGCTTTCTCGTCGGGAATTCTGATCATGCTGGCTTGCCTCCTGCAGACCATTCTGGTTCACAGGGGCAGTGCTTGCAAGCGGCATACCAGGCACTGAGCGCCCTCGTTAGCTCCTTTGGTTCCGTTTCAGCAATGGGCCGGGGGCGAACAGAGCGCCATGCCGGGCGCGGGTGCCGTGACTGGGCGGCTCTCGGCGACCCAACCGTTCATTCCTTTCGATAGGTTGTACACCGTCCCGTATCCAGCCTGAGTCGAAAGAAAGTCGCTTGCCCTGCGTGACCGGTTTCCGCTCCGGCAAACGAGAACCACCGGTTGGTCCGGTTTGGCCACCGCCTTTGCGCGTTCAAGCCATTGTGGCGGGTTGGACTGTCCGGCCTCGTCGAAGAACGTAAGCAGCCGGCTGCCCGGGATGACTCCGGTTTTCCACTCGCCTGCGGTGCGGATGTCGATGATCGGGACGCCTTTTGCGGCCAGTTTGGCCAATTCGCCGTTGTCGATGTCTATCACTTCCGCGCTGACGGCGAATGCCGCCAGAATTGTTGCGATCCCTGTTAACCAGCGTGCGATCATGGCGTTTCTCCTGAGCGTCGTTCTTCTAGGTGGTTGCGCAAATCTGCTGTCCGGGCGATACGGCTTGAGACTCCGTTTCGACCCGCGCGTTCGCATGGCCCGCCGCGCACACCGCTAAAGCTTGTGCGATAACGGCGGGCCGATGTCTCGCGCTACTTACTCGCTGCACCGACAACCGCGAGGGCCGTCATGTTGACGATGCGGCGTACCGTCGCCGTGGTCGTCAATACGTGCACGGGCCGGGCCGCACCGAGCAGGATGGGTCCGATCGTAATGCCATCGCCGCCCGTCATTTTGAGCAAGCTGTACGAGATGTTGGCGGCATCGAGATTCGGCATGACGAGGATATTGGCTTCGCCGCTCAGCGTGGTTTCGGGGTCGAAACGCTTGCGAATTTCTTCCGAGAGCGCTCCGTCGCCGTGCATTTCGCCGTCGGCCTCCACGTTCGGCGCCTTGGCTCGGAACAAAGCCGTGGCTTCAGCCATTTTGCGGGCTGAAACGGATGACGATGCGCCAAAGTTCGAGTGAGACAGCATGGCCACCTTCGGCTCGATGCCGAAACGTTTCACCTCTTCGACCGCCATCATGGCGATCTCGGCCAGTTGTTCGGCCGTCGGATTCTCGTTGACGTGCGTGTCGCAAATGAAGAGGGCACGTCCGGGCAACACGACTTGATTCATTGCCGCAAACGTCGAGCAGCCGGGAGCTTTGCCGATCACGTCCTCGATCTGCTGCAGGTGGTGTTCGAAACGCCCGGTAACGCCGCAGATCATTCCATCCGCGTAACCAAGCTTGATCATCATGGCACCGATCAAGGTGTTGTGCTTGCGCAGCCGGGTTTTTGCGATGTCCACAGTGACACCGCGTCGATGCATCATCTTGTGATATGTGCTCCAGCATTCGTGATAGCGGTCGTCGTTGTTTGGGTCGACAACCTCGAACTGCTTGCCGATCTGCAGACGCGAGCCGATCCGTTCGAGCCGCGCGGCGATGACGTCGGGCCGGCCGATCAGAATGGGCAGGGTAAGTTGCTCGTCGAGCACGATCTGGATTGCCCGCAGCACGCGCTCGTCTTCGCCGTCGGGATAAACGATCCGTGTCGACTTGCCCTGACGCGCGGCGTAGAACACCGAGCGCATGCCGACCCCGGTGCGGTAGATGAAGCCCTGCAACTTTTCCTTGTAAGCCGCCATGTCCGCGATCGGCCGCTTGGCGACGCCGGAATCCATGGCCGCTTGGGCGACCGCCGGCGCGATGACGAGAATGAGCCGCGGGTCGAAGGGCTTCGGAATCAAGTACTCCGGGCCGAAAGCCAACTCCTGTCCGGGATAGGCCATCGCGACCTCGCTGGTGACGGTCTCGTGCGCCATCGCGGCGATCGCCCGTACGCAGGCGAGCTTCATCTCTTCGGTAATGCGCGTTGCGCCGACGTCCAAGGCGCCGCGGAAAATGAAGGGGAAGCAGAGAACGTTATTGACCTGGTTCGCATAGTCGGAGCGCCCGGTTGCCATGATCACGTCAGGTCGCACCTGGCGCGCGAGTTCCGGCATGATCTCCGGCGTCGGATTCGAGAGTGCGAAAACGATAGGACGTGGCGCCATCTTGGCGATCATCTCTGCCTTCAGGACGCCGGCAGCCGAGAGGCCGAGGAAGATATCGGCGCCGTCGATGGCGTCGCCTAGCGTGCGCGCGGAGGTGTCTCGTGCGTAATGGGCCTTCGTCGGCTCCATATTCGCTTCACGGCCTTTATAGATGGCTCCCTTCGAGTCGCAGACGATGACGTTCTCGCGCTGGACGCCGAGGTCGCACCAGAGATTCAAGCAGGAGATGGCTGCCGCTCCCGCACCGGAGCAGACTACTTTCACCTTCGCGATGTCTTTGCCGACGACTTTCAAAGCGTTGAGCATCGCGGCCGCGGAGATGATGGCGGTGCCATGCTGATCGTCATGGAAAACCGGGATCGACATGCGCTCCTTCAGTCGGCTTTCGATGTAGAAGCACTCAGGCGCCTTGATGTCTTCGAGATTGATGCCGCCGAGTGTGGGTTCGAGCGCCGCGATCATCTCGATAAGCTTGTCCGGATCGTTCTCGGCGAGCTCGATGTCGAAAACGTCGATACCCGCAAATTTCTTGAACAAGCAACCCTTGCCTTCCATCACGGGCTTGCCGGCCAGGGGGCCGATGTTGCCGAGACCGAGCACGGCCGTGCCGTTGGTGACGACACCGACGAGGTTTGCTCGCGACGTGTAGAGAGCGGCGTTGGCCGGGTCTTCGACGATGGCTTCACATGCCAGGGCCACGCCGGGTGAGTAGGCGAGCGCGAGGTCATGCTGGTTGGTCAATGCCTTCGTCGGCTGCACTGAAATCTTGCCCGGGGTGGGATACCTGTGGTACTCGAGTGCGGCTTCGCGCAAATCCTTTTCCGTCGTCATGCTCGTCTGCTCCCCTTGTGCTGGTCCAAAAACCTTCAGGGCATCACTTTAGAACAGCGGGACAAGGATGACAAAAACCAAAGGCGCTATGCGATAAGAATGGCCGGAAAATGCTTAGACGTCTGATGTCCCCAACCAGTGTAGCGTCCCTTTAGACGTCCAGCTGTCGTCCGAATATCTCTTTGGGGCGTAGGACGACTGAGAAAGCGGAGTCCTGTGTTTGCTTCGGGCCGCTGCTCAGACCTCCGGGTTGAGGTAGAATCCAAACGATTTTTCGGTCGCTTGGCGGCCCCTGCGGGCACGCGGCGCACACCGGGCAACCTTCGTTTTCGTTCCCTTTCTTTAGGATCAAACCATGAGCAATCTGGCTGAACAATTGCAAAAGATGGAAGCGCACAATTCGATTTTCGAATCGGCGGTGCGCCAGCTGCCGCTTCCGGTATGCGCCGCATTCGGTTCGCCGACGCAGCCGCAAGCCGTCACTTTCGCCAATACGTCGCGCGTACTGAGCACCAAAGACAGCGAGAGCGTTGCCAAGAGCTTCGCTAATTCGGTCCAGGCGTCTGGCAATGTTGTCCTTGCCTCTTCGGGAACCAACGCCAAGGCGGCTCAAGGCAAGCGCGTCGCCGTTCTGTTCTCCGGTGGCCCGGCCGCGGGCGGTCATAACGTGGTGTGCGGACTGAAGCGCGTGCTCGGTGCAGGCAATACGCTGTTTGGCGTCAAGCCCGGCCCGAAAGGACTGCTGAAGGGCAACCTGTTCGAGATCACCGACGCGGACGTGGCGAGCATCATCAACACCGGCGGCTTCGATTTTCTCGGTACTGACCGCACGAAGATCAAAACCGACGAGCAGTTCGCCCAGGTCAAGGCGACCTGCGTCAAGCACAACCTCGACGCGATCGTCATCATCGGCGGCGATGATTCGAACACGAACGCGGCCGTACTCGCCGAATACCTGTTCAAGAACGTGAAGGCTGACGGTTCCGGCGTGCAGGTGATCGGCGTGCCGAAGACGATTGACGGCGACCTGCAGATCGGCGATCTGCTGCCCATTTCCTTCGGCTTCGATACGGCGACCAAGATCTACGGCGAGATGGTCGGCAACATCCTTCAGGACACCCGCTCGTCGCTCAAGTACTGGCACTTCGTGAAGTTGATGGGACGTTCCGCATCGCACGTGACGATCGAAGTTGCGCTGCAGACCAAACCCGCGATCACGGTGATCTCCGAGGAGGTGGCCGAGAAGAAGATGTCGCTGGCGGCCATCGTGGACCAGATCGCGCGTGCCGTCGTCGCCCGTGCGGCGAAGGGCATGCACCATGGCGTGGTGTTGGTCCCTGAAGGCCTGATCGAGTTCATTCCGGAAATGAACGCGCTGATCGCCGAACTGAACGAACAGATCGCCCACCATGAGCTCGCGTTCTCGGCATTGCCTGAAGATGCCAAGCCCGCGTACATCCTCGACAAGCTCTCGCCCGAGAACAGCAAACTGCTGGCCTCGTTGCCGTCGTACGTGGTGCATATGCTGTTGGCGGAACGCGATTCGCACGGCAACCTGCAGGTTTCACTGATCCCGACCGAGCGTCTGCTCGTCGACATGGTGAAGGCGCGCGTGAAACAGCTCGACGCCGGCGTGGCATTCAGCGCGCACACCCACTTCCTTGGGTACGAAGGGCGTTGCGGCGCACCGACGCTGTTCGATGCCGCCTACACCTACAACCTGGGCTTGACGGCCGGGTCATTGATTCTCGACGGCCGTACCGGTTACATGGCGACCGTCACCGGCTTGACGAACGGCGGCGCACCGCAGGCGATTCCGCTGACCGGCCTGCTCAATATCGAACGCCGCCACGGCAAGGACGAATTCGTGATCGAGAAGGCGCTCGTCAAGATGGATTCGGCCGCGATGAAGTATTTCGTTTCGCGGCGCGACGAGTGGGCCGACGACGACCTCTTCGCGTCGCCTGGTCCGCGCCAGTTGTGGGGTCCGGCCGCCTACCAGCAGCCGATCAGCGTCGCCCTCAACTCGGGTTCCTCGTCGCTGGCATTCAAGCTGGGCTGATCGTAAGAAGTCTTACCCAAAGGCCGTCGCGTGCGACGGCCTTTTTGGTTTACCGCTCCGTTTCTGTGGTGGAAACGAGTTCTCGGGTCACCAGCTGGCGTGCCACGCGCCAGCCGTTGCGGTGGTGGGCGCGCAGCATCTCGCGCAACAGGGCGCCGTCGCGGGCCTTCAGCGCTTCTAGAATGCGGTCGTGTTCGGCGATGGCCCGTTCCCAGCGTTCGTGCCGACGATTGCCGGCATAGCGGTAGCGGCGAACGCGTGCGCACTCGGTCGCGTAGACCCGCGCCAATACGCGATTTCCCGCGGCTTCGACGATGCGTTGATGAATCGTCTGGTTCAGCTCGAAATACGCCATCAGCTGCTGCGCTCGGAAGGCGCGGTGCATCTCATCGTGCAGGTGTTCAATCTCGGCGAGCTGGGCTTCGGTGAAGTGCTCGCACGCGGCATCGGCCGCCTGGCTTTCAAGGCCGATGAGGAACTCGATCGCCTCTTCGACCTCTCGCTCGCTGAGCGCGGTGACCGTTGCCCCGCGGTTCGGTGAGAGGGTGACGAGCCCCTCGGCCGCTAGAACTTTGAGAGCTTCACGTAACGGGGTCCGCGACGTACCACCCAGATACTCGCCTACGGCTCGTTCCGAAATGCGTTGTCCCGGCGCCAAATCGCCGGCAATGATCAATCGCCGCAATTCGTCAGCGGCAACCTGGGTTCGTGTTCCGTGCGCGGCATCCGTCATTGTTTCGCTCCACCTTTCAAAACAGTGCGGCACTCTTCTCAACATTGCATGCAATTTATTGACTACAACCAATCAATGCGTGTAAAAACGGTTGTTGATTTCAATATTGCATGCAATACGACTCCATATTCCTTTCCTGATTTCCTTTCGACTCCCAAGGTCATCCGCATGAACCACCTCGATTATTATGCGGGCGCGGCCCGCCCCGTTCAAACCTGCGTTGTTGGCAGTGGCGGTTTCGGCCGCAGCTTCATTGCTCAAGGACTGCGTGTGCCGCTGATGCGGGCTCGGGTCGCCGTCGATATCGATGCGGCCACCGCCGCCGCTGCTTTCACCGCTCTCGGTATCGCGGCAGACGAGGTCGCCACCTGCCGCTCTGCTGAGGAAGCGCAGCGCGCCTGGGAGGCGGGCCGTTTCGTCGCTGCTGGCGATCTCGCCACGGTCGTCGGCTTGCCGATCGACGTGGTCGTCGAGGCGACGGGTAATCCGGAAGCCGGCGCCCGGCATGGACGGTTGGCGATCGAAGCCGGCCATCACCTGGTGATCGTGTCCAAGGAAGTAGACAGCGTCGTCGGCCCTTACTTGGCGTATATGGCACGCAAACGGGGAAAAGTCGCCACGCCCGTCGATGGCGACCAGCCGAGTTTGCTGATCGGCCTCATTACCTGGGCGCAGACGCTAGGCTTCGACATCATTGCCGCCGGCAAGTCGAGCGAATACGACTTTGTCTTCGATCAGAAGATGGAAACGATCTTGTGCGAAGGGCGACCGTATCCCGTTCCGGGTTTTGCCAACCTTTGGGCGCCCGAAGGAGAGCGAACTGCCGCAGTGGCCAAAGCCCGTTCCGAGATGTGCGCTGCGCTGCCGCAACGTGCCGTACCCGATCTTTGTGAACTGCTCGTCGTCGCCAACGCCACGGGCTTCTTGCCCGATCGGCCGGACTTGCATGCCCCGATCGCTCGTATTCCGGAGGTTCCTGACTTCTTCGGCCCAATCGCCGAGGGGGGATTACTGAAGCGCGAACGTGCGCTTGATGTTTTCCATTGCTTGCGGCGTCCGGACGAAGCGAGTTTCGCCGGCGGTGTGTTCGTCGTCGTCCGCTGCGAAGACGCCGTCACCTGGGATTTGCTGGCGGCCAAGGGCCACGTGGTGTCGCGCGATGGCGGACGCGCAATGCTCTATCTGCCACGCCATCTGCTGGGCCTGGAAGCCGCAACGAGCGTTCTTGATGCCGCCGCAAACGGCCGTTCCAGCGGAGCTCGCGAGCCACTTCCACGCCTTGATCTGGTGGCACGGGCCACCCGGCGGCTCTCGAGGGGGGCGACCCTGATGATGGGTGGGCATCACCATACGATCGAAGGCGTGACGGCGGAACTGCACCCCGCTGCCCGCGTGGCGGCCGGAAATCCGGTGCCGTTTTACCTGGCGGCCAATCGTCCCCTCGTCCGCGACGTCGAGGCCGGCGCCGTCATACGTTTCGACGATATCTCGATCGACCCTGCCTCGGAGCTGTTCGCCTTGCGGCGCGCGCAAGACGAACAGTTCTTTCCAGAGGTACAGCATTAACCTAGCTTCGGGCGGCTGAGGCCGCCCAGGCGTAACAAATTGGAGACGTTATGAAATCACTCCTGTTTCTCACCCTGTCCGCGTTAACGTTCTGGGCGCCGCTCAGCCATGCGCAGAAAACCTTCGTCCTTGGGCATGGGTCGCCCGAAGACAGCCCACGCCACCTATCGGCCGTACGCTTCGCCGAGCGGGTGGCGGCGCACAGCGGCGGTGCGTTGCAGGTCTCGGTGCTGCCGAACGCCAAGGCGGGTGACGACGCGGCAATGGTGGCCGCATTGGTCAAAGGGTCACTCGATCTTTCGGCCAATTCCCAGGGAGCCATGTCGGCGGTCGTTCCCGAATACGCGGCGATCGGTCTCCCCTACCTGTTCTCTTCGCTCATTCGTGCTTGGGATACGCTGGAAGGTCCCGTGGGCAAAGAACTCGCGCAGTTGTCGGCACAGAAGGGCTTGATCGTCCTCGGCTACTGGGACAACGGCTTCCGGCATATGACCAATTCAAAGAAGCCGATTTTTGCGGTGGCCGACCTGAAGGGAATGAAAATCCGCACGCCGCCCGATCCCGTCGCCATGGACCTTATCCGTGCCCTCGGTGCGCAACCGGTGAGCATGAAGTTCTCGGAGCTGCCGAAAGCCCTGCGCTCGGGAGAAGTCGACGGGCAGGAGAACCCGCTCTCGAACATCTATACGTCCAAGATGTACGAAGTACAACGCTATCTGACCTTGACCGGGCATATGTATTCGGTGACGCCGTTTGTCGCCAGCAAAGTGGTGTGGGACAGACTCAGCGACAAGGACCGTTCCATCCTGCGCGTCTCCGCCCGGGAGGCAACGGATTACCATCGCGAGATCGCGCTCAAGGAAGAGGACCGTCAGCTTTACAAGCTGAAAGCCACCGGCATTGCCATCAACTATGCCAACCCGACCGAGTTTGCCAAGGCGGCTGAGGTGGTGAACACGAAGTGGAGCAACGGCGAAATCGGCGATTTCGCGCGCAAGCTTATCGCGGCGGCGCGGCAGCGGTAGCCGGGCGTTTATCGAGCACTCCGGAGCGGCCTGCCATACTTAATTTTGCAAGCCGTCTTCCAGAGTTTTTCTTCCATCGAACCGTCGGAGATGGAGTACCACGTCTCGGCGGCGTTATCGTCGGCGAGAACCTTTGGACCGTCGGCCATCGGCCCCGAATACGAGACCGAGCCCAAGTACTTCTCACGCTTGCCGGCGCAGTCATATTCCGTGTGCACCAGCGTCGAACGATAGGGCGGCACGCCTTCGTCCGACTGCGGCTCCGCCCAGCGTACGAGGTGCTTTAGTTGTCCCGTGTCGCCGTTGCGGTGTGCAGACGCACTGTCGACATACACGCGCATGCCGTCTTCGAAGGTGTGGATTTCGGTCCACTGCGCATGCGCCAACGGACTTGCCATGAGCATGAGGGCCGTTGCGAAGCGAGCCGCAAGGAACGTGGAGAAGGCATTTTTCATGGGCCGCGATTTTACCGTGCAAGCCGCGAGAGCGGGCGTTCCGACACGACTTCTCCGACACGCGAAATCGACGGGCGAAGCAGGGATGGCCGTTTGACCAGCCAGGCGGTGGCGAGGGATACTCGCGGTTTTCCGGTTTTCCCCCTCTAAGACTAAGCACCATGGAAATTACCGTTCTTGGCGAAGCGCGTTACCCGTCCCCTCTGCCTTATCACGTGAGCGATACTGCTCGTGCTGTTTTCAATGTCGTTATCGATCCGGCGGCGGAGCCTACCGAGGAGTTGCGATTCGAGGTCGCAGGCCCGCGCGAGCGCCTGTTTTTTGATCCGCAGAAAACCCGCGCAGGAATCGTGACGTGCGGCGGCCTGTGTCCAGGGCTGAACAACGTCATCCGTTCCCTCGTTCTCGAACTGCGGCACGGCTACGGCGTGCGCGAGATTCTCGGCTTCGTCGACGGTTACAAAGGGCTCGATCCGTGGCGCGGGTCTGAGCCAATTCCGCTGACTCCAGAGTTCGTGGAGGATATTCACAACGAAGGCGGCACCAAGCTCAATACCTCGCGCGGACCCGTCGACGTGAGCGTGGCCGTCGATAACCTGATCCGGCGCAAGGTAGACATCTTGTTCGTCGTCGGCGGCGACGGAACGCAGCGTGGCGGCGCCGAAATCTTCCAGGAAGCGAAGAAGCGCGGCCATGCGCTTGCCGTCGTCGGCATTCCGAAAACCATCGATAACGACGTTCCTTTCGTGTCCCGGACTTTCGGGTACGTGACGGCCGTAGAAGAGGCGGCGAAGGTCATCAACTGCGCTCACACCGAGGCCCACAGCGTTCAGAACGGCATCTCGATCGTCAAGATCATGGGCCGCCACGCCGGCTTCATCGCCGCGGGTGCAACGGTTGCCAGCCAGGACGTAAATTTCACCTTGGTGCCGGAAGTCCCCTTCCAACTCGAAGGCGAGGACGGTTTCCTCGAAGCACTCAAGAAGCGGGTGCTTAGCCGCGCCCACGCGGTCATCCTGGTCGCCGAAGGCGCGGGGCAGCATCTGATGAACGAGGGGCCGGAAGTTTACGATGCCTCCGGAAACCTGAAGTCGAAAGACATCGGCCTCTTCCTGCGCGACCGGATCGACGCCTATTTCAAGGCGGAAAGCGTCCCGGTGATTCTGCGTTACTTTGATCCAAGCTACCTGATTCGTAGCGTTCAAGCCTGCGCGGAGGACGCGATTCTCTGCGATTTCTACGCACGCAATGCGGTGCATGCCGCGATGGCCGGGAAGACCGGGCTCGTGATCGGTCAGCAACATGACATTTTCACGCACGTGCCGATTGAGCTGCTGGCGAAGCACAAAAAGCAGCTCGATCTCAACAGCCCCGCCTGGCTGGGCGTGCTGGCTTCCACGGGCCAGCGCTTCGCTCAGTTCGCAAAGTAAAGCAATTCCCCGGCTGGACCCTTCGAGGGCCGGTCGGGGGGGGGCAGGCGCCGCTGGTCAAAGCGCAGTGTGACCGGCTTCGTTAATGGCCAATACGATGGGCGTGATTGAACAGAAGCCGAGTTTGCTGGTCTTCGTTCAGCGACGTGAAGAAGTCTTTCCGTCTGTCGCGCAAGCGCATCACGTCGCACCTCCGCATTCCGGGCCTCCGAGGCTCCCGCTCGATGGCGGTTTCGCCGCCGATGTTCAAGGAAGCAGGCGGGTGCCTGCTAGAATGCCCAACTTTTCCGGACGCTAAATACTATGGATGTTGTGATTCTGCTCAAAGCTTTCATTCTTGGCATCGTCGAAGGTCTGACCGAGTTTCTGCCGATCTCGTCCACCGGGCACCTGATTCTCGCCGGCGACTTGCTCGATTTCAATGATGACCGTGGCAAGCTTTTTGAGATCGTCATTCAGTCTGGAGCCATTCTGGCCGTCTGCTGGGAATACCGCGCCAAGTTTGCAAACGTGATTGCCGGCCTGTTTTCCGAGCAGAAGGCCCAGCAGTTCGCCATCAACCTGTTCGTCGCCTTTCTACCCCTCGCCGTGCTTGGCCTGCTGTTCGGCAAGGCGATCAAGGCCCACCTTTTCAATGCGCCGACGGTTGCGGCTTCGTTCATTCTTGGCGGGTTCGTCATTCTGTGGGCCGAGCGGCGCGAACACCGCGTCCGCGTTGAAACGGCGGACGACCTTTCATTGCTCGACGCTCTCAAGCTTGGGTTTGCCCAGGCTCTCGCACTGGTGCCCGGAGTTTCGCGCTCGGGCGCGACCATCATCGGCGGCTTGTTTCTTGGCCTTTCCCGCAAAGCCGCGACCGAGTTTTCGTTCTTCCTTGCCACGCCGACTCTGATCGTCGCCAGCCTCTATCAGCTTTACAAGGAACGGGCGCTGCTTTCCGCCGACGATATCGGCATGTGGGCGGTCGGTTTTCTGGCTGCCTTCGTCTCTGCGTTCTGGGCGGTGCGCGGCTTGCTCCGATACATCAGCTCGCACGACTTTACAGCGTTCGCCTGGTACCGGATTGCATTCGGCATTGTCGTCCTCGCGACCTGGAAACTCGACATCATCGCCTGGGGGGCGGCGTGAGCGCAGGTATCCTCTACCTGCATGGTTTTGCATCGTCGCCGCAATCGGCGAAAGCTCGATTCCTTGGCGAGACGATGCGGGCACGCGGGTACGCCGACCGATTCCACTGCCCGGCGCTGTCTCACGTGCCGCACGAGGCGATCGCGCAAGCCGAACGGATCATTGCTCGCGAAGCCGGTCCGCTGACGCTGGTCGGCAGCTCGCTTGGCGGCTATTACGCGACTTGGTTGGCGGAGAAACATGGCCTGCGGGGAGTTGTGGTCAATCCCGCCGTCATTGCACCGATTTCGCTCGCGAAGTACATCGGCCCTCAGACGAACCTTTACACGGGGCAGCGCTTCGAGCTGACCGAGCAGCACGTGGCCGAGTTGCGGGCTCTCGAGGCGCCAATCGTCACCGCCGGCCGGTACCTTCTCCTGGTCGAGACCGGCGACGAAGTGCTGGATTACCGGCATGCCGTGGCGCGTTATCAAGGTAACCGTCAGATCGTGCTCGACGGGGGTGATCACAGCTTCGTCCATTTCCCTCAATACGTCGCCCAAATACTTGAATTTGCCGGGTTATAATCGCGTCGATGCATGTCCTTTTTGAAGAAGACGGCGCCTTCAAAACCGCCACGATCATGACCGATGGCGAGTCTTCGCTGCAGGTCGAAACGGTTTCCGGGAAACGCGTAAAGCTCAAGGCGGCGAACGTCTTGTTGAGGTTCAAGGAGCCGGCGCCGGGCGAACTGCTGAACCGTGCCGAATCCCTCGCCGAAGGGATAGAGACGGACTTTCTCTGGGAGTGTGCGGGCGATGGCGAATTTTCTTTTTGTGATTTTGCCGACGACTATTTCGGAGGAAGCGGGCAGAAGGCCTCCTCGGTCGAAGCGACTGCGCTCCTGCTGGCCCTCCATTCAACGCCCATCTACTTTCACCGCAAGGGCAAGGGGCGTTTCCGCAAGGCCCCTGCCGACATTCTCGCAGCCGCTCTGGCCGGTGTTGAAAGGAAGCGTCAGCAGGCGCAAGCCGTGGAGCGCATGGTCGCTGAGCTAAAGGCCTCCATTCTGCCGGCGGAGTTCGCACCGATTCTTGCGCAGCTCCTGTACAAGCCTGATCGCAACCGGATCGAAACCAAAGCGCTGGAGACGGCCTGCTCCGAGACCGGGCAGTCCGCGTTGCAACTGCTTGCGCAATGCGGGGCGATCCGCTCCCCGCACGACTATCACTTGCAGCGCTTTCTGTTCGAGTATTTCCCCCGCGGGACGGACTTCCCGACGGGCGAGCTCCCCGACTGGCCGGTGGGCCTGGAGCGGGCCAATGTCGCGGCATTCTCCATTGACGATGCGGCGACCACGGAAATCGATGACGCATTCTCCTTGCAGTCGCTGCCGGGTGTCGGTTGGCGCGTGGGAATACATATCGCCGCGCCGGCATTGGCTATCGCGCCGGGTTCTCCGCTCGGCGACGTGGCGCGTGAACGGCTCTCGACTGTGTATATGCCGGGAAGCAAGATCACGATGCTGCCTGGAGACGTCGTCGAGCGCTTCACCCTGGCCGCCGGGCGCGATTGCCCGGCTGTCTCCCTCTATCTGACGGTGACGTCCGAGTTCGAGATCATCGGCCATGAGTCGCGCGTGGAAACGGTGCCGATCATGGCCAACCTACGCCACCATGACATCGAGCCCTTGTTCAACGAACGGACGCTCGCCGAAGGCTTGCCCGAGTTCGCTTTTCGCGACGAGCTGAAAACCCTCTGGCAGTTGGCGAATGCGTGTGAAGGCCGCCGGGGAAAACCGTCTGCAATTCAAGGCGTAAACGACTACAACTTCGCCATCGAAGGCGATCTCACCGATGCCGAGCAATGCCACGTCGCGATCAGCGAACGTCGGCGAGGCAGTCCACTCGACAAACTGGTGGCGGAGTTGATGATTGTGGCCAATAGCACTTGGGGCGGACTTCTAGCCGAGAAAACCGTGCCAGCCATTTACCGCGCGCAGACGGCGGGAAAGGTGCGCATGACGACTTCACCCTTGCCGCATGAGGGCCTCGGCGTTGCGCAATATGCGTGGTCGTCGTCGCCGCTCCGCCGTTACGTCGACATGTTGAACCAATGGCAACTGGTGGCGTGCCTCCGAGGTGAGACGCCTCCTTTCAAGGCGAAATCCGACGCGCTATTTGCTGCCATGCGCGACTTCGACCTCACCTACGCCGGCTACGCCGAGTTTCAGCGCCAGATGGAACGTTATTGGTGTCTCCGTTGGTTGCGGCAGGAGAGCTTGGAGACAATCGACGCGACCGTACGCCGCGAGAACCTCCTCAAGCTCGACCATTTGCCGCTGCTGCAGCGCGTTTCGTCGGCACCGGAGTTGAAACCCGGGCAGCGCGTACGGCTGCGTATCGAATCCATCGATTATCTGACACTTGAACTCGGGTGCAGGTACGTCGAAACGCTTGATCTCGCGCCCACGGATGCCGAGAATCTGGACGACGAAATTGCGGAGACGATTGACTGACGTGAGTACTGCTCTCGGCCAGCGCTGGGATGTTTCGACCGCCGACCGCAAACTATGGATTGCTGTCGGTGCGTCGCTGTTCTTGCACGCGCTGCTTCTCTCGATTCACTTCAAGTTCCCCGATGCGTCGAGGGCCTTTCGCGACCGTGCCCTCGATATCATTCTGGTTAATAGCCGCTCGGCCCGAAAGCCGAGCGACGCGCAAGCATTAGCGCAATCCAACCTTGACGGCGGAGGGACGACCGACAAGGACCGCCGTGTGCGGACTCCGTTGCCTTCATCGCCGAAAAAACAGGCCGGCGCTGAACTCGAACAGACGCAGAAGCGCGTACAGGCGCTTGAGGCGCAACGGCAGCGATTGCTGGCCCAGGCCCAGGAAAAAGCGACTGTGTCGGCGCCCAAGGAAGATCGTGAAGCCCAGCCGGAACCGGTTCGGGGCCTGACGGGCCGCGATTTGATGCACAACGCCCTGGAAATGGCGCGGCTCGAGGGCGAAATCGCGCGCGACACCGACGAATACAACAAACGACCGCGCGTCAAAAACATCGGCGCTCGCGCTGAGGAGTACCGGTTTGCGCAATACGTTGAAGACTGGCGCATCAAGATCGAAAAGGTCGGTACGTTGAACTACCCTGAAGCGGCGAAAGGCAAGCTCTCCGGAAGCCTGATGCTGTCGGTCCGAATCAAAAGCGATGGCTCCGTGGACCGGGTGGAGATCAACCGCTCGTCGGGACATCGCATTCTCGACGATGCCGCTCGCCGCATCGTCCATATGGCCGGGCCTTACGCGGCTTTTCCGAAAGATATCCGGCGTGATACCGATATTCTGGAGATCACCCGAACCTGGACGTTTACCACAAGTAATCGCCTTGAGACGAACACTCGTTGAGACCTTGATCATGACCGACCGTTACTGTGTTTTCGGCAACCCCATCGGCCACAGCAAATCGCCATTCATCCACGCCGCCTTTGCCCGCCAGACCGGGGAGGATATCGAGTATTCCGCGATCCTCGCGCCTGTAGATGGTTTCGCGGATGCCGTCGACGACTTCATTGCCGGTGGTGGCCGCGGGGCAAACGTCACGGTGCCCTTCAAACAGGAAGCCTTCCAAATCGTTACCCGGCTGACGCCACGCGCAGAACTGGCAGGGGCAGTCAATACGCTCGTTTTTCAAGGCGATGAGGTGATCGGTGACAACACCGATGGTTTTGGCCTCCTTCGCGATATCACGGTGAACTTGAATTACCCGATAGCGGGAAAACGGGTGTTGCTGCTTGGCGCCGGCGGCGCGGCGCGCGGGGTTGTCGGACCGTTGCTGGAGGCGCAGCCTCACTCGCTCGTCATCGCCAACCGCACCGTTCCGCGGGCAAAGGCGCTCAGCGAGCACTTCGGCCATCTTGGCAAGGTGACCGGCTGTGGCTACGACGAGCTTGCCGGACAGGTCTTCGATATCGTGATCAATGCGACGTCCGCCAGCCTCAGCGGGACGATGCCGCCACTCCCGGAAGGCATCTTCGCGCCCGGTAGCCTGGCCTACAAAATGATGTACGGATTGGGCGACACGCCTTTCCGCGTCTTTGCGCGGGAGCAGGGAGCCGGGCTTATTTCCGACGGTCTGGGGATGTTGCTCGAGCAGGCGGCGGAATCATTCTATGTCTGGCGAGGCGTCCGGCCGCAATGCGGACCGGTGATGGACATGTTGCGTAAGGCATGAGTGGTTCGCGGGGTGCACAGTTCATCGCCCGCTGGCTGAAGCGTTTCATTCTCCTCGTCGTCGGAGTCCTGGTTCTCTACCAAGTGTGGTTGTTCGGCTGGGTTTTGTGGTGGAAGTGGGCAGACCCCGACCTGACGCGGTTCATGGAAATCCGGCTAGAGGAACTACGGACGCGAAAACCGGGAACGCAACTGCAAAAACAATGGGTGCCGTACGACCGGATTTCGGTTCACCTCAAACGCGCCGTCATTGCGGCCGAGGACGACCTTTTTGTCCATCACGGCGGTTTCGATTGGGCGGGGATACAGCACGCGATGGAGCGCAACCGCCAGCGTGGCAAGATTGTGGCCGGGGGCTCGACTATTTCGCAGCAACTCGCCAAGAATCTTTTTCTGACGCCGGCGAAAACACACTGGCGCAAGGCTGAGGAGGCGCTCATCACCGTGATGATCGAATCGGTGTGGAGTAAGCGCCGGATTTTCGAGGTCTATCTTAACGTCATCGAGTGGGGCGACGGAATATTCGGTGCGGAAGCCGCCGCGAGACATTACTTCGGAACCACGGCCGCGCAACTTGCTCCCCAGCAGGCCGCCCGGCTCGCTGGCATGGTCCCCAGCCCTCGCTACTACCATCGGCGCCCGGGAGCGCCCGGTTTGGCCAATCGTGCGGAGGCGATCCTCGGGCGAATGGGCAACGCCCAGGTTCCTTAGCCCAATGACTTTCCCTCCTTCAAGTAGGTAGCCGGTCCGCTTCTATTTGATCCGCCCGTTCTTGATCGTCGACGCATGCCAGCCGGGCTCTTGTCAGTGCTAGAATCCGGCCAGTCCGAAGCGCCGCTGTTCAGGGGAGGCATACCCGATGAGTGAGGAAAAAAACGTTCCCGAAACGCTGGCAAGCGTTCGCGAACTGATTGCCAAGCACAAGCTGGCCGAAGACCCCTCGCATCGACAGGACCCTTTTCGGCAGGACCTAGGCAGCGAGGAGGTCGCGGCGCGCCCTCAGCAGCCTTTGCATGCGTTGCTTGAGCGGATGGCGATCAACGACATCGCAAAGATTATCGAAGCGCTGGGCCCCGAAGAACGCTTGGTCGTGTGGCACGAGGTACGTGAGGAGCGCGGTGAGGCGATTCTCGAAATTCTCTCGGACGAGGTGCGCGAAGCACTGATCGTCGATAGCCACTTCCGCAACGAAAAGACAGCGGTCACGGCCTTCGAATTGCGTAACGGGCGGTTAAGCCAGATCGCGGTCAACACGCCGTACGATCTCAAATGCCTGAAGCCGATTTGGGTCGACCTTGTTGCGCCCACTCCGGAGATTCGGGCTTGGGTGGGCCGTTTCTTCGATGTGCAGCTGCCGAACCCCAGCAACCTGACCGACCTCGAGGCGAGCGCGCGGTTTTATGTCGAGGACAACGGTGAAATCCACCTGCACTCGGACTTCCTCCTCGATTCGCGCGAAGGATCGCGAAACGTGGCTGTCGCCCTCATCTTGCATCGGGACGTCTTGTTCACGGTACGTACCGAGGAGCTACCGGTCTTCCGCCTGCAGCGTCTGCGGGCTCGCACGCAGCCGGGTTACGTTACCGACGGCAAGGACGTCTTGCTTGACCTATATGCCGCCGATGCGGAGTACTCGGCTGACGCGCTCGAAAACGTCTATGCCGCGCTGGAGGTGGTCAGTAAGCATGTGCTCGGCACTGAAGTGACTGACACCGAGGCGGCCAAGATTCTGGCCGACATCGCCCGCGAAGAAGACTTGAACGGACGCATCCGCCGCAACGTGCATGACACGCGCCGCGCCGTGTCCTTCTTGACGCGGGGCAAGTTCTTGAATGCCGATCAACTTGAGGACGCGCGCCAGATTTTGCGCGACATCGAATCTCTCGACGGCCACACGTCCTTCCTGTTTGGAAAGATAAACTTTCTGATGGACGCGACAGTGGGTTTTGTCAATATCAACCAGAACAAAATCATCAAGATCTTTTCCGTTGCATCGGTTGCTTTGCTGCCCCCGACCCTGATTGCCAGCATCTACGGGATGAACTTCCAGGGGTGGTTCCCGGAAATCCATTGGGATTATGGTTACCCTTTCTCCTTGATCCTGATGACGCTGTCGGTAGCGATTCCGTTCTGGATATTCAGCAAGAAAGGCTGGCTGCGCTAGCTTTCTGGCGTTATTCGGAAGCTCTCGGCCGACCCTCCGGACCAGCCGACATGGGCCTGCGCGCCCGATGGGCAGCGCAAATAGCTGCAGCCTGCCGGCAAATGGTCCTAACGGAAGACTGGCTCTTCCCGCTCAACCGCGCGCAAACACGGCCTCGGCCGCGGCAATTGTGGAGTCGATGTCCGCCTCGCTGTGCGCGGCCGAGATGAATCCGGCTTCGAATGCAGACGGCGCAAAGTAGTGACCCGCTTCGAGCATCGCATGGAAAAATCGATTGAATGCCGGCACGTCGCACTCCATCACTTCCGCAAAGGAGCTGGGGGGACTGGGCCTGAAATAGAGTCCGAACATCCCGCCGACCGACTGTGCCGAGAACGCTACGCCATTGGCCTCGGCCGCGCGCGTCAGTCCCTTGCATAGCCTGGCGGCACTTGCTGAAAGCCGGTCGTAGAACCCGGGCGCCTGGATCAGTTTAAGCGTGGCGAGCCCGGCCGCCATGGCCACTGGGTTACCCGACAGCGTCCCTGCCTGATAAACCGGGCCAAGGGGCGCGATCTTCTGCATGATGTCTGCCCGGCCGCCAAATGCCGCTACGGGCATGCCACCACCAATGACTTTGCCGAGCGTCGTCAGATCCGGGGTAATTCCGTAGCGACCCTGAGCACACCCGAGTGCGACGCGGAATCCGGTCATGACTTCGTCGAAGATCAGCACGCTTCCATGTGCGGAGCAGAGCTCGCGGCAGGCGTGCAGGAACGACTCGTCCGGAGCAACCAAATTCATGTTGCCCGCCACGGGTTCCACGATGACCGCCGCGATATGCCGCCCATGTTCCGCGAAGGCTTCTCCGAGTTGTGTCGTATCGTTGTAGTCCAGCACCAACGTATGTTTCGCGAGGTCATCCGGCACTCCGGACGAACTCGGATTGCCGAAGGTCAGCAGACCGGAACCCGCTTTGACCAAGAGACTGTCGCTGTGACCGTGATAACAGCCTTCGAACTTGATCAACACGTCCCGACCGGTGTAGCCGCGCGCCAGCCGGATCGCGCTCATCGTCGCCTCCGTACCGGAACTGACGACGCGAACCAGCTCGAGCGAGGGGAGCAGACGGCAAAGCGTATCGGCCATTTCGACTTCGAGTTCCGTCGGTGCACCGAAAGAGAGGCCGTCCTCAGCCGCCTCACGGACGGCGGCGACGACCTCAGGATGCGCATGCCCGACAATAAGCGGTCCCCAGGAGCCGACATAGTCGACGTACGACTTGCCCGCCACGTCCTCGATCCGACAGCCGGTACCGCGGGCGATGAAGGGCGGGACACCTCCCACTGACCGAAAGGCGCGTACAGGCGAGTTCACCCCCCCCGGCATATGGCGCAGGGCTCGGTCAAAAAGCTCGCGATTACGGTCCGTCATGTCCAGTATCCTCATAAATCCGCGTGAATGCTCTTGCCCGTTTCTCGACGTCGTCCGACCCGAACAGATCCGTTATGACGGCGAGCAGATCTGCGCCAGCGGAGAAAAGCTGCGGTGCAGAGTCAACGGTAATTCCGCCGATGGCACAGCTCGGAATGCCGAGTTCTTGCCTGCAGCGCGTGAATAGTTCTAGCGGGGCCCGTACCGCCTTCGGCTTTGTGGGAGAGGCGAAGACTGAACCGAACGCCACGTAATTGGCGCCCATCGCCATCGCTTGCGTTGCCCGGCTGAAGTTGTCGTAGCATGAGACGCCGATGAGCCGATCCTGCCCAAGCAGGTTGCGTGCGCTGGCGACTTCAGCATCAGAAGCGCCAAGGTGTACTCCGTCCGCGTTGACAGACTTCGCTAGCATGGGATCGTCGTTGACGATGAACCAGGCGCCGAATTTCCTGCACAGGGTGGCCAGCTCAGCGGCGATACGGAGCTGATCGGCTCGCGCGCGTGCCTTTTCCCGGTATTGCACAACGGACGTACCACCGCGTAGCGCTGCTTCGGCGCGGCGAAGCAAGTCCGCTTTCTCCAGCCCCTCTGGTGTGATGGCATACAAGCCACGAAATGGCCGCCGACGTTCGCAGTCGCCGTGGTCACCTATGTGCAGGCTGATCTGATTGACTAGTGTTTTCACTTGGCAAGTGGGCTTTCCGGTGAAGCAAGGAGATCCAAAGCTGTCGATGAACGAGTGGGAACGTCGCCACGGCTCTTTTGGACGCCACCGCACGCCGTCCAGATATGCCTCGTCCATGCCCGTTCGGTTTCCCTCCGTTCCATCGGCCAAACCCAAATAAAAACTTGGCATACGCAGAACGGTTTGGCTAGAATCGCCTGTGTTCCGGATAAGGATTCTACTGGAATCCTTTGAGTGCAAGGGCATTTGCAGGCCTGGATGGTCTGTACTCCGCCAACAATTAACGATGCCCGGCGTTCGCGCGTGAACCAGACAGCCATGGTAGGGAGAGAGCTTCCGATGGTGGAAACCGCTGGCATTGATGTATAGTGCTCAGCGGAAAGTAGGTTTCGGAACGAATAGGGCTTGGCACTGCGAGCCAAACCGAAGGGCACTCTTGGGGGTGGAAGTGGCCGACGCTGCAAACTTGAGTGGCATCAAAGTAATGATTATCGACGACAGCAACACGATCCGGCGGAGCGCGGAGATTTTTCTCGTACAAGCCGGTTGCCAGGTCGTCCTTGCCGAAGATGGCTTTGATGCACTCGCCAAAATTGCCGATCACCAACCGGCGGTCATTTTTTGCGACATCATGATGCCGCGACTCGACGGTTATCAGACGTGCGCGCTGATCAAGAAAAACCAACGTTTCCGCAACACGCCGTTGATCATGCTTTCCTCGAAAGACGGTTTGTTCGATCGCGCCAGAGGGCGCATGGTCGGGTCGGATCAGTACCTGACCAAACCGTTTACTAAAGACAGCCTTCTGAAAGCGGTTGCAACGTTTGCACCGCATCAGGGTTCGGATTAATCATCGTAGATTCAAAAGGCAAACCGGGGAGTTATTGCCATGCCTGTGAAGACCATCCTAGTTGTTGACGATTCGCCTACCGAACGTCATGTTCTTGTCGAGCTTTTGTCGAAGAACGGCTACAGCGTCATTACTGCCGAGAACGGCGAAGAAGGTATTGAGATTGCAAAGACGAAGTTGCCGGATCTCATTCTGATGGATGTCGTAATGCCAGGGCTGAATGGTTACCAGGCGACGCGTACGCTCACGCGCGACGAAGCCACGAAGCATATTCCTGTCATTGTATGCACGTCGAAAGGCCAGGAAACCGACAAGATCTGGGGTTTGCGCCAAGGGGCGCAGGACTACATCGTCAAGCCGGTCAATAGCGAAGAACTGCTGTCCAAGATCGCCGCACTCTAGTGCTCCTCGCGTATGGGCAAAAAAGGTAGTCTTCGCGAGTTTCAGGCGCACCTCGCGGCGCGGCTGGCCGGTGCGAGTAATCAGAGTGCTGCCGGCTTGCTTGGAGTGCAGTCGGGAACTGATTATTGGCTCCTCGACCTTTCCGATTCGGGCGAAATTATTCCGTTGACCACGCTTACCGGCGTACCGCTGACAAAACCTTGGTTCTCCGGGATCGCGAACATTCGCGGCAACCTGTATTCGGTTGTCGACTTTTCCGCATTCCAAGGTAAAGACGCGACACCGCAAAACGCCAGTTCACGGCTTCTGCTGATCGGCACCCGCTACGGAAATAACTCCGCCTTGTTGGTTACGCGAATGCTTGGCCTGCGCAACGTCGACGATCTTGCGCCGGCTGCCGAGGATCCTAACGCGCCGCTTTGGGCGCAGCAGGCCTATACGGATCACGAAGGACGTCGGTGGAAGAAGCTCGATGTTCGAGAGCTTCTGGCTGATGATTATTTTATGGACATTGGCGTTTAGGCCAGTGTTTTAACAACGAACCTGACAACAGTATCTCTAGAAGCCGCAACCGGAGAAGCACTATGGCGTTCGATCTGAAAATGCCCGCGTTTTTGTCTCGAAAGAAGAAGGGCGCAGGGGAAAACACAGCATCTGCACAGACCATCTTGGAAGGTGTGCCGCAGGCGCCAAAAAAGAAGATCAAGTTGCGCCTTGCTTTTCTCGAAAAATACCCGATCGTCAAACAGTTGCAGATGCTCGGTGCTGCCCTGCTGGTCGTCATGGCCGGAGTGGCAGGTGTTGTTTTCCGGGATAACCAGGTTTCGTCATACAACACGGCATACCTTGCGACCGCCGGCGAAATGCAGATGCTTTCGCAGCGGCTTGCGAAAGCCGCCAGCTTCGCGGTGCAGGGTGACCAGTGGGCTTTGATCCAGCTGCTTGACTCGCACAGCAAATTCTCCAGTGATCTCGACCGGCTAACGAATGGCGGCGCACTCCTCGTCGATCTTACGGTGCCCCCGTCGCCAGAAAATGTTCAGCCCCAACTACAGGCGCTGGGGAAAGTCTGGGAGACGACCAACAAGAACACCACCCAACTGCTCTCTCGCCAAAAGGGCCTGGTACTCCTTGGTATGCGGGCTTTCACGATCAGTTCGTACAACGCTCCGTTGCTCGACCTTTCGGAACAGGTCGCGGCGCTCAAATTACAGACGAGTTCTGGTGCGCGGGAAATCGCGGCGGCGAGCCAGCTTGTGATGTTAACGCAGCGGATCGCCAAGAACGCGTCGGAACTGCGCGTGAATAATGACATCGACCCGGAAATCGCTTTCCAGCTCGGCAAGGACACGCACACATTCAATGAGCTTGTTTCCGGGCTCTCGAAGGGCAGCGAAGCTTTGCGCCTGTCGCCGACGACCGACCCAGAAACCAGAAAGAAACTCGGCGAACTCGAAGAAGCGTTCAAGGATTACCAAAGCGCTATCGGCGACATTCTGGCCAACATGCAGGACTTGGTAATTGCCAAGCAGGCAGGTACCCAGATCTTCCGGAACAGTGAAGCACTGCTCGATGCGACGGATTCGCTCGGGAAGGCATACGAGACAAACCTGACCAACCGGGCGCTGTACCGCGTTGCGCTGACCGTTCTCGTGGTGCTGGCGTTGGCTATCTTGGCTTTGATGGCAAAGATCTATCTCGACGACACGCGCCATCAAGCCGAAGTGAGCGAGGAGAGTCGTCGCGCAACGGAAGCGGTGAACCGCCAGAACCAGGACGCCATTCTGCGACTGATGAACGAACTTGGCGACTTGGCCGACGGCGACTTAACCGTCACGGCGACCGTGTCGGAAGACATCACAGGCGCTATCGCGGACTCGATTAACTACACAGTTGAGGAACTTCGTGTTCTCGTAGGTCGTATCAACGACGCGGCCGGTCGTGTGACCAGCGCTACAGAGATTGCTCAGCAGACCTCTGCGGAACTCCTTGATGCGGCGCGTAGGCAATCGGAAGAAATTCAGGACGTCGGCCACTCCGTTCTTACTATGGCAAGTTCCATGGCACGCGTTTCCAACGACGCCGACCAGTCCGCGGAAGTTGCGCGCCAGTCGCTGACGGCTGCCGGAAAAGGTACGCAGGCTGTGCAGGACTCCATCAAGGGTATGAACGAGATTCGCGAGCAGATTCAGGAGACGTCGAAACGTATCAAGCGCCTCGGCGAGTCCTCGCAGGAGATCGGTGAAATCGTGGAACTGATTTCCGACATTACCGAGCAGACCAACGTGCTGGCGCTTAACGCGGCTATCCAGGCGGCGTCGGCCGGTGAAGCGGGCCGCGGTTTTACGGTCGTTGCCGAGGAAGTGCAGCGCCTTGCCGAACGTTCCGGTGAGGCGACAAAGCAAATTGCTGCCATCGTGAAGACGATTCAAACCGATACGCAAGGTGCGGTATCGGCCATGGAAGAATCGACGCGAGGCGTGGTGGAAGGAGCCAAACTGTCCGACGCGGCCGGCCAAGCACTATCCGAGATCGGCGACGTTTCGCGCAACCTTGCGGAACTGATCGAAAACATTTCCGACGCCACCCGCCAACAAGCCGATTCCGCGACAGGGGTCGCTGGCAAGATGCAGGACATCTTGCGAGTCACAGAACTGACGACGGCGGGTACGCAGAAAACGGCCTCGGCAGTTGGCGAATTGGCAAACCTTGCAACAGAACTGAAGGGCTCGGTTGCCGGCTTCAAGGTGAGCTGACCGTAGCGTAAAACCGGAGACAGTCACTACATGAGCGCCGCGACGGAATTTGATGTCGGCCCGCTGACATGGGTCAAGAGCGAGATTGAACTTGCACTGGAGCGGGCTGGCCAGGCATTGCAGCAGTACGCCGCAAGCGCGACCGGCGGGGCCGGGGATCTTACACAGATCAAGTTTAGCCGCACACATCTGCACCAAGTTCACGGTGCTCTGACGATTGTCAGTCTCGACGGCGTGACGCAGTTTGCCGAGGCTGTCGAGCAAATGCTCGAGTCGATCGAGCAACAGGAACTGCCGGCGAAACCCGAATTCATTGTGTTGGCGCAACGGGCGTTGGCGGCTATCGGACATTATCTCGACGAGCTCGTCTCCGGTCAGCCGAATCAACCGCTCCGTCTTTTGTCCCTGTATCGGGAAGTTCAAGCGGCTCGCGGATTCCAGAATGTTCCTGCCACCGACCTTTTCTATCCCGACTTAAGCGCCCGGCCTCCACGTAGGGACCAAGCGGCGAAAGGCCGGCCGAATGTCGACTTTTCAAAGCTAGTGCGTCAGGAACGTGCGCGTTTCCAACGGGGTTTCCTTGCTTGGCTGCGCTCGCCGCAGGATCGTTCGGGCATCAAGGAGATGCTTGACGCAGTCAAGCGGGTCGAATCTCTCCAGGAAGCCGGGTCTGCTCGCGCATTCTGGTGGGTGGCGACCGGGCTGCTTTCGGCGCTGGTGGAAGGGACCCTTCCTGCTGAAAAGAATGTCAAGCAATTGTGCGCGCGCATCGATCTCCAGATGCGACGGCTTCTGGAGGGGTCGAAGAACGTTGCCGAACGCCTGATGCGCGACGCCTTGTATTACGTGGCCAGTGCCGACAGCGACAACAAGACGGTGTCGCAAGTCAAAGAAGCCTACCACCTGCAGGCCGCCATCCCGACAACGGAAACGATTGCTCCTCCGCCTGAAGAGGCCGTCCGCCGCAAACTTCGCGACATCATTTCCACAACGGAAGAAGCTTGGAACAAATTTTGCGCGGGAACGGTGCAGTCCCTGCCATTGTTCAAGGAAAACGCAACGGCCTTGAGTGCCGTCGCAGAACAACTCGGCCACACTGATTTTCGCCGATTGGCGCAAGCGATTGCGGCAGCGGCAACGTGGCTTGCGGAAGATGCGGCGCGTCATTCCGAGGCGCTGGCCATGGAAATCGCGACCGCGATTCTGCTGACTCAGAACGCTCAAGCGAACTTTCAGCGTTTAGGCAGCGACTTCGCGCACCAAGTAGATGTAACGGTTGCCCGTATTCACGGGTGCATCGCTGGTGCTCCGCCGCAGCCGGGTTCGGAGATTCCGCTGCTCGACGAGATGTCGAGACAGGCCCAGGAAAAGCTATTGATCGCGCAGGTAGCGAAGGAGATCCAGACCAACCTGGCGCAAATCGAACAGGTCCTCGACGGTTTCTTCCGCGATGCCGACAAGCGCGGGGACTTGGCGGGGCTGGAGGCTCCACTGCGGCAGATCATCGGAGCGCTGGCGATGATGCGCCACGATTCGGCGGTCGACAGCTTGCGGCAGTGCTCTGAAGATATCAGGCGTTTTACCGACCCTGCGTATGAACCCCTCGAGGAAGATTTTGAACGGGTCGCGAACCAGTTGTCTGTGGTCGGTTTCTTCGTCGAATCCCTCCAGCACGGAGCAGATGATTTCGATACCTTCGTCAAACGGATGCAGTCGGGGGGGGCAGCAGACGATTTTTTGGAACCGGAGGAGACCGTCACCGAGGTGACGGTCGAGCAGGAGGTTGAACAGCAAAAGCGAGAGACACACGCGCTGTTGGGAGCTTTCAAGGAGCAGCCCGACGATTCCGGCTTGCGCGAGGAAGTAAAACAAAATCTTGTCTCCCTGAAGAACGACGCCGAACTGGTGGCAGATAAGGTGCTCGGCGAAGAAACCAAGGCGATGCTCACCGCTTTGGAAACTGGCGCGGACGCCTCACCTCAGATCGAGCGCGTGATGGCGACGCTGAAGCCCGAAGCGCCAGAACCGCCCAAGCCGTCTGCGGAGACGATCCAATTATCGCAGGCGAGCAACGAGGAAATCGACGCGGAGTTGCTGGAGATCTTCCTTGAAGAAGCGAAAGAGGTTCTGGGGACCATCAACGACAACCAGCGGCTGCTTCGCGATCAGCCGCACAACGTAGAGGTTTTAACGACAATCCGACGTTCATTCCATACGCTAAAAGGTAGTGGGCGCATGGTGGGCCTCAAGGATGTCGGAGAGGCGGCGTGGGCGGTCGAACAGACATTGAATCTCTGGCTGCGCCAGGAGCTTGCGGTTGGCGCCCCCTTGTTGGCTTTGATCGAACAGGCCTATGGCGTGTTCTCCGCTTGGGTCCGGTACCTTGAAACCCAGACGGGTCGCGCCCCTGATCCAGGCGCAATGATCGGACTTGCCGAGTCATTGCGGCGCGCGGATGAGGATCTCCCGAAAGACGAACAACTCGCATCGCCGTCCGCTGCCGTTGCGCCCGAATCGTTAAGTGTCGATGCGATCGCTCCTGTGGCTACAGAGGAGCAGCCGTCACTTGAACCCTCGGTGGAAGAACTGACAATCTCCGACGTGCCGGCCGAAGCACCGGTTATCGAAGAATTGTCGATGCCCGAACTGCAGTCGTTTGACGAGGCAGACAATGAAGACGTAGCGCTGACCGCTACAGAGCTGGGAGTAGTCACGCCAGCCTCCGATTTTGAGTCAGCGCAGAGTGCAGAAATCATCTCGCTAGACTTCCCCGCACGAGAGCCGTCGGCAGAGATGGATGGAGGCCAAGAAATCATCGAAGTGGCGGATCTTGCCACGAGCGTTCCGTCGGTGGCGAGTGAGCCAGCCGCCGACCATGTTAAGCCTGCGCCGTTCCAAGCCGAATTGGCGCCCGCCAACGAAAGTCAGCAACGGATCACGATCTCGCCGGTCCTGTACGAGATTTTCTCGGAAGAGGCGGGTACGCATCTGGCGACCTTGCAGCGCGAATTGCCGATCCTTGAACGCGACGAATTTGCCCCAACGCCGCATGATATGTATCGCGCGGCTCATACGTTGGCTGGCATCTCCGCCACGGTCGGAATAAACGCGGTCAACCAGGTTGGCCTTGCTCTCGAGCATGCGTTGCTGCGGCGGGACAAGTCGGCGCAGCCGGGCAGTCTGGAAGCACTTGGTGTAATACGGCTGGCCGTCGGTGAAGTCGAATTGATGCTGTCCGCGCTTGCGGCTCAGCGCGAACCCGAAATTCGGCCTGGATTGATCGATGCACTGGATGCTCTTTACCCTCTAGGCGTGGCGGATCTTTCGCGGCCTGAAACCGAAGAGCATGCTGCTCCTGCCGAATCGGTGCCGCACGAGGTGGGTGGCGCCGAGGTGGAAACGAAAGGAACGGAGTCGGTTCAGGCGGTTCCTGCTCCTGCGGAAGGCCAAGTTCGCCATGTGCGCGACGAGATCGACGAGCAATTGCTGCCGATCTTCTTGGAAGAGGCCGTCGAACTCAACCAAGGCATTACGACGCAGTTGCGTGCTTTGCGAAGCGCTCCGGGGAGCCCTGAGGCCATACGCATGCTCGCTCGTCTGTTGCACACCTTGAAGGGTAGTGCGCGCATGGCGGGCGCGATGAACCTCGGCGAAATCACCCACTCGATCGAGACACGGGTTGAACAAGCCAGCCGTGCGGGCGCGATAACGGAAGATCTAGTCGACGAACTGGATAACGCGTTCGACGCCGTGCTTCAGATCATCGAGCGCCTGCAGCGTGGTGAATCGCTAGATCAAATTCCACAACCAGTACCAGTCGTCGAAAAAGCAACAGTCCCGGCTGCGCAGCAGGAAAAGGGCGCGGAGATTCAAGCGCAAACCGGTTTGCTCGAGGCCAAGCCCACGCCAGCAGTTGAGGTTCCGTCTCCGGTTGTGATTGAGCGTCGTTCAGATCACGACCGACGCCACGAAGACCGGATCCGCGTTGGCCAGGGTGAGGCGGAGAGCGAAAGCGTCGCGCAAAGAGCTGTCCTTCGTGTGCGCGCCGACCTCATCGACCGGTTGGTCAACGAGGCCGGGGAATTGTCGATCGCTCGTGCGCGTATCGAAGGCGAAATGCGGAGCTTGAAGGAGTCATTGCTCGACCTGACGGAAAACGTGATTCGTTTGCGTCGCCAGTTGCGTGACATCGAAATCCAGGCCGAGTCGCAGATGCAGTCGCGGACGGCTCAAGCTGACGAGCACCACGCGGGCTTTGATCCTCTGGAGTTCGATCGCTTCACGCGTTTCCAGGAACTCACGCGCATGATGGCCGAGTCGGTGAACGACGTCGCCACGGTGCAGCAGAACCTTCTCAAGAATCTCGATGAAGCGAACGCGGCCATTATTGCCCAGGCACGACTGAACCGGGAAGTTCAGCAAGAGCTAATGGCCGTACGCATGGTTCCGTTCAACAGCTTGGCGGATCGCCTCTACCGCGTCGTTCGGCAAACGGCGAAGGAACTCAATAAGCGTGCGAATCTTGAAATCGCCGGCGGCCAAGTCGAGCTGGACCGTAGCGTTCTCGACAAGATCGGTGCGCCGCTGGAGCACATGTTGCGCAATGCCGTCGCTCACGGCCTCGAGTCGCGTGACGTTCGCGTCGCCGCTGGGAAACCGGCCATCGGTGAAATTGATTTGTCGCTGCAGCAGGAAGGCAACGAAATCATCCTGAGCCTTTCCGACGATGGCGCGGGCCTGGACTTCGAACGTATTCGTGCTCGTGCCGTCAGCCTCGGTTTGCTCGGCGCTCAAGAGGAGGCGGATACCGCGCGGCTGGCGGAATTCATCTTTGCCCCAGGCTTCTCGACAGCAGCCGAGGTCTCGCAGATCGCGGGACGCGGTATCGGTATGGATGTGGTCAAGAGCGAGGTGACGAGCCTCGGCGGGCGGATTGAAATTGCCTCCACTCCGGGCGAGGGCACGGAATTCCGCTTGTTCATTCCGCTGACGCTGGCGGTGACCAAGGCACTGCTTGTGCGGGCGGGAAGCAAACGCTACGCGATTCCATCCGTGATGATCGAGCAGGTGCTCGATCTGAAGGAGGCCTCATTGGCGCGTATCCGAGATGCGGGAACGGCGGAATGGATGGGGCATCACTACCCGTTCAGCTACCTGCCGCATCTCCTCGGCGAAACGCAGGCGCTTCCCGAGCAACACCGGCAATACTGGACGCTGCTCGTACGTAGCGGCTCCCGGCGGATTTCGATTCAGGTCGACGAGTTGTTGGGTAACCAGGAAATCGTGGTCAAGAACATCGGACCCCAACTCGCTCGCGTCATCGGCGTCGATGGAGCGACGGTGCTCGGCGATGGACAGGTCGTTCTGATTCTGAACCCGATTGCGCTCAGCACACGGACGCCGGTTGCAGCGTTCGCGGCGCCAGTGCCGACGGCTGTGAAGCCGGTCGTGGAGGAAAGTGAAGCCGAGTCGGCAACGCTGCCGACCGTTATGGTGGTGGACGATTCGCTCACCGTGCGCAAGATCACCGGTAGATTGCTGGCCCGCGAGGGTTATCACGTGCTGGTCGCGAAGGACGGCGTCGAGGCTCTGGAGCAGTTGATGGACGTGGTGCCAGACGTCATGCTCGTCGATATCGAGATGCCGCGTATGGACGGTTTCGACCTAACGCGTAACATTAGGGCGGACGCGCGGTTGAGAGGCATCCCGATCATCATGATTACGTCGCGTACGGCCGATAAGCACCGCGCCTATGCCTTCGAAATCGGGGTCAACCACTATCTGGGCAAGCCGTACCAGGAAGAAGAGCTGTTGAACCTGGTCGGCGAATACGTGGCTCAGAAACGCGGCCTGGTTACTGCGTAGCGCTGCAGCGTTTGCTGGCGGGCCTCGGCGTGATCAACGATCGGCGCCGGGGTCGTGGTGCCGATCACAACGCCGCATTGCTGCTGCTCGCTGCGACTCATTCGCCATGGTGCGTGGATATACCGGTCAGGTACCGTGGCGAGTTCTGGCAAGTAATTCCGGATGAAGTCTCCGCTCGGGTCGAAACGTTCCGACTGGGTCACCGGGTTGAAAATCCGGAAGTAAGGCTGCGCATCACATCCGGTTGACGCGACCCACTGCCACCCGCCATTGTTGGCGGCCAAGTCGAAGTCATTGAGGTGGTGAGCAAAATAAGCCTCTCCGTGGCGCCAATCGATGCCCAGGTCCTTCACGAGAAAAGATGCAGTAACCATACGCAGCCGATTATGCATATAGCCGGTCATGTTCAACTGGCGCATTCCCGCGTCGACAAACGGATAGCCCGTTCGCCCTTCGCACCAGGCGGCAAAGAGTTCGTCGGCGTGTCTCCCCGATTCCCACTCGAGCGCGTCGTACTCAGGACGAAAGGCACGGGTAACGACGTGAGGAAATTGATCAAGAATCATGAAATAGAACTCGCGCCAGATCAGTTCGGCAAGCCACGTGGCTGGTCCCTCAACCCCCGAGAGTGCCCCCTTCTCTATGGCAAAAGCTACCAGCCGGCGAATTGAGACGGTCCCAAAGCGTAGGTGAACGGAAAGCTTGGAGACACCCGGATGATCTGGGAAATCGCGCTCAACGGCGTAGCGGTCCATGCGGCTCATGAAGCGCTCAAAACATTCCCGGCCGCCGGACATCCCCGGTACGATTTCGAGTTGGCTTAGGTCGATTGTTCGAAAACCGAGGGTAGCGAGGGAAGGAATGTCATTCGCATCCTCCGGGCAACCCAACGTGCTGGAGAAGTTGCCCCTTTGCTCGCGGTGCAGATGCAGTTGATCTTCTGCCCCTTCCCGGAGCCGATTGAGCCACGCGTTGCGATAGGGAGTGAAGACCGTGTAAGGCTTCGCGCCTTTCGTTAGTACCTCGACGCCGTCGAAAACTACCTGGTCCTTGAAGGCCTCGAACGCGATCCCGGCCTGGGCCAGCGTGTTGGAAACCGATGCGTCACGCGCCTTGGCGTCCGGTTCATAGTCACGATTGGCGAAGACGGCCGCTACGCCAAGTTCCTGAACAAGACGAGGCACTTCGTGTACCGCGCGGCCATGCCTGACAATGAGTCCGCCGCCGCGCTTTCGCAGCGCCCTATCCAATTCGAGCAGCGAGCCGTGGATAAACGCTACGCGGCGGTCAGTCTTGCTAGGCAGTTGATCGAGGATGTCCCGGTCGAAAACGAAAGCGCAGAATACGCGGCGGGCCCGCCGGCATGCTTCCGAGAGGGCAAGGTTGTCGACATCGCGCAGATCGCGCCGGAACCAGACGAGGGCCGAATCAAGCTGCATTAACTTTGTGTCACCTGGCATCGACGATTAAAATAGGAGTATGGGGCAAAGCACGAGCGTCAATCTCACGGATCACTTCCTTATCGCGATGCCGGCGATGGAGGACCCGTATTTTTCCAAATCGCTGATTTATATCGCTGAGCACAACGATCAAGGGGCGCTCGGGATCATTGTAAATCGGCCGATCGATATGGACCTCGGTACGCTTCTTGAGAAGATCGATGTTCAACTCGAGTCATCGGACTTGGCACGGCAACCGGTGCTTTTCGGCGGTCCGGTACAAACGGATCGTGGTTTCGTGTTGCACCGCCCGGTGGGCGAGTGGCAATCGACTCTGGCGGTGAATGAGGACGTTGGCCTGACGACTTCCAAAGACGTTTTGCAGGCCGTCGCCCGCGTCGGAAGACCGCGCGAATTGATGGTCACTCTCGGCTATTCGGGCTGGGGCGCTGGGCAGCTTGAGCAGGAGCTCGCAAAAAACGCCTGGCTCACGGTTCCCGCAGATCAGAGCATTCTGTTCGATCTCCCTTACGAAGACCGCCTTCCCAAGGCTATGGAAATCCTCGGCGTCGATATCACGAATCTCGCCGATAACGCCGGACATGCCTGAGCTAGACACTCTTCGCGACGGCTCGGTTCTGGCGTTCGACTTTGGCGAAAAACGCATCGGCGTCGCAGTAGGGGAGTGGCCACTGGCGCATTCGCATCCACTTACCACCCTGCGTGGCGAAAGCAATGCAGAGCGTTTCGGTGTCATTGCTTCGCTCATCGCCGAGTGGCACCCCGTCTTTCTTGTCGTGGGACTGCCGGTCGCACTCGACGGCTCCGAGCACGCGATGACGGCGCGTTGTCGCCGTTTTGGCAACCAATTGCGGGGTCGTTTCGGTTTGCCAGTGCACTTTGCCGAGGAGCGCCTGAGTTCCGTCGAAGCGGAAGAGCGCTCGCGTGCGGCCGGACATAACGCCAAAAGCGCGAAATCTCATATTGACGCGCTTGCCGCACAAATCATCCTGCAATGCCATTTTGAAAAAATTTCCAAAGACTCGGGAGTTCGAAACGCTCATGCCTCTCACTAATCTTCCTGACGCCGAGGCGCAGTGCGCGCAGTTGGCGGAACTCATTCGGCCGCACCTGAAACCGAATACCACTCTTGTTGGAATCCACAGCGGCGGAGCCTGGATCGCCCGACGCCTGAATCAGTTGCTCGGTCTACCTGGCGAGGTCGGGCTCATCGACGTGTCGTTCTATCGCGACGATTTCGGTGAGCGCGGGCTCCATCCGCAGGTCAAGCCGACGTCGATTCCATTCGACGTGGAGGGCCGCTCACTGATCCTGGTCGACGACGTTTTGTACACGGGCCGTACGACGCGAGCCGCAATCAATGAACTGTTCGACTATGGGCGACCAGCGAGCATCAAGCTTGCCGTGCTGGCCGATCGCGGAGGCCGCGAGTTGCCGATCTACGCCGAATTCTGCGCGTGGAACGTCGAGCTTGACGCGAGCGAAGAACTCGTCCTTGAAGCCTCTCCATCAGGACTTCTCCAGTGGAGGCGCGTCGAACATGCGTAATCCTCAACTGAATGCCAATGGCGAATTGACTCACCTTCTCTCGATCGAAGGGTTGCCTCGCGAGGTGCTTTTGCACATTCTCGACACGGCTTCGAGCTTCCTTGAAGTCTCGGACCGCGATGTCAAGAAGGTGCCGCTTCTACGGGGCAAGAGCGTCTTCAATCTCTTCTTCGAAAATTCCACACGGACCCGCACAACCTTTGAAATTGCTGCAAAGCGCCTCTCCGCCGACGTTATCAATCTCGATGTCGGGCGCTCTTCGACGGCAAAAGGCGAAACGTTGCTCGATACCATCGACAACCTCGTCGCAATGCATGCCGACATGTTTGTCGTTCGGCACGCGTCGTCGGGGGCTCCGTACCTGATCGCCGACCATTTACATCGGGTCGGGCGGGACGATGTGCACGTGGTGAACGCCGGTGATGGCCGGCATGCACACCCGACGCAGGGCCTCCTCGACATGTACACGATCCGTCACTACAAGAAGGATTATTCGCGTCTGACTGTGGCCATCGTCGGCGACATCCTCCACTCTCGCGTGGCGCGCTCTGATATCGACGCTCTGCGCACTCTAGGCGCCGCTGAGATCCGTGCCGTGGGTCCGCAAACGCTATTGCCCACGGAGATCGGCGGCATGGGTGTGCGCGTTTTTCATGACCTTCGCGAAGGCGTTCGTGACTGCGATGTCGTGATCATGCTTCGTTTGCAGAACGAGCGCATGAGCGGAGCGTTGTTGCCGTCAGCGCGCGAGTACTTCAAATGCTATGGGCTCACACCCGAGGTTCTCACGCTCGCCAAGCCGGACGCCATTGTGATGCACCCGGGGCCGATGAATCGCGGTGTTGAGATCGACTCCGAGGTGGCCGATGGTCCGCAAGCCGTGATTCTGCCTCAGGTGACGTTCGGCATAGCGGTCCGTATGGCGGTCATGAGCATTCTGGCGGGGAACTGAGCGATGCAAAAGGAAAACAATCGTATGCGGACCGAGATCCGAAATGCGCACGTTATTGATCCGAAGAACGGCGTGGATGAGAAAGTTTCACTGTTCCTTGCTGAGGGGCGAGTTGTCGGCGTTGGTCCGGTTCCTGGCGGTTTTACGGCAGACACCGTCATTGATGCCCATGGGCTCATTGCTTGCCCGGGCTTGGTTGATCTGTCCACACGCCTGCCTGGACTGGAGTCCGAGCTCACCGCGGCTGTCGCCGGCGGCGTTACCGCCGTGGCTTGCCCCCCCGATACCAACCCACCGCTGGACGAGCCGGGGCTGGTGGAGCGACTGGTGCGGCGCAGTGAAGCGCTCGGTCTAGCCCGCGTCTATCCGATTGGCGCACTGACGCAGGAGCTTGCAGGCGAAAAACTTGCCGAGATGGCCAGTCTCACGTCGGCTGGCTGTATCGCCTTTTCGCAGGCCCAATACCCGATCTTCGACACGCAGGTGTTGCTGCGCGCCATGGAGTATGCGGCAACTTTCGGTTACGCGATTCGTTTGCAGCCGCAAGACCATTATCTGGCACGGGATGGTGTCGCTCACGACGGCGAGGTAGCCTCGCGGCTCGGTCTCGCGGCGATTCCTGTGTGTGCGGAGACGGTGGCCATCGCGACGGCCTTGCAACTCGCGCGGCAGACGGGTGTGCGCCTTCATTTGGCACGGATCTCGTCGGCGGCCGGAGTCGCGCTCGTGCGTGAGGCAAAAGCCAGCGGGCTGCAGGTGAGTTGCGACGTCACAGTCCATCACTTGCACCTTTCCGAGCACGATATTGGCTACTTCGACAGTGGCGCCCGTTTCGATCCACCCTTGCGGTCGGTCAATGATCGCGACGCACTACGCGCCGCAGCGGCGGACGGAACGGCGATCATCTGTTCGGATCACACGCCTGTTGACGAGGACGGTAAGCAGTTGCCTTTCGCGGCAGCAATGCCTGGTGCGACGGCGCTCGAACTCCTGCTGCCGCTCGTCCTCAAATGGGCGCGTGAAGACCAACTGCCGCTGGCGGCCGCACTTGCCCGTGTGACTTGCGATGCGGCCTCAGCGCTTGGGGTCGACCGGGGCGCACTCGGGGTCGGTTCTCCTGCGGACATCTGCCTGTTTGATCCAGAAGAGAATTGGGTATTGGCAGCGAAAAATTTGGTCAGTTGCGGCAAGAACTCTCCGTTCATAGGCCAAGAGATGACCGGGCGCGCTCAGATGACCCTCATTGAAGGTCGTGTCGTGTTCGACCGTAAAGGCGGTCTCGGCGGATAGCTGCCGACTGAGCAAGGCAATTCTGCGCAGTGATGTCGCCGGGACGAAACGGCTTTGGGTAGCTAACCGGCGAGCAGGCGCTGCGCCGCATCATGAGGGGGATTGTCGACCTCAACCACCTTCTGTCGAGAACTTTGGCCGCTTTTCAACGCTACGGCGGATTTCGGGAGGCCGAGTCGTTTGGCTATAAAGGCAAGCAGGGCAGCATTCGCTTTTCCGTCAACCGGGGGGGCCGCCAGTCTGATTTTGAGCGATTCGCCGTGGATTCCGGCGATTTCGGTTTTCTTTGCTCCCGGTTGCACGTGTAACGTCAGTGTTGCCCGCCCATTGGCAAGGCGGAGCCAAGTCGGACCCACCGCCACTAGAGGAAGATCAGGATCAGCTGCGCGAGCAGAATGGCAACCAACGGTGAAAGATCGATATTCGCGATCGGTGGCACGACGCGTCGGATAGGCCTGAGAAATGGGTGAGTGATCTGGGCGACCGGCTGTCCAAGCGGCGAATAAGGATTAACCCACGAGAGAACGGCTTGCAGAATGAGCGCACCGATCAGCAAATAAATGCTCATGCGCAGGGTGGCGATGACGCCGCCCCAAAGAACAATCATTGCCATCTGCTGCGCTGGTATGACGACGATCGTGCCTCGGGCGGCGAGGAGAGCGACCAACAACGCTACCTGAAGAAGATAGGCCGGTAGCAGGCTCGCCAAATCCAGGCCGAGAACGCCGGGCAACACCCGGCGTAGCGGTTTGACGAGCCAGTTGGTCAGTTGGACGACGAACGCACCGACCTGATTCGCAAACGAGACGCGAAACGCCTGCATGTAGAAACGCAGGAGGAGGGCGAACGTCAGGAAGCCGACGACGGCGTTGAGCAGAAACAGACCTGCCTCGATCAGCATTTCAGTCCTTGCCCAACATCTCGCCGAGCTCTCCTCCCCGCGCGTTCGCGGCGAACGCGCCGGCTATGATGCCTTCCTTGACGCCCCGCTCGATCATCGTCCGTATGGCGGCTTCCGTCGTCCCCCCCTTTGACGTCACGCGTTCGCGCAATGTGCTGGCCGCTTCGTCGGACTGTGCGGCCAAGCGGGCCGCGCCGAGCGTCGTTTCGATCGAAAGCTGGCGTGCTTGTTTCTGAGTGAAACCGAGATCGATGGCGGCTTGCTGCAGGGCTTCGATAAAGAGGAAAACGTAAGCCGGCCCGCTACCTGAAATGGCGGTTACCGCATCGATCTGCGATTCTTCGTTAACCCATAGCGTGCTGCCTACCGCCTGCAGTACTCGCTCGGCTCCCAACCGCTCTGCCTCCGAAACACCGGGCGAGGCAAACATGCCGGTCACCCCCGCGCCGATCAACGACGGCGTATTCGGCATGGTGCGCACCAGTCGGTCATATCCGCCGAGCCAGCGCGATAAGTCGGCCAAACGCAACCCTGCGGCGATACTGATTACAAGCTGTTCCTTGAGGTATTTCTGCAGCGGCGCGCAAGCGGCGCGCATCTGCTGCGGCTTGACGGCGAGCAGGATCGCGTCGCAGTTCAGCGCTTCGGCTTCCGGCTCCGAATAACAACGAACGCCGTAGCTCTTTTCCATGCGAGCTCGACCTTCTTCGCTGATCTCGATCACGGCAATCGAGCTTGGAGGAAAGCCGTGGTTGAGCAAGCCGCCAATGAGGGCATTTGCCATGTTGCCGCCACCGATAAACGTGATTTTCATAATCCGCTTCTCTCACCAAATATTGCAGTGCCTACGCGCACCACTGTTGCGCCTTCGGCGATCGCCGCTTCAAGGTCGTCGCTCATTCCCATCGACAGCGTGTCCAACGGGTACCCGTCGCTTTGCAATTTTTCGTAGGCATCCCGTAAGGCGCGGAAAGCGCGACGTTGTTCGGCGACATCTTCGCTCGGCGCGGGGATCGCCATCAACCCGCGCAAATTGATCCTCGGCAGATTTGCTACGCCTCGGGCAAGTTCTGCCAACTGTGCCAGGCTGACTCCGCTTTTCGTTTCTTCCCCGCTTACGTTGACCTGGATGCAGACCTGCAATGGTGCAAGTTCAGCCGGACGTTGGGCCGATAATCGTTCGGCAATCTTCAAACGGTCTATCGAATGAACCCAGTCGAATGTTTCCGCGATCGGGCGCGTCTTGTTTCCCTGGAGGGGCCCGATGAAGTGCCATTCCAGGTTCAACAATTTCAGTTCCTGCGTTTTGCCGACACCTTCCTGTACATAGTTCTCGCCGAACCGCCTTTGCCCGGCAGCGGCCGCCTCCCTTATCCGTGTCGCCGGCCAGGTTTTGCTTACCGCGAGCAAGGCAACCTCATCGGGGAGGCGCCCCGCCGCGCGCGCGGCCGTTTCGATACGAGAGAGAACGGCTTGCAGCTTAGCAGAAATTGTTGTCATAATCAGTCGTTGCTCTGGGACCAAAAAGTATAGCACCGAGCCCGAATACCGCTGAGGACGGAACGCAATGGACATCACTGAACTGTTGGCCTTTAGTGTCAAAAACAAGGCATCTGACCTGCATCTTTCGTCAGGTCTGCCGCCGATGATCCGCGTTCACGGCGATGTGCGCAGAATCAATCTTCCGTCAATGGAACACCGCGATGTGCACGCCATGGTGTACGACATCATGAACGACGCGCAACGCAAGACGTACGAAGAAACCCTCGAGTGCGACTTTTCGTTCGAAATACCGAATCTTGCCCGCTTCCGCGTCAATGCCTTCATTCAAAACCGCGGTGCCGGCGCCGTGTTCCGGACGATTCCATCGAAGGTCCTGTCACTCGAAGATCTGGGTTGTCCGAAAATCTTCAAGGATATTTCCGAGTATCCGCGTGGAATTGTGCTCGTCACCGGGCCGACAGGCTCCGGCAAGTCGACGACGTTGGCGGCGATGATCAACCACATCAACGAAAACGAGCACGCCCACATCTTGACCGTCGAGGACCCGATCGAGTTCGTGCATGAGTCGAAGAAATGTCTGATCAACCAGCGTGAAGTCGGCCCGCATACGTTGTCGTTCGCCAATGCCCTGCGCTCGGCGTTGCGTGAGGACCCGGACGTGATCCTCGTCGGCGAAATGCGCGACCTCGAAACCATCCGGCTCGCATTGACCGGTGCGGAAACGGGTCACTTGGTTTTCGGAACATTGCACACGTCGAGCGCGGCGAAAACGATCGACCGTGTCGTCGACGTCTTCCCCGCGGCCGAAAAAGAAATGGTGAGGTCGATGCTTTCGGAATCGCTACGCGCCGTTATTTCGCAGACGCTATTGAAGACGAAGGATGGTTCCGGCCGCGTTGCAGCGCACGAGATCATGATCGGCACGCCGGCCATCCGCAATCTGATCCGTGAAAACAAAGTGGCGCAGATGTACTCAGCCATCCAGACCGGTGCGCAGCTCGGAATGCAGACGCTCGATCAGAGCCTGCTCGAACTCGTTCGGCGTAACATCGTATCGGCGGCCGAGGCGCGCGCCCGCGCCGCCAACAAGGACAACTTCCCGGGGGCGTAAGCCGCCGCCAGCATAGCGGGTATAGCGAGGCAAATTATGGAACGCGATCAGGCTCTCAAGTTCATGCACGATCTTTTGCGCCTGATGTCGCAAAAGAACGGCTCCGACCTCTTTATCACCGCCGGCTTCCCTCCGGCGATCAAGGTCGACGGCCGCGTGATGCCGGTTTCCAATCAGGTACTGACTTCCCAACATACGGCGGAACTGGCGCGTTCGATCATGAACGATCGCCAGGCGGCGGAGTTTGAAGCATCGAAGGAATGTAACTTCGCGATCTCGCCCTCGGGTATCGGGCGCTTTCGGGTCAACGCGCTGATGCAGCAGGGGCGTGTCGCCGTTGTCTGCCGGACGATCAACATGTCCATCCCGACCATCGACGAACTGGGGCTGCCGACGGTACTCAAGGACATCGCGATGACCAAGCGCGGCTTAGTGATCTTCGTCGGTGGGACAGGTACCGGCAAGACCACCTCGCTCGCGGCGCTCGTCGACTATCGCAACCAGAACAGCCAAGGCCATATCATTACCGTCGAGGATCCGATCGAGTTTGTTCACGAGCATAAAGGCTGCATCGTCACGCAGCGCGAAGTCGGTGTCGATACGGACTCATGGGAGTCGGCGCTGAAGAACACATTGCGGCAAGCGCCGGACGTTATCCTGATGGGCGAAATCCGCGATCGGGAAACAATGGACCATGCCATCGCCTTTGCGGAAACCGGACACCTGTGCCTGGCGACGCTGCATGCCAACAGTACCAACCAGGCGATCGACCGTATCATCAACTTCTTCCCGGAAGAGCGGCGGCACCAGTTGCTGATGGACCTCTCGCTCAACTTGCGCGCGCTCATTTCGCAACGCCTGTTGCCCAAGAAGGACAGCAAAGGGCGTGTGGCGGCGATCGAGATCATGCTCAACTCGCCGCTGATTTCGGACCTCATCTTCAAGGGTGAGGTGCACGAGATCAAGGAAATCATGAAGAAGTCGCGCGAACTGGGCATGCAGACCTTCGACCAGGCCTTGTTCGACCATTACGAGGCCGGGCGCATTACCTATGAGGACGCCCTGCGCAACGCCGATTCCCTTAACGACTTGCGCCTGCAGATCAAGCTGCACGGTAAAGAATCGAAGGACCGCGACCTCAACTCGGGCATCGGCCACCTCGAAGTCGTGTAGCTCTGCCCTTCCTGCGCCCTGCCGAAGAAACATTTCGGCGGGAGTCTTTTCTTCCTCTCGGCGCAGTCGCCCTGCGGTGGCGTAGTGCCCCGCCCTCTTTCTCCGACCGACATGGCTCACAGGAGCTGTCGTACGCTCTCCCTAGTCTGGTCAAGCCACCCGGCCAATACCTCTTGTTCGTGAGAGTCGTTCTTATTTCGCATTGCGAAATATTGTTTCGCAATGCGCGAAAATAGTTGCTAGAATTGGCGATTCCAGGGAGGTCTGCTGTTCTTCTCCAGGGAGCCGGCAGCCCGCACAGCACCCGTGCGGAGCGGCGGGTTGCCATCAATAACCACGAAGCGGAGAGAATATGTTCGAAGTACGTATTCATGGCCGTGGAGGCCAAGGAGTGGTAACGGCGGCGGAGATGTTGTCGATCGCCGCCTTCGAAGAAGAGCACCATGCTCAAGCGTTTCCGAGTTTCGGATCCGAGCGTACAGGTGCCCCGGTGGTTGCGTTTTGTCGTATCGACGAGAAGGAAATCCGGCTGCGCGAGCCGATCATGGAGCCGGATGCCGTGATCGTTCAAGACCCGACGCTGCTCTATCAGATCGACGTTTTTGCCGGCCTGAAAAAGAACGGGTTCATCCTGATCAATACCAAGAGCACCTTTGAAGAATTGGGTTTGACGGACTACGTCCGCGATTGGCCTGCCGATCGCCTGTGCACGTTGGCAGCGACGGATCTCGGGCTCAAGCACGTCGGCCGTCCGATGCCCAACGTTCCGCTGCTCGCCGGCTTTGCCGCGCTGTCAGGGAAGATCAAGCTCGAGTCGGTGTGCGACGCCATCAAGGTGAAGTTTTCCGGCAAGGTCGCGCAAGGCAACGTCGCCGGCGCTACCGAAGCTTTCGAAATGGTCCGGGCGTGGGTGGAAAACGCCCGCAAGGAGGTCGCTCATGCTTAAGCAAATCGAAGGCTCCCACGCCGTTGCCGAAGCCGTCGCACTTTGCCGCCCCGAGGTGATTTGCGCCTATCCGATTTCGCCGCAGACACATATCGTCGAAGGGGTCGGCGAGATGGTCAAGTCGGGGGAACTGGAAGACTGCGAATTCATCAACGTCGAATCCGAGTTCGCCGCCATGAGCGTGGCGATCGGTTCATCAGCGGCCGGTGCTCGTACCTACACGGCCACCGCGTCGCAGGGACTGCTGTTCATGGTCGAGGCTGTGTACAACGCCTCCGGTCTGGGACTGCCGATCGTCATGACGGTGGCCAACCGAGCAATTGGTGCGCCGATCAACATCTGGAACGACCACTCCGATTCAATTTCGCAACGTGACAGCGGCTGGATCCAGCTCTTTGCCGAGACCAACCAGGAAGCGCTCGACCTGCATATCCAGGCATTCAAGCTTGCCGAAGAGTTGAGCCACCCGGTGATGGTCTGCATGGACGGCTTCATCCTCACGCATGCCTACGAGCGTGTCGATATGCCGACCCAGGCGCAAGTAGACGCTTTCCTGCCGCCATACGAGCCGCGTCAGGTACTCGACCCGGCTGAGCCGGTTTCGATTGGCGCCATGGTCGGACCGGAAGCGTTCGCCGAAGTGCGCTACCTCGAACACGAGAAGCAGATGCGGGCGCTTGAATTGATCCCCGCGATCGCCAAGGAGTTCAAGGCCGGTTTCGGGCGCGATTCCGGCGGATTGGTGCGCGGCTACTGCATGGAAGATGCGGAAACCGTGATCGTCGCCATGGGCTCCTTGCTCGGTACGATCAAGGACACCGTCGACGCCATGCGCGCCGCCGGCGCCAAGATCGGTGTCCTCGGCATCGTTTCTTTCCGCCCGTTCCCGCTCGACGCGGTGCGTGCTGCGCTCATGGGCGCCAAGCGCGTCGTGGTCGTCGAGAAGACCTTTGCCGTCGGTATTGGCGGCATCCTGGCCACCGACATCCGTACGGCCATGGACGGCATCAAGATCCTCGACTACACGGTGGTGGCAGGGCTCGGTGGACGGCCGATCACCAAGAAGTCGTTGCATGAACTGTTCGAGAAGGCGCTGCGTGACGATCTGCCCGCACTCACCTTCCTCGATCTCGACTGGGACATCGTGAACAAGCAGCTGGAACGGGAGCGCAAGAAGCGCCGCTCCGGTCCGGCCGCTGAAAACATCCTGCGCGACGTGGGCAGCCATGTTGCCCAACACAGTTGAGGACGACATCATGAGCTTTCAACCTGTCAAGTTTTACCAGACCGGCACCTTTACTGTCGGCAATCGCCTGCTCGAGCCCGATCAGCGCAGTGTGCAGGCCAACATGGAGCGTACCAACTCACTCAATTCCGGCCACCGTGCGTGTCAGGGATGCGGGGAAGCACTCGGCGCGCGTTACGCCATCGATGCGGCGATGCACGCCACCAACAAGCAACTGATCGCCGCCAACGCGACCGGTTGTCTGGAAGTATTCTCGACACCGTATCCGGAGACGTCGTGGCAGATCCCGTGGATTCACTCGCTGTTCGGTAACGCGGCGGCGGTTGCCACCGGTATCGCCGCGGCGATGAAGGTCAAGCGCAAGAAGGGGCTGGTCGGCGACGTGCGCGTCGTGGCGCAGGGTGGTGACGGCGGCACGACCGATATCGGTTTCGGCTGCCTTTCCGGGATGTTCGAGCGCAATGACGACGTGCTCTACATCTGCTATGACAATGGCGGTTACATGAACACGGGGGTCCAGCGCAGTTCGGCCACGCCGCCCGCTGCCCGCACAGCGACCACGATGCCTGTGGGTCCGGAACCAGGAAACCCGTTCGGCCAAGGCAAGTTCGTGCCGGCGATTGCTATGGCGCACGAAATCCCGTACGTCGCCACGGCAACGGTCGCCGATTTGCGCGACCTTGAACACAAGGTGAAGAAGGCGATGACCTTCCGCGGCGCCCGCTACATCCATATCCTTGTGCCATGTCCGCTCGGCTGGGGAGCTGCCTCACGCGACACGATGAAACTGTCGCGCCTGGCGAAGGAAACCGGCTTGTTCCCGGTGTTCGAAGCGCAGTACGGCGAAATCACCAATTCGACGAAGATTCGCCGCCTGTTGCCCGTCGAGGAATATCTGCGACCGCAGAAGCGTTACGCCCACCTGTTCGGCAAGACGCCCGCTGTGGAAACCATCGCCCGTCTGCAGGCGTTGGCGGATAAGAACATTCGTAGATATGCGCTGCTCGACAAGGAGGCGAACTGATGAACAAGCCGTTTGCAATAACCCTTAATCCCGGCTCGTCGCTTGCCAACCGCACCGGTTCCTGGCGGACCGAGCGCCCGGTCTACGTCGATCGCTTGCCGCCCTGCAACAACCAGTGTCCGGCCGGCGAGGACATTCAGGGCTGGCTCTTCCACGCCGAATCGGGCAACTACGAAAAGGCGTGGCAGCACCTGACCAAGGACAACCCGTTCCCGGCGATCATGGGGCGGGTGTGTTACCACACCTGCGAAGGGGCGTGTAACCGGGCCAAGCTCGACGAAGCCGTGGGCATCAATTCCGTCGAGCGCTTCCTCGGCGACGAGGCGATCAAGCGTGGCTGGAAGCTGGTCGTTCCGACGGCCGAGACCGGAAAGCACATCCTGATCGTCGGCGCCGGCCCGTCGGGTATGTCGGCGGCTTACCATCTGCGCCGCCTGGGACACCGAGTCACCGTGTACGAAGCGGGTCCGATGCTCGGCGGCATGATGCGCTTCGGGATACCGAAGTACCGGCTGCCACGCGACGTGCTCGACGCCGAAATGCAACGGGTCATCGACCTGGGTGTCGAGGTGAAGCTGAATGCCAAGGTCGACAACATCCTCGAAACGATGCAGACCGGGAAGTTCGACGCCGCCTTCCTCGCCGTCGGCGCTCATATCGGCAAGCGGGCAACGATTCCGGCGGGAGCTGTCTCGAAGATCGTCGACGCCGTTTCGGTGCTGCGCAGCATGGAGCACGAAGACAAGCCGATGCTCGGCCGCCGTGTGGTCGTCTATGGCGGCGGCAATACCGCGATCGACGTGGCGCGAACCGCCAAGCGGATGGGCGCCGAACCGATCATCGTCTATCGCCGCACCCGCGACAAAATGCCGGCGCATGACTTCGAGGTCGAGGAGGCGCTGCAGGAAGGCGTCATGATCAAGTGGTTGTCGACGATCAAGCACGCCGGCGATTCGAGTATTACCGTCGAGAAGATGGAACTCGATGCCAACGGCTTTCCGCAGCCGACCGGCGAGTTCGAAACGCTGGAAGCCGACTCGGTGGTCCTAGCGCTCGGGCAAGACGTGGACCTTGGCTTGCTCAATGGTGTCCCGGGACTCGAAGTCACCGATGGTGTGGTCAAGGTCGATGCCAACATGATGACCGGCCATGCCGGCATTTTTGCCGGCGGCGACATGGTGCCGACCGAGCGCAACATCACGGTTGCGGTCGGGCACGGCAAGAAGGCGGCTCGCCATATCGACGCCTGGTTGAAGGGCGAGAAATACGAAGCGCCGGCCAAGCATCAACTGGCGACCTTCGAACGCCTCAACACCTGGTACTACTCGGACGCACCGAAAACCGTGCGCCCGATGCTCGATGTGATCCGCCGCCAGTCGACCTTCGAGGAAGTGCAAGGCGGCCTCGATGAAACGAACGCGCTGTTCGAAGCCCGCCGTTGCCTGTCGTGCGGCAACTGCTTTGAGTGCGACAACTGCTACGGCGTATGTCCCGACAACGCGGTGATCAAGCTGGGGCCCGGAAAACGCTTCGAGTTCAACTATGACTACTGCAAGGGCTGCGGCCTTTGTGTGGCCGAGTGTCCGTGTGGAGCAATCAACATGGAGCCGGAGAACATCTGACGGTCGTAGGTCGCTGAATTACCAAACGGGGCGGTTAATCCGCCCCGTTTTTTTTGTCCGGATTTCTGAAGCCTTCACTCCAATTCCCTGCAGCGAGGGTTGTCCCCGGGACTTGATTTATTTTTTGAAAAGCCGTTTCATTATCCGCAAAAGTGTGGTTAAAATGATTCCGGCACGGCATTACGTTGTTCCGTAATGGCACTAAGTACGGAAAGCGCGCCGGATCAGCAAAACAATAATGTGCGGAGAGGATGGGTCAAGCGTCCCAATAATCGGCCTTTGGGCTTCGAGTCGGTCGTGTAGCGACCGGGCGTAGCTGACGACGGCCGGACAAAAATCGAGCAACACAAGCAACGCTTCCTTCCGCGAATCGGTTCTGAGCGAACCCGCGAAGCGGTCTTAGTGCGGGTGATTTTCCAACCTACCTTCGGATGTCATCATGAAAGCTAAGAAAGCGAAGTACCCCGGCATTCCCACCGTCATTCACGGCAATGGCGCTGTGGCGCATGTCATGAGCCAGGTATGTGGCGGCGTAATCGGGTATCCGATCACTCCGTCTACGGAGATTGCAGAGCTCTACGAGGCGTTCCGGTCCGAAGGGGGAGTCAATGTCTGGGGCAAGCACCCGTTCTTCTTTGAGCCCGAAGGCGAACACTCTGCGCAGAGTGGAGCGCTTGGTGCGACCCTGACCGGCGGTCAGTTCGTTTCCAACGCGTCTTCAAGCCAAGGCATCCTGTACGCGCTTGAATCCCACTATGTGACGGTAGGCAAGAAGGTGGGCGGGTTCGTGCTGCAGGTCGCCGCGCGCGTCGTGTCGAAGCATTCGCTCAACGTCATGGCCGGCCACGACGACGTGTATGCGCTGCTTTCGTCGGGTTACACCATTCTCTTCGGCGCCAATCCGCAAGAAGCGGCCGACCTCGCCGCGATCGCGTATCGGACCTCGGCGCTGTCGCTCATCCCCGTGGCCAATGCGATGGACGGTTTCGCCACCAGCCACATGATGAGCGAGGCGCTCCTGCCCGAACCGGATCTCCTTCGCGAATACCTCGGTGACCCCGCAGGACGTATCCCTGCGCCGACTTTGGCACAGGAAATTTTGTTTGGTTCCAAAGGTCGCGTATTCCAGCTGACTCAATATATCGACCGCCACGCCGTCGATCTTTCCGATGCCAATGTCGCAGCACTGAAGAAATTCCTCGATGCCAATGCGGCGAAGGTCGAAAAGGACAATGAGGGCGCATTAATCGCCAAGACCCTCGGTTGGATTCCGGAGGAATTGCAGGGCCAGTGGCGCCGGCAGTGGCTCAACGCTTTCGAGAAGGGAACACGGCAGCTGGTGCCGGCGCAAGTCGACGTCAATAACCCTGGCCTGACCGGCCCGGTGCAGAACCAGCCAGACTTCCAGGCGGGTTCGGCGGACCATCGCACACACTTCGTGAGCGAGGTGCCTGGCCTTGTTCGACGCGCCATGAAGGAGTATTCCGAGCTGAGCGGACGTACGTACGAGCCGGTGCATACGTTCATGTGCGACGACGCAGAGACGGTCATGGTCGGCCTCGGCTCGGTCACCGACGACGTTGAAGCCGTTGTGACCTACCTGCGCAGCAAGGGCAAGAAGGTCGGTGTCGTCGCCATCAAGCTCCTGCAACCCTTCCCCGAGGCGGAAGTGGTCGCGGCACTGGCTGGCAAGAAGGCGGTTACCGTTCTCGAACGTTCCGATCAAACCGCGCTGACCAATTTCGTGACCCAGGCTCTCTTTAAGGCGCGTGAAAACGGCGACGTGAAGCGCGGCGAAGCCGAACGGCATCCCGGCATCCCGGCGCTCAAGTCGGCGCCACGGCTGACCACGGCGATCTTCGGGCTGGGCGGCCACGACCTGCAACCGCGTCACCTGGTCGCTGCCTTCAAGAACATGGAGAGCGGCAAGGGTGCCTCGCTGATCTACCTTGGTTCGCAGTTCTTTTCGAAGAATCCGAACCCGCGCATGAGTGAACTGCAGAAGAAGCTCAAGGCGGCCTACCCGGAAACCGAATTGATGGGGCTGGAGACTGAGCCCAATCCGCGTCTACTCCCGCCCTCCGCATTCCGCGTCCGCTTCCATTCCGTCGGCGGGTACGGAACGATCGCATCCGGCAAGCTGCTCACGGACATTCTGGCCGGCGTGCTTGAGATGCACTCGAAGGCCGCGCCGAAATACGGTTCGGAGAAAAGCGGCGCGCCGACGAACTACTACATCACGCTGAGTCCCGAGACGGTCAAGATCACTAACGCTGAGCTCGAAGACGTCGAGGTCGTGATCTCGCCCGATCACCGCGCATTCAGCCATACGAACCCGCTGCGCGGGTTGGCCGACGGCGGAACGTTCATCCTGCAATCGAATGCCACGCCCGAACAGGTGTGGGAAGAACTGCCGCCGCAAGCGAGAAAGACGATCCGCGAGAAGAAGATCAACTTCTTCATCATCGACGCGTTTGCCGTCGCCAAGAAACATGCCCCGACGCCCGAACTTGCCACACGCATGATGGGCATCGCCTTCATCGGCGCCGTGGCCGGCCACGTCAAGCAGGTTGCCGCGGGCGCGGCGCCCAAGGTGATCCTGGAAAAGGTGCGCAAGCAGATCACGAAGAAATTCGGTACCAAAGGGGCCGCCGTCGTCGAAGGCAATATGGAGGTTATCTGCGAGGGCATCGAATCGACGCGGCGTGTGGACTACACGCAGCCAGCCTTTGCCAAGATCGAAGCCAAGCCGGCAGCGATCGCGTTGCGTAATGTGTCGCTTTCCGCCTCGATGTGCCAGCCGGCCGGTTCATCGGCCTGCGGCGGCTTGTTCGACCGGCAATATTTCGACGACATGATCGCGACGCCGTTCAGAGAGGGAACGATTGCCGAAGCCCCGGTGCTTCCCGGCAGCGGTTTGTTCATGCCGACGGGAACCGGCGGTTCCAAGGACAAAGGCCTCTTCCGGCGTACCGTGCCGATCTTCAATCCCGACCTGTGCACCGGGTGCATGGAATGCGCGCTGGTTTGCCCTGACGCCGCCATCCCGAATAATGTCCATGACATTCACGAGCTGTTGCTCGCGGGCATCGCCAAACTCGATGTGAGCGAAGCGCAGCGCGACGCCATGCGTGCCCATGTTTATCCGCTCACCGAGGGCGTGCGCGAAGCCTATCGGCAAAGCAAGGACGCACGCGCGTTCCATGAGCTCGTGGCCGAAGCGGCTTCAAAGTTGCCTGTAAAGCAGGCGACGTTGCTCAGCAACTTCACCAAGCTGGTCGACCTCCTCGCCACCTATCCGGTAGCGAAGACCCGCCCGTTCTTCGACGCCATGGAAAAGGCGGCGCCAGGAAGCGGCGGGTTGTTTGTGGCGAATGTCGACCCGTGGAAATGCACGGGTTGCCTCGAATGCGTTGACGTTTGCGGGCCGGGCGCGCTTGCCGCGCATGAGCAGGATGCCCATGTGCTAGCAACGTTGCAGGATCGCTTCGAATTCATGAGCAAGACGCCGAACACGCCGGCGCGCTTCTTCGATGGCGCCACGGAACCGGGCGGGGAAATCAAGCGCCTGCTGCTCGATCGCGGCAACTACTACTCGACGACCGGCGGTCATGGCGGCTGCCGTGGGTGCGGTGAGGTGACGGCGATCCGTCTCGTGATGGCTGCAAATCACGCCATTACCGAGAAACGGCGCCGCGATCACATCATCGAGCTGGAGAACCTCATCGAGGCGCTTGGTGCCAAACAGGCGTCGCTCGGCAAGAAAGACACCGAGCGCAGCAAGCGCATCGGCGAGCTGATCGCCGTGCTCGAAAAGCGGCTCTACCTTTATGAGAGCGGCCCGACGGGCAACGGACCGGCAGGTGCGGTGATCGCCAATTCCACCGGGTGCAGCAGCGTGTATGCGTCCACTTTCCCGTTCAACGCATACAACGATCCGTGGGTGAATAGCCTGTTCCAGGATGCTCAACCGCTGGCGAAAGGCATGTTCGAGGGCATCTCCGCGCAGGCGATTCCCGCCATCCGCGCGCTGCGTCAAGCCCGCCTTGAACTCGACGACGCGTACGTGCCGGAGAAGCACGATGCGCAGCTGCGCTATCTTTCGTGGCCGCAATTCACGAAACAGGAACTTTCGCTACTGCCGACCGTGATGACGATCGGCGGCGATGGAGCGACCTATGACATCGGATTCGGCGCACTCTCGCGCATCCTGGCCAGCAATACGCCGCTCAAGGTTCTCGTACTCAACACGGGAGTGTATTCGAACACCGGCGGTCAGGCTTCAACGTCGAGCTTCATCGGGCAGGATTCCGACCTCGCGCGGCATGGCGCAGCACACGACGGCAAGCACGAGGCGCGTAAGGAGCTGGGGCTGATCGCGTCATTCCATTCCAACGTCTTCGTGTGTTCGACGACCACGGCATTGCAGGGGCACTATCTGAAGAACACGATGGAGTTCCTGACCTACACCGATTCGCCGGCCGTGCTCGACGTGTATACGCCGTGCCAGGGAGAGCATGGAATTGCCGATGCCGCCTCGGCGCGTCAAGCACGTCTCGCCGTGGAGAGCCGCATGAACCCCGTCTTCGTGCACGACCCGCGACGCGGTAAGACGCTGCATGAGTGGTTCAGCCTGGACGGCAATCCCGATCCCGAGAGCACCTGGACCACAACATCGCTCGAATACTTCGATGACGACGGCACCCTGCAGCTCATGCAGTTGCCGCTCACGCCGGCCAGTTTCGCCGTCGGAGAAATCCGCTTCAAGAAGCAGTTCCGAAAGCTTCCAGCGGATGCGCCGAACGTCGTCGTCATTCACGAGTACATCGATCTTCCGGTGGCCGAGCGCGACGGCAAGACCCCGTTCGTCTATTCGACGGATGCGAAGAAGCGCCTGGTCAAGCTCGGTGTCTCGCCGGCGATCGTCGACCTCGTTGAAGAGCGCCGCAAGTACTGGACGCTGTTGCAGTTCCTCGCTGGTCAGCATGTGGCGCACATGAGCGCCACGCATCGCGCCAGTGTGGAGGCCCTGCAGGCGCAATACAACGACTCGGTGAAGCAACGCGACGCATCGCTCGACAGTTTTGCACGCGCGATGTCCGAACTCGCTGCATCAAGCAAGGCGCCGGTCGGCAACGGCACGGTGATTCCGATCATGCCGCTTTCCGCAGCACCGGCACCCGCCGCGAGCGGAGCAGGTGGAACGGTGGCCGTGGCCGAAGCGATTGTGACCTACGACCCAGCGGATCAGGTCAAGTGTACGAACTGCAAGACCTGCTACCAGGATTTGTCCGAGCTGTTCGAGAAAACGCGGATCGTCGTCAACGGCGAGAGCCGTGAAGTCGGTCGGTTGATTCCCGGCGCGCTTGAACGCGTGACCGTGACCCCCGAGCTGAAGGCCCGCATCAAGCGGGTGTCGGCCAATTGCGACGCGGAGATCATACGATGAGCAACGGTACGACTCCTTTCAGCCCGGGTGACCTGGAGCGCTATCGGCAGGCCAGCGACGCGCTGGCAAGCACGCGCTCTCAGGTGGAGGCCCTGGAACAGACGGCAGCCGTGGAAACGTTCAACCGGCAGATGGATCTCTTGCGTCGCCGCCTCCTCAACGAGCCGCAGGTGTTCCGCGACATGTTCATCGCCGACGGCACCAGTGCCCTGGTCGCGGAGTTCCAGCAGGACGAACTCTCTCCGGAGTTCATCCGCAAAATGTGGGAACTCCTGCTGCGCGACGACGACACGAGCAAGGTGCTGATGCGCTTCGTGTGGGCAGTGCCATTGCGCCTCAAGCGCAAGTTCATCAAGGCGCTCGATACACATCTTTCGGATCGCTACCCGATGTTCAAGGGCCTGTCGGAGAACTGGCCGGCGGAGAGCTTCATCCCGCCGTACATCCGCACGCCCGAAGAGCGCTCGGTCGATTTCGGGCTGGTGAACCAGGGTTATCTGGGTTACATGAATCTCGGGTACAGCGCTCGAGAAGTCGACCTCATCGTGTGGCTCGAGGTGCTGCGCGACAAGCAATGTGATGAGAAGCCGTGCGAACTCGGATTGCGGGTCGAAGGCAAGACCGATCCGAAAGGCGGCTGCCCGGTGAAAATTCACATCCCGCAAGTGCTCGATATGCTCGGCAATGGCCGCTTCCGCGAGGCGATGGAACTCATCGAGAGCTGCAACCCGCTGCCCAACGTGACCGGGCGCGTGTGCCCGCAGGAATTGCAGTGCCAGGGCGTTTGCGCGCATACCAAGCAGCCGATCGAAATCGGACAGCTTGAATGGTTCTTGCCTCAGCGCGACAAGGTCGTCAATCCGGGCGGCGTTGCCGAACGTTTTGCCGGCGTGCCGGATCCGTGGGAGAAGGCCGAGAAACCGCCGATTGCGATTGTCGGTTCGGGACCGGCCGGACTCATCAACGCTTATCTGCTGGCCGCCGCCGGTTTCCCGGTGACCGTGTTCGAGGCTTTCCACGCGCTCGGTGGCGTGCTGCGTTATGGCATCCCCGAGTTCCGTCTGCCGAACGAACTGATTGACGACGTCGTCGGCAAGATCAAGCTGCTTGGCGGCAAGTTCGTCTCCAACTTCGTCGTGGGAAAGACGGCGACCTTGCAGGATCTGCGCAACGCCGGGTTCTGGCGCATCTTCGTTGGCACCGGCGCCGGTTTGCCGCGGTTCATGAACGTTCCGGGCGAGCATCTGCTCAACGTCATGTCGGCCAACGAATTCTTGACGCGCGTGAACCTGATGCAGGGGCTGCGCGAGGACTATGAGACGCCGTTACCGGAAACGCGTGACAAGCAGGTCATCATCATCGGTGGAGGAAACACGGCGATGGACGCTGCGCGCACGGCGCGGCGGCTTGGCGGCAATGTGACGATCGTCTATCGGCGCACGCAAAGCGAAATGCCTGCGCGCGTCGAGGAGCTGCACCATGCGCTGGAGGAAGGCATTCAGCTCAAGGTACTGCGTTCGCCGTGCGAATTCGTCGGCGACGACAAGACGCACTTCGTGACGTCGGCCGTGCTCGATGTCATGGCGCTTGGCGAGCCCGATGCCTCGGGGCGGCGCAGCCCGGTGGTCGCCGGCGAGAAGGAGATCATGAAGGCGGACTTGGTGATCATGGCGCTGGGCAATGATCCGAATCCGATCATCAAGGATTCCGAACCGAGCCTGAAGACGACCAAGTGGGGCACGATCGATCTCGGCAAGGGATCACAGAAGACCTCGCTCGATGGCATCTATTCGGGCGGGGATGCCGCTCGCGGTGGCTCCACCGCGATCCGCGCGGCGGGCGACGGGCAGGCGGCGGCCCGCGAAATCGTCGGCGATATCGACATATCGGACGCCGGCATTCGCGACATGGTCGAGAAAGCACAGTCGTACTCGCGACTGGGGGCGGCGCCGCAGACGATCGTGGACAAGATCGATCTGGCCGGCGGCATTGTCGAGTTCATCGTTCATGCACCGCTGATCGCGAAGGCGGCGCGCGCCGGGCAGTTTGTCCGCGTACTCGCGTGGCCCAACGGCGAGTTGATTCCACTGACGCTGGCCGACTGGGACGCCAAGGCGGGCACCATCTGCCTCGTCGTGCAAGGGATGGGGACGACCAGCATCGAGATCAACCGGATGAAGATCGGCGACGCGTTCACCGGTATTGCCGGTCCGCTCGGCCTGCCGAGCGAACTGCATCACTATGACGAGAAGAAGCAGACGGTGGTCTTCACCGCGGGCGGCGTCGGTTTGCCGCCTGTGTATCCGATCGCTCGCGAGCATCTGCGCCTCGGTAATCATGTCACCTTGATCGCCGGCTTCCGCAGTGCGAACCTGCTCTTCTGGACCGGCGAGGATGAACGCGTAGGCAAGTTGAAGGCCGAATTCGGCGATCAGCTCGACGTCATCTACACGAGCAACGACGGCACTTTCGGCATCCAGGGATTCGTCTCGGGGCCGCTTGAAGAAATGCTCAAGAACGGAAAGAAGAGCAAGGGACGGGCGATTGCCGAAGTGGTGACGATCGGACCGCCGATGATGATGCGTGCGATCAGCGACCTTACCCGTCCGTACGGCGTGAAGACTGTCGCCAGCCTGAACTCGATCATGGTCGATGCAACCGGCATGTGCGGCGCATGCATGGTGCCGGTGAACATCGAGGGCAAGATGGTACGCAAGCATGCGTGCGTCGACGGCCCCGAGATCGATGGCCACATCATCGATTGGGACAAGTTCCTGCCGCGGTTCAATCTGTTCAAGCCGCAGGAACAGGCCAGCAAGGTGAAACACGGGCTGGCCTAGTGGTCTAGGCAGAGCAAAAAAAAAAAGGGGCGGTTTATCCGCCCCTTTTTGTTTTCCTCGGAAGTGCGACGTTCGTTCCGTGATTACTGCACCTGAAACGTCGTTTCCGTCCCGGCGTCCCATCCGTCCCATAAATAATCGTCGGCCTTGCCGTCGGCAATCAACCGCAACGCGTAGTTGACCTGCTCCTTATAGAATTCGCAGAAGGCGCCGATTTGCTGCATGCCACCGTTCATCTCGTGCGCTTCGGCTGGGCAGGGCGAGCCGCAGAAATGCCGGATCGCGCAGTCGCTGCACGGTTGAAACGTATCGACATCGCGCTCGGTGACGGTCCTGAAGGCTTCCGAGGCGAGCGCCGCCTCCACGCCTCCGGCGTCGAACAGATTGCCGCCGTTAAAGTGTGGCACGCCGATGAATTCGCTGCAGGGATAGAGACTGCCGTCGGCGGCCAAAGCGAAGAAAGCCCGTCCGCCGCCGCAAGGCGAGATGTCGCACATCAGCCGGCGTGCTGTCGGGGCTAGGATCGCGATCAGGATGTTGGCGAAGTTGGCGACCACCAGCTTGCGGCCCGTCTCCTTGAATAGCGCGTGGCTGCGGTCGAGCGCCCCGAAAAACGACTGCGCCATATCGGCATCCGCTGGCTTGACGCCGCGAGCTCCGGGCAGAGTGCAACGCAAGGTGTTGAGCATGCACGTCGGCACTTCACGTGCGTGGAAGAGCTCCACCATGCGGGTGAGATGCGGCAGGTTCTCCGTGGTGCACGTCGTGATGACGCTCCACGAGCCGTACCCACGCAGCTTGTCCATGGCTGTGAGCACCTTGTCGTGCACGCTCTTGCCACCCCAGGTAAGCCGTGTCGCGTCAGTAATCGACGGCATCGGCCCATCAAGCGACAGGCCGATGCTGACGTTGCGCGACGTGAGGAAACTCATCGCCTCTTCATCGAGCAGCGTCCCGTTGGTCTGGATGCCGAAGGCGAAGTGATCGCCAAAGGCGCGGATCGCCTCGAAGACCGCTGCCTTGTTCATCAAGGGCTCGGCCCCGTGGAAAATGGCGCGCGGCTTGCGGCCTTCTGGCATTACGGATCGGAAATAGGTGCGCAGCTTCTCCAGCGAGACGAGTAGCGTGTCGACCGGCATGTGCCTACCTTCGCTACGTTGCTGGCCCGGCAGATAACAGTACGTGCAATTGAGGTTGCAACGCTCGGTCGGATTCAGATACACGCCCGAGGGCGTGAGCTCGAAGCGCAAGGCGTGCATTTCGCGTGCGAAGGCGGCCGCGTTTTCATGGAAGCTGGCGAGCAGCGAACCATGGGCCTCTGATTCTCCAACGCGTTTCTTGTCCACCAGTGCCCAGAAGGCCGTATTCGGGTCGGTAAGCGCTGTGTATCTGTCATGCCCGATGTCGACCGGAATCAGCGGGCCAGCGACCCCGGCCCGGCTTTGTTCGGCTACCGACATTTACTTGGCCGCTTTCCGGTCCATCAACACATAGTGCGAAAGACCGATTCCGTCCGGATTGCAACTTTTGCGCACCGCGATGATGGGGGAGGACTCTTTCTTTGCCGGCTGAGCGTTGGCGGGGGTTTGAATGGCGTTCGACATAATCTGCTCCTCGATGAGATCAACAAAAACAAAAAGGGCTCCGGCAAAGTGCACGCGACTGCATGCGCTTTGCCGGAGCCCTTGCCTGGACTCCGAACCGGTTCGACACGTCTTCTGGCTACCGGATCATCCGAATCGCTACACCTTCCCGGCGGGGTAGGCCCCGTCAGTGGCTGGTCTCTCGACCTTGCAGCGTTCGTCCCCGGATACAGCGGCGGGCCCGCCACGGATTCACACCGTGTTCCGTTTCGTCGAACCGAACGGTGCCGGCATTTTCACTCTTTGCACCTACACCGGTCAAGCGGCGGACTTGCTGCCTATCTCCGGCGGCGACCCACAGGACGTTGGTACTGTTATTTAAGCAGCCGCTTGCGCGTGAGAACAGATGCAACATAAAAGGCGACCAGCGCAATCAGCGTCAGCGCGCCTACATGGCCGAAGATGTTGCTCGGGACTTCACCGAGCAACAAGGGCCGTGCGAGTTGCACGGCATGAGCGAGCGGCAGCCAACTGGCGACAGCATGCACCGCGGCCGGCAACTGGTCCGCCGGGAAGAATATCCCCGATACGAGCAGCATTGGCGTGATGAACAAGGTGAAGTAGTACATGAAGAAATCGTAGGAGGGCGCCAGCGAACATACGATCAAGCCCATCGCTGCGAATGTGAGTCCGGTCAGGAAGATTACTGGGATCGCCCACAGGGCCAATGGAGATTGCGTGAGTCCAAGCGCCCCGATGACGACGAGGATGGCGAGCCCCGAGAGCAGGCTCTTGCTCGCTGCCCAGACGAGTTCGCCTGCGAGGACGTGGTCGAGCGACAACGGCGTGTTCAGGATGGCGTCCCACGTTTTTTGCACGTGCATGCGGGAAAACGATGAGTAGAGCGCCTCAAATGTCGCCGCGTTCATCGTACTGGCGACCACCGTGCCGGCAGAGAGAAAACTGACGTACTTGACGCCGCTCACTTCCGGCAACATGTTGCCGAGCCCGTATCCAAGACCCAACATGTAGATCAGTGGATCGGCAAGGTTACCGAGGATCGAGGGAATCGCCAGCTTGCGCCACACGAGAAAGTTGCGGCGCCACACCGGGAACCAATTCAGCCCCGGGCGGGGCAGTTGAAATAACGCGGTCGTTCTGATCATTTCGATGGCTCGTTGTCGGACGGCGCGTTCAGTCGCGCAACTCCCGTCCTGTGAGTTTGATGAACACGTCTTCCAACGTCGCCGCCCGGTGCATGTAGCGCAGCCCGGTTTCGCCGGCGAGGGCGTGGAGCAGCGGGTCGCTGTCGCGGCAATAGAAGAAGGCAGTATCTCCGGCCACCTCCAGCCGCTCGCCGAGCCCTTGATGGTGGCGCGCCCACGCGGCGACGTCATCACCGAAGACCTCAACGACTTGCGGTTCGATATGCGCGGCGATCAGATCGCGTGGTGCGCCTTCGGTAATGAGCCGCCCATGGTCGAGAATTGCCAGACGGTCGCATAGGCGTTCGGCCTCGTCCATGAAATGGGTCGTGAGGATCAGTGTCTTACCGCGTGCGGTGAGTTGCTTAAGGCGATCCCAAATCAAGTGACGGGCCTGCGGATCAAGACCAGTCGTCGGCTCGTCGAGGAAGACAATGTCGGGATTGTTAACCAGCGCTCGGGCGAGCGTCAGGCGGCGTTTCATACCACCGGAGAGTGTCTGGATACGTGCCTTTTCCTTGCCTTTGAGTCCAGCGAAATCGAGCAGATCGCCGACTCGGGAACGAATCTCGGTATCAGCCAAGCCGAAGTAGCGGCCGTACACGACCAGATTTTCCGTTACGGTGAAATCGGGGTCGAGGTTGTCGAACTGCGGGACAACGCCGACGCGCCGACGTGCCTCTTCCGCCGCCTCAGGTACATCGAAACCGCCTAGCCGGATGTCGCCTGCGTCCGGAGCGGTCAGGCCGAGGCAGCAACGCAGCGTGGTTGTCTTGCCGGCGCCGTTGGGGCCGAGTAGCCCGAAGCAGGTACCCGGGGTCGCGGTGAAGCTGATGCCGGCGACGACTTCGTTGCCGTCGTAGCTTTTGCGCAACCCCGATACGTCGAGGGCATGGCTGTTCTTGTCGTTTATGGTCGCCATGCGCGTGTCACGATGTCGTTAATGATATGCAGCCGTCTATGGAAAAAATGGTCCGCGCCAGGAATCACGATGACCGGTAGATCGAACGGCTCCGCCCAAGCGAGCACGTTGGCGAGCGGAACGGTTTCGTCCGCGCCGCCGTGGATCACGATGGTGTCTTCGCCGACCGTGCCGGTCGTATAACGGCGAATTCCTTTGACGTCGCCAGCGGCGGTCCCCACGAGGACCATGCGCTCTACGGCGCGCCCTTCATCGGCCAGCCCTTTGGCAACGTGGGTTTGCACATAGGCGCCGAAAGAGAAGCCGCCGAGTGCCACCGGAAGGTCGCCGAAGCGATGACGGGCATCGGCGAGCACAGCCAGCATGTCGTCGCATTCGCCGCGGCCATCGTCGTGGCTTCCGGCGCTCTGGCCCACGCCGCGGAAATTCGGTCGCAGAGCCACGTAGTTTAACCGGACAAGCGCGCGGGCCACCGTCTGCGTCACCTTGTTGGTGTTGGACCCGCCGAAAAGAGGGTGGGGATGGCACACCAGCGCGATACCGACTGGATTGCCCGGATTTTCGATAATGGTCTCGATAGGGCCCGCCGGTCCCGAAATGTGGACCGTTTCAGCGTTGGTTTTCATAGGCCGGCCCTGTCGTCAGATTTTCAACCGCTCGACGACACGGCCGTTGATCAGGTGCTCCTGGATGATCTCCTCGATGTCCTCAGTATCCACGTAGCTGTACCAGACCTCTTCCGGATACACCACGAGGACCGGGCCTTCGTCGCAACGGTCGAGGCAGCCGGCCTTGTTGATCCTTATCTTGCCCTTGCCTTTCAATTTGAGCTCGGAGATCCGATCCTTGGCATAGGTTTGGGCGACCGTGGCGCCGAGGTTGTTGCAACAGCTCTCGCCTTCGGGGCGCTGATTGCAGCAGAAAAATACGTGGTGTTTGTAGTAGCTCATGCTGAAGAAGTTCTCGTTATTGGAGTTGGCGTGGCTCTCTGACAACCGATCACCGGCTTGATTCAAAGCCGGCGTCCGAGTGCGATCAGGTAGGTAAGTGCAAGAAACGGCCACAGGCTGGCAGCAAGCCGTGTCAATCCGTTGAAGTTTAGAAAGTGGCCCTGCCGCCATGCGGCGAGAGCGACCGCCGAATACGGATTGGGCGGCGAGGCATTGACCAGCACGGTTCCTGCCATCAACGCAAGGCCGGCAAGCGCGACACGTACCCAACCCGGAAGGAGCAGAAGTACGGCAAGTAGCGAGCCACCGATCATCAAACCCAGTCCCGCACCGGGAGTAAGCCAAGCCAACGCGTGGTACGGATCGATGAGCACGCCGGCGGCGAGCGTGCGAATGGCCAATGCGACGAAAAAGAACAGGGTCAAGACCAAGTACGGAGAGGGGTTTCTGACCAGCAAGGTGCGAACCACGAGCCCGATGGCGACGGTGTTGCAGGCGATGGTGCCTGTTTCGAGGGCGAAGAATGACGGTGCGGCGTAAGGCAAGGGGGATGCAATGTCGAGCAGGTGGCGCAGGTCGCCTGCTCCAAACAGGATTGTCTCCGGCGAGAGCTGGGTGAGGAGCCAAAGCCCGACGAGAACGAGTCCCAACTCGACATGCGGTATCGGCGCCAGCAATCGCCGTTGCAGGAGTGCCACCCGATAGAAAAAGCGATGCCCGTGGCGCACCGCCAACACGGCGCCAATAGCGGTACCCAACGCGTTGCAGGCAAAGTCGAGATTGGACGGCACCCGTGCCGGAAGCCAGGCTTGGATCGTCTCAAGACACAAACTCAAGAGGGCGCCAAGCAAGGTCGCCACCAGCGCGGACAGGGTATTTCCGGGAATGCGCCGCAGAGCCAGCGTGAAGAGGAATCCGAGCGGAAGATAAGCCAAGGCGTTCACAAAGACATCGAAAACCGTCCAGTAACGCGGCCACCCGGCGTCGAGGAAAAACAGGAGCGGTAATCCCGGGCTGCGCCATCCGGAGAAGGGGTGCAGGCTGCCGTAAACGACCAGGACGGCGTACGACAGCGCGAGGTAGGTGGGCAACCCGGATGCCGGAAGCGGCGTTCTTAGCGGCGTTGGCTTTTGCTTCGGGGACAAGGGCTGCATCGCTGACAGGCCGGGAGGACTATGTCGCCATTCTAGCGCGAAGGACTTGCCGGGCGTTCCGCGGATACGGTACGGAGCCCGCTTCTGTCGAGACGCGGACGCGGTTATGTTGCTTCGTCATTCCGGAGACAAATCTCGGCGAATTCTCCGTTTCTACCGTACACTGGCGGTTTAGGAGAGTATCGGGACGAGCCTGTCGCTTACTGCTAGCGCGGGCTGGTGGCAGGACGAGGCGATGCACCATTGTCTTGTTGCCGTCGATTCCGTCACCGGGGATCTCTTCGTTTTTGTTTCCAGCTTCCATCTGCCTCCCCGCGTTTTGATGAACAGCCCCACTGCCGAAAAGCCCCGCCTGCTGCGGGGAATTGTGCTGGTCCTCGTGACCGTCGCGCTCTTCTCGATCACCGATCTTTGTTCCAAATACCTGACACGCTTCTATCCGGTCGCCTTCGTGGTCTGGGCGTGCTACACCTTCCATCTGGTGTTCATCGTCGCCGCCCTCGGGCCGCGCCTGGGCAAGGGGCTCGTGCGTACCGCGCACCCCGGGGTGCAGATCGTGCGCGGCTTTCTGCTGGTCGGCGCTTCGCTCTTCTTCGTCGGTGCGCTGAAGTACATGCCGCTCGCGGAGTCGACCTCGATCGCCTTCCTGACGCCGTTGATCGTGACGCTACTGTCCGTGGTGTTTCTCAAGGAGCACGTCGACGCCGCGCGCTGGATTGCCGTCGCGAGCGGTTTCATCGGCGTGCTCGTGATCATTCGTCCTGGCAGTGACGTTTTCCACTGGGCGGTGTTGTTGCCGATCGGCAACGCCGTGGCCTTTGCGAGCTATCAGGTGCTGACGCGCAAGATCGCCGCCGTCGAGAGCGCCTACACCTCGATCTTCTACGCGGGCTTGATCGGTTCCTTGCTCCTCTCGGCGGCGCTTCCCTATATCTGGGTCACGCCGCAGAATCTGGCACACGCGGCGCTGCTGGTGTTCGTCGGCGTGCTCAGCGGTTCGGCTCACCTGCTGCTGATCAAGGCCTACAGCCATGCACCGGCTTCGCGGCTGGCGCCGTTCACCTACTCGCAGTTGATCTGGGTGATGTTGATCGGTTTCGTCGCCTTCGGCGATTTTCCGGACGCGTGGTCGCTCGCCGGAATCGCGCTCCTCGTGGCCAGCGGCATTTACGTTGCAACGCACGAGCGCGCCTCGGCTCGCGAAAGAACCGCGGCACTAGCCAGCGCGACCTCCGGCGGCTGACTTCGCTCTCGGAGGCTCTTCACGTTTTCGGCGTCAGGCGGCGCGGCCGGCCCCGGCTGGGCCGGAGGTCAGGCGGTACCGTTTTCCTCGGTCTCAATCTGTTCGGAGATTGCCAGCCAGCGGTCTTCGTTCTCGGCGAGTTCGGCGTCAAGCTGCTGCAGATCGGTCCCGATGGTGCCGATCTCTTGCGGCGACGTCGCCGCCGACAGGCTGGCTTCGAGCGCGTGCTTTCGAGTCTGCAGCTCGAGCATCCGTTGTTCTAGCTTGCCGAGGTCGCGCTTCAAAGCCTTGACGTTGACCGCCGGGCGGCGCGCCGTCTGCGGGGCCGGAATGGGCTCGGCCGCCTCCCTGGCGGAACGCGTGGAGGCGCGCACCTCCTCGCGCACCCGCTTCGCTTCGTCGAGGAGGTATTGTTGGTAGTCGTCGAGGTCGCCATCGAATGGCGCGACCCCGCCCCGCGAAACGAGCCAGAATTCGTCGCAGACCGAGCGCAGCAGCGATCGATCGTGGCTGACCAGCATCACGGTGCCTTCGAACTCGTTGAGGGCAACCGACAACGCTTCCCGCGTGGCGAGGTCGAGATGGTTGGTCGGTTCGTCGAGCAGGAGCAGGTTGGGACGCTGCCAGACGATCATGCAGAGCACAAGTCGCGCCTTCTCGCCGCCGCTCATCGTGCCGACCGGCTGCTTGACCATGTCGCCGACGAAGTTGAATGAGCCAAGGAAGGTGCGCAGATCCTGCTCGCGGCCGCTTTGGCCCGCCGGCAGGCCGTTTTTGGCCAGGCGCACCATATGTTCAAGCGGCGTGTCGAGCGGTTCGAGCACGTCGAGTTCTTGCTGCGCGAAGTAGCCGATGTTGAGTCCCTTGCCCTCGGTGACGGTACCGCCGAGCGGCGCGAGCACCCGCGCGATCGTCTTCACCAGCGTCGATTTGCCCTGGCCATTGGCGCCGAGGATGCCGATCCGCTGACCTGCCGTTACCGATTTGCTGACGTTGCGCACGATTACGGTGGGCGGTGTTCCGGCCGGCGCATCGGGGGGCGGCGGATAGCCGAAGGACGCTTCGTTCATCGCCAGCATCGGATTGGGCAGATTGGCGGGTTCGCCGAATTCGAAGGTGAAGTCCGCACTGGCGAGCACCGGCGCGAGTTTCTCCATGCGTTCCAGCGCCTTGACCCGGCTTTGCGCTTGCCGAGCCTTTGTCGCCTTGGCCTTGAAACGGGTGATGAACTTCGTGAGATGCGCGATTTTTTCTTGCTGGCGCTCGTACGCGCACTGCTGCAACTCGAGCTGCTGCGCGCGCAGTTCCTCGAAGGCGCTGTAGTTGCCACCGTAGCGCGTCAGTTTGCCGTTCTCGATGTGCAGTGTCACCGAGGTCACGGCATCGAGAAATTCGCGGTCGTGGCTGATCACGATCAGCGTGCCTTCGTAACGCTTGAGCCAGGTTTCGAGCCAGACCAGCGCATCGAGGTCGAGGTGGTTTGTCGGCTCGTCGAGGAGCAGCAGGTCGGACGGGCACATCAGCGCTCGCGCAAGCTGCAGACGCATGCGCCAGCCGCCGGAGAAGCTATTCACCGGCCTATCGACCTCGGTAGTCTTAAAGCCGAGACCGAGGATCAGCGCCTGCGCCCGCGCCTGCGCGTCGTGCGCGCCCGCATCATGCAGTGCCGTGTAGGCGTGGGCCATGCGCTCGCCGTCGTTGGATGCCTCGGCGGCCCGCACTTCGGCTTCGGCGGCGATCAGCGCCGTGTCGCCGGCGATCACGAAGTCCGTAGCCGACTGGTCGGTCTCCGGCATTTCCTGGGCCACTTGCGCCATGCGCCATTGCGCCGGCATGAAGAAGTCGCCTGCATCCTCGTGCAGTGCGCCGTTGAACAGTGCGAACAGCGTCGACTTGCCCGCCCCGTTGCGGCCAACGAGGCCGACTTTCTCGCCGGGGTTGAGCGTCACCGAGGCGCTGTCGAGCAACACTTTGGCGCTGCGGCGCAAGGTGACGTTCTTGAGGGTAATCATGAAGAAGAGCCTTGAAACAGTTCGCGGGCGGAGTCAACTTGGCCACCGACAGGCGGTATGCCGGCCGGCGGCGCTCCGTGGCGATCTAGCGGAAAACGACGGTCTTGTTGCCGTGGACGAGAACGCGATCTTCGAGGTGGTAGCGCAGACCACGGGCCAGTACGGCTTTCTCGATGTCCTTGCCGTAGCGCACCATGTCGTCGACGGAATCGGAGTGGTCGATGCGGATTACATCCTGTTCGATGATCGGACCCTGGTCGAGCTCGCTGGTGACATAGTGGCAGGTGGCGCCGATCAGCTTGACGCCGCGCTGGTACGCCTGGTGGTACGGCTTGGCGCCGACGAAGCTGGGCAGGAACGAGTGGTGGATATTGAGGATCTGGCCCGGGTACGCGTCGCACATGTCCGGGGGAATGATCTGCATGTAGCGCGCGAGCACCATCGTGTCGCCCTTCACCTCTTCATAGATGCGCCGGATTTCGGCGTATGCAGCCTCCTTGTTGTCGCGCGCGACCGGCACATGATGGAACGGGATGCCGTGCCACTCGACGAAGCCCTTGAAGGTGTCGTGGTTCGAGATGATGCAGGGGATCTCGATGTCGAGTTCCTTCGACTGCCAGCGCGCCAGCAAGTCGTACAAACAGTGCTCTTGTTTGCTGACGAGGATGACCACGCGCCGTTTGACGGCCGAATCGTTGATTTTCCATGTCATGCCCATTTCTTCGGCGATTGGCCGGAAACGCTCGCGGAACTCGGCGAGATGGAAAGGCAGCGACTCGGCCTTGATGTCGATGCGCATGAAATAGCGGCTGTCGCCGTTGCTCTCGATATTGTTGTGATCGGAGTGGTAGCGCGACTCGAGAATCCAGCCGCGGTGTTCGGCAATGAAACTGGCGACGCGGGCGACGATGCCCACCCGGTCGGGACAGGAAGCGGAGAGCGTGTAGTAACGTTTGGAATACATGGACTGGCTTATCCTCCGACGCGGGCGAACGCCTTGTCGATTTCGGCGCGCAGTTCGTCGTAGCTGCGCGTGACGGGGTACTGCGGGAACTCGCGTATCACGTTTTCGGGCGGGTGGAAAAGAATGCCGGCGTGCGCTTCGCCGAGCATCGCCGTATCGTTGTACGAATCGCCGGCGGCGACGACCGTGAAGTTCATTTCGCGGAAGCGTTTGACCGCCTCGCGCTTCTGCTGCGGCATGCGTAAGTGGTAGTTGACGACCATCCCGCTGGCATCGGTCTCCAAACTGTGACAGAACAACGTCGGCCAAGCCAGCTGGCGCATCAAGGGGTGGGCGAATTCATAGAACGTATCCGACAGGATGATGACTTCGTAATCCTCGCGCAGCTTGTCGAGGAACGCCTTCGCGCCCGGAAGCGGGCCCATCGCGCAGATGACCTGCTGAATATCCGGTAGCCCAAGCCCGTGTTCGGCGAGGATGCCGAGGCGGTACTTCATCAAGGTGTCGTAGTTCGGCTCGTCGCGCGTCGTCCGGCGCAGTTCCGGGATACCGGTGCGTTCGGAGAACGCGATCCAGATTTCGGGGACGAGAACGCCTTCGAGGTCGAGGCAGACGATTTTCAAGACGGGCTCCCTGAGCGGTGGCGGTTGAGTAAACAGAAGCCCGACATTCTACCAAATGCATCAGGGTCTTACTCCTTGCGGAGCGTTCCCGGCATCGACGGCGGTTCGCGCAGCGAACTTTTCCACGCAGCGAAATACGGCTCGCAGACTCGAGGTGACGGCCCTGGCGCTGGCACGAGGGCGACGTGGGCATGCTGCGCGCGTGGCATAAGTTCCGACTGCCTGATAGATTACGGCCCCTGGAGGTTGCCATGATGTACATACGTTGTTTCTTGCTTGCCGCGTTGCTGCTCGGTTCCATAGCGCGTGCCGAGACGTCCACGCCGGAAGCGGTTCCTGTGCCGCAAACAAAGGAGGAGGCCGACGCGCAGCGCGCCCGAGCCTCGCAGATGAAGCACGAGGCCGATCAGCGCTTCGCCGCCGAGCAGGACGCGTGCTACGACAAGTTTCTGGTCAACGATTGCCTTGCTGACGCCAAGAAGCGTCATACACAGGCGACGATCGAGGCGCGCAAACTTGACGCGCCGGCGCGCGATTTCCTGCGTGAGGCGCGACGGGCCGAACTTGACGCCGAGGATGTGCAGCGCCAAGCCGACCGCGTGAAACGTGACGCAGACCAGCAGGAAAAGGCCGAGGCGTTTCGCATTCGAGAAGCCGAAAAAGCGACGGAGCGCGAAAAGAAGATTGCCGACAAGGAAGCCAAGGCGGTGAAAGGGCGCGAGCAGGCGGCTGCCGAGGAAGCCAAGCGTCAGGCAAAGCTGGAGAAGCGTGCCAAAGATGACGCCAAGCGCGCCGAGAAGCGCGCGAAGGAAGAAGCCAAACGGGCAGAAAAGGAAGCGGCCCGCGCGGAAGCGTCGTCAAAGAAGGAAAGCGCAACGACGACGCCCGCTCCTTGACAGTTTTGGCGAAGCGAGAAAGAGCGTTCCCGTGCCGAGATGTGATCGCACGCCGGTAAGCGATCCGTCCGGATGGTTGTGCTCTCCTGGGCGGAAATGCCGGTGTTTCTTATCTGATGAAGATCAGGCGCTCTTTTCCGCAGGGCGCGGGAGAAAGCGGATGTCGCCGGACTTTTCCGGATACAGGCCCTTCTTGTCGGCGTAGTAAGCGCGCAGCAATGCGAGGTCCGCTTCCTCGTTGCCGATGAGTTTGATCCAGCGCTCGACGCCGACGCGCTTTGTGCCGTAATCGATGAAACCGAGCCCCAGCGGTGCGTCGGCGGCCAGGGCAAGGCGATAGAAACCCGATTTCCAGTGGTCGGTTTTGGAACGCGTTCCTTCCGGCGTGATCGCGATGTGGAAGGTCGGCTCGCGGCGCAGGGCTTCGGCGAGCTGGGCGATCATCCCGGTGCGCTCGCGCCGATTGATCGGTACGCCACCCAAGCGCAGAAAGAAACCGCGTAGCGGCCAACGGAAGAGGGTGTCTTTGCCTGCCCAATGCAAGAAGACGCCATGCTTCACGCGGCACAGTACGCCGAGTACGAAGTCCCAGTTCGAGGTGTGTGGATAGACGACGATCACCGATTTCGGCCCCGGCGGCATTTCGAACACCGAATGCCAGCCGACGAGTCGCAGCGTCATTGAAGCGAGCGAACGCAGCATATTGAGCCTTACTCGATACCCTGGCTGGCGAGGTATTCCTCGTAGTTGCCGAGGTAGTTGACGATCGTGCCGTCAAGCCGGATTTCGAGAACCCGCGTCGCCAGCGATGAAACGAATTCGCGGTCGTGCGAGACGAATACCAGCGTTCCCTTGTACTTTTCAAGGGCCGTATTCAGCGACTCGATCGATTCCATGTCGAGGTGGTTCGTCGGTTCGTCGAGAACGAGCACGTTGTTTCGGGTAAGCATCAGACGGCCGAAGATCATCCGTCCCTGTTCGCCGCCCGAGATCACGCGCACAGGCTTCCTGACTTCATCGCCCGAGAAGAGGAGGCGCCCCAGCGTGCCGCGGATCAGCGTTTCGAGGTCCTCGCCTTCGGCGGCGTTCGCGCGGGCATAACCACCGATCCATTCGGTCAGGCTCTCGTCGCTCTTGAATTCGTCGGCGTGATCTTGCGCGTAGTAGCCGACCCGCGCTTTTTCGGCCCATTTGACGTTGCCGGAGAGCGGCTTGAGCTCGCCCATCAGCAGTTTGAGCAACGTCGATTTGCCGACGCCGTTTTCTCCGATCACCGCCAGCCGGTCACCTGCATTGAGCGTGAGATCGAACTTGTCGAAGAGGCGGCGTTCGCTGCCGGGATAGGCAAACGACAGGCTCTCGATTTCCAGCGCCTGACGGTGCAGCTTTTCCTTCTCGTCGTACTCGAAGCGAATCCACGGGTACTGCCGCGAGGACGGCTTGATGTCTTCGGGCTTCAGCTTGTCGATCAGCTTCATGCGCGACGTCGCTTGGCGAGCCTTCGACTTGTTGGCCGAGAAGCGGCGCACGAATTCCTGCAGCTCGGCGATGCGTTCCTTGGCGCGGGCGTTCGCGGCCTGTTGCTGCTGGCGTGCCTGCGACGACGCTTCCATGAAATCGTCGTAGTTGCCCGGATACACGGTGATCTTGCCGTAGTCCAGGTCGGCCATGTGCGTGCACACCTGATTCAGGAAGTGCCGGTCGTGCGAGATGATGATCATCGTGCTGTTGCGCTCGTTGAGCACGTTTTCGAGCCAGCGGATCGTGCCGATGTCGAGGTTGTTGGTGGGCTCGTCGAGTAGCAGGATGTCCGGGTCGGCGAACAGCGCCTGCGTGAGCAGCACGCGCAGCTTCCAACCGGGCGCCACCTCGCTCATCGGCCCGTAGTGCTTGTCGGCCGGGATACCGACGCCGAGCAACAGCTCGCCTGCGCGGGCTTCCGCCGTATAGCCGCCGAATTCGGCAAAGTGATGCTCCAGTTCGGCGGCATGCAGGTAGTCTTCCTCCGTGGCCTCGGGATTGGCGTAGATCGCGTCCTTCTCCTGCATGCACGACCACATCTCCTGGTGTCCCATCATCACCACGTCGATGACGCGTTGTTCCTCGTAGGCGAACTGATCCTGGCGCAGGTACGCCATGCGTTCGTGCGCGTCCTTCGAAATGTTGCCGGCCGTTGCCTCGAGCTCGCCGGCGACGATCTTCATGAAGGTGGACTTGCCGGAGCCATTGGCGCCGATCAGACCGTAGCGGTAACCCTCGCCGAACTTGACGGAGACGTTTTCGAACAGGGGCTTGGCCCCGAACTGCATGGTGATGTTGGCGGCGACGAGCACTCGATTACCTCTTAAGAAAACGGCAAAGCCGTTGATGGCTCGGGTGAGGAAAGCGCCAAAGCCATTGATTTTGCAAAGCCCGCTATTGTAGCCGAGGTGTTACGGCGTGTCGCCCGGCGGACACTCAAAGGCAACCGTGAGCTGTTCTCCACCGGCGCATCGGCATGGGACTCTCTTGCTCGCTGCATTCCAGGCGCCGCTATTCGTTGATAGAAAAAAACGATAACAAAGACAAAAACAATCAATTGGATTAATTGAGCTGGCATCCCTAACATTCTCCCTGTCGCAACGATCTTTCAACCCAAACGCAAGGAGAATCAAATGAAATCACTGATCAACAGCGAAGTCCTCCCGTTCAAAGCCACGGCTTACCATAACGGCAAATTCGTCGATGTTTCCGACGCCGATCTGCGCGGCAAGTGGTCCGTCGTTTTCTTCTACCCCGCCGACTTCACCTTCGTCTGCCCGACCGAACTCGGCGACCTGGCGGACAATTACGCCGAATTCAAGAAGCTCGGCGTTGAAATCTACAGCGTGTCCACCGATACGCACTTCACGCACAAGGCTTGGCACGACACTTCGGACACGATCAAGAACATCGAGTACGTGATGGTCGGCGACCCGACGGGCGCGATCAGCCGCAACTTCGGTGTGATGATCGAAGAAGCGGGCCTGGCCGATCGCGGGACGTTCGTCATCGACCCGCAGGGCAAGATCCAGATCATCGAAATCAACGCCGGCGGCATCGGTCGGGACGCCAGCGAACTGCTGCGCAAGGTGAAGGCCGCTCAATACGTTGCTTCCCACCCGGGTGAAGTCTGCCCGGCCAAGTGGAAGGAAGGCGAGGCCACGCTGGCTCCGTCGCTTGACCTCGTCGGCAAGATCTAACCGACGCCGCCGAATCCGGGCGGGGGCTTTTGCCGGAACGAACGTTTCCGGCAAGCGGTTCCCGCCGCAACAAACTGCACTACCCGTACTACCGCGCACCACCTATTTTCAAAGGGAGAACGAAATGCTCGACGCAACCATCAAGGGCCAACTCAAGAGCTACCTTGAGCGCCTCGAACAATCCATTGAACTTGTCGCCTCGGTGGCCGACGATGCCAAATCGCAGGAAACTCTAGGCCTGCTCAGTGACATCGCTCAGGTTTCGGCAAAGGTGAGCGTCCGCTTCGATGGCACTGATGCACGTCGTCCGTCGTTCTCCGTTGGCCGACCCGGCGAAGGAGCACGCATTCGCTTCGCCGGCCTCCCGATGGGACACGAATTCACGTCACTGGTTCTCGCGTTGTTGCAGACGAGCGGATACCCGCCCAAGGTGGAACCGCAGGTGATCGAACAGATTCGCTCGCTCCCCGGAAAATTCCATTTCGAGACCTTCGTTTCCCTGTCGTGCCACAACTGCCCGGATGTGGTTCAGGCGCTCAACCTGATGTCGGCGCTCAACCCGAATATCAGCCACACGATGATCGACGGCGCGCTGTTCCAAAGCGAAGTGGACGCGCGCAAAGTGATGGCCGTGCCGACCGTGTTCCTGAACGGCGAACCGTTTGGCCAGGGGCGGATGACGCTCGAGGAAATCGTCGCCAAGATCGATACCGGCGCCGCGCAGCGCGAGGCGGAAAAACTCGCGTCCAAGTCGGCGTTCGATGTCCTCGTCATTGGCGGCGGCCCGGCGGGCGCGGCCGCCGCCATCTACGCAGCGCGCAAGGGGGTACGCACCGGTGTCGTCGCCGAGCGATTTGGCGGCCAGGTCCTTGATACGCTGGGCATCGAGAACTTCATCTCGGTCAAGGCGACCGAAGGTCCGCGTCTTGCGGCTGGGCTCGAACAGCACGTCCGTGACTACGATGTCGACATCATGAATCTGCAGCGTGCGGAAGCGCTGACCGTCGGCGGCGACGGCCTGACGCACGTGCGTCTGGCGAGCGGAGCCGAGCTGAAGAGCCGGACCGTCGTCCTTTCGACCGGCGCGCGCTGGCGCGAGATGAACGTTCCGGGCGAAAAGGAGTATCGCGGGCGCGGCGTCGCCTACTGCCCGCACTGCGATGGGCCCCTGTTCAAAGGCAAGCGCGTGGCCGTCATCGGTGGCGGCAACTCGGGCGTCGAAGCGGCCATCGATCTCGCCGGTATCGTCAGCCAGGTGACGCTGATCGAGTTCGATACGGCGTTGCGCGCCGACGCGGTACTGCAGAAGAAGCTGTTCAGTCTGCCGAACGCGACGGTGATCACGCACGCGCAGACGCAGGAAGTCCTTGGCGATGGCGAGAAGGTGAAGGGCCTCGTCTACAAGGAGCGGGCAACCGGCGACCTGCGCACGCTCGAGCTCGAAGGCATCTTCGTGCAGATCGGTCTGTTGCCCAACACCGACTGGTTGAAAGGCACGCTATCGCTTTCGCCGCGCGGCGAGATAGAGGTGGATGTTCGCGGCAGCACTTCGCTGCCCGGTGTGTTCGCCGCCGGAGACTGCACGACGACGCCGTACAAGCAAATCATCATCGCCATGGGCGAGGGCGCCAAGGCTTCGCTTTCAGCCTTCGATCATCTGATCCGCACGTCAGTGCCGGCCTGATCGGCCAGGCGCGGTAATGAAAGGGCCAGGAAGAATCTCCTGGCCTTTCGTTTTCATTGTGACCGAGCCGGTAGTTTGGCCAGAGATATGCCTTCCTATCCCGAATGAGCGGTTTGCCGAGCTTTACCCATGGTCGAAGGTTACCTTCGACGTCATCACGGTAACGGCTGATCCGGATATCAGCACCCGATCGCCTAGCAATTCGCACCGGAGGTCGCCGCCGCGTTTCGAAACCTGTTTCGCCGCGAACGAAGTTTTGCCCAGCCGTGCGGCCCAATAGGGCACCAGCTTGCAGTGCGCGGATCCTGTCACGGGATCTTCGGGAACGCCCATCTTCGGCGCGAAGAAGCGGCTTACGAAATCGACTGTCTTCCCCGGCGCCGTGACGATGAGGCCGCGCAGGTCGAGTTGCCTGACCAGGGAGTGATCCGGTGTCATCGTTCGCACGATGTCCTCGTCGTCGAAAACGGCGAGGTAAACGTCCGCGCGCAGGACTTCGCTTGGCTTCGCACCGAGCGCTTGCACTAGTGTGCCCGGTGTGGGGCAGGGTGTTACCGGGATCGCGGGGAAGTCCATTTCGAGCCGCGCGCCGCGACGACGCACATGTAGGTCGCCGCTGCGTGTTTCGAAGGTGATCGATTCGCCGGCGTAGCCAAGCCGCTCGAAAAGAATGTGCGCCGTGGCGAGCGTTGCGTGCCCGCACAAATCGACTTCGCTGCCCGGCGTGAACCAACGCAGGTGGAATCCTTTGGCGCTGGGGACGAAGAACGCGGTTTCCGAGAGGTTGTTTTCCTCGGCGATCGCTTGCAGCACGCGGTCGTCGAGCCATGACGAGAGCGGGCAGACGGCGGCCGGGTTGCCGGCAAAGGCGCGCTCGGCGAAGGCGTCAACCTGATACTGATCAAGCGAGATCATGGGCCGTCTCCCGTTCTGTTTTCAACTTGCGGCGGCGCGGCGCGCGGCGTAAACCTGCAGGTGCGAGTAGGCTAGGGCGAGCGACGGGGCCGCTACGCCTTTTGCCTTCGCACGGTTATGCATGTCACCAAGAATGTGGTCGGCCTCGGTCGGACCACCGCGTTCGACGTCGCGCAGCATTGAGGCGATCAGTGCGGAACCGCGCTCCGTAAGCTGTTTATGGAACAGCGCCGCCTGCGCCTCGGGCGTTGGGAAGCCGCTGGCTGCGGCAACGGAGGCACATTCCTCGAACAGAGCCGTAACGAACGGCTCGCCGGCCGCCGAAGCCACGATGTCGCCCACGCTACCGCGAAAGAGGCAGGTCGCGCCGGCCAGCGTGGTCAGGAAGACGAACTTGTTCCACATGGCCTGCTCGATCGCGTCCGAGAGCACGAAATCGAATCTTGCCGAGGCAGCGACCTGCGCGAGTTCGGCCAGCCAAGGTGATGAAACGCCACCGCGAGCACCGGCGGTGAACCGGTGCATCGGATTGAGATGCCGAATCTCGCCTTCGGCACCGAGTGTCACCGAAATCTGCGCCACGCCTCCGAGTACATGCGTGGCCCCGAAGCGTTGATCGAGCAGTTCCATGTGGCGGATGCCGTTGAGCAGCGGCAGAATCACCGACCGCTCACCGATGGCAGGCGCGATGGCGTCCATGGCCGATTCGAGATCGTACGCCTTGCAGGAGAGGACGATGAGATCGAACGGCTCGCGCAACTCCTCCCGCGTGAGCACCTTCGGGGTTACCGTCACGTCGCCGAACGAACTGAAGACGGCGAGACCGCCTTTCCTCAGTTGCGCGGCTCGCGGCGTGCGGACGAGAAAGGTGACGTCCGCGCCGGCTTCCTGCAGCCGGGCTCCGAAATATCCGCCGATTCCGCCAGCACCCAAGACAAGAATTCGCATGTTCGTTCTCCGCTCTCGAAGTGAAATCGAAACCCGTAACTTTACTCCGTTTGCCGGCTCGTAACCCCCGGGGCAGCCCAGTATTCCGTTATCTGGCCGCGTCCCGCGATGCCTCCGCTGCAACGGCGTTCAAGGGTATACTCGGGTGTTTTGCGACCACGTGGCGATCGACCGACTCAAGATGCCTTCAACCCTCGCGGAACCCGAAGACCGGGAATACGGGATTGCGGCTCTCGGCCAGATTTTTACGCCGCCCGCCATCGTCGACTGCATGTGCCGCCTAGTGCGCAATCAAGGCCGTGTACTTGAGCCCGCGTGCGGCGACGGCGCGTTTTTCGCGCGTTTTCCGGGGGCTCTCGGCATCGAAATCGACCCGCGGCATGCGCCGCCTGGTGCCGAAGTCATGGATTTTTTTGAACTCGCCGACGACGAGTTTTTTGCCACGATTATCGGCAACCCGCCCTATGTCCGCTACCAGGACATTTCATCCGGTACCCGCCGCCTCGCTGGGGAGACGGTTCTCGACGGGCGTGCCAACCTGTACCTCTTTTTCATCGAGAAGTGCCTGCGCCACCTGGAGCCGGGCGGAGAGCTCATTTTCATTACCCCACGCGACCTCCTGAAGGCTACGTCGGCGGTACCGCTCAACCGCCTGCTCTTCGCCCAGGGAACGATCACCGATTTCATCGACCTCGGTGACGTGCATCTGTTCGACGGTGCGACGCCCAATTGCGCGATCTGGCGCTTCGAGCTCGGCAATACTTCCCGCTGCACGCGTTATGCCGCGCTGAGCACGGCCTCGGGCGCGACGAGCCTGGAAAATCCGCCATGGGAAGAGCGCCTCTTCATCGAAAGCGGGGGGCACCTGCTCTTTTCTCGGCATGACTACCCGCTGCGCCTTTCAGATATCGCTTTCGTCAAGGTGGGAGCCGTGTCCGGTGCCGACGAGGTTTATACGAGCAGCGAATTTGGCAATCGCGATTTCGTTTGCTCCACGACCGCGGCTGACGGCAAAACGCGGCGAATGATCTGGTGCCCACCGGGCGAGCCACCGCCGGAAGCTTTGCTGCCTCACAAGGCACGCCTGATCGCGCGGCGCATCCGCCGCTTCGACGAATCGAACTGGTGGCAGTGGGGTCGCAGCTATTTCCAGTCCGAGCAGCCGCGCATCTACGTGAACGGCAAGACGCGTCGGGCGCGGCCATTTTTCGTGCATGACTGCCCCCACTACGATGGCTCCGTATTGGCTATCTTTCCCCACGATCCTGAGGTGGACGTGCGGCGGCTAGCCGACGCATTGAATGAAGCAGACTGGGGCGATCTCGGCTTCATCTGCGATGGACGTTTTCTTTTCACGCAACGCAGCCTGGAACAGGCGCCGCTGCCGACCTCCTTCCGCGTGTTCGCTCAGGGCGCCGGTGTAACATGGTGGGAGAAGCTCAAGAAACTGTTTTGAGCGGCGCGCGTCCTACCCCCGAACTCGATCGGAGATAGTCATGGTTCCTCGTCTTACTACCGCCCTCACTGGGCCGCTGCTCGCCCTTGAGGCTAAGTTTCTCGATTCCGCGCCTGCCATCGAACGCTGGTTGCGGGGCAAATGGCAGGAGCACACGCCACCCTTCTACGGGTCGGTCGACCTGCGTAACTCCGGCGTCAAGCTCGCGCCTGTCGACATGAACCTCTTTCCGGGCGGCTTCAACAACCTCAATTCGGCGTTTCTGCCGCTTTGCGTGCAGGCGGCGATGAGCGCGATCGACAAGATCTGCCCGAACGCCAAGAGTCTGCTGCTGATTCCCGAGAACCACACGCGCAACACGTTCTACCTGCAGAACGTTGCGCAATTGGTCAAGATCTTGCAGCTGACCGGGCTCGACGTTCGCCTCGGTACGCTGATTCCCGAAATCGACCGTCCGACGGAGGTCGATTTGCCGAATGGCGCCAAGCTGGTTCTCGAGCCGCTTGTGCGCACCAAGTACCGGTTGGGGCTCAACGGCTTCGACCCGTGCGCCATCCTGCTCAACAACGACCTTTCGGCGGGTATCCCGGAAATCCTGCAAAACCTCAACGAACAGTTCGTCCTCCCGCCTCTGCATGCCGGCTGGGCTGTGCGGCGCAAATCGAACCATTTCACCGCTTACGACGAGGTGGCCGATGAGTTCGCCAAGCTGGTCGGCATCGATCCGTGGCAGATCAACCCGTACTTCTCCGTGTGCAGCAGCGTGAATTTCCATGAGCGACAAGGCGAGGAGTGCCTGGCTTCCAACGTCGACGCGGTCCTGACGTTGATCCGCGAGAAGTACAAGGAATACGGCATTGAGGAAACACCCTACGTGGTCGTCAAGGCAGATGCCGGGACCTACGGCATGGGCGTCATGACCGTAAAGAGCGCCGCTGAGGTGATCGGTCTGAACCGCAAACAGCGCAATAAGATGTCGGTCATCAAGGAAGGTCTCGAGGTCTCGCAGGTAATCATCCAGGAAGGGGTGCATACGCACGAACGAGTCAGCGACGGCGTTGCCGAGCCGGTTGTCTATATGATCGACCGTTACGTGGTCGGGGGCTTCTATCGGGTGCATTCGGGCCGCGGCGCCGACGAAAACCTCAATGCGCCGGGCATGCATTTCGAGCCGCTGGCGTTCGAGACCAGCTGCTGTTTGCCAGACCAATGCCAGAATCCGGACGCCGCGCCGAATCGCTTCTACGCCTACGGCGTGGTCGCGCGTCTGGCACAACTCGCGGCGTCGCTCGAACTTGAGAATACGGCACCGCCCGAGGACTAGATTCGCTCGGACGCTAATAGGAACACGCTCGTGTCGCCCGCCGACGGCCCGGCCGAGCGCTGACAAGAGGTGCTGGTAAGGCTAGGAACGCGTGGCGAGAAAGCCTCGCAGGTCTTTTCGTGCGATTATTTTGGTTGAACCAACGCTACGGGTATTCAGATGCGCTTTGCCTTCGTTCTCGATCCCCTTGACTCGCTCAAGGCCTACAAGGATTCCAGCGTCGCGATGATGCGCGCCGCCCAAGCTTCCGGACATGCCGTCTGGGCCATCGAACAGTCCGCCATCCACTGGTCGTCGTTGCACGGAGTCTGTGCCGAAGCGGCTCACGTCGTGATGCTCGACGACGATACCGACTGGTTTATGGAGATGGACCGGCATGTCGTTCCCTTGCGTGATTTTGCCGCCATCGTCATGCGCAAGGACCCGCCGTTCGACATCGAGTATGTGACCACGACGTGGCTGCTTTCGCGCGCGGAGGCCGAAGGCGCGCGGGTCTTCAATCGACCGCAAGCCCTGCGCGATTACTCCGAAAAGTTTTCGATCACCGAATTCTCGTCGTTCGCGGTGCCGATGCTCGTTGCCCGTGAAAACGGGGCGATTCAGGATTTCATCGATGTCCAGGGCGACGTCGTCGTCAAACCCCTCGATGGCATGGGCGGCAGTCAGATCTTCCGCGTGCGCCAGAACGATCCGAACCGCAACGTCATCCTCGAAACGCTGACCCACGACGGCACGCGGACCGTCATGGCGCAGCGCTACATCCCGGAGATCAGTGACGGAGACAAGCGCATCCTGATCATTGGTGGCGAGGTGGTGCCGTATTGCCTGGCCCGGATTCCAAAGCCCGGCGAACTGCGCGGCAACCTTGCGGCTGGTGGCAGCGGCGTGGCGCGCGAGCTTACCGCACGCGACCGCGAGATCGCACAAACGCTGGCCCCGGTGCTGGCCGCACGCGGGCTGATGCTCGTCGGCATCGACGTGATTGGCGACTGGCTGACCGAGATTAACGTCACCAGCCCGACGTGCATGGTCGAAATTGCACAGCAGACAGGATTCGACTCGGCGGCAATGTTCGTGAGTACGCTGGAGCGCGAATGCATCGGATCGGTCTAGGCCTCCTCGCTTTCGTCGTTCTTTTCCTCTCCGCGTGCGCCAAGGCGCCGCTCCACCGACAAGAATCCTACGTTTTCGGTACGCGCGTCGAAGTTCTCGTTGCCGGATTAGCCGAGGCCCGCGCGCGGCCGGCGGCGACGGCCGTTCTGCGCGAGTTCGACCGGCTTCATCGTACGTACCATGCGTGGCAGCCCTCCGAGTTGAGCGACGTGAACGCGGCCTTCGCTGCCGGACGCGAGATCGAAGTCAGCCAGGAAATGGCGAACTTCATCGTCGATGCTCAGCGGCTTGCTGCCGCTTCCGATGGCCTCTTCGATCCGGGCATCGGCGGCTTGATTCGCCTGTGGGGCTTCCAATCCGACGATTTCCAGGCGCGCTTGCCTGACACCGCCGCGCTTGAAGCCTGGCGAACGGCGAAGCCGGGGATTGGCGATGTGCGCGTCGAAGGGACGCGAGTGAGCAGCCGCAACAAGGCCGTGGCCATCGATTTCGGCGGCTATCTGAAAGGCGTTGCCCTGGATCGGGCCGTGGCGATCTTGAAAGCACAGGGCGTCAGCAATGCCTTGATCAACATCGGCGGCAATGTGATGGCGATGGGGAACAAGAACGGTGAGCCGTGGCGTGTAGGCATCCAGCATCCGCGCCATCCAGGACCGCTCGCGACCATCGATCTGCGTGATGGTGAGGCCATTGGCACGTCAGGCGACTATCAGCGTTATTTCGAGCTCGACGGCAAGCGCTACTGCCATCTGCTTGATCCCCGGCGGGGTGAGCCCGTAAGCCATACGCAAGCTCTCACAGTCCTCGTCGAAGCTCGCTCTGGCGCCGGGACGCTTTCCGATGCGGGCTCCAAACCGCTTTTCATTGCCGGCCCCGATTGGCCCTCGGCGGCACGAAAAATGGGAATCGACAAGGTGTTGCGGGTCGACGCGGAGGGGCGAATTCAGGTTAGTCAGGCGATGCGCAGCCGTCTTGAGTTCGTCGACGGTGCCGAGAAGCTCGTCCAGCCCTAGGACTAAATGCCCGCGGGGACTTCCGAATCGTTTGGAATCCCTTAGAATGTTGGGAATCCTCCCGGGGGCCACATGATTGGCATTTTGCTCATAACGCACGGCACTTTCGGCGAAAGTCTGATCCAGAACGTCTGCCACGTTCTCAACAAACGCCCGCCCCTCATCGCCCAACTTGGTGTTTCCGCTCAGGACGACCCACTCGACATTCTGCCCATGGCGAAGCGGCTGCTGGAAGAGGTGGATGGCGGCGAAGGCGTGCTTGTTCTGACCGACATTCTGGGCGCGACGCCGGCCAATCTGGCGTTGAAGCTGCTCGTACCTGGGAAGATTGAAGGCGTCGCCGGCGTCAGTCTTCCCATGCTTTTGCGCGCCCTCACATACCGGAAGAATGGGTTGGAAACACTGGTCAAGAAAGCCGTCAGCGGAGGTCACGACGGCGTCATCAACATGCAGCGGCATTAACGTTCTTGCGAATTGAATTACAGGGAATCTCGATGGCTCGTGCTGAAATAGAAATAGCGAACAAACTCGGCCTGCATGCCCGCGCGTCGGCCAAGCTCACTCAACTCGCCGGTTCGTTTGACTCCGACGTATGGATAGAGAAAGGTTCGCGCCGCATCAACGCGAAAAGCATTATGGGCGTGATGATGCTCGCCGCGGGCAAGGGTTCCACGATTGTCGTCGAAACGCAGGGCCACGACGAACAGGCCGCGCTCGATTCCCTTCTCAAACTGATTGCGGACAAATTCGGTGAAGGCGAGTGATCTCTCGATGAGCTTTACCCTGCATGGGCTGGGGGTATCGGGCGGCATTGCGATTGGGCAGGCCCACCTGATATCCCAAGCGACGCTTGAGGTGTCGCATATGGTCATTGCACCTCGGCTGGTCGAGAAGGAGATCGCGAGGTTCGAGGCGGCGATTACGCGGGTGCGGGAAGAGTTCGCGACGATGAAGAACAGCGTCGGGAATTCCCCGGCGGATATCGGCGCCTTCATCGATTTGCACATGATGCTGCTTTCCGACCCGGAACTGTCAGAGGTCCCGAAACAGATCATCCGGGAACGCCGTTGCAACGCCGAATGGGCGCTAGTGCAGCAGATGGAAGTCCTGGTCGCGCAGTTCGAGCAAATCGACGATGTTTATCTACGCGAGCGTAGCTACGATGTCCGCCAGGTCGTCGAACGCGTGGTGCGTGAACTCGTCGGTCGGCCGACGAATCCGTCGTTTAAGAGCGTAAAAGGTATCAAGGGTGAGAACGTCATCCTGGTCGCGCACGACCTATCGCCGTCCGACGTGATGGCGTTCAAGGATCAGCATTTCGCTTCGTTCGTTACCGACGTCGGCGGTGCCACGTCGCATACGGCGATTCTGGCCCGTGGTATGGGTATTCCCGCCATCCTGGGGCTGCACAATGCTCGGCAGCTCATTCGCGACAAGGAAACGCTGATCGTCGACGGCACGCGTGGTGTGCTGATCGTCAATCCGGATGTTCGCGTTCTTGAGGAATACGAGCTCAAGAAGGGGCAGTTCGAGCTCGAACGATCGAAGCTCCGGCTGCTGAAGACCGCGCGGGCGACGACGTTGGATAAGGTCAAGATCGACCTTTTGGCCAACATCGAGGAACCGGAAGACGTAGAAGCTGTGCTAGAAAGCGGCGCGGATGGCGTCGGCCTGTTCCGGACGGAGTTCATCTTTCTCGGGCGCGGCGACATGCCGAGCGAGGATGAGCAATTTGAAGCCTATCGCAAGGCGGTCAAGGGCATGGACGGCCGCCCGATCACGATCCGTACCTTCGATCTGGGCAACGACAAGAACCTGCATTCCGATATTGACGAAGACCGTCGGCGGGATAACCCGGCACTCGGTCTGCGTTCGATCCGATTGTCGTTGAGCGAGCCGAAGACGTTTCAGGCGCAACTGCGGGCCATCCTGCGCGTCTCGAAACTCGGTAAGGTGAAAATACTGATTCCGATGATGTCGCACGCGCATCAGATCGACCAGACGCTGGCCGCGCTGGAACAGGCGAAATCGAGCCTGCGCGGTGAACGCGTGGCATTTGACGAAAACATCGAAATCGGCGGCATGATCGAAGTGCCCGCCGCGGCGCTGGCGGTGGGGATGTTCCTGCGTCGTCTGCATTTTGTTTCGATCGGTACCAACGACCTGATTCAATATACGTTGGCAATCGACCGTAGCGACGAGCAGGTCGCCTACCTTTACGACCCGCTGCACCCGGCCGTATTGATGCTGCTTTCGCATGTAATCAGCAGCGCGGAGAAGGCCAATATTCCGGTGTCGATGTGCGGCGAAATGGCAGGTGATCCCGCGCTTACGCGCTTGCTCCTTGGCATGGGTCTGCGGCAATTCTCGATGTACCCGGCGCAGATTCCGGCCGTGAAGCAGCGCGTCAAACAAAGCGATATTTCGCTTCTCACCCCGGTTGTCCGCCGCATGCTGCGCATGGAAGAGTCGGGCCGGCTCCAGGAGCAGCTCGAACGGCTCAACGCCTTTGTTCCGGGAGTCTACGTCTAGCCGGTTGCCAAGCGGTGGGTGGTGCCGGTTTGACTTTTCGGCAGCCCGGCAGTAACTTCGACTCCCTAGCGCCGATTTGAACGATCAGCTTGCGGGCGCTTAATAAATCCGGCTAAAGCGGCGTCTACCCAGTCCGCTTTGTTATGGCCGACTGGGTTTGTTTTTTTGAAGATACGACGGTGTATGCCTCTCGAAAATTCTGTCGGTGTCGTTGTTCCGCAACGCGTCCGCTTCAATGAGCCGATCGCGCTGAGGAGCGGCGCGTCGCTCCCAAGCTTCGAACTCGTCTACGAAACGTACGGTACGCTGAATGCCGCTCGTTCGAATGCGGTGCTCATTTGCCACGCGCTGTCCGGCGGCCATCACGTGGCTGGAACCTATGCCGACAATCCAAAGAATGTCGGTTGGTGGGACAACCTGGTCGGGCCGGGCAAGCCGCTCGACACGAACCGCTTCTTCGTCGTCGGTGTGAACAATCTGGGCGGATGCTACGGCTCGACTGGCCCGATATCGATCAACCCCGACACCGGCAAGCGTTACGGTGCCGATTTCCCGATGGTCACCGTCGAGGACTGGGTCGCGGCTCAGGCGCGTCTCGCGGATCACCTCGGCATCGACACTTGGGCCGCGGTCATGGGCGGCAGCCTGGGCGGCATGCAGGCGCTCGAATGGTCGTTGCAGTTTCCGGAACGTATCCGGCATGCGCTGGTGATCGCTTCAGCGCCCAAGCTCTCAGCGCAGAACATCGCCTTCAACGAGGTCGCCCGGCAGGCGATCCTCTCGGACCCCGACTTTCACGGTGGTCACTATGCGGAACATGGGGTCGTCCCGGCCAAGGGTCTGCGTTTGGCGCGCATGATCGGGCATATTACCTATCTGTCGGATAGTCAGATGGGCGAAAAGTTCGGACGCCAATTGCGTCACGGGGAGCACAAGTTCAGTTACGACGTGGACTTCGAGGTCGAATCGTACTTGCGTTATCAGGGCGACAAGTTTGCCGGCTTCTTCGACGCCAACACCTACCTGATTACCACCAAGGCGCTCGACTATTTCGATCCCGCCTACAAATACGACGGTGATCTGCCCGCCGCACTGGAGCGTGCGACGGCAAACTTCCTGGTTGTCAGCTTCACGACGGACTGGCGTTTTTCGCCAGCGCGTTCGCGCGAAATCGTTTTTGCCCTCCTGCACAATCGGCGCCACGTCGCCTACGCAGAAATCGATTGCGATGCCGGTCACGATTCCTTCCTGCTTGACGACGCGCATTACCATGCCGTGCTGCGCGCGTACCTGGAGAACATTTCGATATGAACTTCACGCCCAAAGAACGCGAACGGTTCGACTTTGCCGTCATCGCGAACTGGATTCCTCCGGGCGAGCGCGTCCTTGACCTCGGGTGCGGCGATGGCCGCCTATTGCGCTATCTCCGCGAGACCAAAGGTGTCGTCGGGTACGGTGTCGAAATCGACCATCAAAGCGTTCTCGGTTGCATCCGAAATGGCGTGGACGTGATCCAGATCGATATCGAACGGGGCCTCTCCGGTTTCGAAGACCGCTCGTTCAACCACGTGGTTATTTCTCAAGCGCTGCAGGCGATGCATGCCACCGAACGTATCCTGAACGAGATGCTGCGCGTAGCCGAGGAGGCCGTGGTTAGCTTTCCCAACTTTGCTTTCCGCACCAATCGCGAGGCGATCGCCGAGGGGCACATGCCGGTGTCGGAAGACCTACCGTACGAGTGGTACGACACGCCGAACGTCCGTTTCTTCACCATCGCGGATTTTGAAGCGTTGTGCGCACGGCTCGGCATCGAAATCCGCGAGCGACTTGCGTTCGACGAATCCGGCCGGCCGGTGATCGAGGACCCGAATCTTAACGGTAGCCTCGCCTTCTACCGCCTCGGGCGGAAATAGGCGCTGATGTCGCCTGGCCGCATCTACCGCCTGGGAGCGGTGCTCATCATGGGTTTCGCCTCCGGGTTGCCTCTGGCGCTGACCGGGCAGGCCTTGCAGGCGTGGTTGACGGTCGACGGCGTCAATTTTGCGACGATCGGGTTTTTCGGTCTGGTGGGTGTTCCCTACACGTTCAAGTTTCTTTGGGCACCGTTGATGGACCGCTTTGAGCCCCCGTGGTTGGGGCGACGGCGTGGCTGGCTGGTTCTCACGCAGTTGGCGCTTGCGGCGACGCTGTTCGTCATGTCGGAGCTGTCGCCGAGCGCACGCCCGATGCTCTTTGCGCAGTGGGCCGTCCTGCTTGCCTTTCTCTCGGCGTCGCAGGATGTGGTTGTCGACGCGTATCGGGCCGATCTGTTGACCGACAAGGTCGAGCATGGGCCAGGCGCTTCCCTGCATGTGTTCGGTTATCGGTTGGCGATGATCCTTTCGGGCGGCATCGCGCTCATCTGGGCTGACCAATGGCAGTCATGGCCGCGCGTCTACTGGTCCATGGGACTCATCATGGCGGCGACGGCAGCGATCTCTCTGTTTTTGCTGCCGCGCGTGCGCAGTGAATCCCTTCCGCCGACGTCGGATGCAAAGAGCGAGGTGGCCGGTTTTGCCGCCATGGTCGTCGGCGTATTCGCCGGCTACTACATCGCGCGTTTCGTGCTGCAGGTGTTCGGGCTGGAGCCAGAGAGCGCGAATCATTGGGTACAGCTGCTCTTCGTCATGGCCGAGATCGCAGCCGCTGCGCCGCTCGCATGGTGGTTTGCCCGACTGGCACGGTTCGAGACGCTCAACGCGTCCCTGCGAAGCTACTTCGCGCAACCGGGCGCCGCACTGTTTCTTCTGCTGATCGTGCTCTACAAGCTCGGCGACGCCTTTGCCGGCAGCCTGACGACGGCTTTCCTGATCAAGGGCCTCGGGTTCGCTCAGACCGAGGTGGGCATTGCGAACAAGATCATCGGCATCTGGCTCACCATCTTTGGGGCCTTCGCCGGTGGCGCTTTGATGATGCGTCTGCGGCTCTATCGGGCTTTGCTTCTCTTCGGCGTTCTGCAACTCGTATCCAACTTCGGCTTCTACCTGATCGCCGTGCTCGGTAAGGGCGCCTGGGGCAGCGTCGCCGTACCCGCGTTCGACTGGGTGATCGTCTCGCTGCGCGAACCGGCGGCGCTGGATTTTCTGCTCATGGCGGTGGTCGCGGCGGAGAACGTTACCGGTGGCATGGGCACCGTAGCGCTCGTCGCTTTGCTGATGTCGCTCTGCAATCACAAGTTTACGGCGACTCATTACGCGCTGCTCTCCGCACTCGCTGCCGTTGGCCGTATCTACGTGAGCCCTGTGGCCGGGGTGCTAACCGAAAGCATCGGTTGGGAGGCGTTCTACCTTTTCTCTGTGTTGGTGGCTTTGCCCGGGGTACTGATGGTGCGATGGATGCGGCAGCCGCTCCTCGCGCTGGCAGGGACAGCCGAGGCCCGATAACGATATTTCCGAAAGGATGCGTGTTGAACAACACGAATACGGCAGTCAGTGAGCAATTGATCGATGCGGCCCTTCGGCTTTCGGAGGCGGTCGACCGTCTCCATTTTTCACCACCCGTGTCGCACGTCTACAACCCGCTCTCTTATGCCTGGACTCCGCACGAACTCTATCTGCAGCGGTTCGGAGCGAGTCGCAAAAAAGTTGTCTTCCTGGGCATGAACCCGGGGCCGTTTGGGATGGTCCAGTGCGGCGTTCCTTTTGGCGAGATAGCCGCCGTACGTGACTGGATGGGTATTGAGGCGCCTGTCGGCAAGCCGGCGTCGGAGAACCCCAAGCGCCCCATCGAAGGTTTCGCCTGCCCACGTTCCGAGGTGAGCGGTCGCCGCCTTTGGGGATTGTTCGCTCAACGCTTCGGTACGCCGGATGCATTCTTTGCCGAACACTTCGTGGCGAACTACTGCCCGCTCGCGTTCTTCGATCTGGGGCGCAATGTGACTCCCGACAAGCTGCCGGCTTCAGAAACGATACCCCTATATGCGGCTTGCGATGCGCACCTGCGGGACGTTGTATCGGCGGTCCAACCCGATTGGGTTATCGGTGTCGGCGGCTTTGCAGAAACCCGGGCAATCGAAGCGATCGGCCGGGACAAGGTGCGCTTTGGCCGCGTACTGCATCCTAGTCCGGCCAGCCCGGCAGCCAACCGAGGGTGGGCGGAAGCGGCGACCAAACAGCTCGTGGCTCAAGGTGTCTGGCCGGCTTAGCTCCGCAGAATACGAAGAAACACGGGTTTGCAACTCGTCGCTGTCAAACCGCGAGGTGAGTCTCAGTAGGGGCCGTTCGCGAGCGGCGGGCGCGGCCTTCGCCGTCGGTCCAGCCACCAGGCATAGGCAGGCAGAAGCAGCGCCGATCCTGGAACGAGCAGCAGGAGCAGGCTGGGCGACAGGCGTGAAAGAACTCTCAATTGAACGAGAAGTTCTCGTCTCTCCTCAGCCGTCCAACGCCCGCCATTGCGTCGTTTCATCAGCAGCGGCATCAGCCCCCGCACGCGCACGATGTCGGAGACGACTTCGCGTACATGGCGTTTTTGCGAAGCAACGAGTTGCGAGACGACGCTTTCGTCGTCCTGACCGGGCGCGCCTTGTCCGGAAGCGGTCACAAACGCGCTCGCAGACCAAGCTCCATGCGTTTGCGCTCGATCAGGCGCCAAATCTGCCACAACGAAACGGCGCGCTTTGCCCAACGCCAGAGCCGGCCTTTTTTAAGGCTACCGACGCCGATTACCATTGCCGCCGTTATCACCGGATGTTGCTTGATCTTGTCGACAACCGAACGGACTACCGCCAAGCCGGCGTCCGCTTTATGCAAGGCATCTCCGACCGGTTCGAAATCGCGGCTGATTGCCGTGCGCTGTGCGGCGATGCGCTCAATTAGCTGTCCGCGCCGGACATGGAGCTCACCGAGTCGGCGGTTCATGGCCCAGCGCCGCCTTCAATTGCCGCAGGTCTTCTTCAAGTTCCGCCAAGCTGGCAGCGAAGATCCGGTCCTGACGTTGCGCTGCCTCCCGGAACCGGCCGACGAGAACGCCCGCAAGTACCAAGAATAGGGCCGCGAAGCCGCCGATCACGACAGCTCGGCTTTCCCAAAGCAGCGTGGTCAGCCAGGCAACGCCGAGAACGATACCGATTCCCAGGCAGAACATCATCGCTTGCCCGATGATCACCAGCCTCACGACGCGCAGCTTCTCTTCCTCGATCTCGTTACCAAGGAGTTCGAGCCGCGTTTTTCCTCCAGCCAGCAGCGTCGTCGCAATATTTTTAAGAGCGGAGAGCAGGCTGCCGCTCTCTCCGCCGTGTGCCTCCCCCACGACCCAGCCGCCCTAGCGACGGCCGATGATGATGCCGATCAGTAGTCCGACGCCGGCGGCGATGCCCACGGCGCGCCACGGGTTGTCATTGACGTAGTCGTCGGTTGCCCGGGCGGCAGCCTTCGTTCTGTCGACCAAGACAGCTTCCGCGTCGGCAATACGCAGTTTGGCGTCGCGCAGACGCTCGCCAATCCGTTCGCGCAGGTCGCCGATCTTTTCGCCGGCCACGCCGGCCGTCGCTCGCAGGATTTCTTCCGCATCGGCGACGACGACCTTCATGTCGGAAACGAGTTTTTGTTTGCTGTTATTCGAAACGTCGGCAAATTCAGCCATAGCGCACCTCATCACGAAAAAGGGATGGTTTTCGGAGCATGAAACCGCAGGGGCCGCTCCCGGAGCCTCTGTTCTCAGAGTATCCAATTTGCCCCCGCATATCAACGTAAAACTCAGGTCGCATAGGCCGATTCGGAGCCGAGCCGTTTTGCCTGGGAGGCCGTTTCCGCGTAGCTCGCGTATTCTTGCGAACAATTTATCCCGGGTGAGTCGAGAACGCCCGATGGCTGCCTGGGTCGAACGATTGAAAACGCATTTCCCCATCGGTGGCGAGGAAAAGATAGCTCGGAACGTGAAAACGCGGCACGCAGGAGTACGCTGTGGTCACCAATTCGCGTTGCAGGAGGGATAGACGATGAGCTGGGATCCGGTTCAGTACCTCAAATTCTCCAACCAGCGCTTGCGTCCCGCTCTCGACCTGCTGGCTCGTTTGCCGTTGCGTACGCCGGAGACCGTCGTCGATCTCGGTTGTGGAGCCGGAAACGTCGTCCGTGTCCTTAGCGAGCGCTGGCCCGATGCGCACGTCACGGGGGTGGACAGCTCCGCCGAAATGCTTGAGAAAGCTCAAGCCGTCCTGCCGAGCGTCGAGTGGCAATTGTCGGAGATTGCGTCCTGGCAGCCATCCGCTCCCGTCGACCTCATTTTTTCCAATGCCGCGTTGCACTGGCTTCCTCACCACGACAAACTGCTCGCCCGTCTCGTCGGTTTCCTTAAGCCGGGTGGATTACTCGCCGTACAGATGCCGCACAACTTCGCGGCGCCTTCACATACCTCGATCGACGATGCACTAGCCGGATTGCCGATGTCCGCCGCTTGGCGTACCCGGATCATGGCGGCGAAGCTCAACCATCCTGTCGCGGACCCGGCTCAGTATTACGCTTGGCTCAAACCTAAGGTCGCTGAGGTCGACATCTGGGAAACCATTTACCTGCACGTGCTTGAAGGAGAAAACGCGGTTGCCGAATGGTTCAAGGCGACCGCGTTGATCCCGGTCATGGACGTCCTGAGCGAACTGGAGGAAGAGAACGAGGCGCAGACCGGCCATGTGGGCGGGCTGCGCGAGCGCTTCTGGGCCGACTATTGTGCCCGCACCAACACCGCTTATCCGCGGCGGCACGATGGCACAACGCTCTTTCCGATGCGACGGCTCTTCATCGTGGCTCGTGTTGCAGGGGCCACCGGCAAGCCCGGGCAATGAGCCGTCCGCCACTCCGAGCCGGGGCGGCGGCCATTCTCATGCGTCCCCTTACGCGCTCGGGCTCTCGATCGAATAGTCGTAATCGATGGTCAGCGGCGCGTGGTCCGAGAAACGCTCGGCTTTGTATACGGCGGCTGCCGTCGCCGCTGCGGCAAGGCCCGGCGTCGCCATGTGATAGTCGATACGCCACCCGACGTTTTTCGCCCAGGCCTGCCCGCGGTTGGACCACCACGTGTAAGAACCTTCGGTCGTTTCCGGGTGCAAGCGCCGGTAGACGTCGCACCAGCCGGCTTCGTCGATCACCTTGGTGACCCAGGCGCGTTCTTCGGGCAGAAAGCCCGAGTTCTTGCGATTACCTTTCCAGTTCTTGAGATCGATCTCTTGATGCGCAATGTTCCAGTCGCCGCAAACCAGGACGTCGCGACCACATTTGGCGAGTTCAACGAGTTGCGGATAGAAAATCTCCATGAAGCGAAACTTCGCTTCTTGACGTTCCGGGGAACTCGATCCCGAAGGCAGGTAAAGCGAGACGACTGACAGATTGCCGAAGTCGGCGCGAAGGTAGCGGCCTTCGGCGTCGAACTCGGCGTTGCCTGTGCCTTCGATGACCGCATCCGGTTTTCGGCGACACCATAGGCCGACACCGCTGTAGCCTCGCTTTTCTGCCACGTGGTAAAACGCGTGCATTCCGTCAGGGTTTTTCATGTCCTGCGCGAGGTCGGCGTGTTGGGCTTTCAACTCCTGGAGGCAGATGACATCCGCGTTCTGGGCGGCTGCCCACGGGAGCACCCCCTTCGTCCATGCCGAGCGAATGCCGTTGAGGTTTAGGGTAATGATGCGTAACATGTGGATTCCATGCCGATATCGGCGTCAATAACGACTAAAACGGGAGCCATGGACTTTCGTCAGGAATTCATCGAATTCGCCCTTGCTCAGAACGTTCTGCGCTTCGGGGAGTTCAAAACCAAGGCCGGGCGGCTTTCGCCTTACTTTTTCAATGCCGGCCTGTTCAATGACGGCGCCGCGCTGGACCGCCTCTCGCAATTCTACGCCAAGGCCATTTTGGCCAGCGGCGTCGCGGTCGACATGCTCTTCGGGCCGGCCTACAAGGGTATTCCCCTGGTTGCCGTCAGCGCCCTTGCGCTGGCTCGTGCCGGCTCCAGTTTTCCTTTCGCATTCAACCGCAAGGAGACGAAGGACCACGGCGAGGGCGGCGACATCATCGGTGCTCCGCTCGCAGGGCGTGTGCTGATCATTGACGACGTGATCTCCGCCGGCACTTCGGTGCGCGAGTCGGTTGAATTGATCCGCAAAGGCGGGGCGACGCCATGCGGTGTTGTCATCGCTCTCGACCGCATGGAACGAGGCACCGGGCATCTGTCAGCGGTCCAGGAGGTTGAACGGGATTACGGAATACCGGTTGTCTCCGTGGCCACCTTGGACGACCTGATGAGTTTCCTTCGACAACGCCCGGACTTTGCTCAATATGAAGCAGCGGTTGCACGGTACCGTGAGGAGTACGGGGTTGGTCCGCGTGCCTAACGGCCGCTCTTGCCGACTTGCCGCCGCGTTTTGCGGACTGGCTGGCTTAAGCTTGCTGCCCTTGGGCGCATTTGCGGCGGGTACGCTCTACTGCTGCCACGATGCCAGCGGCAAGCAGGTGTGCGGCGATATTCTCCCTCAGGCGTGTTATGGGCGTGCTTATCGCGAAATCGGCGAGTCAGGCCGTACGCTGCGCAACGTGGAGGCTCCTCTCACAGCTGAGCAGCGTGTTCAACGCGCCGCTGAGGAGGAAAAGCGCAAACAGGAGGAAGCGGCGCGGCGCGAGCAACAGCGCAAGGACCAGGCGTTGCTCAATACCTATGGCAGCGAACGTGACATCGAGGCGATGCGCAAACGTGCCGAAGAGGATGTGCTGAAGTCGATCAAGTCCGCGGAAACGAAGGTCGCCGAGACGCGCACGTTGCGCAAGAAGTACGAGAACGAAGCCGAGTTCTACAAGAAAAAGAAGCTGCCGGTCGAAATCCAGAAGGGGCTTGCCGACGCTGACGTCGAGATCAAGGCGCAGGAAACGCTGATCGCGGCCAAACAGAAAGAACTCGAAACCGTGCGTCAGAAGTACGACGAGGATTTGCGCCGTTACTTGGAACTAACGAAGACGTCGCCCGCCCGATAGCCGGAGGCGGATGCGCGGGGCCGGCATTCGAACCGGCCCGAAGCCGCAAGGCCGCCAGTTCCCTAGCCCAGCTTTTTTCGCAGCAGTTCGTTGACCTGCTGCGGATTGGCTTTGCCCTTGGCGGCTTTCATCGCCTGGCCGACCAGCGCATTGAATGCCTTTTCCTTACCCGAACGAAACTCCGCAACCATCGCCGCGTTGGCAGCCAGCACGCCATCGATGAGCGCCTCAATGGCGCCGCTGTCGGTGATTTGTTTCAACCCTTGTTTCTCAATAACCTCGTCGGCGGTCCGCCCTTCTCCGTTCCACAGTGCCTCGAAAACCTTCTTGGCGATGTTGTTCGAGATCGTGCCGTCAGCGATACGTGCGATCAGCCCACCGAGTTGAATAGGCGACACCGGTGACTGGCTGATATCGAGACCATCCTTGTTGAGGCGTGCAGCGAGTTCGACCATTACCCAGTTGGCACAGGCTTTCGCGTTCGTCTTGCCTCCGTCTTCAAGCGCCGCCTCGAAGTAACCGGCCAATTCGAGCGACGCCGTCAGCGTCGCCGCGTCGTAAGCCGACAATTTGAATTCATCGACGAAGCGCTGACGCTTGGCGGCAGGCAGCTCGGGCATGGCAGCGCGCGCGCGGTCCACCCAGTCCCGATCGATGATGAGAGGGAGGAGGTCGGGGTCCGGGAAGTAGCGGTAGTCGTGGGCGTCTTCCTTCGAGCGCATCGCCCGCGTTTCGCCGGTATCCGGGTCGAACAGAACCGTCGCCTGCTGGATCGCGCGGCCGTCCTCGATCTCGGCAATCTGCCATTGCACTTCGTAATCGATCGCCTGCTGCAGGAAGCGGAAGGAGTTCAGGTTCTTGATTTCGCGCCGCGTTCCGAATTCTTCTTGCCCCACCGGACGTACTGAAACGTTGGCGTCGCAACGGAACGAGCCCTCCTGCATGTTGCCGTCGCAGATACCGATCCAGCGGACCAGCGCGTGCAGGGCACGGGCATAGGCAACGGCCTCGGCTGACGATCGCATGTCGGGTTCGGTGACGATTTCGAGCAGCGGCGTCCCGGCCCGGTTGAGGTCGATGCCCGTCTTGCCGTGGAAGTCCTCATGCAACGATTTACCGGCGTCCTCTTCGAGGTGCGCGCGCGTCAGATGAACCGTTTTTTCCTCAGCCTCGTCGCCTTGCACTACTTGGATCGCGACCTCGCCGCCGACGACCACCGGCAATTCATATTGGCTGATCTGGTAGCCTTTCGGCAGATCGGGGTAGAAGTAATTCTTCCGCGCGAAAACCGATTTCGGCGCGATCTGTCCGCCGACCGCGAGGCCGAAGCGGATTGCACAATCGACGGCCCCTTTGTTGAGAACGGGCAGGACGCCGGGAAGGGCGACGTCGACAGCGTTCGCTTGTGCGTTCGGGTCGGCGCCAAAGGCCGTCGAACTGCCGGAGAATATTTTCGATTGGGTCGAGAGCTGAACGTGAGTCTCGATTCCTATGACGACTTCCCAGTGTTTCATTGCGTGTTACTCGCTTGTCAAGCGCAACGGCCGCTGCGCGTGTCGACCAGGATTGGCCAGAGATAACTGAATGCGTCGCCGCTGCATTGCGTCTGGCAGCTATTGAAGGCAACGGTGACGCCCTTCTCCTGCTCCCACATGCGCACGGTGCACGTACCGCTCTTGTCGGTCAGCACGACGTTGGGCATTTTCGCTGTTTGCTCGAAATCCTTCAGGTCGAAGCGGCAGAGCCCCTGTTTCGGGATGCTGACTTCGGCGACGAAACGCTTCACCTCGGCTTTCGTCACCTGAAGATCCATGCTCCCATGTCCGCCACCCACATCCTTGAAACCGCAGCGAGTCCGTACATCGAGCGCCTTGTCAGGCATCGGCTTCAAGTTGCGGCCGACCAAGTACTTCAAGGGCTGCGATTTGATGGCCTCTTTCTTAGGCTTGGCGGCGCTGACTTCTGGAGGAGTCTCCTTCACGGGTTCGGGCGGGGCCGGTGGCTGTTCGGGTGTTGCGCACGCTACCAACAGCACGGCTCCTGCGACAGCAACCGCCCGTTTCGCCGGGGCTGCTAGGCGAACGCGGGCGGGCATTGCGTATGCCAGTCGGTAACCTGCTGATAACGATGAGCGACGTCAAGCAGGCGAGCTTCATCGAAATAATTGCCGATCAATTGCAGTCCGGTCGGCAAGCGGGTCTGCCCATCAGTAGAGAAGCCGCACGGGACCGATATTCCCGGCAGTCCCGCGAGGTTGACCGCGATCGTGTAGATGTCCGAAAGGTACATCTGAACCGGGTCCGCGGCTTTCTCTCCGAGCTTGAAGGCTGTCGTCGGGCTAGTGGGGCCCAGGATGACGTCGCACTGCCTGAAGGCGGCGACGAAATCATTCGCGACCAAGCGTCGGATACGCTGTGCCTGCAGGTAATAGGCATCGTAATAACCGTGCGAGAGGACGTAGGTCCCGATCAGAATGCGCCGCTTGACCTCGGCCCCAAACCCTTGCGCACGCGTCTTGCAGTACATGTCGTTCAGGTCGGCGTACTCGGGGGCTCGGTAGCCGTAGCGCACACCGTCGAAGCGCGACAGGTTGGAGCTCGCTTCTGCCGGAGCGATGACGTAATAAGCCGGGACCGAAAGCTTCATGTTGGGCAGACTCACTTCGACCGTCTCTGCACCCAGTTTCCGGTATTCCGCAATAGCGTCCTCGATGAGTCGCATGACTTCCGGCGAGCAGCCTTCGCCGAAGAATTCACGGGGCAGTCCGATGCGGAGTCCGGCGAGTGGGCGCCCGCCTTTGTCAGTAGCAAGGGCGCAGCTGTAGTCCTCGTTCGGACGGTTTAGACTTGTCGAATCACGTTCGTCAAAACCGGCCATCGTATTCAGGAGCAATGCGCAGTCTTCGGCGGATTGGGCCATCGGCCCGCCCTGATCGAGTGACGAAGCAAAGGCGATCATGCCGTAACGCGACACCACGCCGTAGGTCGGCTTGATGCCGGTCAGGCCGCACATCGCCGCCGGCTGGCGAATCGAGCCGCCGGTGTCCGTACCTGTGGCCGCTGGAGTGAGTCGCGCGGCGACGGCGGCGGCTGAACCGCCCGATGAACCACCGGGAACGCGTTGCGTATCCCACGGGTTCTTCACTGTGCCGAAATACGAGGTTTCGTTCGACGAGCCCATCGCGAACTCGTCCATGTTCGTCTTGCCGAGGATCACGGCGCCAGCGGCATTGAAATGCTCGATCACCGTAGCGTCGTACGGGCTGACGAAATTGTCGAGCATTCGCGAGCCGCAGGTCGTCCGCCAACCTTTGGCGCAGAAAATGTCTTTTTGTGCGATGGGGATGCCGGTCAGGGCTTGCGCACGGCCCGCGGCACGTAACGCATCGGCGGCCTTTGCCTGCTCGAGGCTCCGTTCGGCGTCAACGGACACGAAGGCATTCAGCGCGTCGTTGTGGCGGGCGATGCGATCAAGGTAAAGCTGAGTCAGTTCGAGGCTGGAGATTTCCTTTTCTGCCAGGGCCTTTGCCAAGTCGGATACGCTGCGCCGGATCATTCGATCACCTTCGGAACGAGGTATAGGCCGGCTTCTGTTTCAGGGGAGACGGATTGCAGCGCCTCACGACGATTCTCTTCGGTCACCTTGTCTTCGCGCAGGCGCTGAGCAATGTCCTGCGCGTGAGCCATTGGTTCGACGCCGCGCGTGTCGACGGCCTGCATTTCTTCGATGAGGGTGAATATCCCGTTGAGATGTCCCAGCGTCGTTTCCGCCTCGGCATCGCTGATTTCGATTCGGGCAAGATGAGCGATGCGCCGGACTTGTTCCAGGCTCAGCGACATGGTTTTGAAATCGGTAAAGTGTTAAAACACAGAGCCATATAAGGTATCATAAATGCTTTATACGCCGCACCCCCCGAGGGTTTTAACCGGATACTGAAGGCATGTTGAGTTTTCTCCGAAGCTATTTTTCCAACGATCTGGCGATCGATCTGGGGACCGCCAATACGCTGATCTACGTGCGTGGCAAGGGCATCGTCCTTGACGAACCGTCGGTCGTTGCCATCCGCATGCAGGGCGGCCCGAATGCTAAGAAGACGATCCAGGCCGTCGGCCAGAGCGCGAAGGACATGCTCGGCAAAGCCCCTGGCGCCATTACCGTCATTCGGCCGATGAAGGACGGTGTGATCGCCGACTTTACCGTCACTGAGCAGATGCTCAAGCAGTTCATCCGCAAGGTGCATGATTCCCGTCTCCTCTCTCCGAGCCCGCGCATCATCATCTGCGTACCGTCAGGGTCGACGCAGGTCGAGCGCCGTGCCATTCGCGAGTCGGCGATCGGTGCCGGAGCGAGCCAGGTGTTCCTGATCGAAGAGCCGATGGCTGCCGCAATTGGGGCCGGCTTGCCGGTCTCCGAGCCGACCGGCTCGATGGTCGTCGATATCGGCGGCGGTACGACCGAGGTGGGCGTGATTTCCCTCGGCGGCATGGTGTATTCCGGGTCGGTCCGCGTCGGCGGCGACAAGCTTGACGAGGCGATCATCAACTACATCAGCCGTAACTACGGCATGCTGATCGGCGAGAATACGGCCGAGTTCATCAAGAAGAGCATCGGTTCGGCATTCCCCGGTGCCGAAGTGCGTGAGATGGAAGTCTCTGGCATCAACAAGGCGGAGGGTATCCCGCGCAAGTTCACGATTTCCTCGAACGAGATCCTCGAAGCCCTGACCGAGCCGCTCAACAGCATCGTTTCGGCGGTCAAGTCCGCACTGGAGAAAACGCCGCCCGAACTCGGCGCTGATATTGCCGACAAGGGCATGGTGCTTACTGGTGGTGGCGCTCTGCTGCGCGATCTCGATCGGTTGCTAATGGAAGAGACGGGCTTGCCGGTGATCGTGGCCGAGGAACCGCTGACCTGCGTCGCCCGGGGTTGCGGCATGGCGCTGGAGCGGATGGACAAGCTCGGCAGCATCTTCGCATCGGATTGATCGTCATCCGGTACGCCGCGGTGGAGCAAGCCGGGTGGACCGCTGGCGGATTCATTCTGCCGTTCCTATTGCCGAATGCCCGAAGGTGCGCGTAACGTTGCACCCGGCGCCTTTGCCCGTCAGGTTTTCCGTATAGCCAATTGAACGCCATGGACCATCAGCCGCCACCGTTTTTCAAGCGCGGCCCGGCGCCGTTGGCGCGCCTGTCGTTCTACGCGGCGTTGTCGTTGGCGCTGGTGTTTGTCGATTCGCGATTTCGCACACTGGAACTCGCCCGTCAGGCGATCTCGGTGTTTACGCATCCCATACAGCAAATGGCGCATGCGCCGATCGATTCGTTGCGCAATGCCGGCGATTTCTTTTCCAGTGTCGCTCGTTTCGAGGAGGAAGCCGTCCGTCTGCGGCGCGAGCAGCTTGAACGGGCGGGAACGCTCCTTCGTGCCGAACAGCTCGAGGCGGAGAATGAGCGTTTGCGCAAGTTGCTCGAAGTGAAGGGGCGGCAGCAGGTGAGTGGTCATGTGGCTCAGATCCTGTACGCAGCGCGTGATCCGTTCTCGCGGCGTGTGGTGGTCGATAAGGGCTTGCAGGATAAGATCGTGGCCGGGCAGCCGGTAGTGGACGCCGCCGGGGTCGTCGGACAGGTGACCCGCGTGTTTCCCTTCGTCTCTGAAATTACTTTGATTACCGATAAGGAACAGGCCGTTCCCGTCCAGATTGTCCGTAATGGTCTGCGCTCGGTGGTTTTCGGCCTGGGCAACGGGCAACTCGAGTTGCGTTTCATGCCGGCCAACGCCGATGTACAGAACGGCGACCTGCTTGTAACGTCGGGGCTTGACGGGATCTTTCAGCCCGGTTTGCCGGTGGCCAAAGTCGTGCATATCGAGCGTGATACGTCGTACTCCTTCGCTCGGATCAATTGCGAGCCGGTGGCTGGCGTCGAGAACTACGGCGAAGTGCTTGTCCTCGACCCGCGCGAAGTCGCCGCGTTGCCCCCTGAATTGAACAAGGAGGCTAACAGCGGACCGAAGCCGGCGGCAAAGCCCGCGCCGGCGAAGAAACGGGCATTGAAGAAGGATTAGCGCCATGCAACCGACATTTTCGTCTTCGCGCATCCTGCAGCCGGTGAGGCCCTGGTTCATCGTGGCGAGCCTGTTGGTTGCGCTCGTGTTGAACTTCCTGCCCACGGACGCCTGGTTCTGGATGCCCGACTGGGTCGCCTTGGTGCTCATTTTCTGGAGCATCCGCGAGCCCAGACATGTGGGCATGGGATGGGGATTCGTCCTTGGGGTGGCGATGGATGTCGCCGATGCGAGCCTGATGGGTCAGCACGCGCTGGCGTACGTGCTGGCCACCTATGCCGCGGCCGCCTTGTCGCGGCGCATTCTCTGGTTCCCGTTGGGGCAGCAGGCGCTGCATGTGTTGCCGTTGCTGCTGATTGTGCAGTGCGTGCAGTTTGCCGTCCGCGCCATGCCCGGGATTGAACTACCGGGATGGGGATACTTCATCGGCCCGTTCGTTGGTACTCTATTGTGGTGGCCGCTCACTTTCATTCTGCTGCTGCCGCAGTTTCAACCGGTCGATCATGACGCGAACCGGCCCATCTGAGAGACCGCACCTTGTACAACCGGCATTCGCCATTCGCGTCTCAGGATAGCGAACTCGACCGTTTCCGCTTCCGTATCGTTATTGCGGCGGCTGTGGTCGTCCTGGCGTTTTCAGTTCTCATCGGCCGGTTCGTTTATTTGCAGGTATTCCAGCATGAGTACTACACGACGCGTGCCGAGGATAATCGCATTTCGCTGGTGCCGATCCCGCCGAACCGAGGCGTTATCGTCGACCGCAACGGTACCGTGCTCGCTCGCAACTACACGGCGTTTACCCTTGAGATCACGCCGTCCACCGTCGACGATCTAGACGACACGATCGAGCGCTTGGGCAAGGTCGTAGAGATCGAACACAAGGATAAACGGCGCTTCAAGAAACTCCTGGATGAAAGCAAATCCTTCGAGAGTCTGCCGATCCGAACGCGCTTGAGCGACGAAGAGGTCGCGCGCTTCGCTGCCAACCGGTACCTTTTTCCGGGCGTCGAAGTGAAGGCGCGGTTGTTTCGACAGTATCCGCTGGGCCCGATCGCCTCGCATGTGATTGGCTACATCAACCGTATCAACAAGACGGACCTTGCTGCGATTGAAGAGAAGGGGCAGGAATCGAACTATCGCGGTACGGATCACATCGGGAAGACGGGGCTTGAGCAGAAGTACGAATTCCAATTGCATGGTGAGACCGGATACGAGGAAGTCGAGACCGACGCCGGCGGCCGTGCTGTGCGCAGCCTCAAGCGCATTCCTCCGGTGTCGGGCAACAACCTCACTCTGACGCTCGACGTCCGCCTCCAGCAGATGACCGAGAAGGCTTTCGGCGACCGGCGCGGAGCCTTGGTTGCCATCGAACCGTCGACGGGAGGCATTCTGGCGCTTGTTTCGACGCCGACCTTCGATCCCAATCTCTTTATCGACGGCATCCGTTCGGAAGACTGGGACCTGCTCAACAACTCACCCGACAAGCCGATGGTCAATCGCGCGCTGAACGGCGCCTACCCGCCGGGTTCGACGTTCAAGCCGTTCATGGCGCTCGCCGCGCTGGAGTTAGGCAAGCGGACGCCTTCGCAGGCGATTGCCGATCCGGGTTTCTTTACGTTCGGCGGCCATACGTTCCGCGACGACAAAAAGGGTGGCCACGGCATGGTCGACATGTACAAGTCGATCGTGCAATCGTGCGACACCTACTACTACATGCTGGCGAACGATCTCGGGATCGACAACATCGCGCGCTTCATGGGGCCGCTCGGGCTGGGGAGCAAAACCGGCGTGGATATTGAAGGCGAATCCGAAGGGGTTCTCCCGTCTCCAGAGTGGAAGAAGCGCCGGTTCCGCAAGCCGGAACAACAGAAGTGGTTCGCCGGCGAGACCATTTCAATCGGCATCGGCCAAGGCTATAACGCGTACACGCCGATCCAGCTCGCGCAGGCCGTGGCGGCGCTTGCCAACAACGGTGTGCTTTACCGCCCGCACCTGGTGAAGTACGTCACCGACAGCAAGACCGGCGAAAAGACGATGATCGAGCCGGAGCCTTTGCGCCGGCTTCCATGGAAACAACAGAATATCGATACCATCAAAAAGGCCATGGTCGGGGTCAATAAGGAGGGAACAGGGGCGCGTGCTTTCGCCGGGGCGTCGTACGAGTCGGCCGGTAAAACAGGGACGGCACAGGTCTTCAGCTTGAAGGGTAGCGATTACCGGGCTGGCAAGCTTAAACAGGAACTGCGCGACCATGCGCTCTTCATTGCCTTCGCGCCCGCCGACCAACCGAAGATTGCGTTGGCCGTCCTGGTCGAGAACGGTGGATTCGGCGCGCAAAGCGCTGCACCGATCGCCCGCATGGTGATGGACTACTATCTTCTCGGCAAGACGCCGGATGGGCCGGCGAAGGAAGACGAATCCGCAACGGAGGAAGAATAGTGTTCGATCATCTATTGCACCGTTTGCGGGAACGGCTCGTTGAACATCTGGACACACCGTTGCTGCTGATCACCTTAATGATCATGGCCACCGGGCTGGCCACGATTTACAGCGCTACCTACGACGCAAACAACCGGGCGTTCGCTCAGGCGCTGAACATGGCCGTGGGCTTCGTCGCCATGTGGGCCGTCGCGCAGCTCCCGCCGCAGAAGCTGATGCGTTTTGCCGTGCCCTTGTATGTGATCGGTGTGGTGCTGCTCGTCCTCGTGTTCATCGCCGGTGTGAAGGTCAACGGCGCCCGCCGCTGGCTGTCGCTCGGTTTCACCCGCATACAACCCTCGGAAATCCTGAAGATCGCCATGCCGCTGATGCTGGCTTGGTACTTCCACAAATACGAGGCGGTGTTGAGATTCCGCCATTACCTGATCGCCGGCGTGCTATTGCTCGTCCCGTTCGGACTGATCGCCAAGCAGCCGGATCTCGGGACGGCGATCCTTGTCGGCGCCGCCGGTTTCTACGTGATCTTCTTCGCCGGGCTGCCTTGGAAGGTGCTTCTCGGAATGATCGTCGGCGTCGGAGCTGCCGCCCCGTTCGTGTGGACGATCCTGCACGACTACCAGCGCAAACGCATCCTGACGCTGATCGATCCGACCACCGATCCATTGGGCGCCGGCTACCACATCATCCAGTCCACAATCGCAATCGGTTCCGGCGGGCCCTTCGGAAAGGGCTGGCTGCAAGGTACGCAGACTCACCTCGAGTTCATTCCAGAGCGACATACGGACTTCATCTTCGCCGTGTTTTCGGAAGAGCGCGGCTTGATCGGCACGAGCATTCTCGTCGTTCTCTACCTGCTGTTGATCGCCCGCGGCTTGATGATTACGGCCAACGCCTCGACGCTGTTTGCCCGTGTGCTTGCCGGGTCGGTGACGCTCAGTTTCTTTACTTACGCCTTCGTCAACATGGGCATGGTCAGCGGCATCCTGCCCGTGGTCGGCGTCCCGCTGCCTTTCATGAGTTACGGCGGAACTGCGCTGGTAACGCTCTTCCTCGGACTTGGTGTCCTCATGAGCATCCAGTCGCATCGGATGCTGGTGAAAAAGTAGGGGAACGAGGACGGTATGTTGAATCGCGGCGCAAACCTTCGAACTCCGACGCTCGGCTTCCTTGCCGCGGCGATTCTGGCGGGATGCAGCGTTCAGCCGCCGCGCTCGGCCGCACCCTCCGGCCCGGCCTCCGTACCGGGAACCGGAACGGAGGCGACGGCGCCAGCCACGCCGACGGCCGGACGCAAGCCCGGCACTGTCGTTCAAAAGCGCGGCGGCGGTTACTACAAGGACGACGGCCCGGGCGACGAGATTCCCGATAACCTGGACGAGATCCCCGACGCGATTCCGCGCTGGGAACCTCTACATCGTTTTGCGAACAACCCGTACGTGGTGCTCGGAAAATCGTATGTCCCATACACCGTGCTCAAACCGATGCGGCAACGCGGCGTCGCGAGTTGGTACGGGAAAAAATTCCACGGGCAAAAGACATCGATCGGCGAACCGTACGACATGTTTGCGATGACAGCGGCACACCCGACGCTGGCAATCCCTTCGTATGTCCGCGTGACGAACGTGAGCAATGGCAAGTCGGTCATTCTCCGCGTGACCGACCGCGGCCCGTTCCATGCCGATCGCATTATCGACCTTTCGTATGCGGCGGCGTATCGGTTGGGGTACGTCAACAACGGCAGCACCGTGGTTGAAGTGGAGTCCATCGTGCCTGAGGGGCCGAGCGATTCCCAGACGCTCTACGCTGACGCCAAGCCGGTCGCGACTGAACCTGCAAAATCGCCTACGAAGATTGCGGCCGCCTCGGAACCCGACGAGATTGAGCTGTTGACGGCACGGCTGGCTGGCGAGGAAAACGCCAAGCCATCGCCCAACGGCGGAGCGGCCTCGAGTCCAGCGAATGCCGCGCGCGGCGTCTTCCTGCAGCTTGGCGCCTTTTCGAGTGCCGACAACGCCGAAAGCCTGCGTTCGCATCTGTCGCGAGAACTCGACTGGTTGAACGAGGGGATCGAGATCATTGCTAGCGGCGGTATGCACCGCGTCCATCTCGGGCCATATGCTTCGCGGGCGGATGCCGAGAAAGTGGCCGTGAAGATTGCCGCTGCTCTTGGTTACAAGCCGGCTTTCGTCAGGCGCTGAGCGATTCAAAAAACAAGACGTGAGAAGCCTCGGGCACCGGCGCCCGAGGCTCCTCGGTCTCTTTCAGTTCTGCAGATATTGCTGTGCGATCCAGGCTTGCCCGAGTGCCAAGCCCCCGTCGTTGGGAGGGACGCGACGCGCTTCCAGCAGATGGAAACCGTGTTCCGCGAGTCGCGAGCGCACCTGACGCGCGAGGACCTGGTTCTGCAAACTGCTACCGCCTGCCGCCACTGGGCTGCCTTCGGGCGCGACGGAGCACAGCCATTCGACGAGGCCCTCGGCGATCGTGGCGTACAGCAAAGCCGCACCGAAAGCTGCATCTTTCTGATCGGCGATCGCCGCCAAGCAGGGTGTCAGGTCGAGATTCCCGTCCTTGATGGCCCAACCCCCGGCCAGCGGCGACGTTTCTCCATGGCGCTCGGCGAGTCCCTCGAGAAGAAGACTCGCCTGGCTGCTGTAAACCGCGACCTCATTGACCCCGAGGAGAGCCGCGGCCGCTTTCGTCAGCCATCCGAGGCTCGTTCCGCGCGCACTCTTGCGCCCGTTCGCCAGATCCTGGGCAAGCGCGGGGGCATCGGAGTGTGCCCCGAAACGTCGCGCGATTTCGTCGGTTCGCCCAAGCGCGTGCAGGACGCTGGAGGCGAGGCGCCAGGACGTATGCGAATTGCGTTCATCCCCAACGACATCGAGCGGGGTGAGGTGGCCGAGGCGGTCAAAATGGGCGCCTTGCACGCGGAGCAGTTCGCCCCCCCAAATCGTGCCGTCCGTGCCGAGTTCGCCGCCGTCGAGCGCCAGTGCAAAAACCGGTTCCTTGACGTGGTGCTCGGCAAGTACCGAAGCAACGTGCGCATGATGATGTTGCACGGCGAGCGCCGGAATGCCCCGTTGTGCTGCCATCGTCTCCGCGAACCGGGTTGCGTGTGTGTCCCGGTGCAGATCATGCGCAACGACCGCGGGCGAAATCTCTAGCATCTTGAGCAGATGCGCAATCGTTGAATCGAAGAAGGCGCAAGAGGCCGGGTTGGTCAGCTCGCCGATATGTTGCGAGAGAAAGGCTTCGTGCCCGCGGACGACGCAGATCGAGTTCCGGACCGGGCCGCCGACAGCCAGAATCGAGGGACCGGAATGCGCCAGCTTCACGGCGCGTGGCGTGTAACCGCGCCCGCGGCGGATCAGTTGCAGGCCGCCCGGGCCTGAGCGGGCAATGCTGTCGTCACAACGGACCACGATCTCGCGATCATGTTCAAGAAATGCGTCCGCTAGACCGGCAAGACGTTCGCGCGCCTCTTCGTTGTCGATCGCCGGTGGTTCTTCGTCGGGATTCCCGCCGCTCATGACGAGGGCGAAGTCCTGCGCTTCATCGAGCCAGGCGATGCCGGAGGGACGTCCCGCGGCCTCGTGGAAGAGCAGGTAATGAATTGGCGAAAATGGAAGCATCACGCCCAGCCAATGCAGGTCTGGAGCTACGTCCGGCATTGCCGCGTCGCAAGCGGCGCGTTTCTTGAGCAGGATGATGGGTCGTTCCGGCAGGTTCAGCAGCCCCGGTTCGCCGACGCTGAATTGCACATAACTCGTCGCCGACGCTGTGCCGGCGAACATCACCGGGAAGGGCTTGGAAGATCCGTGCTTGCGCTTGCGGAGCAGCGCGACGGCGGCAGGGTTGCGCGCGTCGCAGGCGAGGTGGAATCCCCCGTGCCCCTTGATGGCGACGATGCGTCCGTCGAGGAGGAGCTTGTACGCGCCGGCAATGGGGTCCTCGGCGATGATTTTGCCCTTGGCGTCGACGAGTGAAAGCTGCGGCCCGCACTTCGGGCAGCAGTTGCCTTCGGCGTGTAAACGGCGGTCATCCGCCCGCGTGTATTCCGCCAGGCATTTCTTGCACATGCCGAACGGCTTGAGGCTGGTTCTTTCCCGGTCGTACGGCAGCCCGCGGCAGATGGTGTAGCGCGGGCCGCAATGCGCGCAGTTGGAAAATGCATATCTCCAACGGCGACCGGACGGATCGAAAACGTCGCTCAGGCAATCCCGGCAGATCGCCGTGTCCTGGCCAATCATCGTTGCGGCGCGGCCGCCCCGGCTGTCAAGGATGAAGAAATCATCGGCGACGGACACCGAGTCGGTCGGGCGAGAAGTAATGGCGTCGATGCGGGCGAGCGGGGGCGAATCCTCGTGCAAGCGGCGGATCAGGAGATCGATGTCGTTTGCGGGGCCGCAGGCTTCTATTTCGAGGCCCTTAGCGTCGTTTCGCACCCACCCCGTGAGTTTCAGCTCTTTTGCAATACGCCACACCAAAGGCCGGAAACCGACCCCTTGAACAACGCCGCTCAGCCGGATTCTTTGGCAGACAAAGGCGGAATCGTCGTGTATTTCCACGCGGTAGGTCCAAGAAAAGCGGAAAGGCGAGGATTCCATCAGCTTTTCTATCGAACCTCGCTGAGGATCACCCGCCTTGAACGCCGCGCATTCTATCGCATGGGGCAGGGAACGGGAATCCGAAATTGTACGGAACGCTCAACGAGCTTGGGCAGCCCGTTACCGTCGGCTCCGGCATGCGTTCCTATTGACGAAGCACACGAGTGCAAAACATACTGTCATGCGTGTTTCTGCGGGACCGTGGCCAACATGAAGAAAAAGGATGCTTTACCCAAAGGCTGGGCGACGTCGGCCGATGTGGCGGCCAGGGCCGGGGTTTCGCGATCGGCCGTTTCCCGCACATTTACCGAGGGCGCCAGCGTTTCTCCCGCAACCCGGGCGCGCGTGCTGAAGGCGGCGGAGGAACTCGGCTACCAGGTAAACCGCCTGGCCCGGAGTGTGATCCAACGTCAGAGCAGCCTCGTCGGAATCGTCGTCCCTGGCATGCAGAACGAATTTGTTGTGCAATTGCTCGGGCCTTTGGCGGAAAACCTCGCGCACCATTCGCTGGCACCGCTCCTGATCGACGCCCGCGACCCGGCGCAGATGGCGAGCAAGCTCCGTTATCTTCTGCAATACCGCGTTGCCGGCGTCATCTTCACGTCGGGCTCGCCGCCGATCGAGCTGGCGCAGGAGTATCTCCGCCTGCGCGTCCCGGTAGCGATGATCAACCGCGACGCCAATCTGGAAAGCGTCGACGTCGTGACGAGCGACAACCAGGAGGGGGGAACCCTTGCGGCCGACTGCCTGATCAAGGGCGGCGCGCGTCGCTTGGCGTACGTAAACCTCCCATCAGGCACGTATTCGGGGATTTCGCGCGGCGCAGGCTTTTCGGAGGCTGTCGCCCGATCGGGAATTGCTTCGATCTCGCTTGAACTTGTGCAGGGAACGATTCCGGACTATGCCGGCGGCGTCGACGTTGCCGCGCAGTTGCTCGATCGCCCGCCGGAGCGGCGGCCGGACGGGGTGTTCTGTGCCAACGATTTGCTCGCGTTCGGTTTCCTCGATGCGGCACGCTACGACTTCGGGTTGCGCGTGCCGGAGGACATCGCGATCGTCGGTTTCGACGATATCCCGATGGCGTCTACGCAGGGTTTTGCATTGACCACTATCCGCCAGGACGTCGAAGCACTTGCCCGTGAGGCGGTCGGCCTGCTCGTGCAACGAATGGCCGAACCGACCACGCTGGCACGAACGCGCCGTATTCCTGTGCAACTGGTCCCTCGGGCTACCAGCAAGTCCTGATGCGCTTCCGCCCGCTGCACGACCCCACGCCAAATAGAATTTAATTTTCAGTTGAAATTTCTCTTGCAATCGAGATTTCAGACGCCTAGACTGCACACGAGTGCAATACGGGTCGGGCTCCTGAGATTTGCGAGCTGCCCCAGACCTTTACCGACCAGGAGTACAACGCCATGAAGGCTCCCTGCCAGCCCTCCGATGCCGCCATGCATGATCCCCGCTATCTGCTCGCGCAAGCGATCGCGGTGCACGCGGGGGCCATGGCCCTCGAAATGTTCCGCCGGCGCGCGCAACTGGTCATTGAATCCAAAGGCCCGCAAGACATGGTCAGCGCCGCCGATCGGAACGTCGAGCAGTACGTGAAGGAACGTGTCCGCGCGATGTTTCCCGGCGACGGCTTTTTCGGCGAAGAAGGCGGGGCGGACGTCGGCGACGCGGAATACATCTGGGTTGTCGATCCGATCGACGGCACGGCCTGTTTCGTGAACGGAATGTACGCTTGGTGCATCTCCATCGCCGTCCTTTACCGCGGCCAAGTCGTCGTCGGCGTCGTGTATGACCCGAATGCGAACGAGCTCTTCCATGCCCGCCTTGGCGGGGGGGCGTTCTGCGGACCTGAACCGATGCGCGTCCATCCCGGGCCCACATTGAAGGACGGCGTTCTTGGCGTCGGCACCTCGTTCCGCGTCGGAGTGGACGATTTCATCCCATTTCTCGATGCCGTGTTGCGCGACGGCGGCATGTTCATTCGGAATGGCTCCGGGGCGCTGATGATCGCGTACGTCGCGGCAGGTCGCCTCATCGGCTACTTCGAGCCGCACATGAACGCCTGGGATGCGCTCGCTGGTTATCTGCTTGTCAGTGAGGCCGGAGGCAGGGTGAGCGACTTTCTTGCTGGCAACGGCTTGCTCCATGGCAACGTCGTGGTCGTCGGAAATCAGGCCGTCTGGGGGCAGATTGCCACCCATGCCGGCCTCGCGCTGGAAACAACTTGAACAAACTCGTAACAGGATAGGGAGAGGAACAAACGTCAATCGGGGGTTGCACCTGCGTGCATCCATTTACCGAGCATCGGACCCCGGCCGCTAGTGCTCATTGAAACTGGAGAGAGATCATGATCAGACGCCGTTTGCGTAGCCTTCTCGTTTCAGCCGCCCTTGCATTGCCTCTCATCCCCCTCTCGGGGGTGGCCGCCGAACAGCTCAATGTCCTTTGCGCCTCGGACAACGATTGGTGCGAGCTGATGCGCAACACTTTCCAGAAAGAGACCGGTATCGAGGTATCGATGGTACGTAAAAGTGCCGGCGAAATCTTCGCGCAGATTCGTGCCGAAGCGGCCAATCCCAAGACCGACATCTGGTGGGCCGGTACCGGCGACCCTCACCTGCAAGCCGCGAACGCCGGCTACACGGAGGTCTACAAATCACCGCAACTCGAGAAGCTGCATTCCTGGGCGCAGGAGCAGGCGCGTATTTCGGGCTATCGCACTGTCGGCGTGTATATGGGCCTGCTCGGCGTCGGCTACAACCCGGAGGTATTGAAGGCGAAAAAACTTGCCGTGCCGAAGTGCTGGAAAGACCTTCTCAAACCCGAGTTCGCCGGCGAAATCCAGATTTCGAACCCCAATTCGTCGGGAACGGCTTACACGGCGCTGGCCACCTTCGTGCAGATTTTCGGTGAGAACGAGGCGTTCGCCTTCATGAAGTCACTCGGCAAGAACGTCAGCCAATACACCAAGTCCGGCTCTGCGCCGGCCAAGGCGCTGGCACGTGGCGAAACAGGTATCGGCATCACCTTCCTGCACGATCTGCTCAAGGAAACGATGGCCGGAATGCCGGTTGAAGTGTTCGCTCCGTGCGAAGGCACCGGTTTCGAAATCGGCTCGATGAGCATCGTCAAGGGCGCCCGCAACCTCGAAGCCGCCAAGAAATTCTACGAGTTCGCGCTGCGCGCCGACGTTCAGTCCCTGGCGTTCAAGGCCAATGCGCTGCAATTGCCGTCCAACGCCTCGGCATCGATTCCGCCCAAGGCGCCGCGTCCCGACGAGGTGAAGCTGATCAATTATGACTTCGCCAAGTTCGGGCAAGACGATGTGCGCAAGCGCTTGCTCAAGCGCTGGGATGACGAAATCTTCGCCGCGCAAAGGATGTAATTGTGAAGAAGTCGCTCGGAGGCTGGCTGGCGCTGATGGCATTCGCGCTGGCGCTCGTCCCCTGGCATCAGCAGGAGGCGGGGTTCTTTGCGGGCCGTTGGCTTTCGGCCGACTGGTCGGACAAGAAGGACGCGGCCTCCGCGCTCTTTCTGATGCTCAAACACGGCCAAGCGGTCTTGTGGCCGCTGGTCGGCCTCGTCGCCGCGGCGACGGCGGCGTTGCTCGCGCCGTTCTCACGGCGTGCGCGGGGTTTGTTGTTTATTGCTGTCGGCGTGGCGGGAATCGCCTATCTACTCGTTCTCGGCTTCAGGCCCGGCTGGCTCGGGCTGGGCCCCCAAGTAGGACTGGGCTATGGTGCATTGCTCGTTGCGGCCGGTTTCCTGTTCCTGCTTACCGGCGGCTGTGCGCTCCTCGGTGCCTGCCGTGGCGACATGTTCGTCACCGGCATGATCGGGCTCATCATCGCGTTGATTTCGCTCTTCGTGATCATGCCGGTCGGCCATGTGCTGGCGAAGGCCTTTGTTGATCCCGAGGGCTTGTTCAGCGTCGGCTCGTGGTTCGGCCGTATGACGGATCAGAGAACCTGGGGACTCAATTGCGTCTTCGGCGGCGGCCGCTGTGGCGTCGCCTGGAACACGCTTTATCTCGCCGCCGCGACGGCCACCTGCTGCATGCTGCTGGGTCTGTGCTTCGCGCTCGTCGTAACGCGCACCGGCTTCCGCTGGAAAGGCTCGCTGCGCGCGCTCACTTTGTTGCCGATCATCACGCCGCCTTTTGTGATCGGCTTGGCGTTGATTCTGCTGCTCGGCCGCAACGGTGCGCTGACGACGCTCGTCGCCCATTGGTTCGGTGTTGCCCCCGGCCGCTGGGTCTACGGATTCTTTGGGGTCTGGCTGTCACAGGTGCTCGCCTATACGCCGATCGCCTTCATGGTGCTGATCGGGGTCGTCGAAGGTGTTAGCCCATCGGTCGAGGAAGCGTCGCAAACACTCGGTGCGTCACGCTGGCAAACCCTGTGGCGCGTTTCCCTGCCCCTGATGAAGCCGGGCCTGGCCAACGCTTTCCTGGTGACCTTCATCGAAAGCATGGCGGACTTCGGCAACCCGATGGTTCTCGGCGGCAGCTACAGCGTGTTGTCGACGGAAATCTACTTCGCGATTGTCGGCGCGCAGACCGACGAAGGGCGGGCAGCAAGCCTTGGCCTGATCCTGCTCTCGTTTGCCGTGATTGCCTTCCTGTTGCAGCGGCGCTGGCTCGGCAACAAATCTTACGCGACGGTGACGGGCAAAGCCGACAACGGGCAGCACGTAGCGCTTTCACCGCTTTTCGCCCGCGTCATCACGACTGTCGTCGTCATCTGGACGTCATTCACGATCGTGATCTACGGCATGGTGCTGAGTGGCGGCTTCGTCCATCAGTGGGGACGAGACAACAGCTTCACGCTCCGTCACTACATCAACGCGTTCGGCATCGACTTCGGCCAACACGGAATCAATTGGACGGGCACCGCGTGGTCGTCGTTCTTCACCAGCATGACGATCGCCGGCATCGCCGCGCCGCTCACCGCGACGCTCGGCATGATGACGGCGTGGTTGTTGGTCCGGCAGAAGTTCGCGCTCAAGAGCCTGTTCGAGTTCGGCACGATGATGTGCTTCGCCGTGCCGGGGACGGTGATTGGCGTGAGCTACATTCTGGCGTACAACGTGCCGCCGATCGAACTGACCGGTACGGGCTTGATCCTGATCCTGTGCTTTGTTTTCCGCAACATGCCGACCGGGCTGCGTGGCGGCATCGCGGCGATGAGCCAGCTCGACAAGAGCCTCGACGAAGCCTCGACGATGCTGCGGGCGAGCAGCTTTACTACCGCGCGCCGCATCATCTTCCCGTTGCTCAAGCCGGCGATCACCACCGCGCTCGTCTACAGCTTCGTACGTTCGATCACGTCGATCAGCGCCATCATCTTCCTGGTCAGCGCCAAGTACGACATGGCGACCTCCTACATCATTGGGCTCGTCGAAAACGGTCAGTACGGAACCGCGATCGCCTACTCGAGCATGTTGATCGTTGTCATGCTCTCCTGCGTCATCGGTGTGCAGAAGCTCGTTGGCCGCCGCCGGCTGCGGCGCCAGGACCGCGTGCTCAACGACCTCGATAAGCCTTCGATACCGGTCAAACCCATCCTGCAGAAGGAAGCGATCTGATGAATCATGCAGCTCATCCCGGCGTCGAGAACGCCGCATCGAACGCCAAGGCCAACGACATCTCGCTTGTGTTCGATCAGGTGACGAAGAAATACGGACGCGTCGTGGCGGTGGACAACGTCTCGTTCAGCATTCCGCGCGGCTCGCTGGTCACGCTCGTTGGCCCGTCCGGCTGCGGCAAAACGACCACATTGCGCATGATCGCCGGCCTCGAAGCCGTGACGGAGGGACGCATTCTGCTCAACGGAGAGAACGTGACGCACCAGTCGGCGATTGAGCGCGACGTCAGCATGGTGTTCCAATCGTACGCGCTATTTCCGCATATGACGGTGCTCGAAAACGTCGCTTACGGGCTCACCGTCGGCGGCTTGCCTACGCGCGAGGCGAACCAGCGTGCGCTGGATGGATTGAGCCTCGTGGGCCTCGCCGACTACGGCCCGCGACTGCCGAGCGAACTCTCGGGCGGCCAACAACAACGTGTCGCGGTTGCCCGCGCGCTGGTGCTCGAGCCGCAGGTGTTGCTGCTCGACGAACCCTTGTCGAATCTCGACACGAAGCTGCGTCGCCATGTGCGCGACGAGATCCGTGGCATTCAACTCAAGCTCAATTTGACCGCGGTGTATGTGACACACGATCAGGAAGAAGCGATGGCTGTTTCCGATCAGATCATCGTCATGAACAAGCAACGCATCGCGCAGCACGGAACACCGCGCGACCTGTTCGAGACGCCGGCCGATGAGTTCGTGGCCGACTTCATCTGCAATGCCAATCTCGTTTCGGGTGAGGCGCAGCGTCATGAGGCCGGGCGCAGCGAATGCGTCATCGGCGGCGTCACGGTGATCGTTCCAGACCGAAAGGCCCGCCGAGGTGATGTGCGCATCGCCGTGCGTCCGGATGCCATACGGCTTACAGGGGAGACAGACAATCAGCCTCTGTGCGGAGAGATCGTCTACGCGTCGTTCCTGGGTACAGAGATGCAGTACACATTGCAGACTCCCTTGGGCGAACTCTTCGTGCGTTCCAGCGACGTTTTCAACACCTATCCCCTCGGCCGTCGGGTGGGCATCGGCTTCGCCGATCACGGGCTGGCGATCGTCGGAGGTAACGCGTAGGGCGCGTGCCGCAGCGTTAGTGCGGCGACACTATCCCGAGCAAAGGGCCGGTTCACGGTCCCGAACCGAGCGAGCGACAAAACTCGCACGGACGGGGATCTCTTGCCGGCAGAGCGGCTAACCGGCATCCGGAGGCCGTTGGCGCAGTAAGCACCGAGGACACGATGGCACGCATCATCAAGAAGCCTGGCGACCTGCTGAAGTTCCCACTCTCGGAGGCGGGCACGCACGCTTACTGTCAGTGGCTCGCTGACGGCACGGCACGAGTCTTCCTCGCCGCGTGCGCGTCCAGCCTCGCGGGCGCAGAGATCATCTCGCTCCCGGTAGCGTTCCGGGTTCCGGTATGCAACGACACGCCCAACCGCTACGGGTGGGAGAAGGTCGGCCGGGCGGGGATTCCTCCGTCGTTCCTGTTGCCGCAGCGCTACGTCGTGAAAGACGCCTTCACTGGTGCATTCAGCATCTACTTCGAAGGACAGGAGACGGCGGCGACCCGGGTCGAGGTGCAGGGGCTGGAAACACTGGCCTTGTGGCCGCATCCACGTATCGTCGAGCGGCTTGAGACCCAACTGTCGGCTTGCTCCATTGCCCCCATCAACGGTATCCGGGCGGCGGCCTGAGCGGTCTCAATGTGGTGCGGTGGAGCAACGCCATCTTCTGCTGACGCTTTTCAACGCGCACAAAAAAAGACGGCGCCAGTCTTGGGAGAATCGGACAGGCGCCGCGAGACCATGGCCTTGAGAGGAGAGAAAGAAAGCGGCCCGCCGCCGCGGGCCGGTGTTGCTTACATCAGTTCCGTGTCAGCGTTCCATCCCACGTTGAAACCGCCTTGCGGGCGTCTTCGTCGGTGAACCAAACCGAAGTGACCGCCTTCGTTTCGGTGAAGAAGGCCACGCCATCCTTGCCCATCGCGTGCAGGTCGCCAAAGAACGAATCCTTGTGCCCGGTGAAGGGGAAGATCGAGAACGGGACCGGGATGCCGACGTTGATACCGACCATGCCGCCGTGCGTGCGCTTGGCGAACTCGCGGGCGTGGTAGCCCGAGCTGGTGTAGATGCACGAGCCGTTGGCGAAGCGGTTGCCGTTCATGATCGCCAGGCCTTCTTCGAAGCTCTTCACGCGCTTGACGCAGGTGACCGGTCCAAAGACTTCGTCATTGCCGATCGCATGTTCCGGCTTCACGTGGTCGAAGATCGTCGGCCCGACGAAATAACCGTCCTCGAAGCCGGGCACCTTCACGCCACGACCGTCGAGCACGAGTTTGGCGCCTTCTTCGACACCGCGGGCGATCCAGTTTTCAACCGACTGCTTCTGCGCGGCCGAGACCAACGGCCCGAGTTGCGATTCGGGCAGGTACGCAGCGCCGAGCTTCAGTTCTTGCGCCTTCTTCTTGAGCAACGCGACGAACTCGTCAGCGATCGATTCCTGCACGCAGACCACCGGCAGGGCCATGCAACGCTGGCCGGCACAGCCGTAGGTCGAGTTGATGATGCCGGAGACGGTGCGCTCAAGCACGCAGTCTTCCATCACCAGTGCGTGGTTCTTGGCTTCGCAGAGGGCTTGCACCCGCTTGCCTGCGCCGGCGGCGGTCGAGTAGATATGCAGACCGACGGAGGTCGAGCCGACGAAGGTGATACCTCTGACCTTCGGATTGACGAGCAGCGAGTCCGCCTCGACGCGCGAGCACGTCACGAGGTTGACGACGCCCTTGGGCAAGCCGGCTTCGATCAGCAGTTCGAGCATGCGCATCGACGTCTGCGGCACCATCGAGGCGGCCTTCAGGACGAAGGTGTTGCCGGTGGTGATGCAGAACGGCAGCATCCAACCCATCGGGATCATCGCCGGGAAATTGTATGGTGCGATACCCACGAAGACGCCGAGCGGTTCGCGGAAGGACACCGTGTCGTAGCCGTTGGCGACGTTCATGCACGTATCGCCCTGCATCAGGTAATGCGACGAGCAGGCACATTCGACGACTTCGATCGCCTTCAGCACGTCGCCCTTGGCTTCGGCGAGTACCTTACCCATTTCTGTTGCGAGCAGCGTCGTCAACTCGTCGAGGTGTTGGTCGAGCAGGGCCTTGAAACGGAACATCAGCTGGATGCGCTGAGGGATGGGTGTGTTCGACCAGGCCGGGAAAGCGGCGGCAGCGGCGTTCACCGCGGCATCGACTTCGCTTTGCGTGCAGCAGGGCGCCTCGGCGATCTGGACGCCGAGACTCGGGTTCATGACCGGCATGTATTTGGACGTGCTCGATTCAACCCACTCGTTGTTGATGCAGACTTTCAAACGCTTGATACCGGCCATTGCTTGCTTCCTCCAAAAAGTACTCGAATACGGATTCCTGCCCGATGCCGCGGCGGCGTATCCGGTCCGTGCGGCCTTTCTGCGGCATTTCCGGCACTTGCCCGTTGGTTCAGCGGGCGGCCGGAGCGATTCAGTCCTTGCGCAACATCCACTCGTGCGCCGGGTCGTTGCGGAAAACCCAGCTACGCTTTTCCCCGGCCATGACGTTGAAGTAATACGAGGTATAGCCGTGTGGAACGGTGACCGGGTGGTACCCCTTGGGAACCATCACCACGTCGTGGTCCTCCGCGGCGACGGCTTCATCCAGGCTCCGATCGTCCGTATACACGCGCTGCAGCACGTAGCCTTGCGCCGGATTGAGCCGGTGATAGTAAGTTTCTTCGAGCGAGCTCTCGTTGGGCAACGCGTCGGTGTCGTGCTTGTGCGGAGGGTAGCTTGACGAGTGGCTCGACGGCGTGATGACTTCCACGACCAGCAGGCTGTCGGCCTGTTCGCTGGCCGGCAGGATGTCCGTCACGAAGCGCTGATTGGTTCCTTCGCCGCGCACCGAACGTTTGATCGACGTGGAGGGAATCGCCCTGGCAGGATAGGTGCCAAATCCCGGTGCGTGCGCGATCGCGATCTCGCAAGCGGTTACTGCCGTCGCGCTGACGCGGCAGTTGTTCGGGACGTAAGCCGCGTCCGGCGCCTTGTCGTCGAAGACGCTTTCGCGCGTTCCCATTTCGCCGCAATCGAGATCGCCGGCCTGCACGCGCGCCTTGCCGCTCAACACGACAAGACAGGCCTCGCGCTTCGGGTCGGCGAACGAAACTGATTCGCCGGGTTGCAGACGATAGGCGACGAAGCCGACGTATCCCCAGCCGGCGGATTCCGGTGTGACCGAGGCGATCTCCTTGCCCGGGCGGGCTTTTACGAGAAGCTTGCTGCTCACGCGGGCGCCCTCACTTTCCGTTGATCTTCGCGACGAGCGCGGTCAGGTAATCGAAGCCCTTCTTCGCGTACTCATAGCTAGGCGCGACGGCCGGGTCCTGTTCCGCTTCGACAACGAGCCAGCCGCTGTAGTTGTGATCGGCGAGCAGCGAGAGGATCGGCTCGAAGTCGATCATGCCGTCGCCTGGAACGGTGAATACGCCGTCGAGCACCGAATTCAGGAAGCTCTGGTCGTTGTTGCGCGCCTTTTGCATCACGGCCTTGCGCACGTCCTTGCAATGCACGTGCACCACCCGCCCGATGTGCTTGCGCAACTCGGCGAGGGCGTCGCCACCGGCGAAAGTGATGTGGCCCGTGTCGAACAGCAGGCCAACATTCGGCGTCGTCAGCTTTATCAGCGTGTCGAGATCCTGCGGGCTTTCGCAGTACGCGCCCATGTGATGGTGGTAAGCGAGCGTGATGCCGTTGCTCTTGAGGTAGGCGCCGAAGGCATCGAGCTTTTCGGCATACGCTTTCCACTGATCGAGGTTTTCGAACTTGGGACGGCGCGACAGCGGTGTCTGCTGCTGGCCCTGAACCGAACCGGCGACTTCGCCGTAAACCATCACCTTGCAGCCGTTGTAAACGAGCTTCTTCAGGTGCGGGCCGACGGCTTCGATTTCATCCTTCAGCGTACCTTCCGCGAGATTTCCGGAGTACCAGCCGGAAACCACGACGGCACCGTAGCCTGCCAACTTCGACTTGAGCTCCGCCGGGTCTTTCGGGAATTTGTTGCCGAGCTCGAAACCCGTATAACCAATCTCCGTGCCTTCCGAAAGGCAGGTCTCAAGCGGCGTATTGCCACCGAGCTGAGGAAGGTCGTCGTTGGTCCAAGAGATCGGGTTGATCCCGATGCGTACACTTAGTTTTCCCATGTCTGTCCCTTATTTACGCTTAGTCAGTCTTGTCCGGTTTTTCGATCGATGCGGATTGCGAGGTGCTCGCCGCCAGCGTTCAAAGCCTCTGCTTCTTCTTGTCCTGCTCCAACTGCGCACGTGCGGCGCGAACTTCGGCGCGTTCCGATACTTCCGGAATGCCAACTTCCCACCAAGCGCCGCCTTCCTCGGTGCATTGCGGCCCGTCGATGGTGATGCTGATCAGGGTCGATTTGTCTGAAGCGCGTGCGCGGACCATCGCCTCGCGCAACTCGGTGACGCTGGTCACCGTCTCCGCGTTGGCACCGAGCGAACGTGCGTTGAGCGCGAAGTCGATCGCCGGGATGCCGTGCGGTCCCTGCAGGCAATCGACATACATGTTGTTGAACGGGGCACCGCCGCAGGCTTTCTGCAGTCGGGTGATACAGGCGTAGCCGGCGTTGTCGGTGACGACGACGATGATCTTCAGACCCAGCATCACCGACGTCGCGAGCTCGTTGTTGAGCATGAGGTAGCTGCCGTCGCCGACGATGACGATGACTTCGCGGTCAGGATGCGCCATCTTGACGCCGACGCCACCCGCGACCTCGTAGCCCATGCACGAATACCCGTATTCCATGTGATAACCGCCAGGTGTCGACGTGCGCCAGAGCTTGTGCAGCTCCGCCGGCAGCGTTCCTGCGGCGCACACCGCGATATCCTGCGTCTCGGAATCCGGCGACGAGGCTTGCACCGCACCGATGACTTCGGCGTAGGTAGGCAGGTCGGCGCGCGGACTGACGACAATCTCTTTCACCATGCGCCGCCACTGGTCGTTGAGCTTCACGCTCTTCTCGCGCCAGGCGGTCTCAGATTGCCACGTACCGAGGGCAGCGGACAACGCCGCGAGCCCGACCGCCGCGTCGGCGACCATTTCCGTCGCGCTCCACTTGATGGCGTCGAAAGGTGCCGCGTTGATCGAAACGAGCTTGGCCTGAGCGTACAAAGCATGTGAGCCGGTGGTGAAGTCCTGCAATCGGGTGCCGACGGCAATGACCACGTCCGCTTCTTCGGCAAGTGCGTTGGCCGCCGTGGAGCCGGTCACACCGATCGCGCCGGAGAGCATCGGGTGGTCCCAGGGCAGGGCGCCCTTGCCGGCCTGCGACTCGCCGACCGGAATGCCGTGTTTTTCGACAAACGCGCGTAGCGCGGCACAGCCGCCCTTGCTGTAGAGAACGCCGCCACCGTTGACCACCAGCGGGCGCTTGGCATTACGCAGCACTGCCGCGACGGCGGCCACTTCGCCCGGGTCGGCGGGCGGCTGACGGAAATGCACAACGCGCTCGGCGAAGAATTCTTCCGGCCAGTCGTAGGCCATCGATTGCACGTCTTGCGGCAAGGCCAGGGTAACAGGTCCGCATTGCGCTGCGTCGGTGAGTACGGCGATGGCGCGCGGCAATGCGGTCAGCAATTGCGAAGGCGCGACGATGCGATCGAAATAACGCGACACCGGACGCAGGCAGTCGACGGCCGAAACCGTACCGTCCTGGAAGTCCTCGACCTGTTGCAGAACCGGATCCGGCGCGCGCGAGATGAAGACGTCGCTCGGAAGCAAGAGCATCGGCAGACGATTGACGTGCGCGGTCGCGGCGGCTGTCACCAGGTTCGTACAGCCCGGGCCGATCGACGTCGTCACGGCCATGATGCGTCGGCGGAAGTGTGCCTTGGCGTACGCCGCCGCCGCAAGAGCCATGCCTTGTTCATTGTGCGCACGGAACGTCGGGAACGTCTCGCGAACCGCATACAGCGCCCCACCCAGACCGCTCACGTTTCCATGCCCGAAAATCGCCCACATGCCGCCGAAAAGCGGCTCGGTTCCGTTGCCGGTTGTTACGCGTTGTGCAGTGAGATAACGCACCAGTGCCTGCGCCATCGTCAAACGAATTGTCGTCATTACCTGACCTCCGCTGTTTTTGTCTCCCGCACCGCGCAAAAACGCCCGTTTAGGTCTTCTGCGAACGTGCTCGGCGCGCCTCGCCGGGTGCTCTCCCGGGGACCGGGATTGCTCCCCAAATTGCTCCATTTCCCACTCGGGAAAGATAGCGCGCCTTCGGCTTTAGTGCAACGGAAATTCTCGATATTTATCATAACGGAACAAAAATTCTAATCGCAGATGGCAGGAGGCGTATTCCGGTGATACACATTTCGAGATTCAGTCGAGTTCGATCGTCCGCCGGCCTTCGTAGGCCTCACGCAAAGCGATCGCAATGCGTGTCGCCTCGCGCGCGTCGGCAAGTGTCAGCGGCGACGGTTGGCCGCTGCGCAAAGCGTCGACGAAGGCTTTGGCTTCGACGAGAAAAGCGTCGGAGAAGCGTGCGAAGAAATCGGGCAGCCCTTGCCGATGCTGCATGTTTCCGGATTCGGCAATCAGGGCCGGGGCCGCGATGTCCTTGCCGGCCAGCATTCCGCCCAGGGTTCCGTTGGCCCACAGCGTAGCTTCGTAGCCGCGATGCGAGGTACGCGAGATGAACAGTGTAGCGATCAGGCCGTTCTCGAACTCGATCGTGCCGACACCGGTGTCGATGTCGCCGCATTCCGCAAGTCCGGGATATTGGTGGCAGCAACCGCTCGCGCTTACGCGTACCGCCCGCGAGTTTCCCGCCATCCAGCGTGCCAGGTCGACGTCGTGGATACCGCAATCGAGGAACAGGCCGCCTGACGTAGGAGCAAATTTGACGAAGAAACCGTGCGGATCGATCGGATCGTGCGATTCAAAGTGCAGGCGATATACGCGGCCGAGCTCGCCTGCGTCGATACGCTCCTTCAACATCGCGTAGGCGGGATCGAAACGGCGGGTAAAGCCGATCATTGCCACCTGCCGTGGACGTTTCTCCGCCAGTTCCAGAACGCGATCGCAGGATTCCAGCGTCAGCGCCAGCGGCTTCTCGCAGAAGACGTGCTTGCCGGCGAGCAGCGCAGCTTCAATCTGTTCGACGTGTAGCGAGGTCGGTGTGACGAGCCAGACGGCATCCAGCCCGTCGTGCCGCAGCAACTCTTCGAGCGAGGCGTAGCTGCTGGCTTGCGGCAGATGATCGCGCGCCCAGCGCCGTTCCTCTTCGACCGGGCTGGCGGCGGCGATCAACGATGCTCCGGGAACAGAACCGGCGAGGTTCAGCGCGTGGCGCTTGCCCAGCCGGCCAAGCCCGACGATGCCGATGCGTACGTTTTCCGTCATGACGTTTCCCGTGTCTTGGTTACAGGGATTACTTCTTCTTGTCCGGGTTCGGGATCATCACGTCGCGCACGATCGACAGCAGTTCGTGGTAGTGGTCGCAGAAGCCGCGCAGCGTGCGCCGGGTGGCGCCGTAGTCGTCGAATTCGGCGACCGTCATGCCGTCTTCGTCGTAGGCACGCCGGAAGTCCGGGACCAGGTCGTAAAGCTCGGCCACGATCTTCGGATCGACCGGGTTTTGCATGCGCTCCTTGACCTCGACCTTGGAGTTGTTGAACAGCACCTGCCACTCGTGCGGAATCGTCAGGATGATGTCGCCGCCGATGAACTCGGACCAGTGCAGGTGATGACGGTAGGCCGCGGAGAGCAGACGCGCACGGTAGCCGCGCTGTTTGAAGATGGCCGCCGCCTTTTTCATTGTCGCCACGCCGGCCCAGTCGGCGTATCCCGGAGTGAGCGCGATGCCGTCGCGTTGTGCGACGACCTTCATCCAGTCGTCGAGGCGGCCGACCATGATTGTGCAAGCCGGGAAGATGTCGCAGTTCTTGCCTTCGGCCGCCCGGCGTTTCAATCCGCGTTCAACGGCCTCTGCAACGGCAATGGCTTGCGGAACGGTGAAGCAGACCGTGGCATTGATCGTTACGCCGCGGTAGGTGGCTTCTTCCAGCGCGGGAATGCCGGCAGCGGTCACCGGAATCTTCACCTGCACGTTCGGCGCGAGGCTGTTGAAATGAACGGCCTGTTCGACGAGCGCCTCGGGGTTGCGGTAGAACGCCGGGTTCGTCTGCATCGACAACCGCCCCTTGCGTCCGCGTTCGCGGTCGAAGATCGGCATCAGCAACTGGGCGCCCTTCAGGCCCATCTCCTCGATCAATTTCCAGGCGATCTGCTCTTCGCCCCAGGTCGGGTTCTCATTGAAGATGCGCACCAAGGTGTCGCGCCACGCCGGCAGTTCCTTCTTCAGCACGTTGAGCACGATGCTCGGGTTGGTCGTCGCGCCGACGCCGCCGTTGGCGATCGCGTACTGCAGTTCGTCGACCGCACAGGAGTCGTTCCAGAAATCCGTCACGTAGTTGGCGGTCGTCAGGGATAGGGGGCTCTGAGCGGCTTGCTGACTGTTGTTCATTTGCACATACCTCGTTAGTGGCTAGCGGTAGATGAATGGCCCTGAGGTTGATTCGTGCGTGCCCCGCAAGCGGAGCGCGACCAGTTCATTGATCAAGGCGAATTTCGTTGTGCACCGGTCGCGGTTTTCTTGATCGTGTTACCGCTTTCCGAATCCACTCGTCATTGACCCTCTCAACCTTGCGTAAACAATATATTTTCTAAATATCAAAGTCAATTAGAACTAGCATTCTATTTTGTCTTTTTTTAACGCCCTATCTCGACGCGCTAGATGAACATTTTTCTGGCGTGGCGCGAGACGTGGAAAGGCCGTGGCTGGGTTCGCGGGGGAATTGCTGGAAGGAACGTGCCGAGAACTGCGAGGCAGAGGGTCGGGCGCTCGGGGCCGGATTCGCGCTGAGGAGAGAAAGCCAGGAGTACCGGTGGGCATCGCAAGGCGGCGAAGCCCGCCGCTCTGGGCAGCGGGCGCCCAACCGCTCTGCGGAACTACACCTTGAACCGCCCGGCGGTCTGCCGCAAGGCGCCGGCCAGTTGGTCCAGCCCTTCGGCGACTTTGGCTGTGTTGGTCGCTGCGGCTGTGTTTTCCTCCGACATGCGGGCGACGGTTTCGACGCGCCGAGCGATGTCCTGGGCGACGGTGCTCTGTTCGTCGAGCGCGATAGCGATGTCGTGGATCGCGTCTGCGACGTGCTTGGCTTCGCCCTGGATCTCGCCCATCCGCTGCGCGGCCTGATCCGAGAGCTTCTGCCCGACGTCGACGCGCTGCACGACGGAGTCCATGCCCGTGACGGCGTTCTTCGTCGACGCCTGCATCGCCGCGACGACGCCCGCGATATCGGTCGTCGAGGAAGCCGTCCGCTCGGCCAGCTTGCGTACTTCGTCGGCGACGACGGCGAATCCGCGCCCCTGTTCTCCCGCGCGTGCCGCCTCGATCGCGGCGTTCAGAGCCAGCAGGTTGGTCTGATCGGCGACATCCTTGATCACCTGCACCATCATCGAAATCTTGCCAGACTGCACACCGACCTCGTTGATGTCGCGCACCGCGTTGTGCACCGTGCCGGCGATTTCGGCCATCTCGGCGTTCGCCCCGGAAATCGTTTCCGCTCCGGAGTCCGCCGCGGCTCCCGCTTCCTGCGCGCGCTGCAGCGCACTGCGCGCCGAGTCGTTGATGTGCGTGATCGCCACGGTCATCTGCTCGATGGCCGCGGCCATCGCCGACGCAGCTTCGCTCTGGTTGTTCGACGCGTCGGAAACCTGCTTAGAAACGTCGGCCGCCTGGTGCGCGGCACTCGACACCTGCCCGGCGTTATCGAGAACCTCGCGCAACGAACGTTGCATCTGCTCGATGAGTTCGTTGAACGCTACAGCGGTTTGTCCCGCCTCGTCGCGCGACGTAACCGCCGCGCGGTTTGTGAAGTCGTTGTCGGTCGCCACGGTGACGATCGAGCGCCGCATGTTCTCGAGCGGCGCGATGATCCCCCGGCTCATGAAGAAACCGAGGACGACCAGGATGCAGGCGGCGACGGCCGAGACGCCGATGATCGCGACCGACGCCGCCTTGCTCGCCGTTCTGCCCGCTTCAACGGCGCCTTCGCCCGATTTCGCGTTGGCTTCGACGAGAGCGGTCAGCGCCTTCTGCAACGCCGGTTCGACGACACCCCACGGCGCCATCGACATGTCGTAATCGTCGAAGTACTGCGCCTGTTTGGCCATCGCCTCTTCGGTGTTGCTGCCGTTGTCGTCGTTGTTTGCCAGTTGCTCGATGACCTTCGCCGTGCGTTTTGCGTAGGTGTGCCAGTTGGCCGACGTCTCCTTGAATTTCTTCCAGGCTTCGGTTTCTTCTTCCGAAAGGCCGAGCTTCTCGTAATTCTCCATTGCCTTCATCAGCTCGGTATTGAGTGGCTCGATGCGGCGGAAAATGTTCTTGAAGTACTTCTGCGAGTATTTCTTCTCGCGCCACAGCGACGCTTCGAGGCACACGCTGTGTAGCGTCGCCATGCTGTTGCGGATCGTTGCCAGCTCGTTTGCCGCCGGCAGCTTGTCTTCAGAAACGACTGTGAGCGCGCCGTCGATGCGCTTCGCCCCAGCTAGTCCCGCGACGCCGACGACCAAGAGCATCAGAATCGCGAACAGTATCAAAAAGCCGAGCTTTTTCTTGACGCTGAAATTGCCCAAGCCGATGCCGATCATAGAACCCCCTCTGCATGACGTATGAGTTATCCCTGGCGCCCAGCGTGTCTGTCCATATTCTTGTAGTTAATCTACATACGAGCTGGCGTTTGCTGCGACTTCTTTTTCGAGTATCGCATGATCGAACGTCAACGCAATAGCCGAGGGCGAAACGTGGAGGGTGAAGACGGCCGAGAGCTCTGGCAGAAGCGGCACGCAAAAGTGGCCCCGGCGAGGCGGGGCCACTTTCGTTACGCGTCGTAAAACGATGGCCGCGGCGGTATCGCGATCGGTTCGATCGCCCCCGTGCGTTGCGCCTTGACACAGGCGTCGGCGATAAGCGCTGCGGCGTAGCCGTCCCACGCCGTGGGGCCGGTGAGCTCTCCAGTGCGAACACCGTCGATGAAGGCTTGAATCTCGACGTCGTAGGCATCGATGAAGCGTTCCTTCCAGTCGGTGAGAATCTCGACCGAACGCTTGGCGCCGCTGCGCATCAACACGCGCGCAGGTTCCGGCAGGCGCGCGATGCCTGTCTCGCCGACGACCTCGCACTGAATGTCGTAGCCATAGACGCAATTCACAAAGACCTCGACGTCGATGCGGATGCCCGTCGTCGTTTCCAGGAGAATGATCTGGGGATCGGCGAGGTGGCCGGACGCATTGCGCGTCTTGCGCGGATAGATGACCTGCGCCGACGTGTAGTCGTCACGCAGCAGCCAGCGCAGAACGTCGATCTCGTGGATCAGCGTATCCGTGATCGCCATGTCCGTCTTGTAGCCGTCGCCGACGGCCGGATTGCGGTGAGCGCCGTGCACCATGAGCGGGGTGCCGATGGCGTTCTGTTCGATCGTCTTCTTGAGATCGCGATAGCCGACATCGTAGCGGCGCATGAAGCCGACCTGCACGAGGCGCCTGCCGGCCGCGATTTCGGCGTCGACGATGCGGCGGCATCCGTCCGCCGTCGTCGCCAGCGGCTTCTCGCAGAACACCGGTTTGCCGGCGGCCAGCGCGGCGAGAACGAAGAGTTCGTGCGTTGGGCCCCATGAAGTGACGAGGACGGCCTCGACGTCGCGCGACGCAATGAGCGCTTCTCCGTCGGCATGCACTTCGGCGTGCAACCCGTATTTGGCGACCGTGTCGCGGGCCTGTTGCGGATTGATGTCGTTAACCGCCACGACTTCAGCTCCGGACAGCGCCTGCGTAATCCGGCGAATGTGATCCTGGCCGATGGCGCCGGTTCCGACGACGCCGATTTTCAGAGTCATGATCGTTCCTCTTGTTTTGGAAAAGACCGGGATGAACTCAAACGTTGGCGCGCACGAAGTCCATGCTGGCGCGCAGGCGGCTTTCGCTATCGCTGGCGTCCATGATCTCGGGGGCGAACGGCTCGAAGGAAACGACGCCCTGGTAACCGCGGTCGAGCATGATCTTGAGCTGCCGTAGATTGCCAAGCCGATCAGCCGTGCCGACAAGGACGCGATGCTCGTCGCGCATGTCGGCATCCTGCAATGCCTTGTCCTCGACGCCCGAGATGTGGATGAGGCCCGTCATGTCGGGATAGAAAATGTCCTCGCCCGACAGGTAATGGTGAAAAGTGTCGTGGACCAGGCGATACGCGCGCTCAGCGCCCGCGTCGTAGATAGCCTTGATGGCGTCCGACTTGCGACGCAGCGAGCACTGCTGGAAACCGAGCGGTTCGACGAGGCCAAGCAACCCCGCGTCTTCAAGGATGGGGCGCAGTTCGCACAAAGAGCGCACGAGGTCGGCGTAGCGTTCGGCGGGCGTGCGTTTGTCGTTCCAGTCGTTGAGCGGACACATGACGAGCGCTTCGGCGCCGCTCTCCTTTGCGTACTTGGCGAGCGTCACGGCCTTCTCGCGCAGTTCCGGCGTAAAGACGTCGAACGGATAAAGCGCATTGATCGTACGCACCGTGATGTGCGCTGCGGCGGCTGAGTTTTTGATTATCGGTGCCGGCGTGCCGTCCTGCAGTTCGGTGCCCGGCAGATCGTTGCGGATCTCGACGCTGTCGACGCCCAAGCGATTGCACATGGCAAGGAAAGCATCGAAAGAGATGCGTGGCGAGCTGATGCGGTTGATGGAAAAACGAATGCGGCTCATGTTTGCGACCTCCTGTTGAAGTTGTTGAAGCGCGGCTTTAGTGTCGGGCCAATCGTCGAGTGCTGTGCCCCGTGGACTCTCGTCAGGCAGCCTGGTGCCAGTACTTGTCGACATAGCGCTGGATCTCGCGACGCATGAAGCGTGACGACTCCTCGGCGCGGTCTTCCCAGGCAAACACGCAGGACGACAAAACGCCGTCGAAGCCAATCTCGGCCAGTGTGGCGAAAAAGACATCCCAGTCGATCTCTCCCTGCCCGATGTCGAGATGCTGGTGCACGCGCACCTGCGCCCCCGGCGGGTTGACAATGTAGCGGAGGCCGGACGACGCCTTGTGGTTGTAGGTGTCGGCGACCCGTACGTGGCTCAGAACCGGGGCCGCCTCGCGCAACATGGCGGCCATGTCATCGCCGTAGTAGAAGGTGTGGGGGGCGATATACGACATCTTCACGTTGGGCGAGCCGATCATGCGGATCACGTCGTACGCGGGATGAAACGTCTCCACCCAGTCTTCCGGATGCGGCTCGATCGAGAGAACGACGCCTTCCCGTTCGAAGACCGGCACGAGTTCTTCCATCGAGCGCCAGAACGCCGCTTCGCACGCTTCCTTACCATTCACGGCCGGGCCCATGCCCACGGAGCGTTCGGGTGATGCGCCGCGGCCGAACTCCGAGATCATCAACTCGCAGCCCATCTCGACCGCGATGTCGATCGCGCGCTTCCAGTACTTCATTGCCACCTGGCGCTCGTCCTCGAACGGGCTCGCCCAACGGTACATCGGCTGCAGCGTTGCCAGTTGCACGCCGTGTTCCCGCATCGCCTTCTTGAACTCGGCGATCCGTTCCGGAAAGGCATGTGGCATGACCCACCAGTCGAGAAAGTCGGCGCGCGGGGAGAGTTCGATGTACTGGTAACCGAGTTCGGCCGTCAAGCGGCAGAGGCCGGGCAGATCGAGGTGGCGATGCATGTAGGGGTCAAGAGCGATTTTCACCCGGGTCTCCTTTCCGTTTCTATGCCTTGTCGGGCAGTGCGGGGCGCCGATGCGCGAGGCGCCATCGGCTGTGAATACGACGACAGAGGCACTTCGATGTCGGCCAATATAGGAAACGTGCCTCCGCTTCGCATCTGCGAATTTGACGATTTATCGTCAAACGACGTAGGGTGCAGCCAGAGTTCTGTTTCGTTATTCTTTTTCGCCAAGGTAAAGCTTGCGCGGAGTGAGGTGGGTCGCTTGGCTACCGGCGAGCGTCGCAAGAAAACACCGCGTTTTGTCGAAATCGCCGCGGCGGCGGGGGTGAGTGCCTCCACGGTCGACCGCGTTCTCAACGAACGCGGCAGTGTTTCGGCGGCCGCGCGTGAAAAGGTTGTTACGGCGGCCAAACGTCTCGGCGTGCCGCGCCTGCTTCCGCAGACACGGCACGGCCTGATTCATCTTGATGTCCTGCTGCCGGTCAACGACACGCCGTTCTTCCGGCGCCTCGGGTTCGCGTTGCAGCGCCTGATGGAGATGCTCGATCGCCGCATCGTCGTGCACCGCGCCTTTCTGCCTGAGCACCGTAACGATCTCTTCGCTAAAGCGATACGGCAACCGCCATATCGCCGGCAGGGGCTGATTCTGGCGGCCCCGGATACCGAGCAGGTGCGAGCGGCGCTGCTCGATGCGACGTCAGGCGGCGAAGCGGCCGTCGCCGTGGTAACCAACATCGGTGGTGTCCCAGCGCTTCAATACGCCGGAATCGACAACTACCGCGCGGGGCGCACGGCCGGCTACCTCATCGGCCATTTGGCTCAGAACAGCGGCCGCGTGGTCATCCTGAGCAGCCGCACCGATTATCAGGGACACGTCGATCGCACGGCGGGGTGCCGCGACGTGCTGGCCCGCTTCGCCCCCCGGCTCGTGTGCGACGTGCGGACGGTGGAAACCTACGACGATCCCGACCGCTGCTTCCTTGGCGTCGCCAGCGCCTTGCGCGACGGCGAGCCGATCGCCGCGATCTACAACAGCGGAGCCGGTTCGCCGGGTGTCGAGGCGGCACTACGCAAATACGGCATCGGCCGGGATATCTGCTGGGTGACACACGAAATGTCAGACGATCACCGCCAGTACATGCAAAGCGGCCTGCTCGACGTGGTGATCGATCAGGACCCGGACAACCAGATCATGGCCGCACTGCAACACCTGCTCTTCAAGTGCGGCGTCGTGGAACACGACCCGTTGGCCGGAGAACGCGTCGATTTCCGGCTCTATTTTGCCGAGAACTCCCGCCAAACGCCCTATTTGCCTGACATTCGCTGACTCGGCCCACAGTTTTACCGCGTTTCGTGAGGTGCCTGAGCACGTTCTCCGCGCGGCGAATCGCCTTTCCCATCGTCCCGGTTCGAGACAAAAATAGAACCTCGTTTCGAATTTTATGCTCTAGTGAAATATTGTTTGCATTTTTTTCTCAATCCTCTTATCGTTAGCGCACACAAAAAACGCGGCGGCCTAAATGACCGACCGCGACGAAAAAACAAGAAATGTGTTTGCTGGCGTCGGCTGGCTGGCATGGGTCGATGGCCGGTATCGGAAAAGGTTTTGCAGTGTGTTTCTGTTTCGCCGGCGTTTGACGGCGAAACGCGTAGGCGCAGCAGCACCGGCGCGTCCTGCAACGCGTCCGGTGAAAGGCCCCGGTAACGGGGTCGAATAAAAACCGTCCGCTTCGGACATATCCGATTTACGCATTGGAGGTGTACGTATGAAGCCTTTTGTCAAAACGCTTGCTGCATCCGCTTTGGTCGCCCTCTCTCTCGCCAGCATGCCCGCCTCGGCGGCCAAGATCGGCGTCACGATGTCCTCGTTCGATGACAACTTCCTGACCGTGCTTCGTAACGGCATGAAGACATACGCCGGTACGCAGAAGGGCGTCGATCTGCAGTTCGAAGACGCGCAAGCCGACGTCGGTCGGCAGCTGAACCAGATTCAGAACTTCATCGCACAGAAGGTCGATGCGATCATCGTTAACGCCGTCGATACGGATGCAACGCCGAAGATGACCCGGCTCGCTTCCGAAGCCAAGATTCCGCTGGTGTATGTGAACCGTCAGCCTGCCGACAAGTCGCTGCCGGCCGGTGTCGCGTATGTCGGATCGAATGAAGTCGATTCGGGCACGCTGCAAATGAAGGAAGTCTGCCGGTTGATGGGCGGCAAGGGGAACATCCTGGTCATGATGGGTGACCTCGCGAACCAGGCCGCGCGTCAGCGTACGCAGGACGTCGAAGACGTCGTTGCCACGAAGGAATGCAACGGTATCAAGATTCTCGACAAGCGTACGGCCAAGTGGCAGCGCACCGACGGTAATGACCTGATGACGAACTGGATCAGCGCTGGCATGAAGTTCGACGCCGTCGTCTCGAACAACGACGAAATGGCTCTTGGTGCTGTCCAAGCGCTGAAAGCTTCGAAGCTGCTCGACAAGACGATCGTCGCCGGTATCGACGCGACGCAGGACGCGTTGGCCTCGATGAAGGCGGGCGATATGAAGGTCACGGTGTTCCAGAACGCCGCCGGCCAGGGCAAGGGCGCGGTTGATACGGCACTGAAACTGATGAAGGGCGAGAAGGTTCCGTCGATGGTCTGGATTCCGTTCGAACTCGTCACTCCCGCCAACCTCAGCCAGTACATGAGCAAGAACTGATTCTTCCGGATCCGGATAAGCACTCCGCCGGGCGCGACGACACGCGCCGCGCCCGGCTTACAAGTCTCTGGAGGAAAGAATCATGGGCAGTATCGACAACATCGGCGCCGTCGCTTCGCCTGCGCCGGCTGACCCGCAAGGGGCTAAATCCGAATACCTGCTTGAAGTCGCAGGCGTGCGTAAGGCGTTTCCCGGCGTCGTCGCGCTCGATAACGTGTGTCTGCGGATCCGCCCGGGTACGGTACACGCCCTGATGGGCGAAAACGGCGCCGGCAAATCGACGCTGATGAAAATCGTGGCCGGCGTGTATGTGCCGGACCAAGGCACGATGCACCTGCATGGTCGCGAGATGCGCCTGACTTCGCCGCTGGATGCGCTGCAGAACGGCATCGCGATGATTCACCAAGAACTGAATCTGATGCCTTTCATGACCGTGGCGGAAAACATCTGGATCCGTCGCGAGCCGCACAATTCGCTCGGCCTCATTGATCACGGCGAGTTGCGCCGCAAGACGCAGGAGTTGTTCGACGCACTCAATATCGACATCGATCCCGAGATCGAGATCCAGCACCTATCCATCTCCAACCGGCAGATGGTCGAGATCGCCAAGGCGGTTTCCTATAATTCCGACGTGTTGATCATGGACGAGCCGACGTCCGCGCTCACCGAGCATGAGGTCGGCCACCTGTTTACGATCATCCGTCAATTGCGTGATCAGGGAAAAGGCATCATCTACATCACGCACAAGATGAACGAGCTCTTTGAGATCGCCGACGAAGTCAGCGTTTTCAGAGATGGCCGCTATATCGGCACGGAACGTGCCGCCGATGTGACGCGCGACGACATCATCCGCATGATGGTCGGGCGGGAAATCACGCAGATGTTCCCCAAGGAGGAAGTGCCGATCGGGGATATCCGGCTTTCGGTGCGCAACCTCACGCTCGACGGCGTCTTCAAGGACGTCTCCTTCGATGTGCGGGCCGGCGAAATCCTCGGTTTCGCGGGGCTGATCGGCTCCGGCCGCAGCAACGTCGCCGAGGCCTTGTTCGGCGTGACGCCGGCCACGTCGGGAACGATCGAGATCAACGGCAAGAAGGTCGACATCGACTCGCCGAGCAAGGCCATCGCCCAGGGAATCTCGTTTCTCACCGAAGACCGCAAGGAAAGCGGCTGCTTCCTGATCCTCGACGTGCTCGAGAACATGCAAATGGCGGTCGTCGGGCAGAAGTTCGTGCGCGGGGGGTTCGTCGAACAAAAGAAGCTAACCGAAGAATGCAAGGAGATGAGCGCCAAGCTCAGCGTCAAGACGCCGACGATGTACGAGCGCGTCGAGAACCTCTCCGGGGGCAATCAGCAGAAGGTGCTGATCGGCCGCTGGCTGCTCACCAATCCGAGCATCCTGATTCTCGATGAGCCGACGCGCGGTATCGACGTCGGGGCCAAGGCCGAGATCCACAAGCTCATCACCCGCCTGGCCGGACGCGGCGTGGCCGTGATCATGATTTCGTCGGAACTGCCGGAAGTGTTGGGCATGAGCGACCGCATTCTGGTGATGCACGAAGGACGGGTGACCGGAATCCTGAATCGGGCCGAAGCCGATCAGGTAAAGATCATGGAGCTGGCCGCCAAGTAAAACGGACGACGAGAGCCGCAACAGCATCCGGGCTCTCTTTCGTCAAGCCGCATTCGACGGCACAACAGATCGCAACACGGAGGAAATGTCATGGCAGTAGGGAACGCAGCCACGGTCGACATGACCAAGAGCACAGAAAAGACGCGCAAGATCAGGTTGCCGAGCGAGGCCCGGATCTTCCTGGTGCTGATCGGCGTCGCGCTGGTTTTCGAAGCGCTGGGCTGGATCATCATCGGGCAAAGCTTCCTGCTCAACAAGGAACGCCTGATCGTGATGATCCTGCAGATGTCGGTCATCGGGATCATCGCTGTCGGTGTCACGCAGGTCATCATCACCGGCGGCATCGACCTCTCGTCCGGATCGGTACTCGCCCTATCGGCGATGGTCGCCGCAAGTCTCGCGCAGGAAGCCGGGTACGCGCGCGCCGTCTATCCTTCGCTCACCGGGATCTCGGTATTCTGGCCGATCATTTCGGGCATACTCGTCGGGCTCGTCTGTGGCTGGATCAACGGTGCGCTGATCGCCTACACGGCGATACCGCCCTTCATCGCCACGCTCGGCATGTACGTCTCGGCGCGCGGACTGGCCAAGTGGTATACGCATGGGTCGCCGGTCAGCATGCTCACCGATGACTATGCGTGGATCGGCTCGGGTGCCATCCCGGTTGTCATCTTCCTGATCGTGGCGCTGATCTTTCATATTGCACTGCGCTACACGCGCTACGGAAAGTTCACCTACGCCATCGGCGCCAACCGCCAGGCAGCGCGTGTTTCGGGCATCAACGTCGGCCGCCACCTGATCGTCGTCTATTGCCTCGCCGGCTTGCTCTCCGGTCTGGCCGGGATCGTCACGTCGGCGCGCGCCATCACCGGGCAAGCCGGCATGGGCATGGGTTACGAGCTTGACGCGATCGCGGGTGCGGTCATTGGCGGCACGTCGCTGAGCGGCGGAGCGGGGCGCATCACGGGCACCGTGATCGGCACGATCATCCTCGGCGTGATGACCTCCGGGTTCACCTTCCTGCGTATCGACGCCTACTATCAAGAGATCGTCAAAGGCATCATCATCGTCGCCGCCGTCGTCGCCGACCAATACCGGCAGAAGACGCGTCGCTCGGTTTAACGGGAATATGGCTAAATCCAGTAATCGTTCTTAGGGAGCTCACATCATGGCAATCACCATGGCAGTCATCGGCGCCGGCCGCATCGGCCGGATTCATGCGGGCAATGCCGCCCTCAATCCTGCGGTCAGGCTCGCCGGCGTGGCGGACGCAATACCCGACCCGGCGGCGAAACTCGCGGCCGAACTCGGCACGCGCGTCCTGACGGTGGATCAGATCTTTGCCGATTCGGCGATCAACGCCGTCCTGATCGGTTCGTCGACGGATACGCATGCCGACCTCATCCAGCGCGCCGCCGCTGCCGGCAAGCACATCTTCTGCGAGAAACCCGTTGACCTCGACTTGGCGCGGGCGCGTGAGTGCGAAAAGGTCGTGAAGGCCTCGGGCAAAGCGTGTCTGATCGGCTTCCAGCGTCGTTTCGACCCGACCTTCGCCGCCGTGAAGGCGCGTATCGAGCAAGGCGAAATCGGTGTTCTCGAAGCGCTGACCGTAATCAGCCGCGACCCCGGCGCTCCGCCGGTCGATTACCTGAAACGTTCTGGCGGCATTTTCAAGGACATGCTGATTCATGACTTCGACATTTTTCGCTGGATTCTCGGCGACGAGGCACAGACGGTCTACGCGGCCGCCAGCGCATTGACCGACCCGAAGATCGCTTCCGAGGCGAACGACGCCGACACCACCGCGGTGACGATCCGTACCGTGTCCGGAAAGCTGTGCCAGATCCATACCTCGCGCCGTGCGGCCTACGGCTACGATCAGCGCTTCGAGGTGCTGGGTTCGAAAGGCCTGTTGCAAGCTGGCAACCACCGTCCGACGGAAGTGGCGGCATGGGGTACGGACGTCGTTTCGTTCGACAAGCCCGAACACTTCTTCCTGCAGCGCTATGAAAAAGCCTACCGCAACGAGCTTGATCACTTCGTTGCCGCACTGGGCGGGCATGAGAAGCTCCGTGTCGGCATCGAGGACGGCGTCAAGGCGCTTGAACTCGCCGACGCCGCGACGACATCGTGGCGGGAAGGACGCATCATCAGCTTGCGCTGAAGGCTGGTCTTCGGTTCTGCCGCCCCGGCGCGTTTGGGTTCGCCCTGACCGGCCTAGTTCGCCGGTGGCGGCCGCGTGCCGGGGCGGTGTTTTCCCGGCGTCTGCAAGTCGCATCACGAGGCGGCCGGACGGCGGTGGCGTGCGCTACAATCCGGCAACCGTAAGGCGCACGGGGCGCCGACGGTCCGGGAAACGGCGTGGACCAAGAATATGAACCAAGACAGCAGGGTTGAGGATCTGGTGCAACGGGTGGCCCAGGAGTACGACGGGCTCTCCAAGCAACTGAAACTGATCGCCAAATACGTCACCGAGAATCGTCAGCACATGGTTGTCGTGCGCATCCGGGACGTCGCCGATGCCTGCGGCGTGCAGCCATCCGCCGTGGTGCGTTTTGCCCAGCATTTCGGGTTCTCAGGCTTTTCCGACTTGCAGGCGGTTTTTCGCGATGCCTACGCCAGCGGCGTATCGGTGGGCAATTACCAGCAACGCATCCGGGCCGTGATCAGCAAGCACCCAGCGCAAATGAAAAGCCCGGACCTTGCGCGCAGCTTCCTCGAAACCTGCCAGTCCGGCATCGCGTCGATCAGCGCCACGCTCGACGACCGGGCATTCGAGAAAGCGGTCGGTATCCTCCAAGGGGCGCAGCATATCTACATCATGGGCGTGCGGCGCATGTTCCCCGTGGCAAGCTATCTCGCGTATGTGCTGCCGCAAACACGCAAGCGCGTGATCCTCGTCGACGCCATGGGCGGCATGTTCAAGGAACAGATCGAGGGGCTGTCGAAGGGCGACGTTCTGCTCTCGATCAGCATGTCGCCGTACGGCACGGAGACGCGTTACTGCACCGAACTGGCCGTCGAGCGACAAGCGACAGTCGTTGCGATCACCGATAGTTCGCTGTCGCCGATTTCCCGGGCGGCGGCGGTAACCTTGACGGTCCAGGAGGCGGAAGCATATTACTTCCGCGCCATGGCGGGAACGATGAGTCTGGCCCAGGCCTTGTTCATCGCCCTGGCGTACCGTCTCGAACTCAATATGGAGCGCTCGGACGAAAGAACGAGCGCCGACTGAAAAAGTCACAAGACGGGCACGGCCGTGTTTCGGCCGGGCTGCAGGTATCAGATCCTATGAAGAATCCGACCGTATTCGCGAAAGGCCGGAAACACGAAGTCGTTTCCATCGGCCGGCTCGCCGTCGACCTCTATTCCAACCAATACGGATGCGACCTCGAGGACGCCTCGTCGTTCGCCAAGTATCTTGGCGGCTCGTCCGGCAACGTCGCCTTCGGCTGCGCCCGGCTCGGCCTGCGCAGCGCGATGATTACCCGCGTGGGCAACGAGCAGATGGGCCGCTTTCTGGTCAAGACGCTCGCCGACGAAGGCTGCGACGTTTCCCAGATCAAGGTTGACCCGGCGCGCATGACGGCGCTTGCGATCCTCGGCATCAAGGACCGGCAGACTTTTCCGCTTCTGTTCTACCGCGACAACTGCGCCGACATGGCGTTCTGCCCCGAGGACGTCGACGAGTCCTTCATCGCCGATTGCATGGCTCTGCACATCACCGGCACCCATTTCTCCAAGGCGCTGGTGCGCGCGGGCAGCTTGCGTGCCTTGGAGTACGCGCATCGGCACAATGTACGCACCATCCTCGACATCGATTACCGCCCCGTGCTGTGGGGCCTGACGACGCCGGGCGATGGGGAAACGCGGTATATCCCGAGCCGGGAGGTCACGACCCGGCTACAGGAAATTCTCGGGCACTTCGATCTCATTGTCGGTACGGAGGCAGAGTTCGAGATCGCCGGCGGCGTTGCCGAGCTGATTCCGGCCCTGCGCGAAGTGCGACGGCGGACGTCCGCGACGCTCATCGTCAAGCTTGGCCCGCTCGGTTGCGCGATCGTCGAAGGCGAGGTTCCCGATCGCATTGAGGACGCTTTCTCGGTCCCCAGCCCGCGCGTCGAGGTGCTCAATGTGCTGGGTGCCGGCGACGCCTTCCTCGCTGGCTTCTTCTCCGGTTGGTTGCGCGGACTCGATTACGACATCTGTTGCCGGCGTGCCAATGCCGCAGGGGCACTGGTCGTTTCGCGCCATGCCTGCGCGCCCGCGATGCCGACCAAGGAAGAGCTCGACTACTTCCTTGAACACGTCGACGTGCTCACCGAGCCGGCGAACGACAGCACGCTCAATTGGCTGCACCACGTAACGCCCAAACGGCATATCTGGAACGACGTCTTTATTTTCGCGTTCGACCATCGCAGCCAACTTTACGATCTGGCGTGCCAGCTCGGCGTTCCGGAAACGCGGCTCCGGCCGCTGAAGCGTCTGCTCGTCGAGACCGTCGCGCGCACCGAACGCCGTCTCGGCTTGTACGGAAGTCTCGGCGCCCTGATCGACGATCAGTATGGTGAAGACGCGCTGCACGCGGCGACCGGGCGCGGCTGGTGGCTGGGGCGGCCGGTCGAGCAACCGGGAACCAACCCCGTCATCTTCGAGCTCGGCAGCTCGATCGGCTCGGTGCTCGTGCACTGGCCCAAGGAACAGGTGGTCAAGTGCCTGATCTTCTACCACCCGGACGATCTGCCGGAGCGCCGGCTGGCGCAGGAAAGCCAGGTGCGCACCTTGTGCGAGGCGACCAACGAGAGCGGGCACGAACTGCTCCTTGAACTGATCCCCGCCAAGGGCTTGCCGTCCGACCCGGATACCATCCTGCGCACGATGACGCGCTTCTATAACCTGGGCATCCATCCCGACTGGTGGAAGCTGCCGCCGACCTCAGCCGAGCAGTGGGCTCGCATCGACGAATTGATCGAGTCGCGCGACCCGTATAGCCGCGGCGTCGTCATGCTCGGTCTGAATGCGCCCATCGAACAGTTGATCGCGTCTTTTGAAGAAGCCAAGGACAGCCGCACCTGTTGCGGCTTCGCCGTCGGGCGCAGCATCTTCCAGGACCCCACCCGGGCCTGGCTGATGGGAGAAATCGACGATGAGGGGTTGATCGACCGTTGCTGTGACAGCTTCGAGCAGCTGATCATCGCTTGGCAGCGCATCCGCTCGCGGCGCCGGCCGCCGCGCGGACAGGGGCCGGCGTTTCCGCGCTGAGCATCGTCTCCGCCACGGCTGACTCTACCTCCCGCTAACCGCGCTGCCTGATTTGGATCAGGCAGCGCGACCTATACTACGCCTTACTTCTTGAACTGCAGATGCAGGGGTTCCTGAACGTACGCGTGGCGAACCTGCGCGTTGTCAAAGAGCGCCATGCCGAAGCCATAGGTCTTGTCCAGATCCTTGAAGTTGACGTCGAATTTCGAACCTGTCACCAGCTTGCGGGATATCTCGATCGTCCACTTGCCATTGGCCCATTTTGCCCCAGTGGCAATCTCGCCGCGGTCTCCGGTGAAGGGGGCAATGATGATCGATGCCACTTCGTCGCCAGCCTTGAATTTGGAGTCGTCGAACGGCACCTTGTCCTCGGCTTTTAGCCAATACGTCCCTCCCGCGTTTGCCGGCTTGCCGTCCTTGCTCATGAACTCGGGCTTGCCGTTCACGAGCTTGATATCGTCATACCCGCCGCCCGTCTTCGGGTCCGATTTGCGGCCGGCCTCCGGCGCTGTCTTTGGGTCGAACGGCGTATTGTCGAGGTACTGGTCGTCAACCTGACCGATGGCGCCCGTGCGCACGTATTTCATGTGCCAGATGTCGCCCATCTCCCCGTCATCGCCCGTGTATTTGTTGCCATACGGCTTGCCGGGTTCGCCAGCATGGCAAGCCGCCTGGCACGAAAAGCGCTCATTGAAGCCGAAGATCGAGTCGTCGATATTCCAGATGAGGGCCATCTTGTCTTCATAGAATTTATTGTTGTCGCCACCCTTGTCGTCCGGGTCCTTGAGTTTTTCCCAGGTGCCGTCCGCTTTCTTGACGAACGGACTGCGGCGTACCGAAAGCGTCGGGTCTTCGTAGGTGATGAGCAGGAATAACGTATCGGCGGTGTAGACGGCCTGAATCGTTGCCTGGGTATTCCCCTGGTTGTCCTTGAAGTTGGCGCCTTTGACGGCCTTGACGTTCGTTACGGGAGCGTCTTTCCATACCGCATCGTCCGCTACGCCGTCGAGTTTGGGCACGCTTGCCGCCTTGACGGCTACGACAGGGATGGGCTTGAAGGCCTTCGGCTTTTCCTTCTTGTCCTGTGCCAGCGCACCGGAACATGCCAGTGCGGCGCCGACGGCCAATGCGATTGAATTCCGGATGCTGATCATTTGGTTCCCTCCTGCGTTAAAAGACATGGAAGCCGGCACGTGGCTTGTTAGTGTTCGTGCCAACCGGTGAACATCATCTTGAACATGGCCCCGACCGTCTTGCCCGTCGTGCCGAGATAGATGTGCGAGAGCATGAAGAGCAGCACGGCTGCCGCGGACAGGTAGTGCAGCATGGCGATAGGCAGCAGTCCGTCGAACCCGAACATCTTGTCGGGCGCGAATTGCGGATAGAGATAGATGAGCCCGCTGAGAATAATGAGTGGCATCAACAGGTACATGACGCTCCAGTAGGTCAACGCCTGCAGGACGTTGAAGTGCTCGTCTTTTGTCGGGGAGTGCGGGTGCGGGTCGCCGCGGAAAATGCCGAAGGCGTACCAGCGTGCCTGCGCCACCAGACGCGGCACGATGCCGGGCGGTTTGGGTACGAACTGCCACCAGTTGCCAGTCACGATGTTGGCGATTACGAAGAAAGCATACGCGGCGGCGAGCGTGACCCCGGCGATGTTGTGGACGCGGACCGCCAGCGAGAACTCGACGAAGGGCAAATTCGGGTCGGCGAAGTGGAGGCTGATGCCCGTCGTGCCGAGGACGAGGATCAGCGCCGCGTTGGTCCAATGCCAGATGCGGATCCAGGGGGAAATCAGGTACTCACGCTCAGCCATGATTCTTCTTCCTGCGCACGATACGGGCGACGATCCGGGCGAGGCCATGGATCAGAAGTCCAAGGAGCATGGCGGCGAAGGCGCCGACGATCAGACGGTCGAGCCAGGGATGGCGCGTCGCACCCAGCACGTACGAGCTCGCCAGGATCACGCTGTTGGCGAAACCCAGCCGTTCCTGCTCTTCCTTGGCCAGGTGCCGATAGAGCCGCGTGGTCAATGAGCTGCTGGCGCTATGGCAGGTGAGGCACTGACGCTCGGCTTTCTCCTTGTTCACGATCTCGTGCGAGAGGGTCTTGGTGGCCGGCGTGTGGCACTCGACGCAGCGCACCGCTTGCCAGTGCACGCGGGTGTTGGGCAGCCACTCGTGGATCTTGTCGATGTCCGGGCGCTTCTTCTTGGTGGAGGTTTGCTCGTCATCGGGAGCAAACTTCGCGAACTCCAATTCGGAGTCGTGGCAATCGAGGCAATGCTGATTGTCTTGAGCGACGATCTTGCGCGGGTCGATCAGCGTGGAGGCAATCAAGTCGACATGAGGGTCGTGGCATGTGCTGCAGGTGAACTTATCCTTCACCCGCGTGGCATGGACGGACGCATCGAGCTGCTTCTCGATGCGCAGCACCTTGGCGGCGTGGCACTCCTCGCAGGCGCTGATCGACTCACGCGCATCCGCGGCATGCGGGAACTCGGTGTAGCCTTGGCCATGGCATTGCGTGCATTCCATCAACCCGTGGTTCGATCCGTTGAAAACCTTCGGGTCGTGAGCCAAGGGGCGCAGCTTGGTGATATCGAGGTCTGCGCGCGGTGGTTTTTTCACACCCTCTTCCGAGTGGCAGGCGAAACACTCGTTATTAGCACGCCGGACTTTTTCGAGCAGTTCGGGTGTCATCAACGCGCTGGTCTTTTCCTGAGCCAACGCAGCGGCAGGCACGAACGAAGCGAGCAGCATCATCGCGATGCATGCGGCGAACCTGAGAACGGTGTTATGAAACGCCCGCATTGTCCCCCCACACGACGCCGGTTGAGACCGGTTTCTTGATGGGCAACCCTCCGCAACATCCATACCATTAGCTGGAAAGCGGCGAGGGGTGAGTGGATTCCTCTCGCGGAATCCGCCTAACGCATTGTTTCCAATAGATGTGTTTCTATGTGCCGTTCGTCGATGACGGCTGGCGCGACTGGACGGGCCAAGGTCCGCGCGCCACCGCGTTACCGGTGGGTAACACTGGTGTACGTTATGGGTCAAAGACAACGGCGTCCCTTCGCGACGCAGATCAGAATCGAGACCTTGGCTGGGGGCTCGGGCCAAGTTATCAGCTCTCTAAACACGCCGCGGTAAAAGGGAAGCGGCATGGAAATTGCGCTGCCTTCCATGTCGTGGCAGGGCAGCTACGGCTTATATGAGCCTGCCAAGGCTCGCAAGGCGCCTCGCTGGAGTTGGGCGGCCATGTCCAGATGAAAGAACGAGATTCATGGGGAATCAGGCAGTAGCGGGTGGCTGGCTCAAACACGCGAGTGCGCGGGTTGTTACCGTTTCGCCACATCGGGTGAAAATGGGCACAATAAGGTTACCGGCCGGTAACCAACCCGGGCTTGCAGTCCCCCAACGCAGAATCTCGGAGCCGACGATGAGCCCGACTTCAGATCTAGAAATCCAGGCCTTCGTGGCGGGCGCTTTTCGGCGTCATCCAGCCGGTTGGGGGACGTCGCACAACGTGGCCGCTGGACGTTGCCGCAGGTGTGTGGAGATGTTCGCGACATGGCGTTCAAAGCAAGTACGGCATGGCCGCGCATTTGCGCACATCCTCGAAGCGTGGCTTGTGATCTTCGCTTTTCTTGCGGTGCCAGCCGTGGCCGAAGAGAAGATCGATGTTCCGGATCAGCCGATCCGCTTCGGCATCACGCCGGCGATCGTCCACGATCAGTACGGCGTGCTCGACGACTGGCGGGCCTACTTGGAGCGCAAGCTGCAACGCCACGTCGAATTCGTCTCGCGCAACAGCTATCGGGAAACGATTGATCTCGTTCGCCAACGGCGGCTGGATTTCGCCTGGGTGTCCACGTATCCGTACGCCTATCTCGAACGGAGACGCTACGCGCGTCTGTTGGCGGTTCCCTTGTATCAAGGGCGCCCCTATTACCGTGCCTACCTCATCGTGCCGGCGTCGGACACGCAGACGCAATCGCTGCTCGATCTCGAAGGCAAGGTATTCGCCTACGCCGATCTCTACTCAAACACCGGCTACGTCGTTCCCCGCTTCGTTTTGCGCCAGGCGGGCAAAGACGAGAACCGGTTCTTCCGCAAGACCTTTTTCACGTCGTCGCACCGCAAGGTCATCGTTGCCGTTGCCGAAGGGCTTGCGGATGGCGGTTCCATCGACAGTTTCGTCTGGGACACGGTGGCTCGTATTCAACCCGAATTGACCGCGCGCACACGGATCGTGACGCGCTCCGAGGAATACGGTTTCCCGCCGATCGTGGCCAGCGCCGGGGTGGACAAGAAAGAGGCGGCGGCAATGCGCGCGGTATTGACCGGCATGAGCGGCGACGAGGAAGGCCGCAGCCTGCTGCGGCAATTGAACATCGACGGCTTCATCCCGGGCAGTCCGAAGCTCTACGAAAGTGTGACGCGGCTTCCCTATGCGGTGGGGGACTTGTGAAACTGCTCGACCTCAGTTTTCGGGTCAAACTGCCGCTGCTCGGTGCCGCGTTGATCATCGTTTCGGCGCTTGGCGTGGCAACAGCATTGATGCTCGCGGCGTACGGCGCGCTTCGCGACGATCTGCGCGTAAATGCCGAAACGTTGGGGCGCGCGATGGCGCCCAGCCTGCTTCAGGATATGTTGCACGACGACGTCTGGCATGCCTTCGAGACGGTGCGTGCGCCGGCAGGGCGCGCACCGGGGGCCCAATCTGTGAAGGCCGAGGCCTTGTTCGTCGTCGACAACGCACTGAACATCTTCGTCGCTTCGGAACCGAAGCGCGCGCCGGTGCTTACACCCTTGCGCGATCTTGGCGCCGATTTCGTCGCGCTCGCTGAAAAGATCAAAACGACGCGCGGCGAAACCGTTGATATGTCCGATTCCGGGCACCTCTATGTCTTGACTCCGATCGCCGACGACCGCGTGCACTTCGGAACGCTCATCATCACTGTGGCAAAAAACGACTTCCGTCCCCGCTTCTACGCCATTGCCTGGCAGGGCCTGCTCGCAGGGCTCGCGGTGCTTGGTTTGCTGCTGCCGATCAGCTGGTATTGGGGGCGCCGTCTGGCGATGCCCTTGGCACACCTGACGGAACGCATGAGTGAGGTCGGTAAACGCCTGCCACCCAACATCAATCCCGAGCTCTACAACTACGGCGACGAACTCGGCCAGTTGTTCACCGTCTTCAACCAGATGCTCGCCGAATTGCGCTCGCACGAGGCAATGGAGAAGCAAGTCGTCCAATCCGAACGGCTCGCTGCGCTTGGGCGGCTGGCAGCCGCCATGGCGCACGAAATCAACAACCCGCTCGGCGGTATGTTGACTGCGATCGATACGTTGAAGCTGCATGGTGACGTCGACGCGCGCACGATGAAGACGATCGATCTGATCGAACGTGGCCTGACGCAGATCAAGGATACGGTGGGCGCACTGCTCGTCGAAGCGAAGGTGAAGAGCCGCAACTTCGCGGCCAAGGACGTCGAAGACGTCCTGATGCTCGTGGCGCCACCTGCCGAGAAAAAAGCCTTGCGCCTCGAATCGAGAAACGCGGTCCGCGGTGAGGCCGCGCTGCCGGCCACTTTGGTGCGCCAGATCCTCATCAACCTCCTGCTGAACGCGATCGAAGCCTCGGAGTCGGAACAGAGCGTCGTTTTCCAGGTGACGAATGGGGAGGGGCGGCTGCAGGTCGGCGTCAGCAACGGTGGTCGGATTCCGGACGAGAACGCCATTCCGCATCTCTTCGAACCGTTCTTCTCGCTCAGCGACGGAGGCCATGGCCTCGGTCTCTGGGTGACGTACCAGATTGTCCATCAACTCGGCGGAAAGATATCCGCCACGCGAGACGGCGATCGCCTGCGCGTCGCCGTCACCATTCCGTTCGAGGTGCCGCATGACTGATTCTGTTCCGTACCGGATCTGCTTGATCGAGGACGACCCGATCATGGGCGAGGCCCTGGTCGAACGCTTCGCGCTCGAAGGATTCGCTTGCGACTGGCATATGGCTGGGCATCCTGCGATGCAGGCGTTGACGCACAAGCGCTACCACGTGGCGATCTGCGACATCCGGTTGCCTGATGTCAGCGGCGAAGATCTCTTCGTGCAGTTGAAGGAGGCCGGTCGAACGCTGCCGCCCTTCGTTTTTGTCACCGGTTACGGCACGGTGGACCGTGCCGTGCGCCTCCTCAAGCTCGGTGCCCACGACTATCTGACCAAGCCGCTCGACATCCACGCCCTGCTGCAGACGATCCGAGAATTGTGTACCCGCGCCCGGCCGCCGGCGACCGGCGAGCCGACGCTCGGCATCTCGGGCAGCATGCGCTCGATCGAAGCCATGCTGCCGCGCTTGGCGCAAGCTTCGGGTTCCGTGCTGATCACCGGCGAGTCGGGCGTCGGCAAGGAGATGGTGGCCCGCGCACTACACAGGCTGGGCGATCCTGGCGGGCAGCAGCCCTTTGTTGCCGTGAACTGTGGGGCCCTGACCGAGACGCTGCTCGAAGCCGAGCTTTTCGGCTACGTCAAGGGCGCCTTCACGGGCGCGGTGCGCGACAAGAAGGGCGTATTCGAGCAGGCCGATGGCGGGACGCTCTTTCTCGACGAAATCGGTGAAATGTCGCCGATCATGCAGGTCAAGTTGTTGCGGGCGATCCAAGAGCGCCGCGTCACTCGTGTCGGCTCGGAGGCGTCGGTCGCGGTCTCGATCCGGCTTGTTTGTGCGACACATCAGGATCTCAAGAAGATGGTCGAGGAGGGGCGTTTCCGCGAAGACCTCTACTACCGCGTCCATGTCGTGCACCTGCATATTCCGCCGCTCCACGAGCGCAAAGAGGACATCCTCTGGCTTGCACGCCGCATGCTCGACGCGTGGGCGGCTGAGCATGGCGATCGACGCAACCTGTCGCACTCGGCCGAGAAGGCGTTGTTCGAATACCCGTGGCCTGGCAACGTACGCGAGCTCAAGCACATGCTGGAGCGTGCCTGCATCCTGTCAGGTGAAGCGACGTTGACCGGCGAACTGATCTTCGGCGATGAATTCGGGGCTGACGAGGTGGAAGACGAATCCGGCAGCGAAGAAGACTCGCTCAACGAATACTTGCAGGCGTGCGAACGGCGGCATATCGAAGGGGCGCTGCATCATCATCAGAACCGGATCGGGGAGACCGCGGCGGCGCTGAAGATCAGCCGCAAGAACCTCTGGCAGAAGATGAAGAAGCTTGGAATCCGCAACACTGGCGGTGATCTCGGGGAGAATGAATGAGCCCGTCATGTGCTGATGCCGTGAAGGAAAACCGGCTTCCCGTGCATAATGCGGCCCTGATTCGACGCTTTTGATCCCATGGACGGCTTGCTGGAAGCAATCGATCTCGAATGTGTGCGGGGCGAACGGCGCCTGTTCGCGCACGTCGGTTTTCGCCTCGGTGCGGGTGAGCTTCTGTACCTGCAGGGCGGCAACGGGACTGGCAAGACGACGTTGCTGCGTATGCTTTGCGGGCTATCGACGCCGATGGCGGGCGAAGTCCGCTGGCGCGGCGCGCCGATTCGGGGCCAGGCCGACGACTATCGGCGCGAGCTCTGTTATCTGGGGCATCCGAATGCCATCAAGGAGGACCTCACGCCGCTCGAGAACCTGCTGGCCACCGCCCGGCTCGTCGGCGAAACGCTTGACGAGGATGCGGCCATCGACGCGCTCGAACAGCTCGGCCTCGCTGGACGCGCCGACCTCGCCTGCCGCTACCTCTCGCAAGGGCAGAAGCGACGCGTGGCGCTGGCGCGCCTCGTCGGCGAGCGCCGGCTCCTCTGGCTGCTCGATGAGCCTTTCGTCGCCCTCGACGTGGCGGCCGTCGAGTTTGTCGCCGGATTGATCGGTGCGCACCTGCAGCGCGGCGGTCTCGCCGTTCTGACGACGCATCAGGCGGTACCGATCGCGGCCGGCGCCACGCATGAGTTGGTTCTGGGTGATCTGTCGACTGGCGGGAGCGCGACGACATGATCGCTTTCGTCCGCGCCATCGTCGCCCGCGATTTGCGTCTCGCCATGCGGCGGCGCTCCGACGTCGTTTCGGCCCTGTTCTTCTTTATCATCGTCGTCAGCCTGTTTCCGCTCGGTGTCGGGCCGCAGCCCGAGCTGCTACGCACGCTTGCTCCCGGCGTTCTGTGGGTGGCCGCGTTGTTGGCGACGATGCTCTCGTTGCCGCGGCTATTTGCCGATGATCTGCGCGACGGTACGCTCGAACAATTGCTGCTCGCGCCGCAACCGCTGGGCTTGACGGTGATCGGTAAGGTGGTCGCGCATTGGCTGGTGTGCGGATTGCCGCTCGCCTTGCTTGCTCCGGTGCTCGGGCTTCAGTTCGATCTGCCAGCCGATGGTTTGAAGACGCTCACGCTGTCACTCCTCATCGGCACGCCGGCACTGTCCGGAATCGGCGCCATCGGCGCGGCCTTGACGCTTGGTGTGCGCGGGAGCGGCGTGCTGCTGTCGCTGCTGGTGCTGCCGCTGTATATTCCCGTGCTGATATTTGGCGCCGGCGCCGTGGACGCCGTGGCGACGGGAATGGCTTCGGACGCCCATCTTTCGCTGCTCGGCGCTCTCGCGCTCGGCGGCGTGTTTTTCGCACCGTGGCCGACGGCTGCGGCCTTGCGAATCGCTTTGGAATGAGTGCCGCGACCGACCGCCTGAAAAGGATGCTCCTGCTGCCCCGGGGAGCTAGGGCATGTTTCGACCCCTGCGCGACGGGCGGGCTGCGCACGCGGTCGACCGCGCAGTGACTGGAGAGTAACGACGTGAGCAACCGGCTGATCAACTGGTATCGATTTGCAAGCCCACAGGCGTTCTATCCGCTGGCGGGCCGCATGATTCCTTGGTTCTGGGTACTCGCGGCGGTGTTCGGCGTGATCGGGCTCTACATCGGGTTTCTCGTCGCGCCGACCGACGCGCAACAAGGCGAGGGCTACCGCATCATCTTTCTGCATGTCCCGGCCTCGTGGATGTCGATGTTCATCTATGTTGTGATGGCCTTTTGGGCCGGGCTCGGGCTGGCCTTCAACTTCCGCCTGTCGGGAATGATGGCGCAGGCACTCGCGCCCACGGGGGCGCTGTTCGCCTTCCTCTCGCTATGGACCGGTGCCCTGTGGGGCAAGCCGATGTGGGGCACGTGGTGGGTCTGGGACGCGCGGCTGACCTCAGAACTAATCCTGCTTTTTCTCTACGTCGGTTTCATCGCACTGCGCTCGGCCATCGACGATCCGCGCCGAGCCGACAACGCGAGCGCCGTCCTGGCCTTGGTCGGTGTGGTAAACGTTCCGATCATCTATTTCTCGGTCAAGTGGTGGAACACGTTGCACCAGGGATCGTCGGTGAGCCTGACGAAGTCGCCGTCGATGGCGACGACGATGTTGTGGGGAATGCTGTTCTGTGCTCTCGCGTGCTGGATGTACGCCATTGCCGTGGCGCTGATGCGCGTGCGCACGATCATGCTGGAACGCGAGCGAAACACCGAATGGGTGCGTGCCGAGATCGCGCGCGGCGAAGCGGCGGAGGCGTGAACATGGACTGGATGTACTGGAATAGCTTCGCCGAATTCATCGCCATGGGCACGCACGGCGTGTATGTATGGGGCTCGTTCATCGTCATGGCGGTGGCGATGGTCGCGGAACCTCTTCTAATTGTGAAAGGTCACAGGCAGTTACTGGCTCGCCTGCGGCGGCAGTTCCGCGCCGAAAAATCCGAGCGCGGGCGGGCGACCGTCCGACAAACTCAGAACCGACTCGGCGTTCCAAGCACGCCGGGCACACCAAGCAATTCCGAAAGTAAAGCGTGAAAACACGGCACAAGCGCATGGCGTTGATCCTGGGGGGACTCGCCGTATTGGGCGTTATCGCCGCTCTCGTCCTCAATGCGTTTCAAAGCAATCTTGTCTTCTTCTTCTCGCCGACGCAGGTAGCGGCCGGTGAAGCGCCTAAGGGCAAGCCATTTCGCATCGGCGGCATGGTGAAGGAAGGCTCGCTGCGCCGTGAAGTCGACGGCGTGACGATGCGTTTCGTCGTCACCGATACGGAGAAGGACATGACCGTCGCCTACAAAGGCATCCTCCCCGACCTGTTCAAGGAGGGGAAAGGGGCCGTTGCTCAGGGTCGCCTGGGCGATGACGGCGTTTTCGTCGCCAGCGAGGTGCTGGCCAAGCACGACGAGAATTACATGCCGCCGGAAGCCGCGAAAGCGGTGGGGGACGCGCATGCACGCGCTTTGGCCAACAAGGCGGCCGTCGAAGCCACCGCAAAGACGGTGCGTCAGTGAACGGGCTTGGCATGGCGCAGTCGGCGCGCGACGAAAACTTCAATCGCATGAGGTCTCGCGATGCTTCCTGAACTGGGTCAATTCGCCCTGATCGTCGCCTTCTGTGTTGCCGTCGTGCAAGGCGTGCTGCCACTCGTTGGCGCACATCGACGGCAGTTGCGCTGGATTGCGCTGGCACGCCCGGCGGCCAGCGCATTGACGTTGTTGATTGCCGTGGCTTTCGGATGTTTGACGGCGTCGTTCGTGCAAAACGATTTCTCGGTGCTTTACGTCGCTCAACACTCGAATTCGTTGTTGCCGCTGCCGTATCGCGTGGCGGCCGTCTGGGGCGGCCACGAAGGGTCGTTGCTGCTCTGGGTGATGATGCTCGCGTTGTGGATGCTGGCGGTGGCCGCGTTCTCGCGCCAATTGCCGGACGCGATGGTGGCGCGGGTTCTCGGCGTCCTCGGGCTGGTCACTGCAGGATTTCTGCTCTTCATTCTGGTGACGTCGAATCCGTTCGACCGCTTGCTGCCCGGGGCGGAAGAAGGGCGCGACCTCAATCCGCTGTTGCAGGATCCGGGCCTCGTCATTCATCCGCCGATGCTGTACATGGGCTACGTCGGTTTCTCGGTGGCCTACGCTTTCGCCGTGTCGGCGCTGCTCTCAGGGCAACTCGACGCCGCCTGGGCGCGCTGGTCCCGGCCGTGGACCACGGCCGCGTGGGTCTTCCTGACCTTCGGCATTGCGCTCGGCTCCTGGTGGGCGTACTACGAACTGGGATGGGGCGGCTGGTGGTTCTGGGATCCGGTCGAGAACGCGTCGTTCATGCCCTGGCTGCTAGGCACGGCGCTTGTGCACTCGCTGGCAGTGACCGAAAAGCGCGGCTCGTTCAAGAACTGGACGGTGCTGCTGGCGATCTCTGCGTTCTCGCTGTCGCTGCTCGGTACGTTCCTCGTCCGTTCCGGGGTGTTGACGTCGGTGCATGCGTTTGCGACCGATCCGCGGCGCGGCATCTTCATCCTCGCTTTCCTCGTCGTCGTCATCGGCAGCTCACTTGTGCTGTTCGCCTGGCGGGCGCCCAAGGTCGGCCTGGGAGGGCGCTTCGGACTCGTCTCGCGCGAGTCGTTCCTGCTCACCAATAACGTGTTGCTCGTCGTCGCTTGCGCGTCGGTATTGCTCGGTACGCTCTACCCGCTCGTCATCGATGCGCTTGGTCTCGGCAAACTCTCCGTCGGTCCGCCGTACTTTGATTCGGTGTTTGCGCCGCTGATGATCCCGGTTCTGTTCCTGATCGGTGTCGCTCCATTCGCTCGCTGGAAAAACGCCAGTATTGCCGAGTTGTCGCGGACGCTGCGCTGGGCGTTCGTTTCGGCTGCCATAGTCGGCGGTGCCGCGCCATTGCTGATGGGCGAGTGGAAGCCACTCGTTGCGCTCAGCCTCGTACTCGCCGTATGGATCGTAGCTACCGCCGGTCTCAACTTCGTCGTCCGTGTGCAGTCGACACGGGCGGGCCGCCCGTTCATGGCGGCTTGTCGCCAACAGCCGAGGAGCTTTCTCGGCATGCACCTGGCCCACATCGGCGTCGCGGTTTTCGTTGTCGGCGTGGCCTTGGTCAGCGGTTACCAAGCCGAGAAGGACGTGCGGATGGACATCGGCGATACGGTCGAGGTCGGCGGATACACGTTCCGCTTCGGCGGCGTACGCACCGAGGAGGGGCCGAACTACACGGCCCTGGTCGGGGACGTCGAGTTGCAGCGCTCGGGCCGCGTGCTGCGCGTATTGCATCCGGAGAAACGAAGCTACGTTTCCTCGGCGATGCCGATGACCGAGGCGGCGATCGACACCGGATTCCTGCGCGATGTGTACGTTTCGCTCGGCGAGCCGATCGATCGGGCGCGGCCCGACGGCCCTTGGGCCGTACGCGTTTATCACAAGCCGTTCGTGGACTGGATCTGGGGCGGCTGCGTACTGATGGCCCTTGGCGGCATCCTGGCCCTCTCCGATCGGCGCTACCGTCTGGCAGCCCGCGCGGCGGCACCGGTTGCCGGCGTCGCGGACCAAGCGAAGGCGTAAGACATGAACCGTTTCCTTTGGCCTCTAGTTGGCTTTGTTGCCTTGGTTATCCTGCTTGCGGTTGGGCTGGGGCTCAATCCCCGCGACGTGCCTTCGCCGCTGGTCGGCAAACCGGCCCCCGTGTTCACGCTGGCCCGCGTCGATGCCCCGGAAAAGAGTTTTTCGCCGCAGGAAATGCGCGGCAAAGTGTGGTTGCTCAACGTGTGGGCGAGCTGGTGCGTGTCGTGCCGCCAGGAACACCCGGTTCTCGTCGAGATGGCGAAGAATCCCGCGATTACCTTGATTGGCCTCAACTACAAGGAGGTGAGCGGGGACGGCGCGATCGATGCCGACAAACTGGGCGAGGAGGGCGAGCGACGGCTTGCCTTGCAGCGCGCCAACGCCTGGCTGCGTGAACACGGCAACCCGTATGCGCTTTCCGCGCTTGACCTCAACGGTCGCGTTGGCATCGACTACGGCGTCTATGGCGTACCCGAAACATATGTCATCGACAAGTCCGGCTTGATTCGGATGAAGCACACCGGACCGATCACACCGGACGTTTTCTCGGGCAAGATCCTGCCGCTCATCGCGGAGCTCAACAAATGACCCCATTCGTCTGGTGGTCGTCGCGCGCCGATCGATACTCCTGGTGGTTGGCGCTTTTTGCCGTGATGGCGAGCCTGGCCGTTTTCGCTCCGGCGCGCGCCAAGGAGGCCGCACCGCTCGCTGCCGACGAGGCCGTCGAAAAGCGGTTGGTGGCCATCGCCTCCGAACTGCGTTGCCTGGTCTGCCAGAACGAGTCGCTGGCCGGGTCGCATGCGGAACTTGCTAACGACTTGCGCCGCGAAATCCGGACGATGATCGGGCAGGGACGCAGCGATCGGGAAATTCTCGACTTCATGGTCAGCCGATACGGCGATTTCGTGTTGTATCGGCCGCCGCTCAAGCTGACGACAATTCTTCTCTGGTTTGGGCCGGTAGTGCTGCTGCTCGGCGGATTAGCGGCCCTAGTCGCTTATTTGCGGCGCCGGAACAGGCAGGTGGTGGCTGCTCCATTGTCCCTCGAGGAACAGGGTGAAGCCGAGCGGTTGCTGAATATGGAGGGCGAACAGCAATGAGTACGGCCGCCGGTTTTCTGCTCGGCGCGGGGCTGCTCCTGGCCGTCGTATTGTTCATCCTTTTGCGCCCGCTCTTGCGCGCGCCGGCCCAAACGGCGGGAGTTGGGGCGCAGCAACTGAACGTTGGCATTTTTCGCGATCAGTTACGGGAACTCGAACGCGAACGCGCGGCAGGCGCGCTGGCTGACGCCGACTTCCGCGAAGCGCGGGACGAATTGCAGCGTCGATTGCTGGAGGAAAACCGAGCGACAGGCGATGTCGTCGAGAAGAGCGGGGGGCGGCGCACGGCGTTCGTGCTCCTCTTCGCCATCCCCTTGGCCGCGCTCGCCGGTTATGCATTGCTCGGCACGCCGCAGGCTTTCGATCCCGACGCATCAAGGCCCCATGTCGCCGCCGAGCAGATTGCGCAGATGGTCGACGGGCTCGCGGCGCGCCTGAAAGCCAATCCTGACGACAGTAAGGGGTGGATCATGCTCGCCCGTTCGTATAAGGCGCTCGGCCGGTATGCAGAGGCGGCTGACGCCTACACACACGCCAGCGCCGTGGTCGAGAACGAGCCGGCGCTGCTTGCCGATTACGCCGAGATGCTCGCACGGGCTAACGGTGGCGCCATGGCGGGCAAGCCCGAAGAACTGGTAATCCGCGCACTCAAACTCGACCCGGGCGAGCCTCAGGCGCTCTTCCTCGCCGGTGCCGCGGCGACCGAACGCAACGATTTCAAAGCCGTCATCGACTATTGGGGCCGCTTGCTGCCACAGCTCGAGCCGGGATCGGACGAGGCGCGTTCGCTGCAGGCGGCGGTGGATAAGGCGCGCGACTTGGCGGCACGGGGAGATGCGCCGGGAGCCATGTCGGCAACGCCGGAAGTGCAGAAGGCGGTGCGTCCGGAAGCGATCAGCGGAGAAGTCATGCTCGCCGGCGCCATCGCTGCCAAAGCTCAGCCCGACGATGTGCTTTTCGTGTTCGCGCGGCCCGACGACGGTTCGCGGATGCCGCTTGCCGTAATGCGCGGACGGGTGGCCGACCTGCCGTTGAAATTCACCTTGGACGATACGCAAGCCCTGCCCGGCGGCGGAAAAATCTCCGGCTTCAAGTCGGTGACCATCGAGGCACGGGTGGCCAAATCCGGACAAGCACAAAGCGCGAGCGGGGATCTCTTTGGTGTCGTGAAAGGCGTAGGAATCGGTACCGGCGGCGTGCGGGTGACGATCGACCAGGTTCGTCCCTGACGCGGCGTTTTTGTCGACTGAGTTTTTCGGCTCTGAAACGCCAATCTCGCGCAGCGCGGAGAGCGAGGCGATCGGTTGATCGCTTTGTGTCTTCTCGCTGCCCATCGTTTCGGGGCGCCTGGGAAGCAGCGAGCGTCTTCAGCGCTCTTTCCGGAAATGCTGCCGGACCATCCTTACCACACGTTCGTAACGGAACGTGCCGTTTTCGCTTGACAAGAAAAAACCGCCATAATAGTGTCGCTTCAAGGGTCATGTTTGCATACGAAAACATCTCCGGTCGAATACGAAACAAATAAAGATCGGTTCGTAGGCAAGGAAACATCGTCATTGCAGTCTCTGCCAGCGGGCGAAGAGGCGGTCTGAACTGTAACGGTCCGGTAATACGGGCTGCGTAGAGTCCGCCGCGTTCCTGCTTGCCGCCTTCGACGATGTTCCGTGTGCCCCTGTTGGTTACTACGCGTGTCCGGACCGGCGCCCTGTGGCTGCCCTGGTCGCTTGACAGCCTGTCTGGCTAACGGCCACCATCCGGACACCAATGTTACAGAACAAGGAAACATAACAAGGGATCAGTACCAGGGAACAGTATCAGGCACCGGAATTACCTTCACGTCTTCGTTCATCCAACAGCGGCCATAGGCGTTTGCGCGCGAGTAACCGCATCGATAAAGGAGTTCACATGAGACTGAAATTTTCTGCCGTATTGTTTGCATCACTCGCTTCCCTCTCCGCGCACGCCCAGACCGAAATCCACTTCTGGCACTCGATGACCGCCGTCAATGGCGAGTGGGTCAACGACCTGGCCAAGGGCTTCAACGCCAGCCAGACGAAGTACAAGGTCATTCCGACCTTCAAGGGTGTGTATGACGAGTCCCTGACGGCGGCAATGGCCGCGTTCCGCTCCGGCAACGCGCCGCACATCCTGCAAGTGTTCGAGGTCGGTACGGCGACCATGATGGCTAGCCGCAAAGCGATCGTTCCGGTCGGTGAAGTGATGAAGAACGCCGGCGTAAAGTTCGATCCGAACGCCTATATTCCGGCCGTCGCCGGCTACTACACCGGCGCCAACGGGCAGATGCTGAGCTTCCCGTTCAACAGTTCGACGACCGTTTTCTACTACAACAAGGACGCCTTCAAGGCGGCGGGCCTCGATCCCAACGCGCCACCCAAGACATGGATCGAAGTAGCACAGGCGGCGGCCAAGCTGAAGGCCAGCGGCCACCAATGCCCGCTCACCATTGCCTGGCAGAGCTGGACGCAACTGGAAAGCTTCTCCGCGTGGCATAACGTCGAGTTCGCGTCGAAGAACAACGGCTTCGGCGGTCTCGACGCGCGGATGAAGGTGAACTCGCCGTTGCATGTTCGTCACATCGAAAATCTGGCGAACATGGCCAAGCAAGGTTTGTTCGTCTACAAGGGCCGCACGAGCGTGCCGGAACCGACGTTCATCTCCGGTGAATGCGCGATGATCACCACCTCGTCCGGCTTCTACGGCAACGCGAAGAAGAACGCCAAGTTCGACTTTGGGCTCTCCACGCTCCCTTACTATCCGGACGTCCCCGGTGCCCCACAGAATACCGTGATCGGCGGTGCGAGCTTGTGGGTCATGGCAGGCAAGAAGCCTGAAGAGTACAAGGGCGTCGCCGAGTTCTTCAACTACGTGTCCAGCCCCGAAGTGCAATCCGAAAGCCACAAGCGGACCGGTTACCTGCCGATCACGATGGCGGCGTTTGAACTGACCGAGAAATCCGGGTACTACAAGGAGAATCCGGGTACGGACGTCGCGCCGACGCAAATGATCCGCAAGACGACCGACAAGTCGCGCGGTATTCGCCTCGGCAACTACGTGCAGATCCGCACCATTGAGGATGAAGAACTCGAGCAGGTCTGGGCCGGCAAGAAGACCGCGAAGGAGGCCCTCGACGCCATCGTCAGCCGCGGCAATGAGCTGATCGAGCGCTTCGAGAAAGCAAATAGCAAGAACTAAGCGGGAGCCCGGCCAGTGGAAAAACGCGTCGTCTTCCGATCGAGTTGGCTACCTTGGGCACTGATCGCGCCCCAGGTGGTGGTCATTACGCTGTTTTTCTTCTGGCCCGCCGCGCAGGCGCTCGTACAGTCGCTGCAACAGTCGGATGCATTCGGTACGTCGGTCGAGTGGGTGGGGTTCGAGAATTTCGTCAATCTATGGAACGACGCCACCTACCTAGCGTCGTTCTACACGACGGCGGTGTTCTCGGTGTCGGTGGCCGTCGTTGGTCTGACCTTGTCTCTCCTCCTTGCCGTATTTGCCGATCGCGTCGTCAAGGGCGCGCTCGCGTACCGCACGCTTCTCATCTGGCCGTACGCCGTCGCGCCGGCCGTTGCCGGCGTGCTTTGGCTGTTCATGTTCGCACCGAGCGTGGGCGTCGTCTCGTACACTCTGCGCAAGTTGGGATTCGAATGGAATCACCTGCTCAATGGCAACCACGCGATGACGCTCGTCGTCATGGCCGCCGTTTGGAAGCAGATTTCGTACAACTTTCTGTTTTTCCTCGCCGGCTTGCAGAGTATTCCGAAATCGCTGATCGAGGCCGCGGCGATCGATGGCGCGCGCCCTTGGCGCCGCTTCTGGACCATCGTCTTTCCGATGCTTTCGCCGACGACCTTTTTCCTGTTGGTCATCAACATCGTCTACGCCTTCTTCGACACCTTCGCGATCATCGACTCCGCGACGCAGGGTGGCCCTGGGAAGGACACGGTCATCCTCGTGTACAAGGTGTACTACGACGGCTTCAAGGCGATGGACCTCGGCGGATCGGCGGCGCAGTCGGTCATCCTCATGGTGATCGTCGTCGCGCTCACCGTCATCCAGTTCCGCTTCGTCGAAAAGAAAGTGAATTACTGATATGGCGCCATCGTTAGCGGAGTACGAGCATGGTTGAACGGCGTCCCTTGCTCACCGCGTTCACGCATCTCGTCTTGATTCTCGGCGTCATTGTCGTCGCCTTTCCGCTCTACCTCACGTTCGTTGCGTCGACGCAGACTTCGCAGGCCATCGTGCAAACGCCGATGCCGCTCCTTCCCGGCGATCAACTCGTCGAAAATTACACGGCGGCCCTGACCGGTACGGGGGGTGGGGCTGGAGCGAAGACACCGGTCGGACGCATGATGGTGGTGAGCCTGATTTCGGCGCTCATCATTTCGCTCGGAAAGATCGCGATTTCGCTGCTATCGGCGTTCGCCATCGTGTATTTCCGCTTCCCGTATCGAATGTTCTTCTTCTGGATGATCTTCATCACCCTGATGTTGCCGGTGGAGGTCCGGATCGGTCCGACCTACAAAGTCGTTGCCGACCTCGGCATGCTCGACACCTACGCCGGCCTGACGATTCCGCTGATCGCCTCGGCCACTGCAACTTTCCTGTTCCGGCAGTTTTTCCTCACCGTTCCCGAGGAGCTGTTGGAAGCCGCCCGTATGGACGGCGCCGGGCCGATCCGCTTTTTCAAGGACGTCCTGTTGCCGCTTTCGGCGACGTCGATCGCCGCGCTGTTCGTGATCCAGTTCATTTACGGCTGGAATCAGTATCTGTGGCCGCTGCTGGTGACGACCAATGAGAACATGTACCCGGTTGTCATTGGCATCAAGCGCATGATCTCCGGCGGCGATTCCGAGATGCAGTGGAACATCGTCATGGCCACGGCCATGTTGGCGATGGTTCCGCCAGCGCTGGTCGTGATTCTCATGCAGAAGTGGTTCGTCAAAGGTTTGGTGGATACCGAAAAATAATGGCCTCAATATCCCTGAAGAACGTCGTCAAGCGCTACGGCAATGGCAAGTCGGTCAACCAGGTCATCCACGGCTTGAGTGCCGAGATCGGCGATGGTGAATTCGTCGTTGTCGTCGGCCCGTCGGGCTGCGGAAAATCGACTCTGCTGCGCATGGTCGCCGGTCTGGAAGAAATCAGCGAAGGCCAGATCATCATCGGCAACCGCGTGGTCAACGACCTGGAACCCTCCGAGCGCGACATCGCCATGGTATTTCAGAACTACGCGCTCTACCCGCACATGAGCGTGTTCGACAACATGGCGTACGGTCTCAAGATCGCCAAGGTGCCGGCGGCCGAGATCCGCGCGCGTGTGGACAAGGCGGCAGCGATTCTCCAACTGGGTCAGTTTCTTGAACGCAAGCCGCGCCAGCTCTCCGGCGGCCAGCGCCAACGCGTCGCCATGGGCCGCGCGATCGTTCGCCAGCCGCAAGTGTTCCTGTTCGACGAGCCGCTCTCGAACCTCGACGCCAAGCTGCGTGCGCATACGCGGCTGGAAATCCAGAAGCTGCACCGCGAACTCGGTATTACCTCGCTTTTCGTGACGCACGATCAAGTCGAGGCGATGACGCTTGCTCAACGCATGATCGTTATGAACGACGGCGTCATGGAGCAGTTCGGGACTCCGGAAGAAGTCTATGCCCGTCCGGCGACGACCTTCGTTGCCACTTTCATCGGTTCCCCACCGATGAACCTCCTGAAGAATGCGCCGGGGGCTGACGCGGGAACCATCGTCGGCATTCGGCCGGAACATCTCGACATTACGGCTGACGGTTGGGCGCTCGTGGTCGACGCAATCGAGACACTAGGCGCTGAACGGCTTGTTTACGGGCGTTGGGCACACGGCAGCGGCGACGAGTTGATGACGATCCGTTGCGAGGAGAACGTCCCGGTTCCAACGTTGGGCAGCACGATCCACGTCACGCCGCGGGCCGACCGGCTGCACTACTTCGACGCCGCGACGGGCAAGCGCAAGTAGAGCGGATGCACAGAAGGAAGCAGCGTAGCGTTCGCTGAGCCGAAGGTCAGCGGACGCGTAGGTGCAGGGTGCCGTCTGCCTGTACGTCTTCGAGTGTGATGTACGAGAGATCCGGGAGCCACTCCTGCTCGGGCAAGTGGTCCCACGAAGCATTCGTCGCCAGCGCGATCGTCCGGCAACCTGCGGCGCTTGCCGAAGCCACGCCGGCGGAGGCGTCTTCAAAGGCAATTGCCTGCCCCGCCGAGAGGCCCATCTTGTCCAGCGCGCACGCATAACACTCGGGATGTGGTTTGCCCTGCGTGATGTCCGTAGATGCGACGACGATATCCGGCATCGGCAGCCCGGCAGCCGTCATGCGGGCGCGGGCTAATGCCGGCCGGGCCGAGGTTACGAGCGCCCAACTGTCCTTCGGCAGCGCGGCGATCAGTTCGGTTGCTCCGGGAATGGCCACGATGCCGTCTGTCTCCACGAGTTCCTCTTCGTCAATCTGTTGCACGGCAAGTTCGGGATCGACTCCCGGCGGAGCGACCTCGCGCATGGTGTCGATCGCCCGTCGTCCGTGCATGCGATGCACGAATGACTCGAACGGAACGCCGTTGTTGCGCGCCCAGCGGCCCCATATGCGCTCGACGGCCGTGGTTGAATCGACGAGCGTGCCGTCCATGTCGAACAAGATGGCTCGGGTGGTGATTAGGGTTCCGGGTGTCAGGCGCATGAGATTCGGTGCCGCAGGTGGGCAGTATGAGGAGAGAACAGAGACGGAAATTGAAGCGGGAGTTGAGACGGAAACGGCAAGCTAGAAAACGACTGTTGGAAAAAGCAGCCGATCAGGAGAAGAGGCTGATTCATCGATTCAACCGAGCGTCGTATCGAGCAGCATCATGAGAGCGAATCCCGCCATCAGGCCGAGCGTCGCCGGCGTCTGGTGGCCGTTGCGGTGCGTCTCCGGGATCACCTCGTGCGACACTACGAAGATCATTGCGCCGGCGGCGAGTCCCAGGCCGGTCGGATAAGCGAGCGCTAGCCCGCTGGAGAGACCGACGCCGAGCAGGGCACCGAAGGGTTCCAGCAAACCACTTGCCGCGCCGGCGAGGACGGCCTTGAATGAACTGAACCCCGCCGTGCGCAACGCCAAGGCCACCGCCAGCCCTTCGGGCATGTCCTGTAGCGCAATGGCGGTTGTCAGGGGAATGCCGACCGAAAGATCGTTTTCGGCGAAGCCAACGCCGATAGCCATGCCTTCCGGCAAGTTGTGCAGTGCGACCGCGAAGACGAAGAGCCACACGCGGCTGTAGCGTTCTGTGCCCGGTCCGATCGGACCCGTGCCTTCATGCACGTGGGGAGTGAAGCCTTCGAGGCCGAGCATCAACAAAACGCCGATGCCCATGCCGACCGCGACAACGACAGCCCCCAGCGTCTTGCTGCCCGTAATTCCTGTACCGGCCTCAATGCCCGGCAGGATCAGGGAGAAGGCGCTGGCGGCGAGCATCATGCCGGCCGCCATGCCGAGCAGGCTGTCTTCGAGTTTCTGCGGAATCCCGCGCAAGGCCAACGCGGGAACGGCGCCGAGGGCGGTGGCGGCAAAACCCGCCGTTCCGCCGATGAGCGCGTTGCGTACGCCGAGCGGAGCTTCGCCAACCACAATCTGGAGCAGGCTTTGGCCTAAAAGAATAATGACGCCGAGCAAGCCGATGCCAAACCCGAGGGTGGTCGCCGGGTGCGTGGTTGCGTAATCCCGGAGAATGACGGGCCAGCGTTTCCACGATGTCACTGGGTAGGCTTCCATGGCGGGTCTCCAGTGTTGCTGGCGCTAGCCGATGCGCCGTAAGTGAATGCTGACCGAGAGTTGCGCTCCCACCCAGCCGAGTGCGGCTCCCGCGGCGGCGAGCACGCCAACGCCGGTAGTCGACAGGCCGCGCACGGCATAGGAGCCGCCATACAAGGTGATCAGTTCGCCGACCGGTTCGGCCAGCAACCAGCCGCTGCCGACGACAAGCAGCGCGGCGAAGAGGCCGCCCAGAGCGCCCTGCAGCGCGCCGTAATACTGGAAGGGGCGCCGGATGAAGGCGTTGGTGGCGCCGATCAGCTTAGAGACTTCGATCTCCGCGGCGTGCGCGAGGATCTGTAGGCGGATCGTGTTGAACGTAACTGAGACGAGTGCCGTAGCGAACAGCGCGGCGAGCATGACGACCGCCAGCTTGCCGATGCGCAGAAAGGCATCGAAGCGTTTGACCCAGGCAGAGTCGAGCTGCACATGCGCCACCTTCGGCCATTCGGCGAACGTTTTGGCCAGCCGCTCCAGTGCCTTGGGATGCGTGTCGTCGGGCTCGACGACGAAGGCATCGGGCAACGGATTCCTCGGCAGACTGGCGACGATCTCGCTCATGCCCTCCGACGACTGCAGCCGCTTGAGCGCCTCGTCGCGCGAAACGAAACGCCACTCCCCGGCGCTGGCTTGACGCAGACGCGATTCGATCTCGGAGACGTCCTTTCGGCCGGCGTCCAAGGTCATGAACACGCTGATTTGCTGGATGCCCGACGTGCTGCCGGCAATGGCGCTCATGTTGTCGAGCACGACCCAGCCAGCGCAGGGAAGCGCCAGGGCAATGCCGATCACCATCAATGAAAGCAGCGTGCCGAGCGGCGAAGCGACCAAGCGACGCGTGGCACCTCGGATAGCGGCGAAATGCTGTGCGAGCCAAGTTCTCATGCCGCGCCTCCGACGAGTCGGCCGTGTTCAAGTTCGAGCATCCGCGGCGAACTGCGCGCCATCCATAAGGGGTCGTGTGTCGCGATGACCAGCGTTACGCCGACCTGATGGAAAGCGAGGAAGATGTCGAGGATCGCCGCCGCCGATTCCGCATCGAGATTGGCTGTTGGCTCGTCGGCGAGCAGGATGGTCGGGCGGTTGACCACGGCGCGTGCGATGGCCAGCCGCTGCTGTTCGCCACCCGATAGCGCCACGGGATGTGCCTTCTCGCGGTCGAGCAGACCCACTTTGTCGAGCGCCGCGCGGGCGCGCCGACGCGCTTCCTTGGCTGGCAGGCCGACGATCGCGAGGGGCAGCATGACGTTTTCGAGTACGTTGCGATCGAACAGGAGTTTCTGATCCTGGAAGACGAGGCCAAAATTGCGTCGGAGGTACGGGATGGCGCTGCGCCGTAGGGCGGCAATGTTCTGTCCGTTAACCGTGATGGTGCCCGACGTGGGACGTTCAATGGCGGCAAGGAGGCGGAACAACGTCGACTTTCCGGCGCCCGAATGCCCCGTGACAAAAACCATCTCGCCGGCGGAAATCTCGAAGCTCACCCCTTTGAGCGCCTCGCGCCCTTCGGGGTAGCGTTTGGTTACGGCACTAGCGGAAATCATCGGCAATCAGTCGAAGAGCGCGTCCACAAAATCACTGGCGTTGAAGGGCCGCAAATCGTCGATGCCCTCGCCGACGCCGATAAAACGGATCGGTTTTGGACACTGCCGGGCGATGGCCGCGATTACTCCGCCCTTGGCCGAACCATCCAGCTTGGTAACGACCAGACCGGTTATGCCAATCGACTTGTCGAAGGCTTTCACCTGCTGCAGCGCGTTCTGCCCGAAATTGGCGTCGAGCACGAGCAGCGTCTCGTGGGGGCCCGTGGGGTCAGCCTTCTGAATCACGCGCCGCACCTTGGCAATTTCCTCCATGAGGTGCAACTGCGTCGGCAGGCGGCCGGCGGTGTCAGCCAGCACGATATCGATTCCGCGTGCCTTGGCGGCCGAGATCGCATCGAAAATGACAGCGGCCGGGTCGCCTGATTGTTGCGAAATCACGGTGACGTTGTTTCGCTCCCCCCACGTTTGCAGTTGCTCGCGCGCTGCGGCGCGGAAGGTGTCTCCGGCGGCCAGTAGGACGGACAGTCCTTGCGACTGGAAATGTTTGGCAAGCTTGCCTATGGACGTCGTCTTTCCTGCACCGTTGACGCCGGCGATCATGATGACGAAGGGACGATGCGACGAGATGTTTAGCGGCTGCTCAAGTGGCAGCAGAAGGTCGTACATCGAGGCCGCCAAAGCTTCCTGGATACCTTCGGGCGTTTCGATCCGGTCGCGTTTGGCTCGGGCTTTCAGATCGTCTAGGAGGTGCTGCGTCGCTTCCATGCCTACATCGCTCGTAAGCAGCAACGCTTCGAGTTCTTCGAGAAGTTCTTCATCGACCTTGCCGCGCGAGAAGATCGACTTCAAAGTCCCCGTGAATTGCGCCCGAGTACGCGCCAGGCCGGCTTTGAGGCGATCGCGCCACGACGGCTCGACGCTGGCCGGGGTCGGCCCGGTTTTCTTAAGGAAACCAAACATGACAGTTACTTGTCTTTGGGGGATGGGGAATGTGCGATGGTAAGATGCCGTCGCGAGTGACCTACTCGACAGATTCTATCAGAAGCCGCCTATGCCTAAACGCCACCGTGTCCTGTTCTCGTTCCTCCTAGCATTGTTTGTGCCCGGCCTGGCTTTGGCCAATCCCTTCGAACATCTCCTTCCAAACGGCTTGCGCATCATCGTCAAGGAAGACCGGCGCGCGCCGACCGTCGCTAATATGGTGTGGTACCGGGCAGGCAGTGTCGACGAAACGAACGGCACGACTGGCGTCGCGCATGTGCTGGAACACATGATGTTCAAGGGCACACCGAGTATCGGTGCCGGAGAGTTCAGCCGCCTGGTGGCGGAAGCCGGCGGGCGCGACAATGCTTTCACCAACAAGGACTACACCGCCTATTTTCAACAGGTTCCCAAAGAAAAGCTCGAGCAGATGATGCAGCTCGAAGCGGATCGGATGCGTCATTTGACACTTTCGCCCGCCGAGTTCGAACAGGAAATCAAGGTGGTCATGGAAGAGCGCCGGTTGCGCACCGAGGACCAGCCGCAAGCGCTGCTTTTCGAGCAGCTCGGCGCGGTCGCCTTCCAGGCGAATCCATACCGCGTGCCGGTGATCGGCTGGATGGACGATCTGAAAAACATGACCGCACAGGATGCGCGCGACTGGTATGAGCGTTGGTATGTGCCGAACAATGCTTACGTCGTAATCGTCGGCGACGTCGACCACGACGAGGCGTTTCGCCTGGCGGACAAGTACTTTGGGCCCCTTGCGGCACGTCCGCTTCCGGTGCGTCGCCCGCAGAACGAGCCGGAGCAAGTCGGCATCCGCCGGCTCGTCGTGAAGGCGCCGGCCGAGTTGCCGGTGGTCCTGATGGCCTACAAGGTCCCCGTGGTACGCGACGTGGACAACGACGTTGATCCGTACGCGCTGGAAATGCTCTCGGCCGTTCTAGATGGTCACGACGCGGCGCGCTTTACTCGCCGTCTGATCCGGGAAGAGCGGCTGGCTGTTTCGGCGGGTGCCGGGTACAGCCCGACCTCGCGCGGGCCGGGGTTGTTCTATATGCAGGGTTCGCCGAGCGCCGGCAAAACCACGGCCGACCTCGAGGCCGGTTTCCGGGCGGAAATCGCGCGTATCGCCCGGGACAGCGTCAGCGAGGAGGAACTACAGCGTGCGCGGGTCCAGCTCGTCGCGAGCGAAACGTACAAGCTCGACTCGATGTTCGCGCAAGCCATGGAAATCGGTCAGCTCGAAGCGGTGGGCATCTCGTATCGCTTGCACGGTCGTCTCATTGAGAAACTGCAAGCGGTGACCGCCGAGCAGGTGCAGGCGGTTGCCAGCAAATATTTCAACGACGATGGCCTCACGGTGGCCGAGCTCGATCCCCAGCCTCTGCCGGCCACGCCGCGGCCACGCAGCGCGCCGGTCGGGCGGCATTGAGAGGTTTGTTCATGAATCCGTTAATCTCCTGGTTTCGCTTCGGTTTCCTGCTGTGTCTGGGGTTGCTTGCGCAAGCCGCCTTCGCCGGGCCGCGCATTGACCATTGGATGGCTCCGTCCGGTGCTCGCGTGTACTTCGTCGAGAATCACGATCTGCCGATCATCGATGTCGAGATCGACTTTGCGGCCGGCAGCGCCTACGACCCGGCGGGCAAGCAAGGCCTCGCGTCACTCACGCATACCTTGCTCGATCTCGGTGTCGCCGGCATGGACGAAACGCTGCTGGCGAGCCGGCTAGCCGACCTTGGCGCGCTGCTTTCCGGCGATACCGATCTCGATCGTGCGTCGCTCACGCTGCGTACGTTGTCGCAGGCCGACAAACGCGAGCCGGCTTTCGCGCTCCTGCGCGCCGTGCTGACCACCCCACAGTTCCCGCAAGATGTGTTGGGGCGTGAAAAAGCGCGGGCAGTCGCTGGCCTGAAGGAGGCGCTCACTCGGCCCGACACCATAGCCTCACGAGCGTTTTGGGAAGCCATGTACCCGGCGCATCCGTATGGCGGTCGAGCCACGCCGGAGTCGGTGAATGGACTCCAGCGTTCGGACCTGATCGATTTCCATAGGCGCTATTACACGGCGCGGCGCGCTTCCGTGGCTATCGTCGGAGACCTGTCGCGTGCGCAAGCAGAAGCGTTGGCTCAGGATCTGACCGCCGCGTTGCCTGTCGATGCAGGGGGGGCTGCATTGGCACTGCCCTCCACACCCTCGGCGAGCGCTGAACGGCGCGTAGCCCATCCGGCGGCGCAGGCGCACGTTCTCGTTGGGCTCCCGGCGCTCAAGCGCGGCGATCCTGACCTCTTTCCCTTGGTTGTCGGCAATTATTCGCTGGGCGGGGGAGGTTTCGTTTCCCGATTGATGAAGGAAGTCCGCGACAAGCGCGGCTATGCCTACAGTGTTTACAGCTACTTCCAGCCGCTCGCCATGCCGGGGCCCTTCCAGATTGGATTGCAGACAAGAAAGGAACAAGCTGAAGAAGCGCTCAAACTGACGCGCGAGGTTCTTGCAGGTTTCCTTGCCGAGGGACCGACCGAAGCCGAGCTGCAGGCGGCGAAGCAGAACATTATCGGCAGTTTCCCCTTGCGTCTCGACAGCAACCGCAAGATTCTCGATCACGTTGCGGTCATCGGCTTCTACGGGCTTCCGCTCGACTATCTCGACACTTACGCCGATAACGTGCGCAAGGTAACGGTGGACGACGTCAAGGCCGCTTTTTCCCGCCACGTCAAACTTGAGAGCATGGCAACCGTGGTGGTCGGTCCGGAACCACGATAGGAGATACTGGGCGGCTGGCTTAGTGAAACTGGCCCCATAGCGGGGCGGAGCATGGGATCAATGCTCTCCCCGTCGTTCCTTTTGTCGTCGCTTTCCCGTAATCTTGACAGCCTCCCAATCCGAACAGCGGCGATGAATTCCGTGCGTATTATCGGTGGCGAATGGCGCCGCCGTGTCCTCCGTTTTCCGGACTCGATCGGCCTGCGGCCGACGCCAGATCGGGTGCGCGAAACCCTGTTCAACTGGTTGGGCCAGGACTTGCGCGGACTCAAATGCCTTGATCTGTTCGCCGGTAGCGGCGCCCTCGGTTTCGAAGCGGCGTCCCGTGGCGCCAGCCAAGTCGTGATGGTCGACAACGAACCCAAGGTGTTGGCCGCACTCGAAGCGAATGCGAGCCAGCTTCAGGCGGGTGACCGGTTGCGGATTGTGCGCGCGGATGCTGTAAAATTCGCGTCCTTGCCGGATTCGGCCGGTGGACCGTTCGACGTGCTGTTTCTCGATCCGCCTTATCGAAAAGGTTGGGTCGAACGCCTTGTTCCGTTATTGGACAACTTGCTCGACGAAGAGGCTGCACTCTATGTCGAGGCTGAGCAGGCGCTCGAGGGCTGCGGTGAATGGCAAACCGTCCGGGAAGGGCGGGCCGGGCAGGTTTATTATCATTTGATGCGAAAGCGGTGATCGCGATGGCGCTTAACAAGCGGCTGGCAATCTATGCAGGAACCTTCGATCCGATGACGCGCGGACACGAAGACCTTGTGCGCCGGGCCGTTAACCTGTTCGACCGCGTCATCGTCGCCGTTGCGGCGAGTTTGGCCAAACGGCCGTTCTTTCCGTTGGAAGACCGCGTCGAGATGGCGAAGGAGGTCCTTCGGCCGTATCCGACGGCCGAAGTGTGCAGCTTTGAAGGCCTGCTCATGGACTTTCTCCATGAAAAAGGCGCGAAGGTGATCTTGCGGGGGCTGCGCGCGGCGTCTGACTTCGAGTACGAGTTTCAGATGGCCGGAATGAACCGCAATCTCTATCCGGAAGTCGAAACGTTGTTCCTCACTCCGAGCGAACAGTACATGTTCATCTCGGCGACGATGGTGCGGGAGATCGCTATTCTCGGCGGCGATGTGAGCAAATTCGTCCAGCCGGAAGTCGGCGAGCGGCTCAGGAAACAGGTCGCCGCCAAATCTCAATGAGTTGAAGGAAAAGAAGTCATGGCTTTGAATATCAGCGACGAATGCATCAACTGCGATGTCTGCGAGCCGGAGTGTCCGAATGAGGCGATCTCGCAAGGCGACGAGATTTATCAGATCGATCCGGGCAAGTGCACCGAGTGCGTCGGGCACTACGACACGCCGCAATGCGTCGAGGTGTGCCCCGTCGACTGCATCGCGAAGGATCCAGCGCATTCCGAAAGCAGCGAAATGCTGTGGGTGAAGTACGAGCGTCTGACTGGCAACAAGCGCGCCGGCTGATCAACCGCGGCAGGAGAGGATCCTCCTGCCTGCTCGCGCGATGCCGCCCGCGGATCAGGCGGCGTTGCGCTGACTCTCTTCGTGGATCCGCTTCTGCAGTGCGCGCTGTACGGACAGGCCGACGTTGGCGATCGAGCGGATTTGGGCGACCAGGCTGTCCTCGACCTGTGCCAGTTCGTTGATCCGATCCTCAAGCGTGTCGGTGGCCTGATGGATGCGTTTGATGCTTTCCAGTCGCCGTTTCAATTGAATCTGATGCTCCCGCACCTGCGTTTCCATCGGTGCCATGATCGCTTTCAACCAGGCTTCCGCGTCCTGGTTGGCGCGGTCGAAGGCGCGGCGGACCTGTAGCGCGACTTCCTCAAAAAACTTCTGCGTGACCTTGTGCTTCTCTATCGTCACCAACTGGAATACCGTGTTGAGGTGCGTGTCGCACCAGTGTTCGAGCCGGTCGATTTCCTTCTGACAGCGCATCAACGAGAACCCGGTCGGGGTCCCGAGTTTGAGTCCGTGTTCGACCGAGAATCTCTTGTAGATGGCCTCCATCATCGACAGAATTTCGGTGATGTCAGCGTCCGATTTACGCAGGTTCTGGCGAGAGGCGGCGAAGAATGTCTTCATTGCATCTGAAAGCGTCTTCGAAAACGTCGCGTCGGCCATTTTTTCGCGTGTTTCCGTGATCAACGCCCGTTGGGCATTGATTCCCAGATGTGAGAACAGCCGGTTGGTGAGTTGCGAGAAAACGCTGCGCACGGCGTAGTAACGTTGCAACCCCGCCTCGAACTCGTCCTTCTCGACACGGATCTTGCCCATCATGTACTCGACGACGCCCTTGTTCTTGCCTCGCAGTTCGTTGAGCTCGCCCAGCTGCTCGCGCAGCCCCGCGAGCCTGGACTCGAGCAGGCGGCGCATACGCACGTAAATATCGGCAAACTCGACCTCGGTGTTGTCGGCAACGATCTGCTGCTTGGCCGGGATCAGTTCTTCGGATAACGCGTATTCAAGCGCGGGCAGGCGGCTGCGTGCCAGCAAGGCCTCATCGCCGTTGATCTTGGCGACCAGCCCTTTCTGCGCCGAGATCGGGAACACCTGCTCCGTCGGAATATCCAGCGTCCACGCGCAGCTTCGCGCTTGCTTGGCGATTTCTTCGTCGATCTCGTCTTGCGAGCGGAGTTCGTCCCACAGGCTGTCGATCTTGTTGAGAACGACAATGCGTCCACTCTTGCGTTCGCCCGGCGCACGGATATGCCCGTTCCATATCGACAAGTCGGACTGAGTAACGCCGGCGTCCGCAGCCAGAATGAAGATCACCGCGTGTGCGTTGGGCAGAAGCGAAAGCGTGAGTTCGGGCTCGGTCCCGATCGCGTTCAGGCCCGGTGTGTCAAGAATGACGAGTCCCTGTTGCAGCAGCGGGTGTGGGAAATTGATGATGGCATGGCGCCAGAGCGGAATCTCGACGGTTCCGTCAGCGCCGACGCGAGCCGCTGCCGCTTCGCCCTCGCCGGTGGGAAAACCGAGTTTTTCGGCCTCCTCGGGTGACACACGCGTGACCTCGCTGACCGAGCGCAATGCCGCCTGCATTGATTCGGCCGAAGACGTGTCGAGCGGCACTACGTTCCATTCGGCCGGGAAACGTTTGTACTCGCTGATGCCGGCGCTCGTCTCCCGAGTTCGGATGGGAAGCAACTCGATGCGCGGCGGCTTGGCCGGGTCGTACATGAGTTCGGTCGGGCACATCGTCGTGCGGCCCGCCGTCGAAGGGAGGATACGGCTTCCGTAATCCGCGAAGAAGATGGCGTTGATCAGCTCGGACTTGCCACGGGAAAACTCGGCAACGAACGCGACATGCAGGCGGTCCTCGCGCAGTTTGTCGAGGAGTTGGCCGATACGCAGATCGGTTTGCGCATCGGATAGATCGTTGTCGCCCAGCCAGCGGCGGAACAGTTCGAGATTGGCAGAGAGTTCGGTGCGCCACTCACTGTACGCGGCGAGTTGTTTTGCGAGTGTCATGACATTCTCGGCAAGAAAAACGTTCTTGCCACTGTATCACAACGGTCTGCGGCGGTCGCCGGCCGGCCTTGAGGCACTCGGTTAGCGCTGGCAGCGCGGGCAGTAGAAGGTCGTGCGTCCAGCCTGGCGAATGGCGCGCACGCTGCCCTTGCAGGCGGGGCACGGCTGCCCTTCACGCCCATAGACGGCGCATGAGAGTTGAAAGCTGCCGGCGCCTCCGTCGCTATGGACGTAGTCACGCACGCTGCTGCCGCCGGCGGCAATCGCCGTTTCGAGCGTGGCGCGGATCGCCGGTACAAGCCGCCGATATCGCTCGAGGCTGATGGCGTGTGCCGGCCGCATTGGAGAAATACCGGCACGGAAAAGACTTTCCGAGGCATAGATATTGCCGATGCCGACCACGAGGTGGCTGTCCATAAGCACGGGTTTGATCGGTGCCCGGCGCCCGCGGGTCTGCGCATGCAACCATTCGGCGTCGAATGCGGGTGAAAGCGGCTCGATGCCGAGTACTGCAATGAGCGGATGATGTTCGATGTCGCCTTCGTGCCAGAGAACAGCTCCGAAGCGACGCGGGTCGCGTAGCCGTAATGCCGTCCCGCGAAACACGAGGTCGACATGGTCGTGTTTTTGGGCGGGAGCCCCAGGAGACACCAGCCGCAGGCTTCCCGACATGCCCAGATGAAGGATCAGCCAGCCTCCTCCATGACGGCTTTCGCAATCGAAAAGCAGGTACTTGCCTCGACGTTCGATCTTTTCGACACGCAGCCCGACGAGCCGTGACGCAAGCGCACGCGGGATGTCGTGTCGCAGCTTCGGCGTGCGGAATTCGGCGGAGAGGATGCGCTGCCCGGTAAGGAAAGGCAACAAGCCCAGGCGGCTGACTTCGACTTCGGGGAGTTCTGGCATTGCTGCTACCGAGAAAAGACCATAACATGCGGAAAACCATTATGACGCAGACTGCTCTAACCGGAGGCGATCCGGCCGAGTATTGTTAGGATTCCATGAAATACGTACGTCGTACCTTGGGTTTCGCCACGCTCGCCCTCTTCGTCGGAGTGAATGCGGTGGCGGCCGAACCGAAAGCACCGGTCAGGAAACGGGCTCCGGCGCAGCGGCAGGTTGAAACCCCGGCGCCGGTTCCCCTGACGCCGGCCGAGATTGCCGCTTCAGAAGAGGCTGAAGAGGCGGCGCAAGTGGTTTACCAAGTCCTGCTGGCAGAAATCGCCCTACAGCGCGGCGACTTGGATCTCGCGACTAAAGCCTATTCCAGCCTCGCCTTGCGTACCCGCGACCCGAAGATACTGGAACGGACGGTTGAAGTGGCCGGATATGCTCGCCGGTTCGACCTCGCGTTGGAAACGACCCGCCTGTGGCTCGACGTGGAACCGTCGTCGAAGCGGGCGCAGCAACTCCTGGTCAGCATCCTCGTCATGACCAACCAGCTCGACGAAGTTGCGCCCATTCTCGTCAAGCTTCTGGAGGCGGACAAACCCGCCCTCGCCGACAATCTCCTCGGGCTGAACCGCATGTTCGCCCGCACGCCCGACCGCCTGGCGGTGTATCGCCTCATCGACAAGGTTTGCCAGCCGTTCTTCGGGCTGGCCGAGGCGCACTACGCGGTTGCCACGGCGGCCGCCTCAGCGGGCTTGACGGAACGCGGCCTCTCCGAGGTACGGCGCGCGCTCGATCTGCGGCCCGATTGGGATGCGGCCGTATTCCTGCAGGCGCAGCTTCTCTCGCGCGATTCGCCCGGCCAAGCGATTGCTTTTCTCGAGGACTATGTCGAACGGCACCCGGAAGCGCGTGAAGTACGCCTTCACTTGGCGCGAGCGCTAATCGGGGAGAAACGTTATGCCGATGCCAAGCGTCATTTCGACCGCTTGCTCAAGGATTATCCGGACAGCGCCGATGTCGTTTATCCGGTCGCCATCCTTGCGTTGCAGCAGGGCGATGTGGCGCTCGCCGAGGCCCAGCTTAGGCGTCTGTTGACCCTCGACGTTCCGAACAAGAGCGTTGCCTACTACTATCTCGGGCAAATTGCCGAGGACAAGAAACGCCCCGACGAAGCCCTCTCGTTCTATTCGCAGGTGGGGGAGGGGGAGCGTTATATTCCTTCGCAACTTCGCCGCGCTCATATTCTCGCCGGGCAGGGCAAGCTCGATCAGGCGCGCGCGCTACTGCGCGAGACCAAGGCATCCAGTCAGGATGAGAGCCTGCAGCTTTCGATCGCCGAAGCCGGGCTGCTACGCGAAGCGAAGCAACCACAAGCGGCGTTCGATCTGCTCGACGGCTTGCTGACCGCCGACCCGGAACAGCCCGACCTTCTCTATGAAACCGCGCTCCTTGCCGAGAAGATCAATCGGCTCGACGTTCTCGAAACAAGACTGCGCAAGTTGATCGAGTTGAAGCCCGACAGCGCGCAGGCGTACAACGCGCTCGGTTACTCGTATGCCGACCGCAATATGCGCTTGCCGGAAGCGCGCCAACTCATCGAGAAAGCCTTGGAGCTTTCCCCTGATGACCATTTCATCCTCGACAGCATGGGCTGGGTGCTTTTCCGGCAGGGCGATCTACCTGCCGCGCTGGATTATCTCCAGCGCGCCTACAAGCAGAACGAAGACCCGGATGTGGCTGCTCACTTGGGTGAGGTGCTGTGGGCCATGGGCCGCAAGGACGAGGCGCGACAGACCCTGCGCGGGTCGATGCAAAAATACCCGAACAATGACGCCTTGAACGAGGCGGTCAGAAAATTCGGCCAATAATGCCGCGGCGTTTTTGTCGTTGCCCTGCGTGGATCTGGACGCTCGCTGTCGCATTTTCAGTAATGATCCTCGGCGGGTGCGCGGCTCTTGCGCCTGTGGAAGAATCTCATCGCATCGCGCGTGGCGTGTCGCGTCCATTCTCTCTTGAAGGACGGTTCTCGCTTCGCTACGAGGAGAAGAGCTATTCCGGTCGATTGAGTTGGCGGCATGCCGGTGCCAAGAACACCGTGCTTCTTGCTTCCCCGTTCGGGCAGGGTATTGCGGAAATTGCCACCGATGAATACGGAGCACGCCTGACTGCGAGTGACGGGCGTGTGTATTCTGCCCCCGATACCGAGACGCTGACGCGGAACGTACTCGGTTACCCTTTACCTCTCGAACCGCTGACCGATTGGGTGCAGGCCCGTGGGACGAGCTCCGGTGGCGCCGATCTCGACACGCGTGGCCGGCCGTTACGTCTGCGCCACGAGGACTGGCGTATCGATTACGGATACGACAGCGATGACCCCCAAGCGCCGCCGACCACCATCTTCGCGGAACGGGCCGGTGGGGTCGAGTTGCGGCTCCGCATCGACGAATGGAACGATGGTGTTGCGGGAGATAGTGCGCCGTGACATCTGCCGCCTGGGACTGGCAAAGCGTTTACCCGGCGCCGGCCAAACTGAATCTTTTCCTCCACGTCGTCGGCCGTCGGGCGGACGGGTACCATTTGTTGCAGACCGCGTTTCGTTTTGTCGATCGGGCCGATGAGCTTCGTTTTTCGCCACGGACCGACGATCGAGTAGTTCTCGTGACGCCGTTGCCCGGCGTACCTCAAGAGAGCGACCTGACGGTTCGTGCAGCGAAGCTCCTGCAGACGCATACCGGCTGCCGGCAAGGCGTCGAGATCGAGGTCAGAAAGCGTTTGCCAATGGGTGGTGGCCTCGGCGGAGGGAGTTCTGATGCGGCGACCGTTCTCGTTGCGCTAAATCATCTTTGGAGGCTCGGCCTTTCCCGTGCTCGGCTGCAGGAAATCGGACTGAGTCTCGGCGCTGACGTACCCGTTTTTGTTTTTGGCCGGAATGCGTTCGCGGAAGGCGTTGGGGAAAGGCTGTTGCCGTTGCGGCTACCCTCTGCGTGGTATGTCGTTCTCGAACCGCCGGTCGGCGTGCCGACGGCAGTGGTCTTCGGTGCGCCGGAACTCAAGCGCGATACGGTCGCGATCGACGCTACGCGTTGGCAGCCGGGCTTCGGCACCAACGATTTACAGCCTGTGGCCGTCTCGCGGTACCCGGAGGTGGCTCGCCATCTTGAGTGGCTCACGCAGTTCGGTGAGGCGCGCATGTCCGGTTCCGGAGCCTGCGTTTTTACCGAAGCCTCGGGTGAAGAGGAAGCGAAGGCCATACTTTCCCGAATGCCCGAAGGTATGCGCGGGTGGGCGGCTCCTGGGCTCGATCAGCATCCGCTGGCCGAACTCGTTGGCGCACTTCCCTAAACGCTCTATCAACTTGGTGCTCCGGCGGTTCGCGTTTCCCCTGTTTTTTTCGCAAAATCCCTTGTATAATCCGCGCCTCGCCCGCTAGCCACGACAAGCGGGCAGTTGCTGGGGAGTCGCCAAGTTGGTCAAGGCACCGGATTTTGATTCCGGCATTCGAAGGTTCGAATCCTTCTTCCCCAGCCATCTGGTTTCTCACGCGCCGGGCAGGTAGGAATTTACCTGCCCGCGTTTGCTTTATAGCGGCGAACGTTCGTCGCGACGGGATGCGATATGGCTTACGACAGCCTGATGGTGTTCACCGGCAATGCCAACCCCAAGTTAGCTGCCGATGTCGTTCGGCGTCTCAACATCTCGCTGGGGCGGGCCAAAGTCGGTCGCTTCTCCGACGGCGAGATCATGGTTGAGGTCCAAGAGCACGTGCGCGGGAAAGACGTTTTCATCCTGCAATCAACCTGTGCGCCGACCAATGAAAACCTGATGGAACTGCTGATCCTGGTGGACGCCCTGAAGCGCGCCTCCGCCGCCCGGATCACCGCCGCCATCCCCTATTTCGGATACTCGCGCCAGGATCGGCGCGTCCGCTCGGCCCGGGTGCCGATTGCGGCCAAGCTGGTCGCTGACCTGCTCGCCGCCGCCGGTGTGCATCGCGTGCTTACCATGGACCTGCACGCAGAGCAGATTCAGGGGTTTTTCAACATCCCAGTCGACAACATCTACTCGTTGCCCATCATGCTGGCTGACGTGTGGAAGAAGGATCTCAAGGATCTCATGGTCGTTTCGCCGGACGTCGGCGGCGTCGTACGGGCACGGGCGCTGGCCAAGCGCCTGGAGTGCGACCTGGCGATCATCGACAAGCGGCGGCCGAAGGCTAATGTGTCCGAGGTCATGAACATCATCGGTGAGGTCGAGGGCCGTACCTGCGTGTTGATGGACGACATGGTTGATACTGCCGGCACCCTGTGCAAGGCGGCCGCTGCGTTGAAGGACCACGGCGCCAAGCGGGTTCTCGCGTACTGCGTGCACCCGGTGCTTTCCGGAGCGGCGATCAGCCGCATTAACGACTCGGCGATCGATGAACTCGTCGTTACCGACACCATTCCCCTCAGCGACGACGCGCAGCGATCGCCGCGCATCCGCCAGCTGTCAGTGGCCGACGTGCTAGCCGAGACGATCCGGCGTATCAGCAACGAGGATTCTGTTTCCTCGCTATTCATCGAATAGCGATTTCTCTTCCGCCTGGTCGCGGGCGGTTTTTTGTCATCAACTGGAGTCATCATGAAATTTCAACTCAACGCGCAAACGCGCGCCCTGCAGGGGTCCGGAGCGAGCCGCCGCCTGCGTCGCGCGAACAAGGTCCCGGGCATCATTTATGGTGGATCGGCAGAACCGCAATTGATCGAGCTCGATCACAATGAGCTGCTGCTTGCCCTGCGCAAGGAAGCCTTCCACTCGACCGTCATCTCGGTGAAGCTTGGCGGAACCGAGCAAAGCGTGTTGTTGCGCGATTCGCAAATGCACCCTTACAAGCCGCTGGTGTTGCACGTCGATTTCTTGCGCGTTGATACGACGCACGCCATCCACCAGAAGGTTCCGTTGCACTTCATGAACCAGGAAGCAGCGCCGGGCGTGAAGGTCGGCGGCGGTACCGTTTCGCACGCGATGAACGAAGTCGACGTCACCTGCCTGCCGCAAGATCTGCCAGCCTTCATTGAAGTCGATCTTAAGGATCTGGAGGCCGGCCAGACGCTGCACGTATCGCAACTTACTTATCCGAAGGGCGTGAAGCCGGTCATGCACGGTGGTGAAGATCCCTTGGTCGTCACCATCACACTCAAGAAGGCAGGCGCCGAAGCAGCTGACGAAGCCGCTGAGGGCGGTGAAGCTGCTCCGGCCGGGACGCCGCCGGCGGCTTAAGCTGTCTCTGCCTGGCTGCGAATCAATGGCCGCCGTTGGTGATTACCTGCGGCGGCCTTTTCATTTCTCACGTTCTTTAGCGTCATGATTGCACCCCGTCTGATCGTCGGCCTCGGCAATCCCGGTAGCGAGTACGCCGACACGCGGCACAATCTTGGTTTCTGGTTCGTCGATCGGCTCGCGGACGAGCTGAAGACCCAACTGGCTCCCCAAGGTAAGTTCTTCGGCTGGATAGCGCGCGACGGACAGCGTTGGCTGCTGAAGCCAACCACGTTCATGAACCGTTCCGGTCAGGCCGTGGTTGCCGTGGCTCGCTTCTACCGCATTGCGCCGGAGGAGATTCTAGTTGTTCACGATGAGTTGGATTTGCCTCCTGGAGGAATCCGGCTCAAGCAGGGCGGGGGCAACGGCGGGCATAATGGCCTCAAGGACATCCAGGCGCACCTCGGGACACCAGATTTCTGGCGATTGCGGCTGGGGATTGGTCACCCGGGCGATCGTAATGAGGTAATCAATTACGTTCTTAAAGCGCCGCGGAAAGAAGAGCTGCAGGAAATCGACCGCGCTCTCGACAGATGCCTTCTGGCGTGGCCGAGAATGGCTGGCGGTGATTTCGCCGCTGCGCAGCAATCCTTGCATACGAAGATTGTTTAACGAATTAACGGACAGGAACGAACATGAGCCTGAAGTGCGGAATCGTCGGTCTGCCGAACGTCGGCAAGTCGACCCTTTTCAACGCGTTGACCAAAGCGGGCGTGGCGGCGGAGAACTATCCCTTCTGCACAATCGAGCCGTCGGTCGGCATTGTCGAGGTCCCCGATAAGCGGCTTGCGGCGTTGGCCGAGATCGTCAAACCGCAACGGATCGTGCCGGCAGTCACCGAGTTCGTCGATATCGCCGGACTGGTGGCCGGAGCATCGAAAGGCGAGGGGTTAGGCAACCAGTTCCTGGCGAATATTCGCGAGACCGACGCGGTGCTCCATGTGGTCCGCTGCTTCGCAAACGATAACGTCGTGCACGTGTCCGGCAACGTCGACCCGATTCGCGACATCGAGGTCATCGACACCGAACTCGCACTTGCCGACCTCGCCACCGTTGAGAAGGCGCTGAACCGCTACCGAAAACCGGCCAGTGCCGGGGACAAGGAGGCCAAACTCCTGGTTGCCGTGCTCGAGAAGTGTTTTGCCCAGCTGGATGCCGGCAAACCGGTGCGCGGCCTCGATCTCTCCAAGGAAGAGTGGGCCAACATCAAGCCGTTCTGCCTGATCACGGCCAAACCGGTGCTTTATGCAGCGAACGTGGCCGAGGATGGCTTCGAGAATAATCCTCACCTTAACGCGGTACGGGCGCATGCAGCCACCGAAAAGGCCGAGGTGGTCGCCGTCTGTGCATCGATCGAGGCGGAGATCGCCGACCTCGCGGACGACGAAAAACAGATGTTCCTCGCCGATCTCGGCCTCGACGAGCCGGGCCTCAACCGCCTGATTCGCACCGGCTACCACCTTCTTGGCCTACAGACGTATTTTACGGCTGGCGTTAAGGAAGTACGTGCGTGGACGATCCACAAAGGCGACACCGCGCCACAAGCCGCCGGAGTGATCCACACCGATTTTGAACGCGGCTTCATCCGCGCGCAGACGATCGCCTACGAAGACTTCATTGCCTATGGCGGCGAGCAAGGCGCCAAGGAGGCCGGGAAAATGCGTGCCGAAGGCAAGGATTACATCGTCAAGGACGGCGATGTTCTGAATTTCCTGTTCAACGTCTGAGCCGCGGGGGCTCAGTGTGGACGTGGCCGCGTCTTCTGCCCCCCGTTATCGCGGCCGGTTTGCGCCTTCGCCCACTGGGCCATTGCACTTCGGCTCACTTGTCGCGGCCGTCGGCAGTTATCTCGATGCACGAGCGAATGATGGCGAATGGCTGCTTCGCATCGAGGATGTCGATGGCCCCCGGACCGTGCCAGGTGCCGCGGCAAGCATTCTCCGCACTCTGGAAGGTTTTGGTTTTGAATGGGATGGCGAGGTCGTGGTGCAGAGTCAGCGCACCGACATCTACCATGCCGAACTGACGCGTCTTCAGCTCGTCGGCGACGTTTACCCCTGTTCCTGCTCCCGCAGCGAAATTGCGGCGGCGAGCTCAGCGCGATCCGTCGACGGCGGCCTCCTTTATCCAGGTACCTGCCGCCCGGGAATCCCGGAGGGGCGGAGCGCACGTGCATGGCGGTTGCGGGTACCCGACCGCGTCTTCCGTTTCATCGACCGGGTTCAGGGTCCTGTCGCGCAAAACCTTGCGCGCGACGTTGGCGATTTCATCCTGTTCCGCGCCGATGGGCAGTACGCGTACCAACTGGCGGTCGTTGTGGATGATGCGCTGCAGGGAGTTAACGCGGTTGTCCGCGGCGTCGATCTTCTCGACTCAACGGCCCGCCAGATCTGGTTGCAGGAACGGCTCGGATTCGCGATGCCGACCTACGCCCACCTTCCAGTCATCGTTAATGCCGCTGGCGAAAAACTCTCGAAACAGACGCTCGCCCCGGCTGTGGATGCTGGGGAAGGTGTGCCACGGCTTGCCGCTGCGCTGGAACTCCTCGGCCACCCTGTTCCGGGCGAAGTACGTTCCGGTGTGGTAAACGACTTCTGGAAATGGGCTGTCTCCGCGTGGTCGATAGACCGGGTTCCCAAAGTGCGCGGAATTTTCCCCGGTGGCACCTTACCAGCATAGAAGTTTCTAGATCTGCGGCCCACGCGGCGGGATAGCCTTGACTCAGGTGGGTATGGCGAGTTGCGCCGACAAAGCGGCGTGGTCCGAAATCTTGCACCATGGTTCCTCGCAATGCATGCGAGCGCGCTTAACCGAAAAGCCGCGGACGTAGATGCGGTCGAGACGCAATACCGGACGCTGCGCCGGAAAGCTCCGCCCGGGTGAACCGGTGCCGCCCCATGGGCCGCCAAACGCTTCACTTAATCCCAAGCGTTGCGCGAGCAGTTCATCGGCCTCGTTGCGCCAGTCGTTGAAATCCCCGGCGATGATCAGCGGGGCGTCGGGATCCGCGATGCCTTCCAGGTAGCCCGCAAGTGCGTCCATTTGCCGACGCCGGGAGCGCGCGAAAAGCGAGAGATGGACGCAGACGCAGTGCAACGCCTTCTCGAGCTTGGGCACGCGGATGGTGCAATGGAGCAGGCCGCGGCGTTCGAAACGCAAATGCGTGACGTCCTGGTTGTGCGTGTGTTCAATCGGGTAGCGGGAAAGAATGGCGTTGCCGTGGTGGCCGTGGCCGTAGATCACGTTACGGCCGTAAGCCGTTGACTCCCACATTTCGGCAGCGAGGAAAGCATGCTGCGCTTCTTCGGGCCAGTTGGCGATGCGTTTGGCATGGCGGCTGTGCATTCCCTGCACTTCCTGCAGAAATACAATGTCCGGTCCGAGCGCGCGTAGCTGTTCGCGCAGTTCGTGCACCGTCATGCGCTGGTTGAACTGTGAGAATCCTTTGTGGATGTTGTACGTAACGACGTGCAGGCCTGGTGCTTTCATGGCGCTCAAGACACCGCGAGCATCCTCTCCAGGGCAAGTTTGGCCAGACGCGCTTCGTGTTCCGGGACCTTGATCTCGTTTACCACGTTGCCCTCGGCGAGATTCTCCAGCGTCCAGGCAAGATGTTGCGGATCGATGCGCTGCATCGTGGAGCACATGCACACGGTGGGCGCCATGAAGTGCACGATTTTGCCTTCCGGCTTCACTTCCTCGGCGAGACGGTTGACGAGATTGAGTTCCGTACCTACCAGCCAGCGCGTATTCGGCGCGGCTTCCTTGATCTTCTTGACGATGAGTTCGGTCGATCCGACGTAATCCGATTGCCGGCATACCTCGAAACTGCATTCCGGGTGCGAAATGACAATGCCGTCCGGATATTGGTTACGAAACTTCAGGATATGCGCGGGCTGGAACATCTGGTGCACGGAGCAATGCCCTTTCCAGAGAAGAAGACGGGCTTGGCGAATCTGTTCGGGGGTGAGGCCGCCCATTTCGAGGTCCGGGTCCCAGACTATCATTTCGTCCAGCGGGATTCCCATCGTATGGCCGGTCCAGCGGCCGAGGTGTTGGTCCGGGAAGAACAGGATCTTCTCGCGTTGGGCGAAAGCCCATTTGGCGATCGTCCCGGCATTCGACGACGTACACACGATGCCGCCGTGATCTCCGCAGAACGCCTTCAGGTCGGCCGCCGAATTGATGTACGTGATGGGAGTCACCGCTTCTTCCGCGTTTAAGACCGTATTCAACTCGCGCCAGCAACGCTCGACTTTGGCGAGATTCGCCATATCGGCCATCGAACAGCCGGCCGCCATGTCAGGCAGGATCGCCCGCTGATGCGGCTTGGACATGATGTCGGCTACCTCGGCCATGAAGTGCACACCACAGAAGACGATGTATTGGGAATCGGTCTGCGAGGCGAGGCGCGACAGCTTCAGCGAGTCGCCAGTGAGATCGGCATACTGGTAGACGTCGGCTCGCTGATAGTGATGGGCGAGGATTACGGCGCTATCGCCCAGGCGCGCACGCGCCGCCCGGATGCGCTCGTGGCATGCGTCGTCCTGCATTTCATTGAAACGATCGAATTTGATGCTTGCGGTCTTCATTGCGATATCTCTGGGCGTCGCGGCTAGTCTGAGAAAAGACCGCCACCACGCCGATTGGTTTCTGTTGTTTTGGGGAAGTGCTCAGCTTTTCCAGGGCAGTCCTGCGTGGCGCCAGCCGCCGACATGGCCTCGTTGTTCGTTGGCATCTTTATCGCCTTCGAAGCCTTCGAGCACGTTGTAGCATTCGCTGAACCCGGCCTGGGTCGCCAAGCTTGCGGCATTGTGCGAGCGAACGCCACTGCGGCAAATGAACATCATTAGCGCCTCGTTATCCACCTGCTGTTTGAGCTGTTGCAGAAAATGGGCGTTCGGCTCGCTCACGGGATAGCTTACCCACTCGATCTCCACGGCCCCTGGAATGCGGCCGACCCAGTCCCATTCCGCGCGAGTACGCACGTCGACGAGACGAGCGCCGGGGGCAAGTTGCCAGACTTCATACGCTTCGCTTGGCGTCAGGGCACCCGCGTAGGGGAGCCCCAACTCCTTGGAACGCATACGGGCGATATTGAGGATGTCCGACAGTTTTCCCATGGAAGCCATTCATGGTGATGGTGGCGAAGTGCAAACCAAGTATAAATCACTTGCCAGGAAGCCGCCCTATTCCTGGGGAGAGCGCTGGATACACCATTTTGGTGCGTCTCTGCTATGGAGGCACTCAATCGGTGCGCAAGAATCATTCGGTGCGCCATAATGGCTTGTGGCAGAACGTTTTCCCCTTGTGCCAGCATTGGCATGTTTTCTGCTATTAGCCGGAGTACGATTTTTTACTGTCGCCGGAATCACCGGTACCCGCTGAGGAGACTTTGCAATGGCAAGCCCGCAAGAAGTAATCAAGATGGTCAAGGACAACGAAGCGAAGTTCGTTGACTTCCGCTTTACCGACACACGCGGCAAGGAGCAGCATGTTACCGTTCCGGTGAGCGCTTTCGATGAAGACAAGTTCGAGAGCGGCCATGCTTTCGACGGTTCGTCCATCGCCGGCTGGAAAGGCATTCAGGCTTCCGACATGCTCCTGATGCCGGACCCCGCGACCGCTTATATTGACCCGTTCTTCGACGAAACCACCATTGTTCTCACGTGCGACGTTGTCGATCCCGCCGACGGTCGTGGCTACGACCGTGATCCGCGCTCGATCGCCAAGCGCGCCGAAGCGTACTTGAAATCTACGGGTATCGGCGATACGGCCTACTTCGGGCCGGAACCCGAATTCTTCATTTTCGACGGCGTCGAGTGGGAAGTCGACATGTCGGGTTGCCGCCTCAAGATTCATTCCGCCGAAGCGGCATGGAGTTCGGGTGAGCGCAACGAAGGCAATGGTTCCACCGGCCACCGTCCGGGCATCAAAGGCGGTTACTTTCCCGTTCCGCCGGTCGACAGCCTGCACGACATCCGCTCGGCCATGGTGCTGGCCCTCGAATCACTTGGTGTTCCGGTCGAAGTGCATCACCATGAAGTGGCCAACGCCGGGCAGTGCGAGATCGGCACCGTGTTCAATACGCTGGTCCGCCGCGCCGACTGGACGCAGATCCTGAAGTACGTGGTGCACAACGTTGCCCACCAGTATGGCAAGACGGCGACATTTATGCCGAAGCCGATCGTCGGCGACAACGGTTCCGGTATGCACGTCCACCAGTCGATCTGGAAGGATGGCAAGAACGCTTTCGCAGGCAACGGATACGCCGGCCTGTCGGAATTGGCGCTTTTCTACATCGGCGGCATCATCAAGCACGCCAAAGCGCTGAATGCGATCACCAACCCGGGTACCAACTCCTACAAGCGCCTGGTTCCGCACTTCGAAGCACCGGTCAAGCTGGCCTATTCGGCGAAGAACCGTTCGGCGTCGATCCGCATCCCTCACGTTGCCTCCGACAAGGCGCGCCGTATCGAAACCCGCTTCCCGGACCCCATTGCCAACCCGTACCTCTGCTTCTCGGCCTTGTTGATGGCCGGCCTTGATGGCATCCAGAACAAGATTCACCCGGGCGATGCCGCCGACAAGAACCTCTACGATCTGCCGCCGGAAGAAGATGCGAAGATCCCAACCGTTTGCGCCAGTCTCGAAGAAGCTCTGGCCTCGCTCGATGCTGATCGCGAGTTCTTGACCCGCGGCGGCGTGTTCTCGAACGAGTGGATCGACGCCTACCTTGAACTGAAGATGGACGAAGTGAACAAGGTTCGCATGACGACGCACCCGGTGGAATTCGAGCTTTACTATTCCTGCTGATCGCTTCAAGTTCGGTATCCGGAAAGGACGGGCATGGCCCGTCCTTTTTTTTTCTGCCAAGACAGTAATGACGTTTGTAATTCGCCAAGGCATCCAATACACTGGTGCTCGTTTGTCCCATTTGCCGGACGCTGCAAACGGATAGGATCGTGATGAATGTCCCGGGCTGGCGGTTTTCAGCCGCGTTACTTTTTCTGGTTGCGCTACAGGTTCGCGCCGATGTGATGTATCAGTGTGTCGACGACAGCGGTCACAAGTCGTTTTCCAACATCAAGTCCTCGGCCAAAGGCATGAAATGCGTCGCGATGGACCTCGGCGATCCGACGCCGCCCCCCGCCACGGCGAAACCCCCGGCAAAAGCCGCTTCGCCTTCGCCCGCCGGCTTTCCCAAGGTTGATGAAAACTCCCAACGGGCGCGTGATAACGATCGGCGGCGCATTCTCGAGACTGAATTAGCTGCCGAGCAGAAAAACCTGGAGCAGGCGCGGAAGGATCTGACGGAGCAGGAGGGGATTGTCCTGCCCAGCGAGCGCATGCAGTACAAGGGGGGTGGCGGTATTGCCGGCGGGAAGGTCGAAGAAAGGTTGCAGACCTACCGCGACAAGGTCGCGTTGCACGAGCGCAACATCGAGGCGATACAGAAAGAGCTGTCCCGTCTGCGCTAACTCCAGTGGCGCGCTTATTGCTCCGCCCCGCGCATGCCTGACACAACCCCCTCGCCATTCGGCGGACTCGACCTCCTCTCTTCGTCGGTGGTTCTCCTCGACGAGAGTTCCGCCATCCGCTACATGAATTCCGCGGCCGAGAACCTGCTCGCTGTGAGCAGCCGCAGCGTTACCGGCGCAAGGTTCGACAATGTCGTTGCCTGCTCCGCCGCCTTGCAGGAGGCGCTGGCCAGCGCGCTGACGCAAGGACGCAGCTATACCGGCCCGAGCGTCGAACTGCAGCGTCCCGATGGGATTGCTTTGCATCTCAACTGCACGATCAACCCGATCGAGGTGCCGGGAGCGCGGCTTCTCGTCGAACTGTGGCCTATCGATCAGCAACTCAAGGCGACCCGGGAAGAACGCTTGCTCGAGCAGCAACTCGCCAGCCGGGAACTCATCCGAAATCTGGCACATGAAATCAAGAATCCGCTGGGCGGCATACGCGGCGCGGCTCAGTTGCTCGAACACGAACTCAACAATCCCAGCCTGCGTGAGTACACGCAGGTGATCATCAAGGAGGCGGACCGGCTGCAGGAGTTGATGAAGCGCCTATTGTCTCCGCACCGGCCGATGCAACCGGCCCCGGTCAACATTCACGAAATCCTTGAACGTGTGCGCAGCCTGCTGACCGCCGAGTTTCCGCACACACTGACCGTCAAGCGCGATTACGACACGAGCCTGCCGGACCTGGTCGGCGACCGCGAACAGTTGATTCAGGCCGTGCTAAATATTGCGCGCAACGCCGCACAAGCCATCAAGGGCCGTCCGGGAGCGGAGGCGGGGTCGGGCCAGATCACGTTGCGTACGCGTGTAGCGCGGCAGGTGACGCTGGCCAAGCGCCGCTTCCGGCTGGCGCTCGAACTGCAAGTGATCGACAACGGGCCGGGCATTCCCGAGGATATCCGCGAGCGGATGTTTTACCCGCTGGTTTCGGGGCGGGAAGGCGGCAGCGGCTTGGGTCTTACCCTGGCGCAAAGCTTTATCCAGCAGCATGGCGGCACCATCGAGTGCGAGAGCCGACCCGGATACACCTGTTTTACCTTGCGCCTGCCATTGGGCGCAGCTCCCGGCAAAGGGCAATAATCCCAAACGGTTCGGGAGTGTGATGCGGGGTGCAGCCCTCGGATTGAATCCGCCGCATCGGCCCGCATAAGGCGGCGTTGTGGTCTCTTTGTTCAAATGATTCTTGTGGCGCGACGCCTAAGCGCAAATATGGCAAAGTATTTGCTACGGCTCGGGGGACCCTCTTCGCTAGGAATGCAATGAAACCCGTCTGGATCGTCGACGACGATAAGTCAATTCGCTGGGTGCTCGAGAAAACGCTTTCGCGGGAGCAGATTCCGTTCCGGAGCTTCGCGTCTGCGAGTGAGGCGCTTGCCTTGCTCGATGACGGCGCCGAGCCCCCGCAAGTGCTTGTTTCGGACATCCGCATGCCGGGCGAATCCGGCCTGGGGCTGCTCAAGCAGGTAAAAGTGCGTTTCCCTGCGCTGCCCGTTATCATCATGACCGCGTACTCCGATCTCGACAGCGCCGTGGCGGCGTTTCAAGGGGGGGCCTTCGAATACCTGCCCAAACCGTTCGATGTCGACCAGGCATTGGAACTCATCCGCCGCGCCCTCGATGAGAGCATGCACCAAGGTGGGGCGTCGGCAGATGTAGGACTCGTGCCAGAAATCCTCGGCCAGGCCCCCGCGATGCAAGAGGTGTTTCGCGCCATTGGCCGACTGAGTCAGTCGAACGCAACGGTGATGATCACTGGCGAGTCGGGGAGCGGCAAGGAACTCGTGGCCCGTGCCGTCCATCGTCACAGCCCGCGCTCAGACAAGCCGTTCATCGCCATCAATACGGCGGCCATTCCCCGCGACCTGCTCGAATCCGAGCTTTTTGGCCATGAACGCGGTGCGTTTACCGGTGCCGCTGCGCAACGACGGGGCCGCTTCGAACAGGCCGAGGGCGGCACCCTCTTTCTCGACGAAATCGGCGATATGCCGCCCGAACTGCAGACACGGCTGCTGCGCGTGCTTTCCGACGGCAACTACTATCGGGTCGGCGGGCATTCGCCGCTGAAAGCCAACGTCCGTATCATCGCGGCCACGCACCAAAACCTCGAGTTGCGTGTCAAGGAAGGTTTGTTCCGCGAGGACCTCTTTCACCGGCTCAACGTTATCCGGGTACGACTGCCCAGCCTGCGGGAACGGCGCGAAGATATTCCGATCCTGGCTCGACACTTCCTGCAAAAGAGCGCCCGCGACCTGGGTGTGGAGGCCAAGCGGTTTTCGGACACGGCGTTGCGGTATCTCTCGCAACTGGATTTTCCGGGAAACGTTCGCCAACTGGAGAACATTTGCCATTGGCTGACCGTAATGGCACCGGGACAACAGGTCGATGTCGCCGATCTGCCGCCCGACCTGCGCGAATCTGCTCCTCAGACGTCGATCGCCGACTGGGAAAGCGGGCTCGCTGCCGAAGTGGACCGCCTGCTCGCTGGCGGGGAAGGTAATGTGCACGAGAAACTGACCAGCATCTGCGAGCGCGTACTGATTTCGCGTGCTCTCGCATATACCGGGGGACGGCGCATTGAAGCAGCCTTGGCTCTTGGCATTGGGCGCAACACGATTACACGCAAGATTCAGGAACTCGGACTTGACGGCGGGCGCGCCGATGAAGCGGAGCATGCGGCGGGGTAAATCGGCGATAATGGCGGCCTTCGAGTTCAAGCCGCCATGCCGGAAACGCTTCCTCCTTCCCGACTGATCGATCCGGTTCGCCTACAGCCCTTGCTTGGCGAGGCACGTGGGCGTTTCGACGTCGACGCGATCGCCGAGTGTGGCTCGACCAATACGTTGCTGCTCGACCGGGCGGCACAGGGCGCACCGTCGGGCAGCGTCATTGTCGTTGACCGGCAGACGGCCGGACGCGGAAGCCGCGGCCGGAGTTGGCTTGCTTCGCCCGAAGCCAGCCTGACGTTCTCGGTCCTTTGGCGCTTTTCGGGGGGACTCGAGTCACTGGCCGGCCTCTCACTTGCGGCTGGCGTCGCGGTGGTGCATGGGCTCGAGTCTTGCGGGGCCCAAGGTGTCGGGCTTAAGTGGCCAAATGACATCCTCCATGCAGAAGGCAAACTGGGCGGCATTCTCGTTGAACTGCATTCCGATGACGCCAGCGCACTGGCGGTTGTCGGTATCGGGCTCAATTTGCGCTTGCCGGAACTCAGAGGGAGCGGTGAGGGGTTTGCGTTGCGGCCGGTTGCCCTCGATCAGGCCATGTCCTCTTTCCCTGAACGGCACGCATTATTTGCCGCGCTGCTCGTGGAAATGGCACGCGTATTCGACCGTTTTGAGGCCTCTGGTTTCGCTGCCTTGCGCGAGCAATGGCAGGCACGCAACGCATGGCAGGACAAGCCGGTCAAACTGTTGCGCGGCAATCAGATCGAAACCGAGGGTATTTGCCGGGGCGCAGACGCCGACGGTGCTCTGCTTGTGCAGACGCCTAATGGGATCGAGCGCTGTATTTCAGGCGATCTGTCGTTGCGCAGCAAATCATGATTGCCATCGACGTCGGAAATACCCGCATCAAGTGGGGCGTGTACGACGGTTCTTCGTGGAGCCAGCGCGGGAACCTCCTGACGGCCGAGGTGACGCGGATCGGAGAGGTGGCGGCCGCGTGGCCCGAGGGCGACCGGGTGATCGCCTGCAATGTGGCGGGCGAGCCGGTCAGGGATCAAATAGACAGACGGCTGTCGGCGCGTTTCTCCGCGATTTCGTGGCTACGGTCGGATGTCGAAAGCTGCGGTGTGCGCAATGGATATGACCTCCCCGAGCGGCTTGGCGCCGATCGTTGGGCAGCGCTGATCGGTGCTCGCGGACATACCGATCGTGCCTGTCTGGTGGTCTGCGCCGGTACGGCGACGACGGCCGATTGGCTTGATGCGGATGGCAACTTTCGGGGCGGAGTCATTCTCCCGGGTATGGACTTGATGCTTGCCTCGCTCGCCCGCGATACGGCGCAGCTTCCGCTCGCCGAGGGAGAGTTCCGCCTCGCGCCGCGCAATACCGGTGACGCGATCGTGTCCGGTTGCCTGCATGCGCAGGTGGGCGCGATCGAGCGCATGTTCGCTGCGGTGGCGAGCGAGCCTAGTGCCAAATGTCTGCTGACCGGGGGGGCGTCGCCGCGTATCGCCCGCCACTTGAGTATTCCATTCCAATTGATGGAGAATCTGATCCTCGACGGATTGGTGCGTTTCGGTATGTCGCGCTAGTACTTGGCGCTGCCGCACGGCATATCCGCTAGATGCTTCCGCACTGGACTGGAGACTCGCCATGCTGCCGAAAATGCTGAGTACGTTGCCATCTTTTCTCGCCTACTTTGGCGTTGCGATGGCACTCGTTGCAGTCTTCTTCCTCGCTTACACTCGGGTCACACCGTATGATGAAGTCACACTCATCCGTCAAGGCAACATTGCTGCCGCGGTGAGCTTGGCGGGCGCTCTGCTCGGCTTCGCCATGCCGGTCGCCAACGTCATTGCGCATAGCGACACCCTTGCCGATCTCGCTGCATGGGGCGCAGTTGCTGCTGTCATTCAACTCTTGACGTATCTCGTCGTGCGCGTCGCGCTGCCCCAACTGGCGGCCGATGTACCGGCAGGACGAACGGCGCCGGCGACATTTCTCGCGGTACTTTCGCTGACCGTTGGGCTGATTAACGCCGCCTGCATGACTTACTGATCAAAGAAACCAGATTTCGAATGCCGCCGGCCTTGGCCAGCGCGGTTTTTAGGGGGAGAAAGCGATGGCCATTATGGATTTCATCAGAAAACAATTCATCGACGTCATTCACTGGACGGAGGAAAGCGACGGGGTTCTCGCCTATCGCTATCCGATGCAGGACTTCGAAATCCAGAACGGCGCGCAGCTCACCGTGCGAGATTCGCAGACAGCCATGTTCGTCAATGAAGGGCAGGTCGCCGACGTTTTCGGCCCTGGGCGCTACGCCCTGACCACGCAAACCTTGCCTGTTCTCACCAACCTGAAGAATTGGGACAAGTTGTTCGAGTCGCCCTTCAAGTCGGACGTCTATTTCTTCTCGACCCGGCTGCAACTCGACCGCAAATGGGGAACGCCGAACCCGATCACCATCCGCGACAAGGAGTTCGGGATGGTGCGCATGCGGGCGTTCGGCATCTACTCGTACAAGCTCGCCGACCCGGCGCGCTTTTACAAAGAAATCTCCGGGACGCGTGAGCAGTACACCGTCGACGATCTCGATGGGCAGCTACGCAATCTGGTGGTCGGTGCCATCAGCGACATGTTCGGCGAGTCCGGTGTGCCGTTCATCGATATGGCGGCGAATCAAAATGAATTCGGCACCACCTTGAGAGCGGCGCTGGTTCCGCTTTTCGAGCGCTATGGGCTGGCGCTCGACGCTTTCGTCGTGCAGAACGTCTCTCTTCCCGAGGAACTGCAGAAGACGCTCGACGCAAAGATCAGCATGAACATCGTGGGCGACATGGGCCGTTTTACCCAATATCAGGTCGCGACGAGCATTCCGCTCGCGGCACAGAACGAGGGCGGAGTCGCCGGCATCGGCGCCGGTATTGGGGCCGGCATGACAATCGGTCAGAGTATGGCGCAGGCGGTCGGGCAAGCGGCGCAGCCGGCAGCCGGTGCGACGGCAGGAGCTTCATCCGCCGGCGCGGACGAAATCGTGGCCACATTGGAGAAGCTGCACGGGCTGGTTGGCAAAGGCATATTGACTCAAGCCGAGTTCGAGGCGAAGAAGGCCGAGTTGCTCGGCAAGTTGCGTTGATTCGATAGCCCGCCGGCTGTTCGCGTCGTGGCCAAAACGGCTACTTGCCCCTCTTGCGGCGCGCCCGTCGTTTTTAAGTCGCCGGCGTCCGCCTTCGCCGTCTGCGAATTCTGCCGCAGCACCTTGCTGCGCGACGGAGAAGCGCTGAAGAATCTCGGCCGTATGGCGGAACTGTTGGACGATCCAACGCGCCTGCGCATCGGCAGCGCGGGGGTTCATGAGCGGCGCCGCTTCGCCGTTATCGGGCGCATCCAGCTCAGGCATGCAAGCGGCCTATGGAACGAGTGGCACGTTTTGTTCGACGACGGTCGTAGCGCGTGGCTTTCCGAAGCGGGCGGAGAGTATGTACTCAGCGTGCTGACGGTTGCGAAGGAACCGCTGCCGGCGTTCGCGGATTTGAGTCCGGAAACGTCGGTTCTCCTGAATGGGCGTACCTTCAAGGTAGCCGACCTGGAGACTGCGCGCTGCGTCGCCGGGGAGGGGGAACTTCCTTTTCGCGTCGAGTCGGGCTATGACGTGAAGACGGCCGACTTGAGAAGCGGTGAGCGCTTCGCAACCATCGACTACAGCGAAACGCCGCCACTGCTGTTCGTCGGCAAGCCGGTCACTTTTACTGCGCTCAAGCTAAGTGGGCTGCGTGAACACCCTGCACACCAAGAAAACGGGCGGGCGGGTACCCAGGTTCGCGTTTTCAATTGCCCGAAGTGCGGTGGACCACTGCAAGCGCATTCGCCTGCCATCGAGCGTGTCGTGTGCGCCGGTTGTGGGGCCGTTATCGGCACCGAGAACGAGAGCGTTCGCTTGCTCGCGCAGGCGGCACGCGCCAAGCGCGTCGAGCCTCGGCTGCCGCTCGGTTGCCATGGAACACTGCAGGGTATTGAGTGGGAAACGATCGGGTTCCTGCAACGGCGTACGCGAAGCGACGGTGTGGATTACGCTTGGTCAGAGTACCTGTTATTCAGCGCAGAACACGGATTCGCCTGGCTTACCGAGTACGACGGGCACTGGAATTTCGCGCGGACTCTTTCCGCTCCGCCATCGGTGGCGCGGGGACAGCCGTTATTCTGGAATAAAGGCGGCCGTTTCAAGTTATTCAATTCGGGAACCGCCGAGGTGGCTTATGTCGTCGGCGAGTTCTACTGGCGCGTGGCGGTCGGTGAGAAGTGCTCGATCGATGATTACGTTTGCCCACCGTTCATGCTCTCGCGCGAAATGACGCCGAACGAGGTTGTATGGTCCGAGAGCGAGTATTTGGAACCGGAAACCGTTGGCGCGGCGTTCGGCGTTGCGATGCCGTCGCGTGTCGGCGTCTATGCCAATCAGCCGAATCCATGGGCGGCAACGGCAAAGAAATCCTTGTCGGTTTTCCTCGGGCTTTGCGGCGTCGCGACGCTGGTGCAGTTGGCGTTTGCCCTGTTTCTGTCGTCGCAAACCGTACTCAAGCAGCCCCTTGTTCTTTCGTCGTTCAATGAAGACGCGACGCTGACGACACGTACGTTCTCGATGCCGAACCGGGCACGGGCGTTGCGTGTTCGCCATCGTACCGACGTCAACAACAGCTGGGTCGATGTCACTACGACCTTGGTCGAGAAGAACAGCGGCGAGGCTCGGGAAGGTGCGGTCGAAGTCGCCTATTACTCGGGGAGCGAGGGCGGCGAGAACTGGTCGGAGGGATCGCAAGACGAATCAATCGGATTCAAGGACGTGCCAGCCGGTGAGTATTACCTTACCGTCGAATACGAGTTGGGCAGAGAGCAAAACGCCCGTCGTGCCTACTCGGTGGTCGACAACATCGAAGTCGTACGTAATCCGATCACCTGGTCCAACTACGTGCTTGTCATCCTGTTTCTCGCGATCTTTCCTGTTTTCGCGCGCTGGCGGTACAGCGCTTTCGAAGAGCGGCGCTGGCGCGAAGCCGATTTGGGAGACGCCGTGAGTGTCGATTCGGGAGACGACGACGGAGAAGAGGACGAATGACATGATCAAGGTCAACGTCTTCATCGGCTTACTGGCGATCGCGTTGTTTGCGCACGCGCAGTACGAGGGATGGAACCTGTTCGAACGCGATGCGGGCGCTCCATCGGCGCGATCGGGCGCCAGCCGGACCTACCATAAGTGATGAACCAGGCGCTGCTGTTCTCGGTTTTCGTCGTCGCTTCGTGTGGGCTCGCGTACGAGTTGATCGCCGGGGCCTTGTCCAGCTACCTGCTCGGCGACTCGGTGACCCAGTTCTCGACGGTGATCGGGACCTATCTATTCGCCATGGGGATCGGCTCGTGGCTGTCGCGTTACATCGAGCGCAACCTTATTGCGCGTTTCGTTCAGGTCGAATTGATGGTCGGCGTGCTTGGGGGATTCTCTGCCGCGGCGCTTTTCTTCGTGTTCGCTTGGTTCTCGGCCCCGTTCAAGCTGGCCCTGTATCTGGCCGTGTTCGGTATCGGCGTGCTGGTCGGGCTCGAGATCCCGCTCATCATGCGGATTCTCAAACGCGACCTGACGTTCAAAGACGTCGTTTCGCAAGTTCTGACCTTCGACTATCTCGGTGCGCTGGCGGTTTCGATCCTTTTCCCGTTGCTGCTTGTTCCGCATCTCGGGCTTGTGCGCAGCGGATTACTGTTCGGCTTGCTCAATGTAGCGGTCTCTCTGTGGGCGCTCTGGTTGTTTCGCGCTCAGCTTCATGCCGCCTATGGTCTGAAAATGCAGGCCGCAGTCGCGCTGGTGGTCCTCGTAGCCGGCTTCGTCGGCGCAGGTCACTTCAGCTCGCTTGCCGAAGCCCAGCTCTATGCCGATGAGATCGTCTACAACGAAAGCTCTCCTTATCAGCGCATCGTCATCACGCGCTGGAAAGACGATCTTCGTCTTTTCCTCAACAACAACCTGCAATTCAGTTCCCGAGACGAGTACCGTTATCATGAGGCGCTTGTTCACCCAGGATTGGCGGCTTTGCCCGGCGCCCGACGCATTCTCGTTCTCGGTGGCGGCGACGGCCTCGCGGTGCGCGAGATTCTCAAATACCCGCAGATCGAATCGATTACGCTTGTCGATCTCGACCCGGCGATGACGAGCCTCTTCTCGACGGCGGAGCCGTTGCGCAGGCTCAATGCAGACGCGCTGCGTGCCGCCAAGTTGAAGATCGTTAACGCCGATGCCGCGCAGTGGCTCGAGGAGAATGATGACGTATTTGACTTTGTCGTCGTCGACTTTCCGGATCCCTCAAATTTCGCGATCGGCAAGCTCTACAGCGCAGCGTTCTATCGTTTGCTCGAAAAGCACATGAACGCCGGGGCGCTCGCGGTCATCCAGTCAACGTCTCCGCTCTACGCGCGCCAGTCGTTCTGGTGCGTCGTCGCGACGCTTGAAAACGTTGGCTTCGTCGCCACGCCGTATCACGCGCTCGTGCCCTCGTTCGGCGAGTGGGGATTCGTGCTCGCTGGACGTCGCGTGTATGTACCGCCGAGAGACTACACCGTCGAAACGCGTTTCCTGTCGCCGGAAACTACAACCGCGTTGTTCCAGTTTCCGAAGGACATGGCGCGTGTGGATGCGGAGGTGAATCGGCTCAATAACCAAGTCCTCGTTCGCTATTTCGAGAACGAGTGGCGACACGTGATTCGCTAATATGCGCCGCCGCGATTTTATCCGCGCCCTCAGTGCCGCCGGATGCGTTTCGCTGGCCGGGTGTCGGGATTCCACACAAGCGCTTCCACCGGGAGAGAGCCTCGGTGCGTCGATGAATACCGGACATCGGCTGCAGGCGGGCGACATGCCGTCGCCTACGGAGACAGAGCATGTGCGGGTGGTCATTGTCGGTGCCGGAGTGGCGGGATTGTCGGCGGGTTGGAAGCTCGCCAAAGCGGGTTTCAACGATTTTGTCATTGCGGAGCTCGAAGCGCAGCCCGGCGGCAATTCCCGGGCGGGCCAGGGTGCTGCGGGGCCATTCCCGCTCGCTGCGCATTATCTGCCTATTCCGACACAGGAGGCCGTGGCTGTCCGCGAACTGCTCTCGGAACTCGGCGTTTTGATCGGTGATCCGCGCGCGGAACAACCTCGCTACGACGAGCGGTTTTTGTGCGCCGTACCACAGGAGCGTCTGTATCGGCATGGTCGCTGGGAGGATGGGCTGGTTCCTGCCGTCGGTATAGGCGCCGATGAGCGTGCGCAGTACAAGCGTTTTTTCGGTCTGATGGAAAGCTTCAAGCGGCGATGCGATCAAGGACGGCGGGCGTTCGCTTTGCCGATGGCATTGTCGAGCCGCGCAGACGATCTCGTGGCGCTCGATCGACAAAGCCTACGCAATTGGCTCCTTGCGCAAGGCTTCGATTCGCCGCATCTGCATTGGTACGTTGATTATGCATGCCGCGACGACTTCGGAACGCGCGCCGACGCGGTGTCGGCCTGGGCGGGCATCCACTATTTTGCCTGCCGCAACGGCCAGGCGCGGGACGCTTCGGGCGACGCTGTCCTTACGTCTCCCGGGGGTAATGCCTGGCTTGCCGACGGCATGGCGAGGTCGATCCGCGAACGCGCCGGCGATCGTATCCGCACTGGCTCGCTCGCTTTCAGAGTCATTGAGACCGGCGACCGAATGGCTGTCGACGTGTGGTCGCCAACGGAACAGCGCGTGACGCGTATCGAGGCCGAACAACTCATTTGGGCGGCACCGCTCTTCCTTGTCCCCCACGTATTCGCCGGCAATGCGTCGCTGAAAGCGGCGGCCGCCACTTTTTCGTACGCGCCGTGGCTGGTCGCCAATTTGACGTTGGCCCGTTTCCCGGCGGAACGTTCGGGGGCTGGCGTGGCGTGGGACAACGTGCTTTTCGACAGTCCCGGATTGGGTTACGTCGTGTCGACGCATCAGCAAATGCGGGTTCGCGCCGGGGCCACCGTATTTACCTACTATCGGGCGTTGGCGGAGGTCGATCCGGCCGCAGGGCGCGCGCTGCTGCTCGGAACGCCGCATGAAACCTGGGCCGAGCAGGTTCTTGCGGAACTCGAAGGGCCTCACCCCGATATCCGCCAAGTGGCCGTCCGCGTCGATACCTTTCGGCTCGGCCACGCGATGGTGCGGCCAACCCCTGGCCTTATCTGGGGAACCGAACGTGCTCGCTTTGCGGGTGACTTTCCGCGTGTACGTTTTGCGCACGCCGACGTAAGCGGTTTCTCATTGTTCGAAGAGGCGCAGTATCGCGGCATACTGGCGGCCGAGCGAACGCTGCGCCGACTCGGTCGCGATTTCGTTTCGTCACTGGCCTGAGGCGGACGATGGACGGACTCCACCTTGTCGCCGAGCTGTACGACTGCCGATGTGCCGTCACCAGGTTGCAGAGCGCCGATGCATTGCGCGACATTTGCCTCGCGGTTTGCCAGGCGCCTGGCTTGACACCCGTCGGACAGCTCTTTCATCAGTTCGTCACCCAAGGAGGACCTGCGGGAGCCACCGGCGCGGTCATCCTCGCCGAATCCCACCTCGCGGTGCATACCTGGCCGGAATTGAATGCAGTGACGCTCGACCTTTACGTATGCAACTTCAGCCGAGACAACAGTGCCGCCGCGAGACGCGCGTTCGAGGAAATGATCGCGGCTTTTGTGCCGGGAAGAATCGAGCGACGCGAGATTCGCCGCGGGGCCTGCCGCGAGCAGGCGCTGGCTCTGTCAGAAAGATGCTCGTCTAGTTCCAAATGAGGTGTGCCGCCTGGATGTTGACAGACTGGCGGTGGGGGCGGGCTGCGGGCCAGGAAGCACCGGGCTATACTTGCGCTTTTGCAAACAAATGACCGCCTGCTTTAGGGAGATGTAATGGAATCGCTGCGTTTCGTGCTCGCACAATCCGAAATTCCGACGCATTGGTACAACGTCGTGGCCGATATGCCGACCGCACCGTTGCCGCCATTGGGGCCCGATGGCAATCCCGCGACGCCGGAACAGATGGGCGCGATTTTCCCGATGGCGATTCTTGAGCAGGAAATGTCCGCGGAGCGTTGGATTCCTATTCCGCAAGAGGTGCGCGAAATCTATCGTTTGTGGCGCCCGTCCCCGCTGGTGCGCGCCGCCCGGCTTGAGCAGATGCTCGGAACGCCGGCCAAGATCTACTACAAGAACGAAGGCGTCTCTCCCGCCGGTTCCCACAAGCCGAACACGGCGGTGGCGCAGGCGTATTACAACAAACAGGCCGGCATCAAGCGCATCACGACCGAAACCGGCGCCGGTCAGTGGGGATGTTCGATGGCACTGGCGGGGCAAATGTTCGGCATCGACGTGCGCGTTTTTATGGTCAAAGTCAGCTATCAGCAGAAACCCTACCGCCGCTCGATGATGCAAACCTGGGGTGCGGAAGTCTTCGCTAGCCCGTCGAGCGTCACCCAAACGGGGCGAGATGCGCTGGCGGCAAATCCGGACAACATGGGTTCGCTTGGCCTCGCGATCTCGGAAGCCGTCGAGGAAGCGGCTGGACGTGCGGATACGAACTACGCACTCGGCTCGGTGCTCAACCACGTCGCGCTGCACCAGACGATCATTGGCCTCGAGGCAAAGAAACAGTTCGAGTTGGCAGGCGATTGGCCGGACATCATTTTCGCGCCATGTGGAGGCGGCTCGTCGTTTGCCGGTATGGCGTTCCCGTTTGTCGCCGACAACGCTGCCGGCGGGCGTAAAGGCAAGCCGGTTCGCCTCGTCGCTGTCGAGCCGAGTTCTTGCCCCTCGCTGACCAAGGGCAAATATGCGTACGACTTCGGCGACTCGTCCGGTTTCACCCCGCTCATGAAGATGCATACGCTCGGCCACGACTTCATGCCGCCCGGCATTCACGCTGGCGGTCTGCGCTATCACGGTGCTTCCCCGCTTGTCTCGCAGCTCTATCACGAGGGTTTGATCGAGGCGATCGCCGTACCACAACTCGCGACATTCGAGGCCGGTGTGATGTTTGCGCGGGCCGAAGGCATCATTCCGGCTCCGGAATCGAACCACGCCATCCGCGGTGCCATCGATGAGGCGTTACGCTGCAAGCAGACCGGCGAAGCGAAGACGATTCTATTCAATCTCACCGGGCACGGGCATTTCGACATGGCGTCTTACGACCGGTACTTCGCTGGCGAGCTTGAGGATTTCGACTATCCCGAAGAATCGATCGCCGAATCGTTGCAGCATCTGCCGAACGTCGGTTAACGCGGGATTTATCGATGCGCGTTTTTGTATTCTTGCTGGTGATCGGTAACCTGCTGTTCCTCGCGTGGACGCACGGGTATCTTGGCTTTGCGCCCAACCCGGATGCTTTCCGCATGCAGAATCAACTGCATCCAGAGCGCATTCGGGTGATTTCGGTCGACGAGCCTCCCCCGGAAGCCGCGCGCGAGCAGCGCGTTGTCGCCGTAAGCGAGAGGAAGCAGGTAGAGGCCTGTGTTTTGGTCAGCGATCTGGCGACGGCCGACGCGGAACGGATCGAGGGGGCGTTTGGCGAAAAGCTGCCGGCGGTCCGGGTCAGCAAGATGTTGGTGCCGAAAAGCACGAGCTACTGGGTTTACATCCCGCCGGTAGCAACGCGCAAGGATGCGGAGAGCAAGGCGGCGGAACTGGCCAAGCTCGGCATCAAGGATTATTACATCGTGCAGGAGAATGGGCCCAACAACCGCGCCATTTCGCTCGGCCTGTTTTCTGCCAAGGAGGCCGCAGCGACACACCTGGAGACGCTCAAGGGTCGGGGTGTCCGTTCGGCCAAGGTCTTCGAGCGTGTGCTGAAGCCGGAAACCGTAGCGCTCGAACTGCGCGGGAATGACGGGCAGACCGATGCACTGCGCCAAGTTGTCACCGATGTGCTGGCCGATGCCAAAGTCGAGGCGTGTAAGTCAAAGTCGGTCCAGGCTTCTGCCCAATGAATTTTCTCGTCGGTTTGACGGGTGGGATCGGTAGCGGCAAGACGACCGTCGCCGATATTTTTACTTCCTTTGGCGTCGCCATCGTGGACACCGACGCGATTGCCCATGAATTGACTGGGCCGCGCGGCGGGGCGATGGAAGCTATCGCCGAAGCGTTTGGACCGGGAGTTCTGCTCCCACAGGGGGGGCTGGACCGCGCCGCCATGCGCCGTGTGGCTTTCTCGGACCCGGAAGCCAAGCGCCGTCTCGAAGGCATTCTCCACCCGTTGATTCGCAGCGAAACTGAACGTCGTTGCGTGGCGATGGCTTGGGCCCCGTACGTGATGCTCGTCGTTCCGCTTTTAGTGGAGTCAGGTGTTTACCGCCAGCGGGTTGATCGCGTTCTTGTCGTCGATTGCAATGAAAGTACACAAGTTGAGCGCGTCATAGCACGCAGCGGTTTGACCGCAGAAGAGGTGCGCGCGATCATGGCGACACAAGCCTCCCGCGAGGAACGGCTGGCGGTGGCGGACGACGTGATCCTCAACGAAGGGGACCGTGCCGAACTGGAAGACCGCATTTTGCCCTTGCATCGGCGCTACCTTGAGCTCGCTGAGGTGGCTGGTCGGCACTTGACACAGCGTTGAGGTTTTGGTGCATATGCTTCAGAATACGAGCAGTTTTCGTTTACGCTTGGCGACCGAGTGATCACATACGAATATCCCTTCAATGAGCGCATCCGTACGTTGTTGCGCCTGGAGGATTTATTCGACAAGGCGGCGCATTTCATCCAGCAGGATGGCGCCCGCGAACACCACGTCGTCCTCCTGACATTGTTCGAGATTCTTGAGGTGGCCGGGCGCGCCGACCTGAAGATGGATTTGATCCAGGAGCTGGAACGGCAGCGGCAGTCTTTGCTGGTTTTCCGCAACAACCCGGACATCTCGGAAGAAGCCTTGTCGGGTGCCCTGTACGAAATCGAACAGTCCTCGGCAGCCCTTCTCGGCATGACCGGAAAAATCGGTCAGCACCTGCGCGACAACGACTGGTTGATGAGCGTTAAGAGCCGGGCGGCGATACCGGGCGGCGTTTGCGAGTTCGACTTGCCGTCTTATCACTACTGGCAGCATCGCCCTGATGGCCAACGCCGGGAAACCTTGCTTGGCTGGTTGCAACCGTTCATGCCTCTCCGCGGCGGCCTCGACATCGTGCTGCGGCTGCTGCGCTCGAGCGGGCGTTCGGAGCATCAGGTCGCCGACGGCGGTGCCTTCCAGATGATGCTCGGCGGTAGCACCGCACAGATGGTACGCGTTTCCCTCAAGAGCGACGTCGCTTATATCCCGGAAATCAGCGCCAACAAGTACGCCCTCAATATCCGTTTCGTGAGCCCGGACTACGATCATCGATCCCGCCATTCCGGGACCGACGTCGAGTTCGACATGGTTTTCTGCAATCTTTGATGCCCCGCAAGCCGACCAAGGTACGCTGCCCGCAGTGCGGCGGCGAATCAGAATGGAGTCTGGCCAACCCGTATCGGCCGTTCTGCAGCGAGCGCTGCAAGCTGATCGATCTCGGTGCCTGGGCGTCCGAGTCGTATCGGTTGCCCGAACAGGAACCGAACGGCCCGCCTCCCGACGAACCGGGGGCCTGATTCGGTCGCTCGAACGGCGTCAGCCCCAATTCCGCATCAGGGCAATACCGTGGGCACCGTGAGCCCACGCGGTTTCGATCATGTCCGGTCGCATTCCACCCAAGGAGAATACGGGGAGCGGCGCGCGCTCGACCAAATGGGCAAACGTTTCCCAGCCGATTCCTTTCGCGTCCGGATGCGTTGGCGTCGGCAGCGTCGGACCGAGGACGACAAAATCGAGAGCGAGTGTCGCCGCTTGTGCGAGTTGGGCTTCGTCGTGGCAGGAGGCGCCGACGCAGGGGAACGGCGGTCTTTCGCGGCATTGCATCAGCCGTACCGATGACAGATGGACGCCATCGGCTCCCGTCGCCCGTGCCAGCTCGACGTCGTCATTGACCAACACTTGGGCGCCATAACGGTGGGCCAGAGCGACAGACTGGACGCACAGATGCTGCCTTGCCGCGGTGCTTAAGGTTTTGTCGCGGACTTGAACAAGTCGCAGTCCGTTGGCAAGCGCGGTTTTGAGGCGGGCAAGTTCAATCTCGACCCCGTTTTCCTCCGCGTTCGTCACGGCATAGACGGCCGGTACCTCCAGCGCCTGCATGATTGGCCCGTTTGCCGGCAGCACGGGTTCCACCAACGGCGTTTCGCCCATCTTTATCCAAGCGAAACCGCTGTGCTCAATCGGAGCGATCGTCCCTTGCCACGCGTCAACCCGGAAGAACTTTAAGCGGACCGTGGCGTGCGGGTAGGTGAACTGGCGGGAAAGCCATGGCCATGCCCGTTGGACGGCGATGCCGAGTTCTTCGCGCAATTCGCGATCAAGGGCTTCGCGCAGCGTCTCGCCCGGTTCGACTTTGCCTCCCGGGAATTCCCAGTAGCCGGCATAGACCTTTCCCACCGGGCGTTGAGCGAGCAGATATTCCTGGCGGGGAGCTGCGTCGGCGACATTACGCAACAGGACGGCGGCGGAAACCTCGACGATCTTCGTCACTTCTTGCGCCTGCTTGCTGGCCGCTTCGTGCGATGACTGCCAGCCCAGTCCTTGGCGAACTGCCAAGCGACTCGGCCGCTACGTGAGCCACGCAACAACGCCCAGTTGAGCGCGTCGCGCTCCGCGCGCACGATGTCGGCATCGCTGCAGCCGAAGGAACGCAGCCAATGTGCCGTAATGTTAAGGTAGGCGTCCTGGTCGAACGGGTAAAAGGAAAGCCAAAGCCCGAATCGTTCGGAGAGTGATGTTTTTTCCTCTACGGCTTCTCCGGGATGAATCTCCTCGCCAACCCGCTTGCTCTCCAGATTCTCGGCAAAGTACTCCGGCATCAGGTGGCGCCGGTTCGACGTCGCGTAAATCAGCACGTTGTCCGGCGCCGACGCGACCGACCCGTCGAGAACGACCTTCAGTGCCTTGTATGTCGCGTCGCCTGCATCGAACGACAGATCATCGCAAAAGATGATGAAACGCTCGGGACGCCCATACAGCAGTTCGACGATGTCCGGGAGATCGACCAAGTCGCCTTTTTCTACTTCGATGAGACGAAGCCCTTTTGAGGCATACGCGTGTAGCAGTGCCTTGATCAGCGACGACTTTCCCGACCCGCGGGCACCGGTGAGCAGGACGTTGTTGGCGGGTTGTCCGGCCACGAACTGGCGCGTATTGGCGTCGATCCGCGCCTTCTGGTCGTCGATGTCCTGAAGGTCGGCCAGACGGATGGCTGCCGGCCGGCTAACCGGCTGCAAATAGCCGACTTGGCCGCGCTTGCGCCAACGGAAAGCGATCGACGCATCCCAATCGGGGTGTGCAGACTCAGGGGGAAGCAGGAGTTCGAGGCGGGCAAGCAGGCGCTCGGCGCGGGCAAGGAAGCTCGCGAGAGCAGGCGTGGCGTCGGTCATCGGGCGGTATACTGAGTCGTTCCAAAGCCGAACACTTTAGCCAAACCATGTTGAAATGCCAAACCCGCCGCCCAGGGCGACTGGCCGCCTTGCTTGCGGCCCCCATGATTCTCGCGGCGTGTGCGACCGTGCAGGAAGCCCCGCCTGCGGCCTGCCCGGTGTGCGCTGTGTGCCAGCAATGTCCGACCCCTCCCGTGAAGCCGCCTACTGCGAAACCGATGCAGCCGGCGCAATGGGATGAACTGCCAGGTTGGCCCGACGACAATCTCATCGCGGCTTGGCCAGCCTTCCTCAACTCGTGCCGCGCCCTCGCTGCCCGATCCCAATGGCCACTCTGGCGTCCCGCGTGTGAAGAAGCGAACACTTTGCAGGCCACGGATAACGCGGTGCTACGTCGTTTCTTTGAAGCCCGCTTCCAGCCCTATCGTTTGACCAACCCGGATGGGAGTACCAGCGGCCTTGTCACCGGTTACTACGAGCCGTTGTTACGCGGGGCGCGTAAGCGAAGCGGTTCATTCAACCAGCCGGTCCTTGGTGTCCCGGACGATCTATTGACGATCGACCTCGGCGACGTCGTCCCCGACGTCAAGAACTTGAGGCTGCGCGGCCGCCTGCAAGGAAATAAGGTCGTCCCGTACTACTCGCGTGCCGATATCGTTGGCCGGGAAAAAGCCTACGCTGATCGCGTGCTGTTGTGGGTGGACGATGCGGTGGAATTGTTCTTTCTGCAGATTCAGGGATCCGGCCGCGTGCAGTTGCCGGATGGCCGTCTCGTGCGCATCGGCTATGCGGATCAGAACGGGCATCCGTACCAGTCGGTTGGCCGCGTGTTGATCGAGCGAGGCGAACTCAAGCCTGAAGAGGCGTCGATGCAGGGAATCCAGGCGTGGGGGCGAGCGAATCCCGAACGTCTGAACGAGCTTCTGAACACCAACCCGAGCTACGTGTTCTTTCGCGAACTTCCTCCGCCCGCGAGTCCGAGCGAAGGGCCGCCCGGAGCGCTCGCCGTGCCGCTCGTGCCGGAACGAAGCGTGGCCGTCGATCCTCGGCAAATCCCGCTCGGCGCGCCGGTTTTCTTGGCCACGACGCAGCCCAATTCGCCTGAGCCTTTGCGCCGCCTGATGCTCGCTCAAGACACCGGTGGCGCGATTCGTGGCGTGGTACGCGCCGACTTTTTCTGGGGATTTGGCCCGGATGCCGGACGGCTAGCCGGGCGCATGCGGCAGAGCGGTGAGATGTGGGTTCTGCTGCCCCCTGGGGTTGGTCCGAAATAGCGTGGAGCCGTTTCAGGAAACAGTGTTCGAGGCGCGCATCGGAGAGGCGGCATAGCCCGTTCCGAAAACGTGAAAGCGGTTCTTGCCGGCGAGTTTCGCCTGGTACATGGCTTGATCGGCCTGGCGCAAAAGCTGGTCCGCGTCGATCTCGCCAGCCTGCGGGAAGAACGTGACGCCGAGACTTGCGGACACCTGCAGTTCAATATCCCCGAGATGAACCGGCTCAGCGGCCGCCGCGAGCAGGCGGGTGAGGGTTGGCATGCTGGTTTCCGCGTTGTCGAGATCGAGCAAGACAGCGACGAATTCGTCCCCGCCAAGTCGCGCCAGCGTATCGCCTTCGCGTAGGGCCTGCTTCATGCGCGTTGCGACAGCGATCAGCAATTGGTCGCCGGCTTCGTGTCCGAAGGTGTCGTTGACGGCTTTGAAACCATCCAGGTCCACGAAGACGACAGCCAGTTTCTGTCCGCGCCGCTGTTCCTGCGACATTGCCTGATGCAGACGGTCCGCCAAGAGGACACGGTTGGGAAGATTGGTCAAAGCGTCGAAATGAGCAATCCGTTCCAGCTCGCGCTCGTGTTCCTTGAGCGGAGTGATGTCAGAGAAAAGCGCTACGTACTGCTGAACACGGCCGCTCGGGTCGCGCACGGCACTGATGGTCAGGATCTCGGCCAGTAGCGCGCCGTCCTTGCGCCGGTTCCATATCTCGCCGTGCCAATGCCCGTTCGCCGCGAGTTCGCGCCACATGGCGGCATAGAAGGCTTTCCCTTGGCGTCCCGACTTGAGAATGTTTGGGTTCTTGCCCAGCGCCTCCTCGCGAGAAAAGCCAGTAATGCGGCAGAAGGCGTCGTTTACATCGATGATTCTTCCTTCCGACGAAGCGATCAGAATGCCTTCGCTTGCGTGCGTGAATACGCTGGCAGCGAGGCGGATCTTGTCTTCGTTCTGCTTGCGTTCGGTGATATTTCGGCAAATGCGGTGATATCCCGTCAGTGCCCCATACGCATCCCATTCCGGTGTGGAGAGGATCTCGGTCCAGATCAACTTGCCGTCTTTGCAGCGCAATTTCACCTCGATGGGTGCTTCGTTGACCGGCACGCCGTGTTCGTCCGCAGTCTGCAGTTGAGGCAGGTTTTCCTCGCAAACCACGGCTCCTTCATCGGTCAGCAGATCGTAAAGGTGGCGCCCTATGACCTCGCTGGGCTGGTAACCGGTAATGCGTGTGCATGAAGCATTGATTGAGATGATCCGTGTTGCGAGGTCGGTGATCAGAATGCCCTCAGCGCTGAAATCGAAAACGGTCGCATTGACCCGCTGCAAGCGTTGAACCTCCGAGCGTTGAGCGGCGAGCTGCATCTGCCGATGGTAGAAAAAGGCAGCAAGTATCACGATGGCGAGCAACGTGGGGATGACGATTGCCAGCAGAACCTTCGCTTCCCTCTGCCAGTGGCTAAGCGTAAAGTCGCGGTCCATATGCGTCATGACAACGATAGGGTAGAGCCGCGAGGCGCGAAAGGCCGTCAGGACGGCCTTGCCATTATCGAGAGTCTGTTCAAAGCGGCCGGACTCCGTTTCGGCTAGCCGCAGGCGGCGCACGACCTCCCGGTAAGACATGCCCGGCCGATCGCCGGAGTCACTGGATATCAGTAACGTTCCGTCGTAACTCAGCACTTTCACCGTGCCTTCCTCCGGCTCAAGTTTCTGCGCCACGTGATTAAGGAAGTAGTCGGGGTTGACGGCTATCAATAAACCGGCCGTCCTTAAGCCATTGGACATCGATTGCGTAATTGGCACAAAACCCGGGGCGTCGGGCGCGGCTGGCGCCGTAGCAGTTGCTGGCCGTCCATTCGCGAAGTCACGTCCTACCCAAGGAGCACCGATGCGCAGAGAGCCTGGGACATGGGGAGCAACCGGGAGAAACCGTTCGGTGGGTACCGTTTTACCGAGGTTGGCGGGGTTCGAACTGGCAACGATCCCGCCGTTGGGATCGATTAGCGAGATGGAGCGAAGGAAAGGCGTTCGCCGCAGTATCGCGTCGAAACTCGCCTCAATGTGCGATGTGTCAGGTGTGCTGGCTTCTCGGGCGAGGATGTTGGCGGCGATCAACTCCGTCGTTTGCAGATTCTGCGTTAGCAACTCCTCGAATACCCGGGTGTGCATGGCCGAGACTTCCAACCCGTTGGCGACGGCATCCGAACGTAGGCGCCACAGCGTATAAGCGGTGATGGCCACCATGCCGCCGACAAAGAGTGTCAGGACAAAAAAGAACGCTTGGCGCAATTGCCGCGGTGGGGTCGTCATCTTGCGAGGATGGGTTCGAGGCGGTGGCGTTTCGCAGAGGCCAGCAGACGGCCGTCACGCTTGATGTCATCGACAAAACGCTCCATCCGGGCGAACCAAGGATCGTCTCCCGGCGTTACCGCATAAGCATAAGGCGTTATGTGATAGGTTTGAGGCGGTGCGACGAGTCGCGCCCAATCAGCGTTGGCGAGAAAGCGCTGGCTGTAGGGGTAGTCGGTGATGAAAACGTCGGCGCGGCCCGATTGCACTTCCTGTTCGCGCGCGAACGGAGAGTCGAGAACGATCAGTTCGGCTTCCTTGAGCTTCTCTTTCATGATCGGCTCGTGGACTGTCCCTTTTGCCACGGCGACAACGACTCCGGGTTTGTCGATGTCTTCCCAGTTCTTGATGCGTAGGTTAGTCCGTGTGGTGATCGCGTAGATGTCACTGGCAAGATGAGGGCGCGTGAACCGGAGCTTTTCCGATCTCGCCGGTGTTATGCCAACGGCGAACATGGCGACGTCACAGTGTCCCAGGGTGACGTCATCGATCAGACGAGCAAAGGAACTGTCGACAAACTGGACTGCGACCCCCAGGTCCTTGCCGAGCTGGAGTGCCATGTCGATATCGATTCCGGAAAGCTCCTGCGTCTTTGGGTTTCGGTACGTTATTCCATAGTAATCCGGCCAGATGCAGATCTGAACCAGCTTGTTTTTCAGGATAAGTTCGAGCCGATTTGGGGCATTCCCCGCTGCCGGGGCCTCTACGGCAGCGGCGAGGCCTAACGTCAGGAGAATAAGAAAGGCAGCAGTAACGCCGGCCCGGCTCGGATCAGGGGTGCGTCGGGTGGTAACGCTGGTCATGGCGATACGGTCGTCGGCGTGGCGGCGGTCAAAGATGGCTGGCCAAACTCGTCATGCAGTGGCTTGTATGTCAGCTATCCGGCAGTAGGGCTTCCGGGCGGCGTCCTTTGAAGCCACTGTATCACTTTTCGCGTCAAGAGAAGTTTGCCGTGTTGCACGCCTGCCCTGGAAGCAAATCGTCGAGGCGATTGCTGTCGAAGCAAGGCGCAATGTGCACTACACTTTAGCGTTCGGAAAACAATGGCGACGGAGATCGACGGCGTCGGTCTGTCGTGCCGTTCGAGCAAAGGATTGACAAGGAAATGGAAAGCGGGGCGAACCCGGCATTGGCTGTCATATGCCTGTGCGCGGAATGGTGCGGGACATGCCGTGATTATCGGCTGGGCTTTGAGGGGCTGCGGAAAGAATTCCCGACGGTTACTTTTCGCTGGGTCGATATCGAGGATCAAGCAGACGCGATAGGGGACTTGGATGTCGAGAACTTTCCAACGCTGCTTATTGCCCGGTCGGACGTGATTCTGTTCTTCGGCACGATGTTGCCGCACCTTGGCCATCTGCGTAGAGCGGTGGAGACATTCCTTGCGCAGCCGGAGGCGGAAAGCCTTGCTTATGTTTCCTCTAGTCCCGAACGGAAAGCCTGGCAGAACGACGCGGATTTGCGAAACCTGGCGGCGACGCGCGATGAGTCGGAAATTGGATAGCCGGCGTTTGATCTGGAGCAGAAAACGGGAGAGGGCAGCCTAAGGTGTCTGCAACCGCCTCGCTGATGGAGGGATTCATTGAGTCGCCAGTGCTCGTTGCTCTGGGCGTGTCGGCATTGTGGTGCGCCGGTCTCGTCGTAGCCTGGCTTTATCGCGCACGTTCAACAACGAGAAGGCGCTCGCTGTCAGCGAATGAGGACGCGGTTCTGGAGACCGTGGATGCTCTTCCTGCCAGTCTTTGCTGTGTGAGCCGCGATGGCTTGAGGATTACGCACGCAAACAAGCGGTTTGCAGAACTTACTGGACGCACACGAGCGCAACTCGAAGAAGAAGGGCTGTTCACACTGGTGCATCATGAAGACGTTTCCATAGCGCGTGGGTTGGTCGGCGAACTGCGGGACAACTCACGTGCGGTCTGCGAGTACCGCCTCGTTAAGCCGGATGGGGGTGTCGTGTACGTTACCGTCCAGGCGGCGAGTCCGAACGGAGTGATCGGAAAGGCGAGCGGTGTTTGGCTGGCACACACCGATGTGACGCCTCACAAGCAAGCCGAAAAGGACATGATGGCGGCTAAGCAACAGGCAGAAACGGCCAACATCGCCAAAACACGTCTGTTGGCCGCTGCCAGTCACGACCTCCGGCAACCGATTCAGGCGATGAACCTCTTTCAAGACGCGCTGAACAGGACCGAATTGCGTGACGAACAGAAGACCATCGCAAGGTTCCTCTCGATGTCAGTCAACTCGCTAGGAGAGTTGCTGTATTCGCTGCTCGATATTTCGAAACTTGATGCGGGAATGATCAGGCCCGTGATCAAGGAGACGCTCGTCGAGGATCTTTTTGGACGCATTGACGAAGCGTTCTCGACGGTAGCTCGACAACGGAATCTCCGCTTCAAGCTATTCTATTCGAGCACGTGCGCCGTCCTTTTGACCGATCAAGGCCTGCTGCTCAGCGTGCTGCGCAACCTGATCGATAATGCCTTCAAGTACACCGAGTCAGGAGGCGTTCTCGTCGGGGTGAGACGCCGAGGTGATGCGGCTGTCATCCAGGTTTGGGACACCGGTATCGGAATCGAACGCAAATACGGCGATCGGGTTTTCGATGAGTGTTTCCAGATCGGTAACCCGCTTCACGATCGCAGCCAGGGTCTCGGGATCGGCCTCTCGATCGCACGGCGCTTGGCGAGACTCCTCGGCAGCGACGTGACTTTTCGCTCGCGGCCGGGGCGCGGTACCGTTTTCGAAGTCGTGCTTCCGCTCGCCCCGGACCAGCGTTGGCCGCTCAACGTTTCCGAGGAGCAGGAAGCCTCCTTGCCGCTTACAGAGGACGAACCGGGTCATGCGCACTTGGTTGGTCGTCAGGTGGTCGTCATTGAGGATGATCCGGTGGTGGCTAAGTCGGTTGAGTTGTCTCTTCAGGCTGTCGGAGTTGCTGTGGTCATTTTCGGTTCGGCCGAAGAGGCGCTTCGCGATCCGAGGATCACTGCAGCCGACTTTTATATCTGCGATCTCGTCTTACCGGGAACGGATGGCCTTGAGTTGCTCGACAAGATTCAGCAACGGTCCCGGCGTTCGATTCATGCCGTGTTAATGACAGGGCAAACGGGGCCGGAGAAAGCCAACCTGACTGCCTCTTCACCTTGGCCCGTGTTGTTCAAACCCACTGATCTGGCGCGGATACTGACAGTGATGAGTGAAGCGTTTGAGCGCTCACGCTAGACAAGGGTCTCGGCCTGCTCCGTAGGTCTGCTTGGTCGGCGTTTCGCACGCGCGATGCTTTGCAAGAGGCCTTTGCAGCTAGACTGTTGAGGAAAGCATGTCCCATGCTTTCGGTGCGTTGGTCTGCTATTGGCTAGCTTTCTGCCCTTCTTGCTCAACTACGCTTGGTGGTAAAATATACCGGTCTTCGGAATCTGGTTTGTCGTTATGGTGAAACTGCTCGTTGTCGAAGATCACGCCTTGGTTCGGGAAGGACTGGTGCAAACCCTGCGCCATGTTGGACGCGACACGGAGGTGTTCGAAGCGGCGGATTTCGACGGTGCGACGGCAGTGCTCGAGCAGCAGGGCGAACTCGATCTCATGCTGCTCGACCTTGGGTTGCCCGGTTTGGACGGACTCTCCTGTCTCCGTACTTTTCGACAGCGCTATCCGGAAATCCCCGTCATCATTCTTTCCGGTTACGACGATTCGCACACGGTCAATCGGGCCATGAAATGTGGAGCGGCTGCTTTCGTGTCCAAAGCTGATCCCAGCGAGCGATTGCTTCAAGTAGTCAGCGAAGTGCTCGCTGGGAGGGTTTTTGACCGAGATATGCTGCGAGTCCGGTCGGCCGCCGTATCGCCGCACCCGCCGGCGAAATCCAAGGCAGACCCAGCGAACTTTGGGCTGAGCGAAAGGCAGGCGGAGGTGCTCGGGCTCATGGTTCGCGGAAAATCAAACCGCGATATCGCCGGCCTGCTCGGCTTGACCGAGGGGACCGTCAAAGTTCATTTGACGGCAATCTTCAAGGTCCTTGGAGCTACCAGCCGAACCCAGGCAATGGTTGTTGTGGCACGGCGCGGAATCCGGGTTTAGCCCTCAGATTCGATAGCAATACAGAACAGTGTTCCGGGCGTCGTCAACTTCGATGATTTCGGTAGCTTCGGTTCCGGGTGCCGGGAAGCTATTGCTTACAAACACTGTGCCCGAGCGCATCTCGCGACAGGCTTTTTTCCACAACGCCGGCATGGCCGCAGGGGACAAGAACGCGTAGACGATGTCGTACTCTCCGAGATGTGCATTGCGGAGGTTGCCCCAGCGCCATGCGCAGTTCTTCAGCCCTCGCGTCATGACGTAGCCCAGCAGCCAAGTGGCGGGCGCATTTTCTATGCCCGAGAAATGCGCCGACCGGAACCTTCTTGCCAGCGGACGCACAACGGAGCCAATTCCCGCGCCGAGGTCAAGGAAGCGTGTTCCTTGCCTTTCTTCGATGAGAATGGAAAGAGCGTTAACCGTTTTCCTATTGGAAAGGAAGAGCGGAACTCGTCCGGTAATCGCGCCACGATATACGGTTAGCGTCATCAAGGCGGCGAAAAGATACCAAACCGGATCGATGCCCCAGGACGTGAACCACCAAGCAAGCGGCACAAAAAAGAAGTGGATGATACGCCACCACCATTTTTGTTTCGTGAGCATCGCGAGCAGTAAGGCAACAGTTCCGATCGCGAATGCGGTGGCCGGGAAGGTCAATGGCTCGCCCTTGATTCCGAAATAAGGCCATGCGAGCGATAGCGTAACAACGACGGCGGCAGCTTGTAGGGTCAGCTGTCGGGCGTAGTGGCGAGACGGTCCTAACTCGTCTTCTGGTATAGGTGTGGGCGAAAGAGGCAAGGGGGGGCTGGTTTCGATTAGCTAGGTCATGCGCAGTTTACCGTTCGAGGGCGACGGGTAGAGCAGCAGATGTCAAAATCTCACAAGAAGAGTGGCGTCCGGCACGTTTTCTGCTATCATCTCGCCCGATTCGTGAGAACGCCGATTGACAATCGGATCACCGAGTGTCAAAATTTTCGGTTCCGGGTCGGAGGGATACCCAAGCGGTCAACGGGATCAGACTGTAAATCTGACGGCTCTGCCTTCGAAGGTTCGAATCCTTCTCCCTCCACCAAAGAATTACCGCTAAACGCGGTTGCGGACGGTAGTGCGGCTGGTAATTGTTTTGCGGGTGTAGCTCAATGGTAGAGCTGAAGCCTTCCAAGCTTAAGACGAGGGTTCGATTCCCTTCACCCGCTCCAGGTTGCGGCTGGGATTTGGTTGCGGCGCGATGCCCATGTAGCTCAGTGGTAGAGCACTCCCTTGGTAAGGGAGAGGTCGGCAGTTCAATCCTGCCCATGGGCACCACTATATGGCACCGGGTTTATTAACTTCTAACGTTTCGAGGTATCGGCAATGGCTAAGGCAAAATTTGAGCGGACGAAGCCGCACGTAAACGTGGGCACGATTGGTCACGTTGACCATGGGAAGACGACGCTGACGGCGGCGATCACGACGATCCTGGCGAAGAAGTTTGGTGGAGAAGCCAAGGCATACGACCAGATTGACGCGGCGCCGGAAGAAAAGGCGCGGGGCATCACGATCAACACGGCGCACGTTGAATACGAAACGGCGACGCGGCACTACGCGCACGTTGACTGCCCGGGCCACGCGGACTACATCAAGAACATGATCACGGGTGCCGCGCAGATGGACGGCGCCATCCTCGTCGTATCGGCCGCTGACGGCCCGATGCCGCAGACGCGCGAACACATTCTGCTGGCCCGCCAAGTGGGCGTGCCCTACATCATCGTCTACATGAACAAGTGCGACATGGTGGACGACGAAGAACTGCTCGAACTCGTCGAAATGGAAGTGCGTGAGCTCCTGTCGAAGTACGAATTCCCGGGCGACGACATCCCCATCGTCAAAGGATCGGCCCTGAAGGCCCTGAACGGCGACACCGACGACCTTGGCGAAGGCTCCATCATGAAGCTGGCCGAAGCGCTCGACAGCTACATTCCCACGCCCGAGCGCACCGTCGACAAGCCCTTCCTGCTCCCGATCGAAGACGTCTTCTCCATCTCCGGGCGCGGCACCGTCGTCACCGGTCGGGTTGAACGTGGCATCATCAAGGTGGGCGAAGAAATCGAAATCGTCGGCATCAAGCCCACGCAGAAGACCACCTGCACCGGCGTCGAAATGTTCCGCAAGCTGCTCGACCAAGGGCAGGCGGGCGACAACGTCGGCGTCCTGCTGCGCGGCACCAAGCGCGAAGAAGTCGAGCGTGGCCAAGTGCTGGCCAAGCCGGGTTCGATCACCCCGCACACCCACTTCACGGGCGAAGTTTACGTCCTGTCCAAGGACGAAGGTGGCCGTCACACCCCGTTCTTCAACAACTACCGTCCGCAGTTCTACTTCCGGACGACGGACGTGACGGGAGCCATCACGCTGCCGGAAGGGACGGAGATGGTGATGCCGGGAGACAACGTGCAGATGACGGTGAAGCTGATTGCCCCGATCGCCATGGAAGAAGGCTTGCGTTTCGCCATCCGTGAAGGCGGTCGTACCGTCGGCGCCGGCGTCGTCGCCAAAATCATCGAGTAAATAGGATCAAAGACTGGGGCGCCCTGACGGGGCGTCCTCTTGTCTCTGCCGCAGGGGCATAGCTCAATTGGCAGAGCGTCGGTCTCCAAAACCGAAGGTTGGGGGTTCGAGACCCTCTGCCCCTGCCACTATCAAATCAAGCTGACGAAATGGCCGATAAAATCAAGTTTGCGCTGGCGTTGCTGTTGTTGATAGCCGGTGTGGCCGGCTTTTACCTGCTTGCAGAGCAGGCAATGATCCTGCGTGTGTTGGCTGTGCTCGCCGGGGTCGGTGTTTCTGCGGCTGTGGCGTGGCAAACGGAGCCTGGCCGCCAATTTTTTGGATTTGCGAAGGAGTCGACGGCTGAGGCCAAGAAGGTCGTGTGGCCGACTCGTAAAGAGACTTTGCAAACCACGGGGTTGGTGTTCGCATTCGTCGTTGTAATGGCCGCTTTTCTCTGGCTTACGGACAAGAGCCTTGAATGGGTTCTGTACGACTTGGTTTTGGGCTGGAGGAGATCATGAGTAAACGCTGGTATGTTGTTCATGCATACTCTGGATTTGAAAAGAGCGTGCAGCGGGCGCTTACTGAGCGCATCCAGCGGCAGGGGATGCAGGATCTGTTCGGGAAGATCCTCGTCCCCGTGGAAGAGGTTGTCGAATTGAAGCTCGGTCAGAAAAGTATTTCCGAGCGCAAATTCTTCCCTGGGTACGTTCTCGTCGAAATGGAGATGAACGACGAATCCTGGCACCTCGTCAAGAGCACGCCGAAGGTTACCGGATTTGTCGGCGGTTCTGCCAATAAGCCGACGCCGATTTCCGAGAAGGAAGTCGAGAAAATCATGCAGCAGATGCAGGATGGGGTTGAAAAGCCGCGTCCAAAGGTTCTGTTCGAACCGGGCGAGGTTGTGCGCGTGAAGGAAGGCCCGTTTACCGATTTTCACGGCTCCGTGGAGCACGTGAACTACGAAAAGAACCGCCTCCGCGTTTCAGTAACGATTTTTGGCCGTGCAACGCCTGTCGAACTCGAGTTCGGGCAGGTTGAGAAGGCCTGATGCCATTCAGTAGTTTGCGGCGCTAACTTGTTGAGAGCGCTGCGCGTTTGGCGACCTTTGGTCGCTGTTGTTCGGGGAGCGCCTAACGGCGCGCTTGGACCCATTTATAGGAGCTAAATCGTGGCAAAGAAAATTGTCGGCTTTATCAAGCTGCAAGTGCCGGCGGGCAAGGCGAATCCGTCACCTCCAATCGGCCCGGCGCTCGGCCAACGCGGCCTGAATATCATGGAGTTTTGCAAGGCATTCAACGCTCAGACGCAAGGCATGGAGCCGGGCTTGCCTATTCCGGTGGTAATCACGGCGTTCGCGGACAAGAGTTTTACCTTCGTTATGAAGACGCCTCCGGCCACCATCTTGATCAAGAAGGCGGCAGGGGTGCAAAAGGGCAGCCCGAAACCTCATACCGACAAGGTTGGCAAGCTGACGCGTGCTCAGTGCGAAGCAATCGCTACTCAGAAGATGCCCGACCTTACTGCGGCTGACATGGATGCCGCTGTTCGCACCATCGCCGGTAGCGCCCGTTCGATGGGCATCACCGTGGAGGGGCTCTAACATGGCGAACATCAGCAAGCGTCAAAAAGTCATTGAGGGGAAGGTCGATCGTAGCAAGGCTTATCCGGTCGGAGATGCGCTAAAGCTGGCGAAAGAGTTTGCCACCGCCAAATTCGACGAATCGATTGACGTTGCCGTCAGTCTCGGTATCGATGCGCGGAAATCCGATCAACTTGTTCGGGGTTCAGTCGTTCTGCCAGCCGGAACGGGCAAGACCGTCCGCGTAGCCGTTTTTGCGCAAGGCGAAAAGGCGGAAGCGGCCAAGGCGGCCGGTGCGGATATTGTTGGTTTCGACGACTTGGCCGCCGAAATCAAGGCCGGGAACATCAATTTCGACGTGGTGATCGCTACGCCGGACGCAATGCGAGTGGTCGGACAACTGGGGCAAATTCTTGGGCCCCGCGGACTTATGCCGAACCCGAAAGTCGGTACTGTCACGATGGACGTTACGGCCGGCGTGAAGAATGCCAAGGCTGGCCAGGTTCAATACCGGACCGATAAGGGCGGGATCGTTCATAGCACGATCGGTCGGGCGTCTTTCGATGCTGAGAAGCTGGAACAGAACCTGAAGGCGCTCATTGAAGCGCTGACCAAGGCGAAACCAGCGGCTTCCAAGGGACAGTACCTGAAGAAGATTTCAGTCTCGAGCACGATGGGTCCGGGCGTGCGCGTGGATTCGACCACGCTTTAATGTTTTTTTACGCAGCGGAGCCGCCCCAATAGGCTCTGCTGCTCTGAACTTTGGGCTGCTGGCGCTAGCCGGCAGATCGTCAAAGACCGCAGGTGCAGAAAACGGAACATTGTTTGGAAGCTTAAGCGTGTATACGGCCTGCGTAGACGGTGCATCCCGAACTGGATTCCTCTGTAGTTGCTCGTTCAGGGCTACCGATGCTCTTGGTTCAGGTCGCCGTGGTGCCACTCGCATGTTTTGTCAGTGTGTGGCGTGTTGACTTGATAGGAGAAAGGACCTATGGGTCTCAATCTTGATGAAAAGAAAGCCGTCGTGGCTGAGGTGTCGGCGCAGGTGGCCGGTGCTCAGACGATTGTGATGGCTGAATACGCAGGCCTCGAGGTAGGAAACGTTACCAAGTTGCGGGCCAATGCGCGTAAATCGGGTGTCTATCTACGTGTTTTGAAGAATACGTTGGTGCGCCGTGCGGTTGAAGGTACGCCCTTCGCCGACCTGGCCGCGCAAATGAAAGGGCCTCTGATTTACGGCATTTCGTCTGATCCGGTGGCCGCCGCAAAGGTCCTCAACGACTTTGCCAAGACGAACGAGAAACTCGTTCTGAAAGGTGGCTCGTACGCGGGTAAGGTTCTCGACAAGGCAGGTGTGCAAGCCCTCGCGTCGATCCCGAGCCGCGAGGAGTTGCTGGCCAAGCTCCTCGGCGTTATGAAGGCGCCGGTTTCCGGCTTTGCCGTTGCGCTCGGCGCTTTGGCGAAGCAGCGCGAAGAAGCGGCTGCTTGAGCGGGCAAAAGACGTTTTCTACAGCTTTACTATTCAAGAATCCAGATTAGGAGTTTAACGATTATGGCTATCACTAAAGAAGACATCCTCGAAGCCGTCGGCAGCATGACGGTTATGGACTTGAACGACCTCGTCAAGGCGTTCGAAGAGAAGTTTGGCGTTTCCGCCGCTGCAATGGCCGTCGCCGGTCCTGCGGCTGCTGCGGGCGCTGCTGCTGCTGAAGAGCAGACGGAATTCACCGTCATGTTGTTGGCGGCTGGCGAGAAAAAGGTTGAAGTTATTAAGGTCGTCCGTGCGGCAACCGGGCTTGGCCTTAAGGAAGCGAAAGATCTGGTTGACGGAGCACCGAAGGCCGTTAAGGAATCTATCGCGAAAGCCGATGCCGAAGCTCTCAAGAAGCAACTTGAGGACGCGGGTGCCAAGGTCGAGATCAAGTAATTTTCAAGTATCAGGTTGGGCTGGCGGCCAAATCGGTCGCCGGCCCTTTTGTGCTTTTCCGGAAACAAACTTCGCATCACGCTGTTTTTTTGTTTTCGAAAGACTTGGCAGCCAGTAAACGCAAAGGCGAACGGTGTTCGCGGGATTTCCCGTTGCAGTGACGCCTCGTCTTTCCGTTTGCCCGTTGCAAACCGCAAAAGCCGCGCTGGTTTTTGGGGGGCTTGCTAAAGGGTTTTGCTTTCTGAGCTCGGAGCGACCATGACCTACTCCTACACCGAGAAAAAACGCATCCGCAAAAGTTTCGCCAAGCGCGCCAACGTGCTTGACGTTCCTTTCTTGCTGGCCACGCAGCTGGAATCGTTTACCGCGTTTCTGCAGGCTGCCGTCCCGCCCGTGCAGCGGAAGAATCAAGGGCTGCAGGCAGCCTTTTCGTCGATCTTTCCGATCGTCAGCCACAGCGGTAACGCCCGGCTCGAGTTTGTCAGCTACGCGCTCGCCGAGCCGGCATTCGACGTCAAGGAGTGTCAGCAGCGCGGTTTGACCTTTGCCTCGGCGTTGCGAGCGAAGGTCCGCTTGGTGATCCTCGACCGTGAAACGCCGGACACAATTAAGGAAGTGAAGGAACAAGAAGTTTACATGGGCGAAATTCCGCTCATGACGACGACGGGCTCATTCGTGATTAACGGCACGGAGCGCGTCATCGTGTCGCAGTTGCACCGGTCGCCGGGTGTCTTTTTCGAGCACGATCGAGGTAAGACGCATAGCTCCGGAAAGCTTCTTTTCTCCGCGCGGGTCATTCCCTACCGCGGTTCCTGGCTGGATTTCGAATTCGACCCGAAGGACACGCTGTTCTTCCGCGTTGACCGCCGCCGCAAGATGCCGGTGACCACCCTGCTTAAGGCTATCGGCCTGACGCCGGAACAGATCCTGCGTGAATTTTTCGATTTCGATACATTCCAATTGAGTCGCAAGAGTGTCGAGTTTCATCTCGTTCCAGAACGGTTGCGTGGCGAGGTGGCGCGCTTCGATTTCTGCGATAGCGCCGGCAAGGTGATCGTTGCGAAGGACAAGCGGATTACAGCCAAGCATATTCGCGAACTGGACGCGGCGGGTATCAAGCAGATCAGCGTGCCGGAGGAATTCTTGGTCGGGCGCGTCATCGCGCAGAACATCATCGACAAGGATACTGGCGAGATCTTGGCGAACGCCAATGATGAAATCACAGACGCCCTGCTCGGCAAATTGGTCGAGGCCGGAATCGAATCGCTGCAGACGCTGTACATCAACGACCTCGACCGCGGTGGCTTCATTTCGCAGACACTGCGTACGGATGAAACCGCGTCGAAACAGGCGGCTCGCATCGCGATCTACCGCATGATGCGGCCGGGTGAGCCGCCTACGGAAGAAGCGGTTGAGATTCTGTTCAATGGCCTGTTCTACTCCGACGAGCGTTACGACCTTTCAGCGGTTGGCCGGATGAAGTTCAACCGGCGCGTGGCCCGGAAAGATGTCGTCGAATATAAGGTGATGGTGAAACACGTCCCGGCCAAGCGTGACGCGGTCGTGAATACGATCATCGAAGTGGCCGGCGGTTCCGAGGCCGCCGTGGAAACGCTGCTCGGCGAACTGACCTACGGAACGCGCGCTGTTGCCGAGAACCTCAGTGAGGAAGAGGCAAACGCGCTGGCCGCACGCCTGAAGAGCCTGGGTGTTGGAGCCGAAGTCCGCGAACAGCTCACGCTATCGCCGCGCGATATCGTGGAAGTCATCAAGATTCTCGTCGAACTGCGCAACGGGCGTGGTGATATTGACGATATCGACCACCTTGGAAACCGTCGCGTGCGTTCTGTTGGTGAACTCGCCGAGAACCAATTCCGCGCCGGTCTGGTACGGGTCGAACGGGCTGTCAAGGAGCGTTTGTCGCAGGCGGAGTCCGACAACCTGATGCCGCACGATCTGATCAACGCCAAACCGATCAGCGCCGCGGTAAGAGAGTTCTTCGGTTCGAGCCAACTGTCGCAGTTCATGGACCAGACGAACCCGCTGTCCGAGATTACCCACAAGCGCCGCGTTTCCGCGCTCGGGCCGGGCGGTTTGACCCGCGAACGTGCGGGCTTTGAAGTCCGCGACGTGCACCCGACGCATTACGGTCGTGTGTGCCCGATCGAAACGCCGGAAGGTCCGAACATCGGCCTGATCAACTCGTTAGCGCTTTTCGCTCGGACGAATGAATACGGCTTTTTGGAAACACCTTATCGCAAGGTAACGGATGGCCGTGTAACAGATCAAATCGAGTACCTTTCGGCCATTGAGGAAGGCGCTTACATCATTGCGCAGGCGAACGCGGCACTCACAGCCGACGGGACGCTTACCGACGATCTGGTAACGTGCCGGGAAAAAGGCGAGACGATTCTGGCCGAACCAGCCCGCGTCGATTACATGGACGTTGCTCCAGGTCAGATCGTGTCGGTTGCCGCCTCATTGATTCCGTTCCTTGAGCACGACGACGCTAACCGGGCTTTGATGGGCGCGAACATGCAACGGCAGGCCGTTCCTTGTCTTCGCCCTGAAAAGCCAGTCGTCGGAACCGGCATTGAGCGGACGGTGGCGGTTGACTCTGGCACCGCGGTGCAGGCTCTGCGCGGTGGTAAGGTGGACTACGTCGACGCCTCGCGTATCGTCGTTCGAGTGAACGACGATGAAACGGTCCCAGGCGAAGTTGGCGTTGATATCTACAACTTGGTCAAGTACACCCGTTCCAACCAAAACACCAACATCAACCAACGGCCGCTGGTACGCGTCGGCGACGTAATCGCGAAGGGTGACGTAGTGGCTGACGGCGCGTCGACCGACAAGGGTGAGTTGGCGCTAGGGCAGAACATGCTGATCGCATTCATGCCGTGGAATGGTTACAACTTCGAGGACTCAATCCTCATCTCTGAGCGCGTGGTGGCCGAAGACCGGTTCACGTCGATCCATATCGAGGAACTGACGGTCGTTGCTCGCGACACCAAGTTGGGACCGGAAGAGATCACGCGCGATATCGCCTCGCTCGGTGAGGCCCAGCTGTCACGGCTCGATGACTCCGGCATCGTCTACATCGGCGCGGAGGTCGACGCCGGCGACGTGCTGGTCGGCAAGGTGACGCCGAAGGGCGAAACCCAGCTGACTCCGGAAGAGAAGCTGTTGCGCGCCATCTTCGGTGAAAAAGCTTCAGACGTGAAGGACACCTCTCTGCGCGTACCGTCAGGCATTGCCGGGACCGTCATTGACGTTCAGGTCTTCACGCGCGAAGGTATCGAACGTGACAAGCGCGCGCAGTCAATCATCGATGATCACCTGCGGGGTTACAAGCTCGATCTGGCGGACCAACTCCGGATCGTCGAGCGAGATGCTTTTGCTCGTGTCGAGCGGCTGATCGTAGGCAAAGTGGCGAACGGTGGTCCGAAGCGCCTCGCCAAAGGCACAGCGGTTACGAAGGAATACCTTGATGGGATCGAACCACACCATTGGTTCGATATCCGTATGGCGGATGATGACGTGGCGCAGCAGCTGGAGTCGCTACGTGAGGGTCTTGAACAGACACGCAAGGACTTCGACGTCGCGTTCGAGGAAAAACGCAAGAAACTCACGCAAGGCGACGAATTGCCACCGGGCGTGCAGAAGATGGTCAAGGTCTATGTTGCCGTTAAACGCCGCCTGCAATCGGGTGACAAGATGGCTGGTCGCCACGGGAACAAGGGCGTCGTTTCGCGGATCGTTCCCGTCGAAGACATGCCGCACATGGCTGATGGTCGGCCGGTCGATATCGTCCTCAACCCCCTTGGTGTTCCGTCGCGGATGAACGTCGGCCAGGTGCTTGAAGTCCATCTCGGCCTGGCAGCCAAGGGTTTGGGCTTCAAGATCGGCGACATGCTGCGCCGCCAAGCCAGCGAGAAGGAACTGCGGAGTTTCCTTGAGCAGGTCTACAACACGACCGGCAAGCCGGAAGAGCTTGACGAACTGACGGACGCCGAAATCGCTGAAATGGCCGGAAACCTTGAAGCGGGCGTACCGTTCGCAACGCCGGTTTTTGATGGAGCGAAGGAAGAGGAAATCAAGGCGATGTTGCGGCTGGCCGGCATGCCAGAATCCGGTCAGATGGTGTTATTCGATGGCCGTACGGGCGAACAATTCGAGCGTCCCGTGACAGTCGGCTACATGCACGTCCTGAAGCTGCATCACCTTGTCGACGACAAGATGCACGCGCGCTCGACTGGCCCATACTCGCTGGTGACACAGCAGCCGCTCGGCGGTAAAGCGCAATTCGGTGGTCAGCGTTTCGGGGAAATGGAAGTGTGGGCGCTCGAAGCATATGGCGCCTCCTACGTGCTGCAGGAAATGCTAACTGTTAAGTCGGACGACGTGAACGGCCGGACGAAAGTTTACGAAAGCATCGTGAAGGGCGACCACAAGATCGACGCTGGTATGCCGGAGTCGTTTAACGTGCTGGTCAAAGAAATAAGGTCGTTGGCGATCGACATCGACCTTGAGCGTTACTAGGCACGAGAGTTACGCAACGGACCGTCAGCGCAGTTCGCGGCCTATCAGGATGCGGCGTGAAGAATGTGGTTGCCACCACGGATGGAGTGAAAGATGAAAGCACTGCTTGATTTGTTCAAACAGGTAACGCAGGAAGAACAGTTCGATGCCATTACCATCGGGCTGGCGTCACCGGACAAGATCCGGTCTTGGTCGTACGGCGAAGTCAAGAAGCCAGAGACGATCAACTACCGCACGTTTAAACCCGAGCGCGATGGTTTGTTCTGCGCCAAGATCTTCGGCCCGATCAAGGACTACGAGTGCCTGTGCGGCAAATACAAACGATTGAAGCATCGCGGCGTAATTTGCGAGAAGTGTGGTGTCGAAGTGACGCTTTCCAAAGTGCGCCGGGAGCGCATGGCACACATTGAACTCGCCTCGCCAGTTGCCCATATCTGGTTTTTGAAGAGCTTGCCAAGCCGCCTCGGCATGGTGCTTGACATGACCTTGCGTGATATCGAGCGAGTGTTGTATTTCGAGGCTTTCGTGGTTTGCGATCCAGGGATGGTGGCCAACCTGCAGCGCGGTCAACTACTGACCGAGGAGCAATGCCTGGAACTCATGGAAGAGCACGGGGACGATTTCCGCGCTGCCATGGGCGCCGAGGGTATCCGCGAGCTGCTGCGCTCGATTGATCTCGATTCCGAGGTCGATCGCCTGCGCTCCGAACTTGAAACGACGACATCCGAAACGAAGAGTAAGAAGTTCTCGAAGCGTCTGAAGATTCTTGAAGGCTTCCAGAAGTCTGGAATCAAGCCCGAATGGATGGTACTCGAAGTTCTGCCTGTGCTGCCCCCGGACCTGCGTCCTTTGGTCCCGCTGGATGGCGGCCGTTTCGCTACGTCGGATCTGAACGACCTCTATCGCCGCGTCATCAACCGTAATAACCGGTTGAAGAGGCTCCTTGAACTCAAGGCGCCGGAAATCATCGTGCGCAACGAGAAGCGGATGCTCCAGGAAGCGGTGGATTCGCTGCTCGACAACGGGCGCCGCGGCAAGGCGATGACGGGCGCCAACAAGCGCCCGCTCAAATCGCTGGCCGATATGATCAAGGGCAAAGGCGGTCGGTTCCGTCAGAACCTGCTGGGTAAACGCGTCGACTACTCGGGCCGCTCCGTTATCGTGGTCGGCCCGCAGCTGAAACTGCATCAGTGCGGCTTGCCGAAGCTGATGGCGCTTGAGCTCTTCAAGCCCTTCATCTTCAACCGCTTGGAAATGATGGGGCTGGCGACGACCATCAAGCAGGCCAAGAAGATGGTCGAGACGCAGGAGCCGGTGGTCTGGGACATTCTCGAAGAAGTGATTCGTGAGCATCCCATCATGCTCAACCGGGCTCCGACGCTACACCGCCTCGGTATCCAGGCCTTCGAGCCAACCCTGATCGAAGGGAAGGCCATCCAGTTGCACCCGCTGGTATGTGCCGCGTTTAACGCCGACTTCGACGGCGACCAGATGGCCGTGCACGTTCCGCTGTCGCTCGAAGCGCAGATGGAAGCCCGGACCCTGATGCTCGCTTCGAACAACGTGCTTTCGCCGGCGAACGGCGAGCCGATCATCGTTCCATCGCAGGATATCGTTCTCGGCCTTTACTACGCGACGCGCGAGCGGATCAACGCCAAGGGCGAAGGAATGGTCTTCCCCGATCTCGCGGAAGTCTCGCGCGCCATGCAGGCGGGACAGCTTGATGTGCATGCGAAGATTTCGGTTCGTATCAAGGAATACGAAAAGGACGGCGACAACGGATGGAAGGAGAAGATCTCCCGCTATAGCACCACGGCTGGGCGTGCTCTGCTGTCCGAGATTCTGCCGAAGGGGCTCCCGTTCAGCGTGCTCGATCGGCCTCTCAAGAAGAAAGAGATTTCGAAACTCATCAACGCGTCGTTCCGTCGTTGTGGCTTGAAAGAGACCGTGGTGTTCGCTGACAAGCTGATGCAAAACGGCTACCGCCTGGCGACACGCGCGGGTATCTCGATCTGCTCGGACGATATGCTGGTGCCGACGCAAAAAGGCGAAATCATTGCGGCGGCCGAGAAGGAAGTGAAGGAGATCGAGAGCCAATACACGAACGGTTTGGTAACCAACGGCGAACGGTACAACAAGGTCGTCGATATCTGGGGCCGGACCGGCGATCAGGTGGCGAAGGTCATGATGGAGCAACTCGGCCACGAAGAGGTGGTTGACCGTCATGGCAAGGCGGTGAAGCAAGAATCGTTCAACTCGATCTACATGATGGCCGACTCCGGCGCCCGCGGCTCGGCCGCCCAGATCCGCCAGTTGGCCGGTATGCGGGGCTTGATGGCTAAGCCCGACGGCTCGATCATCGAAACGCCGATTACCACGAACTTCCGAGAAGGGCTTAACGTTCTTCAGTACTTCATCTCCACGCACGGTGCGCGGAAAGGTTTGGCGGATACGGCGTTGAAGACGGCGAACTCGGGTTACCTAACGCGGCGCCTGGTGGACGTAACGCAGGATCTGGTCGTCGTCGAAGAAGACTGCGGTACTGAGAACGGCGTGACCATGCGCGCCTTGATCGAAGGCGGTGAAGTCATTGAGCCTTTGCGCGAGCGGATTCTCGGTCGCGTGGCAATCAACGACGTGGTAAATCCAGAAACAGATGAAACGGTTATCGAGGCCGGCACGCTGATCAATGAGGATCTCTGCGATCTCATCGACCAGCTAGGTATCGATGAGGTTAAGGTCAGAACGCCTCTCACCTGCGATACGCGCTATGGCTTGTGCGCGAAGTGTTACGGACGGGATCTTGGGCGTGGTACGCCGGTGAACGTGGGTGAGGCGGTTGGTGTGATTGCCGCCCAGTCGATCGGTGAGCCGGGAACGCAGCTCACGATGCGTACCTTCCACGTCGGCGGCGCGGCCTCGCGTGCGGCGGTTGCTAGCCAGGTAGAGACGAAGAGTGCCGGCGTCGTGCGGTTCACTGCCTCGATGCGCTACGTGACGAGTGCGAAGGGCGAGAAGATCGTCATCACGCGCTCAGGCGAAGTCGTGATCACAGACGATAACGGCCGCGAGCGCGAGAAGCACAAAGTACCGTACGGTTCGACCCTGCAAGTGGCTGACGGCCAGGCGGTGAAGGCCGGAACCAAGCTTGCCACCTGGGATCCCCATACCCGTCCCATCATCGCCGAGTACTCGGGCCAGGTGAAATTCGAGAACGTCGAAGAGGGCGTAACGGTTGCGAAGCAGATCGACGAAGTGACGGGTCTATCGACGCTCGTCGTGATCGATCCAAAGCGCGGAGGTAAAGGCCAGTCGAAGGGCTTGCGCCCGCAAGTTCGGCTCTACGACGCGAACGGTGAAGAAGTGCGGATGCACGGCAGCGACCACCCGGTGACGATCACCTTCCAGGTCGGCGCCATCATTACTGTGCTTGATGGTCAGCAGATCTCGGTCGGCGACGTGCTCGCGCGTTTGCCGCAGGAATCGGCGAAGACGCGCGACATCACGGGTGGTCTGCCGCGGGTTGCTGAACTGTTCGAGGCCCGTACGCCGAAGGACGCCGGCATGCTGGCCGAATTCACGGGCACCATCTCCTTCGGTAAGGACACCAAGGGCAAGCAGCGCCTGGTTATCACCGATCTGGAGGGCATCGCACACGAGTACCTGATTCCGAAGGACAAGCACGTCCTCGTGCATGACGGTCAAGTCGTCAACAAGGGCGAGCTCATTGTGGACGGAGCGCCTGACCCTCACGATATTCTGCGCTTGCAGGGCGTCGAAGCGCTGGCGGTTTACATCACTGACGAAGTTCAGGACGTCTATCGTTTGCAAGGCGTGAAGATCAACGATAAGCACATCGAGGTTATCGTCCGCCAGATGTTGCGGCGTGCTTTGGTCATTGATCCGGGTGATACGAAGTTCATTCGTGGTGAGCAGGTCGAGCGGGCGCACCTCTTGGACGAAAACGATCGTATGGCTGCCGAAGGCAAGCTCGGAGCTACCTATGAACCGGTCTTGCTTGGTATCACGAAGGCTTCGCTATCTACCGACTCGTTCATCTCTGCGGCATCCTTCCAAGAAACCACTCGTGTTCTGACCGAAGCTGCGATCATGGGCAAGCGGGACGAATTGCGCGGGTTGAAGGAAAACGTCATCGTCGGTCGCCTGATTCCTGCAGGTACGGGACTGGCCTACCACCGCATGCGAAAAAACAATGCGGCCGGTGTCGACATGGCGGGAGAGCAAGGACTTATCGAGGAATCGACCCCGATCGGGGAAAGTGCTCAGGACGCCTCAGTCGGTTGACTTAGGTGCGGATAAGCCATAAAATCCGCGGTCTTTGTCGGCTTGGGCTAACCATTGCCTGGGTCTTGTAATAAGAAATCGCTAAGGCGGCCTTCGGTCCGCCTTGGTTTTTTGCGGGATACGGCTCTTTCGGGTCGCGGACCGTGGTGAATTTAGGGATAGAAATATGCCAACCATCAACCAGCTCGTGCGTAAGCCCCGCGAAGCGGTGCGTAGCAAGAGCAAAGTGCCTGCGCTGGAGAATTGTCCCCAGAAGCGTGGCGTGTGTACGCGTGTCTATACGACCACGCCGAAGAAGCCGAACTCGGCTCTGCGGAAGGTGTGCAAGGTTCGTTTGACCAACAGCTTCGAAGTCATCTCGTACATCGGTGGTGAAGGTCACAACCTTCAGGAACACTCGGTGGTGCTGATTCGCGGTGGTCGGGTGAAGGACTTGCCGGGTGTGCGCTACCACACCGTTCGCGGCTCGCTCGACACGCAGGGAGTGAAGGATCGCAAGCAGGGCCGTTCCAAGTACGGTACGAAGCGGCCGAAGGCGGCTTAATCGCCGTTTGAGTAAGTGGTCGTTCGTTTGGGCGGCCGCGAGGGGTGGATATTCGTCTCGCCCTTCAACTGAACATATTTATAGAGGTTGTTATGCCACGTCGTCGCGAAGTTCCTAAGCGCGATATTCTGCCGGACCCGAAGTTCGGCAATATCGAAGTGTCCAAATTTGTTAATACGATCATGATGAGCGGCAAGAAGTCTGTCGCTGAGCGGATCGTTTACGGTGCTTTTGACATTATCGCTTCCAAGGGTGGGAAAGATCCCATCGAAGTTTTTGGGTTGGCGATGAACAACGTCAAGCCGCTGGTTGAGGTTAAGAGCCGTCGTGTCGGCGGTGCCAACTATCAAGTTCCTGTCGAAGTTCGTCCGAGCCGCCGCATGGCGCTGGCGATGCGTTGGTTGCGCGAGGCGGCTCGCAAGCGTTCTGAGAAGTCGATGGGGCAACGCTTGGCGGCTGAGATGCTTGAGGCTGCAGAGAACCGCGGCGGTGCCGTCAAGAAGCGTGACGAAGTGCACCGTATGGCCGACGCTAACAAGGCTTTCGCGCACTTCCGCTTCTAGATTCGTTGCACGTTCTTGCCGTCGCAGCGCGGCTGTCGACGATCGTTCTTTATTACTGAAGGTTCATTACTGTGGCACGCAAAACTCCTATTGACCGCTACCGGAATATCGGTATTAGCGCGCACATCGACGCTGGTAAGACGACGGTGACCGAGCGCATCCTTTTCTACACCGGTGTCAATCATAAGATCGGTGAGGTTCATGATGGCGCTGCCACGATGGACTGGATGGAGCAAGAGCAAGAGCGCGGTATCACGATCACCTCGGCCGCGACCACGTGCTTCTGGAAGGGGATGGAAAACAAGTACCCCGAGCACCGGATCAACATCATTGACACGCCGGGGCACGTGGATTTCACCATCGAAGTCGAGCGCTCAATGCGCGTTCTCGATGGCGCTTGCATGGTGTATTGCGCTGTAGGCGGCGTTCAGCCGCAGTCGGAAACCGTTTGGCGTCAAGCCAATAAATACGGTGTGCCGCGTCTGGCGTTCGTGAACAAGATGGACCGCCAAGGTGCGGACTTCTTCAAGGTCGTCGAACAGATGAAGACGCGCTTGAAGGCGAACCCCGTTCCGATCGTCATCCCTATCGGTAAGGAAGACTACTTCCAGGGTGTCGTCGATCTCATCAAGATGAAGGCGATCTACTGGGACGACGCTACTCAGGGTATGAAGTTCGACTATCGCGACATTCCGGCCGAGCTTGTCGAGTTGGCGAATGAGTGGCGTAGCAACATGGTTGAAATGGCCGCCGAGTCGTCCGAGGAATTGATGGATCAATACCTCGAAGCGGGCGATCTGAACGAAGAGCAGATCATCAAAGGCTTGCGCAGCCGCACGATCGCGTGCGAGATCCAGCCGATGCTGTGTGGCACGGCTTTCAAAAACAAGGGCGTACAGCGGATGCTCGACGCCGTTATCGATCTGCTGCCATCGCCGGTTGATATTCCGCCGGTCTCGGGAGAGAAGGAGAACGGCGAGGCTGATACACGCGAAGCCTCGGACAGCGCGAAGTTTTCAGCGCTGGCGTTCAAGCTGATGACCGACCCTTACGTCGGCCAATTAACGTTTATCCGTGTTTACTCCGGCGTCGTGCAGTCGGGCGATACGATCTATAACCCGGTCAAAGGGCGTAAGGAACGAATTGGCCGTTTGCTGCAGATGCATGCCAACAACCGGGAAGAGATCAAGGAAGTTCTGGCCGGCGATATCGCGGCCTGCGTTGGTTTGAAAGAAGTCACCACGGGCGAGACGTTATGTGACCCGAATGCCGTGATCACGCTTGAGCGGATGGTGTTCCCCGAGCCCGTGATTCACATCGCGGTGGAGCCGAAGACCAAGAGTGACCAGGAAAAGATGGGTATCGCGCTGGGTCGGTTGGCGCAAGAGGATCCGTCGTTCCGTGTTCGCTCCGACGAGGAGTCCGGACAGACCATTATCTCGGGTATGGGTGAGTTGCACCTTGAGATCATTGTCGATCGAATGAAGCGCGAGTTCGGTGTTGAGGCGAATGTCGGGGCTCCCCAGGTTGCCTACCGCGAATGCATCAAGAAAGCGGTCGAGCAGGAGGGCAAGTTCGTCAAGCAATCCGGCGGTCGCGGCCAGTATGGTCACGTCTGGATCAAACTGGAACCCAACGAGGCTGGCAAGGGCTACGAGTTCGTCGATGCAATCAAGGGTGGGACGGTCCCGCGCGAATATATCCCGGCGGTGGACAAAGGTCTGCAGGACTCGATCAAGAGCGGCGTGCTTGCTGGCTTCCCGGTTGTCGACATCAAGTTTACGCTGTTCGATGGTTCGTACCACGATGTTGACTCAAACGAAAACGCATTCCGGATGGCGGCTTCCATGGCGTTCAAGGAAGGTATGCGCAAGGCGCAGCCGACGCTGCTCGAGCCGATGATGTCCGTCGAAGTCGAGACACCGGAAGAGTACATGGGCAACATCATGGGCGACCTGTCGGGCCGTCGCGGGATGGTGCAGGGGATGGAAGACCTTCCCGGCGGCATCAAGGCGATCAAAGCGGAAGTGCCGCTCGCCGAAATGTTTGGCTACTCGACAACGGTGCGTTCGTTGTCGCAAGGCCGCGCGACCTACTCGATGGAATTCAAACACTATGTCGAGGCGCCGAAGAACGTCGCCGAGGCCGTGATCAACAAGAAGTAACGATTGGTTTTTGAGGATAACGCAAAATGGCTAAGGCAAAATTTGAGCGGACGAAGCCGCACGTAAACGTGGGCACGATTGGTCACGTTGACCATGGGAAGACGACGCTGACGGCGGCGATCACGACGATCCTGGCGAAGAAGTTTGGTGGAGAAGCCAAGGCATACGACCAGATTGACGCGGCGCCGGAAGAAAAGGCGCGGGGCATCACGATCAACACGGCGCACGTTGAATACGAAACGGCGACGCGGCACTACGCGCACGTTGACTGCCCGGGCCACGCGGACTACATCAAGAACATGATCACGGGTGCCGCGCAGATGGACGGCGCCATCCTCGTCGTATCGGCCGCTGACGGCCCGATGCCGCAGACGCGCGAACACATTCTGCTGGCCCGCCAAGTGGGCGTGCCCTACATCATCGTCTACATGAACAAGTGCGACATGGTGGACGACGAAGAACTGCTCGAACTCGTCGAAATGGAAGTGCGTGAGCTCCTGTCGAAGTACGAATTCCCGGGCGACGACATCCCCATCGTCAAAGGATCGGCCCTGAAGGCCCTGAACGGCGACACCGACGACCTTGGCGAAGGCTCCATCATGAAGCTGGCCGAAGCGCTCGACAGCTACATTCCCACGCCCGAGCGCACCGTCGACAAGCCCTTCCTGCTCCCGATCGAAGACGTCTTCTCCATCTCCGGGCGCGGCACCGTCGTCACCGGTCGGGTTGAACGTGGCATCATCAAGGTGGGCGAAGAAATCGAAATCGTCGGCATCAAGCCCACGCAGAAGACCACCTGCACCGGCGTCGAAATGTTCCGCAAGCTGCTCGACCAAGGGCAGGCGGGCGACAACGTCGGCGTCCTGCTGCGCGGCACCAAGCGCGAAGAAGTCGAGCGTGGCCAAGTGCTGGCCAAGCCGGGTTCGATCACCCCGCACACCCACTTCACGGGCGAAGTTTACGTCCTGTCCAAGGACGAAGGTGGCCGTCACACCCCGTTCTTCAACAACTACCGTCCGCAGTTCTACTTCCGGACGACGGACGTGACGGGAGCCATCACGCTGCCGGAAGGGACGGAGATGGTGATGCCGGGAGACAACGTGCAGATGACGGTGAAGCTGATTGCCCCGATCGCCATGGAAGAAGGCTTGCGTTTCGCCATCCGTGAAGGCGGTCGTACCGTCGGCGCCGGCGTCGTCGCCAAAATCATCGAGTA